>CAWEQX010000012.1:0-262872 GCA_963811385.1 uncultured Actinomycetota bacterium | reverse complement strand
GGCCCTGTCGGTCTGAGTCACGGCGTACACTGGAGGTGGAGCTCGACCAAGCTGGTGATGACCATGACGCGCTCCCGAAGTCTCCTCTCGACGATCCTGCTCGTCCTCCTCCCGTTGCTCGCCGCGTGCACCACATCCCCGGCCTCGACGCCCCAGTCGGCAGTCGAGACCGCCTCGGTCCCCGCACGCGTCCCGGACACGCCTGCGGCAGCAGTAGGTGCGACGACGTCGTCGAGTGCCGCCTGCATCGTGCCCGCCCGGTTCCTTGGCCTCGAGGTGTCCCAGCTGCCTGTGACCGCGAAGGTCGTCGCTCTCACCTTCGACGCCGGCGCCAACGCCGACGCGGTCGCACCGATCCGCTCGACGCTCAACCGGACGGGTGTGCCCGCGACGTTCTTCCTCACCGGCCAGTGGGTGGAGCGCTATCCGGTGAGGTCGGCACGCTTGGGACGCGAGCACCTGATCGGCAACCACACCGTGAGCCACCCCGACCTGACCACGCTGTCCGACGCCGCCGTACGGACCCAGATCAGGTCGGCGCAGACCTTGATCGCCGCGGCGACCGGCCAGGATCCACGCCGCTTCTTCCGCTTCCCGTACGGCGCCCGGGACGCGCGCGTGATCGGGCTGGCCAACCAGCTGTGCTACGTGCCGTTCCGGTGGACCGTGGACTCGCTGGGCTGGAAGGGCACCTCGGGCGGCATGAGCGCTGCGGCCGTCGAACGGCGCGTCCTGGCCGCGCTGCGCCCCGGTGAGATCGTGCTGATGCATGTCGGCTCGCACCCGACCGACCACAGCACGCTGGACGCCGACGCGCTGCCGAGCATCATCCGGAAGATCCGAGCCCGCGGCTACACGTTCGTGCGGCTCTCGCGGGTGATGCTGGCGGCGCCGTAACGCCGGCTCTTTGCTCGCAGGAAGGGGCGTCCACGGCGCCGGATAGGGTGCCTCGGACGAGGGGCGGTAGCTCAGCCGGTCAGAGCAGAGGACTCATAATCCTTGGGTCGTGGGTTCGAGCCCCACCCGCCCCACTGTCGCGGCGTGTCCCGTGGGGCGAGCCCTGCGCCAGGGCCACTCGGCTCTCGCCTGAGCCTGGGACGAGGACCATCGTGGTGGTTGCGGGGAGCGCCGGAGGAGGCGAGATCCTGTGGCGGACAGGCCCGAGACCGACGCAGGTGGCACCGGCACCACGGCCGTGCCGCCGCGTCCTCGGTCGAGCCGGTGGCGAGGCGTCCTGCGCGCAGCCCGGATCGGAGGGATCGTCATGCTGGCCTCGGTGCTCGGTCTCGGCGGTCTGCTGTGGTGGTGGAGTCCCGGCGCCCCCGAACCGTTCCTCGACGGGGACGGGCACCCGATCGCCGGGAGCATCTCGGAGAAGATCACGGTGCCGATCAACGGCGTCGACCACGGCATGGTCATCCGCGGGAAGGACGTCGCCAACCCGGTGCTGCTGTGGGTCCACGGCGGCCCGGGGATGCCGGACTACTTCCTGACCCAGGACTACCCCACCGGTCTGGAAGACCTCTTCACCATCGTGTGGTGGGACCAGCGCGGCGCCGGCCTCTCCTACCATTCCGACGTCCCGCCCGAGTCGATGACGATCGAGCAGTTCATCGACGACACCGTGGCGGTCACCGACTACCTGCGCAGCCGGTTCGCCCAGGACAAGATCTACCTCCTGGGTCACTCCTGGGGCAGCTTCATCGCCCTGCAGGCTGCGGCCCGGTCACCCCAGCGATACGCCGCCTACCTCGGGATGGCGCAAGTGGTCTACCAGCTCAGGTCCGAGAAGCTTGCCTACGACCACCTGCTCGGCGCCTACCGCGACCGGGGCGACACCGACATGGTGGGCAGGCTCGAGGCCGCCCCGGTCACCATGTCAGGCGGCACGCCCGAGGCCTACCTGAAGGTCCGCGATGCCGCGATGCACGGGCTCGGCGTCGGCACCATGCACGACATGGGGTCGGTGGTCACGGGCATCTTCCTGCGGTCCTTGCGGTTCCACGGCTACACCCTGAGCGAGAAGCTCGACCTGTGGCGAGGACGCGGATTCTCCCGCGGTTTCGGCATGTGGGAGCCGATGATCCACACCGACCTCCGCACGGTCGTTCCCGAGCTCGAGGTCCCGGTGTACTTCCTGGAGGGGAAGCACGACTACACCGCCGTCACCTCGTTGGCCCGCGCGTACTTCGACGAGCTCCGTGCGCCGGTGAAGGGCTTCTACGTGTTCGACGACTCCGCGCACAGCCCCCTCCTGGAGCAACCGGACCAGGGCCACGACGTCGTGGAGCACGACGTGCTGACCGGCACCACCTCGCTCGCCACGGCGCGATGAGCAGCGGTCTGCGGCACGAGTGGTGCGGAGTTCTCCAGGGCATGGCGGACGTCGTGGAGCGGAGCCGACCGGGCTCGACCAGGCGAAGCGACACCGCTGCACCGAGCGGCTCGCCGAAGCCGCGGCGACTCAGACCGCCGCGAAGTGCTCGGCGTCGAAGTCCTCGGGCTTGTCGAGCCACTCACGGAGCCCGAGGGAGAGGGCGAAGAGGGCGCCCATGGGTTCGATGAGGTCGGGCGTCTGCGTCGGATCGATGCGGAGACGCCCGCGGAGGTGGACGACGAAGTAGTGCAACCTTTCGTCGATGGCTCGTGAGCGGGCGGCGACGAGGTCGATGCGGTGTCGCAGTGCTCGCATGGCCGGATCATCGTCGAGCTCCGCGGACGTGGAGATCTCCTGACGACGGACGCGGAGGCGGAGCTCGTCGGCGGCTCGGATGAGGTCAGGGACGAGCTCGTCGAGCTGGTCGAGGCGCCGTTGGCGCTTCTCGTGGCGGATGGTGAACCACAGGGCGACGCCGGTGACGACGCCGGTGAGTGCGCTGCCCAGGAGGGTGGTGGCGAGATCGCTCATGGTCACTCCCAGCGGTGGTGGTGCCCGCTCAGCGTAGGGCGTGCTTCGAGGCGTCTGCCCCGGCGAGGTTCGATGTGCCGTCGGCGGGGCACTTTCCCACCGGAGGTAGGCATGGACATCTCGGGACTGGCCCACCGCCTGGTCGACCTGCCCCGGCGCACCGCCGCCGTGGCGCTGACGGTGCCGGACCAGGCCGCTGCGCTGATGCAGGACCTCACGCGGCTGCTGCGCCGCGCCGACCAGCTGCTCAACCGCGCTGATCTCATCGTCATCCGGCTCGAGCACAAGCTGAACGAGATCGACGTGCTGACGGACCGCACGGACTCGGTGATCGACCGTGTGGACGAGGCGACCGGGGCGGCGGAGGTCACCGTCCAGGAGGCACGTGAGACCCGCCGGCGGGCGGAGCTGCAGGTGGCCCGGCTCCGCCAGCTGCTCGACCTCTACCAGCCCGTGCTGGAGAAGCTGGCCCCGATCGGTCGCGAGGCCGCGGCAGCGGTGAGGCCGGCTCACCTGCGGGGAGTGGTGAGCCTGCTCGACGAGCTGCCTCGCCTCGTGGACCGGATCGAGCCGGCGCTGGAGGGGATGGGCAACCTCCTGCCCGAGCTCGAGGGCGTCACCGACCGGATGGACGATGTCGGCCATGTCGTCGAGGGGCTGCCCGGCGCGAAGATCCTGCGTCGGCGCGGTGAGGCTCGCGAGGAGGAGACCGACTGAGCAACGGCCTGGTGGGCGAGGCGCCAGGCCTCGAGGAGGGCGCGCGGGGCCCGCAGCTCCTCGCTCGATCACAGAGGCGGAGCGCGGACCGCCCGCGGGAGCCGCGCTCCGACCGCGGGCGGTCCGTAGGCGAGTGCGTCCCCTCAGACTGTCTCGCCCGACGGAGCCGGCGTCCTGCCTGACCGGCTCAGTCGGGCGGTGCCCACCGTCTCCCGGGACGAAACAGGGGCGGGCTCAGGCGGCGGGACGGAGCCCCGGCGCGGTCGGCAGGGTCAGCGCCTCGCGGTCGAACTCGGCGGCGAGCGCGTCGACGAGGTCCATGCGGTCCTCCGCGACGGCGGCGTTGACCGCGTCGACGTACTGGGCGTGCAGGTGGGCGAGGGACGTGGTCGGGGAGAGGTCCTGGGCGGTCATGACTCCAGTGTTCCGCGGATGGCTTTAACGTTCCAATCCACCGGCCTCCTGGCGAGGTGATGCTGCGCACAGGGCTGCGCCCGGCTGCCGGGCACCCGACCGTGCGCGGGGTGGTGGCCGCCTGGCGCGCGTCAGCCGGTGGCCTGCTCCGCACCGGGGACGACGCGCAGGTCGCGCACCGCGCCGCCGTCCAGGGCGGCCAGCGCCTCCTGGTAGGCCGCGCTGGCGTGGGTGGCGCGGGCGGCCTCGACGGAGGGGAACTCGATCACCACGGTGCGCGTGGCCTCGCCGGACTCGTAGGTGAGCTCGGGCAGTCCGCGGGCGAGGAACCGCCCACCGCCGTCGTGGATCGCCGGACCGGCCTTCTCGGCGTACGCCGTGACCTTGTCCTGGTCGGTGACCTCGCGGTAGAGGCAGATCCAGTAGGCGCTCACTCGGTGCTCCTGTCGGTGGCGGTCGGGTGGAGCCACCGTAGAGCGGGGCCGGTGCGGCTCAGGCGTCGCGTGCGGAGACCGGGCGCTCCCGGCGGCGGCGTGGCACCCGGAGCGGCAGCGGCGGCTGGTCGAGCGGGTTGGCCGCGGAGACCTCGTCCATCGTGTCGACGACGTTGCGCAGGTTGAGCAGGAGCGCGCCGTACTCCGGCCAGCGGGGCGGCAGGGGGTCCGCGGACTCCAGGCGCCCGACCAGCTCGTCGATCGACTCGCGCACGGTGATCAGGCGCGCGCTGTCGGCGGCCTCGAGCGCCTCGCCGGTCTCGGTGAGCAGACCGAGCCAGCCGTCCCGGAAGTCCTCGTCCCAGCCGTCGCCCCGCTCGAGTGCTCGCCCGAGCGTGCGTGCCATGCTGCGCCCCTCCGCCACGGCCTGCTCCATGCGGCGCAGCAGGTCGAACCACTGCCGGGGCTGACGCAGGTCCTTCGCCGAGCGCCGCGGGTTCATCCGGGCGCTCTCCTGCGCCTGGCGCACCAGCGACCACGCGTCGTCGATCTGGCCGTCGAGGTCGCGGGTCTCCTCGATCCAGCTCGTCACCTGCTCGTCGTCCGCGCCGGCCCTCAGGTCCGCGGCCATGCGGACCAGGAGCTGTCCGATGCTGTCGTCGAGGCGGTCGATCGCGGCGATCGTCGTCCGCCGCCTCAGCGGCGGCCACACGGCCAGGTTGACCACGAGGCCCACCACGATGCCGATCGCGGTGTCGGCGAGCCGTGAGGCCAGCATGCTGTCGTCGGTGGAAAAGCCCGTGGCGAGCACGACCAGCGCCGTGGCGGCGATCGTCGTCTCCTGGTCCTCGAACCAGGCGAGCGCGCCGACGGCCAGACCGACCAGCAGCGCCACCGCGACCGAGAACGTGTCGAGGCCCAGGGTGTCGCCCACGACCCAGGCGAGGACCACCCCGCCCGCGGTCGCGGTGACCTGGCGCGCGCCCTGGGAGAACGTGCGGTAGACGGTCGCATGCACCACCAGCAGCGCCGACCACGGCGCGAGGAACGGCTGGGGGAGGTCCAGCAGGGCCGCGGCGACGACCCAGGCGATCACTGCCGCGGCGACGGTCTTGACCAGCTGGACGACGTCGTTCCACCAGATCGGGTCGCGCGCGCGGGCACGGACGCGATCGGGCCATCGGGGGGAATGGCTCACGTGCCACGGTCCCCGAAGTGGGGGATCCGCACACGCCTCAGTCGGTGTGGTCGCTGGCGTGGGCGTCCTCCGGGTCGTCCGGCACGACGATCGGGCGCAGCCGCGCCCAGGCGACGAAGACCGCGGACGCGACCAGCAGTCCCAGACCGGTCCACAGGTTCACGTCGACGCCGTCGGCCTTCGCCAGCTGCTCGTCGCTGGTGAAGAAGCTGGTCAGCACCAGGATGACGCCGTAGAGGCCCAGCAGCAGGCCGATGATGCTGCGGATGTCGAACAGGCCCGCCTTGTGGGCGTGACGGTCGTCCGACGCGGTGCTCGAAGCCATGACTGCCTCCTACCAGAAGATGACGTTGAGGGCGACGACCATGGCCCCGCCGATGCCGGCCAGCAGGGTGGGCCGTTGGTACCACGCCGGGTCCTCGACCTGGTCGTCGTGGAAGTCCGACTTCGGCGTGAGGGAGTAGACCAGTCCCCGCAGCTCGGACTCCTCCCGCGGCCGGCTCGCCTGCGAGACCAGCACGCTGACCAGCACGTCGACGGCGAACGCCGCGCCAGCCGCGACGAAGCTGGCGCCCTGCCCCCGCAGGCCGAGCACCCCGAAGGACATCGGGCCCAGCGCGTCCTCGCTCAGCACTCCCACGAGGACGGCGGCGGAGATGCCGCTGACCAGGCCCGCCCAGCCGGCGGCCGGCGTCATCCGCTTCCACAGCAGGCCGAGGATGAACGTCGCGAACACCGGCGCGTTGAAGAACCCGAACAGGGTCTGCAGGTAGTTCATGATGTTCTCGAAGTTGCGGGCGATGAGGGCCGTGCCGATCGCGACGATGGTCGCCGCCACGGTCGCGATGCGTCCCACGCGGAGGTAGTAGGCGTCGTCGCGGTCCGTGACCACGTAGTCCTGCCAGATGTCGCCGGAGAACACGGTGTTGAAGGCGGAGACGTTGGCCGCCATACCCGCCATGAACGCCGCCAGGAGCCCGGCGATCGCGATGCCGAGCATGCCGTTGGGCAGCAGGTCCCGGAAGAGGTAGAGCAGCGAGTTGTTGTACTCGAAGTTGGGGTCGCCGGTCTGCTTGGCCCGGACCACCTCGGCGGCTGCGACGGCGGCGATCATGCCGGGGATCACCACGATGAACGGCACGAACATCTTGGGGAAGGCGCCGATGATGGGGGACCGCTGCGCTGCCGAGATCGAGCTGGAGGCCATCGCCCGCTGCACCTCGACGAAGTTGGTCGTCCAGTAGCCGAAGGACAGCACGAACCCCAGGCCGATGGCGATGCCCAGCACGGAGAGGACCGGGTTCTCGATCCCGGTGAGGTTGGTGCCCGGCCACGACGACACCTGCGCCTCCCCGTCGGCGGTGGCCCTGAGCTTGTCGGTCAGGCCGCCGTACCCGCCCACCTTGTGCAGGCCGACGAGCGTGAGCGGCAGCAGCGCCGCGACGATGACGAAGAACTGCAGGACCTCGTTGTAGATCGCCGCGGACAGGCCGCCCAGGGTGATGTAGGACAGCACGATGATGGCCGCGACCACCAGCGAGACGTAGAGGTTGAGCCCCAGCAGGATGTTGACGATCTTGGCGAGCAGGTAGAGGTTGATGCCGGCGATGAGCAGCTGGGCCACCGCGAAGGTCAGCGCCGTCACCAGGTGGGCGCCGTTGCCGAACCGCCTGCGCATCCACTCGGGCACCGAGCGCACCTTGGCGCCGTAGTAGAACGGCATCATCACGACGCCGAGGAACAGCATCGCGGGCACCGCGCCGATCCAGAAGTAGTGCATCGTCGGGATGCCGAACTGGGCACCGTTGGCCGACATGCCCATGATCTCCACGGCGCCGAGGTTGGCCGAGATGAAGGCCAGACCCGTGACCCAGGCGGGCAGCGACCGGCCGGACAGGAAGAAGTCGATGCTGCTGGACACGGACCGGCGGGCCATGATCCCGATCCCGATGACGAACGCGAAGTAGATCGCGACGATGACGTAGTCGACCCAGGAGGCGTCCAGCCTCAGCTCCGAGGACGCGGCGGCGTGGATCATCTGTGCTCCTGCAGGGACAGCGATGGGACCAGCGGCACCATTCCCCCTTCCGGGCGGTCACGAACCCCCGGTCCTTCCGTTGACTCCGGCGATGGTGCGTCGTCACGTGGCCGACCGCGGGTGACCCGGTTTCGAAGCGCCGTGACCCGACCGCCCCCCGGAGCGTCAGAAGCACGAGAGGGGCCACCTCAACGGGTAGCGTGGCCGCTGGTCCGCCGCCCTCCACCCCCCGAGAGGGCCGGACGCCAGGAGATCCGATGACCTCGACGCAGGCGCGTCCGGCCGGCCCGGGCGAGGGTGAGCAGCCCAGGGGCGCGATGGTGCCTGCGCGACGCGGCAAGCCCCGTGCCCGCACGATCCCGCGGGCGCTCGCGCTCACGCTGCTCGGCGCGGTCGTCCCCGGCGCCGGCCTGCTCTGGGCGCGTCGCTGGGCCGGGCTGCTCCTGCTGCTGCCGACCCTGGCCGCGACCGGCCTCGCCGTCTACGGCTACGTCGAGCTGGGGCTGCGGCCGATGCTCGACCTCGCGTTCGACCCGGCCAACCTGCGGATCGCTGCGTTCCTCGGCGCGGGCGTGACGTCGGTGTGGTCGCTGAGCCTCCTGGCGACGTACCTGCTGACGCGGCCCCAGGACCGCTCGGGTCCCCGGCGGGCGCTCGGCGCTCTCGTCGCCGGGGTCCTCGTCGTGGCGCTGGCCGCGCCGCCGGCGGTCGCGGTGCGCTATGCGCTCGTCCAGGCCGATTTGGTGCACTCGCTGTTCGAGGACAACGACACCGCCACCCAGACCGCGCTGCCGCACGAGATCACCCGCGCCGACCCGTGGGGAGGTCTCAGCACGGTCAGCGTGCTGCTGCTCGGCGGCGACGACGGACCTGGCCGCACCGGGGTGCGCACCGACACCGCCGTGCTGGTGCGCGCCGACATCGCGACCGGCGACGTGACGATGTTCAGCCTGCCGCGCAACCTGATGAACGCGCAGTTCCCGCCCGACTCACCGCTGCACGACCTCTACCCCGACGGGTTCCGCGGCGCGGGCGACCAGGGCAGCTGGATGCTCAACGCGGTCTACGGCCAGCTGCCGCTGCTGCACCCGGGCGTCCTCGGCGAGTCCGCCAACGAGGGGGCCGACGCGATCAAGCAGGCCGTCGAGGGCAGCCTCGGCATCCCGGTCGACTACTACGCCCTGGTCAACCTCGGGGGCTTCAAGCAGCTGGTCGACGCGATGGGGGGCGTCACCGTCGACATCAACGAGTACGTCGCGGTGCAGGGCAACCAGTCGGCCGGGGTCCCGCCCGACGAGTGGCTGCACCCCGGACCCGCGCAGCACCTCGACGGCTACCACGCGCTGTGGTTCGCGCGCGGTCGCTATGGCTCGAGTGACTACGCCCGCATGCTGCGCCAGCGCTGCCTGATCGGCGACCTCATCGACGAGGCCGACCCCGTGACGCTGCTGAGTCGCTACCAGGCGCTGGCCACGGCCGGCAAGGAGATCGTCCGGACCGACATCCCGGCGCGGCTGCTGCCGGCCTTCGTCGACCTGGCGCTGCGCGCCAAGGGCGGCGACGTGCGGTCGGTGGCCTTCATCAGCTCCCCGGAGTTCTTCTCCGGCGACCCCGACTACGACTGGCTCCGCGACAAGGTGCAGCAGGCCCTGGCGCCCCGTGGACCGGCGCCGAGCGCGGCGCCCGACGACGAGCCGCGCTCGACCCCGCGGCCCAGCCCGTCGCCGACCGAGTCGCCGACCGAGGAGCCACTGGAGCCGGCCGACGGCACCGGCGAGGCCGTGGAGGTCGAGGACTCCTGCCTCTACGACGCCGCGCGCGCCGAGGCCGCGGTCCAGCCGCGCTGACCACGCCGGGGAACACCCCGGTCCACGACCGGGTTGGGACGCCATGAGCGACTTCAACGCGCAGGTCATCGAGGAGTTCCGGGCCAACGAGGGTCGCGTCGGTGGACCCTTCGAGGGCGCGCCGATGGTGCTGGTGCACCACACCGGGCGTCGGTCGGGGGAGCCACGGGTCAGCCCGATGATGTACCTCCCCGGGCCCGACGGCGGTGCGGGCGAGGACACCATCTTCGTCTTCGCCTCCAAGGCCGGCGCGCCGATACATCCCGACTGGTACCACAACCTGGTGGCAACCGGCCGGGGCAGTGTCGAGGTCGGCACCGACGCCCACGACGTCACCGTCACCGAGCTGACCGGCGAGGACCGCGACCGGGTCTACGCCGAGCAGGCGTCGCGCTACCCCGGCTTCGCGGAGTACGCCGCGAAGACGGCCGGCATCCGCAGGATCCCGGTGCTGCGGCTGACCCGCACCTGAGGGCCCCTACGGTGGGGCGCATGGACTTCGCACCCTCTGCCCGCGCCCAGGACCTGGCCGACCGCGTCCGTGCCTTCGTCGACACCGAGGTGACCCCGGTCGAGGAGGACCACCACCGCCACGCCGCCGAGGCCCGCGCGACCGGGCGCGACCCCTGGGCAGTCCCGCCGGCGCTGCGCGAGCTGCAGGCCAAGGCACGCGAGCAGGGCCTGTGGAACCTCTGGCTGCCGGCGGGCCACGAGGGGCCGTACGCCGAGCGCTACGGCACCGACGGCGGCGCCGGCCTGTCCAACACCGACTACGCGGCGGTGGCCGAGCAGACCGGCCGGTCGTTCCTCGCGCCGATGGTGTTCAACTGCAACGCGCCCGACACCGGCAACATGGAGGTGCTGCTCAAGTACGGCACCCAGGAGCAGCGCGACCGCTGGCTCGACCCCCTGCTCGACGGCACCATGCGCTCCGGCTTCGCGATGACCGAGCCCGATGCCGCCTCCTCCGACGCCACCAACATGCAGGCGACCGCGGTCGTCGACGGCGACGAGGTCGTGGTCAACGGCCGCAAGTGGTGGACCACCGGGGCGGGCCATCCCGACTGCGGGGTCTTCATCTTCATGGGCCGCTCGGACGACCCGGACGCGGACCGGCACCACCAGCACACGATGGTGCTCGTCCCGCGGGACGCCCCGGGCGTCGAGGTCGTGCGGATGCTGCCGGCGATGGGCAGGTACGACGAGCCGCTGGGCCACGGCGAGCTGCGGTTCACCGACGTGCGTGTGCCCCTGGCCAACGTGCTGGTGGGCGAGGGCCAGGCCTTCGAGATCGCCCAGGGCCGCCTCGGACCGGGCCGGGTGCACCACTGCATGCGCCTGATCGGTCTCGCCGAGAAGGCGCTGGAGCTGACCTGCCAGCGCGGGCTGGCCCGCACCGCCTTCGGCAAGCCACTGATCAACCTCGGCGGCAACCGGGAGCGGGTCGCCCAGGCCCGCATCGCGATCGACTCGGCCCGCCTGCTCGTGCTCCACGCCGCCTGGCTGCTCGACACCCACGGCCCCTGGGGTGCGTTGAGCCAGGTCAGCCAGATCAAGGTCGCCGTCCCGCGGATGGCGCAGGAGGTCATCGACTTCGCGATGCAGATCCATGGCGGTGGAGGTCTGAGCGACGACTTCCCGCTCGCCGGTGCCTGGACGCAGGCCCGAGCCCTGCGCCTGGCCGACGGCCCCGACGAGGTCCACCTGGGCATGGTCGCCCGGCTGGAGCTGTCGAAGCACAAGCCCTGAGGCCGCGAGCCGGGCTCAGCCGGGGAACACCAGCGACCGGATCACGTGGTGCCGGATGAAGCGCACCTGCTCGCGGTCCTGCATCGAGCCCACGACCTGCAGTCGGTTGCCTCCCTTGAGGTAGACGGTCACGAACGGGTCGGTGTCCTCGGTGCCCGGCTCGGCGATGGTGTAGGTCCAACGGGCCGTGAACAGGCGCGCGGCCTGCATCTCGTCGCGGATCACGGTGAAGGACAGCTCGCGGTAGCTGTCGGCGTACGCCGCCCTGACCGCCGCGCGCTGTGCCTTGAGCTCGCGCAGGGTGTCGGCCTTGGGCGCCAGGTCGACGGTGATCACGCGGCCCGCGCCGTGCTGCTCCACGAAGGAGACCTTGTGCCAGCTGCGCCGGTCGCGGGTGTAGCCGGTCGGGACGTCGACGGAGGCGTACTCCGTCGTCCGCGGCGAGGCGCCGGGCTCCAGCGAGCTCACGGTGCGGGTGTCGTAGACGACGGCCTCGGCAGAGGCGGGGGCGGCCGCCGCGAGGCCGGCCAGCGCGGCGGCGGAGGTCAGGGTGGCGATGAGGGTGGTGCGGCGGGACATGGCGTCCTCCAGGGTTCGTGGCACGGGGCCGTCAGGGCCGGCGGTCGCCGGCTCAGGACCAGGACGCTCTCCCGGCGCGGAAGGTTGCACCGTCAGCGAGAGGCCGGCGAGGGGTCGTGCTCACCCGCCCCGGGGTTACCCTCGGCGCATGGACCGCCTGCAGGAGCAGCCGGACGACGGCCCGTACGAGCTCCTCACGCCTGAGGACTTCCTGCCGCGCAACCGCATGCCGCTGGCGGACCGGCGCCTGGGGATCGACCGCTGGACCGGCGACGCCGGCCTGATCACCTTCGCCGCGTCGCTCGACCCGGGCAAGCGCGCCCACCGCGTGACCGCCTGGGTGCTGCTCACCGCCCTCGCCCTGCCGTTCCTGCTGATCCTCTGGCGCCTCTTCGGCGTCTGAGGACCGCTCAGCCGAGTCGCTCCATCGCGTCGGCGACGGCGGCGTCGCCGGGTCGCCCGGTCGTCCGCAGCCCGGCGACCACGCCCGCCCGGTCGGCGTCGGACCGGTTCTGGCTCAGCTTGGCCTTGCCCTCGACCGACGTCACGGTGAGCTCGAGCCCGACGATCCCGCGCAGCTGCCCCTCGACGTACGCCGAGGGGGCGTCGGAGACGTGCCAGGGCTCGGCACGCGGAAGCTCGTGCTCGTCGGTGAGCTCCTCGACCGCGCTGGCGCAGCCACTCCGGGTCCTGGTGGACCCGCGCAGGGCCGCTGAGGTGCACCGCGCTGTAGTTCCACGTCGGCACGACCCGGCCGTGCTCGGCCTTCGCGGCGTACCAGCTCGGCGAGACGTAGGCGTCCGGCCCGGTGACGACCACCAGGGCCGGCGAGCCGTCGCCGATCTCGCGCCAGTGCGGGTTGGCCCGGGCCAGGTGCGCGATCACGCGGTCGCCGCGCCACAGCACGGGGAGGTACGTCGCGGCCGGTGCGGCCTCGGCGCGGCTCGTCACGAGCCATCCGGCCCGCACCTGCGCGACCAGCGTGCGCAACGGGTCCTCGTCGTCGAGGCGGTTGAAGGTGGGGGTGTACACCTCCACCACGCTAGCCGTGGGCGAGCCCTAGGGTCGGCGGGTCACCGTCTCCCTGAAGTACGCCGTGGTCGAGCGCGAGGCGGCTCACCCAGATGGTCCGGCTCGGTGAGGGGCCGGCGGAGGTGGCGGGCACTGCCGACGGACATCACAGGCCCGGCAGGGCGTGCAGCGTCCGGCGGACCAGCTCGGCGGTGTCCGGGTCGGTGGCCGCGACGAGCCCTCGGGGGGACGGCTGCTGAGGACGGTAGGGGCGACCGTCCAGGGTGGTGACGGCGCCCCCTGCCTCGGTCAGCAGCAGTGAGCCCGGGGCGTGGTCCCACGGCTTGGTCTTGAGGTACGCCGCCCAGTCGGCCGACCCGGACGCGAGCCGGGGGTAGTCGATGCCGCAGCAGGTCGAGGTCGCTCGCAGCTGCCGCAGGACCCCGACGGCGCGGCCCGGCCAGGAGCGACCGGCCAGCGAGCGGGCCACCGGCGCCGGTGCCGTCGACACCAGCGCCGCCCGTCGCACCACGCCCCGGCGCCCCGCTCGGCGACGTACGCCGACCCGTGCTGCGGCTGCCAGATCCAGCTCCGCACGACCTCGCCGCCGCGCAGCTCGGCGAGCATGAGCGCGTGGTCGGGCGAGCCCTTGACGAAGTGACGGGTGCCGTCGACCGGGTCCACGGTGAACGCGTGGTCGGCGTCGCGGAAGGCACCGACCAGCGAGGGGTCCTGGGCGACGGCCTCCTCGCCGAGCACGAGCGCGTGGGGGAACGCCTCGCGCAGCGCCGAGGCGATCAGCGTCTCGGCCTCGCGGTCGGCGACGGTGACCAGGTCGCCGGGGCGCCTCTTGGACGCCACCTCACCCGAGGCCAGGTTGCCGAACCGCGGGTTGACCACCTCGTCGGCGACCCGGCGCAGCAGGTCGAGCACCTCGTCGGTGTCCACTCAGACGCCGATCCCGTGGAGGCCCAGCGCCTGGCCGACGGCGTCCTCCTCGTAGGCGAAGTGCGACTCCAGCAGCGCGCGCAGGTGGCGCAGCTCGGCGACCAGGGCGTCGAGGTGGCGGCGGTCGGAGGCGAACGCCACCGTGCTGCGGTCGATGCGCTCGAGCAGCTCGTGCACCACCCCGTGCTCCAGCGCGATCCGGTCGAGGGTCTCGCCGAGGGCGCGGTCGGCCGCCCGCAGCTGCGGGCGGAGGACGACGTCCTCGATCGTGTGGTGCTGGGTGACGGCCGCGCACAGCTGGCCGCAGTAGGAGCTGAGCCGCTGGTAGGCCTCGGTCAGCCCCGCGGCGTGGATCGCCTCACGCAGCTCACCGGCGTCGGCCCGCCCGGCCACCGCCTCCTCCGCGGTCTCCACGACCAGGGCGAGCGCGCGGCGGTAGCCGTCGTGGATCGCGCGGAGGTGGGCCTGGGAGGCCAGGGCGTACGGCGGCGGGTCGGCGATGGCGACGACCGGCGGTCGCGCGCCCTCGTCCCAGCCAGGCAGGTCGTCGCTCACGAGGGACGACGCTATCGCTCAGGCCCAGGCGACGACGGTCTCCCGCTCCAGGCGCGGCAGGCGCGGGAACCACGGGTCGACCCCGGGGTGGCCGATGTTGACGACCAGGTGGCTGCGCCACGGGGTGCCGGCGAAGAACTCGCGGTCCACGCCCTCGCGGTCGAAGCCGCCCATCGGGCCCGCGGCGAGCCCGGCGGCGCGCACGGCGAGCAGGAAGACGCCGGTCTGCAGGGCGGCGCTGTAGGACGCCATGGTCTCGCGCTGCTCGGGGGCGCCGGCCAGGTTGTCGCGCATCGCCTCGCCGCGCATCGGGAAGACGGCCGGCATGTGCTCGTGGAAGTCGGTGTCGTAGGCCAGGACGGCGACGACGGGTGCGGTGGCGGTCTTGTCGCGGTTGCCCTCGGCCAGGTGGGGGAGGAGGCGCTGCCTGCCCTCGTCGGTGCGGACGTAGAGCACACGGAGGGGCTGGCTGTTGGCGGCGCTGGGCGACCAGCGGGTGAGGTCCCAGATCGCGCGGAGCTCGTCGTCGGTCACGGGGGTGTCGGCGAAGCTGTTGGCGGTGCGGGCCTCGGTGAAGAGCAGGGCGCGGCCGTCCTCGTCGAGGCGGGACAGGGAGGTGCGGTCGGGAGCCAGGGTCATGGTGACGTTCCTTCGGGTCGAGGACACTCGGACTCCAGAGGTAACTACGAAAAACAGAGCAGCATTCCCCAGCGGAGCGTTGTTAGGCTCCTCACGTGAGGACCCCGCCGGCGACCGACCGCGAGACCCGCGAGTGCGACAGCGCGCTCGCCCGCGCCTTCGGCTTCCTCGGCAAGCGCTGGAACGGCGTCCTGCTCGGCACCTTGATGGAGGGGCCTGCCGGCTTCGCCGAGCTCAAGCGGGCGGTGCGCGGCATCAGTGACTCGGTGCTCGCCGACCGACTGGGCGAGCTGACCCGCGCCGGCCTCCTGGTCCGTGAGGTCGACCAGGGACCTCCGCTCAAGGTCAGCTACACCCTCAGCGACTCCGGGCAGGCCCTCGTCCCGGCCCTGCACGCGCTCCGCCAGTGGGGCGAGGAGCACCTGCCGCCGGACGACTGCTGAGCAGAACCGCTCAGCTGAGCCAGTCGGGGCGCAGCGGGAAGTCCACCGACCCGTCCTCGCCCGGCTTGACCGCCAGCACCTGGTGGAGCTGGATGTCGTTGATCTCGAAGCCGCGGCTGCAGCCGGCGAGGTAGAGGCCCCACACCCGCGCGGTCTGCTCGCCGGCCTCGGCGACGCACGCGTCCCAGTTGGCCGCGAGGTTGCGCGCCCAGGCGCGGCAGGTCATCGCGTAGTGCTCGCGCAGGTTCTCCTCGTGACGCACCTCGAGGCCGACGTCCTGCGCCTCGGTGATGATCCGGCCCGAGCCGGTGAGCTCGCCGTCGGGGAAGATGTAGCGGTCGATGAACGCACCGGTGCGGGTCAGGCGGTTGTCGGGCCGCGTGATGCAGTGGTTGAGCAGCCGGCCGCCCGGCCGGAGCTTGTCGCGCAGGAAGGCGAAGTACGTCGGGTAGTTGCGCACGCCGATGTGCTCGGTCAGGCCGATCGAGCTGATCGCGTCGAAGTCGCCCTCGACCACGTCGCGGTAGTCCTGGTGGCGCACCTCGGCCATGTCGTCGAGGCCGTCGGCCTTGATCGCCTCCTGCGCCCACGTCGCCTGCTCGCGGGAGAGCGTCACGCCGATCGCGGCGACGCCGTAGTGCTTCGCCGCGTGGCGGACCATGCCGCCCCAGCCGCAGCCCACGTCGAGCAGCCGCATGCCGGGCTGCAGGCCGAGCTTGCGGCAGACCAGGTCGTACTTGAAGGCCTGCGCCTCCTCGAGCGACGCGTCGACCGTCGGGTAGCACGCGCAGGTGTAGGTCATCGACGGGCCGAGCACCAGCTCGTAGAACCGGTTGGACACGTCGTAGTGGTGGTGGATCGCCTCGGCGTCGCGGGCCTTGCTGTGCATCGCGCCGTCGACGAGGCGACGCCAGCGCGGCGCGTGCTCCAGCGCCGGCACGGGCGGGGGCAGGAGGTTGGCGATGCCCAGCGACCGCAGGATCTGCACGAGCTCGGTGGCCGACGGGCGCCGCAGCGTGAACCGGCTCATCGCCAGCACCAGCATGTCGTAGGGGTCGCCCGGGTGCACGCCGTGCAGCTCCAGGTCGCCCATGACGTAGGCGCGGGCCATCCCGAGGTCCCCTGGCGCGGTGAGGATGTAGGCCAGGCCCCGCTCGCGCACCAGGTGCACCTGGATCGCGCCGTCGGTCGCCCCGGCCGCGCTGCCGTCGTACGCCGTGAAGCGGAAGGGCATGCCGTGCTCGAACAGGCCGGCCAGCGCGCCGGCGATGCCGGTGGGGGCGAGGAGGGAGGTGCGGATGGTCACCGTCGTCGAACCGCCTTGTCGTACAGGGGAGTCAGGCGCCCGTCCGGGTCGGTCGCGCGCCGGATCTCGTCCAGGTGGGTGGTGTTGTAGAGAGAGGCGAAGGTCGCCTCGTCGTAGTAGGCGTCGGAGTAGAGCGACTTGTGGCCGCCCAGCTCGGTCACGGTGCGCTCGATCTCCCGGTTGAGCCGTCCCTCGGGGCTGGCCGGCGGCACCTCGACGGTGCCCCAGAAGCCCGCGTTGACGTAGGTCGTGCCCGGGCGGAGCGGGTACGCCGGCCACGTGCGGGCGCTGCCTGGTCCGGAGGGCTCGCGCAGCCGAAGCGGGCACAGCCAGACCGGTCGCATGCCGACCGCCTCGTCGAACCACCGCACGAACTCGGCCATCCGGTCGACCGGCACCTCGACGTCCTGGATCACCCGCTCACGCGCGATGCCCTGGCGACGGTCGCGACGGGCGACGATCCCGAGGCGCCGGTCGAGACCGACGAGGCGGTGGTAGACGTCGCTGCGACGCCAGCGCCGGGGCCACAGGCGCCGCACGCGCGGGTCATGCAGCCCGAAGGCGCCGGAGCACCAGAACCAGTCGGTGTCCCAGCGCCAGAGGTAGTCGTAGGCGGTCAGGCGGTCGGTGTCGCGGGTCTGCAGCGAGCGGTAGAAGATCTCCTGCCCGGTGTAGTCCGAGGTGGGGCCCGGCTCGTCGGTCCAGCGGGCGAGGGTGAGCACGCCCTCGGCCGGGCCGAACGCGACGCCGTCGAGCCCGTCGACCGGCTCGCCGGCCCAGGTGCGCTCCTCGCTGATCGTGGCGACGGCGCGTGCCATCTCCTCCATCGCCTCGTCGCCGGTGAAGCGCAGGTGGCGCAGCGAGACGTACGGCCCGACCGGCTCGAGCTCGATCCGCAATCGGGTCGCGTAGCCCAGGGACCCGTAGGAGTTGGGGAAGGCGTCGAACAGCGGCTCGCCCGGCTTGACCGTCGTGATGGTGCCGTCGCCGGTGAGGACGTCCATCTCGATCACCGACTCGTGGGGGAGCCCGTTGCGGAAGGAGGTGGACTCGATGCCGAGACCGGTGACTGCGCCCCCGAGGGTGATCGAGCGCAGCTGCGGGACCACCAGCGGCATCAGGCCGTGGGGGAGCGTGGCGTCCACGAGCGTCTCGTAGGTGCACATCCCCTGGACGTCGGCGGTGCGCGTCGCGGGGTCGACGACGACGACGCCGGCCAGCCCGCTGACGTCGAGACCGGGGGCCTCGGTGCCGCTGCGGGCGCGGAACAGGTTGGAGGTGGGCTTGGCCAGCCGCACGGGAGCGCCGGCGGGGATGGCGGCGTAGGAGGCCCGGAGCCGGTCGACGCCCTCCTCGTGGCGGGTCCAGCCCACGGGTCCGGCGCGGTCGGCGCTCTCTCTCCACCGCATGCGTGGAGCGTACCGTTGGTGGTCCGGAGGCTCGGCAAGCGCCTCCGGTCAGTCCTGGTCCGGCCCGAGGTCGAGGTCCTCCTCGGGAGCGGTCGCCACCTCGCCGGCCGCGTCGTTGGTGCCCACGCCGCCCGCCGACGCAGGGCGCGCACGGTGGCGCGGCTCGAGTCGCAGGGCCTCGAGCGCCTCCTCGTCCTGGAGCCCGAACAGGCCGCGCAGGTGGAGGTCCCGCTGCGGGAACGGGATCTCCAGGTCGTGGCGCTCCAGCGCGCTGTGCAGCTCCCAGTTGTAGGCCGCGGTCACCGCGACGGGGCGGGAGACGGCGTCGGGGGTGAGCCACACGACCAGCTCGAAGTCCAGCGAGCTCTCGCCGAACCCGACCAGCCACACCTGCGGGCGGCGCGGGCCCTCCTCGGCGAGGGTGAACGGCACCTCGTGGGCGGCCTCGAGCGCGGCCCGGCGCACCAGCTCCTTGTCGGAGCCGTAGGCGACGCCGAAGGGGATGTGCATCCGCCGGTCGACGTCGCGGTGGGTCCAGTTGACCACCTGGTGGTTGACGAACTCGGAGTTGGGCACGAGCACGTCGACGTTGTCGTTGGTGACGATCGTGGTGGCGCGGATCTTGATGTCCCGCACGATGCCCTGCAGCCCGGAGTCCAGCTCGACGAAGTCGCCGACCTTGAGCGACTTGTCGAACAGCAGGATCAGTCCCGAGACGAAGTTGCTGAAGATGGTCTGCAGGCCGAAGCCGAGTCCTACGCCGACCGCTCCGGACAGGAGGGCCAGCCGGCTCAGCGGCACGTCGAGGAAGCCCAGGGCCACCACGACCGCGAGGGCCATCAGCACGTAGGTGGCCACGCGGCTCAGCGTGTAGAAGGTGGCCTGGTGGGCGCGTCCCGTGCGGGCGGCGTAGCGGGTCAGGCCGCGGCGCAGCGCCCACGAGGCGACGAGCGCGACGACGATGGTGACCGCGGCGGCGGCCGCTGCGCCCACGGTGACGTGCACGCCCGCGAGGTCGACCAGGGTCTCGTCCAGGATGCTGGTGCGAGGCATGACTCTCCGTGGTCGGGGCCGGGACGCAGCCCAACCTAGCCCGACCGGGCCAGGCGGGGACTAGGCATCCGCGCGTCGCTCGTCGGCGAGCCGGTCCTTGCTGCGCACCACCCGCAGCAGCGTGACCAGGCCCAGGCCGCCCAGCATGTTGCCCGGGATCGTGGAGGCCATGAAGCGGGCCCAGTCGGCGTAGCCGAAGTCGGCCTGGCCGGTGTGGATGGCACCGAAGATGAGCAGCGAGTCCAGGATCGAGGGGAACCTCTCCAACCCGGCCGGCAGGGTCATCGTCATCCCCGCCACCGCCACCACCGCGAGCGCGAAGGTCTCCGCTCGATGGTGTCCTCGAGGGGGCCGGACGTGCGACCTCGGGAGCGCCGGTCCTGGTCGGCGCTGCTGGTCAGCGGTGGCCCGCGACCGCGTGCGGCAGGTAGCCGGAGCCGAGCTCCTCGAGCTCGTCGGCGGAGAGCTCGAGGTCCACCGCGGCGACCGCGTCGGCGAGGTGCGGGGCCTTGGTCACCCCGACGATGGGGGAGGTGACCACCGGCTGGTGCAGCAGCCACGCCAGGGCGACCTGCGCCCGCGGCAGGCCCCGGCGCTCGGCGACGGCCGCCACGCGGTCGACGGTCGCGCGGTCCTCGTCGCGGTAGAGGGTGCCGCCGAACTCGTCGGTCTCGGCCCGGGCGGTCTCGGTGTCCCAGTCGCGGGTCAGGCGACCCCGGGCCAACGGGCTCCACGGCAGCACCCCGACACCCTGGTCGGCGCACAGCGGGAGCATCTCCCGCTCCTCCTCGCGGTAGAGCAGGTTGTAGTGGTCCTGCATCGAGACGAACGGCGTCCATCCGTGGCGCTCGGCGACGTGCTGCGCCTTGGCGAACTGCCAGGCGTACATCGACGACGCCCCGAGGTAGCGCGCCTTGCCGGCCCGGACGACGTCGTGCAGGGCCTCCATGGTCTCCTCGATCGGGACGTCGTGGTCCCAGCGGTGGATCTGGTAGAGGTCGACGTGGTCGGTGCCGAGCCGGCGCAGGGACTCGTCGATCTCGTGGAGGATCGCCTTGCGGGAGAGCCCCGCGCCGTAAGGCCCGGGCCGCATGCGTCCGTGCACCTTGGTGGCGATCACGACGTCCTCGCGCCGGGCGAGGTCGCGCAGCGCGCGGCCCGTGAACTCCTCGCTGCTGCCGCCGGAGTAGACGTTGGCGGTGTCGAAGGTCGTGATGCCGGCGTCGAGGGCGTCGCGGATGATGCCGCGCGCAGCGTCCTCGTCGAGCACCCAGGGGTGTCCGCCGCGAGCGGGGTCGCCCCAGCTCATGCAGCCGAGGGTGACTGCGGAGACGGTGAGGCCGCTGCTGCCCAGGCGTGAGTAGCGCATCAGTTGAGGATGCGCATGCTGCTCGGGACGCCGCCTCCGCGCTGGACGTCCTCCACCAGCTCCTGCAGGGCGGTGAGGGCGACGTTCTGCGACATGGGGCCGTAGGAGACCCGCGCCACGCCGAGCTCCTCGAGACGCTCCAGCGACGGGTTGCCCGGGATGCCGATCAGGGTGAGGCGCTGCGGTCCGTAGGCGTCGACGAGGGTCCGCACCTCGTCCTCGGAGAGGATCGCCGGCACGAAGACCACCGGGGCGCCGGCGTCGAGGAACGCCTTGCCGCGCTCCACGGCGTCCTGCAGGACGTCCGCGCGGTCGCGGTCGCGACCCGTCGGGAAGGCGTCGGTGCGGGCGTTGAGCACGAAGTCGACGCCCTCCTGCTCGGCGGCCTTCATGATCGCCTCGACCTGCTTGGCCGCCTCGGCCAGCGGCTTCATCTGGTCCTCGATGTTGGCGCCGACCACGCCGACGCCGATCGCGCGGCGCACCGTCTCGGCGGCGTCGCCGTAACCGCCCTCGAGGTCGGCGCTCACCGGCAGCTCGGTGGACCTCACGATGCGCTCGACCGCCTCGAGCATGAGGTCGAGCGGGATGTTCTCGCCGTCCTCGTAGCCGTAGGACGCGGCGATGGAGTGGCTGGCGGTCGCCAGCGCGGTGGTGCCCTCCACCTGCGCCACGACCTGGGCGCTGATCACGTCCCAGACGTTCACGACGGTGAGCAGCGTCGGGTCCTGGTGCAGCCGCAGGAGTTCGGTCGCGCGGGCGCGCGTGGAGTCGTCGGTCATGCCTCGACTCTGCCAGGCAGCGCCAGGCCGGCTCAGACGGGCTCGGACACGGCGTACGACGAGCGGTAGCCCAGCAGCGCCACGCACGCCCGGTCGAGCTCGGTGGCCAGCGCGGCCAGCGCCGGCGAGGCGCCCTCGGTCGTGCCCCGCACCGCCAGCTCCTCGAGGTGTCCGGCGGCCGCGGCCGCGGCCACCGCGCCCAGGTTGGCCGCACTGCCCTTGAGGGTGTGGGCGTGGAAGCGGAGGTCGTCCGGGTCGGCGTCCTGGACCGCCCGCTCCACCGCCGCCAGGTGGGCGGACGCGCCGCTGACGAAGTTGGCGATCGCGCGGTCGAGGTAGGCCGTGCTGCCCGGCACCAGGTCGCGCAGCGTGTCGAGCCGGTCGGTGTCGAGGTCGTCCTCGGGCCGGGGCACGGGCGAGGACTGCGTCGCCTCGGGGACGTCCCCGCGCTCGAGCCAGCGGTCCATGAGACGGGACAGCGCTCCGGGGTCGATCGGCTTGGTCAGGAAGTCGTCCATGCCGGCGGCCAGGCAGCGCTCCCGCTCGCCGTCGATCGCGGTGGCCGTCATCGCGATGACCGGCACCGGAGCCAGCCGCTCGTCGGCCCGCATCGCCTGCACCGTCGCACACCCGTCGAGGCGCGGCATCTGCACGTCGAGCAGCACCGCGTCGTACGCCGACCGGCCGAGCAGGTCGAGCGCCATGAGGCCGTCGTCGGCGCTGTCGACCTCGTGACCCAGGGCCCGCACCATGCCCTCGGCCACCATGCGGTTGACCGGATTGTCGTCGACGACCAGCACGCGGCGGCGCGGCCCGACCGGGCACAGCCGCTGCGGCTCGAGGTGGGGGCGGCCCACGACCTGCTGACCCTGCGGGGCCGCGAGGCGCATGGTGAAGCGGAACTCGCTGCCCCGGCCGCGGGTGCTGCGGTAGCCGATCTCGCCACCGGCGAGGGTGACGATCTCCTTGGAGATCGCCAGGCCCAGCCCGGTGCCTCCGTGGGTCCGGGTGGTCGAGGAGTTGGCCTGCTGGAAGGGCTCGAACAGCCCCGTCACCTCGGGACCGATGCCGACGCCGGTGTCGCGCACCGCGACGTCGAGGACCCAGCCGTCACCAGCCGGCTCGCCTCCCACGACGACGTCGATGCGGCCATGGTCGGTGAACTTCACCGCGTTGCCGAGGAGGTTGACCACGACCTGCGACAGCCGGGTCGGGTCGCCCCGGAGGACCTCGGGCACGTCGTCGGCGACCTCGATCTCGAGCACGACGCCCTTGCCGGCCGCGGTCTCGGCCAGCGGCCGGACGACGTGCTCGACCACGCCGCGCACGTCGAAGTCGAGGTGCTCCAGGCGCAGCTGACCGGCCTCGATCTTGGAGAAGTCGAGGATGTCGTTGATCAGCTCGAGCAGGAGGCGGCCGGACAGGCCGGCCCCGGTCGCGAGCTTGCGCTGCTCGGTGTCGAGCCGGGTCTGCATGAGCAGCTCGTTGAGGCCGATGACGCCGTTGAGCGGCGTACGGATCTCGTGGCTGACCATCGCCAGGAAGTCGGACTTCTGCCGGTTCGCGGTCATCGCGGCGTCGCGGGCCTCGGCCAGCTCGCGCGTGGTGCGCTCGCGCAGCGCGACCTGCTCGAGCTGGGCCGTCGCCTGCCGGACGAACCCCTCGATCATCCGGTGGCGGTGCAGCGGAGGGTTGGAGGTCATCACCACGATCGCCACGATCTGGTCGTCGAGCCGGATCGGGTAGCCGATCGAGAGTCGCCGGTCGTCCCAGAGCAGGTCGCCGTGCGCGACGACCCGGCGCGCCAGCGCGCGGTCCGCGCTGCCGGGCGCCGGCTCGGCGAGGTCGGCTGCACGGTCGGCGTCGTCGACGTAGAGCGGGACCACGTCCCCCTCGACCACGCGGAAGCCTCGAGCGCGGCACCAGTCGTCGTGCAGGAGGACCAGGTCGCGGCCCTGCTTGAGGATCGCGTCGAGGGTGTCGGCCTCGTTGGCCGCGCTGGCCACCAGCTGCATGAGGCTGTTCTGGGTGACCTGGTCCTGCAGGGCCTCCTCGGTCGCGACCTGGCCACTGACGTCGTGGGCGGTGCCCTCGACCGCGGTCACGGTGCCGGACTCGTCGGTGCGGCCGACCGCGCGCATGCGGACCGAGAGGTAGTCACCGTCCGCCCCACGGATCCTGGTGAGGAACTCGCACTGCCGGCCGTGCGCGAGCAACGGCTCGATCGCCTCCGCCGACCGGCGGCGGTCGTCGGGATGGGTGAGGTCGAGGAAGTCCTGCACCGGCCGGAGGAAGTGCGTGCTGTCCAGGCCGACCATCTCGGTGAGCACCTCCGACAGCCGGACCGTGCCGCCGGCCAGGTCCCAGCGGAAGCTGCCGACACGCGCGATGCGCTGGGCCTCGGCCAGCTCCGAGCGGCTCCGCTCGAGCTCGTCGGTCGTGCGTCGGTGGTCGTCGAAAGGCGTGATGCGGTAGAGCAGGCTGTCCGGACGGCCGGTGGGGTCGAGGAGGGGCGACTCCTGCACGAGCACCCAGTGCCGTTCGCCGCGGCGGGTGAGGAAGAGGCACTCGACCGCTTCGCGGTTGTAGTGGCCGGCACGCACCCGGTCCAGGTGGGCGGCGTACTGCTCCTTGCCGATCTCGTCGAGGGTGTCGGACATGGTGACGTCGCCCATGTCGTCGGGCGAGTCGACCCCGAACAGGCGCGCCATGCGCGGGTTGGCGAACACGGTGCAGCCGTCGAGGTCCGTCACCCAGATCGCGTCGGGGGACGTCTCGACGATCGCGCGGTAGAGGGCGTCGGCATCCATGGTGTCTCTCGGGGACAGCGTAGGTGCGAGACTCACCCGCAGGTGCCAATTCGCTGCCTTCGTGGTCGTTCGTTCGGACCGTTCCGGGACCACGGGCGGCTGTCGCGTCCATCTCCGGCGGCCCACCCGGGTGACCAGCCACAGCGCCAGGCCGACGCCGAGCATGCCCAGCGCGACCTCGTACGGCGTCATCGGGTCGCCGGACCGGGCCGCCCAGGGGAGCGGTCACCGGCCCCGTCACCTGCTTGAGCTCATGGTTCCTCGCCCGAAATCTGGTGAAGAGGTGATGAAAGTGACAGAAGTGAGTAACATGGGTGTGAGACAACTCCATCTGCTGTGAGCACCGCCCGGGACTCCCGTCCCGATCCGATCGAGACCGCTGGGGAAGGCGTACCTCGACGCCGGATCAACAGGGAGGCCCATCGTGAGCTCACGTCCTGCGACCAGGGGCGTCATCTACGTCCACTCGGCGCCCTCCGCGCTGTGCCCGCACATCGAGTGGGCGCTGGGCGGGGTGCTCAACCATGCCGTCAGCCTGGAGTGGACCCCGCAGCCGGCCCAGGCCGGCGCCTACCGCGCGGAGTACTCCTGGCTGGGTGATGCCGGCACCGCCGCGGCGATGACCTCGGCGCTGCGCGGCTGGAACCACCTGCGCTTCGAGATCACCGAGGACGCCTCGGCGGGTGCCGAGGGCACCCGCTTCTCCTACACCCCTGCTCTCGGCGTCTTCCATGCCGTGACGGGACTGCACGGTGACCTGATGATCCCCGAGGACCGGCTCAAGGCGGCGGCGGTCAAGGCCGCGCTGGGCGAGACGACGCTCGAGGTCGAGGTCGACCGCCTGCTCGGCAAGCCGTGGGACGACGAGCTGGAGACCTTCCGCCACGCGGGCGACGGGGCGCCGGTGCGCTGGCTCCACCAGGTCGTGTGAGGGCCCGCTGGGATCGGTTTCACTAGGGCCCTAGTGATGTTGGTACTTCCCGAGCGAAGTTTCGCTCGGGAAGTACCAGTATTGCCGCGGACAACCGACGGATCCGGTCCCGAGTCTGCTCACAGGTGACGGGACTGCCCCGCCCTCAACAGGCTCGGCCAGGCGTACGGCGAAGTGTCGGTCCACGCAGCAGGCTTCCGGCATGCTCATCACGCCCGACGACCCCATGTCCGACGAGGTAACCGTCATGCTGCGCTGTGAGGCGCTCGAGCTCGGGATGACCGACGTCTCCCTCAGACGCGCGGTCCGGGCCGGGCAGCTGGTCAAGGTCCGTCACGGTGCCTACGTCGGCGCCGACCACTGGCACACGGCGGACCGCCGGGAGCGCCATGTCATCACAGCACGGGCGATCCACCGCACCCACGGGGACCGGGTCGCCTTCAGCCATCACACGGCGGCCGTCCTGCATGGCCTCGACCTGTGGAAGGTCGGGCTCGCGAAGGTCCACCTGACCCGCTCGGACGGCAAGCACGGCCGGCACGCCGGCGACCTCGTCCACCACGAGGGCGCACTGGAGTCCTCCGAGGTCCAGGTCGTACGTGGCCTGCCCGTCGTCGGTCCGACGCGTGCGGCACTGGAGTCCGCCGCCCTCGGATCGGTCGAGCAGGGACTGGTGACCGTGGACTCGGCGCTCCGGCTCGGCCTCTGCGGCCGACCCGAGCTCGAGCAGCGCCGGCAGCAGATCGAGAGGTGGCCGGACAGCCTGGGCCTGCAGGTCGTGGTGGGCCTGGCGGACGGGCGTCACGAGTCCGCGGGCGAGTCCCGGACCGCGCACCTGATCTGGCGGGCCAACCTGCCGCGACCGGAGGCGCAGTTCATGGTCTACGACGGTCCCAGGCTCATCGGCATCGTGGACTTCGCGTGGCCCGAGCTGGGCGTGATCCTCGAGTTCGACGGCAGGGTCAAGTACGAGAAGTACCTCCAGGACGGCGAGAGCGCCTCGGACGCCGTCTTCCGGGAGAAGAGGCGCGAGGACCGCATTCGCGATGTGACGGGCTGGACCGTCATCCGGGTCACGTGGGCCGACCTGGCCAACCCCGCCCAGCTCGTGGCGCGGATCCGGCGGGCCATGCGCCGCCGCGCGGCCTGAGCCACCGGGCGGCGTACCGGCGTACCGGCGGGAGAACTGGCACTTCCCGAGCGAAACTTCGCTCGGGAAGTGCCAACATCACTAGGGCCCTAGTGAAACCGAACCCAGCCTCACAGCGGGATGTTGCCGTGGCGGCCGCGCACGGGGCCGGCCTGGGCCGCCTCGAGGATCGCGCCCGCGATGGCCGAGCGGGTGAGCGCCGGCTCGACGATCTCGTCGACCACCCCGAGCTCGACGGCGGCGTCGACGCCGCCGGAGATGCGCTCGTGCTCCTGGGCCAGCTCCTGCTCCACCTGGTCCTTGAGCTCGGGAGGGACCTCGGCGAGGCGGCGGCGGTGCAGGACCCGGATCGCCGCCACGGAGCCCATGACGGCCACCTCGGCACCCGGCCACGCGTAGACGCGGGTCGCCCCCAGGGCGCGAGCGTTCATCGCGATGTAGGCACCGCCGTAGGCCTTGCGGGTCACCAGGGTCACCCGCGGCACGGTGCACTCGGAGAAGGCGTGCAGCAGCTTGGCGCCGCGGCGCACGACGCCGTCCCACTCCTGGCCCACGCCCGGCAGGTAACCCGGGACGTCAACCAGCACGACCAGCGGCACGCCGAACGCGTCGCACATGCGTACGAAGCGCGCGGACTTCTCCGCCGAGGCGCTGTCCAGGCAGCCGCCCAGGCGTAGCGGGTTGTTGGCGACCACGCCGACGGTGCGACCGCCCAGCCGACCCAGGGCGGTGGTCACGTTGGGCGCCCAGCGGCCGTGCAGCTCGCGGGTGGTGCCCGCGTCGAGCACGGACTCGACCAGGGGGTGCACGTCGTAGGCACGCCGGGGCGACTCGGGCAGGCACTCCGCGAGGTCGCGGTCCGCGACCGCGTCGAGGTCCATCGTGCCCTGGTCGCCGAGCAGCACGGCGAGGTCCCGCGCCTGGCTCAGCGCCTCCTCCTCGGAGTCGACGAGCAGGTGGACGACGCCGGAGCGGCGACCGTGCGGCTCGGGCCCACCGAGCCGCGCCATGTCGACGTCCTCGCCGGTGACCGAGCGGACCACGTCGGGCCCGGTCACGAAGATCCGGCCGTCGGGGCCGAGGATCACCACGTCGGTCAGCGCCGGGCCGTACGCCGCGCCGCCGGCGGCCGGGCCGAGCACCACCGAGATCTGCGGGATGCGGCCCGAGGCCTGTGTCATGGCGTGGAAGATCTCGCCGACCGCATGGAGCGACCGCACGCCCTCGGGCAGGCGGGCGCCGCCGGAGTGCCACAGGCCGATGACCGGGACCTCCTCGGCGACGGCGCGCTCGTAGGCCTCGACGACCACACGGCAGCCCTCCACGCCCATGGCGCCACCCATCACCGTCACGTCGGAGCAGAACGCCACGACCGGACGGCCGTCCACGGTGCCGGTCGCCGCCCGCATGCCGGAGCCGGTGTCGGGGCCGAGGAAGGTCACCGACCCCTCGTCCAGCAGCGCGGGGAGACGGTGGACGGGGTTGCGCGGGTCGTCCTCGCGCGGCGGTCTGCGGGGCGCGGGAGGAGCGGAGCCGGTGGGTGGAGCGGTGAGCGTCATGGGACCTCCGGGTCAGGCGGGCAGGAAGGCGACGGCCACGTTGTGTCCCCCGAACCCGAAGGAGTTGTTCAGCGCGGCCTTGCCGGCCGGCATGGGGCGAGGGGTGGTCGCGATGTCGAGACCGACCTCCTCGGGGTCCTCGAGGTTGATCGTGGGGGGCACCGTCCCGTCGTGCAGGGACAGGACGGCGGCCACCGACTCGAGGGCGCCGGCCGCGCCGAGCAGGTGCCCGGTCATCGACTTGGTCGAGGTGAGGACCACGTCGTCGGCGGCGTCGCCGAGGGCCTGCCGGATCGCCGCGGCCTCGGCCACGTCGCCCTGCGGGGTCGAGGTGGCGTGGGCGTTGACGTGACCGATGTCGCAGGCCTGCAGGCCGGCGTTGCGCAGGGCCAGCTGCATGGCACGGGTGGCGCCGGCGCCCGACGGGTCGGGCTGGGCGATGTCGTGGGAGTCGGCGGTGATGCCCGCGCCCGCGGCCTCGGCGTAGACCCGGGCGCCGCGTGCGGTGGCGTGCGCCTCGGACTCGAGCACCAGCACGGCCGCGCCCTCCCCGAGGACGAACCCGTCGCGGCCCTTGTCCCACGGACGGGACGCCCGCTCGGGCTCGTCGTTGCGTGTGGAGAGCGCCCGCATCTGGCCGAAGGCGGCCATGGGCAGCGCGTGCACGGCCGCCTCGGTGCCGCCGACCACGACGACGTCGGCGCGGCCGAGGCGGATCAGGTCGATGCCCGTCGCGATCGCCTCGTTGCCCGAGGCGCAGGCCGAGACCGGGGTATGGACCCCGGCGCGGGCGCCGATGGCCAGGCCGATGCTGGCCGCGGGCCCGTTGGGCATGAGCATCGGGATCGCCAGCGGCGAGACCCGACGCGGACCGCTGGCCAGCAGCTGGTCGTAGTTGGAGAGCAGGGTCTGCACCCCGCCGATGCCGGAGGCGCAGGCCACCGCGAGCCGCTCGGGCTCCGGCCCGTCCGCGTCGGCGTCGACGGAGAAGCCGGCGTCACGCCACGCCTCGAGCGCCGCCACCAGCGCGAGCTGGCCGGAGCGGTCGAGGCGGCGGGCCTTGACCCGCTCGAGGACGTCGGTCGGGTCGACCGCGACCTCGGCGGCGATCTGCGCGCCGAGGTCGGCGGCCCAGTCGTGCTTGAGGCGTCCCACACCCGACTGGCCCGACACGAGGGCGGACCAGGTCGACGTGACGTCGCCCCCGACGGGGGAGGTGGCGCCCAGGCCGGTGACGAGGACGCGGGTGCCCGGGTCGGTTCCAGTGCGAGTGACGGTCATGGCTCAGGCAGCCTGCGCCTTCTCGATGAAGGAGACGGCGTCGCCGACCGTCGTGAGGTTCTTGACCTCCTCGTCGGGGATGCGCACGCCGAACTTCTCCTCGGCCGCGACGACGATCTCGACCATGGAGAGCGAGTCGACGTCGAGGTCGGCGACGAAGGCCTTGTCCATCTGCACGTCGTCGGCAGGCACGCCGGCGACCTCCTCGACGATGTCGGCCAGGTCGGCGCGGATCTCGGTGGCGTCAGCCATGGGGGTGTCCTTCCGTAGGGGTTCTCTGTGGGTGGTGCGGGTCTGGGTCCGCGGGAGCGGACGCTCGGGGGGCCGCGTCAGCGGACGGTCTGCGGGACCGTGACGACCTGGCCGGCGTAGGCCAGCCCGGCGCCGAACGCGAGCACCAGGGCCCGCTGTCCGGGCTGCACGGCGCCCTCGCTGACCAGACGGTGCAGCGCGAGCGGGACCGAGGCGGCCGAGGTGTTGCCCTGGTCGACGATGTCGTGGGCGACCGCGACGCGCTCGGGCAGGTGCAGCGACCGGGCCATGACGTCGGTGATGCGCCGGTTGGCCTGGTGGGGGACGAAGGCGTCGATGTCGTCGAGCGTGAGGCCGCTGCGGTCGAGGATCTCGGCCGCCACCTTGCTCATCTCGTACGCCGCCCAGCGGAACACCGCGTTGCCCTGCATCACCAGGTGGGGCATGACCGGCTCCTCGGAGGCGAGCACGTCGCGCCAGTCGTGGCGGGACCGGATGAGGTCGAACTGCTCGCCGTCGGAGCCCCAGACGACCGGACCGACACCGGACTGGCCCTCGGGGGCCGGTCCGACCACGACCGCGCCCGCGCCG
This sequence comes from uncultured Actinomycetota bacterium, assembly GCA_963811385.1. Classification (GTDB taxonomy): domain Bacteria; phylum Actinomycetota; class Actinomycetes; order Propionibacteriales; family Nocardioidaceae; genus Marmoricola_A. Next base: position 232,899 of record CAWEQX010000012.1, on the reverse strand, counting down.
TCGGCGAAGATGAACGCCGTGCCGCGGTCGGTGGGGTCGGTGATGTCGGAGAGCCGTTCGACGCCGATGACCAGCACGTGGCGGGCGCTGCCGCCGCGCACCATGTCGCGGGCCAGGCCCAGGCCGTAGCAGAAGCCGGCGCAGGCCGCGCTGATGTCGAAGGCGGCGGGGCGCTCGAGTCCGAGCTCGTAGGCGACCGCCGTGGCCACCGCGGGGGTCTGCATCAGGTGCGAGACGGTCGCGACGATGACCGCGTCGACGTGGCCGGGCTCGAGCCCGGCGGCGGTGATCGCGTCGCGGGCGGCGGAGACCGACATCATCTGCACGGTCTCGTCCGGGCCGGCGAACCGGCGCGAGCGGATGCCCGAGCGCTGCTGGATCCACTCGTCGGAGGAGTCGATCGCCTCGACGATCTCGGAGTTGGGCACCACGCGCCGGGGCCGGTAGACACCGAGCCCGAGCAGGGTCGCCTCGGCGGGGGCCGCCATCACGACCCCTGCACGGGGTGGAGGCGGATCAGCGGCTGGCCGGGCGAGACAGGGTCGCCGTCGCTGACCAGCCACTCGACGATCGTGCCGCCATAGGGGGCGACCACCTCGGTCTCGGCGCGCTGGGTCGCGACCGAGCCGATGCTGGCCTGCGCCGGGACGGCCGCGCCGGCGGCGAGGTCGAGGGTCTGGCGGAACGTGCCCTTGGTGGGCGAGACGAGCATCCGCCACGTGGGGGAGTCGTCCATCGGCGAGGGGCTGCCGTGCTCCTCGACGAACGCGCGGGCGTCGTCGAGCTGCTCGGGACCGTTGAGGGCGAAGGTCGCCACGCCCTTGAGGGCGCGCTTGGCGATCCCGGTGAGCGTGCCGGCGGGCGGCATCTCGAGGACGCCGGTGACGCCGAGGTCGCGCATCGTCTCCAGGCAGAGGTCCCAGCGCACCGGACGGGCGACCTGGCGCACGATCCGGTCGAGCACCTCCCGGCCGTCGTGGACGACGTGGCCGTCGGCGTTGGAGATCACACGGGTGCGTGGGTCGTGCGTGGTGACCGCCCGGGCCAGGCCGGCGACGTGAGCCACGGCCGGGGCCATGTGCTCGGTGTGGAACGCACCGGCGACCGAGAGCGGCATGAGCCGCGCCCGGGTGGGCGGGTCCTCGGCGAAGGCCGCGAGCTGCTCGACCGTGCCGGCCGCCACCACCTGGCCGGGACCGTTGTCGTTGGCGGCGGTGAGGCCGTGCTCGGCGAGCTTGGCCAGCACCTCGTCGCGCTGGCCGCCCAGGACGGCGGTCATGCTCGTGGGCGTCGCGGCGGACGCGCGGGCCATCGCCTTGCCGCGCTCGCGCACCAGGACCATCGCCTGCTCGGCGCTGATCGCGCGGGCGCCGGCGGCCGCTGCCAGCTCGCCCACGCTGTGACCGGCGACCGCGCCGATCTTGCTGAAGGCGTCGGCCGGGTGGGGGAACAGGCTCAGGGCCGCGACGAGGCCGGTGGCGACCAGCAGCGGCTGGGCCACGGCGGTGTCGCGGATGGCGTCCTCGTCGGCCTCGGTGCCGTAGTGCCGCAGGTCCAGATCGGCGACGGTGGAGAGCCACTCGAGGCGAGCGGCGAAGTCGGGGTCCTCGAGCCATGGCGTGAGGAAGCCGGGCTTCTGAGCTCCCTGCCCGGGAGCGACGATGACGAGCATGGGTCCCACTGTGCCAAGGGCGGCGGCCACGTGCGGACTTCGACGCCGACGAAGATCAGGGACGCATTGTTGTGGGGTCCCTACAACTGCGCACGGTCAGCCGGGGTTACCGGCGAGTCGCCCGAGGACCACCGCCACCCGAAGGGTGAATGCCTGCCGCGCATCGGCCGGTGCCAGCCCCGTGACGTCCATCACGCGCCGGAGCCGGTAGCGCACCGTGTTGGGGTGCACGAACAGCACGCGCGCGGTCGCCTCGATCGAGCCGGCCTGGTCGAGGTAGGTCGTCAACGTGAGCATCAGGTCGGTCCCGGCCGCCTGCAAGGGGTGGAACACCGCCTCGGTCAAGGTACGCCGGGCGGCGGGGTCGCCAGCCAGCGCGCGCTCGGCGAGCAGGTCGGCACTGGTGACCGTGTCGGCGACCGTCGGCCAGCCCGCGGCGGCGTGCAGGCCGGCCACGGCCTCGGCCGCGGAGAGGTGGGCCTGGAGGAGGTCGCCGACGAGCGGGCCCACGACCACCGGACCGTGCGCGAAGTGGGGCGCGAGCACCGCACCCGCTTTGTCGGGGTCCGACACCCCGCCGACCACGACGACGAGCCGGTCGCCCTGCACGGCGCCGAGGGCGTCGAGGTCCGCGGCGCGCGCCGCGTGACGCACCTGGTCGACCACGGCCTCCGGGCTGCTGCCGTCGGACGGCGCGGGTCCCACCACCACGGCGACGTCCCCGGTGCCGTGCCAGCCCAGGGCGGAGGCGCGGGTGCGGATGTTCTCGTCGGCCTCGCCGCGCATGATCGAGTCGACCACCAGCGCCTCGAGCCGGGCGTCCCAGGCGCCGCGCAGCTCCGCGGCGTGGGCGTAGACGTCGGCGGTGGCGAAGGCCAGCTCGCGGCCGTAGCGCAGGATCTCCTGCTGCACCGGCGAGGCCAGCTCCGGCTCGACCACCTCGGCCAGCTCGGCCTCGGCGACCTCGATGCTGAGCCGGATCATCTGCACGGTCTGCTGCAGCGTGATCGTGCCGGCCAGCGACCGGGGGGCGGTGCCGAACACCGCGGCGGTCAGCGGGGGCGCGGCGCCGCCGGCCTCGTCGTACCACTGGATGAACTGGGTGTAGCCGGCCTGGACGATCATCGACACGAACGAGCGCTGCTCGGCGCTCAGCTCGTCGAACCACCCCATCTCGGCCTGCATCCGCGTCAGGGTGGTCCGGGTGAGGTCCGGCACGGCGGCCCGCATCTGCCGCACCACGCGGGCTCGGGTGCGCGCGGGCAGCGGGTGCCGACCCCGGCCGCCGCCTGCCGGCTCCTGCGCTGCGCTCACCCGGTCAGCGTAGGCCGCGGCACGGACATGTGACCTGGGCCATGTTCCCGCGAGGCGTCGGAGGCACCTATCGTGCTGGGATGCGTGGAGATGAGGACTCCCTGGACGTCCAGTACGTCACGATCCACGGTCACCGCCGGGCCTACGTCAAGACCGGCAGCGGCCCGGCGATCCTGCTCCTCCACGGCATGGCGTGCGACCACACCACCTGGGACCCGGTCATCCGCAAGCTGGCCCGCCGCCACACCGTCATCGCCCCGGACCTGCTGGGCCACGGCCGGTCCGACAAGCCGCGCGCGGACTACAGCGTCGGTGGCTACGCCAACGGCATGCGTGACCTGCTGACCGTGCTGGGCATCGACCGGGTCACCGTCGTGGGGCACAGCCTCGGCGGCGGGGTGGCGATGCAGTTCGCCTACCAGTTCCCCGAGCGCACCGAGCGCGTCGCGCTGATCGCGCCCGGTGGCCTCGGCCGCGAGGTGACCCCGATCATCCGCGCGGTCACGCTCCCGGGGTTCCACACCGCGATGGGCCTGGTGACCCTGCCCGGCATCCGCCACCTGGTCAGCGGGTCGCTGCGCCGGCTGACCCGGGTCGACCACCCGGTCGTCCGCGACCTCGGCGAGATCGCCGACATCGTGGACCACCTGCGCGACCCGGGCTCGCGCCGGGCGCTGGCCCACGTCGTCCGGGCCTGCGTCGACGTACGTGGCCAGATCATCACGATGGTGGACCGGGCCTACCTCACCCAGGAGATGCCGCTGTGCCTCATCTGGGGCCAGGACGACCACGTCATCCCTGCCGCGCACGCCGAACGCATCCGGTCCGCCGCGCCCGGGGTGCGGATCACCGTCACCCCGGACTGCGGTCACTTCCCCCACAAGGACAACCCCGAGCTGGTCGTGGCCACCCTGCAGCACTTCATCCGCACCACCCGCCCGGCGACGCACCACGGCGGCAAGTGGCGCGCGCTGCTCAGGAACGGCGCCCCGGCCGGGGTCGTGGTCCCCGACAGCCGTGTGGTGACGATCGCCTGATCAGGCGTCGCCGCCCTCCTGCTTGACACCGGCGACGGCCGTCGGGTCGTCGATGCGGTACTTCTCGAAGGCCTTGACCACGACGCTCTGCTCGATCTCCCCGGCCTGGGCCAGCGCGTTGAGCGCCGCCACGACCACCGACTGGGCGTCGACGTGGAAGAACCGGCGCGCTGCGGGACGGGTGTCGGCGAAGCCGAAGCCGTCGGCGCCGAGGACGTGGTAGTCCTCCGGCACCCACTTGGCGATCTGGTTGGGCACCGCGGTCATGAAGTCGCTGACCGCGACGACCGGCCCGTCGTGGCCGGACAGCACCTGGGTGACGTAGGGGGTGCGCGGCTCCTGGTCAGGGTGCAGGAAGTTGTGGTCCTCGGTGGCGATCGCCTCGCGGGCCAGCTCGTTCCACGACGTCGCCGACCAGGTGGCGGCCCGCACGCCCCAGTCCTCCTGGAGCAGCTGGGCCGCCTCGCGCACCCACGGGTAGCCGACGCCGGACCCGATCAGCTGGACGGCCGGGCCGTCGCCCTCGGGCGCCTCGCTCACGCGGTAGAGCCCCTTGAGCAGCCCGTCGACGTCGAGGCCCTCGGGCTCCTTGGGCTGGACGTAGGGCTCGTTGTAGACGGTGAGGTAGAAGATGACGCTCTCGCCGTCGGGGTGCTCGTCGCTGGTGCCGTACATCCGCTCGATGCCCCGGCGCACGATGTGGCCGACCTCGTAGGCGAACGCGGGGTCGTAGTGCACGACCGCGGGGTTGGTCGCCGCCAGCAGCGGCGAGTGCCCGTCGGCGTGCTGGAGGCCCTCGCCGGTCAGCGTGGTGCGGCCGGCGGTGGCGCCGATGAGGAAGCCGCGCGCGAGCTGGTCGGCCATCGCCCAGATCGAGTCACCGGTGCGCTGGAAGCCGAACATCGAGTAGAAGAGGTAGACCGGGATCATGTACTCCCCGTGGGTGGAGTACGCCGACCCTGCGGCGGTCGCCGAGGCCATCGCGCCGGCCTCGGAGATGCCCTCGTGGAGGAGCTGCCCCTGCGGGGACTCCTTGTAGGCCATGAGCAGCTTGCGGTCGACCGACTCGTAGTGCTGGCCCGCCGGGTTGTAGATCTTCTGGCTGGAGAACATCGAGTCCATGCCGAAGGTGCGGTACTCGTCGGGCGCGATCGGCACGATGCGGGCGCCGATGCCCTTGTCCTTGACCAGGTCCTTGATCAGGCGCACCAGCGCCATCGTGGTGGCGACCGGCTGCTTGCCCGACCCGGCCCTCATCTCGTCGTAGGCCTTGGCCGCCGGCAGCGTGAGCGGCTTGGCCCGCACCACGCGCTTGGGCAGCGACCCGCCGAGCTCCTTGCGGCGCTCGAGCATGTACTCGATCTCGGGGGAGTCGTCGCCGGGGTGGAAGAACGGCGCCATGCCGTGCTTCTCGTAGTGCTCGTCGATGTCGCGGTCGGACATCGGGAGGTAGAGCCGGTCGCGGTACTTCTTGATGTCGGGGAGGGTCAGCTTCTTCATCTGGTGGGTGGCGTTCTTGCCCTCCAGCGTCGGGATGGTCCAGCCCTTGATCGTCTTGGCCAGGATCACCGTCGGCTGCCCGGTGTGCTTGGTCGCGGCGTCGAACGCGGCGTAGACCTTGCGGTAGTCGTGGCCGCCGCGGGGGAGCTTGCGGATCTGCTCGTCCGACATGTGCTCGGCCATCTTGCGCAGCCGCGAGTCGCCGCCGAAGAAGTCGTCGCGGATGTAGTCGCCCGACTCCACCGAGTAGGTCTGGAACTGGCCGTCGGGGGTGGTGTTCATCTTGTTGACCAGCACGCCGTCGACGTCGCGGGCGAGCAGGGCGTCCCACTCACGGCCCCAGACGACCTTGACCACGTTCCACCCGGCGCCGCGGAAGTTGGCCTCGAGCTCCTGGATGATCTTGCCGTTGCCGGTGACCGGGCCGTCGAGCTGCTGCAGGTTGCAGTTGATCACCCAGGTCAGGTTGTCCAGCTCCTCGCGCGCGGCGATGCGGATCGCGCCGAGCGACTCCGGCTCGGCCATCTCACCGTCGCCGAGGAACGCCCAGACGTGCTGGTCGCTGGTGTCCTTGATGCCCCGGTTGGACAGGTAGCGGTTGAACCGCGCCTGGTAGATCGAGTTGATCGCGGTCAGGCCCATCGAGACCGTCGGGAACTCCCAGAAGTCCGGCATGAGCCGTGGGTGGGGGTAGGACGGGAGACCCCTGCCGACGCCGTGCTGCACCTCCTGGCGGAAGTAGCCGAGCTGCTCCTCGGTCAGCCGGCCCTCGAGGAAGGCGCGGGCGTAGATGCCGGGGGAGGCGTGTCCCTGGATGTAGACCTGGTCGCCGCCGCCGGGGTGGTCCTTGCCCCGGAAGAAGTGGTTGAAGCCGACCTCGTAGAGCGAGGCCGACGACTGGTAGGTCGCGATGTGGCCGCCGACCTCGAGGCCCGGCCGGTTGGCGCCGGAGACCATGATCGCGGCGTTCCAGCGGATGAACGCCCGGATGCGGCGCTCGACCTCCTCGTCGCCGGGGAACCACGGCTCGCGCTCGGGCGGGATCGTGTTGATGTAGTCGGTGCTGCGCAGTGCCGGGACGCCGACCTGCTTCTCCCGGGCGCGCTCGAGCAGCTTGAGCATGACGAAGCGGGCTCGCTCGCGGCCGCGCTCGTCGATCAGCGCGTCGAGGGAGTCGACCCAGTCGCCGGTCTCGTCGGGGTCGATGTCAGGCAGCTGGGTGGGCAGGCCCTCGTGGATGACGCTGCGGCGGTCGCCGCGTGCGGTCTCGGTGCCGGAGGCGCCGGAGGTGCCGGTGTTCTCGGAGTCCTGGGTCACCGTTCCATCTTTGCACCGGTCCCCAGGAGAGAGCGAGTGGCCCGGGAGCCGTACGGAGCGGGTGGGTTCGACACCCGCAGAGGGGTGAAGGTCCACAAAATGTTGCGCCGAGGGCATGTATCCGCTGGACTGGCCGGGAGGTTGAGTGCCGTCGGACCGTCGTCCGGCGGTCCCGTACATGCAAGGAGGCGGACGTGAGCGCGACCCCCGGGGAAGCGGACACCCAGAGTGCGGGTGCCCGTCTGGGTCTCACGCGTGGTGACGTGGTCCAGGAGTTCGGCTGGGACGAGGACGTCGACGACGTGCTCCGGCAGCAGATCGAGGACACCGTCGACGGCGACCTGGTGGACGGGGACTACGGCAACGTGGTCGACGCCGTCCTGCTGTGGTGGCGCGACGAGGACGGCGACCTGGTCGACGCGCTCGTCGACGCCCTGACCGACCTGGCCGACGGGGGCGTGATCTGGCTGCTCACGCCCAAGGTCGGGCGGCCCGGCGAGGTCGAGGCCGCCGACATCACCGAGGCGGCTCCCGTCGCCGGCCTGGCCGTCACGACGACCATGCCGATCTGCGCCGACTGGACCGCCACGCGTCTGGCCGCGCCCAAGAACCACCCGCGCTGAGAGACCCGGCTCGCCCCGGCGCACCCGCCGCGGTCCCCGCTCGTTCGTCCCGGTAGCCGCGCACCTGCGGCCCCCGCTGGCTCACCTCGGACCAAGGAGACCCATGCACATGCCACGGCGGGCAGCCGCCCTCGTCTCGGACCAGGCGACGAAGGCGCGGGTGCTGCTCGCCAGCGGCATCGTCAAGCCCTACCTCCCCACCACGCTCGCGCGGCTCGCGCTCACGCTCACGGAGTGGGGCATCGGTCCCGCGGGCGGCTTCGCCGCCCTCGCCGTGCGCGCACCCGACCACGTCGGCGTGGTCGACGAGCGCGGCGAGCTCACCTGGAAGCAGGTCGAGGAGCGCGGCACCGCCCTCGCCGACTCCTTGCGGAGGATGGGTGTCGACTCCGACCACGGGGTCGCGATCATGGCGCGCAACCACCGCGGATTCATCGACGCCCTCCTCGCTGCGAGCAAGCTCGGCGGCGACATCCTGTTCCTCAACACGGCCTTCTCCGGGCCGCAGCTGGTCGAGGTGATGGAGCGGGAGGGTCCCCGCGTCCTCGTCTTCGACGAGGAGTTCTCCGAGCTGGTGGCCGACGTCCCCGAGGAGATCAAGCGGGTCGTGGCCTGGGTCGAGGACGACGAGGCCAACGAGCAGGCGCCGTCCGAGGACGTCACCACCGTCGAGGCCCTGATCGCCCAGGGGTCGGCCACCGCCGAGCTCGAGGCGCCCGCGAAGCAGAGCCGGATGGTCATCCTGACCTCCGGCACGACGGGTACGCCGAAGGGGGCGCCCCGCAGTGACGCCGGCCTCGACGCGGCGGTCGCCCTGCTCTCGCGGATGCCCCTGCGCCGCGGCTGGACCTGCCACATCGCCGCCCCGCTGTTCCACACCTGGGGGTTCGCCCACCTGGCGCTCGCGATGCTCCTGGAGTCCAAGGTCGTGCTGCGGCGCAGGTTCGACCCCGAGCAGTGCCTCGAGACGCTGACGCAGCACGACGCGGACTCGCTCGTGGTGATCCCGGTGATGCTGCAGCGCATCCTCAAGCTCGACGACGACGTCCTGGCGAGGTACGACCTGCCCCACCTCAAGGTGGTCGCGGCGTCGGGCTCGGCGCTGCCGGGCAACCTGAGCACGAGGTGGATGGACACCTTCGGCGACAACCTCTACAACATCTACGGCTCGACCGAGGTGGCCTATGCCACCGTCGCCACGCCGAAGGACCTGCGCGAGGCGCCCGGCACCTCCGGCAAGCCGCCGCACGCCACGGTGGTGAAGATCTTCGGCGAGGACGGCCGCGAGGTCGCGCAGGGCGAGACCGGCCGCATCTTCGTCGGCAACGGGATCCTCTTCGAGGGCTACACCGGCGGCGAGGAGTCCAAGGACATGATCGACGGGCTGATGAGCTCGGGCGACGTGGGCCGGTTCGACGAGAGGGGCCACCTGTTCATCGAGGGGCGCGACGACGAGATGATCGTCTCCGGCGGCGAGAACGTCTTCCCCAAGGAGGTCGAGGACTGCCTCGCCAGGCACGACGCCGTGCACGAGGTGGCCTGCCTCGGGGTGGAGGACGAGGACTACGGCAAGCGGCTCAAGGCGTTCGTCGTGCTCGAGGACGGCAAGGACGCCGGCGAGGACGACCTCAAGGCCCACGTGAGGTCCAACCTCGCCCGCTACAAGGTGCCGCGCGAGATCGAGTTCCTCGACGAGCTGCCGCGCAACGCCACCGGCAAGGTGCTCAAGCGCGAGCTCGAGGAACGCCAGGACTCCTCGGCAGGCACCCCCGACGACGCGGACGACGGGTCCGGCGACTGAGCGCAGGGGAAATTTTGCCCGGCAGGTTGTCCACCCCATGGATCGCCGGTGGGCGCTACACCCTTAGGCGTGGTTCAATGGGGCTGCAGCCGCTGGTGACCCGAGACGCCAGCGGCTGCGCCTTTTTCCGGCCGGCGGACGATCCCTGCCTGCGGGTCTGCGCCATGAGGCACCGCACGGTGACATGATGGGCGCATGAGGCGAACGACCGGAGCGGTGGTCCTGTTGTGTGCCGCGAGCGCGCTCGCGGGCTGTGGCGAGGAGGCGCGGTCGGCCGAGACCCCGAGCCTGGCCGGCACCACCTCGGTCGCCCAGCCGGTGCCGGCCGCCAGCAAGCTGCCGACCCTGTCGGCCTCGCGGACCAACCTCCCGGACTGTCGCGCCACCTGGCGTCCCGGTCGGACGCTGCCCCAGCACTACGACGGCTGCGTCGACAACGCCCTCGAGGTGCCGGTCGACGCCCGCGGCCACGAGTGCGCCGACGGCTCGCGCCTGGTCAACTTCCGCGGACGCCAGTGGGCCGTCACCGGGGGTCCGATCTCGATCACCTCGGGGGACAAGCTGCTCGAGGACCAGGGCTACCTCGACGCCCTGGAGAGCTGCCAGCCCTCCTCCTGACCGCGAGCGGCCGCGCCCCCGGCCCGTCCCGGTATCCTCACCTGTCCGCGGCGTGCCCCGGCACGCCGCTCGAGGGCGTATAGCTCAGCGGTAGAGCTCTTGCCTTACAAGCAAGCGGTCGCAGGTTCGATCCCTGCTGCGCCCACCCACCTCCGGTCCCTAGGCTCGCTGCATGCGTCTGCGTGAGCTGGTGGAGATCCTCGAGGAGCGCTACGACCCGTCGTGGGCGGAGCCGTGGGACCGGGTCGGGCTGGTGTGCGGCGACCCGGACGACGAGGTGTCGCGCGTGCTGTTCGCGGTCGACCCGGTCGCGGCGGTGGTCGACGAGGCTGTCGAGACCGGAGTCGACGCGCTGGTCGTGCACCACCCCCTGCTGCTGACCCCGGTCAGCTCGGTGGCCGCGACGACGCCCAAGGGGCGGGTCCTGCACCGCCTGGTGCGCGCCGGGGTGGCGCTGTACACCGCCCACACCAGTGCCGACGTGCCGGCGTACGGCGTCAACGACGCCATCGCGCAGGCGCTCGACCTGGTCGACCCGCTCGTCCTGGCGCCCACCGACGGGGGACTGGACAAGCTGAGCGTGGTCGTCCCCCCGGACGCGGCCGAGGCCGTCCGCTCGGCCGTGACCGCCGCGGGGGCGGGACGGATCGGCGACTACGACGGCTGCACGTTCAGCCTCACCGGCGAAGGGCGCTTCCGCCCGCTGGAGGGCGCCGACCCGGCGGTCGGACAGGTGGGGCGCGAGGAGGTCACCCGCGAGGTGCGCCTGGAGGCCCTGGTGCCGCGGCGCCTCCGCGGCGCGGTGGTCGCCGCGATGCGGGCGGTCCACCCCTACGAGGAGCCGGCCTTCGACGTCGTCGAGATCGCCCTCGTCCCAGGACAGACCCGACCCGGGTCGACCCGCGGGCACGGCCGGGTCGGTGCGCTCCCCGAGCCGATGAGCCTGGCGGCCTTCGCGGCGTACGTCGACCGGAGGTTCCCCCGCACCGCCCACGGGATCCGCGTCGCGGGAGACGGGGACCGGGTCGTGCAGCGGGTCGCGGTCGCGGCGGGCTCGGGGGAGTCGCTGCTGGAGGACGCGCGGGCCGCGGGCGCCGACGTGTTCCTCACCTCGGACCTCAAGCACCACCGGACCAGCGAGTTCCTCGAGTCCTGCGCGCTCGAGGGCGGTCCCGCCGTGGTCGACCTGGCCCACTGGGCCGCGGAGTGGTCCTGGCTGCCGGTCGTGCAGGCCGAGGTGGACCGGGCGACCGCTGCCCGTGGCCGTAAGGTGGAGACCCGCGTGAGCACGATCGTCACGGACCCGTGGACGTTCCGGGTCTGACCAGGAGGACACCCCTTGAAGGCCGACCCGTTCGCCCAGCTCAAGCTGCTCGACGTGCAGGAGCTGGACTCCGGCTACGACGCGCTGCGCCACCAGGCGCGCAACCCACCCGAGCGGTCCGAGCTGGGGGTCCTCGCCGCCCAGCGCGAGGAGCTCGGCGGCCGGGTGCGCGACCTCCAGGTCGTGGTCGACGACCTCACCCGGGAGCAGCGCAAGGCCGACGCCGACGTCGAGCAGGTCAAGGCGCGCCGCATGCGTGACCAGCAGCGCCTCGACGCCGGTGGCCTGACCAACCCGCGCGACCTCGAGCACCTCCAGCACGAGCTGGTCAGCCTCGACAAGCGGATCTCCGACCTCGAGGACGTCGAGCTCGACGTGATGGAGCGGCTCGAGCAGGCTCAGTCCGACCTGGAGGCGACACGCACCGAGATCGAGCGCGTCGACCAGCGGGCCGTCGAGCTCGACGCCACGCGGGCCGAGCGTCTGGAGGACCTCCGTGCCCAGGCCGGCCGGCTCAAGGAGCGTCGCGCGCAGCTGGTCGCCGACCTGCCGGAGGACCTGCTGGCGCTCTACGAGAAGCTGCGCGAGCAGAAGGGCGGCGTCGGCGCCGCGCTGCTGCGCCAGCGCCGGTGCAGCGGCTGCAGCCTGCAGCTGGACAACCAGGAGCTCGGGCAGATCGCCGCGCAGCCCTCCGACGCCGTGGTCCGGTGCGAGGAGTGCAGTCGCATCCTGGTGCGCACCGGCGAGTCCGGGCTGTGACCGAGCCGACCCTCCCGACCCTCCCGACCCCGCCGACCCCCACGGCGCAGCACCGCGCCGTCGTCGTCGAGGCCGACGGCGGCTCGCGCGGCAACCCCGGCAACGCCGCCTACGGTGCCGTGCTCAAGGACGCCGCGACCGGCGAGGTCATCGCCGAGCGAGCCGAGCGCATCGGGGTGGCGACCAACAACGTGGCGGAGTACCGCGGGCTCATCGGCGGGCTCGAGCTCTACCGTGCCCACGCCGACGGTGCCGACCTCGAGGTCCGCATGGACTCCCGGCTCGTGATCGAGCAGATGTCGGGCACCTGGAAGATCAAGCACCGCGACATGGTGCCGCTGGCCCAGCGGGCCAAGGAGCTCGCCCCGGCGGGCGTCCGCTACTCCTGGGTGCCGCGCGACCGCAACCAGGACGCCGACCGGCTGGCCAACCTGGCGCTGGACAACCCCGAGGGGATCGTGCACGGGACCGGGGGCGGGTCGGCCACCGAGGTCGCGCCCGTGGCCACGCCGACGCCGCCGTGGGAGCAGGGCGCCCCCACCACGTTGGTGCTGGTGCGCCACGGCGACACCGACCACACCGCGGCCCGGACGTTCAGCGGCAGCACGGGCTCGGACCCCGCCCTCAACGACCACGGCCGGTCCCAGGTCGAGGCGACGGCCGCGTGGCTCGCGCCGCTGGTCGAGCACGACCTGGTCATGCTCAGCTCGCCGATGCAGCGCACCCGCCAGACCGCCGACGTGGTCGCCGCCCGGCTCGGGACGACGTACGACCTGCACGAGGGGCTGGTCGAGGCGAGCTTCGGCGCCTGGGAGGGACTCACCTACCGGCAGGCCGGCGAGCGCGACCCGGAGGGGTTCACCGCCTGGCTCGGCGACCCGACGCGCCGCGCCGGGGGCACGGGTGACTCCATGCACGGCATGCGCGAGCGGATGGACGGCGTGCGCGACGCCCTGCGGGAGCAGCACGCCGGACGCACGGTCCTCGCGGTCACCCACCTCACGCCGATCAAGATGCTGCTGCAGGGCGTGCTCGAGCTGCCCCTGGAGGGGGTGTTCCGCACCGAGGTGATGCCTGCCTCGGTCACGGTGCTCACCTGGTACGCCGACGGGCGCGGCGTGGTGCGGCTGCTCAACGGCCTGCCCGGCGCGGACGCCTACGTCGGCGCGTCGCAGGTCCGCTGAGGGCACAATCAGGTCATGCGGATCGTCAGCCTCGAGCAGCTCACCCACCGGCTTGCCCAGCTGAAGGGACGGCCGCGGGTCGTGGCCAGCGGCAACGCCGCGATCCCGTGGGCGGGGGTGCGGGCGGTCGACGAGGCGCTGGCGGAGTACACCCTGCACGTCCTCAACGCCCCGCCCGGCATCCCCGACCGGCCGGGCGTCACCGCCGAGACCTGCTTCGTCGGCGCGGGGATGCGGCACCACCCCGGCCTGTCCTACGTCCCGAGCCGGCTCTCGCTGGTGCCGGTGCTGCTGCAGCGGAGGATCCCCGCTGACGTCGTGCTGCTGCACTGCGCGCCGCCCCGCGACGGGATGCTCAGCCTCGGCATCGAGGTCAACGTGCTGCCCGCGGCCATCGAGGGGTGCCTGGCCCGCGGCGGCCTGGTGGTCGCCATCGTCAACGACCGGATGCCCTACACCTACGGCGACGCGCAGGTCCCGGTCGACGAGGTCGCCCTGGGCGTCGAGGTCTCCGAGCCGGTGCCGGCAGTGGCGGCGCCGGAGCCGGGGGAGGACAGCCGCCGCATCGGCGAGCTGGTCGCCGCGCGCGTCCCCGACGGCGCGACGCTGCAGCTCGGCATCGGCGGCGTCCCCGACGCGACCCTGGCCGCGCTGACCGAGCGGCGCGAGCTGCGGGTCTGGACCGAGATGTTCTCCGACGGCGTGCTCGCCCTCGAGGAGCTGGGGGCGCTCGACGGCTCGCACCCGCTGACCACCTCGTTCCTCTTCGGCAGCGAGGAGCTCTACGCCTGGGCCGACGGCAACGAGCGCATCCGGATGCTGCGCACCGAGCGCACCAACGACCCGGGCATGATCGCCCGCCAGCGACTGATGACCTCGGTCAACACCGCCCTCGAGGTGGACCTGTTCGGCCAGGCCAACGCCTCCCGGATCAACCGCCGCATCCACTCCGGGTTCGGCGGGCAGACCGACTTCATCGTCGGGGCGATGCACGCACCCGGCGGCCAGGCCTTCATCGCGCTGCGGTCGTGGCACCCCAAGGCCGACGTGTCCACGATCGTCCCGCTGCTCGACGAGCCGGTCACCTCCTTCCAGCAGACCGCCGTCGTGACCGAGCAGGGCGTCGCGGAGGTCACCGGCTACAGCGAGAAGGCGCAGGCGCGGCACATCATCCGCGACACCGCCCACCCCGACGTCAAGGACGAGCTGTGGGAGCACGCCGGCCGGCTTGGCCTCGCCTGACAGTCTCGGGTCATGGCTGACCGAGAGCTCGACCGGGCGGTCGTCGCCGTCGTGGGTGCCTCCGGCGCGCTCGGGTCGCGCGTCGCCCGGCTGCTCGCCGAGCGGGGCGCGGTCGTCGTGCCCGTCGGCCGCGACGCGGACCGCCTGGCCGCCCCGGGACTCCCCGAGGCCCCGGTCGTCCTCGACGTCACCGACGCGTCGGCCGGCGAGGCGCTGGCCGAGGAGCTGCGGCGCCGGCACGGTCGCCTCGACGGGGTCGTGGTCGCCAGCGGGGGCGTGGCGTTCGGCGCGGTCGAGGACGTCGACGACGCGGTGGTCGAGGAGCTGTTCCTGGTCAACGCGATCGGTCCGCTGATGCTGGCCCGCCGGCTCGGGCCGCTGCTCAAGGAGTCGAAGGGCTTCTGGGTGACCATCTCCGCGGTGCTCGCCGAGCGGCCGATGGCCGGGATGGTCGCCTACTCGGCGTCCAAGGCCGCCGCTGCCTCGTTCACCCAGGCGCTGCAGCTGGAGTGGCGGCGGGCGGGCGTCAGCGTCATCGACGTGCGCCCGCCGCACACCGAGACCGGCCTGGTGGACCGTGCCCTGTCCGGCACGGCGCCGCGGCTGCCCCGGGGCCTCGAGCCCGACGTCGTCGCCGAGCGGGTCGTGCGCGCGATCGTCGAGGGCGAGCGCCAGGTCGCCTCCGGCGACTTCGCCTGAGTCCGTCCGGCCGCACGCCGTCCAGACGCCGGCCCGGACGCCGGCCCGGCTCAGACCTCGCTGACGACCACGTCGAGCTGCGTCGGTCGCGACGTCGCGGTGTCGGGCACCTCGACGGTCCAGCCCAGGTCGCGCAGCACCGTGCCGAGCGCGCGGGGGTCCCGGGGCGTCGCGCCCTCCTCGAGCAGCGCACGCACGAGCCGGCCCTTGGTCGCCTTGTTGAAGTGCGAGACGACCTTGCGGGTGCCCTGGTGCTCGTGCAGCACGCGGAGGGTCGCCACGCGCGGTGCCCAGGCGCGCTCGGGCCGCCAGAACGCGGCGTACGACGACGAGCGCAGGTCGACCACGAGCCCCGAGCCGGCCGCCTCCTCGACCGCCGGGCCGAGGTGCTGGGACCAGTGCCGGGCCACGCCACCGAGCCCGGGCAGCGTGACGTCGCCGGAGAGGCGGTAGGCCGGGACCCGGTCGCCGGGCCGCACGAACCCGAGCAGGCCGCTGGTCACCAGCAGCCACCGACCGGCCCGTCGCCTGGCCGCGGCGTCGAGCGAGGCCAGGTCGAGCGCGTCGTACAGCACGCCGGTGTAGAGCCGGTCCGCCCGGGTCGTCGGCGCCTCACGCAGTCGCGCGTTGCGGGTCAGCGCGTCCGCCTGGGTGGGGCCGAGCCCGAGGACCTCGGCGGCGCGGTCCGGCTCGTCGCGGCACAGCGTGGTCAGCGCGTCGAGCACCTCCTCCCGGGCCGGCGCCAGCCACGGGAACGACAGCGACGTCAGGTCGAGGGGTGCGCCCCGGCGCGGGGTCGCCTTGCCCTCGGAGGGCGGGAGCAGCACGAGCACCGCGCGAGTGTCCCACCCGCCGCGCGGAACGCCGCGCCCGCCCCGGGGTCGAGGTTCGTCCACAAGAGCGTCCTTCGACGCGTCGTGGCCGACACGCGCGCACGTCGGTCCAGGTGGACGGATCCCGACGCGTGTCCGGTCCGACACGCGCGCGACCTCGTCCCCGTGGACGATCGTGGTCGCGCGTCGCGCGTCGCGCGTCGCCGCGCAGCGCACCGGCCTGCCTACAGTGGCCGCATGCCGAGACGGGAGGTGCGCCTCGGGGCGCACGCGGACCAGGAGGTCGCGCAGGGCATGGCGGCCCTGCACCGCGAGCTGGACCTGCCCGACGGCTTCCCGTCGGAGGTGCTCGCGGAGGCCCACCGTGCCGCCGCCGAGCCGAGGCTGCCCGAGCTGGACCGCACCGACGTGCCGTTCGTGACGATCGACCCCGCGACCTCCCGCGACCTCGACCAGGCCCTCCACCTCGAGCGGTCCGGCAGCGGCTTCCGGGTGCACTACGCGATCGCCGACGTCGCCGCCTTCGTCACCCCGGGCGGCGCGATCGACGCCGAGTCCCACCGCCGGGGCGAGACGCTCTACGGTCCCGGCGGCAAGCTCCCCCTGCACCCGCCGGAGCTCTCCGAGCGGGCGGCGTCGCTGTTGCCCGACGGACCGCGGCCCGCGCTGCTGTGGACGATCGACCTCGACGCGGACGGCGCCCAGACCGGCGTGCGCGTCCAGCGCGCGATGGTCCGTAGTCGCGCCAAGCTCTCCTACGACGGCGTGCAGTCCGACCTCGACGCGGGCAGGGCCGACCCGGTCCTCGGGCTGCTCGCCGAGGTGGGGCGGCTGCGGCTGGAGCAGGAGGCGGCGCGCGGCGGGGTGAGCCTGCCGCTGCCCGACCAGGAGGTCGTACGCCGCGACGACGGCTGGGTGCTCGAGCTGCGGTCCCAGTACCCGGTCGAGGTCTGGAACGCCCAGGTCTCGCTGCTGACCGGCATGGCGGCGGCGGGACTCATGGTCGAGGGCGGGGTCGGCGTGCTGCGCACGCTGGCGCCGGCCGACCCCGACGGCGTCGCGCGGTTGCGCCGCGTCGCGGCCGCGCTGCACGTGCCGTGGCCCGAGGACCTGACCTACCCCGGCCTGGTGCGCAGCCTCGACCCGGCGCGACCGGACCACGCCGCCCTGCTGACCGAGAGCACCTCGCTGCTGCGGGGCTCGGGCTACGTCGCCTTCGACGGCGACCTCCCGGCCGAGCGGCGGCACTCGGCCATCGCGGCGGAGTACGCCCACACGACCGCGCCGCTGCGCCGCCTGGTCGACCGGTACGCCGGCGAGGTGTGCGTCGCGCTGTGCGCCGGCACGGAGGTGCCCGGGTGGGTGCGCGAGGCGCTGCCGGCGCTGCCGGACACCATGCGCGGGTCCGCACGGCGGGCCACCACCTACGAGCGTGAGGTGCTCGACCTCGTCGAGGCGGTCGTGCTGCAGGACCGGGTGGGGGAGTCCTTCGAGGGCATGGTCGTGTCGGTCTCGGGCAAGGAGGCCACGCAGGGCGAGGTGATGGTGGCCGCCCCCGCGGTCGAGGCGCGCCTCCAGTCGGGCGACGAGCGGCCGCTGCCGTTGGGGCAGGACGTCAGGGTGCGCCTGACCGAGGCCGACCCCGCCCGGCGCCGGGTGCGGTTCACGTGGGGCTGACCCGGCCGTGCGCCCCTACACTGGGCGGGCGGATGAGCTGGCCGGGCGACCGCGGTCCGTCGCACCCCTGGGGTGAGGCGGGTCGAGGAAGGTCCGGGCTCCACAGGGCAGGGTGGTGGGTAACGCCCACCCGGGGTGACCCGCGGGACAGTGCCACAGAGAACAGACCGCCTCCCGGCAGTGCTTCGGCAGGGCCGGGCGGTAAGGGTGAAACGGTGGTGCAAGAGACCACCAGCGTGCCGGGTGACCGGCACGGCTCGGTAAACCCCACCCGGAGCAAGATCAAGAGGGTCCGGTCCGCCGGACCTGCGCGAGCGTTCGAGGGCGGCCCGCCCGAGCTCGCGGGTAGATCGCACGAGGCGCCTGGCGACAGGCGTCCCAGATGGATGGTCGCCCAACGCGAGGCCGCGAGGCGCGCGTGGACAGAACCCGGCCTACAGGCCAGCTCATCCGCACCCGGGCCTCTGACCAGCGGTCATGTGATCACCGGCCGGCCGCGGCGTGACCGTGCGAGCCTCGCTCCGAGGCGTCGTGCCCATCCGACCCAGCCCGTGGGCTCAGTGGGCACGCTGCCTCCCAGAGCAGCAAGCCCCGCCGCCGATGCGTCTCGAACTGAGCCATCGTCGCGCCTGTCGCTGAGCTGCCGGACCGTGCCGGTGCCGCCCGTCGACGGACCGACGGTCGACGGGCGGACTGGGGTGATGCGAACCATCGCCTGGTGCCGGCCATCTCCGGCTGCTACCGGACCTGCGTCCTCGACGGTGCCCCAACCCGTGATGCCCACTCCCTAGGACCTCTTCGGGTGCCGGCTCGCGTCTCGTCCTCGCACACCGTCGCCCGGCCCAGCGCCCGATAGCGCCAACCAGCCGCCTTCCACGCCTCGACCGGCAGCGCGTTGCGGCCGTCGATGACCCCCGCTGAGGACACCACGGTCTTCAGCTCCGCCGGGTCGAGGTCCCGGTAATCCGCCCATTCGGTCAGGTGCAGCACCACGTCTGCGCCCCGGCACGCGTCGATCGCCGACTCGGCGTGGCCCAGCTCCGGCGCGAGGGCCCGGACGGCGTCGAGCGCGCGCGGGTCGTGGACGACCACGTGGGCGCCCTCCTGGTGCAGGGCACGGGCCACCTCCAGGGCTGGTGAGTCCCGTACGTCGTCGGTGTCGGGCTTGAACGCCGCACCCAGCACCGCCACGACCCGCCCGTCGACCCGGCCACCGCACTCCTCTCTGGCCATGTCGACCATGCGGGCTCGGCGGCGCTGGTTGATCGCGTCGACCTCGCTGAGGAACGCCAGCGCGTCCACCGCTCCGATCTCGTCCGCCCGCGCCATGAAGGCACGGATGTCCTTCGGCAGGCACCCGCCGCCGAAGCCGAGGCCCGGCCCCAGGAAGCGGCGGCCGATCCGGTCGTCGACGCCGATCGCGTCGGCCAGCTGCACCACGTCGCCTCCGGCGGACTCGCAGACCTCCGCCATGGCGTTGATGAAGGAGATCTTCGTGGCGAGGAACGCATTGGCAGAGACTTTGACGAGCTCGGAGGTGGCGTAGTCCATCACGAACCGAGGCGTCCCCTGCGTGATCGGAGCGGCGTAGACCTCGTCGAGGAGTGCCACGTCGCGTTCGCGAGAGGCGTCGTCGACGCCGTACACCAGCCGGTTCGGTGCGATGGTGTCGGTGATCGCGAAGCCCTCGCGCAAGAACTCGGGGTTCCAGGCCAGCCGTACGTCACGGCCCCGCTCAGTGGTGTCTCGCAGCAGCTCGCGCAGCTGGTGCGCGGTGCCCACCGGCACCGTCGACTTGCCGACCACGAGGCTGTCCCGCCGTAGGTGGGGCACCAGCGCCGACACCGCGGAGAAGACCGCGCCGGTGTCGGCAGCGTTGCTGTCAGGGCGCTGCGGAGTGCCCACGCAGACGAAGTGCAGCGCGCAGTCCCTCGCCTCGGCGTACTCGGTGGTGAACCTCAGCCGGCGCGGCGCCAGCACCCGCTCGAGCAGCTCCTCGAGACCCGGCTCGTAGATCGGGGGCCGACCGGCGTTCAGCGCATCGATCCGCTCCCGGTCCACGTCGACCGCGACCACCTCGTGACCCAGGTCGGCCATGCATGCCGCGTGCACCGCCCCCAGGTAGCCGGCCCCGATCACAGAGATCCTCATGAGGCCTCCCTCCGGTGCGCGGTCTTGTGGTCGCGCCACAGCCGTGGCCGCTGCGCGAACCAGCCGATCTCCTCGGCCAGTCCCTCGTCGAGGGACACCGCTGCGCGGAACCCGAGCTCCGCCTCCGCTCGGGTGGTGTCGCAGACGCTGTCGGCGCCGGGCTCGCCGTCGGCATGCTCCGGGGCCTCGGCCACCGCGACGCCGTCCCCGTCGTCGTCCCGGTCGCGCACCAGCCGCAGCACCCGCTCGGCGAGGTCCCGAGTGGTGTGCCCCTCGCCCGTGCCGGCGTTGACCAGCCGATGCTGGTCCGGTGGGCGCACCAGTGACTGCACGAGCAGTCGGCCGGCGTCCCGGACGTGCATGTAGTCACCCATCTCGCTGCCGGGGCCCCGGACGGTGGGCCGCTGCCCGGACAACCCAGCCCGGATGAACGACGGGATCGCCCGCGGCACCACCTCGCCGGGTCCGTAGAGCGTCGTGAGTCGTACGGCGGTGGTGGCCGGCCCCCCTGCCTCGGCCAGCACCCGCAGCTGCTGCTCCACGGCCAGCTTCGCCGCACCGTACGGGTCGGCGGGCAGAGCGCACGCCGACTCGCGCAACGGCCGGGCGGCACGGCCGTAGACCTTCACCGAGCTGGCCAAGCACACATGGCCCACCCGCTGGCTCAGCGCGGCCACGAGCCCCAGCGTCCCGGCCACGTTGAAGGTGGACTCGTCGCGTGCCCGCTCGGCCGCGGTGCCCTGCGGCAGCCGGTATCCCAGGTGCACGAGGTGGTCGACCTCAGGCACCTCACGTGCGATACGACCAGCCGTCGGAGGCGTCCACCACGTCCGCTCCGGCAGCAGCCGCACCGCGCCCGCCGAGATCAGCGACCGCAGTGGCTCGCGCCACCCGGGATCGGGCGCCACCACGGTCACCTCGGCCCCAGCCTCGTGGAGCAACGGCACCAGATGAGAGCCGATGAAGCCGGTGCCTCCGGTGACCAGCACCCGGGCGTCCTGCAGTGGCGGGCTCACCAGTTCTGCACCTTGTCGCGGGCGACCCATGCCTCCAAGTCCGGGTCCTGCTCCTCGACCCAAGCGACGTAGCGGTCGATGCCCTCGGCAATGCCGACCTCTGGCACGAAGCCCAGCACCTGCTCGGCCCGGGTCGTGTCGGCGTAGTGTCGGTCCACGTCCCCGGGGCGCGCCTTCTCGAACTCGGCTTGGAGCTCGGGGCGACCCACCCGCTCCATGACGAGCCGGCAGATCTCAGCGATCGTCACCTCCTGGCCACGGGCGATGTTCACCGACTCGCCGACGAGGTCGTCGCACGCGGTCGCGGCGACGATGCCGCGAGCGGTGTCTTCGACCCAGGTGAAGTCCCGCGTCTGCAGGCCGGCGCCCATGATCACCGGCGCCACGCCGGCCAGACCACGGTGCACGAACTTCGGGATGACCTCCGCGCTCGTGCCCTCCGAGTGCTCACGAGGGCCGTAGGTGTTGAAGGGCCGCACCACCACGACAGGCATGCCGTAGGTGCGCCAGAGCGCCTGGGCGTAGAGCTCGCCGGCCGCCTTGCTGGCACCGTAGACGGTGGTGGGCACGAGCGGGTGGTCCTCGGCCATCGGCACGGTCACCGCGCTGCCGTAGGCCTCGGAGGAGGAGCAGTACACCAGCCGCGAGACACCGGCCTCCCGGGCCGCCCGGCACACCTGCAAGGTTCCGCCCGCGTTGATCTCGTGCACCGACCACGGGTCGTTGAGGGAGACCCGGAGCGAGGCCACGGCCATGTGCAGGACCACGTCGACGCCACGGCTCACCTCCCGCATCAGGTCCAGGTCGCGGATGTCGCCCTCGCGCACGCTCAGATCGCCGTCCGCGTGGTGGGCGAGGTTGTCGCGGCTCCCGGTGGAGAAGTCGTCCACCACGACGACGTCGTTGCCGGAGGCGACGAGGAGGTCCACGACATGACTGCCGATGAAGCCTGCCCCGCCGGTGACGAGCACCCTCTGGTCGGTGATGTGCATCTTTCTCTCCCATCTGGTTGTCGGGGACGTGGAACCGGTTCAGTGCGCTCCGACCTTGCGGAGGACGGCGGGAAGGGTCCGCGCCAGGAGGCGGACGTCGAGCGCCAGGTCGGCTCGGTCGACGTACTCGACGTCGAGGTCGAGCATCTGGCGCAGCGAGAGGTCACCGCGGCCGCTCACCTGCCACAAGCCGGTCATGCCCGGCTTGACGAGCAGCCGCCGGCGGTGCCGGGGCTCGTAGTGCGCCACCGAGTACGGGACGTCGGGCCGCGGGCCGACGAGGCTCATCTCGCCGCGGAGCACGTTCACCAGCTGCGGCAGCTCGTCGATGCTCGTCTCGCGGAGCACCCGGCCGACGCGGGTGATCCTGGGGTCGTGCACGAGCTTGTAGCCGCGCTCGGGGTGGGCGGCGTCCTCGGCGGCCTGTGTCATCAGCTCGGTGACCAGCTCGCGGTGCAGGCTGTCGTCGGCCTCCTGCACCATGGTGCGGAACTTGAGGATCTCGAACGGGTGGCCGTCCTTGCCGACCCGCTCCTGCCGGTACAGCGCCGGCCCTCGGGAGTCCAGCCGCACCAGCACGGCGCTGATCCCCAGCACCGGCGAGAGCAGCCCGAGCAGGGCGACCGACCCCACGAGGTCCATCGCACGCTTGGCGACGAGGTAGGGACGCGACATCACGGCTCCCGCCACCCGTCGGGAAGCGGTGCGCCGTAGCCGGGGGACTGGTAGTCGAGGCCGGGGACATCGGCAGGCACGTAGGAGCCGCCGGGTGGCGAGCCGCCGTAGATGCGTCCGGCGGCACCGGTCTCGGCGTCCAGCACCGCCGACTCGCCGGAGTCGAGCACCGCCTCCGGCCCCCAGGCGACGTAGGGGCCGAGTTCGTCCTTGCCCGACGACGCGGCGTACGGCGATGGGCCACTGGTCGGGTAGTAGACGTTGTCGCCGAGGTCGGGCCCCCAGCGGCTGTCGGGGTGCTGGTCGATCCACACGGTGCCGTTGTCGATGCGGATCGGTCCGGAGGCGTTGGCCCGCCAATAGAACAACCGGTGGCCGACGAAGGTCTCCTCGCCGCCATCCTCGGAGGGAACGGCGATCGCGGTGAGGTCGATGCGTCGCAGCATCACCGGACCGTGGGGCCGGTTCATGTCGGCAGCCAGGAAGAGGCCTTGGTAGCCCGACGTCCCGGTCAGCCCGTCGATGCGCAGCTCCCCGACCGACCCCCAGGTCTGCACCACGTCCGGGTGGTTGAGTGAGTGGTAGTCCCCGGTGCCGGCGTAGTCGTCCTCGCTGCGGAAGTGGACGCCCTCGACCCGGATGTTCTCCAGCTGGGCGACCGCCGAGGGAGCGTTGAAGTCGATCCCCTCGCTCAGATCCGGCCCGTCGATCTGCAGACCCTCCAGGTGCACCACGCGTCCCTCGCTCGGGTCCTCACCGTCCTGGACGACGAGCGCGCGACGCTGGGTCGGGGACGCCGTGGGCCCCTGGTCGTCCATGCGGATGTGCCCGCCGATCCAGACCACGTCTCGGCCACCGCGCAGCACCAGCGGACCGGTGATGACGTCCGGGGTCTCGATCACGTAGTCCTGGTCGTCCTCCATGCGCACCGTGCCCGGCTCGGTCACCTTCAGCCTGGTGTACGACGAGGTGTCGGGCGGCGCCCAGGTGAGCTCCTCGATGCCGTCGGGCGCCCGCTGCTGGCGCATGACCGCCCCCACGACGAGAAGGATGCCCAGGGCGAGGCCGAGGACGGCGATCCTGGGCCACAGCCGCCGATCCTCGGAGTTGTTCCTGGTCACCGCGCCCCCACCAGGGCGTCGTAGACCTCGAGGTAGGCCAGCTGCTGCTGGTCCCAGCTCAGCCCCTCACGGATTCGGCGGCGACCGACCTCGCCCATCGCGGCCCGGCGCTCCGGATCGTCGAGCAGAGCACCCAGGGTGCGCGCGTAGGACTCCGGACCCGGCTCGGAGTAGACCCCGGCATCGCCGGCCGAGACCCGGGTCTCGTGGACGTCGAACGCGACCACCGGCAGCCCGGCGGCCATGTACTCCATCACCTTCATCATCGTTGCCCGGTTGGCGCGCTCCCCGGGAGGGTCCGGAGCCAGTGCACAGTCGGCGCTCGCGAGGAGGTCGAAGGCCTCGTCCTGCTCGAGCCAGCCGGTGAAGCGCACCCGGGAGGCGATATGGAGCTCGTCGGCCAGCCGCTTGCAGCTCTCGAGCCGTTCGCCGTCACCGATGAACGCGAACCGGCAGTCGGAGCGCCCGTGGCCGTGCACGAGGACGCTGACCGCGCGCAAGGCGTCCTCCACGCCGTCGTCGACGCCGACCACGCCCAGCCACACCACGAGCAGGTCGCGGCCGCCCCCCGTCGACGCCCTGCCCTGCAGCTCGTCCAACCTGCGCAGCTCGGGGCCGTTGCGGACCACGGTCACCGAGTCGGCGCGGTGGCCCCCACGCTCGATCGCCACACGCCGTACCGAGTCGTTGGTGGCCACCACGTGGTCGGCCGTCGCGAATGTCAGGCGTTCCATGAGCAGCAGGGCCCGACGGATGAGGCCACCTGCGCTGCCGGCGCGGGCGCCCCACAGCTCGGGCGAGAGGTCGTGGTGGTCGAAGACGAAGCGCGCGCCCCGGGCCTTCAGCAGCAGCGCGAGCGGCCAGAAGATGTCGGGCGGGTTGCAGGCCTGCACCACGTCGATGCGGCCGGACAACGCGGTCCTGATCGTGAGGGCTGCCGTCGCGAGCAGGGACCAGGCGTACTCCAGGACGTAGCCCGGGGCGGTGGTGGCCTCGGGCGGTGGCGGGTAGGCGCGCAACGTCACGCCCGGGACCGGGTTGCGGTGCTCGCCGCGCGGGCAGATGACGGTGACCTCGTAGCCGGCCCCGAGCAGTGCACGGCACTCCCGCTTGACGCGGGCGTCCTTGCCCAGCGGGAGGTTCTGCAGCCAGATGAGCACGTGGGCGCGGTTCACAGGGACATTCCTCTCGATCGGGAGAGCCATGAGGAGCCGGTCACGGCAAGAGCAACCAGTGGGAACAGCAGGTCGGCAGAGCCCCGGATGGTGAGGTGGGGGTCGAGCAGCATCAGCACGCCGACCATGACGAGCCCGGCGAAGGCCGCCAGGGCCGCCGCCGACATGGCGGGCTCGGCACGCGTCCGGACCACGCCCAGCGTGGTCCGGAGGCCGAGCGCCAGGTAGGCGACGAAGGCGGCGAGGAGCAGAACCCCGCCGTTCCACAGCAGCCATGTGTATCCGGACTCGATCCAGACCCAGGCTCGCCACGGCTCGGGAGCCGCGACGCGGCTGGAGGGGCGCACTCCGAAGAGGGCGTTGGCGGACTCGGCCAGCCGCGGCCAGATATAGGTCTGCAGGTTGGCGAGCCGGCCGTAGTCACCTGTCCACGACACGGGCAGACCGGTGTGGGGATCCAGGTTGCGCAGACGCTGCCCCAGCACGGGACCGGCGACCAGGAGGCCCGCCAGCGCCACCCCCGGCAGCAGCCAGATCGCAGTCGACCGAAGCCGCCCGATCGCCCACCCCGCAGCCGCACCCCCGGCGATCAGGGCGACGACGCCCGACGCCTGCCCCGAGGCGAGCGCTGCCACCGCGAACAGCACACCGGCCGCGGTCACCAGGCGGCGGAAGGTGCCCACCATGGTCGACCAGCCGATGCAGGCCGCGAGAGCGATCACGACGGTGTCGGCAAAACCGATCGGCGTGCCGATCGTGGAGGAAGCCCGGTTGGGGGCGAGCGCCGCCTCGTTGGCGTCCGCCGCGTAGACGGAGAGCACGCCGGAGAGATCGACGGCGCCGATGGCCTGCAGGATGCCGAGGAGCGCCACCAGTGAGGTGGCCGCCAGCACGATCGCCAGGACCCTGCGCACCTGCGCGTCGGTGGTCACGGCGACCCGGAAGAGCACGTACACCGCGAGGTACTTCCACAGCGTGAGCGCGAACAGGACGTCGTCGCGGGTGACCTCGGCCCCCCGGCCGACCATCCACAGCAACGTCGTGACCGAGCTCGTCACCGCCATCGTGAGCACCAGCAGGTCGACCGACGACACCGGCAGCCTCGGCAGCCCCCGCGCCAGCCACACGCGCACCGGACCCACGAGCAGCCCGATCCACAGCAGGGCCAGCACCAGCTCGTGCGGTCGCACGAAGGGGATCACCAGCCCGCGGCCGATACCCACCGTCAGCGGCGCCACCGCGACATAGGCGTACGCCGCCCACGCCGGCCGCCAGGCCACGAGCACCACGACGGCGCTCGCCCCGGTCGCGACGGCAGCGGCGAACGGCCAGAAGGCCGCAACGCCGGCAAGCGCCGCCGCGCCGGTGATCGCCACCACGGCCACGGTGGGCGGGATCGGCGCGGGCATGCCGACGCCCTGCGAGGTGCGGTCGGGTGGGGTCGTGTGCACGTCGCTCGTCATGTGCCCCGCCCCCGCTCCCCACGCCGAGCCGCACTGACCAGCAGTCGCAGCTCCGGGGACCGCTCGAGACGGTGGACCAGGACGTAGACGACCAGCCCGACGACCACCGCCGCCGCGATCGCCAGCAGGGGAGCGTCGTCGCCGGTGAGGCCGTTCACTCCACCCGCCGCCGCGAGGGCCGCCACGGCCATGACAGCGGCCGCCACCAGGGCCCGCGCCAGTGGCGCTCCGAAACCACCGACAACGGTCGCTGCGGAGCGTGGCCGGCCCCGCGCCACCAGGAGCCCGAGCACTGCCGCGCCGAGCAGGTCGGCCGCCGAGATCGACAGGCCGATCGAGAGCAGCAGCGCCGGCCCGGAGTCGATCAGCAGCGCCGCCGCTGTCATGCCGCCGATCGACACCGCCGTCCGCAGCGCCATGATGCGCACCGGCGCCCGGGGGTCGCGCCGCGCATAGGAGGCGTGGGTGAACAGGATGAAGCCCGCCTCGCCGAGTGCCCCGGAGCCGATGCCGGCGAGCGCCGCCGCCAGCAGCCCGACGCCACCCGAGGTCGCCATCTCACCGAAGCTGGCCGCCTCGGCCAGGTGCCTCGACAGAACCACCAGCGCCACGGCGGCGGGGACGGCGACGAACGCCATCAGGGAGAAGCCCTGCGACAGCGCGTGACGAAAGCCGTCGTCGTCGTCCTGGTCGTGATGTCGCGCCAGCCGCGGCAGGAAGGCTTGGGCGACCGGTCGCGCCCCCAGCGCGACAGGCAGGTTGTAGAAGTTCATCGCCAGCAGCACGGCCACCACGCCGCCGGGGACGGTCGAGGCCGCCGCCAGCACCATGAGCAGGCGCAGTGCGTTGAGCCCGGCATACCCGAGCGAGGGGCGGGCGACGGCGAGCAGCCGTCGTACCTCCGGATCGGCCCAGCCGAGCCGGGGCCGCAGGGTGAGGCCCGCCCGGCGCGCCCCCAGCCACTGGGTCAGCGCGTGCAAGCCGACGGCCGCGGTCGTGCCGAGACCCAGCAGCAACAGGTGGGGTGTCCCTACGGCGGACAGCTCGGTGCCAGTCCCGAAGATCCACGCGTAGCTCGCGAGCACGGCGATGATGCCGAGGTTCTCCACGCTGGGCGCTGCGGCGGGGAGCGCGAATCGACCCGAGGCGTTCTGCACGGCCACTGCCGAGCCGACGACCATGTAGAAGAGCACCTGCGGGAGCAACAGCGGCAACAGGACCCGTCCCACCCTGGCGTACTCGCTGACGACGGCGGCATCGGACACCCCGAACGTCAGGAACCGCAGCAGCAGCGCGCTGCCGGCGACGATCACCACGCCTGCCAGCACACAGATGGCGAAGGCGGCGCCCAGGAAGCCACCGACCACGCGTGCGGCGCCGCCATGGTCTCCCAGGTCGAGGTGACGCACGATCGCCGGCACCAGCATGGAGGCGATCAGCGACCCGGCCAACAGCTCGTAGGCCAGGTTGGGCAGCTGGTTCGTGCTCTGGAACAGGTTGCCGAAGAACGTCGGCCCGAGCACAGCGGCGATCGCGACCACGCGCACCAGGCCGGTCAGCCGACTCACCAGCGTCCAGCCGGCGACCGAGAGCGTGTCCTTGGCGGCGGTGGTCGTGGCGGTGTCAGGCTCAGCCGTCATGGGCCGAGGTCTGCGTCCTGCGCCCGGCGCCCGGCTCGGGCACGAAGACCGACGAGCGCGCTGCCGGCGAGGATGATTCCGATCAGCAGACCGGCTGCCAGGGAGCGCAGCGGCTGTGGCGAGACCGGGTCGTCGAGCACGTACGGCGCGGCGACGACCTCGACGGTCGGCCCACCCTCCAGCTCGCGCAGCCGGTAGTCGGTCATCCGGCGCTCCAGCTCGGAGAGCTGGTCGCGCAGCGACACCGCGACGCCTTCCAGTCGCAGCTGGCTGGCGCTCGCCTCGGGCCGCTTGTCGTTGGCGGCTGCTCGCCTCGCATCACGGGCGGTCACCTTCGAGAGCCGGTTGTTCACCCGCTCCTCCCGCGCATGGAGCCGGTCCAGTCGACGCTGGAGCGCCTGGCTCTGGTCGTCCAGCGTCGATCCACCGGTCAGCCGCTTGGTGTAGGACTCGGTGATCGACTTCACCAGCGCGAGCGCGCGCTCCGCGTCGGTGTTGCTCACCGTGACCCGCAGCAGCTCGCTCCCGTCGACCTGCTCGGCCGTCAGCGCCTCCTGCAGCTGCTCCGTCGGCATGTCGAAGGCGGCTGCCGTCGGCTGCAGGAAACCCCGGCTGCCGAGGACCAGCACCTGGGTCTGGATCTCCTGGTCGAACCGCTGCGAGTCGGGGGGTACCCGGTAGATCAGCTCCGCGCGCGCGCCATGCACCGGCGTCCGGGTGGACGCGAGGCCGAGTGCCAGCAGGGGCGGCAGCGCGAGAAGCAGCACGAGCAGGCCGATGACCGGGAGCCCCCACCTGGACCGGGCGGAACGCTCGGGCGCTTCCGCCGGCGCACTCGCGGCCCGGTCGCGGTCGGGTCCTGCCCGGCTCGCGCCATCGTGCGCGCGTCCGTGCACTGCCCGGCTCCCCGGCTGAGTCACCGAGTGGCCTCCTCGATGACCGCGCACACCCGGGCCACGTCCTGCTGGGTCAGGTGCGGGTGCATCGGAAGGCTGAGGATCTCGGTCGCCGCCTGCTCGACAACCGGAACGTCGGTGCACGGGAACGCCCGGTAGGCGTCCTGCTGGTGGCACGGGACGGGGTAGTGCATGCCGGTGCCGATGTGGTGGTCGGACAGCCGGAGGGCCAAGGCGTCCCGCTCGGGGCTCCGCACGACCATCAGGTGGAAGACCGAGCAGCTGCGCGGATCGTCGGCCACCGTGGAGACTCCGGAGGGTCCCAGCAGGGCCTGGTACTGCTCGGCCGCCTGCCGTCGTGCCTGGTTCCAGCGGTCGAGGAACGGCAGCTTGGCGGCGAGCACCGCCGCCTGGAGACCGTCGAGCCGGCTGTTGCGTCCCAGGACTGGATGTCGGTGCTTGGAGTCCGCCGCCCTGCCGTGATCGGCCAGCGAGCGCACGTGTTGGGCCAGGGAGGGGTCGTTTGTCACCACCGCGCCGCCGTCCCCGAAGGCGCCGAGGTTCTTTCCGGGGTAGAAGCTGAAGGCCCCGGCCACGCCCCACGACCCCGCGCGACGACCTTCCCAGCTCGCCCCGTGGGCTTGGGCAGCGTCCTCGATGACCGCCAAGCCGTGCTCGCTCGCGAGTGAGGTGATCGCGGACATGTCCGCCATCTGGCCGAACAGGTGGACCGCGATCACGGCCGCCGTCCTCGGGCCGATCGCAGCCCGGATCGCCTCCGGGGTGACCAGCAGGGTCGCCGGGTCGACGTCGACGAAGTGCGGGGTGGCACCCGCCGCGACCACGGCCTCGGCCGTGGCGATGAAGGTGTTGGCCGGCACGATGACCTCGTCGCCGCGGCCGATGTCCAAGGCCCTCAGGATCAGCTCGAGCGCGTCGGTGCCGTTGGCGACGCCGACGGACTGGCCGACCTCGCAGTAGTCGGCCCACTGTCGGTTGAACTGCTCGACGAACGGTCCGCCGACGAAGGTGCCCTGCCCGGTCACCTGGTGCCACGCTTCGTCGACGGCAGGCCGGACCTCGGCGGTCGTCGCGGCGAGGTCGAGGAAGGGGACGCGCCGGGCGGTGTCAGTTGCGGTGTGGTCAGACAGCACGTGCGCCCTCCGTCACCAGATCCGGCAAGCCGTTCCGAGACCCGCTGTCGAGGCGCACCGTGTGCCCCACCCGCAACGACGTGGCGGCGGCCTCCAAGACCCGCACCACGGCCAGCCCGGTGTCACCGTCGCTGCGCACGTCCTCCTGCCCGGCCGCGCAGGCCACGAAGTGCTGAGCCTCCAGCGCCAGGGGCTCGCCCATCGGGATGAAGGGAGACACGATCTCGCCGTACCGGTAGCTGAGCGGACGCTCGTGAGGCGCGTCGTCCCGCTCGGTCTGCACCCCCTTGTCGTAGATGCGCACCTGGTCGTCGTCGGCGAGGTCGTCGTAGACGGCCATGCGCTGCGTGCCGACCGCGGTCAGCTGGCGCACCTTGCGTGGCTGCAGCCAGCTCACGTGGATGGTGGCCTGCGCCTGCACCGTGGCGTAGTCGAGCCGCAGGTAGGCGTTGTCGACGAGCCCGTCGTGGATGTAGCCGGCGCCCCAGGCCGTCACTGCCGTGGGCTCGGCATCCAGCAACATGTTGAGGATCGAGACGTCGTGCGGCGCGAGGTCCCAGATGACGTCGACGTCGCTCTGGTACAGCCCGAGGTTGAGCCTCGACGAGTCGAGGTACAACATCCTGCCGAGCTTTCCGCTCTGGATGATGTGGTGCAGCTCGACGACGGCCGGGTTGTACTCGAAGGTGTGCCCGACCATGAGCTTGACGCCTCGGTGCTTGGCGGCCTCGATCAGCTCCGTCGCTCCACGACTCGAGGTGGCCAACGGCTTCTCGACCATCACATGCTTGCCCGCGCGGATCGCCTCCAGCCCGAGCGCGGCGTGGCTCGTCGGCTTCGTCGCGATGACCACCGCGTCCACGTCGTCGAGAGCGGCCTCGAGGGTCGGCCTCGTCGTGACGTTCGGATAGGCGACTCGGATCTCGTTCCGCTTCTCCTCGACGGGATCGATGCCGACCACCTGGCTCACGTCACCCAGTGCCGACAGGACTCTGATGTGCTTGGACCCCCAATATCCAAGTCCGACTACGCCTACGCGCACGACACGACCCTCTTCCCATCTCCGACTCGTCACAGATCCGCCCCCTGGATCTGTCTTTGCTGTGGTCCGGGCGCCTCAGTCGTTCCGACCGTGACCAGCCCCGGACACGTGAGCGGTCACCACTGGCACCCTCAGTCGGCCGTGCCCCGAGGCGGGCAAAACATTCGCCGGTGTCGGTGCCGGTGTCGGTTCGGTGCCCGGAGTCGCCGGCCGCCGCGACGGCGGTGCTCGCGTCAGACGGGGCGAATCCGGTCCTGCCCCTCCGGGACGAAGCGACGGCCGCACGGGCACGCCAGCCGGTCGTCGAGAGCGTTCCCGCACCAGCAGACCCATCCGCGGCGGGCCGCCGGATTGCCCACGACGAACGCGTACGGCGCCACGTCGCGGGTGACCACGGAACCGGCGGCGACGAACGCTCCCTCGCCCACGGTGGTGCCACAGACCATCACGGCGCCGGCTCCCAGCGTCGCACCGCGGCCGACGTGCGTGGCGACCAGGTCGTCGCCAGATCGCCGGATGGCCGCGCGCGGCCTCAGATCGTTGGTGAAGACGACGCCGGGCCCGAGGAAGACGTCGTCCTCGACGGTCACCCGGTCCCAGACCATGACGCCGTTCTTGATCGTGACCCGGTCGCCGACGACCGCCCCCGACTCCACGAAGGCGTGGTCACCGACATTGCACTTCTCGCCGAGGACGGCACCGTCCATGACGTGGGCGAAGGCCCAGATCCGCGTGCCGATCCCGACCTCGTGCGACTCGCAGAGACCGCGGGGGTGGACGAAGACCTCGGTGTCGGACATGACACCGGGGTACCCCGCCGCGGCCGGCTGAGACGTCATGGCGTCGAGCGGTACCCCGGGCTCACGTAACCGGTCCCCACCGTCGAGGCGGGCACGTAGTCCCCGTCCTTCGGGGCGCCGGAGTAGACACGTCCGGGGGCCGAGCCGATCCAGTCGTGGACCGGTGCGCCGGTCCACGCGGCGTACCTGCCGGTCGTGTCGACGCCGGTGGCGTCGGGGGCCGTGTTGCCCAGCGCATCGGTGAACGTGGCGCCGCCGGGAACCGGCTCGGTGACGTAGGCGGACTTGGTGGCCGACCAGTAGCGCACCCGCCAGAAGGCGGTGCTCGGGTCGGGGTTGGGCTGGGCCCGGTTCCATCCGCTCTCTGCGTGGTGCTCGACCCAGACGGTCCCTGGGTCGAGGTGGACCTGACCGACGCTGCCGTCGTACCAGGAGAGCATGCGGTGTCCTGCGTAGGAGTAGCCGTCGTTGCCGAGGATGGCGACGGCCCGCATGTTGACGCGCCTCAGCCACACCGGTCCGTGCACTGAGTCGACAGCGTCCTCCTTGAGGAAGAGGCCCTGGTAGGCAGACGTTCCGGTGAGCCCGTCGACCCGCAGCTCACGCTGAGAGCCCCACGTCTGCAGGACGTCCGGGTGGTTCTTCGTCCACCCCTGGGTGCCGTCCCGGTCGTCGGAGCTGAGGAAGCGCACACCGTTGACCCTGATGTTCTGCAGCTGGACGACGGCGGAAGGAGCGTTGGTGTTGATCCCTTCCGTCAGGCCCGCGCCGTCGATGAGCAACCCCTCCACGTGCACGATGCGGCCGGGGGTGCTGTACCCGTAGCGGTCAGGGGCCCCCCGCAGGTCGTCGACGTCGGAGATCACCAGGGCTCGGCGGCTGGCGGGGCTTGCGGGGAGCGATCCCGGCGCCGGAATGCGGATCTGGCCCCCTACCCAGACGATGTTGCGGCCACCGCGCAGGTGCACGGGCCCGTCGATCCGCGTAGGCGCGGACACGACGTAGTCGACGTCGGAGCGCAGCTCGTAGGTCCCGGGCGAGGAGAGGGTGAGCGTCTCGTAACCCGTGGTGTCAGGGGGGCGCCAGGTCAGCTCGGAGGTGGATCTCTCGCACTGCGGCCCGCTGACGGTCACCGAGGTGCGGGCGACGCGATCTTCGACGGTGGCGATCACCTCGACCGGACCGCAGGCTCCGGTCGGCACCGTGACCGTCGCATGGACGCGCCCGTGGACGTCGGCTGTGAACCTCAACAGCTCCTGCGCGCCCCAACGCAGCGAGCCCCTGCCTCGACCGCGGAACCCCTCGCCGAAGACGACGACCTGCTCACCCCCCGCCGTGGTGTCAGGGGTGACCTCGAGGACAAGCGCTCGCCATGCCATCGCCGGTGTCGCCGGCAGCACCAGTCCGACGAGCACCACGGCCAGTGAGAGGAGGGGCAGGACAGTGCGGAGGGGACGAGGGGCTCGCATGCGGAGCACGGTATGTCCGGTATGGGCGATTCTGCGGTCTTTTTCATCAAGACTGGCCGACCGTCGGTGCGCCCATGATCTCCCCGGTCAGGGGGTCGGGCCTTCAGTCCTCGTCGCCAGGGGGATGGCACGTCCTTGTGCCGCCGCCCGCGCCCGGTCACCATGGAGGTGAGCCCGAGGAGATGTCGCCGTGACCGAGACCACGCAGAAGCGCTTCGCGACGCTGCCGGAGCCGGTGCGGCTCGAGGACACCGTCGCGAGCCAGGACGCCGACCCGGCCCCGGACCCGGAGATGGGCCGCGACACCAACCGCGACTTCCTGCTGCGCTACGCGCCCTGAGGCTCAGTCGGCGGTGGTGAGGACCTCGGCGCCCTCGGGCGTGACGAGCAGCGTGTGCTCGAACTGCGCGCTGGCGCGCTTGTCCTTGGTCGTGACCGTCCAGCCGTCGGGCCACATGTCCCACTCCGCCGTGCCCAGGCACAGCATCGGCTCGATGGTGAAGGTCATGCCGACCTCGATCAGGTCGTCGTAGCGCGGGTCGTCGTAGTGCGGCACGACCAGGCCGGAGTGGAAGGCCGTGCCGATGCCGTGGCCGGTGAACTCGCGGACCACGCCGTAGCCGAACCGCGCGGCGTACGCCTCGATCACCCGGCCCACGACGTTGATCCGCCGGCCGGGCCTGACCGCCTTGATCGCCCGGCGCAGCGCCTCCTCGGTGCGCTCGACCAGCACCCGCGTCTCCTCCGGCACCCCCGGGGTGAGGAAGGTCGCGTTGGTGTCGCCGTGCACCCCGTCGAGGAAGGCGGTGATGTCGACGTTGACGATGTCACCGCCCTCGATCGGACGGCCGTCGGGGATCCCGTGGCAGATCACCTCGTTGACGCTCGTGCACAACGACTTGGGAAAGCCGCGGTAGCCCAGCGTCGAGGGATAGGCCCCGTGGTCGCAGAGGAACTCGTGCCCGACCCGGTCGAGCTCGTCGGTGGTGACGCCGGGAGCGACGTGACGGCCCACCTCCTGCAGCGCGCGGGCGGCCAGCCGGCCGGCGACGCGCATGCGCTCGATCGTCTCGGCGTCCTTCACCTCGCGACCGGTGTAGGGCGCGGGGGCGGGCCGGTCGACGTACTCCGGACGGGCGATGGTCCCGGGCACGGGACGGCGGGGGGAGATCGTGGCGGGGGAGAGCATCGCCGGCGAGTGTAGGCGAGCGGGCCGCAGGACGTCCCTGCCGTAGGGTGCGCGCCATGGAGCCGGCCACTGGGCAGATGCCGCCACACGAGCGAGCTCTGGCCGACCTCGTCCGTAATTCGCACCTGGCGGCCGACTTCGACGTGCCCGACCTCGTCGACCGGCACGCCGCCGAGCTCGGGGTCGCCGACGCCGTCGTCTACCTCGCCGACCTCCAGCAGCGCCTCCTGGTGCCCTTCGTGGGTCGTCGAGGCGGGCAGCCCGAGGTCCACGTCGAGGCCCTCAACGTGGAGTCGACCCTGCCCGGTCGGGCCTACCAGCGCGTGCAGGTGCTGACGCAGACCATCGAGGGCCACGACTCCGAGGTGCGGGTCTGGCTGCCGATGCTCGACGGCACCGAGCGGTTGGGTGTGCTCACCGTGACGGTCACGAGCGAGGAGGCGCTGGAGGCCGCAGGCGGGCTCCTCCTGGAGCGGCTCAAGCTCCTGGCCTCCCTCGCGACCGAGCTGGTGGTGAGCAAGACGCTGTACGGCGACACCGTCGTGCGCCTGCGCCGCACGAGCACGATGGGTCTGGCTGCGGAGATGCAGTGGTCGCTGCTGCCCCCGCTGACCTACGCCGATGGACGGGTGACCATCGCCGCCGGTCTCGAGCCCGCCTACGAGGTCGCGGGCGACGCCCTCGACTACGCGGTGGGACCGGACCGGGCCCACGTGGCGATCTTCGACGGGATGGGCCACGGGCTGCGCAGTGCGCAGCTGGCCGGCATGGCCGTGGCGGCCTACCGCAACGCCCGCAGAGGCCGACGCAGTCTCCCCGCGACGGTCCAGGCGATCGAGGCTGCGGTCACCGAGACCTTCGAGGGCGGCGAGTTCCTCACCGGCCAGGTGGCCGATCTCGACCTCGACTCCGGTCTGCTCACCTGGGTCAACGCCGGTCACCCGAGCCCGTTGCTCCTGCGCGAGGGCAGGCTGGTGAAGACGCTCGACTGCGAGGTGGTCCTGCCCTTCGGACTGCACCACCTGAGTCCCGAGCGGAGCACGGTGCCGCTCGGCACGGAGACCCTGCAGCCCGGGGACCTGGTGCTGTTCTACTCCGACGGCGTCGTCGAGGCGAGATCACCCGAGGGCGAGTTCTTCGGCAGCGAGCAGCTCGTCGACCTGGTCGTCCGCAACCTCGCTGCCGGTCTCCCGGCACCCGAGACGATGCGTCGCGTCGTCCGCGCACTGCTCGACCACCAGCAGGGTCAGCTGGACGACGACGCGAGCCTGTTCCTGGTGCAGTACCGCCCTGGAGACGCCGAGCCCCTCCTCCCGTGACGGGTCGGTCCCGGACCGGCAGGCGGCACCTGCCACGGCGCGTCGCCGGCCCGGTCCCGGTGTGAGGGCGGGTGACGTCGGGCAGACTGCCCTCACCGGTGGACCGGACCAGAGGGAGGAGCGCCGATGTCGGAGGAGCAGGAGTACTGGTTCTGCCTCAAGCACCACACCGTGGAGCCGCGCGAGGGGTGTCGCAACCAGGACCGCCTGGGGCCCTACCCCAGCGAGGCCGCGGCGTCCCGGGCCCTCGACAAGGTCGAGGAGCGCAACGAGGAGTGGGACAACGACCCCAAGTGGAACGCTGACAACGCCCCCGAGTGACCGGGACGCCCCCGGCCCCACCGCATGATCTGCCCGTCCCTGGTCCTGGCCCCGGGCGCGGTCGTCCCGTGGTGGGGGATCGCGCTGCCGGTGGTCATGGCCGCGCTCTGGCTCGCCGTCCCCATGGACGGCGCGACCCTGCTCGGCTGGGAGTAGCGCGTTTCAGAAGGTGTGCTCGGGGCCGGGGAACCCGCCCGAGGCCACGTCCGCGGCATACTCCTGGGCGGCGCGCAGCATGACGCCGTGCAGGTCGGCGTACTGCTTGACGAAGCGGGGCATCCGTCCGGTGCGCAGGCCGAGCATGTCCTGCCAGACCAGCACCTGGCCGTCGCAGCGGTTGCCCGCCCCGATGCCGATTGTGGGGATCTCGAGCTTGGCGGTGACCTCCGCCGCGACGTCGCCCGGCACCATCTCCATCACGACCGCGAACGCGCCCGCGTCCTGCATGGCCAGGGCATCGTCGAGCACCTTGGTCGCGGCGTCACCCCGGCCCTGCACCCGGTAGCCGCCCAGCGTGTGCTCGGACTGCGGGGTGAAGCCGACGTGCGCCATCACCGGGATGCCGCCCTGGACCAGCTTGGCGACCTGGGGCGCCATCTCCGCGCCGCCCTCGAGCTTGACGCAGTGGGCGTCGGCCTCCTTCATGAAGCGGACCGCGGTGAGGTAGGCCTGCTCCGGCGAGGCCTGGTAGGACCCGAAGGGCAGGTCGGCCACGACCAGGGCGTAGCGCGTGGCGCGGGTGACCGCGCGCACCAGCGGGACCAGCTCGTCCACCGTGACGGGCAGGGAGGTCTCGTTGCCGTAGACGTTGTTGGACGCCGAGTCGCCGACGAGCAGCACCGGGATGCCCGCCTCGTCGAAGGTCGCCGCGGTGTACATGTCGTAGGAGGTCAGCATCGAGAAGCGCTCGCCGCGCTGCTTCATCTCGCGCAGGTGGTGGGTGCGGACCTTGCGCCGAGGGGTGGAAGGCGCCGCGGAGGCACCGCCGTAGGGTGCCGGCTGCTCCGAGTCACTCATGCACCGACGATAGTCCCGTGTGAGCGACCCGGCGGTGTGACCGCGCACACGATGGGGACCATGGGGTCATGAACGGACTCATCAAGCTCAGCGCCCTCGCCTTCGCCGGTATCGGCGGCTACGCCATGGCCAAGCCCGAGCGCATCCCGGCGCTCTTCGGCGGCAAGGCGGAGACCGCGGACGCGCGCACCGAGGTGCGTGCGGCGTACGGCGGCGCGTGCCTGGCGATGGCCGGCCTGCTGGTGGTGCGTCCCAGCAGCGCCGGCACGATCGGGCTGGTCACCGCGGGGATGGCGGCCGGTCGCGCCGCCGGCATCGCCCAGGAGGGCGGCGAGGCCTCCGACCTCACGCGCTACACGCTGATCGGGGAGTGCGCGATCGCGGCCGCCCTGATCCTCGGCCGCGGGCAGATCGCCGCCGGGCACGCGGCCTCCGCGATCTCCGCCAAGGCCGGTGACGCGGCGTCGGCGGTGCACTCGACGGTCAGCCGCTAGCAAGCCGGCTTCCGGCGGTGTGCGAGGGCGCCGACCTGGATACGGTCGGCGCATGGACTTCCGCTCGGCGTACGCCCACGGCTATGCACGCGTCGCTGCCTGCACCGTGCCCGTCTCCGTCGCCGACCCGGCGACCAACGTCGCCTCGGTGCTGCGCACCGCCCAGGAGTGTCACGACGAGGGGGTCGCGGTCGCGATCTTCCCGGAGCTGTGCCTGAGCGGCTACGCGATCGACGACCTCGTCCTGCAGGACGCGCTGCTGGACCAGGTGCGCGAGTCGGTGGAGACGCTGGTCGAGGCCAGCCGCGAGCTGCGTCCGGTTCTCGTGGTCGGCGCCCCCCTCGCCCACGGCAACCGCGTGCTCAACTGCGCGGTCGTGGTCCACGACGGCGAGGTGCTGGGCGTGGCGCCCAAGTCCTACCTGCCGACCTACCGCGAGTTCTACGAGCGCCGCTGGTACGCCCCCGGGGACGACCGGCGCGGGGACACCATCCGCGTCGGTGACCGTGAGGTGCCCTTCGGCCCCGACCTGCTGTTCAGCGCCACCGACGTGCCCGGCCTGGTGCTGCACGTCGAGGTGTGCGAGGACATGTGGGTGCCGGTCCCGCCCAGCGCCGAGGCGGCGCTGGCCGGCGCGACCGTGCTGGCCAACCTGTCCGGCAGCCCGATCACCGTCGCCCGCGCCGAGGACCGGCGCCTGCTCGTCCGCTCGGCGAGCCAGCGCTGCCTGGCGGCCTACGTCTACGCCGCCGCGGGGGAGGGCGAGTCGAGCACCGACCTGTCCTGGGACGGCCAGACCATGGTCTACGAGGTCGGGAGCTGTCTCGGCGAGACCGAGCGGTTCCCGGACGGGCCCCGGCGCACCGTGGTCGACGTCGACCTCGACCAGCTGCGCCAGGAGCGGCTGCGGATGGGCACGTTCGACGACAACCGGCGCACCCACGCCGGTCGCACCTTCCGCACGGTGCCGTTCACCGTCGACCCGCCCGTCGGTGACATCGGGCTGCGGCGCAAGGTCGACCGCTTCCCGTTCGTGCCCGACGACGTCGAGCGCCTGGCCCTGGACTGCTACGAGGCCTACAACATCCAGGTCGCGGGGCTCGAGCAGCGGCTGCGCTCCATCGGCAACCCCAAGGTCGTCATCGGCGTCTCGGGAGGCCTCGACTCCACCCAGGCGCTGATCGTCGCGGCACGGGCGATGGACCGGCTGGGGCGGCCACGCACCGACGTCCTCGGCTACACCCTGCCGGGCTTCGCCACCGGCGACACGACCAAGGGCAACGCCTGGCGGCTCGCGGAGGCGCTCGGCATCACCTTCGAGGAGATCGACATCCGGCCCGCGGCCGAGGCGATGCTCCGTGACATGGGGCACCCCTTCGCCGACGGCGAGGAGGTCTACGACATCACCTTCGAGAACGTCCAGGCCGGCCTGCGCACCGACTACCTGTTCCGCCTGGCCAACCAGCAGCGCGGCATCGTGCTCGGCACCGGCGACCTCTCCGAGCTGGCGCTGGGCTGGTGCACCTACGGCGTCGGCGACCAGATGTCGCACTACGCGGTCAACACCGGTGTCCCCAAGACGCTGATCCAGCACCTGATCCGGTGGGTGGTCTCGGAGGGGATCTTCGACGAGGCGGTCAACGACGTGCTGGCCGAGATCGTCGACCAGAAGATCACCCCCGAGCTCATCCCGGGCAAGGAGGGGGAGACCGAGCAGGACACCGAGGCCTCGATCGGCCCCTACTCCCTGCAGGACTTCACCCTGTTCCACGTCCTGCGCTACGGCACCCGCCCCAGCAAGATCGCCTTCCTGGCCGAGCACGCCTGGTCCGACAAGGACCGGGGGGAGTGGCCGCCGGGGTTCCCGGACGAGCGGCGCGCGGAGTACGGCCTCGACGAGGTCGTGCACTGGCTCGAGGTGTTCTGCCAGCGCTTCTTCGCCTTCGCCCAGTTCAAGCGCTCGGCGCTGCCCAACGGGCCCAAGGTCTCCGCCGGCGGGTCGCTCTCGCCGCGGGGCGACTGGCGGGCCCCCTCCGACGGCAACGCCACGGCATGGCTGGCGGACCTCGCCCGCGTCCCGCGCTGATCCCAGCGCCCTGCCGCAGTCGCCGGGTGCCCGACCGCCGGCACTCCGCCGAGACCCGAGTGAGCACCCCGGGGCCGGGCACGGCGCCCGGGGTGCTCATCGGTGGCTCCGTCGCCCTCAGCGCGGGGTGACGGTCGCCGACAGCGGCGACGGGGGACTGTCGCCTGCTGCGTTCTGGGCCACCACCTGGAACCGGTAGGTCCCTGCCGGCAGCACGGTCTCGAGGGTGGTCGTCCGCGCCCCCGTCGTGGTGCGCCCGGCCTCGGTGAGCGACCCCCCCGTCCCGGCCCGGAGCGTCACGACGACGTACGCGGTCAACGCCGACCCGCCCGTGGACCGGGGTGCCGACCAGGAGACCTTGGCGGTCAGGGGGCCACCCTTCGCCCCGGCGCTCACCTTGCTGATCCTGGGGCTGCCGGGCGGTGCTGCCGGGGTGACCGGCGCCGAGGAAGCCGACCAGTCCGACGCTCCGGCGGCGTTGGTCCCCCGGACGCGGACGGTGTACGCCGTCCCGTTCGTCAGTCCCGTCACCGTGGCCGCGGCGCCGCTGCCTGCGACCGTGACCGTGGTCACCAGCGTCGAGCCTCGACGGACCTCGACCTCCCAGCCACTCACCGGTGACCCACCGTCGCTCCCGGGGGTCCACGTCACCCGCACCGAGCGGTCGCCCGGCGCACCCTGGACCCCGGTCGGCGCGGCCGGCGGGACGGCGACGGCCCCGGTGGGGGTGACCACCGGACTGGCGGCCGACCACGCGCCGGGACCGAAGGTGTTGAGGGTGCGCACCCGGAAGGTGTGGTCGGTGTCAGCGGCCAGGCCGGTGACCGTGTAGGAGGTCGTGGTGCTCGCGATGCCGCCGACGACCCGCTGGACGACACCGTCGGTGGACACCTCGATCTCGAAGCCGGTGTTGGCCACCCGCCCGTCGAGCGGCGCCGCCGTCCAGCCCACGCGAGCGGAGGTGACACCGGGGGCGACCGCACCGAGGGTCGGCGCCGCCGGCGGCGCGGTGAGGACCGTCCGGTCGGAGAACTGGAGCCGCTCGATGTTGCGCAGCGTGTCGGTGCCGTCCTCGACCTTCTGCCCGAGGTCCTTCAGCAGCGGCGAGATCTGCTGCACGGTGACGGTGCCGTCGGTGGCCACGCGCACGGAGTAGTCGGAGCGCGCACCGAAGAAGACCGCGGTGTCCTCGGCGAGGCGCGGCGCCGGGGTGACCACCTCCCTCACGGTGACGAGCTGGCGGGGTGAGACCGTGCCGTCGAAGACGGCGGCGAGCAGGGACCTGCTGCTCCCCGGCAGGTACGGCTTCTCCAGCGACGTCGTGCTGCCCACCTCTGTCCCGGGGTCCGACGGATCGGTCCGCACGCTGATGCGCACTCGCAGCGCGCGGTCACCGTCGAGGACGTCGTCGCCCCCACGACCCTGGAGGACGTCGCTGCCCGCGCCGCCGAGCAGGATGTTGCCCTCGCCCCACACCGGCCCCTCCTTGGCGCAGTCGCGCATCGCGGAGGCCGCCGCGACCGGCGCGAGGTCGAAGGTCGGGACCGGCAGCAGCGCCCCCAGCCCCGAGATCCGGTCGATGCCGGCCTGGTCGAGGACGTCGCACCCGGCGAGGCCGCCGCCACCGAGCAGGCGCGGGGTCTCGTCGTCACCGCGCAGCACGTCGTCGAGGGTCGACCCGGACACGGCCTCGGTCTCCAGCCAGCGGTCCCGGTTGGGCAGCAGGGGCACGCCGGCTCCGTTCACCAGGAGGTCGTCGTCGGCGCCGGTGGTGTCGAGCTGGTGCACGGCCCAGTCCCATCCGGCCCCGCCCGTGAAGCGCTCGAGCGACGGGCCGGCCCCCATGACGTCGTCGCCGGCCTCGCCGTCGTACGTGGTGTCGCCGGTGCCGCCCAGCAGCACGTCGTGGCCCGCAGGGTCGTCGGTGCGCACCCCCGGCAGCAGCCCACCGTTGTCACCGGAGAGCGAGTCGACGCCGGCGCCTCCCTCGGCCCAGTCGGAGCCCGGACCGCCCACGAGCGTGTCGTTGCCGGTGCCGAGCACCGCGAAGTCGTCGCCCACGTCGCCGAAGGTCTCGTTGTCGCCGGCGCCGCCGTTGGTGACGTCGGGGCCGGGACCGCCGAGCAGCACGTCCAGTCCGGGCCCGCCGTCGAGGGCGTCCGCGCCCGGGCCCCCCTTGAGCACGTCGAGCCCGCCTGCGTCGGTGATCACGTCGTCGCCGGTGCCGCCGAGGGCGGTGTCGTTCCCGGTCGAGCCCTCGATGCGGTCGTTGCCCTCGTTGCCCCAGAAGGTGTCGTCGTCGTTGCCCCCGGTGATGCGGTCGGCCCCGGCAGCGCCGTTCCACACGGTCTGGGCGTTGATCCCCGGGGGGTCCACGGTGTTGGAGCTGCGGTAGGCGAGCGTGCCGTCCGGCTTGCGCAGCAGGAGCGCCGACTCGTCGCACGCGCTCGCCGGGTCGTCGGCCACCGTGGCACCGAGCTGGGCGTAGGCCTCCGCGGTCCCGGCGAGGTGGGCGGCCTCGAAGTGGCAGTCGGCGACGGCGAAGACGTCGGCCTTGAGCGAGCTGGTCCCGTCGGTGCTGCGCTGCACCAGCTCGGCCATGGAGGTGCCCTCGACCTGGGTCAGCAGGTTGAGCCCGGACAGCCGGTTGACGTAGTAGAAGCGGTCGCCGTTCTGGAGGTCGGTCAGGGTCTGCTCGAAGACGTGGTCGAACGTGCTGCCCAGGAGCCCCCCGAACGGCGGCGTCGCCTCGGCCAGGCCACCGATCCAGAGGTCGACGTCGTCCAGCCCGGTCGCGCGATCCTGCCAGGCGCCGTAGCCCTCGAGGAAGTCCACCGCGTCCTGGCTCGGCGAGGTCCCGTCCTCGGGGTCGATCAGGGCCTGGGCGGCGCTCCTCCTGGCGGTCACCGTGACGACGTCGTCCTCGGTGCCGAGGGTGCCGTCGGGACCGCTGTCGCGCAGGGTCGGGTGGGTGCCGTAGGCCGCGACGAGGTTGACCAGCGTCTCGGGGTGCTTGAGGTGCTGGCCGAGGTCGTTCCAGCTCGTGTAGGGCGTCAGGCGCGCGTCGCCGGTGCGTTCGTGCAGCTCGCGCCTGAACCGGTTCAAGGACGGCACGCCCTCCGAGCGGCCTCGGGCGAGGTTGAGGGTGGCGAGGTCGAGCGGGAGGCCCATCAGGTTGTTGCGCAACGTCTCGGGGACGAACTCGTCGATCTCGGCGCCGACCTGGTCCGCCATGCCCAGCAGGATGCCGCCGGCCGCGGCGCGAGGGGGGAGCACCGCCCCGTTGCGACCGGTGAGGTACTCCTCGGGCGCCAGGAAGCCGTCCAGGAGCGGCACGGAGTACGACGTCCCGTCGGGTGCGGTGCGCGCGATGGTGTCGGTCAGCATCGAGTGGCCGAAGCGGTAGACCGCGTGCGCGAACTCCGCGGGGACCGCGGGGTCGACGTCGGGGTGGTAGGACGCGAACGGTGCGATGCCCGGCTGCACCTTGCGCGCGAACTCCTCGAACACGATGTGCTGGTACTCCATCTCGGTGACCAGCCGAGCGGCCTGGAACAGTCGCTGCCCGTAGGTCCACCCGGCCGGGCCCGTGCCCTGCCAGGCCGCGAGGGCCGCGAGGCCCTTCGCCGTCGTGTCGGCCCGCAGCGTGGCGTCGACGTCGGTGACGAGCCGCTCGTGCTCGGCAGCGAACACCTGGTGGATGGCGGTCAGCCCGATGTTCTCGTTGGCGCGACCGTCGCCCGCGGCCACGTGGGCACCGAGCAGTGCGGCGTCGTACCCCGCCGTGGTCGGGTCCGCCGCGTGCGCGATGTCGGTCACGAACGGGGTGTCGAAGTGGACGGCGTCCGCAGGAACGGCGACCGGCTGGGCCAGGTCGCCCTCCACCAGGCCCGAACCGGTGACGTACTGCGGCAGTCCGTGCGGCCCGGCGAGGAAGTTGCCGTAGGGATCGACCGCCAGCAGGGGCACGCTGCTCACGTCGGCGTCCGCCAGCTCCAGCCCGAGCAGGTCCCTGGCCTGCCGCTTCACCGAGGCCCAGGTGGCCAGGCCGGTATCACCGGGGGTGCCGGGAAGCCCGCCGAGCAGGTGGCCGGTGTCGACCGGCCGCCCGCCCGCGAGGGCGTACTCGCGCAGGAACACCTGGTGGGACGGGTGCGAGGAGTAGGTCTGGGACAGGTCGACCCACGGGGTGTCGGTGTTGGTGGCGTCCTTCACGTCGTCCGCCGTGCCCTGCACGCCGTCGGGTCCCGGCTGGTTCCGCGCGCGGCTGAGCACCATGAAGCGCCGGTCGCTGGGCAGGTCGTCGCTCGTGCCGGCGCGGCGGTCCGGCCCGAGCACGAGCGGGTCGTCGTCGGCAAGGGGCACGAAGACCGTGCCGCCACCCTTGACCGTCTGGTCGATGCCGTGGTCGAAGAACTGGCCGAAGAGGGTGAACACGCCGTTGAACGGCGGCGAGAGCCCGACGTCGGTGCTGACGTTGGGGACCGGGAGGGTCTGGCCGCTGGGCACGCAGCCGATCGGTTGTCCCTCGGTGCCCGCGACCGGGTCGGGGTCGGTGGTGCAGGGACGGTACCCGGCCTGGTTCTGCGTCCTCGGCGGGTGCCCCGAGGCCGCGACGGCGGCCGGGTTGGTGGCCGTCTGGTCCGAGACCAGGGTGCTGACCAGCCGCGGGTGGGCGTCGAACACCGAGCCCGACCGCTGCTGGTACGACGTCGGGTGCGGCGGTCCGAAGGCCGAGGGGCTGGTCTGGGCGTCGCGCAGGTCGGTCGAGGTGAGCCTGGGGAACACCTCGTCGGCGGCTCCGTGGCGGGTCGTGCCGGCGAAGAGGTTGTTGCACGACCCGTCGACGGTGCGCAGCCCCCACGGGGACAGCCGGTCCGGCAGCTGGTCGGTGCCCGCGCCGACCAGTGAGCCGCACGGATCTCCCGCCGTCGCGGTCGCCGCGTGACGCTCGGCGATCTGCACCTGTCGCAGCAC
This sequence comes from uncultured Actinomycetota bacterium, assembly GCA_963811385.1. Taxonomy (GTDB): domain Bacteria; phylum Actinomycetota; class Actinomycetes; order Propionibacteriales; family Nocardioidaceae; genus Marmoricola_A. The sequence goes on along the minus strand of CAWEQX010000012.1, from coordinate 188,302 downwards.
GAAGGCCAGGTCGCCACGGGTCACCGTGAACCCGGCGCCGACCGGGGCCGCGGCGTGCGCGCCGCCGGCGGCCAGGACGGTGACTCCGGTGAGTCCGGTGACGAGTGCGAGCAGCAGTGAGGTCGCGGCTCGGAGCCGGGCGTCGGTCGTACGTGAGCTGCGAGGACGCGCGAGGTCGATGTGCAGTCCCATGGTGTGCTCCCCAAGGGTGTTGCGCTGAGTGAGGGCCAGATCGTCGGGCGGCGACCTGGGGAAAAGCCCGGGCGGCGGCGGCGCCGGCGCGGACCGAGGTTTCCCCAAGGTCGCCGGTGCTCGATGAGCGTGATGTCGCACGCCATCCGCCACGAAAGGGGCAGACCGTGAACCAGCGCACGCAGACCCATCCCAAGCACCGTGCCCGCCGCAGGATCCTCGACCGCTCGGCCTGGGGAGCGACCGTGCTCGCCATGATGCTCGGCGGGCTGGTCCCCCTCCTGGCGGCGTCGCCGGCCGAGGCGGCACCCGGAGCGGTGTCGCCCGGTCGGCAGGCCAACGGGTTCCCCGAGTGGTTCCAGGACGAGTCGGGCACCCGCCTGCAGCCCTGCCTGGACCCGGCGGACTCCCGGTGCGTGGTCCTGGCCGACGCCGGGTTCGACCCGGCGCGGCCGGTGTCGTTCCCGACCAATTTCCCCGAGGAGTTCTTCTACACGATCGTGGACTCCCAGCGGCTCGCGACCACGGGCTGCCAGGGCACGCGTCGCGGCACCATCTCGATGCGCTTCGCACTCGAGGGCGCCTTCGCCAACGGCCAGCCGGTGCCGGGCGACCAGATGGTGTTCGGTCGCGTGCGGCTGACCGTGACCAGCGGCCTGTGCGCCAACGCCGACTACACGGTGGTGCATCCCTTCGGTCGGCTCACGTTCCGCACCGACAACGCAGGGTCGATCGCACGCAACCAGGGGACGACCGACGTGGGGTGCGTCCCGGTCGCACCGCAGACGTGCGACTACGCGCTGGCGCTGGCCAGTCCGGTCGCGAAGACGTTCCTCCGCTGGGACCCGGCGTTCGCGCCGGCCGCGCCCGCGGGCTACCTCGGTGACGCCACGACGCCGCACCGCATCACCGGCGCCACCTACACCGCTCCCGGTGAGGCCGCGCCGGCCAACTTCGTGCGCGTGACCGGACCTCGGCTGGACACCCCGCTGACCACCAACCTGTTCACGGTCTCCGGCAAGCTCGCCGGCGCCCTGACGGCGCGCAGCTCGCTGGACTTCGGCGGTCAGGAGACGGGCACCGCGAGTGCGGCTCGAGACGTCGTGGTCACCAACCTGGCCGACGGCCCGGTGACCCCCGAGGCGGCCTCGCTCACCGGCGCCGACGCCGGCGAGTTCCAGGTCGTCTCCGACGGGTGCGCCGGTGTGGCGCTCGCCCGAGACGCGTCCTGCACGGTGCAGGTCGCGTTCGCCCCCACGGTGGGATCGGCGCGCAGCGCGGTCCTGTCCGTGCCGCACGGCTCCTTCAACGGACCGCTCACCGTCGCGCTCGGCGGCACCGGGGTGGGCGCCTCCGCCCAGGCCCACGCCACCGCCGCGCCGTCGTCGATCGACTTCGGTCGCCAGCGGGTGCGGGTGCGCAGCGGCGTGCAGAGCGTGACCCTGACCAGTGACGGGGCCGCTCCCCTCCAGGTCGGCCAGATCCGGTTCACCGGCCAGGACAGCGACCAGTTCACGGTCCTCGACGACCGCTGCACCGGCACGCCCGTCGCGGTCGGATCGACGTGCACCGTCGGCCTGGCCTTCGACCCGACGCGGCCGGGGGCTGCCTCCGCCCAGCTGCTGGTCGACTCCAACGACCCGGCCTCACCTCTCGAGGTGGGCCTCAGCGGCGAGGGCTACGGCGGCAACGCTGCGGTCTCCGACGCCCTGGACCCCGTGAACGGCATGCCGGAGTGGTACCAGGACGAAGCCGGGGTGCGGCTGTTGCAGTGCGTCGACCCCGCCGACACCAGCTGCATCGTCCTGCCCGGTGGCACCTTCGGCGGGACGGGCCCGCTGTCGTTCCCCGACAACTACCCGGACGAGTGGTTCTACTACCTCGCCGAGAGTGACCAGGTCCCGACCGACGGCTGTGGTGGACTGTCCGACCCCGGGTCCGTGGCGATCCGCGTCGCCGTGGAGGCGGCCTTCGCCAACGGCGAGCCCGCCGCCGGTGACCAGATGACGTTCGGACGGGTGCGGGTCCGCGCCAGCGGGCTGTGCCCCGACACGGCGTACACCTTCGTGCACCCGTACGGCGTGGTGAGCTACACCACGGACTCCGCAGGGTCGGTGAAGCCGTCCCCGGGCACCGAGGACGTCGGGTGCCTGGCGGCCGGCGGCGGCACGGTCTGCGACTGGGGCCTCGCCCTGCAGAGCCGGGTCCTCGAGGGCTTCGTCCGCTGGGACCCCGCCACGGGCCCCGCGGCGCCCGCCGGCTACCTCGGTGACGGCGTCACCTTCCACGCGATCACCGGCGCGCCCTACACCCACCCGGGCGACAGTGCTCCGGCGAACAGCTTCCGCGTCTTCCGGGGTGACCAGCTCATCGGCCGGACCGACCAGTTCGCCGTCATGGGCAAGCTCGGCGGCCCGCTCGTCGCCGATCGCAACACCCTCGAGTTCGGCGGCGTGACCGTCGGCGAGTCCGGCTCGCAGACGTTGACGCTGTCCAACGCGGGCCAGGAGCCGCTCACGCTCGCGGGTCTTGCTGTCGGCGGTCGGGACGCGGCGGACTTCGCCGTGGGGGCCGACGACCGGTGCACCGGAGCGACCCTCGCTCCCGGCGACGCGTGCAGCGTGGCGGTGGAGCTGACCCCGAGCGGCGTCGGCGAGCGCCAGGCCTCGCTGCGCATCGAGCACTCCGGGCTGAACAACCCCCTGGACGTGGTCCTGCACGGCACCGGGAAGGCGTTCGTCGGAACGCCGGCGCTCTCGGTCGACCGCCAGCGAGTCGCCTTCACCGACCTGCACGTCGGACGGGTGTCCGAGGAGCAGCGGCTGGTCGTGTCCAACCAGGGAGGCAGCGCCCCGCTCGTGCTCGGGACGCCGACCTGGGACGGGGCAGGGGCGGTGAACTTCGCGGTCACCGGAAGCACCTGCGGCCAGCCGGTGCCCGAGGACGGCACCTGCGAGCTCAGGCTGGTGCACGCCCCGGTCTCGGCCGGCGCCCACGCCGCGACCCTCGTGCTCTCCGGCGAGGGCTCGCAGCCGGCGAGCCTCACCGTCGACGTGAGCGGCACCGGCTTCGCGGGCACCTCCGCGGTGTCGGCGACGACGCGTGGCGACGGGTTCCCGACCTGGTACCAGGACGCCAACGGGGTGCGCCTGGAGCCGTGCCTGGAGAACACCGGCCGTTGCGTCCTCCTCGCGGACGCCGGGTTCGAGCCGGCGCAGCCCGTCTCCTTCCCGGACAACTACCCGGCCGAGATGTTCTACGCCATCGCCGACTCCGACCCGGTGGCGACCCCGGGGTGCGGCGGCAGCGCGCCCGGGAGCGCCTTGCTCCGGCTCGCGCTCGAGGGCACCTTCACCGGGGCGCCCGAGCCCGGTCAGCAGCTGGTCTTCGGCCGGTCGAGGATCACGATCAACTCGGGCCTGTGCCCGGGGGAGAGCTACACGTTCACCACGCCGTACGGCGAGGTCACGGGGACCGCGAACGCCCAGGGCGGCTTCCGGGCGACGACCGACATCGGCTGCGGAGCCGCACCGTGCACGTTCGCTGCGGCGCTGGGCAGCCCGGTCCTGGACAGCTTCGTCCGCTGGGCCCCGGGGTCCGGAGCGGCGGCGCCGAACGGCTACCTCGGTGACGGGGTGACCCCGCACCGGATCGTCGGAGCGACCCACCGCGTCGGGGGCGAGCTCGCCAACTGGTTCTCGATCGCCGACGCGTCGGGCACCGAGGTGGCTCGGACGTCGGCGTTCGTGGTCAGTGGCAAGGAGGCCGGCGGGCTGACCGGCACGGACGTCGCGTTCCCCGACCAGCAGATCTCGACCACGTCGGGGGAGCGCGCCGTCACGTTCGTCAACATCGGGCGCACGGCTGCGGCGGTCGCGGCGGCGGAGCTGGTGGGTCCCGGCGCAGCGGCGTTCGCCATCGCCGGGGGGACGTGCACGGCCGGGCCGGTCGCCTCGGACGCGTCCTGCGCGGTCCGGGTCACCTTCGCCCCGCCGACGGTCAGCGCCTTCGCCGCCACCGTGCGGCTCGTCGCCGCGGACGGCAGCGTCCTGGGCCGGGCCTCGGTCACGGGTCAGGGGGTCGACGCCGGTCTGCCGCGGGTCGCGATCAGCCCGACCGCCGTGGCCTTCGGGTCACAGCCCGTCGGGACGGCCGCACCGACCCGCAACGTGCAGGTGTCCAACACCGGGACCGGGGTCCTGACCGTCAGCGGCGTGGAGCTCTCCGGTGCCCAGTCCGGCGACTTCAGTGCCGTGGCGGGCGCCACCTGCGCGACGCTGGCGCCCGGCGCGAGCTGCGTGGTCCAGGTCGGCTTCAGCCCGACCGGGTCCGGGGCGCGTGCCGCCGTGCTCCAGGTGCGCAGCAACGACCTGGTGAGCGGTGGGACGGTGGCGTTGACGGGAACTGGGGCCGCGGCTGCGATCACGCTGAAGTCGGGCGTGCTCGACTTCGGGAAGGTCCGTGCGGGCCGGACGTCGACGCAGTCGGTGACGCTCACCAACAGCGGCACCGTGGCCCTGGCGCTCACGGGCCTGACGGTCGAGGGAAGCACCGAGTTCAGTGCGGCTCTCGGCAGCTGCGGAGCGGCGCTGCAGCCCGGCCGGAAGTGCTCCTTCTCCGTGACGTTCCGGGCCTCGGCCCCGCTCGGGACGCGGCAGGGCACCGTGCGGTTCCACGGCAACGTGGTGGACCCGCCCGCCCTGACGGTGCGCGCCACGGTCGACTGACCCAGCAGGCTGGCCGGCGCGTCCACGACCGGGGCCGGCACCACCGACCGGGTGGTGCCGGCCCCGGGTCTCGCTCGCCCCCCGGGCCACGTGTCGCGAGGAGGGCGTTGGTCCCGCCTCCCCACGGGGTGGCGCCCGAGCCGGGCCCGATGGTCCCAGTCGATTTTGGGGGGTCGGGACAGCCCACGCGCGGGTCGATGCGGACGGTGCGCGACGCCGAGGATGGGGGTGTGCCGGGGGGCACGGCGCGGCAGGGGTGCCGCGCAGCGGGACCCATGGGGGGTTGTGATGGTGGAGATCAAGCTGTTCGGGACCACGACCGTGGTCACCGAGGACGGCGACCGCGTGGTGGACCTGGGGGGCGCCAAGCCCCGGCAGATCCTCGAGATCCTCGCCGCGAGCGCGGGTCGCCCGGTGTCCAAGGAACGACTGGCAGAGCTGCTCTGGGGCGAGGACCCGCCGCGCTCCTACGTCGGCACCCTGGAGAGCTACGTCAGCCTGCTGCGCCGCAGGCTCGGGTTCCCCGGGGGACGGCACTCGCTGCTCGCCACGACCTCACGCGGCTACCAGCTCGACGGCCGGGTGGCGGTCGACGTCGACCACCTGCTGGAGCTGGCTCGGGGCCTGGACCGTGCCGACGGTGCCGAGCGCATCCGGCGCGGGCGGACCGCACTGGCGCTCGCCACCTCGGAGGTGCTGGTGTCCTCGCCCTACGAGGTCTGGGCCCTCGAGCTCCGCGCGGAGGTCGAGCACGCCCTGACCGCCCTGTGTCTCGCCGGCGCCCAGGCCGCCCTCGCCGCCCACGACCTTGGCGTCGCCGTCGAGCTGGCGAGGGGCGCCCTGCGACGCGACCCGCTGCAGGAGGGCGCGGTGATCCTGCTGATGCGGGCACTGCACGCCTCCGGGGACCGGCCGGGGGCGATCCGGGCCTACCTCGACCTGCGCGAGCGGCTCGAGGACCAGCTCGGCGTCGAGCCGGGCCCCACGGTCGTCGCCCTGTACCTCGACCTGTTGCGGATCGAGGGCCCGTCGACGCGCGGTCGCAGCGACCACGACGAGCTGCGCACCCTGCTGGGAGCCCTGCGGTGGACGCTCGAGCACCTGCCCGGAGTGGCGGTGCCCGCTGAGGACGCCGGGCTCGCCGCGGTCGCGGTGATGGTCCTCGGTGCGGCGTGACCGGACCTGCGCCAGGCCCGAGGCGGCCGGTGCCTTGGTCCCGCGGACAGGGACGTGCGACTCGTTCCGCTCAGCGCCGCCGCGGTCGTAACCTCCTCCCTACGGGGGGACGGACGGGTGGGGACCCGGGGGTGCGATGTCTCCCGTGTTAAGGGGCACGGTGGACGACCGACGAGGACAGGTCCCCGCACAGCGTTCGGCAGCGAGCGCGTGGAGCGACGACGACCTGCGGATCGTGGTGGTCGACGACCACGCGACCCTGGCCGAGCTGCTGACGCTCGCCCTGCAGGCGGAGCCCGGGCTGCGCTGCGTCGGGAGCGCTGCCTCGGCCGCCGAGGCCCACGACCTGGTGCGCCGGGCACGCCCGGACGTCGTGGTCATGGACGTCGAGCTCGGCGGTGACGACGGCCTCGTCCTGACCGCAGCGCTCACCCGGGAGCTGCCGGACCTCCGTGTGGTGGTGCTGACCGCCAAGGTCGACTCGCGCGTGATGCAGCGGGCGGTCGACGCGGGAGCATGTGCGCTGCTGCCCAAGAGCGGGCCCCTCATGCAGACGCTGCGCAGCGTCCGGGAGGCACGCCGCGGCGGGCTCGACGTGGACCCCGCGGTGCTGCGGCAGCTGCTGCGACGGCAGCAGCAGGAGGCGACGGCGACCGCCCGGGTGGACCTCACCGCACGCGAGTCGGAGGTCCTGCGTCTGCTCGCCACGGGGCTCGACGTCCGGCGGATCGCGCAGGCGCTCACCATCTCCGAGCACACCTGCCGCGGTCACGTGAAGAGCCTCCTGCGCAAGCTCGACTCGCACACGCAGCTCGAGGCGGTCGCCGTGGCGAACCGGCTCGGGCTCGTCATGGTGACGGACTGAGATGGCCACGTCGGAGGCGGCGGAGGCACCGGAGGCACCGGAGGCACCGGAGGCACCGGAGGCACCGGAGGCACCGGCGGGCCGAGGGGGCCCTCGCGGCACGGGGACGCCGGTGCCACCGGGGGGGTCGGTCGCTCGGGGCGAGACCGCCGACCCGGTCGACTTCACCTCCGGCAGCACGGTGGTGCGGCGGGCGCTGGGGTGGTTCGCGCTGCTGAGCCTGGCCTGCCTCATGGTGGTGCTGCTGGCCAGCGTCCTCATGGGGGCGCGCCTGGCCCGTGAGGAGGCACTCCGGGAGGCGCGCTCGCGAGCCCAGCTGATCGCCGACACGATCGTCGGGCCGTTGGTCAACCAGGCAGCCCGGCGCCAGGACCCCGAAGCGCTGGACCGGCTGCGCGACATCGTCGACCACCGGCTCGCGCAGGGCCGGCTGCAGCACGTGAAGCTGTGGGCCCGGGACGGCACGATCATCTGGTCCGACGAGGAGGAGCTGATCGGTCGGGCCTTCCGGCTCGAGGAGGAGGTCGAGTCGCTCTTCGGGACCCGCGAGACGACCGCCAACGTCTCGGGGCTCGAGGACGAGGAGAACCAGCTCGAGCGCGCGGAGCGGGAGCTGGTCGAGGTCTACGCGGGCGTCGAGGACGCCGACGGGGCACCGGTGGTCTTCGAGGCGTACATCTCGACCGTGCAGATGCGCGCGGACCAGCGAGCGATCACGCTCAAGCTGATGGCCGTCACGTTCGCTGCGGTGATCGCGCTCCTGCTGCTGCTGCTGCCACTCGCGCTCGGGCTGGCCCGACGCGTCGAGCGGGGCGAGGCGGAGCGTGGTGCCATGGTGGTGCACGCGCTGCGTGCCTCGGAGCTGGAGCGGCGTCGCATCGCCCAGGACCTCCACGACGGGGTGATCCAGGACCTCGCCGGCATCGGCTACGTGCTGCCGACGGTGGCCACCGGACTCGCCGCAGGTGCGGAGGGCACCCGGGGCCGCGCGACGCTGGAGCAGGTCACCGACCTGCTCCACCGCGACGTCTCGGCCCTGCGCACGATGTTGATCGACATCACACCTCCCGACCTCGACGGTCCTGGCGCCCTCGGCCTCGCGGTCGCCGACCTCTGCGACTCGGCGAGGGAGGCCGGGGTGGAGGTGGCCTCGGACGGCATCGAGGACCTGTCGCTCGGAGCGGCGACGCTGACCTACCGCGTGGTCCGGGAGGGACTGCGCAACGTGGTGAAGCACGCTCCCGGCAGCCGAGCCCACGTCCGGGTGCGCCGCGAGGGCCAGCTCGTGCGGGTCGGGGTCGACGACACCGGTCCGGGTGCTCCACCGGTCGCCGCGGGCAGGTCCCACAAGGGCCTCGAGCTCCTGGCCGCGACGCTGCGCGACGTGGGCGGCCGACTGGAGTTCACCTCGAGCCCCACGGGCTCGAGCCTCGAGGCGGTCTTCCCCCTCGAGCTCGGCGAGCGGTGGCCGTGGGCCGTGCGTGACCGGAACCTCCAGGATTCCCCAGGGTGAGCGCTCTAGCGTCGCCTCAGCGTCACACCTGGAGGTAGCCGTGCACCGAGTTGTCGTCGTCGACGACCATCGCCTCATCCGGGAGAGCCTGTCCGCGCTGCTGCGGGACATGGCCGACCTCGACGTGGTCGGCACCGCGGCCGACGGCGAGGAGGCGCTGCGCATGGTGGACGACCTCGGTCCCGACCTCGTGCTGATGGACCTCTCGATGCCCCGCATGGACGGGATCGAGGCGACCCGCCGCCTGAAGGAGAGCGGGGCGGAGGTGACGGTGGTCATCCTCACCTTCCTCAGCCAGCGTCACCTCGTGCTGGAGGCGCTGGACGCCGGCGCCGACGGCTACCTGGTCAAGGACCAGCGGGTGTCGGAGATCCTGGCCGGAGTCCGCCTCGCGCTGGCCGGGGGTCACCCCGTACCGGTGGTCCACACCGATCGCTGAGTCCCCAGGTTTGCCCAAGGCATGGATCCGATCCTGGTGTCACGAGGTGAGCGTGGGGTGCGCCACCGGGGACACCAGAGGAGCTGGTCGAGATGACCCTTGCGCGACGGGACCTGCTCAAGGTCGGAGCGGCCGGCGGTGCCGCACTCGTCATCCCGATCCAACGCAACGCCTTCACCGGCAGCTCGGTGCAGCGCATGCCCACCAGGAAGCTCCCGAAGCCGTTCTCACTGCCGTTCGTGCGGCCCATGGAGCTCCAGCCGGTGGGCTCGGCCGACATGGACTGCTACGACGGGTCGCGGCGCAGCTACCCGCGCTACGAGATCAGCCAGACCTTCACCGTGGCGAGCATCCTGCCGGGCTACAAGACGCCCGTGTTCGGCTACAACGGACTCGTCCCGGGGCCGACGATCCGCACGGTGCACGACCAGCCGATCGTGGTGAACCAGCGCAACCTGCTGCACCAGCCGCCCGCCGCGCCCTACCAGTCGGTGCCGATGCCCTCGCGCTACACCTCGGACCCCTGGCAGCGCTCCACCTCGACCCACCTGCACGGTTCCTGCTCGCTGCCGCAGTACGACGGCTACGCCTCGGACATCACGTTCCCGGGCCAGTGGAAGCGCTACTTCTACCCGAACTGCCAGGAGGCGCGGACCATCTGGTACCACGACCACGGCATCCACCACACCTCGCACAACGCCTACAACGGCCTCGCGGGGATGTACATCCACCACGACGCGCACGAGGCCACGCTCGGCATCCCGACCGGGGCCCCGGGCAGCGACCCCGGCCAGCGGCAGTACGACGTCCCTCTCGTGGTGCGGGACGCGATGTTCGCCACGGACGGGACCCTGATCTACGACGACAACAGCGAGTCCGGGGTCTACGGCGACGTCATCTTGATGAACGGCGTGCCCTGGCCGCTCATGGACGTGGAGCCTCGGCTCTACCGCTTCCGTGTGCTCAACGCGTCGCTGTCCCGCTCCTACACGTGGCAGCTGCACGACGGCAGGTCGGCGGTGCCGATCACGATGGTCGCGACCGACGCGGGGCTGATGCCCCAGCCGATGCAGGTGGCCAGCTTCCGGCACGGCATGGCCGAGCGCTACGAGTTCTGCGTCGACTTCAGCCGTTACAAGGGCGCCACCGTGAGGATGATGAACCTCGGTCCGGACAACAACATCGACTACTCGACGACCGCGTGGGCGATGGCGTTCAGGGTGGGCCGCTCGGTGAGCAGCAAGGCCAACAACGCCGTCCCCGCCGACTGGGCGGCGCGGGTGCCGGCGGCCGAGTGCATGACCTGGACCGAGAGCGAGCTGCTCGCAGCCGGGACGCGGCTGCGCACGTTCGACTTCCACCGGTCCAACGGGCAGTGGCAGATCAACGGCGAGACGTGGGAGGACGTCATCGACAGTGGCTACCAGCACTGCGTCGCCGAGCCCGACTACGGCGACGTGGAGATCTGGGAGCTGAAGAACAAGTCGGGCGGATGGTTCCACCCGGTCCACATCCACCTGGTCGACTTCCAGGTCCTGTCGCGCAACGGCTCGGTGAGCAACGTGCTTCCCCACGAGAAGGGACCGAAGGACGTCGTCTACGTCGGGGAGAACGAGACGGTGCGGGTGGCGATGAGGTTCGCAGGTCCGAGCGCGGGCGAGGGATGGCCCAACCCGCGCGGACGCTACATGATGCACTGCCACAACCTCGTGCACGAGGACCACGACATGATGGTGCAGTTCAGCGTCGGCGACCCGGAGCACGAGCCGGCCTTCGACCCCATCACCGCCGACGCTGCCCGCGACATGTGACGGATCGTGACGACCGTGAGCCCCACAGCGCCGTCGACGACCGGAACGGGTCCGGCCCTGTGCGACCGGACTGCGCCGCCGCGACGCTCGGGTGCCCGTCGCGCCGCGCGCACCGCCCTGGTCGTCGGGGTCGCGGTGGTTCTGCTCGTGGTGAGCCTGACCCTCGAGACGCTGCGGGTGACCGGGGTGAGCATGCAGCCGACCCTGCACGAGGGCGACGTGATCGTGCTGGACACCTGGAGCGCGCGGAGCGCGGCATGGCACCGCGGCGACGTGGTGGCGCTGCAGCGGGACCTCAGTGGTCGGCCGGTCCTGCTGGTCAAGCGGGTCGTCGCGGTAGCGGGTGACGAGGTCGGCATCGCCGATGGTGTCCTCGTGGTCAACGACGAGGCCGTCGACGAGCCGTACGCCGACCCGGACGCGCTCGACAGCGTCTACTTCGGGCCCGTCGTGGTCCCGGCGGGGTCGGTCTTCCTGCTCGGGGACAACCGCCGCGAGTCGTTCGACTCGCGCGACTTCGGCCCGGTCCCGGCGAGTGACGTCGAAGGACGTGTCCTGGGCCGGCCCTGGTCCGTGCCCCTGTGGTGACGATGTGATGCGAGGGAGATTGTCATGACGACGAGAAGTACCTGGTGGTTGCCTTCCGTGGTGCTGGCGACGGTGTTCCTGTGGTGGCTGGCCGCACCGGTGGCCCGAGCCCACACCGAGGTCGTCGAGACGACGCCCAGTGCCGACGCCTCCGTGGACAGCGGCACCGCGTCGGTGCTGCTCTCGTTCTCCGACCGGGTCCTGCCCGACGTGGTGGAGGCCTCGGTGACCGACGCGACCGGCCGGGACCACGTGGTCGCCGACCCGATCGTCGACGGCGGCCGGGTCCTCCTGCCGTTGGAGCCCCTGGACGACGCCGGGCACTACACCGTCACCTACCGGGTGGTCGCCGCCGACGGGCACGCCGTCACCGGGAGCTACGGCTTCGACCTCAGCGCGCAGGGGGCCGCGAGTGCGGACCGGGTCTCGACCCCGACGGCCGACGGCGACCCCTTCGACGCCGCGCACGCCGTCGGTCCCCAGTACGGCGACCCGGCCGGTCTGCCGCTGCCGGCGTGGGTGGTGGTCGGGGGCGGCGCCCTGGGCCTCGTCGTCCTGCTGCGCCTGGCCGCGGGTCGGCAGGGGGAACCGTCGGACCCCGGTGGGAGCGGACACGTCCCGGCCGGGCAGCCCGAGGACCTGGTGACGCCGTGAGCATCGCCCCGGAGCCCGTGGCACGGGCGTGGGTGGACCTCACCAGCTGCCTGCTCGTGGGTCAGCTGCTGCTGGGCTGCTGGTTGCTGCCCGCGCGCGGTGGGTTGCTGTCCCCGTCGGCGCGGCGCGTGCTCCGAGCCTCCGCGGCCACGTCGGCGGTGTGGTCCGTCGGGTCGGTCGCCCTGGTGGCGGCCTCCACGGCGGCGCTGGTGGACGTCCCGGTGTCGACGGTGCTCCGGGTCCCGTCGGTCACCGGCTTGGCGTGGCAGCTGCCGCAGGTCCGTGCCCTGGTCCTGATGGCCGGGGTGGGCCTCGGTGTGGCGGCTGCGGCGCCGCTGGTGCGTCGCACGCTCACCGCACGGGCGATGCTGCCGCTGGTGCTCGCGGCCATCGCGTGCCTCGCGGTCACCGGTCACGCCAGCTCGTCCTCGAGCCACTTCTGGGCTGCCCAGAGCGTCCTGGTCCACGTGCTCGCGGTCTGCTTGTGGCTCGGCGGCCTCGCGGCCCTGCTCGCGCACCGGGGGCTGCCGGGAGGCCTGCCGGCGCTGGCCGTCCGTCGGTTCAGCGCAGTCGCGGCGGTGTGCTTCGCGGCCGTGGTGCTGTCGGGCGCCATCGGCGCGGGAGTGCGGCTGGGGCTGTCGGTCGACGCCTGGCGCTCGGGATACGGTGCCCTGCTCGGCGTGAAGGTCGTCGTGCTCGGAGTGCTCGGAGCCGTGGGCCTGCGGCACCGTCGCGTCACGGTCCCGCGGCTGGAGCGGGGCGAACCCCGTGCCTTCGTGCGGCTGGCGACCGGCGAGGTCCTCCTGATGGGGGCAGGGGTGGCCCTCGCGGTGGCGCTGGCGAGGACGCCGACCCCCACGGGGGCGCTCACGCGCGTGGCGCCACCCCACTCGGAGGACTTCCCGACCGTGGACCGCATGATCGAGCAGCCCGGCTGGCGGCTGCTCTCGGAGAGCCGACCCGACGCCCTTGCCCTCAGCGTCGTGCTGGCGGCCGCCCTGGCCTACCTGGGCGCCGTGCGGACGCTGCGCCGACGGGGCGCGGACTGGCCGGTGCGCCGCACCGCGGGGTTCCTCCTGGGGTGCGCTCTCGCCCTGTGGGCCCTGGGCGGCTCGCTCGCGGCGTACTCGGCGGCGAGCCTGGCGCTCAACGCGACCCAGAACGTCGTGCTCGCACTGGCGTCCCCGCTCGCGCTCGCGGCAGGTGCACCCTTCACCCTCATGGCGGCGCTGCGTCCCGGCACTCCGCCGCGCCACCGGCGAGCCCTGCGCAACCCCGTCAACGCGATGCTGGTGCTGGTGCTGCTGTTCGGCGCTCAGTACGGCACCTCGTTGCTCGAGACCTCCTTCCACCATCCGTGGATCCACTCGCTCCTGGCCTGGGCAGCGCTCACGTGCGGCACGCTCGTGGCGTGCGGGGTGCGCGGACCGGACGCACGGTCACCGGAGAACCTGCTCTCGCGGCAGGACAAGCAGGTCGTGCTCCTCACGCTGGCACTTGCGCTGGCCGTCGTCGCGCTGCACCTGCTCGCCGGCACGACGCTCCTGGCCCGGGAGTGGTGGACCGACCTGGCGCTGTTCTGGAGCGACCCCGCGCGGTCGCAGACCCGGGCCGGCTCGGTGCTGCTGGCTGCCGCGGCTGCGGTGGTCCTCCTCGCGGTCAGGACCACCGACCATCCCCGTCACGACCACCTCAGGCGCGGCGAGGCCGGCCTGCACCGGGCCCCGCCACGTCCGGTGCTGCCTGAGCCGGTCGGGGCGCGGCGGTCCCCGGTGCCGGCGTTGCCGGGTCCGCCGGGGTGAGCCTGTCGGAACCCGGCACGGTGCATGCGGGATAGTGGCCCCATGGGCAAGCAGGAAGACTTCGTGCTGCGGGCGCTCGACGAGCGTGAGGTCCGCTTCGTGCGGCTGTGGTTCAGCGACGTGCTGGGGTTCCTGAAGTCGGTCGCGATCGCGCCGGCCGAGCTCGAGGGGGCCTTCGCCGAGGGCATCGGCTTCGACGGCTCGGCGATCGAGGGCTTCGCCCGCGTCTACGAGGCCGACATGCTGGCCAAGCCCGACCCGTCGACGTTCCAGATCCTGCCCTGGCGCGGGGAGGGCCCCTCGACCGCGCGGATGTTCTGCGACATCGTCATGCCCAACGGCTCGCCGTCGTACGCCGACCCGCGCTACGTGCTCAAGCGCACGCTGTCCACCGCGGCCAAGCAGGGCTACACCTTCTACACCCACCCCGAGATCGAGTTCTACCTGTTCAAGGACCACCCCGAGCCCGGGGTCGAGCCGGTGCCGGTCGACCGCAGCGGGTTCTTCGACCACACCGCCACGAGCCGCGGGTCGAACTTCCGCCGCGAGGCGATCACGATGCTCGAGCAGATGGGCATCTCGGTGGAGTTCTCCCACCACGAGGGCGGCCCCGGCCAGCAGGAGATCGACCTGCGCTACGCCGACGCACTGTCGACGGCCGACAACATCATGACCTTCCGCACCGTGGTCCGCGAGGTGGCGCTGAGCCAGGGCATGTGGGCCAGCTTCATGCCCAAGCCGTTCACCACCCACCCGGGCTCCGGCATGCACACCCACGTCTCGCTGTTCGAGGGGGACCGCAACGCGTTCTTCGAGGCCGGCGCGCAGTACCAGCTGTCCAGGTCCGGTCGCCAGTTCATCGCCGGCATCCTGCGGCACGCGGCGGAGATCACCTGCGTGACCAACCAGTGGGTCAACTCCTACAAGCGCCTGATCGGCGGCGGCGAGGCCCCCTCCTATATTTGTTGGGGGCACAACAACCGCTCCGCGATGGTGCGCGTGCCGATGTACAAGCCCAACAAGGGGCAGTCGACCCGCATCGAGCTCCGCACGATCGACCCGGCGTGCAACCCCTACCTCGCCTTCGCGGCCATCCTCGCGGCGGGCATGAAGGGGATCGAGGAGGGCTACGAGCTCCCGGCCGAGGCCGAGGACGACGTCTGGTCGCTCACCGACCGCGAGCGCAAGTCCCTCGGCATCCAGCCGCTGCCCAAGACCCTCTACGAGGCGATCGCGGTGATGGAGGAGAGCGAGCTGCTGGCCGAGACGCTGGGGGAGCGGGTCTACGACTTCTTCCTGCGCAACAAGCGGGCCGAGTGGGACGCCTACCGCGGCCAGGTCTCGATCTGGGAGCGTGACCAGATGCTCCCGGTCATCTGAGCAGTGGCCGACCCCGAGGGCCTCGCGCCGACCGTCCTGGTCGTGCAGCACGAGGACGGTGCCCCCGCCGGCTGGTTCGGCGACCATCTCGAGGCGGCCGGCTGCCGCCTCGACGTCCGCCGCCTGCACGCCGGCGACGGACTTCCGCGGCTCGGCGACGTCGACGGCGTCCTCGTGCTCGGCGGCGCCATGGACTCCTGGGACGACGAGGGCAGCCCGTGGCTGCCGGCGGTGCGGGCGCTGGTCCGCGACGCGGCCGCGGTGGACGTGCCGACCCTCGGCATCTGCCTCGGCCACCAGCTCGCCGGCCTCGCGCTCGGCGGGAGCGTCGAGCGCAACCCGGCCGGAGCCACGGTGGGCCTGCAGCCGGTCGCCTGGCTGCCCGAGGCCGACCACGACCCGCTCGCCGCGGCGTGCACCGGTGCGCGGACCGTCGCGCACTGGAACTCCGACGTCCTGACCGCACCGCCCGAGGGCGCCGTCGTCCTGGCCCGGTCGACCGACGGCGCCGTGCAGGCCGCCCGCCTGGCCCGCACCGTATGGGGAGTGCAGTGCCACCCCGAGGTGGACGCCGCCATCGTGGGCGAGTGGGTCGAGGAGGAGCTCCCACGGGTGGCCGACGAGCCCTCGCGCGGCGCGCTCAACCGCTACGTCGCCCAGATGGAGGAGCAGGAGGACGACCTGCGCGCCCAGTGGGAGCCCCTGGCCGAGTCGTTCGCCCGCCTGGTGCGGGACGGCGCCGCATGAGCAGGCAGGAGAGCCCGCGGGCCCAGCTGCGCCGGCTCGGGTTCCAGCAGCTCGACCGCAGCGAGCGGGCGCTCGCGCGGCTCGGCAGCCACGCCGAGGTGCTCCTCGGTGACCTCGGGTCGACCGCGGACCCCGACCTCGCGCTCGACCGCCTCGTCGACCTCGCCGAGCGCCTCGACGAGCAGCAGGAGGGCGCCGGTCCGGCGATGCTCCTCCGGCTGGCGCGCGACGACCTCGCCGCCCATCGGCTGCTCCGTGTGCTGGGGGCGAGCAACGCCCTCGGGCACCACCTGCTGCGCCGCCCGGACCACTGGGAGGACCTGGCCGATCCGGTCCTCGACTCGGCCCGCCCCGCGGCGTACGCCGTCCGCGCCCGCCTGCTCGAGGCGGTCGGCGCCGACCCGGCCGAGGCGGCACCGGTCGCGCAGGGCGAGGACGCCGCGCTCGGCGACGCGCTCCGCGTGACCTACCGACGTCTCATGCTGGGCGTGGCCGCACGCGACCTGGCGCACCGGTTCGGCATGGCCGACGTGGCCGCCGAGCTCTCCGACCTGGCCGCCGGCGTCCTCGAGGCGGCGCTCGCCGTGGCGCGCCTGCGTGTCGGTGCCGAGCAGGCCGCGACCTGCCGGCTCGCGGTCGTCGCGATGGGCAAGTGCGGTGCCCACGAGCTCAACTACGTCAGCGACGTCGACGTGGTCTTCGTCGCCGAGCCGGTGGAGGGCGCCGACGAGCACGACGCCAACCGGGTCGCCACCCAGCTCGCGTCGCACCTGGTCAAGATCTGCTCCGACCACACCGCCGAGGGCACGATCTGGCCCGTCGACGCGGCGCTGCGGCCGGAGGGAAAGTCGGGTCCGCTGGTGCGCACGCTGGCCAGCCACGTCGGCTACTACGAGCGCTGGGCCAAGACCTGGGAGTTCCAGGCCCTGCTCAAGGCGCGCCCCGTGGCGGGCGACCAGGAGCTGGGACGGGACTACGTCGAGGCGCTCAACCCGCTGGTGTGGGAGGCCGCCAAGCGCGAGGGGTTCGTCAGCGAGGTGCAGGCCATGCGCCGCCGCGTGGTCGCCCACATCCCGCCCAAGGAGGCCGACCGGCAGCTCAAGCTGGGCAGTGGCGGTCTGCGCGACGTGGAGTTCGCGGTGCAGCTGCTGCAGATGGTGCACGGTCTCCACGACCCCGAGATCCGCACGCCGACGACCATGGCCGCGCTGGAGGCGCTGACCGAGGGCGCCTACATCGGCCGGCCCGACGGCCAGGCGCTGATCGAGGCCTACGGCTTCCTGCGCACGGTCGAGCACCGGCTGCAGCTGTTCGGCCTCCGCCGCACGGCGCTGATCCCGCAGGATGAGGAGTCCCTGCGACGGCTCGGCCGCTCGCTCGGGTTCTTCAAGGACCCCCTCGGCGAGCTGGCCGAGGCGCTCAAGGTGCGCCGGCGCGAGGTGCGGCGGCTGCACGAGAAGCTCTTCTACCGCCCGCTGCTGGCCTCGGTCGCCAAGGCGCCGGGCGCCCTGAGCCAGGCGGCGGCCAAGGACCGGCTCTCCGCCCTGGGCTACCTCGACCCGGACGCCGCGCTGCGCCACCTCAGCGCCCTCACCGAGGGCGTCTCGCGGACCGCGGCGATCCAGCGCACGCTCCTGCCGGTCATGCTGGAGTGGTTCGCCGACGCCCCCTTCCCCGACGCGGGACTGCTGGGCTTCCGCCGGATCAGCGAGGCGCTGGGGCGGACGCCGTGGTACCTCTCGATGCTGCGTGACGAGGGCGAGGTCGCCGAGCGGATGGCGCGCATCCTGGCCTCGAGCCCCTACGCCACCTCGTTGCTGCAGCGCGAGCCCACCGGGGTCAAGCTGCTCGCCGCCGACCAGCTCGTGCTGCAGGACCGCGAGACCCTGCAGACGGAGATGCTCGCCGCGGCCCGCCGCCAGGACGACCCCGTCGCGGCGATCGGCCAGGTCCGCGGCGTACGCCGTCGCGAGCTGCTGCGGATCGCCGCGGCCGACCTGTCCTGCGTCGTCGACGACGTCGAGCAGGTGGGGCACGCCCTGACCGCACTGACCCAGGCCACGCTCGAGGCGGCCCTGACGGTCGCCGTGCGGCACGTCGAGGTCGAGCGGGGGGCCCCGCTGCCGACCCGGCTGGCGATCGTCTCGATGGGACGGCTCGGAGGGCACGAGGTCGCCTACGGCAGCGACGCCGACGTGATGTTCGTCCACGAGCCGGTCGAGGGTGCCGGTCAGGAGGAGGCGGCGCGGGCCGCCCAGGCCGTCGCCAACGAGCTGCGCCGGCTCCTCGGTGCCGCCGGGAGCGACCCGGCGCTCGAGGTCGACGCGGGCCTGCGGCCGGAGGGCAAGGCCGGGCCGCTGGTGCGCACGGTGGAGTCCTACGCGGCGTACTACAGCAAGTGGTCGGCGGTGTGGGAGGCGCAGGCGCTGCTGCGGGCCGAGGCGGTCGTCGGGGACGAGGGCGTGTGCCGGCGCTACATGGACCTGGTCGACCGGCTGCGGTTCCCCGACGAGGGCCTGCGCCTCGACGAGGTGCGCGAGATCCGGCGGATCAAGGCGCGCGTGGACGACGAGCGGCTGCCGCGCGGCGCCGACCGCACCACCCACCTCAAGCTCGGGCGCGGCGGGCTCGGTGACATCGAGTGGACCGTCCAGCTGCTGCAGATGCAGCACGCCCACGCCGTGCCCGGCCTGCGCACGACCCGCACCCTGGCGGCACTGCGGGCCGCGGTCGAGGCGGGCCTGGTCGACGTCGAGGACGCCGAGATGCTCACCGAGGCATGGCTCATGGTGAGCCGGGTCCGCAACCTGTCCACGCTGGTGCGCGGCAAACCCGACGACCAGCTGCCGCGCGAGACCGGCGAGCTGACCGCGGTCGCGATCCTGATGGACTACGCGCCCGACGAGTCGGACCTCCTGGTCAACGACTACCTCCGGGTCACCCGGCGCGCGCACGGGGTCGTCGAGCGCGTCTTCTGGGGCGAGTGACCCCCACCGACGCCCGGCCAGGACCTTGGTCCCGGACCGTCTGGCCCGAAAGGTCTAGGTCGGTGCACCAAATCGCGCCCGCGGGTGCGTGGATCGGACGCCGTCCGGGCACCTGTATCCGTGCACCGGCGTGGCGCCTCTTCCGGGAGAGGAAGCAGGCGTATCACAGTCGGTCATGGGGCGGCTGCGACAGCCGGCCCGGACAGGGAGAGGAAGTGGTCGCGTCATGGTCACGACGCGGGACGACGTCATCGACGTGCTGCGGGAGCGCGGCGAGCACGACCAGGCGGTGCAGGCGACGTGCGTGCTGCCGACCCGGGTCGACACCGTGCGCGACGCCGGGCTGCTGCACCGGTTCGGCGTGGACGAGGCCGAGCTGGCCCACGCCCGGGCCCTGAGGTCGGCCTGACGCGGGCCTGACCGGGGCTCCGGTCACTCGCCGACCTCGACGCCACGCCAGAACGCGAGGCGGTCGCGGACCCGTCGCGCGGTGGGGTAGGGCTGGGGGTAGGACCACGCCGCGTCCGGGTTGACCTCACCCCCGACCTCGAGCGACCAGTACGACGCGTGGCCCTTCCACGGACAGAACGTCGTCGTGCTCGACGGTCGGAGGAGGTCCTGCCGGACCGCCACGGCGGGGAAGTAGTGGTTGCCCTCCACCACGACGGTGTCGTCGCTCTCGGCGATCACGGTGCCGTTCCAGGTCGCGCGCATCGGTGCTCCAGTCCTCGGTCTGGGGGGTGTCTTGTCGGCGTCAGGGGCAACGCCGGGTGGCGTGCGGTCCTTCCCAGCACGGACGACGGCCCCGGCCGGCGGGCGCCGGTCCGGGGCCGTTGGGGTGGGTCCGGGGTCTCAGCCCTCGATCGCGACCTGGTCGTCCGACGTGGACTCCAGCCCGGTGACCGCGACCTTGCGCGGCTTGGCCTTCTCGGCCACGGGGACCACCAGGCGGAGCACCCCGGTGTCGTAGCCGGCCTCGATCCGGTCGAGGTCGAGGTTGTCGCCCAGCACGAGCTGGCGGCTGAAGACGCCGGTCGGACGCTCCGAGGCCAGCCGCTCCCAGTCGCCGTTGCGGGCGACGCGCTCGGCGCGGATGGTGAGGACGTTGCGCTCGACGTCGATGTCGAGCGACTCGCGGCTGATGCCGGGGAGGTCGAACTCGATCACGAACCGGTCACCCTCGCGCCAGGCGTCCATCGGCATGACGGCCGGGCGGTTGGTGGTGCCGGCTGCGCCCAGCACCTGCTGGGCCAGAAGGTCGAGGTCGCGGAAGGGGTCAGCGGTGCGCAGCAGCATGGGTGCCTCCTGACGGTCGGTCGTGGTCGACGGTCTGCGTCAGCCGTCTACCTGTATCAACGGTTACAGGTTTGTTGTATTCCATCCGCCAGGGCAAAATCAAGTCCATGCCGCGTCACGAGCAGGGTGTCTTCGCCATCTCCGTCGCCGCCGAGATGGTGCGCATGGAGGTGCAGAACCTGCGGGTCTACGAGCGCCGCGGCCTGCTCGAGCCCGACCGCACCAGCGGCGGGACCCGCCTGTACTCCCAGGCCGACATCGAGGTCCTCCACCGCATCCGGGAGCTGCTCGCCGAGGGGCTCAACCTCGCCGGCATCGCACGCGTCCTGGAGCTGGAGGAGGAGGTGGGCCGGCTGCGTCGCCGCCTCGAGCGGCGCGCGCCCCCTCCCGCGGATTCGCCGGATCGCACCGCGGCCCGCTAACCTGGGGACATCTCAGCTCGTCGAGCTCTCGCCGCGAGCTGTTCGCACGTCGCAGCGTCACCCATCCAGGGCGACCGCTCCGTGCGTGGCCGCACCCGAAACCCTTCGGACCCGCGGTTTCGGCGAGACACCCAGACAGACAAGCGAATCTCGTGAACTCCTTCACCCAGCTCGGCGTGCCTGCACGCCTGTCCACCGTTCTCTCGGGACTCGGCATCGAGACCCCGACCCCGATCCAGTCCGCGACCCTGCGCGACGCCCTCGCCGGGCGTGACGTCCTGGGCCGCGGCCGCACCGGGTCCGGCAAGACCTACGCCTTCCTCCTGCCGCTCGTCGCCCGCCTCTCCGGCGAGCGCGGCGCCCGGCCGAACCGTCCCCGGGCGCTGATCCTCGCGCCGACCCGCGAGCTGGCCCTCCAGATCGACGCCTCGCTGGCGCCGCTGGCGCGGGCCGCCGGCCTGACCACGCGAACCGTGTTCGGCGGTGTCGGCCAGGGCCCGCAGGTGACCGCGCTCAAGCGGGGCGTCGACGTCGTCGTCGCCTGCCCCGGTCGGCTCGAGGACCTGATCGCCCAGGGGCACTGCTCGCTGGCGGCGGTCGAGACGACGGTCATCGACGAGGCCGACCACATGGCCGACCTCGGCTTCCTGCCGGCCGTGCGGCGCCTGATGGGCCAGACCCCCCGCGGCAGCCAGCGCCTGCTGTTCAGCGCCACGCTCGACAACGCCGTCGACCAGCTGGTGCGACAGTTCCTGGTCGACCCGGTCAAGCACGAGGCCGACTCGCCGCAGTCGCCGGTGGCCGCCATGGACCACCACGTGCTGCACATCGAGCGGGCGCACCGGCTCGAGGTCCTGGTGGACCTCACCAGCGCGCCGGGCCGCACGATGGTCTTCACCCGCACCAAGCACGGGGCCAAGGCGCTGACCCGCCAGCTCAACAAGGCCGGCGTCCCGGCCGTCGAGCTGCACGGCAACCTGGGCCAGAACGCCCGGACCCGCAACCTGCAGGCCTTCCACGACGGCTCCGCCGCCGCCCTCGTCGCCACCGACATCGCCGCCCGCGGCATCCACGTCGACGACGTCGCGCTGGTCGTGCACGCCGACCCGCCGGCCGAGCACAAGGCCTACCTGCACCGGTCGGGGCGCACGGCGCGCGCCGGCAACGCGGGCACCGTGGTCACGCTCATGACCAGCGAGCAGAAGCGCGACGTCCGCGACCTCACACGGGCCGCGGGCATCAACCCCACCACGACCCGCCTGCAGACCGCCGACCACCCGGTGCTGCGGCAGCTGGCCCCGGGCGAGCGCGTCCTGCCGGGTGCGCTCCCGGAGTCGACCCCGGCCCCGCGGACGCAGGGCGCCCGGCGCGGCGGCGGCTCCTCGCGCGGCTCCAGGAACGGCGGTGCCGCGACCACGTCGTCCGGTGCGGCGTCGGTCCCGGGGTCGGGCAACCGGCGTCGCCGTGGCGGGTCGGGCGGCTCGGGCGGCTCGGGCGGCCAGCGCTCCGGGGGCGGTCGGCGTACGCCGGCCGCGGCGTCGGGGCGCGGCGGTCACAGCGCCGCGTCGTTCAGCTCCGGGCGCCGCTGACCGCGAGGCTCAACGCAGGGTGCGGTCGAGCAGCGGCAGCAGGGCCCGCCAGTGCCGGTCCGTCGCCGCCTCGTCGTACATCGCGGTGTCGGCCATCGTGAAGCCGTGCCGCGCGCCCTGGTAGAGCTCCGCGGTGTGGGCCAGGCCCGAGTCGGCCAGGGCCCGCCCGAGGCGCTCCTGCTGCTCGGGAGGCATGGAGCCGTCCTGGTCGGCGTGCGCGAGGTAGACCTCGGCGCGCAGGCGCGGCAGCAGCAGGTGCGGGCTGTCGTCGTCCTCGGTGGCCATGCTGCCGGCGTGGAAGCTGCCCACCGCGGCCACGTCGTCGTGGCAGGTCGCGGCCGCGCGCACGGCGAACCGGCCGCCCATGCAGTAGCCGACCGTGGCCAGCGGCCCGCGCACGTCGGGCCGGGCGAGCAGTGCGTCGACGTAGGCCGCGGCGTCGTCGGCCACCACCTCCGGGGTGAGCGAGTCCATGAGCGGCCCGAGCTCCTCGAACGCCGCCGACCGGCCCTCCTCGGTGGTGAGGTCGCGCAGCGGGGTGACCGGGGCGCGGCCCGCGCGGTGGTAGAGGTTGGGCACCACGACGACGTAGCCCTCGGCCGCGATCCGCCCCGCCATCTCGGCCAGCCGCGGGCGCAGTCCGAACGCGTCCATCCACACCAGCACGCCGGGCCAGGGCCCGTCGCCGAGGGGACGCGCCACGATGGCGTCGGCGGTGGTGCCGTCGGGGAGGGCCAGGTCGAGGGCCTCGGTGCTGGTCGGCACGCGTGTGTCCATGGCTGCATGGTGCCCCCGACCCCCAACCGGCGGTGCCCGGTCCCGGGTCAGGCGCCCTGGTCCCACCTCAGCAGCGCGGCCACCTCGTCGTGGAACAGCTCGCGCGGGAGCAGGCTGACCTCGGCGCTGGTGGCGGCGGCGGCCGCGACCAGGACCTGGTCGGCGGGCAGGGTGTCGGCTTCCATCGCCGACGCGGGCAGGGCCAGGCCGGGGTGCTCGCGCGGGCGCACCTCGAGCTCGCGCGCGGCCTGCAGGTCCAGGACGAGGCGCTCGACCTCGCCGCGCACCAGGGCGTCCAGCACCTGGTCGAGGCCGCGCGCGACCCCGGACCCTCGGGCGGCGCCGCGGTCCAGCTCCTCGACGGTGTCCACCTCGGCGTGCGCCTCGTCGGCGCCGAGCGAGGACCGGATCTCCTGCCACATCCCCTCGGTGGAGGCCCCTGCGGCACGGCCCCCGTGCTCGAGGTTCCGGACGTCGAGCTGGCTGTCCTCCAGCAGACGGGAGACCTCCGCCACCGCGCGCACCTCGCCGGCGACGAACACGATCCGCGCCGCGTGCTCGCGGCACAGGTGGGTCACGCGCTCGGCGACGAGCTCGGCGTTGCGCACCCAGGCGTTCTCCGCGTTCTGCTGGAACTTGTCCTGTGCCCAGTCGCCCTGCGGGACCTTGCGGATGTGGAAGTCCTCGCCCTGCACCTGCTCGTGCGCGGCGCGGGGCAGGCTCGGGGCGACGTAGGCGTCCACGTCGGCGCCCTCGCGGTCGGCCACGGCGAGCACGAACGGTCGCTCGCCGTCGGCCAGGGCGACATAGCCGGCGAGGTCCGGCAGCGGGCCGACGGTCGTCCCTTCCGGCCAGGTCGACCCACCGACCCGGACGTCGTCGAGCACGACCTGCTCGCCGCACGCGACGAGGGTACGGCGGACCTGGCCCGGCAGGTGGGTGGGCTCCCGCAGGCGCTGCTCCAGCTCCTCGACCAGCGCGGGCGGGACGTCGGCCTGCTCGAGCTCGCGCCGGGTGTTGGACAGTCGCGCGTCGAGCTGCTGGCGGGCGTCCTCGGTCGCGCGGCTCACGTCCAGGTGGACGGTGACGTAGGGGCCGTCGTGCTCCAGGACGGGGCGTACGGCGTCGAGTCGCATCCGGTCAGACCTCCTCGTCGGACTCGGTGTCGGCCGAGTCCGACACGGTGTCCATGACGGCGTCGGGTTCGGCGTCGGGCACGTCGGCGGGCACGTAGTCCCGGCTGCCCATCTCGACCTCGGCGCGCTCGGCCGCGAGGGCGTACTCGTCGTCGTGGTGGCCCTGGGGCTGCTTGGCGTGGCCCTTCGCGACGGGTCCGGGCAGGGCCTCCTCGGGTGGCTCCGTCCGGGCGCTCTCGGCCTGCTCCTGGCGGTGCAGCTGCTCGTTGCTGGGTTGCGTCATGGGTCCCTCCTCGCTCAGCGGCCGACCAGCTTGAAGAACGTGCTGTCCTCACCGCTGGCCTTGTGCTCCTGGTAGAGGAACGCGAGCCCGCGGTCCTCGAAGGTCGCGAACCACGTGTCCCACTCGACATGCTCGAGCTGGTCCTCACCGGCGCCGCCGGGGAAGTCGACGCGCAGCACGCCGCTGCCGTCGTCGGACTCCGTGCCTCGCACCACGGCAGGGGTGCCGTCGTGCTCCTCCACCCAGCGACGGATCTCGTCGTGGTCGGTGGTGGTGTGGCTCTCCGATGCCATCGTCTCCTCCTCGTCGGTCGGGGTGCCCCACGTACCCGCGCGGCCGCGCGGCATGCGGCGCCAGGGTCCGTGGGAGTGTCGGTACCCGCGCGGCCGCGCGGCATGCGGCGCCAGGGTCCGTGGGAGTGTCGCCCCGTGCCGGTTCGGGCACCTTCGCGCCATGAGCGAGACACCCCGTCCGCGCAAGGACTCCCACGCCGGCCCGAACCCGTCCCCGGACGACGTGCCACGCAACCGACCGACCTGGGGCCGGGGACGTCCGGTCTGGACGCCTCTGCTCGGCGCCGTCCTGGCGCTCCTGGTCGTCTTGGCGGTCTTCGCCTTCTACACCGTCCTGCGCTAGCGGCTCGACACGAAGGATGCCCGGGTGCATGTTTCTCCGTGACCTGGGCACGACGGTGCGTGCCCAGGTCACGAGCTGATCGACGACGACGCTTCCCGTCGCGCGACGAGGTGATGTCCCTGGTCGACGCCGGGATGACCTACGAGGAGGTCGGCCGGCGACTGCAGGTGCAGCCAGGGCTCGCCTACCTGCTGGCGACGGGGCTGCCCGCCGACGGCTCCGACGCCCCCTCCGCCACCGCACGCGAGCGGACGGCGGTCCTCGGGACCAGCCAGCATCTGAGCAGCCCCCAGCCGGCCGGCAACCCGACGAGCAAGGACTCGGTGCACGAGTGGCTGCAGCGTCGAGTCGCCGCGGACGACGCCATGCAGCTGGCGGCGGCCCGCCGCCGTCCGGCCTCGCCCTTGCACGGCGACCGCGAGGGCGACGCCGTCGACCTGCTCACGCAGGAGCACAACCACGTGACCTCGCTGCTCAAGCGGCTGGCGACCATCCCGGGCGTGCGCAAGGGGGGCACGCCGACCCAGCTGGCGACCCGCCGGGCCCTCGCCGACGAGGTCGCCACCGAGCTCGCCCCCCATCTCCGGGCGGAGGACAGGCTGCTCTGGCCGGCGGTCCGCGATGCGCTGTCCGACGGGGACGACCTGGCCGGCACGGGGGAGCAGATGGGCCGCCACGGCTTGGAGGTGCTTGACCGGCTCGACGGCCTCGGCCCCGACACCGAGGAGTTCGACGACTGCATCGAGGAGGTGTCGGCAGCCTCCCGCAAGCACGTGGCGTTCACCGACCGGGTGTTCCTCGACCTGCGCGAGGCGATGGACCGCGACGCTCTCCTGGCACTGGGTGCGCAGGTCGAGGCGAAGGAGCAGGACTGACATGGGCATCAAGACCTTCATCGAGGGCTGGCCGGTCTACCGGCAGCTCACCGGCGAGGACCCCTTCGGACGGGGCGCGGCCGCGAAGTCCCGCGGGAGCGCCGAGCTCGAGCCCCGCGTCAGCACGGCGTCCAAGGTCGTGAAGTCGGTGTGTCCCTACTGCGCCGTCGGCTGCGGTCAGAACGTCTACGTCGAGCAGGGCCCGGACGGCGAGCGGGTGACGCAGATCGAGGGCGACCCCGACTCGCCGATCAGCCGCGGTCGGCTGTGCCCCAAGGGCTCGGCCAGCCTCCAGCTCACCACCGGCCCCTCCCGGAAGCACCAGGTGCTCTACCGGCGGCCCTTCGGCACCGACTGGGAACCACTGTCGCTCGACACCGCGATGGACATGATCGCCGACCGCGTCGTCGAGAGCAGGCGCGCCTACTGGCAGGAGGAGGTCGACGGCAAGCGCGTCAACCGGACCATGGGGTTCGCCAGCCTGGGTGGCGCGACGCTGGACAACGAGGAGAACTACCTCATCAAGAAGCTGTTCACGGCGCTGGGCGCGATCCAGATCGAGAACCAGGCCCGCATTTGACACTCCTCCACGGTGCCCGGTCTGGGCACCTCGTTCGGACGTGGCGGAGCCACCACGTACCAGCAGGACCTGCAGAACTCCGACTGCATCGTCATCGAGGGCTCCAACATGGCGGAGTGCCACCCGGTGGGCTTCCAGTGGGTGATGGAGGCGAAGGCCCGGGGAGCGACGATCATCCACGTCGACCCGCGGTTCACCCGGACCAGCGCGCTGGCCGACCTGCACGTCCCGATCCGTGCCGGCAGTGACATCGCGTTCCTCGGCGGGCTGATCCACCACGTGCTGGAGAACGAGGCCTACTTCCGCGAGTACGTCGTCGCCTACACCAACGCCGCGACCATCCTGAGTGAGGACTACGTCGACGCCGAGGACAACGACGGGGTCTTCTCCGGCTTCGACCCCGACTCGCGCAGCTACGACCCGCACTCGTGGCAGTACGAGGGCGCGGAGGTGCAGGCGGCCTCCGGCAAGCGCGACCAGCAGTACTCCGACCGGGTCGGCAGCTCCGGCGGGGAGTCGCACGGCTCCGGGGGTGCCCAGGTCAACAGCGACGTGCACACGGACCCGACGTTGCAGCACCCGCGATGCGTCCTGCAGGTGCTCAGACGCCACTACGCCCGCTACACCCCCGAGCTGGTCGAGGAGGTCTGCGGGATCCCGCAGGACCTCTTCGCCCAGGTCGCCGAGTCGCTCACCAGCAACTCCGGCCGCGAGCGCACCAGCGCGTTCGTCTACGCCGTCGGCTGGACCCAGCACACCGTCGGGGTGCAGTACATCCGCAGCGCGGCGATCCTGCAGAGCCTGCTGGGCAACATCGGCCGGACGGGTGGTGGCATCCAGGCGCTGCGCGGGCACGCGAGCATCCAGGGCTCGACGGACATCCCGACGTTGTTCAACATCCTGCCCGGCTACCTCCCGATGCCGCACGCCCACGACGACGAGACCCTGGACACGTACGCCGAGGGGGAGTCGACCGACAAGGGCTACTGGGCGGAGAACAAGTCCTACCTGGTCAGCCTGCTCAAGGCCTGGTGGGGGCCGGCGGCCACGCCGGAGAACGACTTCTGCTTCGACCACCTTCCCCGCCTGACCGGCACCGCCAGCACCTACGACACCGTCGGCTGGCAGCTGGAGGGCAAGACCAAGGGCTACTTCCTGCTGGGGGAGAACCCGGCCGTCGGATCGGCCAACGCCAAGATGCAGCGGCTCGGGATGGCCAACCTCGACTGGCTGGTCGTGCGTGACTTCTCGCTGATCGAGAGCGCGACCTGGTGGAAGGACGGGCCGGAGATCGAGACCGGGGAGCTGCAGACCGAGGACATCGGCACGGAGGTGTTCTTCCTCCCCGCTGCCGCCCACACCGAGAAGGACGGCAGCTTCACCAACACCCAGCGGCTGCTGCAGAAGCACCACCAGGCCGTCGAGCCGCCCGGCGACAGCCGCAGCGAGCTGTGGTTCATGTACCACCTGGGGCGCCGGATCCAGGAGCGGCTGGCCGGGTCCACCGACCCGCGCGACCGACCGGTGCTCGACCTGACCTGGGACTACCCGACCAAGGGCCGGCACGAGGAGCCGGAGGCCGACGCGGTGCTGGCCGAGATCAACGGCTTCGACGCCGACGGTCATCCACTGGCGAGCTACGAGCAGCTCAACGACGACGGCTCGACGGCCTGCGGGTGCTGGATCTACTGCGGCGTCTATGCCGACGGGGTCAACCAGGCGGCCCGGCGCAAGCCGGCGGGGGAGCAGAACTGGGTGGCACCCGAGTGGGGCTGGGCCTGGCCGGCGAACCGACGGCTGCTCTACAACCGTGCCTCCGCCGACCCGGACGGCAAACCGTGGAGCCAGCGCAAGGCGCTGGTGTGGTGGGACGAGGAGCAGGCTCTGTGGGCGGGCCACGACATCCCCGACTTCGCCGCCGACAAGTCGCCGCACTACCGACCGCCGGCCGGGGCGCGCGGAGCCGAGGCGCTGGCGGGGATCGACCCGTTCATCATGCAGGCTGACGGCAAGGCGTGGCTGTTCGCACCCGCCGGTCTGACCGACGGGCCGCTCCCGACGCACTACGAGCCGCAGGAGTCCCCGGTCGCCAATCCGCTCTACGGCCAGCAGCGCAACCCCACGCGTGAACTCAAGCCGCACGAGCACAACCGCTACCAGCCCAGTGACGGGCAGGCCGGAGCGGAGGTGTTCCCCTACGTCCTGACCACCTACCGGCTGACCGAGCACCACACCGCCGGCGGGATGAGCAGGTGGGTGCCCTACCTCTCGGAGCTGCAGCCCGAGCTGTTCTGCGAGGTGTCGCCGGAGCTGGCGGCCGAGCGCGGGCTCGAGCACCTGGGCTGGGCGACGATCGCCAGCGCGCGCAACGTGATCGAGGCACGCGTGCTGGTGACCGAGCGGATGAAGCCGATGGTGGCCGCCGGGCGCACCTTGCACCAGGTGGGCCTGCCCTACCACTGGGGGCCCAACGGCTACACCAGCGGCGACGCGGCGAACGAGCTGACGTCGATGGCGTTGGACTCCAACGTCAACATCCAGGAGGTCAAGGCCCTGACGTGCGACATCCGGCCCGGACGTCGTCCTCGCGGGGCCGAGCGCAACGCCCTCGTCCGCGAGTACCAGCGCCGGGCCGGGATCGACGACGGGACGGGAACGGAGATCTGATGGTGCGCTCGAGGACAGCGACGGCCGAGAGCACGACGTGGGCGGCCGAGGGGGACCCCGCACGCAGCAGCGGCTACGACGAGGCGCCGCCGCGGATGGGCTTCTTCACCGACACCTCGGTGTGCATCGGCTGCAAGGCCTGCGAGGTCGCCTGCAAGGAGTGGAACCACGTGCCCGAGGACGGGCTCGTGCTCACCGGCATGTCCTACGACAACACCCAGGGACTGGGCGCCGACACCTGGCGTCACGTCGCGTTCGTCGAGAACCATCGCGAGATCACCGCCGTGGACCTCGGCATGCCGTCGGTGGGAGCCCCGCCCGACGGGCCCGGGACGCGGCCCGACCTGCCCTCGGGCTCGGACGCCGTGGACGAGGGGTCCCTGCAGTGGCTCATGGCCTCGGACGTGTGCAAGCACTGCACCCACGCAGCGTGCCTCGACGTGTGCCCGACCGGGTCGCTCTTCCGCACCGAGTTCGGGACGGTCGTGGTCCAGGAGGACATCTGCAACGGGTGCGGCTACTGCATCCCGGCCTGCCCCTACGGCGTGATCGACCAGCGCAAGGACGACGGCCGGGCCTGGAAGTGCACCTTGTGCTACGACCGCCTCGAGGTGGGGATGGAGCCCGCCTGCGCCAAGGCCTGCCCGACCGACAGCATCCAGTTCGGCCCGCTGGAGGAGCTGCGCGAGCGCGCGGCCGCCCGGGTCGAGCAGCTGCACGAGCGCGGCGTCGACGCCGCACGACTCTACGGCCACGACCCGTCCGACGGCGTCGGCGGCGACGGCGCCTTCTTCCTGCTGCTCGACGAGCCGGAGGTCTACGGGCTCCCGCCCGACCCGGTGGTCACCACGCGCGACCTTCCCGCCATGTGGCGCCGCGCGGTGGTGGCGGCGGTGGGGCTGGCGGCCGGGGTCGTCGCCGCGGGTCTGGGGAGCCGGTCATGAGCGAGCAGGCGGTCACCCGCGACGGGCTGACCAGTCACCGGCCGGGCCGCGAGGCGCCCTCGGACTTCACCACGCCCCGTCGGCGTCGCCGCCGCCGGGGCGAGCAGCCCGTCGTCCCGGAGGCCGAGTTCCGCAGCTACTACGGCCTTCCGGTGATCAACGGACCGGTGTGGGAGCCGCTGGACATCGCCGGCTACCTCTTCCTCGGCGGACTGGCGGGCGCTTCCTCGGTGGTCGGGGCCGTCGCCGACGCGCACGGCATGGACGAGGTCACGCGCGTGGCGAAGACGGGGGCGGCCGGCGCCGCCGTCCTGTCGCTGGCCGCCCTGGTGCACGACCTCGGCCGTCCCGCGCGGTTCCTGCACATGCTCCGGGTGGTCAAGGTCACCTCGCCGATGAGCGTCGGCTCGTGGCTGCTCGCGGCCTACGCGCCGGCGGCGCTCGTGGCGGCCGCCTCCGACCTGACCGGCCGGGCCCGGCCGCTGGGCGTCCTGGGCACGACGGGCGCGGCGGTGCTGGGGCCGGCGGTGGCGTCCTACACCGCGGCCCTGGTCAGCGACACCGCGGTGCCGGCCTGGCACGACGCCCATCGCGAGATGCCCTTCGTCTTCGTGGGGTCGGCCGCGATGGCGGCCGGTGGGCTCGGTCTCGTCGGCGCCCCGCTCGGCCAGCAGGGGCTGCCGCGCCGGGTGGCCGTGACCGGCGCGGTGGTGGAGGTCGCGGCGACGCAGGTGCTCAAGTCCCGGGTCGGTGTCGCGCGCGAGAGCTACGAGCGCGGCCGGGCCGGCTGGTTGATGCGCCTGGCCAAGGCGACTGCCGTCGCGGGCGGCGCCACCGCCGTGCTCGGACGCGGCCACCGTGGCGCCGGCCTCGCGGCCGGTGCGCTGCTGCTCAGCTCCTCGGCGCTGTCCCGGTTCGGCATCTTCCACGCGGGCCTGGACTCGGCCGACGACCCGCGGCACACCGTCCAGCCACAACGCGAACGTTTGGCCTCCGCCGCGTCGGGTACGCCGGCGCGTGAGCGCTGACCGGGCCGCCCGTCCCCTCGACCGTCCCACCGTCACCACCGGCGTGGCCGGCGTCGCCGTCCTCGCCCTGGTGACCGTCTCCGGCCTGCTGTGGGCCAAGTGGCTGCCCTACGCCGACAAGGCCTCGGGGCTGGCCTCCAGCCGCACCTGGCCGGGCTCCTCCCTGCTGGACGCGGTCGACGTCGACGGCGGCTCGGCGCTGGCCGGTGCGCTCGCCTTCTCGACGCACTACCTCGACGCCGTGTGGAAGGCGCTCGTCGTGGCGCTGCTGGTGGCCGCCGCCGTCGACGCGCTGGTGCCGCGGGGCTGGCTGGCCTCGGTGCTGTCCCGCCGGACCCGGCTCGGGCAGGCGGCCACCGGCGGGCTCCTGTCCGCGCCGGGGATGATGTGCACCTGCTGCACCGCCCCGATCGCCGTGGGGCTGCGTCGGCGCGGGGCTCCGCTGAGCGCCACCCTGGCGTACTGGACCGGCAACCCGCTGCTCAACCCGGCCGTCCTGGTCTTCCTGCTCCTCGTGCTGCCCTGGCAGTTCGCCGCCGTGCGGCTGGTCGCGGGGCTGGTGGTGGTGCTCGGCGCGAGCGTCCTGGTCGCGCGCTGGGCGGAGCGCGACCGGCCCGCCACCGCCACCGCCACGGTCCCGGTGCCGGTCCAGGACGACCCGCGGACGCTGCGTGAGCTGCCGGGACGCTTCGCGCGCTCCCTCGTGCGGCTGAGCGTCGTGCTGGTGCCGGAGTACGCCGTGGTGGTGCTGCTCACCGGACTGGTGACGCACTGGCTCGGCGACCTCGACGCGGTGGCGCAGCGCGCCGGGCTCGCCGCACTGCTCGTCGCCGCCCTGGCCGCGGCGGTGCTGGTGATCCCGACCGGTGGCGAGATCCCGGTCATCGCCGGTCTCACCGCGGCGGGAGCGGGGGCCGGGGTGGCGGGGGTCCTCCTGGTCGCCCTGCCGGCCCTGTCGGCCCCGTCGATGGTGATGGTCGGTCGGGCCCTCGGCTGGCGAGCCACCGTCGCCACGGCCGGGGCGGTGGTCCTCACCGCCGTCGCAGCCGGTGGGCTGCTCGCCGTCCTCCTCTGAGCGGTTTCGTGACCGGGTCACCGGGCACTGCACGAGCATGCTGCGTCGTGGACGACCGAGCCCGGGGGATGCCCACGACGCCGTCGTGGTCGGCGCCGGGGTCAACGGCCTGGTGGCCGCCAACGTGCTGGCCGACCACGGCTGGTCGGTGCTGGTGCTGGAGGCCCAGCCGACACCTGGCGGCGCGGTGCGGTCCGACCGGGAGGCGCACCCGGACTTCCTGCACGACACCTTCAGCGCGTTCTACCCGCTGGCGGCGGCGTCACCGGTCGTGCAGGCGTTGCGGCTCGAGGAACACGGACTGGAGTGGTGCCGGGCCCCGGCCGTGGTGGGCAACCCGTTCCCGGACGGCGAGTGGGCCCTGCTGGCGCGCGACCGGGACCTGACCGCGCAGCTGATGGACCTGCAGCACCCCGGCGACGGCGAGGCGTGGCGCGAGCTGTGCGCGCAGTGGGACCGCATCGGGGATCACGTGGTGGGCGCCCTCACCCGACCCTTCCCGCCCCTGCGCGACGCCGTCGGCCTGGCCCGGACCATCCCCGGCGCTGGAGGGCTCCCGCTGGTCAAGCAGCTGCTGATGCCGGTGCTGGACTTCGGCGACCAGCGCTTCGGTGGGCGCGCGCCCAAGATGCTGCTCGCGGGCAACGCCGGCCACTCCGACATCCCGCCCGTGGCGCCGGGCTCGGCCGCCTTCGGCCTGCTCATGACGATGCTCGGCCAGACCGTCGGCTTTCCCGTCCCGCGGGGCGGCGCCGCCGCGATCGTCGAGGCGCTGGTGCGCCGGCTGGAGGAGCGGGGCGGTGTCGTCAGGTGCGGTGCCGAGGTGGACCGCATCGAGGTCGACGGCGGCCGGGCCGTCGCCGTCCACGTCGCCGGGTCGCGCCTCCCCGCGGGCCGTGCCGTGGTGGCCGACGTGACGGCCCCGGTGCTCTTCGGCCGGCTGGTGCGGCTCGAGGACCAGCCGCGTGCGATCCGCCGGGGGATGGGCACCTTCCGGCTCGACCCGTCGACGGTCAAGGTCGACTGGGCCCTCGACGGGCCGATCCCGTGGGCCGCACCGCCGGCGGTGCCGCCGGGCACCTTCCACGTCGCCGACTCCCTCGAGGAGCTGGCGCTCACCCAGACCCAGCTCGGTGTGCACACGATCCCCGACAAGCCGTTCATGCTGGGCGGGCAGATGACCACGGCCGACCCCTCGCGCTCGCCCGCAGGGACCGAGGCGGTCTGGGCCTACGCCCACGTGCCCCAGCACGCCCGCCGCGACGCGGGCGAGGGCGGGATCCGGGGCACCTGGGACCGCGACGACTGCGAGCGCTTCGCCGACCGGATGCAGGGCCGCCTCGAAGCGCTGGCGCCCGGCTTCGGGACGCGGGTGCTGGCGCGGCGCGTGCTCGGGCCGCGCGAGTTCGAGGAGCGCGACGCGAGCCTGGTCGGGGGTGCGATCAACGGTGGCACCTCGCAGCTGTACCAGGAGGTGGTGCTCCGGCCGTTCCCCGGCCTCGGCCGTGCGGGCACGCGCATCGGCGGGCTGTTCCTCGCCTCGGCGTCGGCACACCCCGGCGGCGGGGTCCATGGTGCCCCGGGAGGCAATGCCGCGCGCGCCGCCCTGGCCCGCCACCGGCTGCGCCCGCGCTGAGCACGGCGGACGCAGCCGCGGGTGCGGTGACCGGGGTGGGTCAGGACGCGACCTTCCCGATCGCGTCCCGGGCCCGGTCGACCAGCGAGGCGAACGGGCCGACGGCGTACTGCGCGGTCGTCGAGCCCGCGGTCGAGGGGTGCGGGTGCGTCGGTGCGATCGACTCCGCAGCGCGCAGCCGCTTGCCCATCTTCTGCCGCTCGTCCTCGTCGCACTCGGCGAGGATGGCCGGGAACTCCTCGGACTCCTCGGCCTCGGCGTGCTCGTCGACGGCCGACTTGAACGAGGCCAGGCGCTGGTCGAAGTCGGCCGATCCGACGTCGAGCTTCTCCAGCTCCTTGAGCACCTCGTTGGCCTCGGACTCCTCGTGGTTGCGCGCGTCCGCGACCTGCTCACCGGCGGTCTTCGCGGTGACCGGTCGCAGCACCATCTCCTCGGCCGTCTCGTGGACGGCGAGCAGCGCACGCAGCTCACCGAAGGCGTGCTCCTTGTGCTCGCCCTCGGCGGACTGGACGTCCTCGAACAGCTCGCGGATGCGGGCATGCTGCTCGAGGAGCACGCGGATCACGTCCCCTTCCGGCAGCTCGGCGGCCTTGGCGCGGTCCTCTGTGGCGTCATCCATCGATGGCTCCTTCCTCTCGGGTGTCATGGCTTGTTCCTGGGTATCCCGACCCCTCGCCGGCGACACCTCCAGCGGGGGGCCGATCCGGCCCCGGTCATCGCCTCCGCGCGCGCACCACGGACCAGGCGAGCAGGAGCGCCAGCGCGGGGCCCAGGCAGCCGGCGAGGCGCCGCCGGCGCCGGACCTGCTGCTCCTGCGCGGGCCGTCGGACGAGGGCCAGCGGGTAGGCCTCACGGGCCGCCTGCGCGGCCTCGTCGGCGCTGTCGAAGGACTCGTTGGCCACCAGGGGCGCAGCGTCGTCGCCGTCGTGCCAGGTCCAGGTCCACCGCCCGTCCGAGCGGCGCCCGACCTCGACGGTCCCGTCAGCCGACCTCGTCACCGCGCTCCTCCTCGTGGGTCTGGTCGTCCTCGCGGCGCTGGCGCACCGGGAGGAGCTCGCGCCGGCCCAGCTCGAGGGCCTCGTCGCGACCGCTGTCGCGCAGGGCCCGGGCGATCCACCACGCCACCACCCCCGACAGCAGGGGCAGCACGAACACCAGCACCCGCAGCGTGTTGCGGAAGACGGCGATGGGCCAGTGCGTCCACTCCACGGCGAGCTCGATCGCGCCGGAGGCGAGCAGCACGGTGAGGAAGGCGATGCCGGCCACGCCGATGCCCACCCGCACCGGGGCCTCCCGGGGCCGAGCGGCGAGGTGGTGGGTGCCCCGGTCGCCGGTCAGCCGACGGTCGATCCACGGCCACAGGTAGAGCACCCCGAACAGCACGGCCGGCATCAGCACCCCGGCGAAGAACTGGTTGGGCACGAGCCCGCCGAAGATCGAGAACTCGACCCGGGGGAACAGCCGCAGCCCGCCCTCGATCCAGAGGATGTACCAGTCGGCGACCGAGGGCGAGGTGATCGTCGCGGGGTCGAAGTCGCCCCACACCCAGATCGGGTTGATCTGGACCAGTCCGCCGGCCAGGAAGACCAGGGCGGCGACGCCGCACAGCAGCGCCAGGGACCGCAGGGCATAGCCGGGCCAGAGGTTGGACCCCACCACGTTGGAGTCGCGGCGGCCGCGTCCCGGGAAGTGGGTGTGCTTCTGGCGCACCAGGATGCCGAGGTGCGCCGAGATGAGCACGGCCAGCACCGCCGGCACGAGCAGGATGTGCGTGGTGTAGAGCCGGCCGAGGACGGCTTCCCCCGGGAAGCTGCCGCCGAAGACGAGCACGGCCAGCCAGCCGCCCACCAGAGGGATCGACAGCAGGATCGACTGGAAGATCCGCAGCCCCGTCCCGGACAGCAGGTCGTCGGGCAGGGAGTAGCCGGCGTAGGCGTTGAAGATCGCGAGCAGCAGCATGGTCAGCCCGATCACCCAGTTGAGCTCGCGCGGGCGCCGGAACGCGCCGGTGAAGAAGATCCGCAGCAGGTGCACGGTGATCGCGCCGATGAACAGGTGCGCGGCCCAGTGGTGCGCCTGCCGCATGAGCAGGCCGCTGGGCACGTCGAAGCTCAGCTGCAGGCTCGAGGCGTAGGCGGCGGAGACGACCTGTCCGTGCTCAGGGGCGTAGGAGCCGTTGTAGACGGTCAGCGCCGAGCTCGGGTCGAAGAACAGCGTCAGGTAGATGCCGGTGGCGATGAGGATCAGGAAGCTGTAGAGCGCGATCTCGCCCAGCATGAACGACCAGTGGTCGGGGAAGATCTTGCGCATCGCGAGCCGTGCGACGCCGGCGAACCCGAGGCGCTCGTCGAGCTTGCGGATCGGCTTGGGGCGGGGGAGCAGGCTCATCCGTCGTACCCCCACCAGCCCGGCCCGGGCGGGTCGCTGAACTCGCCGCCCGCGACGAGGTAGCCCTCCTCGTCGAGCCGCAGCGGCAGCTGGGGCAGGGCGCGTGGCGCCGGCCCCTCGACCGGGGCGGCGGCCCGCAGCACGTCGAAGATCGAGAAGTGGCACGGGCAGGTCAGCTCGTGGTACTCGTCGGCGTAGAGCCCCACCGGGCAGCCCGCGTGCGTGCAGATCTTGGAGTAGGCCACGACGCCGTCGACCGACCAGGTCTCCCGGTCGTCCGGCAGGTCGAGGTCCTCCGGCGCGACCCGGATGAGCAGCGTCGTGGTGTCCACGTCGTGGCGGGGATCCAGTCCCTCGGGCAGGACCGTGAGCACGCTGCCCTCGTCGAGGTCCTCCACCCGCACCGGGCGGCCCTCCTCGGTGACCAGACGCATCCCGGCACGCATCCGGGTCTCGTTGAGGATCTGGTCCGGTCCGGGCTTGCCGCGCGGGAGCAACGAGCGCAGGGGGAACAGGGCCGCCGTGCCCAGCGCGGTCACCGCGACGCCCAGGGACCCCCAGAGGAAGCCGCTGCGACGGACCGGCATCTCGGTGAGGGCCTCCTTGAAGGCGTGGTACTCCTCGTCGGGCACCGGTCCCACCGCGCGCGGCTCGACCCGCTCCGGCTCGCCCCGGTCGATCGCTCCGGACCAGGCGGAGAGGCCGAGGGCCAGCAGGGCCAGCGCGCCCCCGAGCGTCGCGCCGAGGCTCTCCGTGCCGAGGTCGAGGGCGTAGCAGACCGCGAAGCCGGCCGCCGCCAGGGCGGCGCCCAGGAACGCCACCACCGCCCACCACGGCGTGCGCTGCTGCTGCGGCTGTGGGGTCTGCGGGGCCCTCACGACGGAGCCCGCTTCCCCAGCAGGCGGGCCATCACGAGGACCACCGGCATGCCGACCAGCCAGAGCAGGAGCCCCTCGATGATCGGGCCGTACTGCTCCACCCCGGCGCCGCCCTCGACCTGGGGCTGGCCCAGCGTCTCGACGTAGCTCACGACGTCGTCGACCTCCTCCTCGGTGAGCTGCTGCTCGGTGAACGGCGGCATGGCGCCGGGCCCGATGCGGATCGCCTCGGCCACCTGCTCGGGGTGGGTGGACCACAGCTCGAGGGCGACCGCACCACCGGTCATGACCATGCCGGTCCCCGAGGCGGAGTGGCAGGCCGCGCAGTTCACCAGGAAGAGGCCCCGCCCGGTGGCGGGGTCGCCCGGCGCGAGATCGACCGGTCCAGGCCCGTCACCGAGGCCCGCGACGTAGGCGTCGAGCGCCTCGATCACCCGGTCGGAGTAGGCCTGCGGGCCACGCTCGGGGCGCTCGTCCGGGTGCTCCAGCGGCATCCGGCCGGTGCGGAGGTAGAAGTCGGTCGTCAGCGACCCCGCGGACTCCAGCGACGGACCGTTCTGGGTGCCCCGACCCTCCGGGCCGTGGCACCAGGCGCAGTCCCGCAGGAAGACCTCACGACCCTCGCCGCCCGCGCCGGCCGAGGTCACCGAGGCCGTCGGGGACCGCATCGGCGTCGGTGCCGCGACGGCGCCGCCGACGTAGGCGGTGACCGCGGCAGCGGCGAGCAGGAGGCCGACGAGGACGGCGAGGGGTCGCCTCACACCGCTCACCTCAGCGACTCCAGGTAGGCGGCGATGTCGGTGGCGTCGGCCTCGGTCACGCCGAGGTCGGGCATGGCGGTGCCGGGCTCGACGTCCTGGGGGTCCTGGATCCAGCGCACCAGGTTGTCCTCGCTGTTCGGCAGCTCGCCGGCGATGTAGCTGCGCAGGCCGAACTTGGTCAGCGGCGGCCCCACCGTGCCGTCCGCGCCGCGGACCCCGGGCACCGTGTGGCAGGTGGCGCAGCCGTAGCTGTTGATCAGCTGGGCGCCTCGCCCCGGCGAACCGTGGAGGACCTGCTGGGGCGGCGCGGCCCGCTCCTCGGGGCCCGCGCACCCGACCACGGTGGCCGCGGCGACGGCGAGGCAGACGGCGGTGCCGGCCGCACCGGACCGGATCGAGGGACTCATCGCAGCACCTCCGTCGGCGCGTGGTGGTCGAGGACGGCGTCGACCGGGAGCACGACGCGGTCCGGGTCGCCGGCGTCCAGGCCGCGGAACCACCGGCCGAACAGCCAGATGCCGAGGCCGAGCAGGACCAGGTCCAGCGGCACCCACATCACGATCCCCGCCACGTGCTGGTCGACGACCGGGTCGGCGCCCGAGCGGACCGCGCGCGCGGCCTGGTCGGCGTACAACGGGTGGTCGGCGAAGGTGAGCACCGCGCCGAGCGCGGCGCCGGGCGGCACCGAGGCCAGGACGTACGCCGCGGCGGCGGCGCCGCGCAGCCGGTGGCGGCCCGCCCGCACCAGGTGCCACCAGAACAGCCACGAGGTGAGCAGGAAGCTCGCGTGCTCGGCCACGTGCACCGCGTCGGAGCGCACCGCCGCGTCGTAGGAGGCCGGGAGGTGCCACAGCCACAGCGCCGCGACCGAGAGTGCCCAGGCCAGGTGGGGGGCGAGGAGCCCGGACCCGGGAAGCCGGCGCAGCACGTCCGCCACCGGCGTCCGGACGGCGCCGGGCAGGCCGGCGAGCACGAGCCGAGCGGGCCGGGCGACCGCGAGCAGCGGGGCGGCCACCAGCATGAGCACGAGGTGCTGGGTCATGTGGGTGGACAGGCGCCGCTCGAGCAGGTCGCCCAGTGGCGGAGCGGTGACGGCCAGGACCGAGACCACGCACGCGGCCAGGGCGGCGGCACGCCAGCGGTGCGCCCGCGCCCGGGGCCCCTGCAGCGCCCGCCGCAGTCCCCCGACGTAGGCCGCCAGCAGCAGCAGCCCGGTCCCGCCGGCCCACACCATGAGGACCAGGCCGAGCCCGTGCAGCGGGAGGCCGGCGTGGAGGGGAGTGGCGGGGCTCATCCGCAGGCCTCCAGCGTGAGCATCGCGACGATGCCCCCGGTGATCGCGGCGAGCGCGAAGAGGTCGAGCAGGATCCCGACGGTGAGCAGCAGCGGCACCCGCTCGCCGGCGAGCACGTCGGCCAGGCCGGCCTCGTCGAGCCGGCGGTGGCGGCGGCGCGAGACCAGGCAGGCGCCGAGCGCGGAGGCGGCCACCAGCCAGGGGATCGCGGTGCCGGCGGCCACGATGGTCCACGCCACGGTTCCCGGGGAGCCGCCGCGGTTGTCGACCAGCTCGCCCGGAGCGGGGGAGATGCAGGCCAGCTCGAGCACCCCCCAGGCGACGCCCAGGTGCACGAACCACGCGACCACGCCGCCGAGCACGCCGAACCAGAGCAGCACCGGACCGACGCGGCTGGTCTCGACCTGCTCCGCGTCGCTCGGCGGGGGGCTCGTCCTCAGGTGGGATCGCACGGTGCTCTCACGCCTCACAGGTAGGGGGTGATGTAGACGGTGAGGTAGACGGCCACGGCCAGCACCGCCATGAAGTACCAGTAGAGGGCGACGATCGCGGTGGGACCGCCGTGACCGCCGCTCACCCGGCCGACCAGCGCACCGACGACGAGGAAGAGCAGCATCCCCAGCCCGATGACGACGTGTGCGGTGTGCAGCCCGGTCACGGTGTAGAACAGCGAGCCGTAGGCGTCCTTGGACAGCGTCGTCCGGGGCCACTCCGAGACCCAGTCGAGGATCTGCAGCACCACGAAGCCCGCCCCGGCCAGCAGGGTCACCGCGCTCGCGGTGCCGCTCACCGCCCCTCGTGCGTCCCGCGCGGTGCGGGAGGCCAGGGCCATCGGGATGACGCTGGCCACCAGCACCGCGGTGGCGATCGAGGGCAGCACCAGGTCCGGCGGCACGTCGCTGGGCGGCGGCCACGCCGTGGCCTTGGCGAAGCGGAGGTAGAAGTACGCCGCGATGGCGGAGGCGAAGGTCGCGCCCTCGGTGGCGATGAACAGCACCATCGCCCACCAGCCCGTGGTGCGGCCCACGGGGCCCTCCGGCTCGAGGCGGGACTCCGCGTGCACGGCCTGCTGCAGCGACTGCTCGGCGGTCATGACGACACCCCCGGCCGGTGCCAGAGCCACTGCACCACGGTGAGGGCGAGCCCGGCGGTGGGCACCAGCGCCGCGACGTACCAGCCGCACAGCAGGCAGACCACGACCGCGCCCAGCATCAGCGCGACCACCAGCGGCAGGAAGGTCTCGCCGGGCATCGTCATCACCCTCTCGACGCGACCGTCCAGCTCGGAGGTGCGCAGCACCTGGTGGTGGCCGGTCAGCGTTCGGTCCGGGTCGGTGCTGTGCTCGGCCATCGAGGCGAGCGTGGCACCGTCCCACATCGGGTTGAGGCTGTGCACCGTCGGGATGACCGGGAAGTTGTAGTGCTGCGGCGGCGACGAGGTCGCCCACTCCAAGGTGTTGGAGCCCCACGGGTCGTCGGGCGCCGGTCGACGTCTCAGCAGGCTCTGCACGAAGACCAGCGCGGTGAGGATCAGCCCGGCGCCGAGCAGGTAGGAGCCGATGGTCGCCAGGACGTTCCAGATCGTCCAGTCGAGGTCGTCGGTGTAGGTGTAGATCCGCCGCGGCATGCCCTGCAGCCCGGCGATGTGCATCGGGAAGAAGGTGAGGTTCATGCCGGTGATGACGAGCACGAAGCCGGCGATGCCGCCACGCTCGCTGGCGACGAAGCCGGTCATCTTGGGCCACCAGTAGAAGAGCCCGGCGAGCAGCGGCAGGACCGCGCCGCCGAAGAGGACGTAGTGGAAGTGCGCGACCACGAAGTAGGTGTCGGTGACCTGCTGGTCGAAGGCGATCACGGCGAACATCACCCCGGTCACGCCACCGATGACGAACTCGACGATGAAGGAGACGGCGTAGAGCATCGCGGTGTTGACCACCACGCGCCCGCGCCACATCGTGGTCAGCCAGGCCAGCATCTGGATGCCGGCGGGGATGCTGATCGTCAGCGTGGCCGCGGCGAAGAAGCTCAGCGAGACCTGCGAGAGCCCGACCGCGAACATGT
This sequence comes from uncultured Actinomycetota bacterium, assembly GCA_963811385.1. Lineage (GTDB taxonomy): Bacteria > Actinomycetota > Actinomycetes > Propionibacteriales > Nocardioidaceae > Marmoricola_A. The sequence goes on along the minus strand of CAWEQX010000012.1, from coordinate 147,093 downwards.
GGTGCACCCAGACGCCGAAGGAGATGATCCCGGTCGCGACGGTGGCCAGCACGATGTAGGGGTAGGCCACGATCGGGCGTCGGGAGAACGTCGGGATGATCGTGGAGACGATGCCCATCGCGGGCAGCACGATGATGTAGACGTCGGGGTGGCCGAACAGCCAGAACAGGTGCTGCCACAGCACCTCGTCGCCGCCGGAACCGGGTGCGAAGAACTTCGTGCCGACCCGCCGGTCGAGGAACAGCATCACGTTGGCGACGTCGAGCGGCGGCAGCGCGAAGACCAGCATGAGCGACTGCGTGACCACCGCCCAGACGAAGATCGGCACCCGGTTGAGCGACATGCCGGGTGCGCGCATCTTGAGCGCGGTGACGATGAGGTTGATCGCGCCGACGGTGCTGGAGACCGCCAGGAACAGCAGGCCGAGGGCGTAGAAGTCGAGGTTGGGCCCGTCCAGGTTGCGGCTCAGCGGCACGTAGGCGAACCAGCCGCCGTCGGGCGCCATGCCCAGCGCGAGGCTGCTGAACATCAGGATCCCGGAGAACAGGAAGACCCAGTAGCTCAGGGCGTTGAGCCGCGGGAACGCCATGTCGCGGGTGCCGATCATGATCGGCAGGAAGATGTTGCCGAAGCCGTTGTTCATCGGGGTGGCGAAGAAGAAGATCATCGCCACGCCGTGCAGCGAGAAGAGCTGGTTGTACTGCTCGGGCGTGAGCAGGTCGTTCTCGGGGGTGAGCAGCTGGGTGCGCATCACGACCGCCTGCAGGCCCGCGATCCCGAAGAAGATCGCCGCGGTCACCAGGTAGCGGCGTCCGATGCGCTTGTGGTTGACCGTGGTGAGGAAGCCCTTGAGACCGGGGGACTCCGCCCAGATCTCGCTGAGCTCCTCGCCGACGGCTGCCTCGGCCGTCCAGCGCTCGGGCACCACGCCGGGCGGGGTGTCCTCGGGGCCGGTGCGGGGGTCGTGGGTCGCGGTCATCTCAGTCCAGCCCCTCGAGGTAGGCGACGACGGCGCGCAGGTCGTCGGGCGACAGGCGCTGCGGGGGCATCAGGTTGCCCGGCTTGACCGTCTGCGAGTTGGCCACCCAGCCGGACATGTGCCCGGCGTCGTTGGGCAGGGCGCCTGCGGCGATCCGCGACCGGCTGCCCACGTGGGTCAGGTCGGGGCCGACCTCGCCGTCCGCGGTGGTGCCGCGCACGGTGTGGCAGGTCGCGCAGGTGGACGTGGTCACCACGGTGCGGCCGCGTTCCTCGAGGTCGCCCGCGGGCGCCTGGGCGTCCGCGGCCTCCCCGGCCAGCCACGCGTCGTACTCCTCACGGGGCTGGGCGACGACGAGGAAGGCCATGTGGGCGTGCTGCTCGCCGCAGTACTCCGCGCACTGCCCGCGGTAGACCCCGGGACGGTCCGCGGTGAGCCAGGTGTCGTTGACGCGCCCCGGCAGCAGGTCGGTCTTGGGCATCAGCTCGGGCACCCAGAAGCTGTGGATGACGTCCTCGGACCGCAGTCGCAGCCGGACCGGCTCGCCGACGGGCACGTGGATCTCGTTGGCGGTGACCGCGTCGGTGCCGTCGTAGCGCACCTCCCACCACCAGGTGTGACCGACGACCTCGACGGTCCCGGCGGGGTCCCCCGCGGCGCTGCCCGTGCGCTGCAGGCCGACGACGCTGAGCGCGAAGGTGGCGGCGAAGACCAGCGAGGGCAGGACCACCCCGAGCACCAGCACGAGGCGACGTGCGTCGCCGCCGTGCACCCGGCGGGCCCGGCGCCGGACCACGACGGCGGTCACCGCGGCGACGATCACCAGGACGCAGACGGCCGCGGCGACCCCGAAGAGGATCCACCAGGACGTGGCGGCGACCTTGGCCCCCGGCCCGGCGGGCTGCAACGTGGACTGGTGGTTGGAGGCGCAGCCTGCGGTGACCGCGAGCGGGACCGCGAGGATGAGAACCGCCTGGACCAGTCGGACCGGCCGGCGGGGGCTCGGTCGCCCGCGGTCGTCACACGCCATGCCTCACCTCCCGTTCGTGCCGGACGTCGGACCGGAGGTACCACCCGGGGCACCTCTCAAACGGCTTCGTGGAAAATACTTTGCTAAAAGCATGAAATCGTTGATTGTTCGCGTCCTGCCGGGGCACCGGGCAGCGACGACCCGGTTGCGACATCGGTTGGAGGAGTTCATGCACCGTTCCGATCAGGGCCCGGCGCCGGCTGCCCGCGTCCTCGGCCTCCTGGCGCTGGCCGCCGCAGGGCTCGCGCTCGCCGCGGGCCTCGCCCTGGCGCCTCCCGACCGCATCCAGGGTCAGGCCCAGCGCCTGATGTACGTCCACGTCCCGAGCGCCTGGACGGCCTTCGCTGCGTTCGCGGTGGTCAGCATCGCCAGCATCGCGGTGCTGCTGGGCCGCGGTCGGCGGGCCGATGCGGTGGCCCGTGCCGCTGCGGAGCTCGGCGTCGCCATGACCGCGCTGGCGATCGCCGAGGGCAGTCTGTGGGGCCACGTCGCCTGGGGCACCTGGTGGACCTGGGACCCGCGCCTGGTCACCACCGCCCTCCTCCTCCTGATGTACGTCGGCTACCTCGCGCTGCGCGCGCTGCCGGGCGGCGAGGCGGTCGTCCGCCGCCGTGCCGCGGTGGCCGGGGTGGTGCTCGTGCTCCAGGTGCCGCTGGTGCACTTCTCCGTGCTGTGGTGGACCACGCTGCACCAGCCCCCGACCGTGCTGCAGCCCGATCCCACGCCGCCGATCGCCACCGGGATGCTGCTGACCCTCCTGCTCGCCGCGCTCGCCTCCACCCTCGGCGGTGCGTGGTTCGTGCTGCGCCGGGCGGCCGTGCTCACCGGGTCCGCAGCGGCACCTGCCGAGCCCGTCGAGACCGCCGAGCCCGCCGAGCCCGTCGCGACCGCCGTGCCCGCCGACCGGACCCGGTCCCTGGAGCGGTCGTGAACGGCTGGGGCGTCGTGGCGGTCGGCTACGTCGTCGCCTTCGCGGTCTGGGTCGCCCTGGCCGTGTGGGCGCTGCGCTCCGGGCGGCCCCGACCGTGAGCGGGCGGGCCCGCAGGACCTGGCGCGGCCGGCTGCCGTTCGTGGTGCTCGCCGCGGTGGGGGTGCTGGTCGTCGCCGGGCTGACCGCGAGCGCGCTCGAGGGGTCGGTGACCTACTACCGCACCCCGACCGAGGTGCTCGCCCACCCCTCCGGTGACGCGGTGCGCCTCGGCGGGATGGTCGTGGTCGGCAGCGTCACCCGGCGTGACGGCCAGGTCCGCTTCGACGTGACCGACGGGGCGCACGACGTCCCGGTGGTCACCCACGACCGGCCGCCCGGCACCTTCCGGGAAGGACAGGGCGTCGTGGTCGAGGGTCGGCTGGGCGCGGACGAGGTCTTCGCCGCCGACCAGGTGCTCGTGCGCCACTCCAACGAGTACCAGCCACCGGGGAGCCGCACGCCGTGACGCCCCTGGTGGGCGTCTTCGCCCTGGCACTGGGGTGGTGCGGGGCCACGGCCACCGCAGTGACCGCGCTCGTGGACGCCTGGCGTGGCCGCGACTCGGCGGTCCCGCGGTGGTGCGCGGCGGTGGCGCTGGCCGGCGCGCTGCTGGCCGTGGTGGCGGCCGAGTGGGCCCTGCTCGCCCACGACTTCGGCGTGGCCTTCGTGGCCGCGAACGGCAGCCGCGAGACCCCGCTCTACTACACCGTGACCAGCCTGTGGGCCGCCCACGACGGGTCGCTGCTGCTGTGGAACCTCCTGCTGACCGGGGCCGTCCTGGTGCTCGCCCGCCGGGCCGTCCCGGGCGCACCCCACCTGCGTGCGTGGGCCGTGGCGGCCGCGGCGTCGGTCGCGTCGTTCTTCCTGGGCCTGGCGGTGCTCGCGGGCCACGTGTTCGACCGGGTGGGCCCGGTGCCGGCCGACGGGCCCGGGCCCACTCCGCTCCTGGCCACCCATCCCGCGATGGGGGTGCACCCGCCGCTGCTCTACCTCGGCCTGGTCTCGCTGGTCGTGCCGTTCGGCTACGGCGTCGCGGCGCTGGTCACCGGGGACGCCGGCCCGGCCTGGGTGCGGGCGGTCCAGGGTCCGCTGCGGGTGGCGTGGACCGCGCTGACCGCCGGCATCGTGCTCGGCTCGTGGTGGTCCTACGCCGTCCTCGGCTGGGGCGGCTACTGGGCGTGGGACCCGGTCGAGAACTCCTCGCTCATGCCGTGGCTCCTGGCGACGGCGCTCGTGCACTCGCTGCTGGTCCAGCGGCGCAGCGGGGCCCTGGCCGGGTGGAGCTGCGCCCTCGCCGTCCTGACCTTCCTCCTGGCCGCGGTCGGGGTGGTGCTGACCCGCTCCGGCGTGGTGGCGAGCGTCCACAGCTTCGCCGACTCCGGCGTGGGGCCGGCGCTGCTGGCCTTCGTCCTGGCCCTCGCGGGCGGTCTCGTCGTGCTGCTCCTCGCCCGGCGTGCGAGTGGCGTGGACTCCGGAGCGCCCCCGACGGTGGCCTCGCGCGGTGGTGCCCTGCTGCTCGACAACGTGGTCCTCGCGACCCTCACCGTCACCGTGCTGCTGGGCACCCTGCTGCCCGTGGCGGTCGAGGCCCTGGGCGGTGGCCGCCTCTCGGTCGGCCCGCCCTACTACGAGCGGATGGTGGTCCCCCTGGGGCTCGCCCTGCTCGCACTGATGGCGATCGGTCCACGGCTGCCCTGGGCGGCGGTGCGCGGGGCCGCGCTGGCGCGGCTGGCCGTCGTGCCGGCCGTGGTGGCCGGATCGGTGGTGCTGCTGGTCCGTCTCGCCGGCGCCCCCGGCGCGGCCGCCCTCGCCTGCGCCCTGGCCGCGGCGACGGCCGTGACGGCGGTCCTGCCCGGCCGACGGTCACGGCGGCGCACGTCCTCCTCCGCGCCCACCACCGCCGGCCTGCGTGCACGCGGTCGGTCGTGGTGGCGACGGCGGGCCGCGCTCGGCGGACGGGTGGCGCACGTCGGCCTCGCCGTCCTCGTCGTCGGGATCGCGGTGTCCTCCTCGGGTGCGCGCGTGGGGGAGCGCACGCTCACCCGCGGCGAGACCGTGACGATCGCGGGGCGTCAGGTCGAGCTGGTCTCGGTCGACCGGGGACGCGACGGGACGCGGATGCGGACCGCGGCGGTCGTGACCGTCGACGGCGTCGCGATGAGCCCCGGCCTGGACTTCCACCCGGCGCGCGAGACGACCGTCGCCCGGCCGGCGGTCGACTCCGGCCCCCTCCGCGACGTCTACCTCACCCTGCTCTCGGTGCGCCAGGACGGCGGCGGGGCTCGCGTGCGCCTTGCGGTCAACCCGTTCGTCTCGTGGATCTGGGCCGGGGGCACCGTGGTCGTCCTGGGCGGCCTGCTGGGCGTGGGGGCCCGCCGCGGGCGCCGGGACGACCACGGGGCGGCCTCGCTCCCGGCCCGCGACCGGGCGCCGGCGGGAGCGCCGTGAGCCGGGCGCAGCGCCTCCTGGTGGCCGGGCTGACCGCCCTGGTCGCCGTGCTCGTGGTGCGGGGGCTGAGCAGCGGGTCGCAGGCCGCGGGCGACCCCGTCGTCGGGCGCGAGGCGCCGGCCCTGTCCGGCACCACGCTGGACGGCGACCGTCTCGCCGAGCAGCGCTGGCGGGGACGCACGACCGTGGTCAACGTGTGGGCGTCCTGGTGCGGGCCGTGCCGCGAGGAGCTGCCCGTGCTGGCCGCCTTCGCCGCCCAGGCCGGCCCCGGCGTCGCGGTCGTGAGCATCGACACCCGGGACGGCCCCGCGGCCGCCCGGTCGCTGCTGGAGGAGGTCGAGGCGCAGGGACTGGTCGCGGTGCAGGACCGCGACGGCCGCATGGCCGTCGACTGGGGAGCCACGGGCGTGCCCGAGACGTTCGTGGTGGGCCCCGACGGGGTCATCCGCGCCCGGGTGCGCGGTGGCGTGACCCGGTCCTGGCTCGAGCGGGAGGTGGCCGCGTGGCGCGCCGGCTGACCTGGTGGCCGGCCCTGGCGGTGCTCCTGGCCGTCGCGGCCGCGGCCACCGGCCTCCTCGTCGGTGACCGGTCGCCGGCGCCGGCGCTGGACGACCGGGTGCAGCAGGTCGCGACCGACCTGCGCTGTCCCTCCTGCGAGGGCGAGTCGGTGGCCCAGTCCAACGCGCCGATGGCGCGGAGCATGCGCAGCGAGGTGCGTGCCCAGCTGCGGTCCGGCCGCACCGCCGACCAGGTGCTGGGCTGGTTCCGCGCACGCTACGGCGACGAGGTGGTGCAGACCCCGCACGGGGACCTCGGCCGGGTGCTGTGGACGGTCCCGCCGCTGGTGCTCCTCGCCGGCGTGGTCCTCGTCCTCCGCCGGCGCGGCCCGCCACCCCCGGGGGTGCCGCGGCGACCACGTCCCCTGGGCGGACGCCCGCTCGCGGCGGTGGCCGTGACGCTCGTCGGTCTCGCGGCGCTGGTCCCGTGGCTGCTGCACGCGCCCGGTGGCGAGCCGGCGCAGGCTGCCCCGGCACCGACCGCTGCTGGCGCCGGGCCGGCCGCCGGGTCGGCGGCTGGGTCGGCGCCTGGGCGGCCCTCGGCGGCCTCGGACGCCGTCGCCCGGGCCGAGCGGCTCGACGGCGCGGGCCGTCACGACGAGGCGGTCACCGCGTGGTGGCAGGCGCTCGAGGCCCACCCCGGGTCCGACGTGGTGCGCACGCGGCTGGGGCTGGACCTGCTGCGCTCCGAGCGCTCGGGCGAGGTCGCCGCCGTGGTGGAGCCGGTCGCGCGCCGCACGGGGCCCCAGCAGGCCACGGCCCTGCTCGTGCTCGGGCTGGCCCAGCGCGACCTCGGTCGCGACACGGCCGTCGCGACGCTGCGGCGCTTCCTTCACCTCGCGCCCGAGCATCCGGCCGCCGACCAGGTCCGGCGGCTCCTGGAGTCCTCGTGACCCGCCGCAGCGCGACCGTGCCCCCCGTGGTGCTGGGACTCCTGCTCTGGGTCGGCCTGCTCGCCCTCGCCGGCTGTGGACCCGCGACCTCGGAGACGACCGAGCCGGCGGCTCCCGCCGTCAGCGAGCTCCGAGTGGGGCTCACCGAGTGGGCGATCAACACCTCGGCGTCCACCGTGCGACCGGGTCGCGTGCAGCTCGTGGTGACCAACGCCGGCGGCACCGTGCACGACCTGAAGGTGCGGGGACGCGAGGGGGAGTGGCACACCGCCGAGCTGCGCCCCGGCGCCGAGGAGGTGCTCGAGGTCCGCGCCTCCGCGGGCGAGGTGCTCGAGCTGTGGTGCGACGTGCCGGGGCACCGGGCACAGGGCATGTCGACCGAGCTGCGGGTGGCGCAGTAGCGGCGACACCGGCGACACCAGGGCGGACACCGCCTCAGCTGCTGTCGGTGCGGTCCCGCAGCGCCCGCGCGACGCTCACGTCGGTGCTGCTGTGCGCCACCACCGAGAGCAGCACGGTGATCGTGACCAGGGCGACCACGGTGGCCGAGTCGGCCATGCCGCTCGACGCGACGATGATGACGTAGGCGACGCTGGCGAAGCCCTTGGGGCCGAACCACGCGACCGCGAGCCGTTCGCGCATCGGCAGGGGAGTGCCGGCCAGCGCGAGCAGGACCGGCGCCGGTCGCGAGACCAGCAGCACACCGACCGCCAGGACCAGGCCCGCGAAGCCGGCAGAGGCGAACATCTGAGCGTCGACCAGCGTGGCGAACGACAGCAGGGCCGCCCCCTTGGCCAGCTCGCTGACCAGCTCGCCGGTGTGCCGGAAGGCGTCGGAGGCGCTGGGACGGATCGTGGCGATGGTGGCGCCGGCGGCGAAGGCGGCCAGGAACTGGTTGGCCTCGACGAGGCCGCACACGCCCCACAGCAGGATGGCGACCGCGAAGGGGCCGAGCGGCTGCAGCCGCGCCTCGGCGCCGACCCCCGGCAGCCGGAGGAACCAGGTGATGACGAGCGGGACCGCGATCCCGATGAGCACGCCGGCGACCGCTTCCAGGACCAGGGGACCCGGCGCGGTGCTCCAGCCCTCCGGCTCACCGCCCGCCAGGCCGGCGAGCACCAGCACCGCAGGCAGGGCGAGCCCGTCGTTGAGCCCGCTCTCGATGTTGAGCACCTCGCGCACCCCGCTCGGCACGTCCTCGCGCCCGACGAGGGCGGAGGCGAAGACCGGGTCGGTCGGTGCCAGGACGGCGCCGAGGACCAGCGCCGGGGCCCAGTCCAGCCCGGCCACCCAGTGCCCCAGGGCGGCGACGATGGCGAAGGTGAGCGGCATGCCGATCAGCAGGGCACGGGTGGGCTCGCGCCAGCGCGCGCGCAGGACCCCGAGCGGGGCGTGCTGGCCGTCGGTGAACAGGATGGCGAACAGCGCGATCTCGGCGGCGTGCTCGATCGCCGTCGCGGGCACCTCGACGAGGTCGGTGACCAGGGGGCCGGCGACCAGACCCACGGCCAGGAAGACCGTGGTCGTGGAGAGCGGGCTGCGCGCCGACAGCGCCGAGAGCAGCACCGCCAGGAGCAGGGCGACTCCGTAGACCAGGGTGATCGCGGTCATGGGTCAGCCCAGCCGCTCGTCGCCGCGCAGGGCCCACAGGAACGGCAGGCTGGCCAGCAGTGCCGCCGAGATGCAGAACCACATCGCGGCGTACCCCTCGGTGTCCGCCAGCACCGGCCGGGCGAGCAGCACGACTGCTCCGGTGACCACGGGACCGAGCGTAGCGCCGACGCCGCGGCACAGGCCGAACAGCCCGGAGGCCACGCCGTGGCTCTCCTCGGGCAGCAGCCGCATCAGCACCGAGAACGGCAGCGTCATCACCGTGGCAGCCCCGAGGGCCACGACGGGGATGGCCACGATGACCCACGTCTCCTGCCACAGGCCCGGCAGCACCACGCCCACGGCGTAGACGGTCGTGGCCACGACGAGGAGCCGGTGGTGCCCCCAGCGGTCGGCCGCCCAGCCCGAGGCGGGTGCGGCGACCGCGATGCCGACCGCGACCAGCGGGAAGATCACCGTCGCGACGAACGTCGAGCTGCGGCCCAGGCCGACCACGAAGAACAGCACGACGAAGGCGCGCAGCGCCGAGAGCGCGAAGTTCCACAGCGCCTCGGCGGTGCAGAGCCGCCGGATCGCCGGGTCGCGCAGCAGGTGCAGGAGCTCCGAGGTCAGGCCCGGCGAGTCCTCGTCACGGCTCACCTCCCGGTCGCGCAGCGGCCGCACGCCGACGACGAGGAGACCGACCGTGAGCACCACCGCCAGCGCGGCGGCCAGGAACGGCAGCGACGGGGTCACGTCCAGCAGCAGCCCGCCGGCGACCAGGGCCACCCCGACACCGGCGACCCGCCACGAGCTCTCCGCGCTCCGGGACCGGCCGCTGTGGTCCGACGGCACCAGGTCGGGGTAGAGCGCCCAGTACGGCGCCAGGCAGGCGTAGTAGCCGGCGTAGAGGAAGACCAGCGTGACGACGTACCACCCGAGGCTCCCGGTCGCGACCTCGGCGACGACGCCGAGGGCGACGAGCGCCAGCACCACCACGGCGGAGCAGGCGAGCATGAGCCGCAGCCGGTCGCCCACCCGCCTGGCGGTGCGGTCCGAGAAGGAGCCGAGCAGCCCGGGCATGAAGATGCCGAAGAAGCCTTCGCCGCCGACGAGCGCGCCGACGACGACGGCGTTGCTCGACTGCTCGACGAGCACGGGCAGGTAGGTCGAGACGACGGTCACGCCCATCGCCAGGCCCGCCGCGGGAGCGCCGAGGGTGAGCAGGAAACGGGTGCGCGAGGTGTCCTCGGCCTGGAGCGTCACGCCTCTCCCCCTGCCGGGGACCGGGCCTGGAGCGCCAGGCGGTAGGCGATCGCGACCAGAGGCACGGAGATGAGCGCGCCGAGCACCCCGGCGACGGTGGTCCCCACCGCCACCGCGGTCACGATCGCCAAGGGGTGCAGGCGCAGGGCGCGGCCCATCACCAGCGGCTGGAGGAAGTTGCCCTCGAGCTGCTGGACCACCAGGACGCAGGCGAGCAGCACCAGCGCCTCGGCGGGCCCCAGGGCGACCAGCGCGACGATGCAGGCCAGGCTCCCGGACAGGAAGGCGCCGACGATCGGCACGTAGGCCCCCAGGAAGACCAGCACGGACAGCGAGGCGACCAGCGGGACCCCGATCACGAGCATGGCGATCCCGATGCCCGTGGCGTCGGCCAGGGCGATGACGGTGGTGCCGCGGACGTAGGCGGTGAGGACGTCCCAGGTGGCCTGACCGGCGCGGTCGACCGCCGCGGCGCGCGAGCGGGGCGCCCAGCCGACCGCCCAGTCCCACATGGTCCTGCCGTCCTTGAGCAGGAAGAACCACGCGAAGAGGGCCAGGGCGATTCCGCTGAGCACCTGGGTCGCCAGACCGGCCCCGGCGGCCGGGCTGGGCAGGGCGTCGAGCGCCGCACCGGCGAGGTCGCTCGCGCCCTTGTCGAGGCGGTCGTCGGGGATCGGGAGGGGCAGGTTGTCGGCGAACTGCCGCAGCTTGTCCAGGCCGTCGACGACGGCTCCCTGCAGGTCGTTGCTCTGCGCCTGGGCGCGGGTCAGGAGCAGGGTGACGACCCCGGCGAGCAGGGCGAGGGTCACGACGAGCACGGTGAGCGCCGCCAGCCAGTCCGGCAGGCCCACGCTGCGCAGCCGCCTGGAGAAGGGCTCGAGCAGCGCGGTGAGCAGGATCGCCGCGATCAGGGACGCGGTGACGACCACGACCGTCGTCAGCGCCTGGGCCACCACCACCGCGGTGGCGCCGAGCACCAGGACGCAGGCAGCGATGAGGGCAGCGCGGACCAGCCAGCGTGGGGGGAGCACGTAGACGGCTACCCGCACGGTTTGGGAACCATGCGCGGGGGCACCGAATTCACGACATGGCCGCACCCGACCCGACCCGACCGGTCGCGACGAGGACGATGAGGAGATCGATGAGGACACCCGCCGACGCCGTGCGCGTCACCCTCGCGGGGGTGGCCCTGGTGCGGCCTCAGGTGATGATGCGCGCTTCCCTCGACCAGCCCGATGCCGCGGCCGACGCGGTCGTCCGGGTCCTGGCCGCCCGGTGGTTGGTCCAGGTCGTCGCAGGGCACGCCCTGCCCCGGGACACCTACGCCCGCGCGGCTGCCGCGGTCGACCTGGTGCACGCCGCGACGGCGGCCGCGTGGGCGGTGAAGGGCCCGGCCCATCGTCGCGCCGCCGCAGGCAGCGCCATGCTCGCGACCGCGCTCGCGGCCTCCGACCTGGTCGCCGCGCGTCGGCTCGCCCACTCGGGCTGAGCGAGGCCACGCGGCGGCACGGCAGAGGGTCCCGCCGGGATGGCGCCGACGAGGCGTGCGAGGGCGGGTCGAGAGGGGTCGAGAGGGGTCGAGAGGGGTCGAGAAAGGTGCGGACATGACGCAGCGACGGACTCGGCGGATGGTGGCCTGCGCCGCGTGCCTGACGGTGATGGGCCTGGCGGCCTGCTCCGACGACCAGGCGGCGCCGGCCGCGGGCACGGGGAGCGGCGCCGGCACCGCGGCCACGGCCACCTCGCCGGTACCCGGGTCGTCGGCGGGGTCCTCCGGCTCCTCCGGCTCGTCCGGGTCGTCCGGGTCGTCCGGGTCACCGCTGTCGGTCACCGACGTCGCCGAGGAGGTCGGGCCCTCGGTGGTGGAGGTCGACGTGACCGGTCAGCAGGGCGGACGCGTGGTCGCGGGCTCGGGGTCGGGCATCGTGCTGACCGATGACGGCCAGATCCTCACCAACAACCACGTCGTCGCCGTCGCCGGGAGCTCCGGGCGCGTGGTGGTCTCCTTCGCCGACGGGACCGCGGCCACGGCCCGCGTGCTCGGCACCGACCCGGTCACCGACGTCGCGCTGCTGCAGGCGCAGGACGTGAGCGGCGCCCGGCCGGCACGGACCGGCGACTCGAGCTCGCTCGAGGTCGGGCAGCCGGTCGTGGCCATCGGCGCGCCGTTCGGCCTGGAGGCGACGGTGACCTCGGGCATCGTCAGCGCCCTGGACCGCCCCGTCGCCGTCGGCGGGCAGGCCGGCACCGGACCGGGCACGATCTACCCGGCCATCCAGACCGACGCCGCGATCAACCCCGGCAACAGCGGAGGGCCCCTGGTGGACCTCGACGGCGACGTGGTCGGGGTCAACGCCTCGATCCGCAGCACCGGCGGGTCGTCGAGCGCCGGCTCGATCGGCCTCGGCTTCGCCATCCCGATCAACGAGGTCCTGCCGATCGTCGCGCAGATCCGCGCCGGCGAGCAGCCCACCCATGCGCGCCTCGGCATCTCGGTGTCCGACGCGCCCATGGACCCCGACGCCCAGGTGCCGCTGCTGAACGACGGCGCCCGCGTCCAGCGGGTGGAGCGCGGGTCGACCGCGGCCGCGGGCGGCCTGCGCCAAGGTGACGTCATCGTCGGCGTCGACGACCACCGGGTCTCCGGTGCGGACTCCCTCGTCGCGACCATCCGGTCCTACCGCCCGGGGGAGCGCGCGACCCTGCGCCTGCGCCGCGGCGGCAAGGACCTGCAGGTGGAGGTGCGACTCGGCTCGGACCGCCCCTGAGACCCGGTCCGAGGCACACCGCTCAGCCCTCCTGGGCGGCCTGCTCCTTCTCCCGCTGGGGACTGGTCGGCCAGGTCCGCTCGATCTCGGCGTTGAGCTCGCCCCCGACGAGCACGGCGATGGAGGAGACGTAGAGCCACAGCGTGACCGCGATCGGCGTCCCGAGCCGGTGGTAGAGCACGCTGCCTGCGGCGTCGCCCGGGTCGAGCCCGCCGAGGGCGAGGTAGGCGCGCAGCCCCGCGGCGGCCGCCAGCCAGAGCACCATCGCGAGGACGGCCCCCGGGAGGTCGCGCCGCCACGGCGTGTGCCAGGGCACGCCGACGTGGAACAAGGTGGTGAGCCCGACCAGGACGAGCAGGCCGAGCAGGGGCCACAGCAGCCAGCCCGGGACCCCCTCGGAGGCCCCGGTGCCGGGGAGGACGGCCGCGACGAGCCGCGGGCCGAGCACCAGCACCGGCAGCACCGCGACGGCGCCCAGCAGCCCACCCACCGTGAGCAGCAGCGCCAGTCCGCGGCGCCGCCAGCTCGAGCGCGGCGTCTCGAGGTCGTAGGCGATGACCAGCGTCTCCAGGACCCGGCTGGTCGCGCGGGACCCGGTCCACAGGGCGAGCACCAGGCCGATGCCGACGACGTCGGCCCGACCGGTCGCCATGACGTCGCGCGCCAGGGGAGCCCACGCGGCGTACGTCGAGTCGGAGAGGAAGGTGTGCGGGACGTCCAGGACCAGCCGGTCGAGCTGGTCGGTGCCGTCCGGGCCCAGGCGCGAGGCCACGAGTCCCAGCGAGCCGAGCACGACCAGGAGCAGCGCCGGCAGCGAGATCAGGACGAAGAGCGTGGCCTCGGCGGCGAGGCCCGGCACGCGGTCATCGAAGGACTCACGGACCGAGCGCACCGCCAGCTGCACGACGGTCCGGCCGGGCGGGGGCAGCGAGTCCACGGCGGCACTCGCCCGCTCCCGTCCCCGGTCGCGCAGCTCGGGCCAGGCGCGGCGGAGGGAGGGCATGCCCTTCCCTTGCCCGGGCCCGGCAGGTCTCACGCCGACCTCACGCCGGCCGGGCGGCTCGCCCGGCACGCCGCGGGGCTCAGGCCAGGGGGGTGGTGGGCTGCAGCACGGCCTCGACGAGGGCCTCGGTCCGCAGGTGGGTGACCTGCTGGTACTCGGGGTCGGCGACCATCCGGCTGAAGGCGCTCCGGGTCGGGTAGCCCACGAGCAGGACCATGTCCCAGTCCTGCCCCTGGTCCGCGACGAGCGGCGAGTGCCCGTCACCGGCATAGATCACCTTGCCGCCGTAGCGGGGCAGGAACGTGGTGCGCAGGGCCTCGGCGTACTGCTCGTAGCTCGCGCGGCCACCCTCGGTGAACCGCAGCAGGTTGAGCATCACCACCGGCGACTCCGGGTCGTCGGCGAGGAACTGCTTGAGGGACTGTCCGGTCGGGTCGATGGCCATGGCGCGATGATGGCAGGCCGCATCGACCCGCCGGAGGGGTGGTCCCTTGGCGGCGTCCGGTCAGCTCTTGTTGCCGGACTCGTTGCGCCTGGACTCGTACGTCTCGTGCCCGTTCGGGTAGGTCGGGATGGTCTCGCCCTCCTGCACGGGGACCTTCTCGTCTCACGAAGCGCAGGAGAAGTCCCCGGTCTTGTTCGCCTTCTCCCCGGCCCTTCGCGGTCATGGCATCTCCTTCTCTCTCTGGTGGAGCCGTGGTCAGCTCGCGGTGGTGGCGAGGCCGACCTTGGTCCAGCCGGACTCGCGCCGGTCGAACGTCCGGTAGGCCTCGATCACGTCGGGCACCTCCACCTCCTGGGTGAGCAGCGACGCCGGGTCCACCGCCCCCGTGCGCACCAGGTCCAGGAGCCGTGGCAGGTAGCGCCGGTGGTGGCAGTTGCCGGCCTTGACGGTGAGGTTCTTGTTCATCGCCTCGCCGACGGGGAAGGCGTCCAACTGCGGCGGGTAGACCCCGATGACGCCGATCGAGCCGGCCTTCGCGACGGCCTGCACCGCCCACCGCAACGACTGCGACGGCGCGTCGCCGGGGACCCAGGTCTCGCCGTCGGGGTTCTGCTCTGGGGCGACTTGCTGGCGCTCCTGGTCGAAGGCGCCCTCGAGACCGGCCGACTCCTCGGCTGCGGGCCCCTGCTTGGGCCGCTGGGCGTCGACACCCACCGCGTCGACCACGCGGTCCACCCCGATGCCCCCGGTGAGCTCCTGCACGACCTCGACCGGGTGCTCGCGGTTGAAGTCGATCGCCTCGGCGCCACGAGCACGGGCCTGGTCCAGGCGGCTCGCGATGCCGTCGACGACGAGGACGCGCCCGGCCCCCTGCTGGAAGGCCGAGGTGATGGCCAGCTGGCCCACCGGCCCGGCGCCCATCACCAGCACGGTGTCACCGTGGCCGACCTCGGCCAGGCGGCAGCCGAACCAGGAGGTGGGGTAGATGTCCGAGAGGTTGATCGCGGTGTCGTCGTCGATCGAGTCGGGCAGCCACACCGGTCCGACGTTGGCGTAGGGAACGCGGGCGTACTCCGCCTGGAGCCCGTCGACCGGCCCGGTCGTCTGGGGCCCGCCGAGAAGCAGGTGCCCGCGGAGGGCCCGTTGGGGTTGGCGTTGTCGCACTGGGCGTAGTAGCCCGCACGGCAGTAGGAGCACCATCCACAGCCGATGGTGGAGGGCACCACGACCCGGTCGCCACGGCGCAGGTTGCGCACCCCAGGGCCAACCTCCTCCACGACGCCGACGGCCTCGTGCCCGAGGATGGTGCCCTCGACCATGCCGCTCATGGTGCCGCGCACGAAGTGCAGGTCCGTGCCGCAGACGGCGCTGGTCGTGATGCGGACGATCGCGTCGGTCGGGTCCTTGATGTCCGGATCGGGGACCTCCTCCCAGCGGATGTCGCCCACGTCGTGCCAGACCACTGCCTTCATCGCTCCACTCCTCAGGTTCGGGGACTCGGGACCGCTCGTGCCCACCGTCCGTCCCGTCCATGAGCGCTGCCTGGTCGTCCGCGCGCATCACGCCGCGCCGCGTTGGGCACATGCATGCCACAGCGCAAGGAAAGGACGTGGTGGCCGTGCCTGAGGTGAAGGACAAGATCAAGAGCGACATCCCGTTGCGGATGGACAGGTTGCCGTGGACGCGATGGCACTGGCTGATCGTCGCCTCGCTCGGTACGGTCTGGGTGCTCGACGGGCTCGAGGTGACGATCAAGGGCGCGGTGGGGGCGTCCCTCAAGGACTCGATCGGGTTCTCGACGGTGCAGGTGGCAGGGTCGGCGTCGATCTACATCTTCGGAGCGATCTCCGGAGCGCTGGTCTGGGGCTACCTGACCGACCGGTTCGGGCGCAAGAAGCTGTTCCTGATCACGCTCGGGGTCTACATGATCGGGGTCGCCATCACCGCCACCGCCGGCCTGTGGGTCAGCGGCGGCCTCACCTACTGGTGGTTCGCGGTCGGACGCTTCCTCACCGGTACCGGCATCGGCGGGGAGTACTCCGCGATCAACTCCGCCATCGACGAGCTCATCCCCGCTCGTGTGCGCGGCACCGTCGACCTCGCGGTCAACGGGTCCTACTGGCTGGGCGCTGCGGTCGCCGCCGCGCTGGGCTACCTCTACATCGCCGACCTGCCCTCGGACCTCGGGTGGCGCCTGGCGTTCGCCACCGGCGGGCTGGTCGCGATCGGCATCCTCATGCTCCGGCTGCTCGTTCCGGAGTCGCCGCGCTGGCTGATCATCCACGGTCGCGAGGACGAGGCCGAGGAGATCATGCGCGACATCGAGGAGAAGGTCTCCTCGCACACCGGTGAGGACCTGCCCGAGCCGGAGGGAGAGCCGCTCGAGCTCCGGACCCGGACCAGCACCGGGTTCCTCGAGATCGGACGCACCGTGTTCAAGGTCTACCCGAAGCGCAGCGTGGTGGGCTTCTCGCTGATGACCTCGCAGGCCTTCCTCTACAACGCGCTGTTCTTCACCTACGGCCTGATGCTCACCACGTTCTACGACGTGTCGCCCGCCAGCGTCGGCCTGTTCCTGCTGCCCTTCGCGGCCGGCAACTTCGCCGGACCCGTGCTGCTCGGCCCGCTCTTCGACCGCGTGGGCCGTCGGCCGATGATCGCCTCCACCTTCATCGTCGGCGGTGTCGCCGCGGCCGTCGTCGGCTGGATGTTCCAGGCCGACCTGCTGAGCACCTGGACGCAGACACTGGCCTGGGTGGTGATCTTCTTCTTCGCCTCCGCCGGCGCCAGCGCCGGCTACCTCACCGTGAGCGAGACGTTCCCGCTGGAGATCCGCGCCATGGTGATCGCGTTCTTCTACGCCATCGGCACCGGCGTGAGCGGCATCATCGGGCCCTGGCTGTTCGGCCAGCTGATCTCCAGCGAGTCGCGGATCCAGGTGTTCTGGGGGTACGCCGGGGCCGGCGCGGTCATGGTGATCGCGGGCATCGTGCACGCCACCATGGGGGTGCGGGCCGAAGGGAAGTCGCTGGAGGACATCGCCGCTCCCCTGTCGGTCGAGGAGGCCCAGGAGAAGGGCGGCGAGGACGACGGGGACAGCGGAGGGGCCGACGACCAGTCGGGCGAGGAGGAGCGCGACAAGTCCCGGTCCACCGACGACGAGGACCGGCAGCACCGCCAGCCCGCAGCCTCTCGGGCCAGGAGCGGAGGACTGCCCCTGGTCTCCGGCCCCGTGGACGACGAGGCCGACCTCGAGCGGGAGGCGACCGTGCTCGCCCAGGCACTGGACGAGGACGGCCCGGCGCGACGCCGTGAGCTGGCCCGCCGCGTGCGGGCGCGCTACTGGGGTCCCGGACGCTACAGCCGCGCGCTGAGCCACGGCCGGCGGACCGGCCGGATCGCCTCGCACGGCGGCCGGTTCGAGTCCACCGGTGCCGGACGCCACGGGTCCTCGGACGACCGCGAGTCGACCTCGAGGTGAGCGCCCAGGACGCGACCCGGGTGGTGCTGCGCCCGGTCGCGACCTCGTTGCCACTGAGCTTCCTGGCCCAGACCGTCGCGACGATGGCGTTCGCCGCGGTGCAGCTCAGGTGGGTGCCGGTCGGCCAGGGTCACGTGGTGGCCCTGGCCGTCCTCCTGCTCGCGGTCCCGTTGCAGCTGCTCGCCGCCGTGTTCGGCTTCTTGGCGCACGACCCCGTGGCGGCGACGGGCACGGGCCTGCTGTGCGGGACCTGGGCGGCGGTCTCGGCGGTGACCCTGACCTCCCCGTCCGGTGCGACCAGCCCGGGCCTGGGCGTGGTCCTCCTGGGCTCCGCCTCATGCCTGCTCGTCCCCGCCTTGGCCGCGCGCGAGCTGGTGGTGGCCTGCGGCGTGGTGCTGGTCAGCGCCGGGCGGTTCGCGGTCACCGGCGTCGCCGAGCTCGACGGCGGACGAGGCTGGTCCACCGCCGCGGGGTGGACGGGCGTGGGCCTGGCGGGCGTGGCTCTCTACGCCGCGCTCGCCCTGGAGCTCGAGGGGAGCAACCGGCGTACGGTCCTCCCGGTGGGCCGGTTCGGGCGCAGCCGGGCGGCGCTGCGGGGAGGCTTCGACCAGCAGACCCGCGACCTGGCGCACGAGCCGGGCGTGCGCGACCGGCTCTGAGCCGTGGGGCGCCTCCCGCGGCTCATGGCGACGCGGCGGCCAGGTCCTCGTCGATCGCGATCACGACCTTGACCTCGTCGTCCGCCGGCCGGTCGAAGGCGTCGGCCGCCCGGTCGAGCGGCACCACGGTGGTGACCAGCCGGTGGAGCCACGAGCGGTCCGCCGCGGCGAGGGCGTCCGCGGCCGCACGGTAGTGCCGCAGGTTGGCGTTGACCGACCCGACGACGGCGTCGTTCTCCAGCACCAGCTCGCGGTTGAGGCCGCCGGCGTCCAGCTCGAGGGTGCGGCCGCGGGGGGAGACCCCGGTCAGGCACACGATCCCGTAGGAGCGGGTCTCGGCCATGGCCTCGACGACGAGGCGTCCGACCCCGGTCGCCTCGATGACGACGTCGGGAGCGGCCTGCTCGGCCACCTCCGGGACACTCGTGTGGTGGTAGGTCGCCCCGAGCGCGCGCACCAGGTCCGGCTTGCGCCCCTCGGTGACCCGGTCCAGGACGTGCACCTCGAGCCCGCGCTGCACCCCGATCATCGCGGCGAGCAGCCCGATCGGGCCCGCGCCGGTGACCAGCACCCGCTCGGGCGCGAACCACGAACGCTCCCCGATGCGGTCGACCTGCTCCCAGGCCTTGGCGACCACGCTCGCCGGCTCGGTCAGCACCCCGAGGAGACCGAGCCCGGCATCGACGTGCAGCAGGAACTCCGCCGGCACCGTCCACCGCTCGCTGGCGTAGCCGTCGAGGTGCTTGATCCCGCGCTCGAGGTACTTCCCGTTGCGGCACATGTCCCACTCGCCGTGCGCGCACGCCCCGCACGGCACCGGGTCCGGACGGCGGACCACGCCGACGACGTGGTCGCCGGGGGAGAAGCCGCTGCCGCGCGGGGCGCTGACCACCTCGCCGAGCGACTCGTGGCCGAGCACCAGGCGGTCCTGCCCCGGAGGCGACCAGCCGTAGTCGCCCCGCACGATCTCCTTGTCGGTCCCGCAGACCCCGACCGCCAGTCCTCGCACGACCACCTCGTCCGGGGCGTCGGCGTCGGGCACCTCCTCGAGGCGCACCGACCCGGCGCGGTGGGGCTCGACGGTGAGTGCGCGCATGGTGGAGGGCCTCTCTGGCGGGGGACGACGTGGTCAGGACTACCCGCCCGCCGATGGGTGCATGCGCAGCGGCATGGAGGGACGATCCAGGAATAGAGTTCGTCCATGACGAACGGGGACGACCTGACCGACGCCTTCATGACCGCCAGCCGCGCGCTGGTCGGGGTGGCCGTCCACTCGGTGGCCGCGTCCCCGGTCGAGATCACGGTCACCCAGTTCCGCTTCCTCGTGCTGGTCGCCGACGAGGCCCGCAGCATCGGTGACATCGCGGCCCACCTCGGCGTCAACCAGTCCAACGCGAGCCGGCACTGCGACCGGCTCCAGCGCCTCGGCCTCGTCGAGCGCTCACGCGTGGCGCGGGACGCCCGTGTCGTGTCGGTCGACCTGACCGACCAGGGCCGGACTGTCGTCGAGGCGGTCTGGGAGCAGCGACGGCGCGACGTGGCGCGGCTGCTCGGCGCGATCCCGAAGTCCAGCGCGCGCACCGTCGTGCGCGCCCTCGAGGCGTTCAACGAGGCCGCGCTGGCACAGGAGCAGGAGCAGGAGCCCTGGGCCCGCGCGCCCTGGTGAGCGTGCCGGAGTAGGGTGGCCACACACCCGTTCGAGCGAGAGCCTCACCCGGATCCTCCTCGCGAACAGGTCGGAAGGCGGACGCCATGCAGGCGTCGAGCGAGATGACCAGGCCCCTGCGGCTCCACCTGTCACCCGACCCCGGGTCCGGACTCCTCGACGGCGTCTGGTGGCCGTGGTCCGACGACCTCGAGACCGAGGTGGCCGACCTCGTCGACCACTTCCCGCCCGAGGTCGGACGCGTGGCCCGGGTGCTGTTCTCTCGCCCCGACTGGAGCTCCCACCCGCGTCACGTGCGCGTCGGGCGAGGCATGGTCAAGACCGGCTCCTTCCCCAGCGACGACACGCACCAGGTGCTCCTGACGCTGAAGCGCGACCAGCGGCTCACCGTGCTCGTGGTGCCGGCGGGCACCGCGCCTGAGGCCGCCGAGCTCCTGGTGGCCGACGCGCTCGACCCGGCGAACCGTCGTACGGCGGCGGAGCTGGTCGGCGCGACGCGTGGGGACGACGGGGCGTGACCGTCCCGGCCTGATCCGGGGCTCCGCGGGGGCACGTACGGTTCACCCGTGACCGCGAACGCCGCCCCGACCCTCCCTGAGCAGCTGCTCGAGGCGCAGGTGCGCCACCACCTCGACCGGCTCGCCGGCGACCGGCTCGACGGCACGGTCCGGGACCTGGTGAACGACCTGCTGACCGTCTCCGGGCGGCACCGCGTCGCCGACCTCGTCGACCACGAGGTGGTGGCGCGCATCGTCGTGCGCGCCCTGGCGACCGTGCCCGGCAGCGCCGCGGGCCACGAGGTGGTCGAGCTCGCCGTCGACCTGCTCCGCCAGGGGCCGGCCGAGCCGCACCCCGTCGGCGAGCTCGTCCACCGCGAGCGCGTCGAGGTCCTGCTCGACGAGCTGCTCGCGCTGCACCCCGTGCTCGAGCGCGCCCTCGAGCGGCTGACCGAGGGTCCGCTGGTCGCCGCGACGGCCACCCGGTTCATGGCTCGCGTCGTCGGTGAGGTCGTCCAGGCCAACAAGGCGATGGCCGGCAAGGTGCCGGGGCTCGGGTCCCTGGTGTCCTTCGGCACGAGCGCGGCGACCAGGGCGATGGGCGCCGCCGACAGGCAGGTCGAGGCGCTCATCGGCGGCACGGTCGGCAGGGGCGGGACGTTCGCCGTGCGCCGGCTGAACAAGATCCTCGTCGAGACGATGCAGGACCCCACCACCCGCGACGCGCTCCTGGAGGTGTGGGACCTGCTCGCGCAGGAGCCCGTGGAGGGACTGGGCGCACACCTGAGCCGCGACGAGCTCGCCGGCGTCGTCGCCGCCGGCCACGACCTGGCGACCAGCGCGGCGGCGACCGAGCACGCCGGCCGGGCGGGGGAGGCGGTCGTGGCGGCGTTCTTCGACCGGTTCGGCGACCGCACGCCGCCCCAGCTCCTCGACGAGCTCGGGATCGACCGCGACGACCTGGTGGACGGCCTCGTGCGCCTGGCCCCGGGGGCGGTCGCCGCCCTGCGCGAGAGCGGCGACCTCGAACGGCTCCTGCGCTCGCAGCTGGCGCCGTTCTGGAGCTCGGCGGAGGCCGCGGCCCTCCTGACCTGAGGAGACCGCGCGCTCCGGGCGTACGGTGGGAGCACGGGCCCGTTCAGGTGCCCCTCTCAGAGAGAACCGCCATGAGCGACAAGTCGCCGCGCCAGAGTGCCTCGAAGAAGTCCGACAAGACCCTCAAGCAGAAGCGCGCGGAGAAGCGCGACAAGGCGGCCCGGGACACCACCGCCGAGCAGGTCCACCCCGCGAAGCGCTCGTGAGCCTGCTGCGGCTCGGCGTCGTCGGGTCCTCACGCAAGGAGAACGAGCACCGCCTCCCGCTGCACCCGGACCACCTCGCCACGCTCGACGCCGACCTGCGCGCCCAGATCGTCCTCGAGCACGGCTACGGCGCGAGGTTCGGCCTCAGCGACGGCCAGCTGGAGGACGTCGTGGGCGGCTTCGCCTCGCGCGAGGAGATCCTGTCCGCCTCCGACGTCGTGCTGCTGCCCAAGCCGCAGCACGAGGACGTCGCCGCCCTGGGTCCCGGGCAGGTGCTGTGGGGGTGGCCGCACTGCGTGCAGGACTCCGGGCTCACCCAGCTGGCGATCGACCGCCGGCTGACCCTGATCGCCTTCGAGGCGATGAACCACTGGACGCGCGACGGCACCGTGGGGCTCCACGTCTTCCACAAGAACAACGAGCTCGCCGGCTACTGCTCGGTCCTCCACGCCCTCCAGCTCGGCGGGCTCACCGGGACCTACGGGCGTCAGCTCAGCGCGGTGGTGATCGGCTTCGGCGCGACCGCACGGGGGGCGGTGACCGCGCTGATCGCCCTGGGCGTGCACGACATCGCGGTGCTGACCCACCGCAGCGTCGCGGCGGTCGCCTCGCCGATCCACTCCGTGCGGATCCGGCAGATCGACCACGAGCCCGACGGTGACCACTCCAGCCACGTGATCACCGAGCGCGGACGCGAGCCGCTGGCGGCCTACCTGGCCGAGAACGACGTCGTCGTGAACTGCACGTTGCAGGACCCCGAGCATCCGCTGGTCTTCCTCAGGAACGACGACCTGGCCGCCTTCCGCCCGGGGAGCATCGTGGTCGACGTGTCCTGCGACCTGGGCATGGGTTTCGAGTGGGCGCGCCCGACCGGGTTCGACGCGCCGGCGTTCGAGGTCGGCGACCACGTGCTCTACTACGCGGTCGACCACAGCCCGTCCTACCTGTGGCGCTCGGCGACCTGGGAGAACAGCAACGCGCTCCGTCCGTTCCTGCGGACGGTGCTCGAGGGCCCCTCGTCCTGGGACGCCGACGAGACCGTCCGGCGCGCCGTCCACGTCCGGGACGGTCACGTCGTCGAGCCGGCGATCCTGTCGTTCCAGGGGCGCTCCAGCACGCCGCCGTACGCCGTGGTCTGAGCGCCGCGCGGCCCGCCGGTCGCACCTGAGCGGCGGACCGTTGCCGCCCGTGACGCGTCGAACGTGCTGGGATGGGGGCATGACCCACAGCTTCGGCATCGACTTCGGGGGGTCCGGCATCAAGGGCGCCCCGGTCGACCTCGAGCGCGGCGACTTCGCCGCCGACCGCGTCCGCATCGACACGCCCCAGCCCGCCACGCCGCAGGCCGTGGCCCAGGTGTTCCGGCAGCTGGTCGACCGGTTCCCGCAGCAGCACACCGACGACGCGGTCGGGGTGACGGTGCCGGGCGTCGTCCGCCGGGGCGTGGTGCACTCCGCGGCCAACATCGACAAGAGCTGGATCGACGTCGACGCCGACGCGCTGTTCACCGAGACCCTGGACCGCGAGGTGCACGTGGTCAACGACGCCGACGCGGCCGGGCTGGCCGAGGTGAGGTACGGCGCCGCCAAGGGCCAGCAGGGCCTGGTCATCGTCACCACCCTCGGCACCGGCATCGGGTCGGCGCTGGTGATGGACGGGCGGCTCGTGCCCAACTCCGAGCTCGGCCACCTCGACATCGAGGGACACCCGGACGTCGAGCGGTGGGCGGCCAGCTCGGTGCGCAAGAAGGAGGATCTCTCCTACGAGGCGTGGGCCGAACGGCTGACCGTCTACTACCGGATGCTGGAGAAGCTCTTCTCGCCCGAGCTGTTCGTCGTCGGCGGCGGGGTCAGCAAGGACGGCGACAGGTTCATCCACCTCGTCGACGTGACGACGCCCCTGGTGCCGGCGGCCCTGCGCAACCGGGCCGGGATCGTCGGCGCCGCCCTGTGGGCCGAGGAGACCGAGCGGTGACGTCCCTGCTGGTGCTCGGCGGCACGTCCTGGCTGGGCGGCCTGGTCGCGCGCGACGCGCGGCACGACGGGCTCGAGGTGACCTGTCTGGCCCGCGGCGAGTCCGGCCGCGCGCCCGAGGGCGTGGCGTGGGTGCGCGGCGACCGCGACGACCCGTCGGCGTACGCCGGGGTGGCCGGTCGGCCCTGGGACGTGGTGGTCGACGTCAGCCGCCAGCCCCGCCACGTCGGCACCGCGCTCGCAGCGCTGGCAGCGGACGCCGAGCACTGGGTGCTGGTCTCCACGATCTCGGTCTACCGCGACGGCGTCGAGCCCGGCAGCGACGAGTCCGCGCCGGTCCACGAGGCCTGGACCGGGGATGGCGAGGCGGGCCCGGAGGACTACGGCCCGGCCAAGGTCGCGTGCGAGGAGGCCTGCCGTGCGGCGCTCGGTGAGCAGCGGCTGCTCGTCGCGCGAGCAGGCCTGCTGGCGGGTGGGGGCGACCGCAGCGACCGCTTCGGCTACTGGCCCGCACGGGCGGCGCTCGCCGCGGACGGGCAGCCGGTGCTCTGCCCCCCGCGGCGCCAGCCCCTGCAGGTGCTCGACGCCGAGGACCTCGCCGAGTGGCTGGTCGGGGCCGGGCTGGCCCGGCAGGCGGGCACGTTCAACGCGGTGGGGGAGCCGCACACGCTCGGCGACGCGCTGGACGCCGCGGCGTCCGCCGCCGGGACGCAGCCGGACTGGCACGAGGTGAGCGAGCGCTGGCTGCACGAGCACGGCGTCGCACCGTGGACGGGTCCGGGCTCGCTGCCGCTGTGGCTGCCCGCCGGGGACCACGGTGCCATGACCCTCGACGGCTCGGCCGCGCGTCGCGTCGGGCTCACCACGCGCCCCTTGGTCGAGACTGCCCGCACGGCCCTGGCGTGGGAGCGCGAGCTCGGGCTCGACCGCGACCGGCGCGCGGGACTGGCGCGCGACCACGAGCGCACGCTGGTGGACGCGGCCGGCGATCGCTGAACGGTCACTCGGGCCTTCGCGTCGAGGGGTGGGACCGGCGCTCAGGAACCAGCGCAGCACGGGTCCTGGCCGGCTCCGGCCTCGCGTCGACGTGGGTCACTGGGCGGGTCTGTCCCGGGCCCGTGCGGTCGGCTCGCCACGCGGCAGGCGGACGAGCAGGAGCGCACCGCCCTCTCGGGAGCGACCCGCGAAGAGCCGGCCGTCCCTGGCCTCGACGATCTCCTGGACCAGGGCGATCCCCAGGCCGGTCTGGGACCGCGGGTCCGGTGGGATCCCCTCGCCGGGTGGGAGCGCCGCGTCGTGGTCGAGGTTGATCGCGTCAACCTGCTCCACGGACAGGCCGGGGCCCGAGTCGGCGACCCCGATCCACACGTGGCGGCCGTGACGCACGCCGAGGAGACGTACGACGTCGTCCGGCTCGGTGTAGCGCACGGAGTTCTCGATCAGGGTGTCGAGGCAGGCCCTGACCCGCTCGGGGGAGGCGTGCAGCACGCCCGCGTCGGAGTCGACCACCCACCGCCGCGGCGTCACCGCGCTCCACCGGTCGAGGGTCTCGGCGAGCATCGCGTCGACGTCGATGGCGGCGCGGGGCAGGTGGTCGTGGAGCTGCACCATGCGCAGCAGCCGGTCGGCCGCACGGCCGAGTCGGTCCAGCTCGTCCTGCAGCACGGCGAGGTACCGCGACCGCTCCGGACCGCTCTGGTCGCGCTTGAGGAGCTCGACGTAGCCGTTCGCGATGGTCAGGGGAGTGCGGATCTCGTGGGAGGTGAGCCGGCCGAGTCGCTCGCGTCCCGCGGCCCGCGCGAGCCGGCTCCGGGCCAACGCCCGCACGGTCCGGACCGCCGCCTCGCGACGTTGGACGTGCCAGACGATCAGCGCGGAGATGGCCAGCATCAGCGGCGCCTCGAAGAGCTCCTCCCAGGCGACCACGTCCTCCCCGACGCGGTGGACGAGGACCCAGCCGCTGGCGAGGCCCGCGACGGCCAGGGCGACCGCGGTGCGACGCACCGGCCACGGTTCGAACCCGTAGGCGAGCGCGAACCCGATCCAGATCAGGTGGTAGGGCACCACCTCCTCGCCCGGTTGGACCCACATCCAGACCAGGCAGGCCAGCGTGGCCACCACCCACGGCACGAACAACCGCTCCGCTCGGGTGGCCGACGCCTCCGGCAGACCCGGTGACCTCCAGGACGGCACCTCAGGAGCCGTCGAAGCAGTAGCCGGCGGATCGCACGGTCTCGATCGGGATGTCCGGCAGCTTCGCCCGGATGCGGCGGACGCACACCTCCACGACGTTGCTCCCAGGGTCGAACCCGAGCCCCCACACGTCGTGGAGGAGCTGCTCGCGGCCGCACACCTCACCGCACCGGCGCATGAGGTGGGCCAGCAGACTCGACTCGCGGTCACTGAGGTCCACCCAGTCGCCCCGGTGCCGTGCCCTGCGGCGGTCGAGGTCGAGCTCGACCTCACCGCTGGCGAGGAAACGCTGCGTCGGTCGGGATGCCGGTGCCGGCCCCCGGGTGCTCAGGCGGCGTCGGACCCGGGCAAGGAGCTCGGCGGCGTTGAACGGCTTGGCGACGTAGTCGACGGCGCCGAGGTCGAGCGCCTTGACCCGGGCCGCGACGTCGTCCACCGCGGAGAGCACGATGACCGGCTCCGGGCGTCCCAGGTCGCGCAGCATCGTCAGCAGCTGCATGCCGTTGGTCTCCGGCATCACGAGGTCGAGGAGGATCAGGTCGACCTGCGTGGAGGCGAGCACGGCCAAGGCCTCGAGACCCTGAGCGGCCTCGACGACCTGATGACCTTCGGAGGACAACAGCAGGCGCAGCATCGTGCGGATGCGTTCCTGGTCGTCCACCACGAGCACGTTCGTCAGAACAACACACCCCCCTTGTGCGCCCGTGACCATTCGAGCGACCGGGGCCTGGTCGCGTCAATCAGTCGATGGCCCTGCTGCCCCGGGTCGACTGTCCCGGCTCCCGGCCCGGAGATGACGACTTCCTTACCGCCCCCTGACAGCGCGTTCAGAAGTCGGCTCCGCACCCTCAGTGCGGGTTCCCTCGGGGTGGGCGCGACCGCGCCGCATCACGTGCCGTTAGAGACCACGGCACCTGTCGAGGGGGTTCGACCATGAATCAGACATCGAGATCGGGGCGGAGGCTGACCGCACTGGGTGGGGTGGCGGCCCTCGTCCTGACCGGGACGGTGAACGTCACCGCCCTGGTCGGCGCCACGTCCGGGGGGGCGAGTGCCGCCGGCCTGCCGGCCGGACAGACCGACGAGACGAAGGTCCCGCACTACTTCGGGCCCTACCCGAACTGGGCCAACAGCCCGTTCACCACCTCCAAGGCCGCGGTGACCATCAGTGGCACCGGGGCCGGCGCCTCGGCCGTGGCGCAGGTCGACCCGACCACCGGCGGGATCGCCGCGATCGAGGTGACCGCGCCCGGGCACGACTACGACGCCGGCACCGTGGTCACGGTGTCGGGGGGCGACACCCAGGCGACCGCCACGGCGACCGTCACGGCGAGCGGCTCGGTCGTCGGGTTCGAGGTCGGCGCGGGCGGCGGCGGCTACCGCGGCTTCCAGGTCGACCTCGCCGGAGGAGGCGGCACCGGCGCCGCGGCGACGGCGAGCGGCGGCGTGGACGCGGTCACGCTGAGCGACGGGGGAAGCGGCTACACGATGCCCACCGTCGACTTCGACCTCCCGGACGACCCCGAGGGCACGATGGCGCGCGGGCACGTCGAGCAGGCGGACCTGACCTCGGACGGACGCGTCCTCAAGGTCACCGTCGACGACCCGGGATCGGGCTACACCACCGCCCCGGCCGTCACCATCCGCAACGGCACCATCTTCGACCCGATCAGCGGTGCGACCGAGGCCACGGCGACGAGCACGCTGCAGCTGGTCGACCTCGCCGTCGCGAACAACGGCTCCGGCTACACCAGTGCCCCCACGGTGACGATCAGCGACGTCGCAGGCGGGACCGGCAGCGGGGCCACCGCGACGGCCATCGCCGACGTCGGGGCCATCGACAAGATCACCGTCGACACCCCAGGCGGCGGCTACCTGACGCGCGGGATGAAGAAGTTCCAGGACGAGCTGCCGCTCCCGTGCGACCCCACCAGCGACGGCACCGGGTGTCCCGAGATCGACCCGGCCGAGGCGCCGGCGACCGGCAAGGCCAACAAGTTCCTCCCGATGGCCGTCCCCGAGGAGGTCACCGTCGACGGGGTCAAGGCCGACCAGTACGAGATCGGTCTCGTGCAGTACCGGACCAGGTTCTCCTCCGACCTGCCGGCCACGCTGGTGCGCGGCTACGTGCAGCTGTCCCACGGCGATGTCCAGGGTCAGCAGTACCCGCTCGCCAACGAGCTCATGGACGGCACCCGCGCGCCGGTCAAGGGCGGCTACACCGGCGTCACCTCGCCGCAGTGGCTCGGCCCGGTGATCGCCGCGACCAAGGACAAGCCGGTGCGCATCGTGTTCCGCAACCTGCTGCCCAACAACGCCGACGGCGACCTGTTCCTCCCGGTCGACAGCACCGGCATGGGATCCGGCATGGGCCCGATGGGCATGCCCGCCGCCACCGACGACGGCACCGTGACCGACGAGGTCCGCAACCCGACGTGCACGACCAGCAACCCGAAGAGCTCCATGTGCTTCAAGGACAACCGCGCCCTGCTGCACCTGCACGGCGGCATCACGCCGTGGATCAGTGACGGCACGCCGCACCAGTGGATCACGCCGGCCGGTGAGGACACGCCGTACCCCCAGGGTGTCAGCGTGCAGAACGTGCCCGACATGACCGACGACAGCGGCGCCGTGCTCTGCGAGGCGAAGGACGACGGCTGCTCGACGTTCTACTACACCAACCAGCAGAGCGCGCGGTTCATGTTCTACCACGACCACTCCTACGGCATCACACGCCTGAACGTGTACGCCGGGGAGGCCGCGGGCTACGAGATCACCGACCCGACCGAGAAGCGGCTGGTCGCCGACGGCGTCCTGCCGGGGGCCTCCGACACGGTCCCGCTCATCGTCCAGGACCGCACCTTCGTCCCCGACGACGACGCGCTCGCCGCGCAGGACCCGACCTGGGACAAGGGCAAGTGGGGCACGAAGGGCAACTTCTGGTACCACCACGTCTACATGCCGGCGCAGAACCCCGGCGACCCGTCGGGCATGAGCGCCTACGGCCGCTGGATGTACGGACCCTGGTTCTGGCCGCCGGCCACCGGGACGACGCACGGGCCGATCGACAACCCGTACTACGACCCGGGCTGCGACCTGGACAAGCCCAGCACCTGGCAGTACCAGACCGACCCGTTCTGCGAGCCGAGGCAGATCCCCGGCACGCCGAACGTCTCGATGGGCATGGAGCAGTTCAACGACACCCCGGTGGTCAACGGCGTGGCCTACCCGACGACGACGCTCGAGCCACGGACCTACCGGATGCGGATGCTCAACGCGGCGAACGACCGGTTCTTCAACTTCCAGTGGTACCTCGCCGATCCCGACCAGGGTGACGGCACCACCGAGGTCGCCCTGAAGCCGGCCGAGCTCGCCGCCGCGCAGACCGACCCGGTCGTGTTCCCGACCCCGGTGGACGCCAAGAACGACGCCGCGGGCCCGGACTGGGTGCAGATCGCGAGCGAGGGCGGCCTGCTGCCGGCTCCCGCGGTCATCGACGGCCAGCAGCCGACCACGTGGATCACCGACCCGACGCGCTTCGACGTGGGCAACGTGGACCAGCACTCGCTGCTGATCGCGCCCGCCGAGCGCGCCGACGTCCTGGTGGACTTCTCCAAGTTCGCGGGCAAGACGCTGATCCTCTACAACGACGCCCCGGCGGCGTTCCCTGCCCGGGTGCCGGGCTACGACTACTACACCGGTGCTCCGGACCTCAGCCCCGTGGGTGCGCCGACGCCCCTTCCCGGCTACGGGCCCAACACGCGCACGGTGATGCAGGTCAAGATCGCCGACTCGGCGCCGGCCCCGGCGCTCGACGTGGCCAAGCTGCGGGCGGCGTTCCGCCACCACGCGGACGGGTCGGGTGCCTTCGAGTCGGGCCAGAACCCGGTCATCGTCGGGCAGCAGGCCTACAACTCGGCGTACGGGACCAGCTTCGCGGCGAGCAGCAACTGCAACACGTCTGCCTCGCAGAGCTGTGACGGGCTGGTCCGCGTCAACGACGGGACGAAGGCGCCCTTCGAGTTCGGCTTCAACACCCTGGCGAACCCGGGGAAGAAGACGAGCCTGCCGATGGAGCCGAAGGCCATCCACGACGAGATGAACTCCTCGACGTTCGACGAGTTCGGGCGCATGCAGGCCAACCTCGGCGTGGAGGCGCAGCCTCCGACACCGGGGGCGCAGAACGTCACGCTCTATCCCTACGTCAACCCGCAGACCGAGCTGATCGACGGGACCGACCTGCCCAAGGCGGAGGTCGCGCTGGGCAGTGACGGCCTACCGGCCGGCGACGTCAAGGTGAAGCCGATGGGGACGGCCAAGGACGGGACCCAGATCTGGCGCTTCACCCACAACGGGGTGGACACGCACCCGATCCACTTCCACCTGTACGACGTCCAGGTCCTCAACCGGGTCACCTGGGACAACATCGTCATCCAGCCCGACGCCAACGAGCTGGGGTGGAAGGACACCGTGCGGATGAGCCCGCTGGAGGACACGATCGTGGCGCTGCGTCCGGTGATCCCGAAGACACCCTTCGAGGTCCCGAACTCCGTGCGGCCGCTCAACCCGGCCATGCCGCTGGGCGACCAGACGATGTTCAACAACGTCGACCCTGCCGGCAACCCGACCGGTCCGATCATCAACCGGCTGATCAACTTCGGCTGGGAGTACGTCCTGCACTGCCACATCCTGTCCCACGAGGAGATGGACATGATGCGGCCGGTGTCGGTGGCGCTGCCCCCGCTGAAGGCGGACGGCCTGGCCGCCGAGCTCACCGGCAACGGGAGGAACCAGCGGGTGCGCCTGACCTGGAACGACAACTCGATCACCGAGACGTCCTACCTTGTCCAGCGGACCACCAACGGCACCACCTGGGTGAATGCGGGCACGGTCAGCTCGCCGCTGGACCAGCCCAACACCAAGGGGACGCCCCGGACGTTCACCGACCCGGGGTCGAACCGCACGACGCCGTACCTGTACCGCGTCGTCGCCCAGAACACCGTCGGCTACGGCGGGGCCTTCCCCGAGATGACCGCCTCGTCCGCCTCCGGGACCGTCGGGGTGAACCTGCCGGCGCTGCCGGAGACTCCGAGCGGCCTGGCCGGCACCATCGCCTCGGCGACCCGGGTCAACCTCTCCTGGCGCGACAACGCCTCCACGGAGACCGGGTTCGTCGTGGAGCGTGCCACGGCAGGCGGGGGCTTCACCCAGATCGGCACGGCGCCGGCGCGGAGCGGCACGGGTGGCACCGTGACGTTCGCCGACACCTCCGCGGTCGCAGGTGAGACCTACCAGTACCGCGTCACCGCGGTGAACCTGGCCGGCTCCTCTGCCCCGTCCGACGTGCTCGAGCTGGCGGTCACTGCTCCGGTCGCCCCCACCGCGGTCACCGGGACGGCCGCCCGTTCGGGCAACGGTGAGCGGGTCGTGGTCAGGTGGACCGACCAGTCCACCAACGAGTCGGGCTTCACCGTCCAGTGGAGCGCCAGCCAGGCGTTCACGACGGTGGCGGGCTCGGCCACCGCGCAGGCGGGGGCGACGTCGCTGACCACGCCGAGGATCGCACGACAGGTCTGGTACGTCCGGGTGGTCGCCACCAACCCGCTGGGCCAGGCTCCCTCGGAGGTCGGCGGGCCGGTGCCGTCGGCGTAGGCCGGTCGTCCGGCGCATGGTCCGGTCGTCGGGGGCGGGTCTCGGGACCCGTCCCCGACGGCCTTGTCGGCGGGTTGTCGCCCAGGCGTCGGGCCATGGGCCCGGCGTCAGGCGCCGCCGCGCCGGCGAGGTCCGGAGTAGGCATGCGACGACCCGAGGTCGAGGGCCACAGCGGCGATCAGCGTCGCCGTCCAGACGTTGACGGGGTCGAGCAGCAGCGGCTCGTGGCTGCCCACGTTGTCGGCGATCAGCCAGATGACGAACCAGATGACGGTCATGGGAGTGCTCCTCGGTGTCACTGCCAGCCTCCTCCGGCGAGGCGCCGACCGCAGTGGGCGAGCGGGCCGCCCCGGGGGGCCGTCCGGGCACGGTCCGAGCCGTGGCACCTGAGGAGAGTCGCGCAGCCTCGATCCCCAGGGCGACGTGGTCCGCCGTTCCGTCGGGCAGCGACGGCGTCCTCGGCCGGCGTGCGGGCGGTGACCCGGCCCGTGCCGGGCGGTGACCCGGCCCATGCCCAGGGCGGTGGAGAGCTCGGCCAGGCAGCACTCGTCGACCGGGACCCCGAGATCACGACCCCAGCAGTGAGTCCCGCTCGTTCGGCTCGAGCCGGCGAGTGCGCCTCGGCACGATCGGGCACTCCGTGGCTCGGTGCGGCCGCTCGTCCGACCCAGACCCGCGCTCGCACCGGCCGGGGGAGGGGCTCACTGCAGCGCGGACGAGAGCCGCATGACCGTGTCGACGTAGCGTTTGAGCGGACCGCGCTGCGACCACTCCTCGAGGGTCAGGAGCCGCGAGACCGCGCGGTAGTGGTCCTCCACCTCTCGCACGGCGGCCACGACGTCGCCGCCGGTCATCAGCAGCGAGACCTCGAAGTTGAGGGCGAACGAGCGCTGGTCCATGTTGCTGGACCCGATCACCACCACGTCGTCGTCGACCGACAGGTGCTTGGCATGAAGGATCGCGGGCGCGGGGTAGCGGTGGATGCGCACCCCGGCCTCCAGCAGTGCTCGGTAGTAGGAGTTCTGCGCGTGGCCCACCATGAACTGGTCGGAGACCTCGTTGACGAAGAGCTCCACCTCGACCCCGCGCCTGGCCGCCGTGGTGACGGCGTAGAGCAGCGACTCGTCGGGGACGAAGTAGGGACTGGTGATCGACAGGCGGCGGGTCGCCCCGTAGATCAGGGTGGTGAACAGCAGCAGGTTGTTCTCCGCGGTGTAGCCCGGACCGCTCGGCACGAGCTGGCAGGTGACGCCGCCGAGCTCGCCGTCCTCGGTCGGCGCGGGCGCCGAGCCCGCGGCGACCTCGAGCACGTGGCCGGTCTCGAGCGCCCAGTCCGAGGCGAACACCGCCTCGAGCGACGCCACGACCGGCCCTCGCAGTCGCACCATCAGCTCGACCCACTCCCGGCCGAGGCGGTGGTTGCGTGGCTTGTGGTAGCCGGGCTCGGTGAGGTTCTGCGAGCCGGTGAACCCGACGCGTCCGTCGACGACGAGCAGCTTGCGGTGGTTGCGCAGGTCGGGCCGCCGGAACTTGCCGCGCGCGGGGGAGATCGGCAGCATCGGGTGCCAGTCGATGCCGGAGGCGTCCAGGTGGCGGCGCAGGTCGGGCCAGCCGGAGAGGCCGCGCGACCCCAGGTGGTCCAGCAGCAGCCGCACCGTCACGCCACGACGCGCAGCGGCGGACAGGGCGTCGAGCAGCGGACGGGTGAGCTCGTCCAGGGCGGTGATGTAGAACTCCACGTGCACGTAGTGCTCCGCGCCCTGCACCGCCTCCGTCATCGCTGCGATCGACCCGGCGTAGTCCTCGAGCAGGGTCACGTTGTGGTCGAAGCACAGCGGCAGCGCGGCGGTCCGGTGGTTGAGCCGCACCGCCGACGCGACGTACTCCGGCACACGGCCGCGCGGCTCCCTCACCAGCAGCGGCGCGGTGCGCTCGGCGATGGTCGCGTTGATCTCGCGCAGCCGTGTCTCTCGTCGCCGGCCCAGCCGCGCGCTGCCGAAGAACGCGAAGGCGACCAGGCCGATCGCCGGCTCGAGCAGCACCAGCAGCAGCCACGCCACTCCCGTGGACGGCTTGCGCCCGGCCGGGATGACGCCGAGTGCCGCGACGCGCAGGGCGATCTCGGCGAGCAGCAGGACGGACCCGATGACCGCGAGCACGGTCACTCCGGAGTCGGACATGGTCGACCACCTTCCTCCGGCGGCCTGCGGGTGGGGGCAACCGGTCCGCGAACGCCCTGACCACGATGATGGCGGCCACGACGGCCAGGGACGAGCCCCGCGCGAACGCCGCGCCGACGACCCATCGAGGACCGCCCACGACCGGCCCGTCCGGGTCACCGCCGCCTGACCCCTCCATGCGGGGCACATCGGGACCATCGGCCTGGTGAGGACCGGGACCTCAGGGCATCGTTCGGTCTGAATCCCACCGCTCGGGGTGGGTCGCGCCTAGCGTCGAGCCGACCCGAGACGAGGACACACCGATGAGCACTGCGCCGGCGAACGCGTCGGTCGGCCCGAGCGCCGACCGGTCCGTGGACGTGCACGCGATGCTGGACGCCATGCCGGCCAGGGTCACCGTGTGGGACGCCGACCTGCGGTGCGTGGGCGTCAACGGCCGTCAGCTCGACTTCCTTGGTCTCACGGCGGCCGAGGCGCTGGGTCGACCGCTGCGCGAGGTGATCGGCGCCCGAGCGGTCCGGGCGCTCGGTGCCCGCCTGCGGGCCGCGCTGGCCGGCGAGCCGCAGCGGTGGCCGCAGGAGAGCCGGCTTCCCGGCGGCAGCTCGCAGGTCACCGACTGCCTCCTGCTGCCGCTGGCAGGACCCGAGGGCGGCGTCGTGATCCTGGCGATGGACGCGACCGCGCGGGTGCACGAGGCCGAGGCGGCGCTGTCGCAGCAGGTGCAGGTCCAGGCCCGGTGCGAGCGGCTGCGCACCGCCGCCGCGCTGTCCCGGCACGTCGCGGTGGAGCTGGAGCTCGCCGGCGTCGCGCTGGAGGACCTCGCCTCGAGCGACGACCCGGACGTCAGCTACCTCCACGTGATCGAGACACTCTCGACCGGGATCGCCGCACTGCGCGGCCGGCTGGTCGAGCTGCTCGGCGAGCCGACCGACCTGCCCTCGCCCCAGCTGCCGGCGCCGTTGACGCTGCGTCTCCAGCCCGAGGTCGGTGCGGACAAGATGACGGCCGGAGGCGTCTCGAGCGAGCGGTCGGAGGAGCCGGACCGCCGGGTCGCCCAGGTCCTGGCGGCGTTCGACGCACTGCCCTTCGCCGTGAGCTCGTGGGCGACCGACTCCACGTGCACCTATGCCAACCCCGTGGCACACGAGTGGTACGGCCAGGCCGACGGCGACATGGTCGGTCGGCCCGCGCGCGAGCTGGTGGGCGACGCGGTCTACCAGGTCGTCTCTGCGCTGGGCAGCGCCGCTTTGGAGGGCGGCCACCAGCGTTACGTGCGCCCCGTCACCGGGCCGAGCGGACAGGACGTGTTCGCCCAGGTCGACCTGCTGCCGCTCCTCGAAGGCCGGCGCCCGACCGGGGTGCTCTCGGTGGTGCGCGACGTCACCGACGCGGTCGCCGCGCAGCAGGCGCGAGCGGCTGCCGAGCACGAGGTGAGCGAGATGAACCGCCGGCGACGCCTCGCCGAGGAGCACCTCGACCCGTTGCTGCAGCGCCTGTTCGCCCTGACCCTCACCCTGTCGGCGGTCCGGCCGTCCGCCGAGCGCAGCCGCGAGGTGGGGCACGAGCTGGAGTCGCTGGCCCGCGAGCTGAGGGACCTCATCGTGGACGAGGTCGAGCCGTTGGAGCCGCTCGCCGTGCCGTGGTCCTCGGCCGGGCAGGGCGCGGCCGCGTGTCGGTGCACCTTCACCGGCTGTCCCGCCTGGAACTACTGCCCGGCGGCGGCGCGAGCCGACCGCTAGGCCCGCGGTCGGCGTACGACGACCAGCGCGGCGCTGAGCAGGACGGCCCCGACGGCCAGCTCCTGAGGCATCCGGTCGCGCGACTCGCGCTGGATCGCGACGTGGAAGTCGTCCCAGGCCCGCGGGAACGGTGAGGCGCCGAAGAACAGCTGCGACGGCTTGTCCAGGTCGGGGAACGCCGCTCCGCTCATGCCGGCGAAGACCCGGATCCGTCGGTGGCGCGGGGTCCTCGCGGTGAGGAGCCCCATCGCCGCGAGACCGACCAGGCCGTCGCGCACGCCGACCGGCACCATCTCCTCGAAGCTCACGCCGCCCCAGTGCGGCACCGCGTCGAGCAGGAAGTGGGAGGCGACGCCGGCGACGAAGGCGGACGCCGGGCCGGGGGCGACCGCGCCGACGAGGGCACCGGAGAGCACGTGGTTGGTGACGAGCACCTGGCCAGGATGCCCGGTGGTGCCCAGGGATGGGCGCGGAACCGTGGTCGACCGCATACGAGAGACCGATCAGGCGGGGTCGACCACCGCCCCGTCCTTCACCGGGGGCCGCCGCAGGTCGGCGACGGAGCCGATGGTCCCGCCGCGCGCGCCGCCGTAGGCCGCGAGGACCGGATGGTGCGCCTGTCTCCGGGACCCGGAGGACCCGGAGGACCTGGAGGACGTCGAGACAACGCGTCGAGGGTCGGGCCCGGCTCGACGGTGGGGTCGGGCGTGAGGGCATCCTCGCGGTCGCGCATGCCTCAGCACGCTCGTCACAGCGTCGGCGTGAAGCTGGGCTCGAAGCTCCCGAGGAGGTCGAGATGCTGCTCCAGGAGGCGCGACATCAGGAAGTTCTGACGCACCTTCTCTCGTCCGTTGCCGCCCATCTCCGCGGCCTTGTCGGGGTTTCCGACCAGCTCGACGATGTACTCTGCCGCTTCGTCGACGGTGTCCACCAGGTAGCCGTTGTGACCGTGGTCGATCTGCGTGGGGATCCCGCCCACGTTCCCGCCGATGACGGGCGTTCCCTGCCACAGGGCCTCGGAGACCGTGAGGCCGAACCCCTCGCGGAGAGATTTCTGCATGACCACGGTCGCGTGTTGCTGGAGCGCACCGACCAGCATGTCGTCGGAGGATTCCAGCACCTTCACCCGCTCGCTCCGACGATCGAGGAGTCTGTCGAAGATGACGTTCTCGGCCGGATCGTCAGCCGGCCGGTTGCCCACCATGACCAGGGTGGCATCGACGTTCTCGCGCGCCTTCTCGAAGGCGTCCACCACCCCATGGGGGTCCTTCCAGCGATCAAACCGGGAGATCTGCGTGACGATCGGCAGATCGGTGGGGATGTCGTACATCGCCAACCGCTCCATCACCACGTCTTCGCTGAGTCTCTGGCTCTTGACCTTCGTCGGATCGATGGCAGGGAGAAATGAGTACTGGGGCAGGTCGAAGTCCTGCTTGTACTCATCCAGGATGACGACGCCGGCGCTGTACTGCTCGGCGAAGCCGCGAAGGTAGTCGAGGAGTTGTTCGTTCGGTGCGGTGAGATCGAGGTGGCAACGCCAGATCCACGGTCCTCGTTTCCGGTAGTGCGCCACCATCCCGATCGTGTGGTGGTCATGCATGTAGACGGCGTCGTGGTCGAACTGGTTCATCACCGCGTTGTCGCGAAAGGTCTCTTCGAAGACACGCTTGCTGGTCGGGGTCAGGTCGATCTCACCGTTCTGGAGCGCGTCGTGCATCGCTCGGGTGACCTCGAAGAACTCTGGCGTCCCGCGCAGCAGACGCCACTCGGTCGTGATGCCCAGCTGGTTCTGCAAGCCGACGAGGGACAGCAGGATCTCGACCACGCCGCCAGCGTGGTAGGTCGAGTTCATGTGGACGACGCGCTGGCCCCGAAGGGCATCGGCCTTGTTGGCGATCCGATCGACCGTCTCGTCTCCCACGAGAGGGCGATAGTCGTCCAGCTTGACCTTCGACGACGGCATGATCTCCTCCAATGCGCTCACGCATTCTAGCGCGCGCTCGAATACCCGGCCGCTGGGAGGAGGACGGGCGACAGGCGGCTGGGAGACGCACTGGGAGAAGGGACAACCGCGGCGGTCACCATGACGGCATTCGGGCGAGGTACGTGCGTAACCACGGAACCAGTGACAGCGCGGTGAGCTGGGACACTGGGACCCAGGCGATCTCGCCCGTCGAGGCATCCCGCTCGGCGCCGCGGCCCGGCGTCACGGGGACGTCATCGAGCAATCGCACCGAATGGAGCAGCACCGACTCTTCCTCGAGATGTTGCACGTCGGAAACGGCGTCGCGGAGTCGCACACTTGCGACCCGGCGCCCGATCTCCTCGGCGAACTCACGGACAAGACACTCCTGCGGCGACTCGCCGAACTCCACACCGCCGCCGGGCAGCCACCAGCGCTGATGCGCATCCGCACCGGCCAAAGCGCGGATGAACAGGAGTGAACCTCCAGACCATGCCAGCCCATAGGCAGCGACGCGCTGGCGTGGTGGGAGGACTTTGCTTGTCAAGTCGAAGCACCTCCTCGCGCACCACGTCCCCGGCGAACGTGGGGTTGTCGGCCGCGCAACCACCGTAGTTGTCCACACGTCGTCAACGGGCTGCTTGGATGAGGTCTCCCACCATGATCGATGGCCCAAGAGGGGACTGACCGGCGCCGCGGACGGAGTACAGAACCGCAGCGGCCGTCGCCCGCGGCAAGTAGGCGAGCCGGAAGGACGGACCTGTGCGGTTGAGCATACGGATGGGGGTGGGATGCGCTTCGACGGCTTGGGCGGGTCTTGGACCTAGGCTGAGGCCATGCACTTGACCGGTCTGGCCATCTACCCGGTCAAGAGCACAGCGAGTCGACAGGTAAACACTGCGCGGGTGCTGCTCGGAGGCCTCGAGAGCGACCGGACTTGGATAGTGGTCGATGGCGACGGTGTGATGGTCACGGCGCGTGCGACGCATTCTCTTTTCAGGATCGTTGCTGATACGCCGGCCACTGATCCCGCGGTGAAGCAAGGACTGCGGCTACGCGCCAGCGAAATGCCGGACCTGCTTCTGGACGAGCCGAGCGGAGAGCGAGTCTGCCCCCGGGTGTTCGGCCAGCAGCTGGAGGGCGTCCGCGCCGGCCGAGAAGCGGATGCGTGGCTCCGAGCGGTGCTGGGCCGCGAGGACGTGCGGCTGGTCTGGTGCGATGACCCGACTCGGCGCCGCTTGGACCCCAACCACTCCAGACCCGAGGACTTCACGGCGTTTGCCGACGGCTATCCGATCACGGTCGCGTCGCTCGCCTCCTTGCGCCGGCTCAACGACTGGATCGCCGAGGGTGCGGTCGATCGCGGTGAGGAGCCGCCCTCGCCCCTTCCGATGCAGCGATTTCGGCCCAACCTCGTCGTGGACGGCGACGGGCCCTTCGCCGAGGACGACTGGAGCTCGGTGGTCATCGGGGCCGTCCGCTTCCGGGCCGCCAAGCTGAATGCCCGGTGCGTGATCACGATGGTCGACCCTGACTCGCTAGAGACGGGCAGGGAGCCGATCCGGACTCTGGCCCAGCACCGGCTGGTCGGTCGGAAGGCCCTCTTCGGCGTCAACCTGATCCCGGACACCACCGGGCAGATCAGCATCGGCGATCCCGTCGAAGCCTGCTGAGACGGCTGATTGGAACCCGTAGCTGGGCCGACGAGCTCCACCTGCCGGCCGTTGGTGCGCACGAATCAGGCATCGTTTGTCGCCAACTGTGGACGGGACCGGCATCAGGGAGAACTTCTAGCTCACAAGTATGGAGTGCCCAGCGTCTACACCGACTACCTGACTGGTCAGGTTCGCCGGCTATCGCTGGCGGCCCTGACCCGATTGGGCGGCCAAGAATGTCAGTGCCGCCTTGACTCGGCGGTTGTCGCTGGTGGTCGCGTCCAGGTCGAGGGCGCGGAAGATCGACGCAACGTGGGCCTCCACCGTCTTGACCGAAAGGACCAGTGTGTCGGCGATCCCGGTGTTCGACTGGCCTTCGGCGATGAGCCTCAGGACCTCTCGCTCGCGCTGGGTGAGCCGAGCCAGGGGTTGTGCGTGGCGGCGGGCAGACATCAGGACGGTGACGACCTCAGGGTCGAGGGCGATCCCGCCGGCAGCGATCCGTTGCATGACGCCCAGAAGCGCAGCGACGTCCTCGACCCTGTCCTTGAGCAGGTAGCCGACGCCCTCCGGGACAGCGTCCAGCAGGCGCGTCACCCAGCGCGCCTCGACGTAGGTGGACAGGACGAGCACTCCCAGCCCGGGGCACGCGCGATGCAGGTGCGCCGCGGCCCGGATGCCCTCGTCGGTGTTCGTCGGTGGCATCCGGACGTCCACGATGGCGATGTCCGGCTGGTTGCCGGCCACTGCTGCCATCAGGTCCTCCACGGATGCCACCGATGCGGTGACGGTGACGCCGGCTGCGGTCAGGAGCGCCGCCAGCCCCTGCCGGAAGATTCCCGAGTCGTCAGCGAGGACCACCTGCAGGGGCGTCCGCCGACCATCGGGAGTTGACCGGTGCGCGGTCGTCATGACGGGTCCACCGCCACCGCCTGCGGCAACGTGGCTATGACCCGTGTCCCCGCGCCGATCGGGCTGTCGAGCTCGAGCGTGCCGCCCAGCGCCCTGACGCGGTCGCCGAGCCCGGCCAGTCCACCGCCGGAGCGCGCAACCGCTCCACCGGGGCCCCGGTCGGTGACGGTGACCACCAGCGCCGCGTCTTGGAGATCGGCCTCGATCGTGACCGGGCTACCCCCGCCGTGCCGTAGCGCGTTGGCAAGAGCCTCGGCTGCGACGAAGTAGGCCGTGGACTCCGCGGCCTGCAGCAGAGGTGTTCCTACGGCGATCCCGGGCCCCAGGCGTACCTCCACCTCGTCCATATCCGGGGCCAACCCGGCGAGGCCACCGGCGAGGCCACCTTGGCTCAAAGCCGCAGGGTGAATGCCGCGCGCCAGGGATCGCAGCTCGGCCAGGGCAGCGGTGAGCTGCACCCGGGCGTCGTCCACGACGGTGCGCAGGCTCCACTCCTCCTGGGCGAGCGACGCCCGGGACAGGGTCGTGGAGACGGCCAGGAGGCTCTGTTGGGCCCCGTCGTGCAGGTCACGCTCGAGCCGCCGGCGCTGCTCGACCCCGGCCT
Organism: uncultured Actinomycetota bacterium; assembly: GCA_963811385.1. Classification (GTDB taxonomy): domain Bacteria; phylum Actinomycetota; class Actinomycetes; order Propionibacteriales; family Nocardioidaceae; genus Marmoricola_A. Next base: position 106,669 of record CAWEQX010000012.1, on the reverse strand, counting down.
GGACGATGCGCGCGCGCGAGGCCGCCAGCTCCGCGAGGTGCGCTGAGCGCTCAACCGCCAGTCGGGTGTTCTGCAGCACCAGGTTGGCGGCGGCCAGGGTCACCCGGAGGCGGGTTGGGTCCAGGCCCACCTGCTCGTCGGCGTCGAGGAGGGCGACCGGCCTGGCGTCCACATCGCGGAGAACTCGCTGCACCCGTCCTGACGGGTCCCCGCGCTCGGCGGCTGGGCCGCCTCGGGCCGAGACCCACTCACCCTCTACTCGGAAGCCCAGGACGAGGGTCGGGTCTCCGAGCTCGCCTCGAAGGACGTCCTCCACGGCCGCAGGGTCGCCGGCGGCGGCGAGCAGCCGCTCGACCACGCTCCCTCGGCGGACGGCCGACCGCAGGGCCACGGTGACCAGGGCAAGAACCGCGGCGAAGGTGATCAGGGTGACGGCCAGGTCCAGCCGGGCCTCTGGGTCGGCGCCGGGATCCACCCAGCCGGCACGGATGGCATGCCGTGCGCCCTCGCGAAGGACCACACCAAGTGCCAGGAGGATCCCGGCGGCGGCCACGAGTCGCGTTGCGGCACGCGCAGCGCCGCGCGCGGACCGCCACCGGCGACCCTCCAGCACACAGAGGCCGGTCGCCAGCACGACGAGCAGGGCGAACGACAGGATCTGGATCTCCCGCGTCAGTTCGCCTGCACCCAGTGACAGCCACTGGGCGGGCATCAGGACCCCCCGCTGCTCAGGACTCCACGACAGGGCGGCCGCCACGCGCAGCGGAACCGCCCACAGCCATGCGCCGACGACGAGCAGCCGAGCGGCCCTCCCCTCCGCACGCGGTTGGGGGTAGGCGATGAGGACGAGAAGGAGAACGGGGACGATCATCAACTGGAACGTCCACCCGACCTGCAGCCAGTACCCCCCCATCTGCTCGAACGTCGAGTTGTCGAGCATGCCGACGCCGACCAGGAACCCCGCGAGCACGAGGCGGACAGCGTGACCGCGGTCCTCACGGTCGAGCCAGAGCAGAACACCCGCGAACGTCAACATCATCTGGGCGGCCAGCGGGGCCACGGCCCCCCAGCCCTCGGACATCAGGACGACGCACGTGGGCACCAGACCTGCGGCGGTCAACGCCCCGAGCAGGACCGGTAGGGCGGCGGTGCGTAATGGACCCCTGCGCACCTCATCAGTGTCCCCCGCGGGAGCCCGGCTGTCTGCGGGATAACCCTTGTCCCAGATGGGTGGTGCCCCGCTGGCCTGTGGGCCGCACACCGCGGAGCGTGGTGGGCATGACCGGCCACCCCGCCCCACGCCGAACCCTCCTCGCTGCCCAGCAGACCACCTGGTTCCTCCATGTGGTGATCGCGCTGTTCGTCGTCATCGGACTGCTCCTCGTCGCGCTCGCCGTCGCCGTCGCGGTCCAGGTGCGCGACGACGAGGGGAGGATCTGGGCGCCCGGCCCTTTCGCATCGTCGTCGGTTCCTCACCGCCCGGTGTGAGGGGCGAGCTCACATGGCCGGGACGCGGGACCGCCGAGGGGTGGCAGCGCTGGCCGCCGTCGCGCTGATCTGGGGCGGCGCCCTGTCAGCGAGCAGCGCCGCGCTGGAGGGCATCGCCGCCGTCCAGCAGGTGGCCCTGCGCTTCGCCGTCGCCGCCCTGACCCTTGCCGCCGCACTGCCGGGGGCTCGCCGGAAGGTCACTCGCGCCACGCTCACCCGTGGTCTGGGCCTGGGGATCTTGCTCGCGACGGGCTTCCTGCTCCAAACCTGCGCCTTGCAGACCACCCCGGTCGTCACCTCGGCATTCCTGACCGGGACCGTCGTCGTCTTCGCGCCGGTCATCGCCATGCTCTGGGGCGGCGCCGGCCTGTCGGGTCACGCCGTCACCGGCGTGCTGCTCGCTACGACTGGCCTGGCGCTCATCACACTGCGCGGCGTCGGCGTCGGCGTCGGCGAGGCCATGACGCTCGCGGCGGCACTGGCCTGGGCGGTCCACCTCGTGGCCCTGCAACGATGGGGAAGGCCGGGTGAGGCGCTCCCGCTTGCGCTCATCCAAGTCGCATCCGTCGCTACCCTCGCATGGACCCTGGCCGCCTTCCAGGGTTCGGCCCTTTCCGTTCCCCAAAGCGCTGGCTACGCGGTGTTGGTGGCCGGGCTCGGCGCGGTCGGCACAGCCGCGGCCCTCGTCTTGCTGACCTGGGCACAAGCCCGGGTCGACGCAACCACCGCAGCTGTCGTCCTGACCTTGGAGCCAGTCTTCGGAGCAACCTGTGCCTGGGCGATCCTTGGCGAATCGCTCACACCGACGGTGGCATTGGGGGCGACGGCCGTCGTCACCGCGACGCTCCTCACCGTCTGGGACGTGCCGCGACAGCGGGCACTGACGACCCGGAGGACGCATACGTCACCGATGACAGGTCCTTGTGACCGTCGGCGCGACCACTTGCCCACTCTGATGGCCAGAGGCAATGAGACTTGTCAAACTGCCGCTGGCACCGGTTCGGACAATCTCCTGCCCGGAAGGGGGCGGAGTGACCGTGGCGATCGAGCTCGCCTCGGACTCGTCGCAATCCGGTCATTGCTGGAGGACGACCACCAGGATGTAGATCCCGCCGATCACCACCAGCGCGATCGCGGCGCCGGGCAATGCGCCACGGCGGAATCCGCTGATCCGCACGGTCCCGTAGATGATCCAGCCGAGGCCTCCCACGAGAGCTGCCAGAAGCAGCCACGGAAAGGTCCGTTCTGCATCCCAGCTCTCAGGTCCCACCATCGTGCCGAGCGTGGCGAAGATCCCGGCCGCGATCCACGGAATGACAATTAGGCCCAGTCCGGACAGCCAGCCCAGGACCCGCCCGTTGCGCTCACGGGCAGCCCGGTCGCGCGGGTCGCCGCCCGTGAGATCCTGCATCGCTACATTGTCGAGACTCCGACTGTCGTGCTGCAAGGTCGAGAGCTGTCTCGCTCCTTCTCGTCCTCCGGGTGACGTTCTGGCCTACGAGTTCGGGCTGGGCAGCCATCACGCCGAGGGACAGGGTTGCCGCGTCATAGTGAGCCGGTGTGGCGTGGCGGCTCGGCTCGTCGAACCCGCTCCACGCTCGCGGCGGGCCTCGGTGGGCGACCCTCGGCGTGGGCGAGCAGCACGAGCGAGGGTCCTGTCCGTGCGAGGTGCCGCACCTGGACCTGCTCCTGCCCCACCACCGCCACCCGTGCGCCGCCGGGCTCCTAGGCTCCGAGGATGACGACGCAGACCAGGTTCCGCGACCTCGTGACCGTCGAGCACCGGGTGACGGTGCCCCTGGTGCACGCCGAGGAGGCCGGCGAGACGATCGAGGTGTTCGCCCGGGAGCTCGCGGCACCGGACGGCCGTGACCGGCCGTTCCTGGTGTTCCTGCAGGGCGGGCCGGGTCAGGAGGCGCCGCGCCCGACGGGCACGCCAGCAGGTCTGAGCTGGCTGCCGCGTGCGCTGAAGGACTTCCGGGTCCTGATGCTCGACCAGCGCGGCACCGGGCTGTCCACGCCGTACGGCGGCCCGGGTCCCGACCCCGCGGCCGAGGCGGAGCGGCTGACGCACTTCCGCGCCGACGCGATCGTGCAGGACGCGGAGCGCCTTCGGGAGCATCTCGGCGTGGAGCGGTGGAGCGTGCTAGGCCAGTCGTTCGGTGGCTTCTGTGCTCTGCACTACCTCAGCGTGGCGCCGGACAGCCTGCGCGAGGTCTTCTTCACCGGCGGGCTGCCCGCGGTCGGCCGTCCCGCGGACGAGATCTACTCCGGGACCCACGACGCGATGCGGGTGCTCAACGAGCGCTTCCACCGCCGATTCCCCCAGGACCATGCGCGGCTCGAGCGGCTGCTCGACCTGTGTGACGAGGGAGCGGTGCGCGACCCCCAGGGCACCGCGTTCTCCCGGAGGCTGATGCGCACGATCGGCCACGGGCTCGGCATGGACGGCGGAGCCGAGAGCCTGCACCACCTGCTCGAGCGCGGCCCGGCCTCGGTCGCGTTCTCCCACGACGCGGCCGCGATGCTGGCGTTCGGCGCACGCAACCCGATCTACGCGGTCCTGCACGAGTCGTGCTGCTCCGACGGCGGGGCGACGCGGTGGTCCGCGGAGCGCACCCGGCCCGACGACTTCGACGGCGACTCGCTGCTGCTGACCGGGGAGCACCTCTACCCGTGGCACTTCGAGGACGACCCCGCGCTGCGGCCCTACCGCGAGGTCGCGGCGCTGCTCGCCGAGCACGAGTGGCCGCAGCTGTACGACGCCGACGTGCTGTCGCAGATCGACGTCCCGTGCGCGGCGGTGATCTACGCCGACGACCCCTACGTGCTGCGCGGGTTCTCCGAGGAGACCGCCGCGCTGGTGCCGTCGATGCGGCCGTGGCTGACCAACGAGTACCTCCACAACGGCCTGCGCACCGACGGTGAGCACATCCTCGACCGGCTCATCTCGCTCGCGCGGAACCCCTGACCACCCCGACACACGAGGCTGCGGGGGGACCGGCTCCTCGCGTCGCGGCTCACCCGTCGGCGTCGGCCGCGAAGCGGCGCAGCAACGACATCGTGCGGCGGGGGTCGGATTCGGTGGGGACGCCGGCAGGGACGAGCCGGTCGGCCTGCGGCAGCCCGGCGTCGTGGGCGGCCCGCCGAAGGCTAGCCCGCCCGGACGCCGAGGGCGCGGCGCAGGCCGGAGACGTAGGAGTGCGGGCGCGACCCGGCCAGCAAGCCGGCCCGGCCGATGTCGGACAAGCTCGCGCGCGGTCCCGACGGAGGACTCGGGCTGGTCGCCAAGACTGCCTCGCATCCCCACGGGGTCGGCGTGGTGCGCGCGACCAGCGACATCCCAGGCGCTGGAGACGCTGGGCTGCGAGCCGGTGGCGCCAGGCTCGCCGACGACGCGCCGTCGTGGCGTGTCCTGCCGTCGTCGTGGCGCTCGTCGGACAGGCTGCCCTGAGCATCCTCACCGCCGCCTGACCACCTAGGAGCGCCCATGTCACTCGACGGACTCGACCGGTTCGACCGCTACCCGCTGCTGTTCGGCCCGAGCCCCGTGCACCGCCTCGACCGGCTCACCCAGGCCCTCGGCGGCGCCGAGATCTGGGCCAAGCGTGAGGACTGCAACTCCGGGCTCGCCTACGGCGGCAACAAGACCCGCAAGCTGGAGTACCTCGTCCCCGACGCCCTCGCGTCCGGCGCGGACACGCTGGTCTCGATCGGTGGCTACCAGTCCAACCACACCCGTCAGGTCGCCGCGGTCGCGGCCAAGCTCGGGCTCAAGGCCCGGCTGGTGCAGGAGAAGTGGGTCGACTGGCCCGACGCGGTCAACGACAAGGTCGGCAACATCCTGCTGTCGCGGATCATGGGCGCCGACGTGCGGCTCGGCCCGAGCGGCTTCGACATCGGCATCCGCTCGTCCTACGAGCAGGCGCTGGAGGACGTGCGCGCGGCCGGCGGGACGCCGTACGGCATCCCCGCCGGCGCCTCGGAGCACCCGCTCGGCGGACTGGGCTACGCCAACTGGGCACGGGAGGTCGAGCACCAGGAGAGCGAGCTCGGCGTCTTCTTCGACACGATCCTGGTGTGCACCGTGACCGGCTCGACGCACGCCGGCATGATCGCCGGCTTCGCCGGGCTCGACCGTCCGCGACGCGTCATCGGCATCGACGCCTCGGCGACGCTGGAGAAGACCCGCGCGCAGGTCGAGCGCATCGCCCGGCACACCGCCGACCTCATCGGCCTCGGCCGCGAGCTGCGCGAGGACGAGATCACCGTGCTGGAGGGCTGGGCGGGCGACCTCTACGGCATCCCCGTGCAGTCCACGATCGACGCGATCCGGCTCTCCGGTGAGCTCGAGGGGATGATCATCGACCCCGTCTACGAGGGCAAGTCGATGGCCGGGCTCGTCGACCTGGTGCGAAGCGGGGAGATCCCGTCGGGCTCGACGGTGCTCTACGCCCACCTCGGTGGGCAGCCGGCGCTCAACGCCTACTCCGGCGTCTTCTCCTGACCGACCGACGCGTGCCCGGCGCTCGGTGACATCATCGGTCGATGACCGAGGAGACGCCCGCGAAGGGCCTCGAGGAGCTGGTCGCCCGACGCTTCCTCACCACCGACGAGGCGCGGCCCGACAAGGTCGCGCGCTGGCATGCGCGCGGGCGTCGCACCGCCCGGGAGAACATCGCCGACCTCGTCGACCCGGGCACGTTCGTGGAGTACGGCCGCTACATCACCGCCGCGCAGGAGCAGCGCCGCCACCTGGCCGACCTCGTCGTCGAGACGCCCGGCGACGGCCTCGTCGCCGGCACGGCGCAGGTGGATGGCCGGCCGTGCGCGGTGCTGTCCTACGACTACCTGGTGATGGCGGGCACGCAGGGCATGCGGGGCCACCGCAAGTCCGACCGGCTGCTCGAGCTGGTGCACCGGATGCGTCTGCCGACGGTGTTCTTCACCGAGGGCGGCGGCGGCCGGCCGGGTGACACCGACCTGCCGATCGTCTCCGCCCTCGACGTCGGCTCGTTCGCGCTGTGGGGCGAGCTGCAGGGCGTCGTCCCGCGGATCGCCGTGGTGTCGGGCCGGTGCTTCGCCGGCAACGCCGTGCTGGCCGGGTGCGCCGACCTGCGCGTGGCCACCCCGGACGCCAACCTCGGCATGGCCGGTCCGGCGATGATCGCCGGCGGTGGCCTGGGTGACTTCCGTCCCGAGGAGATCGGTCCTGTCTCCGACCAGGCGGCCAACGGCGTGCTCGACGTCGTGGTGGACGACGAGGCCGAGGCCGTGGCCGTCGTACGCCGGCTGCTGGGCTACCTCGACCCTCCGCGGTCGGGAGGTCCCGCGGCTCCGCAGGAGACCTTGCGCGGCGCCCTGCCGGACAACGACCGCGAGGCCTTCGACGTGCGCCCCCTGGTGGAGACGCTGGCGGACACCGACAGCCTGACCTGGCTGCGCCAGGGGTGGGCGCCCGAGCTGGTCACCGCGATCGGTCGGGTCGACGGCATCCCCGTCGGCCTGCTGGCCAACCAGTCCACCCACCAGGCCGGTGCGCTCGGCTCGGACGCCTCGGCCAAGGCCGCCGACTTCCTCGAGCTGTGCGAGCGCTGGCGCCTGCCGGTGGTCAGCCTCGTCGACACGCCGGGCTTCATGGTCGGACCGGACGCCGAGAGGGGAGGGCTCGTGCGGTACGCCTCCCGGATGGTGACGGCCGGGGCACGGCTCACGGTCCCGCTCGTGGGGGTGGTGCTGCGGCGCGGCTACGGCCTCGGCGCTCAGGCGATGCTGGGCGGCAGCACGCACCGCCCGCTGCTCACCGTGGCGTGGCCGACGGCCCACCTCGGTGCCATGGGTCTTGAGGGCGCGGTGCGCCTGGCGCTCGCACGGGACCTGGCCGCGATGCCGGAGGACCGGCGCGAGGAGGCGGTGCGCCGTCACACCGCCGACCTGCGCGACCACGCGGCCGCCCTCAACGCCGCGCGGGTGTTCGAGATCGATGACGTGATCGACCCCGCGGAGACCCGAACGGTGGTCGCGGCGACCCTGCGCGCGGCGCGCCAGGAGCGGCCGGGCGGCGGATGTCGCAGTTCCGGTCCGGAGCAGTCCTCGGTGGTGTGAGCCTGGCGACCGGCCTCGACGTCCTCGGGCGTCGGGCCGGACGGGGATGTGAGCGAGGGAGCCGCCGCACGCCAGACGCGGCTCGACCGGCGCCGGAGCCCGCCCCCACTCACGACCCCGCGCCGCCCCACGCCGCTGTGCGCCAGCGTCGGCGGCTTCACGTCGGTGCAGGCGACCCCCGCTCCGTGGCCGTGCTCGCCAACGATCCGGCCGGGGTGAGAATGGCCAAGGTGTCGGACCCGGACCCGGACCACGGCACGGCGAGCCTCGTGGACGGCACGCTGCGCTACGCGCCGTCGAGCACCTTCCGTGGGGTCGACGAAATGACCCACACCGTGACTGACGGCGAGCGCTCCCCGACCGCTCGCGGTCGTCGTCCTCCGCAACGTCGCCCAGGTCCTGCTCGGTCGCACCGTGGCCCAGACGGCCGGCACCACGCGCGCCGTGGACCTCGCCCCGACGGACCGCAACGACGACCCGCTCACCCTCGCCCCCGCAGCAGCAGCCCGCTCGTCAGGGCGCGGGTCGAGGGGCTCGCGGGTGGTGGTCCGGGCCCCGAGCGCTGCCAGCGGCGACGTCACCATCACCGTGACCGCCGGCGCGGGCGGGACCGCGGTGGCGCAGGTGCGCACCCGGGTCACACCGGTGACACCCACCGGTGGCAGACGCAGCCTCTCCGCATCGGGGACCGTGGTCCGCTGGACGGCGACACTTACCCGTGGGGCGACGTACGAGATGAGCCTGGACGGCCGCACCGTGTGCAGCACTGTCTCGACGTCGTGCTCCTTCGCGACTCCGCCGGCCCCCGCCGCACGGTCAGGGTCCTCACCCTGGGTCGCGACGGCACCGCCTCGGTCCGCGCCCGCACACCACTGCGCGGGCACGGTCAGGCGCTGATCACCACGGTCTACTTCGACAGCGGCGCGGACCAAGCCACCCGGTTGACCTCGCGCACCTCGTTGGTGATGCGGGTGGAGATCGCCACCACGTCGTACGGCAGGCGCGCCCAGCCGGCGGTCATCGCGTCCTCGGAGGTGACGGGGCGCAGGACGACGGGGGGCTGTCGGTGCGTGCGGAGGGTGTGGCGAAGCGTCCAGTCGGCTGGCGTGGGACTCGGCGCTGGCGATCACCGATCTGCGCCGCTGAGCCACGCCCGTGACCACTGCTCGCGACGCAGAATCGGCGACAAATCCTGCTTTCTCAACCCACGAGGAGTGTCAGCGGCTCCGCGCGTCCGAGAATTCGGAGTCGGGACCCTTGACATCCCCGAGCGTCGGTTGCAGCGTCGAATGTCCTGGCACATCCGGAACGGGTCCCGAGGGGGCACCACCGTCGGGACGGATGGGAACGACATGACGAATCTACGAGCTCGTTTCTGGGCCGAGGCGCTCATCGGAGGCGCGGCTGCCATCGCCCTCGTGGCCTTCCTGCTCTGGCCGAACTGGGTCGAGTCGGTGTTCGAGGCCTCACCGGACGGCGGCAGCGGTGCGCTCGAGCTGGCGATCGTCGTCGTCTTGTTTGCGACCAGCCTGTGTTGTTCGATCCTGATGAGAGCCGAGGTGCGACGGAGCGATACTGCCATGGCTGCGGGGTGAGGACCGTGCCCGGATCCCGCCCCGGCCCACGTTCGATCACCGACCGCCTGCATGACCTGATCGATGACACGGTCGCCCAGCCCGCGGCCGAGGTCGCTGTGGACCCGCCTCCGAGCCCTGTGGACGCCGACGGCATTGCGCGAGGGTGTCGCCGGCCCGGGTCGATCACCGTCGAGATCCCGGGCGGCATCGTGCTGAAGGACGCCTCGCTGGCCCTGCCCAGCTGGGTCCAGGCGACCAACGACCCCCGCACGCGCGACCACCGGGAACGACCTCGCGAGGTGACGGGACGGCTGGCCTCGAGCAACAACTCCCGCGAGGACTTCCCCTTGGCTCCGTGGCACGAGTCCTACGACTGGAACTTCCACCTCACGCCCGACGCCCAGCACCGCAACCTGTTGAGCACCCGCAACGTCGCCGATGGCGGTCAGCTGGAGTGCGAGTGGGAGGAGAAGTTCTTCCCCTCCTGGGCGCGTCCTTGGGGGGTGGGAAATCGGATCTGGGTGTGCGGACGCTGGATCTACGACTGCGGCCATCCGAAGGACACGTCACGCGGTCCGGAGTACCGCACCGAGATCCACCCCCCTCGCGGGGTCGCGACCTTCGTGCGCTCCGCGGTGCGGCTGCCGGGCAACGCGAACCCGACGAGGGCCACCCAGGCCGTCGTGTACCTCGGCAGTCACGGCGGCTACTTCGACACAGACATCACCGACCGAGACTACGAGTTCGTGTTCCAGCTGCCGCCGAAGCCGCGGACCGCGGGCGTGGAGCCGCGGTTCTCGGTCAACCGCAGGACCGCACTCCCGGCGCCACCCGACATCGCCTACCTCGGGGGCAGGGACGTGCGCGTGACCATCCCCCTCCGCGGAGCAACCGCAGAGCTGCTCGGGCGGACGGTCCCGGTCCAGGAGTACGGTGTGGTGATCTCTGCCGGGTGGAGCGACCCGGACGGGTCGCAGGCCGCGGAGATCGTGCGGCGCAAGGTCACCCTCGACACGCTCTTCATGGACGCGAACCTCGACCCCGTCCCGCTCGATCGCGACGAGTGGTACGTCTACCTCGGGGTGAACGGCCACTGGTGGGACTACAAGAGCCTCGGCGGGGAGTCCAAGAAGTTGAACAGATCCGTGACGCTGCTGCTGCATCGGCGGGACCCGATCGAGATCTCGGTCTCGGGGTTCGAGGCCGACACCTTGCACGACAAGATGGGCGCCTCGATCGGGGTGTCCAAGGACGAGATCGGTAAGCCGGGGATGTCGACCTCGCGAGCGGTGTCGGTTGCGGGCAAGATCCGCAACGAGCTGTGGCGCAACTTCAACCAGAACGACAAGCTCGAGCACCTGGTCATCAGGCACTCCGCATCGACGACGGGGACATTCACCCGCGCCGACAGGAAGAAGGCCTACCGCTTGCGCTACACGCTCTCCTGAGTCGCTGCGGGAGGTTGGCGGGGGCAGTCTCCCGCTTGGGTCATGACGTCCGAGACCTTCCCGGAGACTGCAATCAGCTCGTGCATCCGCTCCACTGGTTCATGAGCTCGTGACGCCAGCTGGTCGTCCTAGGAGCGGCCTCACTTGGCGGATCTCCTCGAGCTCACGGCTGGTGCGGTGCGTTCGGGAAGCCACCGCCGCCGTGACGATGCCGTCGGCGACACATCGGCCAGACGGTCCACTTGGGTCATTGACCCGGCGCAGACGACCGGCTTTGACTGGCCGAACCGGAACCGCCATCCCCCTCGAAGGTTCGTCCATGGCGATGAGCGCCAGGGCTATCGCCGCACTCCTGCTCACTGCCGGGGTGGTCATCCTCTCCCGCCGCCGGCGAGCGCTGCATCGTGTGGCATCTCGCAGTGCATCAACTGGCTGCTCCAGCACGTGGCGCAGTACCGGAACTGCCGGACCACCGGGGTCGGCAGAGGGATGGTCGCCAAGTGGTGCAGCCGCTTTGTCGAAGACGGCCTCGACGGGCTGCTCGACGAGCCTCGCCCGGGACGTCCCCGCACGATCGCCGACGACCAGTCGAGGAAGTGATCGCCAAGATCCTGGAGTCCGCACCGCGCAACGCCACGCACTGGTCGACCAGGTTGATGGCCACCGGGCTGGGCATGAGCCAGTCCGCGGTCTCATGGATCTGGCGCGCGTCCGGGCTGCAGCCCTACCGGCAGGACTCCTGGAAGCTGTCGAAGGATCCCGTGTTCGTCGACAACGTCAAGGACGTGGTCGGGCTCTATCTCGACCCGCCTGAGCGGGCCGTGGTGCTGTGCGGGGATGAGAAGTCCCAGATCCAGGCGCTGGACCCCACGGCCCCGATCCTGCCGATGCGCCCGGGCACGCCCGAGCGAGCCACCCACGACTACAAGCGGCACGGAGCCTCCAGCCTCTGCGCCGCGCTCGACCTCGCCTCCGGTCAGGTCATCGGGTCACTGCACTCATGCCACCGCGCGATCGAGAACAAGAAGTTCCCTGCCACCATCGACCGTGAGGTCCCCGAGCACCTCGACGTTCACCTGGTGATGGACAACGCCTCGACCCACAGGACACCCGCGGTCCAGCGGTGGCTCCTGGCCCATCCCCGGTTCGACGTGCCCTTCACTCCGACCTCGAGCTCCTGGCTCAACCTGGTCGAGCGATGGTCTTCCGAGCTCACCACCAAGAAGCTCCGACGCGGTGCACACCAGCGTCCGCGCGCTCAACGCCGACATCCGCAGCTGGATCACGACCTGGACCGAGAATCCCCGGCCCTACGTGCGGACCAAGATCTCCGACCAGATCCTCGAGTCCATCGCCCGCTACTGCGCGCGCATTACGGACTCAGGACACTAGGTCGGACGCACGACGACCGACTCGGGGACGTGTACGGCGTCGCCACGCGCGGGTTCAGGCCGCGGGGCCGAGGCGCCGGCGGCTGAGCCGTCCCGGTCCGGGTTGGCCTCTGCTCCGTCCGGGGTACGGGACCGACGGAAGGAGTGATCGACATGCCCGGGAAGCAGGAGCTGCCCTCGACCCTGGAGCGATCGTCGGCCAAGGCGCAGCGCACCTGGATCAAGGCTCACGACGCGGCGGTGGAGGAGTACGGCGAGGGTGAGCGCGCCCACCGCACCGCCTACTCCGCGCTCAAGCACTCCTTCGAGAAGGTGGGCGACCACTGGGAGGCCAAGGAGGAGGCGGGCCCGTCCGACGCCCAGGCCGAGAAGCAGGGCGCGGCCGCGCGCCGGGGTGGGGAGACCGCCGGCGGGGTCGACGCCAACGCCACGGTCACGCACCTGAGGCAGGTGGCCCGGCGGCTCGAGGTCCCCGGCCGCTCCCGCATGGACAAGGGCGAGCTGGTGGAGGCGATCCAGAAGGCCAACGAGCGGGAGACCCGACGCAGCCGCGACTGACCCCAGGTCCCGCTGCTCAGCGCCGGCGAGCCGGCTTGGGATGCCCCGACGCGAGCTGCCCCGGCTTGGCGCGACCCGGTCGTGTGGGTGGTGCCGGGGGCGCGATGCCGTTGGAGGGGGTGAGGGTGACCAGCCGTCCTTCGAAGAGCACGGTCCCGACGCCGGGGTCCTCGCGCACGACCGTGCCCGCGCTGCTCCCGGAGCTCACCGCGTCGTCCACGTGCACGCTCAGCCCCGCGGCCCGCAGGACCGCGCGTGCCTGCGCGAGGTCGAGTCCGCGCACGTCGGGGACGACGACCGACTCGCCGTGCACGACGCGCGGCGGCGGGGCGACGAAGTCGTGGTCGGGGATCCGTTTCTGCAGCCGGTGCATGGCGTCGCCCCAGACCGGCCCCGCGGTGCCGCTGCCCGAGGCGTGCGCGATCCTCTGGCCCCCGATGGAGCGGCCGTTGAGCGAGAGCCAGCGTCCGCGCCGGTCGACCCCGGCGATCACCGAGACCCCGGCCAGGTCGGGGGTGTAGCCGGCGAACCACACCGCGCTGTTGCGCTGGGTCGTGCCGGTCTTGCCGGCGGAGGGCTGGCTCAGCCCGAGCCCGGCGTTGTAGCCGAACCCGCCCGGCTCCTGGACCCCGCGCAGCACCTCGTTGACGCCGTCGGCGACGGCCTTGCCGAAGACCCGGCGGCACGAGTTGGCGTAGCGGTGGACGAGCCGGCCGCGCAGCGTGCGCACCGCGAGCACCGGGCGGGGACGGCAGTAGCGGCCTCGCGCGGCGAAGGTGGCGTACGCCGATGCCATCGTCAGCGGGTCGGTGTCGACCACGCCCAGGGTGAACGACGGCACCATCTGGCTCGAGGGGTCGTTGAGCCGCACCCCCATCTGCTTGGCGAGCCGGTAGGGCCCGCAGATGCCGGTGCGCAGCTCGAGCTGGGCGAAGAACGTGTTGACCGAGCGCCGGGTGCCGGTGCGCAGGTCGAAGAGGCCGGACCCGGTCGAGTTGGAGGGCGTCCAGACCTTGTCGCTGGTGAGCCGCCCGTGGCAGCCGCGGAACCGGTCCACGGGCAGGCGGATCGTCGGCGGGGCCATGATCTGGGTGGTGAGCGGCATGCCCTGCTTGAGGGCGGCGGCGAGCACGAAGGGCTTGAAGGTCGAACCGGCCTGGAAGCCGTTGGCGTGGCCGTAGCGCTTCGGTACGGCGTAGTTGATGAAGGTCTCGCCGCGCTTGGCGTTCGTGCCGATCGGGCGGGACTGCGTCACGGCGCGGACCTTGCCGGTGCCCGGCTCGACCAGGGCGAGGGCGCCGACGGCCTTGTCGCGGGGACGGACATGACGCCTGACGGCGCGGTGCGCGACGCGCTGCATGGACAGGTCCAGCGTGGTGCGGATCCGCAGCCCGGCGGTGCGCAGCGCCTTGAGCCGACCGTCGGGGTCCTTGCCGAGGACCTTGGCGAGGTGACCGCTGCGCAGCACCCACTGGCGCACGTAGGTGCAGAAGACCGGCGCCTTGGAGCCCAGGCAGCCGTTGGGCCTGCGGTGCAGGTGGATCGGGAGGTCGCGTCGGCGCTCGCGCCGCGCCCGGTCCTGGGTGATCACCCCCAGGTCGGCCATCCTGGTGAGGACCACGTCGCGCCGTGCGCGGGCGGCCCGAGGGTGCTTGACGGGGTCGTAGCCGGTGGGGTTCTTCACCAGCCCGGCCAGGATGGCGGCCTGCTGCACGTCGAGCTTGCTCGCCTTGCGGCCGAAGTAGTGCTCGGCGGCCACCTCGACGCCGTAGGCGCCGCCCCCGAAGTACGCCGTGTTGAGGTAGCGCTCGAGGATCCAGTCCTTGGTCCGGTGGCGTTCGAGGGCCAGGGCGAACCGCAGCTCGCGGAACTTGCGCTGGTAGGACCGGCGGGTGGCGTCCGCGCGCTCCTCGGGCGTGGTGGCGTTCTCGAGCAGCGTGAGCTTGACCAGCTGCTGGGTCAAGGTGCTGCCGCCCTGCACCGTGCCGCCCGCGGCGCGGTTGCGCACGAACGCGCGGATGGTGCCCTGGAGGTCCATCGCGCCGTGGTCGTAGAAGCGGGAGTCCTCGATCGCGACCACGGCCTTGCGCATCCACGGCGAGACCTTCTCGAGCGGCACCACGACGCGGTTCTTGCGGAACCAGGTCGCCATGACGCGGCCGCGGTGGTCGGTCATCACGCTGCGCTGCGACAGCGCCTGGAACGTCAGCTGCTGCGGCATCCGGGCGAGGCCCTCGGCGGTGGACCGGGCGCCCCAGCCGGCCAGCACGGCGAACGGCACGGCCAGCCCGGCGATCAGCGCGCCGGCCAGCGTGGACGCCAGGAGGCCGAGCGTGACACGCGACACCACGCCGCGTGCGCCCAGCCGGGTCTCGGTCGTCGTCCAGGTCCTCACCTGTGTCCGATGCCCGGCGCCCGGCCGGGCAAACCCGCCGAGGGCCCCGTCCGCCCGGCTCAGCCGCCGCGGGGCAGCTCGACCAGGCCCGTGCGGTAGGCATAGCCCACCAGCTGGGCACGGTCCCGCAGCCCGGTCTTGGCGAACACGTGGTTGACGTGGGTCTTGACCGTCGACAGCGACACGACCAGCTCGTCGGCGATCTCGCTGTTGGACCGGCCCAGCGCGATCAGCCGCACCACGTCCGCCTCGCGGGCGGTCAGGTCCTCGGGGGTCGCTCCGGTCGGGGTGGGCACGCCGAAGGCCTGGCCGGATCGCAGCGCCTCGAGCAGCAGGCGCTGGACCTCGGCGTCGAGGTGGGCCGAACCGGAGGCGGCCGAGGTGACCGCCCGCTGGATCTCGCCGGGGTCGGCGTCCTTGGTGAGGTAGCCGCGGGCCCCGGCGCGCAGGGCGGCCAGCACCCGTTCCTGGTCGGTGTAGGTGGTCAGGACCACGACCGGCACGTGCGGGTGCTCGGCCGCGATCCGCCGGGTCGCCTCGATGCCGTCGACCCGGGGCATGTTGAGGTCCATCAGCACGAGGTCGGGCTGGAGCGCCGCGACCTGCGCGAGCGCCTCCTCCCCGTCGGCGGCGCTGCCGGCGACCTCGAGGCCCTCCAGCAACCCGAGCAGCATGGTCAGGCCCTCGCGGACCACGCGCTGGTCGTCGACCACCAGCACGCGGATCGGCGCGCTCATGCGGGCAGCTCCAGCCGCACCCGGAAGCCGTCGACCGTCGGGCCGGCCTCGAGGCTCCCTCCGGCGAGCTCTGCCCGCTCACGCAGCCCGGTGAGCCCGTAGCCGCCACCCTCCCCGTCGGGGTCCTCGGGGGTCGGCTGCCCACCGGCCCGTCGGACGTCGGTCGCAGTGAGCACGACCGCGCCGGGGCGCCACTCGAGCACGAGCGTGGCCACGGCCCCTCGTCCGGCGTGCTTGGCGGTGTTGGTCAGCGCCTCCTGGGCGGCGCGGTAGAGCGTGAGCCCGGTCTGGGCCGCGACCGCGCGCGGGTCGCCGAGGACCTGCAGGTCGGCACGGACGCCGTACGTCGAGGCCGCGTCGGTCACCAGTGCAGGCAGCAGGTCCGGACCGGGCAAGGCGTCGCCCCGCAGCGCCCCGATCGCCCGGCGGGCGTCGGCCAGGCCGCTGCGGGCCAGGCGCGAGGCCCGGGTCAGACCCTCCACGACGCGCGGGTCGGCGTGGGTGCTCTGGGCCAGCATCCTGGCCGCCTCCAGCGACATCACCTGCCCCGACAGCGCGTGGGCCAGGATGTCGTGCAGCTCGCGGGCCAGACGGGCGCGCTCCGCCAGGGCAGCCGACTCCGCCTCGGCCGCCCGCGCCTGCTCGAGCTCGACCAGCAGTCGCTCGGACCGCGCGCGCTCGAGCCGGGCCGACCGGGTGGCGGCGGCCACCGCGAAGGTGAACAGGACCCCGAGCGAGTTGGCGGTGACCGAGGCGACCACGTGGGGCGCGACCGCGACCGCCCCGGCGTCGAGCACCACCACGACCCCGACCAGCCACGGCAGGGCCTGCCGGACCGGGAACCGGAGGCCCAGGCCGGCCGCGGCGAAGAACGCGAGCAGGAAGCCGGGGGAGTCGAAGGCGCGGGCGTTGAGCAGCCCGCCCCCGGCGCCGACCAGCAGCAGGACCGCTCCCTCGGCGTACGACGAGCGCGGGGTGGCGAACAGCTCCACCAGCCACAGCCCGACCGCGACCGCGGTGAGGGAGGCGACAACCGGGTCGCCCAGGTCCCGCCCCAGCCCGACCAGCAGCACGGCGGTCGCAGCGAGACCCAGCAGCTGGATGGCGCGCCGCCAGCGGTCGTCGGTCGCCGGGGGCGCAGCCACGGTCAGCGTCGGCACGGCAGCACTGTAGACAACGGCGGCCACCTCAGGCGGGCAGCGCGGCCAGGTCGCGCCCGAGGTAGGCGAGCAGTGCCCGGTGCGCCGGCGCTCCCGCGGGGACCGGTCGCTCCGCTCCGAAGATGCCCGGCGCCCGGAAGGCGTCGGTGCCCATGCTGCGCATGAGCTCCAGCAGCCAGGCAGAGAGACGATCGTCGGCCAGCTCCTCCTGGCCGGTGGCCACCGCGACGTCGAGCCCGTGCACGAGCACCTCGGTGACGTGGACGACCAGTCCGAGCCGGGCCGGGACCTGCCCGAAGGCGAGGTCGAGCACGGCATCCATGGACCCGGGGCGCCGCCATGCCGCCAGGTCCGCCCGTGCCGCCGCGTCGTAGGCTGCAGCGGGGTCGTCCCCCAGCCAGTCCGTGCCGTCGTGGTCGTGCTCGGTGCGATCACCCTCGAGCTGGGCGGCGAAGATGCGCAGGCCGCCGACGAGGTGGTGGGACTCGGCGCGGACGTCCCACCCCGCGCACGGAGTGGGCGCCGCCCACTGGTCGGGGGTCGTGCCGTGCAGGACCGCGGCGGTCCGGTCGAGGGCGAGGGCGAGACGATCGATCGTCATGCGAGGTTCCTCTCGGGCAGGGGCGAAGGCGCGGGGACCGCGCGCGGGGTGGTGAGGAGCAGTCCGAGACCGAGCAGGACGACGTCCTGCGCGACGAGCACGGGGATGACGGGCAGCCGGCCGGCCTGCGCAGCGAGGTCGGTGAGGAAGTGCAGGCCGATCAGCGGGACGAGCGTGCCGGTCCGGGCGCGCAGCGCGGCGTACCCGACCCCGAAGCAGAAGGCGCCCCAGCACTGCGCCAGCACCAGCGCGGGGCTGTCGCGGTAGAGCAGGTTGGCCAGGTGGGCGCAGCCGAACAGCGCCGAGCCGACCAGGACCGCCCGCCTCAGCCCGAGGGGCTGGAGGAAGCGGTGCACCCAGCCCCGCCACAGCAGCTCCTCGGCGACGCCGGTGAGCGCGTAGCCGCTGAGCAGGACGACCCAGGTCCCCGCCGAGAGCGAGCGCACGCCGGCGACGAGCGGACTGACCGCGAGCAGGGTCGGCACCACGAGCAGGAGTGGACGCTGCCACTGCCCGGGCGGCACCACACCCAGCTCGCGCCATGCCCCGACCCGCGCCGCCGTGGCGACGACGACCAGGGTGAGCAGGGCGACGAAGCCCAGGGCGCGTACCTGCCCGGACGACGTGGGCCACAGCGCCTCGCACGCCGCCCACCACACGGCCGACGAGGCCAAGGACGCGCCGAGGACCGCCGCAGCGCGCTGCACCGGGCTCACGCGGCGACCGCCGCCGGACGCGACTTGCCGGCGTACTGCGCGCCGGTGACCAGCACCCGCGTGGTGACCATGGCCAGCGCCATCAGCACGAACGCAGCGGTCCACGCGTCGGCCCCGGTGATCCGGTGCGCGTAGGAGAACTGGCCGATCTGACGGGTGAACCAGTGGTCGGCGCCGTAGGCGAACGCGACCCGGCCGACGATGACGACGGTCCACAGCGCGGCGTAGGCCGCGCCCGCCGAGGTGACCAGATGGCCCGCGCTGTGACGCACGGACACGAGCGCGCCGGCGAGAAGGCCGAGCAGCACGCCCGTCCCGAGCCCGACCGCCTCCAGGGTGGCGTCGTTGCCGAGCGTGGGCACGTCGCGCAGGAACGCGGCCGCGGCGACGGCGACCAGGACCAGGGGCAGCACCAGTCGGCGCCAGGTCAGGCGACGGGTGCCGAGGTTGGTGGCGAGGACGAAGACGAGGAGCCCCGCGTTGAGCACGTACTGGGCGACGGACACCGCCGACCTTCCTTCCCGGCGACCGGGCGGTCGCCACCCCGGAAAGGTAGGGATCCGACGGGGTCGCGCGGATCGGCGCGAGGGTCGAACTCCCGATCTCCACCCTGGGGTGGAGACGACGCGACCTGCGCTACACCGGCACGAGGGCAGCGGCGGGCACGGCGCGATCGAGGCCGCGGAAGAAGCAGCCGGTGAAGTGGTTGCCCGCCACCCGCAGCGCCGCGCCCGCGACCCGCGAGACCAGGCCGCCGACGACGGCGTCGGCGACGTAGGTCACCGAGGTGACCTCGGGTCGCGGGCCGTCGGTCAACCTCACCCGGAGGTCCACCTCGAGCCGGCCGCACCGCCCCCGTGCGGTGACCCGGACACGCAGCTGCTCCCCCTCGCGCAGGTCGTCGATGGTGAAGGTGCCGCGGTAGACGTCGGCGACCGGGCCGACCCGGGCGGCCAGCGTGGCGGCGTACGTCGTGTCGCGCAGGTGGGTCATCGACTCGCAGCCCGAGACCAGCTCGCGCAGCACCTGCGGGTCGTGCAGCGCCTGCCACAGTGCTGCGCGCGGCGCCCGCACCTGACGCGTCCCGTCGAACCTCATGACCGCCTCCTCGCGACTGCTGGACAGACCCAGCGTGCGCCCGGAGGTGTCCCAGGCGGAAGGTGCGACTGTCCCGTGCCGGTCCCGGGATGTCCCGACTAGCGGCCGGCGTCCTCGATGTACTCCTCGGGGTCCTTGTCCTCCGACGTCACGCCGTCCCAGTGCCGGGCCTCGAAGGCGACGAACTTCACCGCGATGTCGTGGCGCACCTGCAGGTCGGCGTGACGGCGGAAGTCGGCGAGGTCCTCTCGCTCCTCCTCGCCCATGTGGTCGCTGTTGGCCTCGCGCGCCTCGCGGACGGCCGCCCACCAGTCGTCGCTGCCGACCTCGTGGTCGTCGGCCTTGCGGATGGCCTGGCGGATCTCGTTGTGGTCGCTGATCGCGTCCTCGGTCTCCTCCTCCGGGCCGTCGCCGGAGCCCGGCGCGCCGTGGCCCAGCCGCAGCACCTCGGGGTAGAAGTAGCGCTCCTCGGCCTCGGCGTGCACCTCGAGCAGGACCACCAGGCGACGCCACAGCGCCTTCAGGGTCTCGGTGTCCTGCGGCGGGACCTCGTCCAGGAGCGCGAACTGACGGCGCTGCTCGTGGTGCTGGAAGAGGATCAGCTCGGTGATGTCCACGGGTCCCTCCCGGGGGGTCGATGACGTGTCCCCTTACGGGTGCCCGCACGCGCCCGGCCTACACCCCGACGGGGGTGATCGCCTCGCGACGCGCGTGTCCGGCGACGCGAGGGGTACCGCTGCGGTGCCGCTGGCCGGGCCGGCGGCAGCCATCGGTTCGCGAAGACGGAGAGGAGTCCGACGATGACGAAGGCACGAGACGTCATGACCCAGGGAGTGGAGTGCGCCGGTGTCGGCGAGACGGTGACCGAGGCAGCCCGCAAGATGCGCGACCTCGGGGTGGGCGCGCTGCCCATCTGCGGCGAGGACAACCGGCTCAAGGGCATGATCACCGACCGCGACATCGTGCTGGACTGCGTCGCGGAGGGCAAGGACACCACCGAGGTCAAGGTCGAGGAGTACGCCGGGGACGAGGTCGTCACCATCGGCGCCGACGACTCCATCGAGGAGGCGCTGCAGACGATGACCAAGGCCGGGGTGCGCCGGCTCCCGGTGATCGACGGGCACGATCTCGTCGGGATGATCAGCCAGGCTGACATCGCCCGCAACCTGCCGGAGGACAAGGTCGGGGACCTCGTCGAGGCGATCTCCTCGGCACCCTCCAACGACTGACCCGCCGTCGACCGACCCGGGCGCCGACGGTGCCCGGGACCGGCCGGTCACGGTGCCCGCCTCCGGGACCCGTGAAAGGCTCGGCGGGTGGTAGCCCTGTCGACCGCCCCTGCCGCCGACTGGCGGCTGGCCGTCGTCCTGCTGGTCCTCACCGTGGCCGCGGTCGGCATCTCCGTGGTCGGTCGGCTCACCGTGGCCCGCGAGCAGGCGATCGCCGCGGTGCGGGCCGTGGTCCAGCTGGCGGCGGTGTCCACGGTCATCGCGCTGGTGCTGCGCTCGACCTGGTGGTCGCTCGGCTTCGTGCTCGTGATGCTCGTGGTCGCGACGTCGACCTCCACGCGACGGCTCGGTCTCCCTCGCTCGCAGACGTGGTGGGTCGGGCTCGCCGTCGCGGCGGGCGCCGCGCCGGTGGTCGCGCTCGTGCTCGCCACGGGCGTCGTCCCCTTCAACGGGCCCGGCCTCCTGCCGGTCGCCGGCATCCTCATCGGCGGTGCGATGACCGCGGCGACGCTGACCGGGCGGCGCGCGCTGCACGCGCTGGGGGCACAGGTCGGGCTGTTCGAGGCCGCCCGCGCGCTCGGCTTCTCGTCCTCGGAGGCGATCCGCCTCGTCGTCGAGCCGACGGCGGGGGAGGGCTTGATGCCCGGCATCGACCAGACCCGCACGGTCGGCCTGGTCACGCTGCCCGGGGCGTACGTCGGGGTGCTGCTCGGCGGCGGCAGCGCGGTCGAGGCCGGGGCGGCCCAGGTGCTCGTGCTGATCGGCCTGCTCGCCGTGCAGGCGGCCACGTCGGCGACGCTGCTCAACCTCGTGGCGACGCGGCGGATCCTGCCGGCCGCCCTGCACGGCCTCGCCCGCTGAGGGTGCCTCAGCGGAAGTCGCGCGACGACGCGCGTGCCTGCAGCACCGCGCCCGCGCCCGGCACGACGGCGTCGATCGGCTCGACCCGGTCGGCGACCAGGTTGGTGACGCCCTCGTTGCGCTCGAGGCGTCCGCGGACGATGACCGCGACCCGGTTGCGGGCGGCCTGGCGATGCGCTTTCATCACGCCGATCGAGCAGACGACGTTGAGCATCCCGGTCTCGTCCTCGAGGTTGAGGAAGGTGACGCCCATGGCGGTGCCGGGCCGCTGCCGGTGGGTGACCAGGCCGCCCACGTGGACCCGGCGGCCGGACTCGGTGGCGGCCAGGTCGGCGATCGAGCGGACCCCGGCACGGCGGAGCTCCTCGCGCAGGTGCTCGAGCGGGTGGCGCTCGGGCGAGACCCCGGTGGCCCAGAGGTCGGCGAGGGTGATCTCGGGCTCGCTCATGCCCGGCAGGGTGGGGGCGGCGGGAGCCGGAGTGGTGCCGGGCAGGTGGTCGGCGCCCTCGGCGAAGCCGGCCGCCCACAGCGCCTCCCGGCGCTGGAGACCCCAGGCGTCGAACGCCCCCGCGGTGGCCAGTGCCTCCAGCTGTGCGGAGGTCAGGCCGGCGCGGCGGGACAGGTCGGTCACCCCGGTGAACGGGGCCTCCTCCCGCGCCGCGACGATGCGGTGGGCCACCTCGGCCCCGATGCCGCGCACGGAGTCCAGCCCGAGGCGCACGGCGAGCGCGCCGTCGCGCCGGTGCGCCGGCACCGGGTCGGGGGTCCCCGGCACCCACTCGGTGCGCTCGAACCGTGGTCGGCGGCACTCCTCCAGACCGGTCACGGTGACGGCTCCGGACGACGGCTCGAGGTCGGCCTGGGCCGCGGACCGCGTGACGTCGGGCCGGCGTACGTCGACGCCGTGGCGCCGGGCGTCGCCGACCAGCGACTGCGGGGAGTAGAAGCCCATCGGCTGGTTGCGCAGCAGGCCGGCCAGGAACGCCGCGGGGTAGTGCAGCTTGAACCACGACGAGGCGTAGACGAGCAACGCGAACGACAGGGCGTGCGACTCGGCGAAGCCGAAGTTGGCGAAGGACAGGATCTTGACGTAGATGGAGTCGGCCAGGTCGCCGGTGATGCCGCGCGTGCGCATGCCGGCGTAGAGCTTGTGCTTGACCGACTCGATCCGCTCGACGCCCCGCTTGGACCCCATGGCGCGGCGCAGCAGGTCGGCGTCGTCGCGGCTGCAGTCGCCGAGGGTGACCGCCATCGCCATCAGCTGCTCCTGGAACAGCGGCACGCCCTTGGTGCGCTCGAGCACCGGCACCAGCTCGGGGTGGTCGTAGGCGATCGGCTCCTGGCCGGTGGCGCGGCGGACGTAGGGGTGCACCGCGCCGCCCTGGATGGGGCCGGGCCGGATGAGGGCGATCTCGATGGCGAGGTCGTAGAACTCGCGTGGCCGCAGCCGCGGCAGCGTGCCGATCTGCGCCCGGCTCTCGACCTGGAAGACCCCGATCGAGTCGGCGCGGCACAGCATGTCGTAGACCGCCGGCTCCTCCTTGGGCATCGTCGCGAGGTCCCAGCGCTCGCCCAGGTGGTCGGCGACCAGCCGCATGGTGTGGTCGAGGGCACCGAGCATGCCCAGGCCGAGCAGGTCGAACTTGACCAGGCCCATCGACTCGCAGGCGTCCTTGTCCCACTGCAGCACGGTGCGCTTGTCCATCCGCGCGCGCTCGATCGGGCACACCTCGCCGATCGGCCGCTCGGTGAGCACCATCCCGCCGGAGTGGATGCCGAGGTGGCGCGGCGCTCCGATGAGCTCCTCGGCGAGCGAGACCACGGGGGCCGGCACGTCGTGGGCGGCCGGGTCACCCTGGTCGCCCGCCACGACCGACGTCCAGCCGTCGATCTGCTTGGACCAGGCGTCCTGCTGGCCGGGGGAGAAGCCCAGCGCCTTGGCGGCGTCGCGCACGGCCATCCGCGGGCGGTAGGCGATGACGTTGGCGACCTGGGCGGCGTTGCGCCGCCCGTAGGTGTCGTAGACCCACTGGATCACCTCCTCGCGCCGGTCGGAGTCGAAGTCGACGTCGATGTCGGGCTCCTCGTCACGGTGGGCGGAGATGAACCGCTCGAACGGCAGGCGGTAGAACACCGCGTCGACGGCGGTGATGCCGAGGGCATAGCAGACCGCGGAGCTCGCCGCGGATCCCCTTCCCTGGCACAGGATCCGCTGCTCGCGGGCGAAGGCGACGATGTCGTGGACGATCACGAAGTAGCCGGCGAAGTCCTTCTCGGCGATCACCCGCAGCTCGTGCTCGAGCCGCTCGCGGGCCTCGCGTTCGTGGGGCACGCCGGCGTACCTCTCGGCGAAACCGCGCTCGGCCAGCACGCGCAGCCAGGAGTCGGCGCTGTGGCCCTCGGGGATCTGCCGCTTGGGCAGGGCGGGCGAGGCCTTGCGCAGGTCGAAGGCCAGCTCGTCGGCCAGCGTCACGCTGCGGGCGACGGCCTGGGGGTACGCCGTCAGGGCAGCCGCCGTCTCGGCGCCGCTGCGCAGGTGGGCCGAGCCGGACAGGTCGAGCCAGCCGTCGAGGTCGGCCAGGCTGCGGCGTGCCCGCACGGCCGCCATCGCGGAAGCGAGCCGGTGCCGCTGGGGGGTGGCGTGGTGGACGTTGCCCGCGGCCACGACGTCGAGCCCGTGGACGGCCGCCAGGCCCGCGAGCCGGGCATTGGTGGCGCTCGCACCCGGGCGGGGGGACAGCTCGACGAGGACGTGCTCGAGCCCGAACAGCGCGGTGAGCCGGTCGAGCGCCTCGGCCGCGGCCGACTCGCCCTCGGTCGCCAGCGCCTGCGGGACGGTGCCCTTGCGACAGCCGGTGAGCACCACCCAGTGCCCGCGTCCTCGGTCGGCCAGGTCGTGGAGGTCGTAGACCGGGCGCCCCTTCTCGTCACCGCGCAGGTGCGCGTCGGTCATCGCCGCGGCGAGCCGGTGGTAGCCCTCGACACCTCGTGCCAGCACCAGCAGGTGACTGCCCTCGGGGTCGGGGACGCCGTTCTGCGGAGCGGTCAGACCGAGGGACAGCTCGGCACCGAAGACCGTGGACAGGCCGTAGGCGGCTGCGGCCTCGGCCAGCATCGGGGCGCCGTAGAAGCCGTCATGGTCGGTGACGGCGAGGGCGTGCAGACCCAGCCGCACGGCCTCCTCGACCAGCTCGGCGGGGGAGCTCGCGCCGTCGAGGAAGCTGAAGTGGCTGTGGCAGTGCAGCTCGGCGTAGGGCGTGACCGCTTCGGGCCGCTCGATCGGCCTCGCCGTGGTCGAGGCACGCTTGCGCCGCGAGACCGGTGCGTCGTCTGCCCCCGGCAGGCCGCTGAGCCGGCGCTCCAGCTCGGCCCAGCGCATCGCGGGGTTGTTCCAGCCCATCAGGCCCGCCGCCGGTGGTCGAGCCTGCCGAGAGCCCTAGTCATAGGCCGCCTCCAGGGTCCAGCCGTCGGGAGCGCGCAGCAGCAGCCAGGCGCGCCCGTCGGCGCCGACGACCTGGAACCGGGCCGACCGCCCGGCACCCCCGGACCACCAGCTCTCGTCGGTGGGCCACGGGCCTGCCCACGCGGTCACCGGCTGCCACGGCAGGGCGTCGCTGCCGACCCGGAAGCGCCGGGGCTCGCCGGTCACCACCCCACGGTCGGTGAGGTCCACCTCCCGCCCGGCGTCGTCGACGACCTCGGCGGTCGGGGGACGCGCGAAGACGCGCACCGGGGCCGGTCCGGGCACCCGGCCCGGCCAGGGTCGGTCGAGTGGACGCAGGTCGACCGCCCGCTCGCCCCACGGCACCAGCGCCTGTCGCGCCGCGGGGCTGCGGCCGCCCTGCAGCACCGGCCGGCGTACGGCGTCGAAGCCGAGCATGCCCTGCACTCGCGCGACACCGCGCTCGACCAGGTCGTCCGACGCACCGCCCCACAGCGCCTCACCGTGGGCGGCCGCGGGCTCGACCACCTCGGGCAGGAACCGGATCCGCTCGATCGGGGCGCGCACCGCTCCGGAGTCCTTGCGCGCCCGCAGCGCGCCGCCGACCTCGGCGGACTGCAGCTGCCAGTGCACGCGGTCGACCAGGTCGCGGGCGCCGAAGTGGCGCGGGTGCAACCAGGCACGCGAGGAGCACACGACACCGTCGGCCTCGGCCTCGATGCGCACACCGGTGGCGACGAGCTGCCGGCGGGCCAGCTGTGCGACGAACCGCTCGGCGGTCGTGCGCACGCTGAAGGTGATCGCCTCGACGGAGTCCAGTGGCGGCTCGAACCACACGTGGGCGTCGAGCTCCGGGGGCGGGGTGCGGGCGGCGAACAGCTCGCGGTCCTCACCGCGGGCTCGTCGGCGTACGGCGGCGCCGTGGGCGCCCAGCCGGTGCTCGACGGCGTCGCCGGGCAGGTCGGCGAGGTCACCCAACGACCGCAGCCCGAGGCGCTGCAGCAGCCCGACCAGCTCCCGGCCCCGTGGCCCGTCGTCCTGGAGCACCTCGACGGGCACGTCGCGCAGGAAACCGGCCGAGCCGCCTTCGGACACCACCGTCCACGACTGCACCTGCGCGCTGCGGGCCGCCCGCTCGGCGGTGAAGAGGTCGTCGGCGATGCCGAGGCGCACGTCCCAGACCCCGGTGTCGACCAGGGACTGCGACACCGTCGCGGCGGCCGCGGTCTCGGAGCCGTACCAGCTGCCGGGCGCTCGGACGGCGAGCATCCCCGGCCGCAGGGCGGCCACGCCGGGGCGCAGGTCCTCGACGACGGCCAGGACCGGCTCGAAAGCGCGGGCGTCGCGGTCGGGGTTGGCCGGCAGCAGCAGCAGCTCCGGGCAGGCGGCCTGGGCGTCGCGGCGACGCATGCCGCGGCGCACCCCCTCCGACCGGGCCGGCCCGTTGCACACCTCGACGACGTTGGCGTGCAGCACCGCCGCGGCGGAGCGGGGCGACTCCTCGGCCTCCTCGAGCGCGGCGACCACCGACCAGTCGGGGCACCACACCACCATCACCCTCATCCGGACACCCGGAGGACCCCGCGCACGGGCCGGTCGACCCGGTGGACGCCGGGCCAGGACAGGTCCGCGTGCTGCGCGGGACGCGCCCCCCGGTGGAGAGCGACCCGCGCTCGCCGCTCCTCGAGCTGACCCGCGCCGGAGCCGGGACCGCGCCAGGCGGTCTGCTGGGTGCTCAACCGGGCGGTGACCCGCGGCCACTGGCCCTGGACCACGAGCACCGCCGAACGGGTGCGCAGCCGCGAGTCGAGCAGGCCCGCGGTGCGCTCGTCGACCGTCACCGGCGGCCGCAGCACCACGACGCGGAGCACGTCGACCAGCGCCGCGGTCACCTCCAGCCAGTGCTCGCCCGGGTCCGGCACCAGCACCGTCCGCGAGAGCTCGACGCCCAGCTCTGCCGCAGCCTCGGCGCCGAAGTCGGGACAGCCGGCGAACCCGACCCACTCACCTGCCTGGGACGCGCCCGCGGCCAGGGCGAGGGCGAGCGAGGCCGAGTCGACGGCGTACGTCGCGCCCGCGTGCAGTGGCAGGATGTCGGCGAGGCCGGGCAGGGTGGGGACAGGCTCGACGGCGGTCCCGCGCTCCATGGCCGCCACCCGCTCGCGCAGCTGCTCGACGACCGCGCGCCTCGGGTCGAGCTCAGAGGAGGGGAGGCTGGACACCCCTCCAGGATCGAACACATGTTCGAACGCGTCAAGCGGAACGGGTCAGGATCGCCCGCGCAGCATCGAGTCGAGTGCCTCCACGAACCAGCGCCGCGTCTCCTCGCCGCGCTGGCATGCCCGATGCCCAGCTGGCCCGCACCGTCACGGATGTTCGGCGACACGACGTCGGTGGCCGACGGAGCCGTAGGGTCGAGTCGACGAGGCGCCGTGCCGATCGTCGGGCGATGGGTACCAGCCGACCTGAGGGACAGTCCGAGGCGAGGAGAGCATCTGATGGCATCGAGGCAACGCACGTCGAGCACGGTGACGGGGC
The DNA here is from genome assembly GCA_963811385.1 of uncultured Actinomycetota bacterium. GTDB lineage: Bacteria > Actinomycetota > Actinomycetes > Propionibacteriales > Nocardioidaceae > Marmoricola_A. Next base: position 79,325 of record CAWEQX010000012.1, on the reverse strand, counting down.
GTCCACTGCGACGGGCCGAGCTGAGCGGCATCGACGCGTGGTGGCGGGCCGCGAACTACCTGTCGGTGGGCCAGATCTACCTCATGGACAACCCGCTGCTGCGTGAGCCGCTGCTCCCCGAGCACGTCAAGCCGCGGCTGCTCGGGCACTGGGGCACCACGCCCGGGCTCAACTTCGTCTACGCCCACCTCAACCGGGTCATCTCCCAGCGCGACCTCGACATGATCTACGTGATCGGTCCGGGGCACGGCGGTCCCGGCCTGGTCGCGTCCGCCTGGCTCGAAGGCACCTACAGCGAGGTCTATCCCGACATCTCCTACGACGAGGACGGGATGCGCAAGCTGTTCCGCCAGTTCTCTTTCCCCGGGGGGATCCCGAGCCACGTGGCCCCCGAGACGCCCGGGTCGATCCACGAGGGTGGCGAGCTCGGCTACTCCCTCTCGCACGCCTACGGCGCCGCCTTCGACAACCCCGACCTTCTCGTGGCGGCGATCGTCGGCGACGGCGAGGCCGAGACCGGCCCGCTGGCGACGAGCTGGCACAGCACCAAGTTCATCGACCCGCGCCGCGACGGGGCGGTGCTGCCGATCCTGCACCTCAACGGCTACAAGATCGCCAACCCCACGGTGCTCGCGCGGATCGGCGAGGACGAGCTGGACAGCCTGCTGCGCGGCTACGGCCACACGCCGTACGTCGTGGAGGGCTCCGACCCCGACGCGATGCACCAGGCGCTCGCCGCCACCCTGGACCACTGCCTGGAGGAGATCCGCGACATCCAGCACGAGGCCCGGACCGCTCGCCGGCAACCCGTCGCGCGACGCCCCTGGCCGATGATCGTGCTGCGCACGCCGAAGGGGTGGACCGGGCCCAAGGAGGTCGACGGCAAGCGGGTGGAGGGCTCGTGGCGGTCCCACCAGGTCCCGTTCGCCAACGCGAGGTCCGACGACGACCACCGCGCGGTGCTCGAGCAGTGGCTGCGCAGCTATCGCCCCGACGAGCTGTTCGGCAAGGACGGCGCGCCCGTGGCCGAGGTCGCCACGCGGCACCCGGCCGGCCCCCGCCGGATGAGCGCCAACCCGCACGCCAACGGGGGCGAGCTCCTGCGCGACCTGCGGCTGCCGGACTTCCGCGACTACGCGGTGCCGCTCGACGCACCCGGCACGGGCGCGGTCGAGGCGACCCGGGTGCTCGGCAGCTTCCTGCGCGACGTGATGGCGGCCAACATGGACAGCTTCCGCCTCTTCGCACCCGACGAGCACGCCTCCAACCGGCTGCAGGACGTGCTGGAGGTGACCGATCGGACCTGGAACGCCAGGACCGAGTCCTACGACGACCACCTGGCCGTCGACGGGCGCGTGATGGAGATCCTGTCCGAGCACACCTGTGAGGGCTGGCTCGAGGGCTACCTGCTGACCGGGCGGCACGGCCTCTTCTCCTGCTACGAGGCGTTCATCCACATCATCGACTCGATGTTCAACCAGCACGCCAAGTGGCTCAAGACGACCGACGAGATCCCGTGGCGTCGTCCGATCGCGTCCCTGAACTACCTGCTCACCTCGCACGTGTGGCGCCAGGACCACAACGGCTTCTCCCACCAGGACCCGGGGTTCATCGACCACGTGGTCAACAAGAAGGCCGAGGTCGTCCGGGTCTACCTGCCGCCAGACGCCAACACCTTGCTGTCGGTGGCCGACCACTGCCTGCGCAGCCGGCAGTACGTCAACGTCGTGGTGGCGGGCAAGCAGCCCAGCCTGCAGTACCTCTCGATGGACGAGGCGATCGTCCACGCCACCAAGGGCATCGGCATCTGGGACTGGGCGGGCACCGAGAGCGTGGAGCCGGGCCACCCGCCCGACGTGGTGATGGGCTGCGCCGGGGACGTGCCGACGATGGAGACCCTCGCGGCCGTCTCGATCCTGCGCGAGCACTTTCCCGACCTGCGCATCCGGGTGGTCAACGTGGTCGACCTGATGCGCCTGCAGGACGAGCGCGAGCACCCGCACGGCCTCTCGGCGGCGGACTTCGACTCGCTGTTCACCCGCGACAAGCCGGTGATCTTCGCCTACCACGGCTACCCGTGGCTGATCCACCGGCTGACCTACCGCCGCACCAACCACGCGAACCTCCACGTGCGCGGCTACATCGAGGAGGGCACCACCACGACGCCCTTCGACATGACGGTGATGAACCAGCTCGACCGGTTCAACCTGGCGATGGACGTGATCGACCGGGTGCCCCGCCTGCAGGGGATCGCCGGCCCCGTCCGCGAGGAGCTGAAGAACAAGCTGATCGAGCACCGCATCTACGTCCGCACCCACGGCGAGGACCTGCCGGAGGTGCGCGACTGGCAGTGGCAGCCCGCGTCGGGTCCGGTGCGCGAGACCGAGGCGCCGAGCCGCAACGCGCCGGAGGGCTGAGCGTGCGCGTCCTGGTCGTCAACGCGGGCTCGAGCAGCCTCAAGCTGTCCGTGCTCGAGGCCGGCTCGCGGGTGAGGAGCGCGACCGTCGAGCGGTGGGAGGGGGAGGCGCACCTCGAGCCGTTGCGCGCGTTCCTCGACGAGTCCGGGGACGTGGAGGCGGTCGGCCACCGCATCGTGCACGGCGGTCCCCGGCTCACCGAGGCCGCCGTGGTCGACGACGCGGTGCTGGACTACCTCGACTCCGTGGTCGACCTGGCGCCGCTGCACAACCCGCGCGGGATCGCCGGGATCCGCGCGGCCCGCGAGGTGGCGGGCGACCGGCCCGAGGTGGTCTGCCTCGACACCTCCTTCCACGCCGCGATGCCGGCGGCTGCGCGGACGTTCGCGCTGCCCCGCGAGTGGAACCAGCGGTGGGGGCTCCGGCGCTACGGCTTCCACGGGCTGAGCCACGCCTACGCCGTACGCCGGGCGGCCGAGCTCCTGGACCGACCGCTCGAGGGGCTGCGCCTCGTGTCCTGCCACCTCGGCAGCGGCGCGTCCCTGGCTGCCGTCGTGGGCGGCCGGTCGGTGGACACCACGATGGGGTTCACGCCCACCGACGGGCTGGTGATGGGCACCCGCCCGGGATCGGTCGACCCAGGGCTGCTGGTGTGGCTGCTGCGGCACGGCGGTCTGTCGGTGGACCAGCTCTCCTCCGCGCTGGAGCACGACTCCGGGCTCAAGGGTCTCTCCGGGACCGGTGGCGACCTGCGCGACGTGCTGGATCGGCGTGAGGCGGGCGACGAGGCCGCCACGCTCGCCTACGACGTCTACGTGCACCGCCTGGTCCGCGACATCGGCGCGATGGTCGCGAGCGCCGGTGGGATGGATGCCCTGGTGATGACCGGTGGGGTCGGCGAGCACTCAGCCCTGCTGCGGCGCGACGTGGCCGCCCGGCTCGGCGCCTTCGGGGTCTCGGTCGACTCGGAGCTCAACGCCGCCACGAGCGCCGACGCCGTGGTCAGCGCAGCCGGGGCGACCACGCCGGTCGTCGTGGTGACCGCGGCGGAGGACGTCGAGATCGCCCGCGAGGTGAGCCGGCTGCTCGCGCCGCCGGGGCCCTTGTCAGCGCCGTGACCGGGAAGCGTCAGGACGCCTGAGGAGCCTGGACCCACGCCGGCAGGGCCATGCCGTGTGGCGCGACGAGAGCGAGGGTGTCGATCGCAGACCGGCCGCACTGCGGCGGGGACGACCGCGACCCTGACCCCCACCTGCGCACGCCATCCAGTCCGTTCGGGTCCGAGACGTTGCAGCCGCTGATGGACGCTGTCCCAGGGTCACCACACGGGGTCTCCCAGCCGGCTCGTGGTCGAGCTCGACGGGTTGCCCGAGTCGGTGCGCGTGACCGGTTCGGGGACGAGGCTCGGCCTCAGCCCAGCGCCTGCGTGCGCGCGTCGACGCGGCGGAGCACCGGCGTGGCCAGCACGCCGTGGACGAGCACCGAGGCGGTCACGGTGAAGGCCGCGGTCGACCACAGCCAGTCCGAGCCCAAGGTGGGTTCCTCGCCGATCGCGTAGGCGAGGTAGTAGGCGGACCCGACGCCGCGGACCCCGAAGAACGCGACCACGCCCCGTTGCCCCCGGTCCAGCCGGGACCGGGTGCCGGCCAGGGCGAGCAGCCCGCTGACGGGCCGGATGACGAGGACGAGGGTGAGACCGATGACCGCACTGCGCCAGTCGAGGTCCTCCAGCAGCCCCCTGCTCAGGGCCAGGCCCAGGGCCAGGAGCAGCACGAGGGTGAGCAGCCGTTCGAGCCGCTCGGTGACCTCGTGCATCGCGGCGTGGTAGGCGTGGTGCCGCTCGGAGGAACGGAAGGTCATCGCGGTCACGAAGACGGCAAGGAAGCCGTAGCCGCCCGCGACCTCCGCCAGCCCGTAGGCCGTGATCAGCGAGGCCAGCGCGGTGAGCGACTCGCCTCGCTCCGCCACCCGCAACGACCGGCTTCTCGCGCGGAAGGCGACGTGGGCCAGCACCCGGCCGACCACCATTCCCGCGACGAGCCCGATCGCGACCTTCCCCACGGCGTACCAGGAGATCCACTCCCACCAGGGGAACCTCCCGTCGCGGCTGGCCGCGAGCAGGATCGCGCCGTAGACGAAGGGGAAGGCCAGGCCGTCGTTGAGGCCCGCTTCGCTGGTGAGCGTGAAGCGGACGTCGTCGGGCTCGTCGACCTCCACGTCGCCCGTTCGTGGGCCCGCCACCTGGACGTCCGAGGCCAGGACGGGATCGGTCGGGGCGAGCGCGGCCGCCAGCAGGAGCGCGGAGGCGAGGCCGATCCCGAGCCACGTGCCCAGGAGCGTCACGGCAGCGATGCACAGCGGCATGGCGATCCCCAGCATCCGCCAGGTGGGGCCCCACGACGACCACGATGCCCACCGACGCAGGCGCAGCGGGCGGTCCAGGGCGAGCCCGACCCCCATCAGCGCGACGATGACCGCGAACTCGGTGACGTGCTCGACCAGCGCCCGGTTGTCCGACGGATGGAGTGGGACCCCGTCGAGCAGCGGAGTCAGGCCGAGGGCGAAGCCGATGGCGACCAGCACCATCGGTGACGAGACGGCCCAGCGCTCGAGCATGACCGGCAGGACGATCGCGAGCAGCAGGCTGAGCCCCACCACGACATACAGGGCATCGGCTCTCACGCGCCTGCTCCTGACGCGGTCCAAGGTGGTTGATATGTCACCAGAGAGGTGTACCCCAGGGCCACCAGCGCAGTCGCCGGGACGATGTCGCCTCGCTCACCCCGTCGCGGCCCTGCCCGGTGCTCGCTGACGCGCGCAGAGGTGCTGGTGAGGAGACCCTCCGTGCGGAGGTGTGACGCGCCTACGGTGCCACCGCCGAGGAACGCCACCGGCTGCTGCCTTCGCGCGAGCACCTGCCTCCGGAGTGGGCGGACACGGACGGCGCGAGCAACGACTGGGGCTGCCCTGGCCACGATCGGCTGAGGCGGCGGGCCCCGGCCCGTTCCGAGCGGTCGCCCGGATCGGGGACGGGTGGTGTCGACAGCAATAACCGCAGAGAGGCCCGAGCCGCCGGCGCCGGCCGCTAGCCTGCCTCAGCGAGGCGATCTGGGGCGTCCGCGGCACGGGTTCCGTGACCCGGTGGTGCCTCGCGTGACTGGGGGAACATGCGCATCGGGGGGACACGTGTCCGTCGTCGAGTCCTGTCCGACCGTGCTGACCGACGGTGCCGTTCGCAACGGGCCGGTCGCGCCGCCGTGGCGGCGGCGATGACCGCCACGCTGCTGCTCGGCGGAGCATGGGTGGGTGCCGGTCCGGCGGGTGCGGCGATCACGGCATCGGACCGGCTCTCGGCGGGCCAGGTCGCCCACGGCACGGGCGCGAAGTGGTCGGACGCCACGGGCACCGTCGCCTCCTTCGGCGTGGCGTCCTTCAACGTGTGCGTGTGCCTGACGCTCCCGCAGGCCCGGGCCGACGTGACCAGGCTGCTCGCCATCGGCGGCTTGGACGTCATCGGGTGGCAGGAGACCGACGTGAACGCGAGCGTCTACGAGGACCTGCCGGGGTGGACCACGGTCCACGACATGCGGACCCCGACCAAGGCCCACGACCTCGCGGTGTCGTGGCGCTCGAGCGAGTTCGAGCTGGTCGACTACGCCTACACCGCGATGCACGACGGGTCGCTGTCCACCGCAGGCGAGAGCACCATCTTCCCGTCCCGGTGGCTGCTCACGGTGCGGCTACGGCCGCTGGCCGACCCGAGCCACGTCCTGACGGTCTTCGACACCCACACCAACCAGCACGTGGAGAGGTGGGACGACCGCGCCCCGGGCCGTCCCTACGACAACCTCAACGCCGACCGGGCCCGGATCCACTTCCGGGCACTGGACCGCGTCCTGGCGGAGCGGGCGGGCGACCCCGACCGGACGCGGTGGGCGGTGCTCCTGGGTGACCTGAACTGGGACTACGTCGCCGACCAGCGGACGTTGCTGCCGGGCTTCGTGGAGTCCCGGGTCGGGGAGTGGGCGGTGTCGAACTGGGAGTCGATGGGGGTCGCGAAGCGCCCCTACAGCCACCCGCGGTCCAAGCGACGAATCGACTACGTCTTCGTGCCACGGGACGCAGCCGAGCACTTCCGGCGCGAGTCGGTGCGCCGGGGGTACTTCTCCGACCACCGGCCGGTCGTGGCCTGGATCGGACTCGACTGACAGCGGTGCGCCTGCTCTCATGGGACATCGACCGAGGAGAACCCATGCCGCGCCAGACGATCACCACGCCCCACGCACCGAGCTCGCCGCTCTACAGCCAGGGGGTCAGGGCCGGGTCGCAGGTGTTCGTCTCGGGGACGACCGGTGTCGACCCCGCCACCGGCGACCTCGCCGGCGAGGCGATCCGAGCCCAGACCCGCCAGGCCCTGGCCAACTGCGAGGCGATCCTGCACGCGGGCGGGGCGGGTCTCGACGACGTCGTGGAGGTCGGGGTCCTGCTCAGCGACCCGGACGACTTCGCCGGGATGAACGAGGAGTACGCCCGGTGGTTCCCCACGGATCCACCGACCCGCTATGCCGCCAGGCTCGGACCGCAGGTCCCGGGACTGCTGGTCTCGATCCGGATGACCGCGGTCGTCGCTTGACGTCGGGTCGCCCGAGCCCGACGCACGCGGGACGCGCTCCGCGATGAGCGCCGGTCCCGGTGGTCCACCGGCGACGAGTGACGGTCGTCGCCGGGCTCTCCTCGTCTGGATGGTCTACCGCGGGACCTGGGGGTTCGTGGGCACGCTCTCCTGGACCACCGCCGCGGTGTACTTCGTCCGCACCGTCGAGATGACCCCGCTGCAGCTGGTGCTGGCGGGGACGGCTCTCGAGCTGGCCTACTTCCTCTTCGAGATCCCCACGGCGGTGGTCGCCGACATTCGCTCGCGCAGGCTCGCGGTCGTGATCTCGTGCGTCGTCTCGGGTTCCGCCATGATCCTGATCGGACTGGCGCCCGTGGTCGGATGGGTCATCGCCGGCATGGCCCTGTGGGGGTTCGGCTGGACCTTCCGCAGCGGTGCCGAGGACGCATGGCTCGCCGACGAGCTGGGGCCCGCGCAGCTGGGCCGGGCCTACCAGCGCGGCGCCCAGGTCGCCCGAGCCACCGGCCTCCTGGGCATCGGGGCCGCCGTCGGCCTGGCCCAGATCGACCTCGGCCTGCCCCTCGTCGGCGCAGGGGCGACAGCAGTCTCGCTGTCGGTCTTCCTGGTCGTCGCGATGCCCGAGGGGTCCTTCGACCGAGCCGACCACCTCGACCTGCGCGCCGCACGAGACCTGGTGCACACCGTGAGGGAAGGGACGCGCGTCGTGCGTGCGAGCCCCGTGCTGCTGCTCCTCGTCGCGATCTTCGTGCTCGTCGGAGCCTTCGAGGAGAGCTTCGACAGGCTGTGGGAGGCGCACCTGCTGCTCGACGTCGGCCTGCCCGACCTGGCCGGCCTCGGCGCCGTCGCCTGGTTCGGGGTGCTCGGTGCAGCCACGCTGGTGCTCGCTCTCGCGGTGGCGGCCCCGGTGGTGACCCGGGTCGAGCGTCTCCAGGGCCAGCGACTCGCGAGACTCCTGCTGCCGCTGTACGTCGTGCTCACGGCGGCGGCGCTGGTCTTCGCCCTGGCCGGATCCCTCTGGCTCGCCGTCGCGGCATACCTCGTCACTGCCGTCGCGCGCGACCTCGCTGCGCCTCCGCTGCGGACCTGGCTCAACCAGTCGATCACCGATTCGTCGGTGCGGGCGACGGTCCTGTCGCTCACGAGCATCGCCGGCAGCCTGGGGGAGTGGACCGGAGGGCCCGCGCTCGGTGTCGTCGGCACCCGGGCTGGAGTCCGGACCGCGCTGGCCGGCGGAGCGCTCCTGCTCGTGCCCACCCTTGCACTGTTCTCCCGCGCCATCCGGCACGAAGGCGCCGTGGTCGACCTCTCGGCCGACGAGCTCGACGTCGATGCCGTGCCGGCGGGTACGACGCCCGACCCGCCCGGACCGGGGGACCCGGGCTACCAGTGGCTGCGGTAGCCGCACCCGCGCACGGTCTCGCGCCGACCCTGCCGGTGCAGGTGGTCCTCGAGGCGAGGCCCGTCACGCCCGGGTCCGCTCAGCCCTTCACGTAGGACAGCTTCGCGGCGATGAGGCCGTCCCTGACGCGGAAGAGGTCGATCCCGCGCACGTGTCCGTCGGCCCAGTCGTAGCGCCACTGCTGCACGACGTGGTCCTCGCCAGCACGACTGTCCTCCACGGTGAACACGGCGTCGGGATCAGAGAAGAGCGGCGCCCACGCTGCCGCGATCGCCGAGCGGCCGACGAGCTGCGCACCGTCGGGCGCGGGGGACGTCGCGTCGAACAGGCAGTCCTCGGTCAGGAGCGCGAGTGCGGCGTCGAGGTCGTGGGCGCTCCATGCGACGTTGAGCTCCTCGACCACCGACGAAGGTGTTGGCTTCAGGTCTGTCATCGTCTCCTCCTGGGGTCAGGTCCGGTCACGGGCCGGTGGTCTCGTGGGACACGAGGCCGGCCTCGACGGGGACGGGCCTGGTGAACGTGTCATGGACCGGCGACAGCCTGCGCGTGGCGTCGAGGATCTCGCGGAGCGTCTCGTCGTCGGCGTCGGACTCGACCCGGTAGGTCAGCCTCACGTCTCGGAGTCCGGGCGGGATCGGCTGGAGTCCGAAGAAGCCGTTGAGGTCGATGGTGCACTCGAGATCCACCTCCAGGCCGTCGATCTCCACACCGCGGGCGGTCGCCTGGACCGCGAAGGTCCCGGTCATGCATGCCCCCAGCGCAGCGAGGGCCGTCTCGATCGCGGTGGCGCCGGTGTTGTTGCCCAACAGCTCCTGCGGATGGTCGCCTCGCAGTGTGAAGTGCCGTTCCCACGTCTCGCCCAGCTGCTCGATCTGGCGGGTGTGGACGTCCAGCCCGAAGCCGCCGTCCCACACGGTGCGTCCGCGCCAGGTGATCAGCCCGGCTTCGGGCTGCTCCTGGACCTGCGCCACCGCCTCGGTCACTGCGTCGACGTCCCAGCCGTTCAGCATCGTGGTCATCAGTGCCTCCTCGTTCGGTTGTCGGTCGCTTCCGACGTTAGGCGGAGGAGCGGCTTGATCTCAGTGCCAGAATCGACGACAACCGTTCCGTTTGCGGCAGGACCGCGATGACTCGACCCGCAACGACGCCGGTGAGCGTCACGATGCTGCTGACCGCAGAGACGCAGGTGGCTCCCCTCAGCGGGCTCTACGAGGCCCTGACGTCGTTCCCCCTTCTCGCTGAGTTCGAGCCGGATCTGCCCCGGCATCCGTTCGACGTGCAGATCGCCGCCGCCGGCCTTCTGCCCACGGTCCCCACGTCGGGCCTTCGCCTGGACCCGACCTGCACGCTGTCGGAGGTCACCCGGACCGAGGTCGCGATCGTGCCCCTGATGGCGGTCCACGGGCCCTCGTGGACAGCCGGACGCCATCGGGAGGCCGTGACGTGGCTGCGGTCGGTGCACGAGCAGGGGACGGTCGTGGCGTCGGTGTGCACCGGCGCGCTGCTCCTGGCCGAGACCGGTCTGCTGGACGGCCGGGAGGCGACCATCCACTGGGCGTTCGCCGACACGCTGCGCGCCGCCCGGCCCGCCGTCCGCGTCCGCCCCGAGGAGACGCTGATCGTCGAGGGGGACCGCGACGACCTGGTGATGACCGGGGGCGTCACCTCGTGGCACGACCTGGCCCTGCACCTGGTCACCCGGTACGTCGGCCCGTCGGCCGCGCTCGCCCTGGCGCGCATGCTCATGCTGGAGTGGCACGGCTCCGGGCAGGCGCCCTACCTGGAGTTCAGTCCCGACCGGCATCACCGCGACGGCATGGTGGCGGAGCTGCAGGACTGGCTCGAGGAGTCGTTCGCGACCCCACACCCGGTCGACGAGATGGACGCCCGCTCAGGCGTCAGCCGGCGCACCCTCGAGCGACGCTTCCGTGCTGCGACCGGGCACTCACCGATCGGCTACGTCCAACAGCTGCGCATCCGCGAGGCCCGCCGACTGCTCGAGCGCACGACCCTGCCGGTCGACGAGGTCGGGTTCGCGGTCGGCTACCTCAACACGGCGTACTTCCGGAGCCTGTTCCGCCGGACCAACCGCCTGGGGCCGGGGGCCTACCGGCGGAAGTTCGGACAGCGCTGAGGCAGTCCTGGCTCGTCGGCCGTGGGTCGGGACCGACGTGGCGGTACGGTACGGCGCCGCCGGCGTGCCAGAGCGGCCTCAGGTCGCCAGGCCGACCGCGAACACGACGAGGGCGACAGCGACGACGAGGAGCACGCCGATGAGGAAGGGGCTGCGCCACACCGAGCTCTGCTGCGGCGGCGGAGCGTAGGCCGAGGCCGTGCTCGTCTCGTCGCGGCCCGGCTCCGCCTCGCCGTGGACCGGGTCCGGCGCGCGCTGCTCGTCGTCGGGTCGGGGCATGTCGCGACGGTACCCGTTTCGCTGCCGATCAGTCTGTCGAGATGCAGCGAGCTCTGCTGATCAGCACGTCAGGGCGAGGTGCGGGCAGGCACCCCGCCGTCACCGCCTCGCGAGCCTGGCGGGGTAGTAGTCGTTGGTGAGGTAGGGACGCAGCAGGTTGAGGTAGAAACGGCTCCCCGGGTCAGCACTCGTGCCGCCGGGCAGCGCGGACTCCGCCCTCATCTGCCACCAGGTCGGGGTGGCGACGAAGCGGCGGGCCGGCCCGCTGCCGAACACGAAGCCGTCGCTGCCCGAGGCGCGCACGTTGTGCGCGGCCGCGTCGACGGTGCCGAACCCGCCGTCCACCGGGATGCCGGTGAGCCCGTCCAGCGGTGCCGGGAACGCGCCGAAGCCGGTGGGCACGCTGTAGGGACCGCCGAGCGGGTGCCGCAGGGTGAGTCGGTGCAGCAGACCCCAGCGGTAGTCGGACTGGTTCGTCGAGCCGTGGAACGCGGCGTCGAAGGCGGGTCCGGCCAGCATGCTCAGTCCCGAGGAGAGCGCTGTCAGCAGACGGATGTCGCGGGCGGCACCCGCGTCGTCGACGCCCGGGACGGCGAAGAAGTCGATGCCGGATGCGCCGCGGCCGTGGCCGGCCTCCCACGTGTCGAGCAGGTGCCGCAGCGCCGTGACCGCCGCGGCGCCGCTCGGCTTGGGCAGCGGACCCAGCGGCGCGTCGATGATGCCGGTGATCGCGCGTGAGCGCCAGGCGGCGTAGATCGTCGCCGCGATGCTGCGGGCGACCTCCGCGCGCGACGGCCGACGGAGGTGGCCGTTGCGGTCGGAGGCGTCGTAGCCCTGCGGCACTCCGGTGGGCGTGGTGTGGTCCCAGCTGCGCAGCCGGTTCACCGCTTCGGTGACCGCGGGGTCGGCCGCGAGGGCGGCGAGCTCGGGGACCGTGCTGGCGCGCGCGGCGTGGTAGGCGCGCAGGATCCACGGCACGAAGTACTCCGCGTCGATCAGTGTGGTGTCGGCCTGCATCGCTTCGATGTCACGGGTGGACACCCGCCCCCCGTGGGCGAGCTCGGACCGGATCATCTCGGTGATGCGTCCGGCGCGGAACCCGTCGTACCCGGCGTTGAGGTAGTAGATCCCACCGCCCGGCCGCACCTGGTTGAGCGGGTCGTTGTCCAGCACCGAGCCGATCGGGTCGTTGTTGGCGTTCACGAACCACCCGGCGGACGGGTTGACGACGTGGGGCATCTCGGCGGCCGGGTAGATCTCGTACGGCAGGGCCTGGCCCGGCTGCGGGTGCTGCACCGGCAGCCACTCGTTGCCGCCCTGACCGTTGCGGACGAACCACGGCGGCAGCCCGTCCACGGTCATCGCCTGCAGGTCCTCGCGCACGGGCATCTCCGCGCTGGTGAAGTAGGCGATGTTGCCGCGCCGGTCGGCGTAGGCCCAGTTCTGCGAGCCGACGTCGAAGGTCTCCAGTCCCTTGCGGAAGTCGTCGAGGTTGCGCGCCTGGTCCCAGGTCAGGAACGTGGCGAGCTCGAACGTCGCGCTGAAGCCGGTGTACTGGACGCTCAGGGCCGACTGTCCGGCCAGGTCGAGCTGGACGATGGGCCCGTTGTTGCGCCGCGGCACGACGAGCGTCGCCGGCGGCACACCGTCCGCGGCGGTCGCGGTGGTGAGCGAGCCGCCGCTGTTGTAGCGGAAGCTCTCGGGGATCGGCACCACGTGCTCGAGCTGTCCGCGGTACACCGTGGAGAGCCCGCTGGGCGACGTCCCGTCCGGGACCACCTTCTCCAGGAAGGTGTCGGTGACGTCCATCGGGTTGACCGTGGCGCCCCAGGCGATGTCGCGGTTGTGGCCGACGATCACGCCGGGTGCCCCGGCGAAGCCCTCACCGACCACGTCCAGTCCGGGGGCCCGCAGGCCGACCGGGTAGAACGTCGAGGGCTGGTCGAGACCGAGGTGGGGGTCGTTGGCCACGATCGGCCGGCCGTTGCGGGTGTGCCGGCCGGAGACCGCCCACTCGTTGGAGCCCTGGCTGCCGGGCTCGGCGCGGTGGGCGAACGGCGTGAGCCCCTTGGTGCGGGCCGTATAGGCACGTCCCAGTCGCGCCGCCTTGGCCAGCCGAGCGCGCTGCGGCGCGGTGACGTGCGGGTGGTGCTTCCTGGGGCTGCCGGTCGCCGTGGCGTCGGGCACGGTGGCGGCGCTGCTGAACGGCTGCGAGCGCATCACGTCCTGGCTGAACAGCGCGTAGCCGCGCTCCTGACCGAGCGCCGCGACGTAGGACTGCAGCAGCACGGTGTTGCCGATGTCGGAGTCGAAGGACAGCCCGAACGCGAGGGCCTTCCCGACGGTGAGCGAGTCCAGCGGGGTCCAGGACGCGAAGGAGGTCAGGCCCAGGTCGTCGTACTCCCGGGGGAGGGGGTGGCGCGCCACGTAGGCGTTCACCCCGTCGGCGTACGCCTCCAGCTTCGCCTTGAGGTCGCCGGGCGCCGCCTGCCAGGTGCGCTCGGCCGCGCGGCGCAGGCCGATCGTGCGCGCCTGGACGTCGGAGGGCAGCGCGCCCTTGCCCAGCAGCTCGGCGAGGGTGCCGCTGGCCTGCCGACGCGTCACGTCCATCTGGAAAAGCCGGTCCTGCGCGTGCACCCACCCGTTGAGGTAGAGCGCATCGTGGAGCGACGAGGCGGAGATGTGCGCGAGTCCGTGCACGTCACGCTTGACGCTGGCCGGCCGGTCCAGGCCTCCGACGTAGGTGGGCGGCCTGGCCTCGGCCAGCGAGCTGAACCCGACGAGGCCGCCGACCACCATGGCACCTGAGGCGAGCAAGGACGTGGTACGGCGCACGGCGACCTCCATGGACGACCCGATCGACGAGACGGGCGATGGTCCATGTCATCGGTGACTGTGCGCGATCGTCAGGGGCAAAGGTCCTGTGCCTCTGTCGCGGCGGGAGCCGGCGCCGGTCCCGAGGAGGTGTCGGTCGACGCGCTCACCCGACCGGACCGAGCGCGAGACGGTGACCATCTCCCCTGGCGCACGCCACACCCGGGAATAGGTTCGAGGAGAGACGAAGGAGGCGCCCCAGGCCGATGATCGCGGTTCCGAGCCACATGGGCTCGTCCACCTCAGGTGACGTCCGCTCCGAGGCGGACCGGAGCGCAGACCGGCACAACCCGGTCGAGGCCGGGCTGACCGCCCATGAGGCCCGACAGCGGCTGCAGCGATACGGACCCAACACCATCGAGGAAGAGCGCCGCAGCCTGCTGCTCGAGGTGGCCTCCCACTTCTGGGGTCCGATCCCCTGGATGATCGAGGCGGCGATCGTCCTGACCGCTGCCACGGGCCGCTGGCTCGACCTGACCATCATCGGCGCCGTGCTGCTGCTCAACGGCACCGTCGGGTTCTGGGAGGAGCACCAGGCACAGAGCGCGATCGCGGCGCTGCGCGGCCAGCTCGCCCTGCAGGCACGCGTGCGGCGCGACGGCGAGTGGCGGACGATCCCGTCGGCCGACGTGGTTCCTGGGGACGTGGTGCGGGTCCAGCGCGGAGAAGTGCTGCCCGCGGACGGGCAGATCGTCTCAGGCGACTGCGAGACCGACGAGTCCGCGCTCACCGGGGAGTCGTTGCCGGTCGGCAAGCAGTCGGGCGACGGGGTGTTCACCGGCTCGGCGGTGACCCGCGGCGCACCGGTGCTGCGAGTGCTCGCCACCGGCGCCCGCACGCAGTTCGGGCGCACCGCGCAGCTCGCGGGCGAGCAGGCGCCCTCGAGCCACTTCCAGCAGGCGGTCGTCCGCATCGGGAAGTACCTGATCGCCCTCGCCGTGGCGCTCGTGGCAGTCATCGTCGTGGTGTCCCTGCTTCGCGGCGCGGGGTGGGCGCAGACCATGGAGTTCGCGCTGGTCGTCACGGTCGCCTCGATCCCGGTTGCCCTCCCCGCGGTGCTCTCGGTGACGATGGCGGTCGGTGCGCGGCAGCTGGCCAGGCACGACGCGGTGGTGCGGCACCTCCCAGCGGTCGAGGAGATGGCCGGCGTCGACGTGCTGTGCTCGGACAAGACCGGGACCCTCACGGCCAACCGGCTCACCGTGGTCGACGTCGTCGTCCTGGCCGATGACAGCGACGAGCGCGACGTGCTGCGTGATGCCGCTCTGACCGCCGAGCCTGGCGCCGACGATCCCATCGACCAGGCCATTCTCGATCGGCTCGGCGACGACGGGCTGCGGGGCTGGCACCTGGAGGACCTGCAGCCCTTCGACCCGACCCGGAAGTACTCGGAGGCCCACGCGGTCGGACCTGGTACGGAGCATCGCCACGTCGCCAAGGGTGCGGTTCAAGCGATCGCAGCCCTCACCCGGGGCGGGGACGTCGAGCGGCGCTTGGAGGACGCCACCCGCGACTTCGCCGAGCGCGGGTACCGCGCCCTCGCGGTGGCCCGCCGCGCCGGTGACCGCTGGCGCGTGGTCGGTCTCGTCGCTCTGCACGACCCGCCACGCGAGGACTCGGCGGACACCCTGCGGGCGGCGCAGCGGCTCGGACTGGCGGTCAAGATGATCACCGGCGACCGGGGCGAGATCGCCCGGGAGCTCGCGAGGCAGATCGGCCTCGGGGACCGGGTGCTCGATGTCGCTGCGCTGCGGGAGCCGACCGAGGACGGCCGCGAGCTGGCCTCGCGGGTCGAGGCGGCCGACGGTTTCGCCGAGGTCGTTCCCGAGGACAAGTACAGGATCGTGCGTGCACTTCAGGAGCGTGGCCACATCGTGGGGATGACCGGCGACGGCGTGAACGACGCGCCGGCCCTGCGCCGCGCGGACGCCGGGATCGCCGTCTCGGGCGCCACCGACGCCGCTCGTGCCGCCTCCGACATCGTGCTGCTCGCGCCCGGGCTGTCCACCATCGTGGAGGCGGTGCACCGCGCCCGTGAGGTGTTCCAGCGGATGCAGAACTACTCCGTCTACCGGATCACCGAGACCGTCCGGGTGGTGCTCTTCGTCACGGTCACCATCGTGGCCTTCGACTTCTTCCCGGTCAGCCCGAGCCAGGTGGTGCTGCTTGCCATCCTCAACGACGCCGCGATCCTGTCGATCGCCTACGACCGTGTGGTGCCGTCGGAGCGGCCTGAACGGTGGGACCTCACCGGCGTGCTCGTGGTGGCGGCGACCCTGGGACTGGTGGGCGTGCTGTCCACCTTCCTCATGGTGTGGACGACGCACGGCCCGATGGACCTCGGCGACGACACGGTGCGCACGATCGTCTACCTCAAGCTCTCCGTGAGCGGCCACCTCACCGTGTTCCTCGCCCGCACGCGCGGGCCCTTCTGGTCCCACCGGCCCGCCGGTGTACTGCTCGCTGCCGTGCTCGGTACCCAGGTCCTCGCGACCGTTATCGCGCTCACCGGGGTGCTCATGCAACCCATCGGCTGGAGAATGGTCGGGTTCGTGTGGGGTTGGGCGTTCGTGGAGTTCCTGCTGCTGGACCCGATCAAGGTGGGCGCCAACCGGCTCCGCCACGACCGAGCTGTCGGGCAAGGACGGCAAGCTGACGAAGGCAACTGGTGAGGATGGGTCGAATGGACGAATCAGATCTGCACGCGGAGCTGCTGACGCTGGAGCGCCGGGGCTGGGACTCACTGTGCGACAGCACCGGTGATGAGTTCTATGGACGGATGATGACCGATGACGCAGTCATGGTGCTGGCCAACGGAGCGGTGATGGATCGCGCGACCGTGGTCGCCTCCCTCGGAGAGGCTGCTCCCTGGCGGTCCTACGAGATCAGCGAGTCGCGGCTGGTCAGCACCGGTCCCGAGAGCGCTGCGCTCCTCTACCTCGGCACTGCCCGCCGGGAGGCCGACGAGCCGGAGTTCGTCGCCCGGATGTCGAGTGTCTACGTGAGGCTCGACGACGAATGGCGCCTTGCGGTGTACCAGCAGACGGCTGTCCCAGCGGACGGCTCCTGACCCGCCCCGCGCATCAGATCGGGACTGGGCCGGCGACGGCCTCGCCGAGCACAAGCACCGGGTCGACGATGTGCGGTGCGCTCATCGTGATGACTCCGTTCCGAGAGTTCTCTGAGAGGTCACTCGAAGGACCGCGCGGTGACCGCATCTGCCTGCCCCCGGACGCCGGTGGCGACCGCGCTACACCACTCTCGGGGACTGGACCCTCACCGGCGTCGAGTGGAAGTACTCGTGGCAGGCGGCGCAGCCATCCCTCTGGTGGCCGCAAGCGGCACTCGAGGACCCTGTGAACCTTTCTGCGCGGAGTACCGACTGTCCTGGTGACCTGCATGTGCCGGGAGACAGACAGGAAGATGTGGTGAGCGTGGGACGGCGGGAGATGGTGCTGCTGGTGGTGCGCTGCCAGCTCGGAGAGCGCGAGGCGTTCCGCGAGCTGGTGCACCTGTGGCACGACCCGCTGTGGCGCTATGTGCGGGGCATGGTGGGTTCGTGCCACGTCGCGGACGACCTCACCCAGGAGGCATGGGTTTCAGTCGTCCGCGGCTTAACGCGGTTGCAAGAGCCGGAACGGTTCGCGCCGTGGCTGTTCACCATCGCTCGGCGCACCGTGACCGATCATCTGCGCCAGACCTACCGCGCGCCGCGGACCACCGCGGTGGAGACGGATGAGGTCGCCGACGACGACGGCCTCGGCGACCTCCTGACCGCGCTCGAGATCGAAGCCGGTCTGAGCGGGCTGCCGCTGCCGGAGCGCGAGGTGCTGATCCTGTTTCACCTGCAGGACCTATCGCTGTCGACGTGCTCCGAGGTGCTGGGCGTCCCGCCGGGCACGGTCAAGAGCAGGTTGCATCGCGCGCGTCGAATGCTGCGGGACGTCTTGGTGAAGAGGGGGTTCGAGGCATGAGTGAGTACGACGACGCGGCGCGCCGGGCTGTGCCGACGGAGCTGGAGCGTGCGCTCGCGGCGGAGGTCTCGCTGCGCTCCCGGATGCGGTACGTGGCGGTGGGGCTCGCGGGCGCCAGCGGTGCGGTGTTGATCACCGTGTTGTCGGTGACCGAGCCGGACCCACTTCCCGCTCGCACGCAGGCGGCCTTCGTCGCGCTGATCGCGGTCGGCCTGACCTGGGCCGCCTTCGCCGGGTGGACACTGAGCCGCCGCCGACCGCTGTTCGCCCGGGACCGGGTCCTGGGCGCACGACTCGCCCTTGCGGTCAGCGTAGGCACCTGCGTCGTTGGCACGTTCATGGCCGCGACCCGCGGCACCACGGCCGAGACCGTGGCCACCGCCCTCACCGGCGGCATGCTCATCTGGGCAGCAGGGTTGCTGCTGGCACGGGCACGTGCCCGTCGCCGTGCACTGCTGCGTCTGGTGGACGCCCTGCAGGAGACATCGACCGAAGCGCCGCCTCCACCACCGGACACCCGAGCCGGAACCCCCCGGACATCAGGAGAAGCCATGAACAGCAACGTCGCTCCCATCGGCCCGATGGCCATCTTCCTCCGGCGGTTCCGTGCAGGGAACCGGACCATCGTGGTGGTCGCTGCGGTGCTGTGTGTGGCACTGCTGGTCGGGGTTGCCCTGCTGGTGGCGTGACCCGCGGGGACCCGCTGAGCACGACCCGTCCCCGGGGAGCCGAGGAGCCCGCCGTGGGAGATCGCCCCTCGGGGCCGGACGATGGCCGTCACCGTGACCGGGAGTGCAGGGCCGAGGACATGATGACGCTCGCCACGACCGCGTGCAGCGAGACGAGCGCGAGGGTCGCGGTGCGGTCGGTGGCGCCGGTGGTGCCGAGCAGGGACACCAGGGCGACGACCGTCGCCAGAACCGACCAGATCCGGACGGCGTTGCCGGTGGCGCGTTCGAGCACTCGCAGACTGGCGAAACCGGCGACGGCACTGATCAGGGATGCCGCGACGACGTCGCCGAGACCGATGCTGCGGACCTCTCCGCCGGTGTCGACCGACAGGTCCACGTGGGCGGCGTGCGATACGAAGAACCAGGCGATCACCGCACAGGTCACGGTCGCCGCCGTGCCGGCGAGGTCCGGTCCCCACGGCGTCGGTGGTCGGCGGGCGAGGTCGGTGGCGGGCGGCGTCGTCATGAGGGTCCTGTCGGGGTCGGATCGGTGCCACGACGCTACGGAGGCGGGAGGCGGTGCAGCAGTGGTTCCTGTCCGCTCAAACTCGGTACAAATGTCCTGGTGAGCCCATGCCTGCGGCCGATACCGTGGCTCGGTGAGATCGGGTGGCGTGGTGGCTGTCCCGGCCACCGCGACGAGCACCGACGTCGCGGCGAGCGGGAGGCCGGGCGACGGGTCGGCGATCGGGCCCGCCAGCAGGACCGGGACCCAGATGAGGACCGCGACGTTGCGCTGCACCACGCGCTGGCCGGGACGACGGCGGGTGTCCTCAACCGGCTCGTGGTGACCACCGAGACGCTGAGACGCACGCGTCGCCAGCTCGCTGTCGTCGCGGTGGCCCACGAGCGGGAGCGAGTCGCCCGCGACCTGCACGACGTGCTCGGCCACACGCTGTCGGTCATGGTCGTCAAGGCCGCGGCCGTACGCCGACTGGCCCATGCAGACCCCGATGCCGCCGTCGAGCACGCGACGGACATCGAGCAGGCCGGGCTGCCGGCATCGCGGCCACCCTGCCTTCCGCCTCCAGTGTGTCGGTCTGTGCCGACGAGCCGCTGGCCTGGGTCCTGCGCGAAGGGATCACGAACGTGCTGCGGCACTCCGGGGCCCGACGCTGCACGGTGCGGCTCGAACGACACGACGGCGTCTGCCGGTGGACGATCACCGACGACGGCCGCGGGCTGCAGGGGCCGGGCGGTGGCAGCGCCGGCGGCCTGGACGGGTTGCGGACACGACTGGAGAGCGCAGGCGGTGGGGTCGAGATCCGAGTGGGAGGCTCCGGATTCACCGTGCGCGCATGGCTGCCCCACGTCGAGGCCGGCACGTGATCCGCATCCTGCTTGCTGAGGACCAGACGATGATGCGCGGCGCCCTCGTCGTCCTGCTGAACCTCGAACCAGACCTCAGCGTGGTCGCGGAGGTCGGGGACGGGCGCGACATCGTGCCCCAGGCACTGCGCACCCGGCCCGACGTGGCGCTGCTCGACATGGAGCTGCCCGGGTGCAGCGGACTCCAAGCAGTAGTCGACCTCGCCACCCAGCTTCCCGAGTGTCGGGTCATCGTCGTCACGACCTTCGCGCGCCCGGGCTACGTACAGCGGGCGGTGGCCGCCGGCGCACGCGGCTTCATCGCCAAGGACGGCCCGGCGGACGACCTCGCCGACACCGTGCGGAAGGTCGTCGCAGGGGCCGTCGTCATCGACCCCGAGCTGGCGCGGAGCGCCTTGCGCCATGCGCCCAGCCCGCTGGCGGCTCGGGAGCGCGAGGTCCTGGCCGCGGCCGAGGACGGCTCCACCACCGCCGACATCGCCGCTCGGCTGCACCTGTCCACCAGCACGGTGCGCAACTATCTCTCCAGCGCCATCGGGAAGACGGGGACCCGGAACAAGATCGAGGCCGCACACGTGGCTCGGTCCCACGGGTGGCTCTGATCCGACGACGACGTGAAGCGCTGCCTGCCCGTCGGCGGAGGTGGTGCGTCGCGATCACACCGAGTTGGTGACCCGCAGGAGCGCCACGAGCGAGCCGAGGGAGAGCCGCCCCTGGAAGGCGATGTACTCCGGCTCGACCAGGTCGAGCGCCCACTTCTCCTTGTAGGCCAGCTGGTCGGCCGCCGGGTAGACGAACGCCCCCTTCTCTGCCAGCAGGTGCATGATCCTGGTCGTCGTCGGGCTGGCTCCCTCGACCTCGTGGGCCGGGTCGAGACCCGTGAAGGGCGTCATCCCGAAGTGGAGGAAGCCCGCACCCTCCGACCGGAAGGCGTCCACGGCGGTCGCGACGAGCAGCTCCAGCACACCGGGAGGGGCGTCGGGCCGCCGCCGGGACAGGTCGTGCAGCCAGCCCGCACGACGGCCGAAGACGGGCGAGAAGGAGAGGTAGGCCAGGACCCGCCCGTCCTGGTCGCGAGCGACGAAGAGCCGGCGCTGCGCCTGTGCCTGGCCGCCGACCTGGCCGACCATCAGCTGGAGCTCCTTGACGTGCTTGCCCTTGGCCCTCAGCCACACGGCGTCGACCTCCTCCAGCTCCTGCGTCAGGTCGGGGCCGTACGGGCACTCCGCCACGGTGACCCCGGCACGCCGCGCGCGCGAGATCTTGTTGCGCAGGGACACGTGCTTCTTGCCCTTGAGGTCGAACTCCGCGAGCGACCGGGCGTAGTTGGCGCCGAGCTGGTTCACCACGAAGCCGTGGCGGGCATACAGCTGCGCGTCCTCTCGCAGCAGCTGGACCGCGACGATGCGCCGCCGTTCCCGCGACGCGAACCTGACGAACGCGGCCAGGAGCGCGGCACGGTCCTCCGGTGCCGCAAAGACGCCACCGAGCTGGACCAGGGTGCGCCGGCCGGCCCGGCGGTAGGCGACGACGCCGTCGATGCCCGGTGCGCGGAAGTGCTGGGTCCCCTCGTTGAGGGCGAGGAAGGCCGAGGGGTTGTCGGCGTGCCGCTCAAGCAGCTGCGCGGGCGACGGCGGGAGCAGCAGGGACGGGGTGGTGGCCATAGCTGATCACGAGCTCCTGGTAGGCGGGATGGGTCGCGGGTTCGAAGGAGAGGCCGTAGGGCTTCTGGAAGTTGCCGAAGAGCGCACGGTCGCCGCACTGGTGGATCGGCAGTGCGAGCAGCGCCCACTCCGGTCCGACGACGAGGCACCAGACGCCGGCGACCAGGGCGGCGCCGAGGTGGGAGTGCATCACGTTGTAGAGCCGGTAGTAGGCGACGGGGATCCGGCCGTCTCGCGACCTGCGGAACGCGACCGCACCGGGGAGGTAGCCGACCAGGTCGATGGCGACGAAGAGCCCGACGAAGGGCAGCCACCGGACCTCGCCGAGGTGCAGGACCGCCAGCACGACGCCGACGGCCAGTGCCAGGGCGTACTCCGCACGCAGCCAGTACGCCGTCGCGCGGGTGAAGAACAGGTTGTGGGAGTCCATGGTTCCTCGTCCCCTACAGGGCCAGCGGTTCGCCGGCGAGGTACGCCGCGAGTGGGCCGGCGGCGGCCGCGCGCGAGGGTGGGTGGAAGGCCAGGGCGCGGGTGGCCGCCAGGAGGTAGGCCACCTCGCCACTGCCGATGAAGGCCATCCCGCCGGCGGTCGCCGAGGCGGCCATGACGACGCGCTCGATGGTGCGCTCGGTGGCATAGCGGGCGAACAGCGCCCGGGCCAGGACCTCGTCGTCGTCCTCGGTCGGTCTCCGCGGACCGGGCGACCTCCTCGAGCGCTGCCATCGCGGTCTCGAGCTCGATGGCGAGGTCGGCGCGGTCGTGGGGGGTGCCGCGCTGCTCGCCGAGGACGCGTTCGGCCAGGCGGGTGGCGGCGCCGAGGTAGGACGCGGAGACCAGGAGCTCGAACCACACGAAGCCCCGCGCCTGGATCGGGTCCATGTGGTCGCCGTCCGCGGGGTAGAACACGAGCGCCTCCGGGACGAGCACGTCGGTCAGGGTGACCTGGTCGCTCTCCGCACCGGTCAGGGCCGGCGACTGCCAGAACCTCGTGCGTTCGATGCCGTCGGACTCGGCGGGGACGAGGACGATCGCCAGCAGGTCGGGGCCGCCGTCGGGATCGGTGACGGCGACGCTGGCCGACATCAGGTGCATGGACCACGTCAAGGAGCAGGGCCTCTTGGTGCCGTTGACGAGGAGGCCGCCGTCGACGGCCGTGCCCCGCATGCCGGGGGACAGGATGTGCTGGCCCGGCCTGCCCTCGGCGAACCCGGACGACAGCAGCCACTGCTGCTCGGCGATGGCGGTGAGCATGGCCCACTCGAAGCCCTCGCCGACCGCGGTGAGCTCGACGAGCGACGCGACGGAGAAGTGGTGCATCGTGCTCGCCACGGCGAGGCTGGGGGACCGGCTGCCGACCGCGCGCTGGATGCGGACCGCTTCCACCAGGCTCGCGCCCTTGCCGCCGAGCTCGGTGGGCACCATGAGCGCCGGGCCCCCTGCGTCGCGGAACGCCTCGAGCGCGCCGTTGCCGGGCGCCTCGAGCTCCTCGAGAGGGCGGTCGGCGAGGTACTTGTCCAGGCCGGGCAGGAAGCGGTCGAGCGTCTCGCGCTCGCGCGTCATGAGCGCCATCAGGCCACCGCCGTCGCGGTCGGCTCGGTCACGGCCGACTCGCCGGAGGACGGCACCGCTGAGGAGACCGCTGACGATGTCGACGGTGTTCTCCACCAGGGTGCGGGCCGCGATCGGCTCGAGCGCGTCGGCCAGGCTGGGGATGCCCATGTCGAGCCGCGCGCGGAAGACGATCCGGGCGTCCACGCCGTGGTCGAGGCACCGCCAGGACCCGTCGAAGACGGCCACGTCACCCTCGAGCTGGCGGAACGTGATGGTCCTCTCGCGGCGGTCGAAGGCGTCCTCCTCGACCCAGCGGAGCAGGCCGTTGCGGAACCTCACCTCCCACGCGGAGCGGGTCAGGTCGTCGGCCACCCGGGTGACCTCGACGCTGTTCACGGCCTCGGCCAGGTCGGGGTAGCGCTCGAGGTCGGCGAGGGCGTCGTACGCCTCGATGGCGGTCCTGCCCGGGACCTCGATGACGAGCTCGACGATGCGCATGGTGGTGGTCTCCTTCTCGGACGGGCTGGGGTCGGGACTGCGGGTCAGGCGGCGGTGCGGAGGGTCCGGCCGAGCGTCGCGGCGGCTCGGTGCAGGGCTCGGTCGAGCCAGGTCAGGTCGCTCTCGGTGAGGACCGCGGGTGGGGTGAGCCGCAGGACGTTGCTCGAGTTGAGGGAGTACGACGGGATGACGCCTTCGTCGAGCAGGGCGATGAGGAGCTCGGTGGCCGCCTCGGCGGTGTGGAGGTCCACGCCGACGAGGAGTCCCTCGCCGCGGGTCTCGGACACCAGGTGCGCGCAGTGCTGCTCCACGGCGGCGCGGGTCATCTCGAGGACCCGTGGGCCGAGCGCGGCGGTCCGCTCGACGAGGCCCTCCTCGCGCAGGGTCCGGATCGTCGCGGTGACCGCGGTGCTCGCCAGGGGGCTGCCTGCGAACGTGCTCGAGTGCAGCAGGGGGTCGGCGTCGAGGGGGGCGAACACGTCGGCGGTGGCGACCACGCCGCCGACGGGCATGACGCCTCCGCCGAGGACCTTGCCGGTCAGCAGGATGTCGGGGGACACCGCGTCGCGGTCCGCGCCCCACCAGGAGCCGAGCCGGCCCAGGCCCGTCTGGATCTCGTCGAGGACGAGCAGCGCCCCGTGCGCGGAGCAGAGGTCGCGCACGGCGCCGAGATAGCCGCGGGTGGGCACGCGCACACCGCCCTCGGCCTGCACCGGCTCCAGGAGGACGACGGCGTCGGGGCCGATCACCGACTCCAGCGCCGTCGGGTCCCCGAAGGCGACGAACTCGACGCCGGGCAGGAGCGGTCCGAACGGGTCGCGGTACTGCGGCCGGCCGGTGACGCTCAGCGCTCCGGTCGTCTTGCCGTGGAAGCCGCCGGTGGTCGCGACGACGCGGCGCTTGCCGGCGAGACGGGCGAGCTTGATGGCGACCTCGGTCGCCTCGGCCCCGGAGTTGGTGAGGAAGACCTTGTCCAGCCCGGCGGGGGCGACGGACGCCAGGGTCGCGGCGGCCTCGGCGAGCTCGGGGTTGAGGAACAACCTGGTGGCCAGCGGGTTGCGGTCGAGCTGACGGTGCACGGCCTCGGTGACCTTCGGGTGGCGGTGGCCGAGGAGGAAGACACCGAAGCCGCCGCAGTCCAGGTAGGTCCTGCCGTCGCTGCCGTGGACGTGGGCGCCTTCGGCGTGGGTCTCGACCGGGGTCGCCACCAGACGAGCGATGTTGGCGAGGGAGGAGTTGACGTGTCGGGCGTACCTGGCGAGCACCAGGTCGCGGTCGAGGTGCGTCATGCCGCGCTCCTGCTGGCCTCGCACCGGTGGTGGCCCTTCGCGTCGGCCCAGTAGTGCAGGCTGGCGGCGAGCGACTCCCTCTGGTCCGGCAGCGGCATCGCACCGAGGTGCTCGAGCTCGCGCAGGCTGCTCGGCTTGGTCTGCCCGTCCTGGAGGTAGGTGGTGAAGAACTCCAGCATCCGGTTCACGGACCTCGTGACGAAGTCGGGCAGCTCGTCGAGGAACACCGGCGCGATCAGCCGGTCCCACAGGTCCGGGGTGACGAACCGCGGGGTGTCGACCATGACGCCGCACTGGTGCGCCCACGCGACGGCGACGTCCATCGCCTGGTCCAGGCGGAGCGCGCGGTCGCCCGCGGAGAGCCAGAACTCCCCGGTGGTGACCCGCTTCTCCACGACGGTGGCGATGCAGTCGGCGACCACGTCGTCGGGGACGAAGTCGATGGGCCAGGCCGCGTCGAAGGGGATGATCGGCACCAGGCCGTCGAAGAGACCCTGGACGACCTGGTGGAGGCCCTGGAAGGCGGCGATCTCGCCGGTCCGGGAGTCGCCGATCACGACGCTCGGCCGCAGGATGACGTGAGGGACCTTCGCGCGGCGTACGACGTCCTCGCCCTGCGCCTTGGAGGCGGCGTAGCCGGCGGCGCTCGCGCCGCGCCCGACGGTGCTGCCGACGCCGACGAACGCGGTGGAGACGTGGTAGAGGAGAGCGTCGGCGGCCTCGGCGAACGCGACGACGTTCCGGGTCCCCGCGATGTTGGTGGCCTCGAGCGTCCCGTCGGTGCGGTTGAAGTCGGTGACGGCGGCGGCGTGGACCACGACGTCCACCTGGCGGGCGAGGATCGCGTGGTCGCGGTCGGACAGGCCCAGCCGGGGGGCGGCGACGTCGCCGTGCACGCTGGTGACGCCGTGCCGCGCGACGGGGGTCCGGTGGACCAGCGCGATGACGCGGTCGCCGGTCGCCGACAGGCGGGGCAGCAGCGCCCGGCCGACCACGCCCGAGGCGCCGGTGAGCAGGATCGTGCGTGCCATCTCAGGCCGCCTCGGCGAACGACGCGGAGAGGGTCTGGAGGTTGGCGCGGACCACCTTGGCCTGCGCCTTCTCCACCAGCGGCTCCATCACCTTGCCGAAGGCGCCGCCCAGCCCGGAGTCGGCTCGGAGCAGGTAGCGCAGCCGGGTCCCGCCCGGGACGGCCTCGACCTCGTAGGTCGCGGTGAAGCTCAGCGCACCCTCGACGCTGCGGCTGGTCGCGCTGCGGTCCGAGGTGTACTCGACCACCTCGGTGGTCCACGGGAACCGCTTGCCCATGACCTTGCTGACGCCTGCGTAGCGGGTGCCCACGGACACGGCACCGCCGGGGGTGAGGCGGGTGCACTCGACGATCGAGGCGTCCCAGGCCGGCAGGTTCTCCCCCTCGACCAGGTAGGCGAACACGGCGGGCACGGGGGCCGGGATGGTCACGGTCTCGTCGACGACGGGCATAGCACTGGGCCTCTCGGAGGTGGGTTCCTTCGCAGGTGGAGGAGGCTGCCGGGCAGGGTGGTGATACCACCGGGCGACCGAGGGACAGCGGGTCGTGCGCTCAGGCGGGCAACGCGGCGTCGAGCATGAGACGCACGTCCGAGGACGAGGCCGTCCTCAGCGACAGGGCGAGGTCGGCGACCTTCTGGTCCCCGCCCACGGACCGCCACTTGTCGCGCATCAGCGCTGCGTGGTCCTCGCGTGACGGGTCGCCGGTCGCCCCGACCGGGATCGACCGCTCCGCGGTGTGCACCGACCCGTCGGTGAGGGTCAGCACGACCCGCGCCGGGGTCCGCTTCGCCACGCCGTCGAAGGTCGGCGAGGGCGGCGGGGGTGTGCCGACGAGGTCGACCAGCCAGTCCCCGCCGACCTCCGAGAGCCACGCGGCGGCACGGGGGCCGGCCTGGCGCACGGCTTCGCCGAAGGGCACCTCGCACCGCAGCGACTCGCGGGTCATGGCCTCGTCGTGCTCGATCCGCACGCGCGCGGCCAGGGCCCAGCGGGCGCCGTCGTCGAGCAGCGGCGGTGCCAGGTCCGCCGGGGAGAATCGGCCGGTCAGCAGCGTCGTCGCGACGGCGTACGGCGTGTGGAAGACCAGGGCGTGCACCGGAGAGCCCGGGCCGTCCACGAACGCGCCGGCCTTCTGCTCGACGACGATCGTGTAGAGCGAGGTCTCGACCACCACGGAGGCGACGTCGCCCGCGTCGAAGACCCCCAGCCGGGACACGAGCTCGGACGCGCAGTCGACCGCCGCGTCGAGCCCGGGCCCGCCGGGGTGGACCTTGAACGACAGCGAGTCCGTGTGCCAGCGCACCCCGAGGTCGAGGTCGACCGCCTCCGGCAGGGGCACCGTCGCGAACCTCGCCAGGAAGCCGTCCGGGTCCTCCAGGATCCCGGCGTGCCCGCGGAGCCCGGCGGCGGCCGCGTCGCACGCGTCGAGCCCGAGCCGCACCGGCACCGAGGCGCTGAGGGTCTTGGCGTCGCTGCTCAGGAACGCGGGCAGCAGCGGGTAGGGCGGCAGGCTGAAGGCCAGCCCCAGCGCGTCGACCCACTGCTGCGCCGGCGCCGACTCGGCGGCGAGGCGCCCGGCGACCGCGCCCGCCACGTGGGTGTGCGCCGCGTTCTGACCCCGGAAGCGCCCCAGCGTCGCGGCTGCCGCGATCCTGGCCGCGCACTCGTTGGCCACGACCACCGCGGTGAGCAGGTGCTCGCCGTCGAGGTCGAGCGCGTGGGCGTAGCTCAGGGGCACGGTGGCGGTCGAGTTGGACAGGTGGCCGGCGTAGGCGGTGTCGTCGAAGTGCAGCCACGAGGTCAGGCCCGCGAGGACGTACGCCGACTGCGCGGCCGAGCCGTGGAAGGGCTGCCCGAGCCCCGCGACCAGCCGCTGTCCCAGCGGGTGCTGCAGACCCGCCCTCGCCGCCGCGAGCTGGGAGAGCACCTGGCTCTCGGCCAGGGCGACCACGCGGTCGGGGACGTCAGGCAGCCGCACCGACGACGCCCAGGCCGCGAGCCGCTCGACCAGGGTCACGTCGCGTCCTCCACGCGGATCCCCGTGACGATCCCGAAGAAGTCGTCGGTGCGGTAGGGGAACCCGCGCCGACCGCCGTAGCGGCGCGCGAGCTGGGTCATGGACAGGTTGTCCTCGACGCGGAACCCGTGCAGCGCCATGACCTGCTCCGCACCGGCCCCGGTCAGGCCGTAGGTGTAGGGCTCGCCCCGCTTGGTGACCGCGGCCCGGGCGCGCTGGGCGCCGCCGTAGGGTGACCGGCCCTCGACGACCGACGGGTCGAGGTAGTCCCAGACGAAGCGGCTGCCGACCGCGGCGAGGCTGGCCACGTCCTCCAGGGTGCCGCGGACGGCGGCCGGGGTGAGGAAGAAGGACACGCCGTACCAGACGAAGAGCGCGGGCCTGGTCGGGTCGAAGCCGGCCTCGAGGAGGCGCGAGGGCAGCGAGTCCCGCTCGAAGTCGCAGGCCACGTAGCGCAGGTCGCCGCGCGGCTCCAGCCCGCGCGTGAGGGTCCGCTTGGCCTCCTGGGTCGGCGGTGCGTCGACCTCGAACAGCGTGGCGCCGCCGAGGTCCAGCCGCCAGGCCGTCGTGTCGTAGCCCGCGCCCAGGCTGACCACCTGGGTGACGCCGTCGTCCACGGACTCGGCGAGGAGCTCCTCGAACCAGCGGTTGCGCAGCAGGACGACGGCCATGAACCCGCCGTACAGCCGGTCGAACACGGTGAGGGTGAGTCCTGCGGTGAGCCGGTTGCGGACCATGAGCCGGCGCAGCGGCCGGGTCACGAAGACCCGTGCCACCGGGTCGTCGATGAGCCGGCGGTCCGGGTGCCGCAGGGTCTCGCCCGCGCGCTGGGCACAGGTGATCTCGGCGGTCTGGCTGGGCCGGAGCTGGCCGGTCTTCGTGGGACGGTCGAGCAGCGTCATCTCACGCCTCCGTCCGGGTCGCGGCGAGTGCCTGGTAGGACCTGGTGGTCCGGTGGAGGTGGGCGATGACCTCCGTGAAGGACCGCACCACGCCGACCTCGTGGTAGGGAAGGCCGATCTCCGCGCAGTACGCCTTGGTGATCGGGCGTGCGTGCCGCAGGTTCTTGCGCGGCATGGCGGGGTAGAGGTGGTGCTCCACCTGGTAGTTCAGCCCGCCGTAGAGGAAGTCGACGAGGTACGACGACCGGATGTTGCGCGAGGTGACCACCTGGCGCGTGAGCCAGCCCCACTCCTCCTGGGGGAGCTGGATCGGCATCCCCTTGTGGTTGGGCGCGAAGACCGCGCCGATGTAGACCCCGAACATCGCGTTCATCGTCAGCGCGAAGAGCAGCGCCTTGCCTGGTCCGAGGACCCACACCAGGGTGCCGACGTAGAGGCCGAGGTGGGTCAGGATCAGCGCGGTCTCGGTCCGGGTCAGCCGTGGCAGCCTGGCCCGCAGGGCCTTGAGGGACTCGGTGCGCAGGCCCAGCGACTCGGTGGCCAGCAACGGGTAGAACAGCAGGTGCTGGTGCCGGACGATGAACTGGGTGCCGCGCCCGCGCCGCTTGTCCGCGAAGCCCTGGTCGGGGATGAAGATCGCGCGGCGTCGGACGATGTCGGAGTCCTTCTCCAGGTGGTTGGGGTTCGAGTGGTGGCTGTTGTGGTGCCCCACCCACCAGCCATAGGAGAAGCCCATGAGCAGGTTGCCGTGCAGCAGCCCGAGGAGGTCCTGCCCGCGGCGGCTGCGGGTGACCTGGCGGTGCCCGATGTCGTGGCCGATGAAGCCGGTCTGCGTGTAGCAGAAGGCCATGGAGGCCGCGACGGCCAGGAACCACCACGAGCTGCCGACCAGGACGAGCGCGACCCACGACGAGGCGAGCATCGCCAGGTTGAGGGTGATCTTCGCCCAGTAGTACGCCGGCCGCGGGTCCATGAGCCCGGCCGCCTTGATCCGGCGGTGGAGCTCGGTCCAGTGCTCGGGTCCGACGGTCGACCACGCGGACCGGGGCAGGATGCCCGGTCCGGCGGCGGGGTGGACCGGCTGGTGGGGCGCTTCGGTGACGAGGGTCATGACGGTGCTCCTTCGGTGGTGAGGACGGTCAGCGCTCGGGGGAGCACGGTGGCGGTGAGACGTGGTCCCACGTCGACGACGGTGCCGTCGACCTCCGCGACGAGGGCCTGCCCGTCCGTGCGCTCCACCACGACGCGACGCCCGCGGGCGTAGGCGACGCCGGGCAGGTCGAGGTGGTCGCCGGTCGGGATGGTGGCGGCGACCTGCTCGGTCGCCGCACCGGTGAGGTGGTGGATGGTGCTGATGTCGAGCAGCCCGTCGTCGAGCACCGACCGCGGCAGGAACTCGAAGGCGCGGGCGCGGTGACGACCACCACCGATCGCCACGGAGCTGGTCGGCCCGTCGCAGAGCACGACGCCGTCGACGCTCACCCGGGTGGCGGAGCCCGGCATGTCGGAGAGGAGGCCGGCGGCCGCCGCGTAGTACCGGTCGATGCCGGCGAGCACACCGTCGTACGCCGCGGCGTCGACGAGCACCTGCGCGAGGAATCCGGTGGACGTGCCGAGCACCGACACCACGTCCAGCTGGTCGACGTGCAGCAGGTCGATGCGCCACGGGCGGGTCGCCCCGCGCGCCAGGAGGTCGGCGACCTCCTCGCACGAGCGGTCCCCCCACAGCGCGCGGGCGGTGGAGTTGCCGCTCCCCGCGGGGACCGCGCAGAGCGTCCGGTCGGTGCCGGCCAGCGTCTGGGCCACCTCACTGACCGTCCCGTCCCCGCCGATCGCGACGACGAGCTCGGCACCGTCGGCCGCGGCGAGCACCGCGGCGTGGCCCGGGCCCTCGGTGCGGGCGACCCGCACGGCGCCGTCGACGGATCCCCAGCGTGCGACCACGCTGGCGAGCACCGAGGCGGCGTCGTCGGTGATGCTGCCGGCGGCCGGGTTGGCGACGACGAGGCAGTCGCGGAACCGCGCACCCACGAGCGCCCTCACGAGGCCAGCTCCTCGACGCGGGCGGGGGCGGTCCGTTGCTCGGGCAGGGCCGAGGCGCGCCGTCCGGCGGTCCTGCTCGGCCACCACCAGTTGCGTGCACCCATGACGGCCATCGCGGCGGGGACGAGCACGCCACGGACCACCGTGGCGTCGAGGACCACCGCGATCGCCAGACCGACGCCGAGCTGCTTGAGCGGAGCCAGGTCGGCCATCGCGAAGCCGAAGAAGACCGCGACCATGATCGCCGCCGCGCTGGTGATGACGCCGCCGGTGTGCCCGACCCCGTCGACGATCGCGCCTCGGTTGTCGCGGGTGCGCTCGAAGACCTCCTTCATCCGGGAGATGAGGATGACCTCGTAGTCGGTCGAGAGGGCCACCGTCACCGCGACGATGGTGACCGGCACGATCGGGTGGATGTCGCCCGGCCCGGCAGCGCCGATCAGCCGGGCTCCCCACGCCGTGCTGGTCAGCAGGAGGAGGGACCCGAGGCTGGCCCCGAGGGACAGCACGACCAGGGTGACCGCCTTGAGCGGCAGGAACACCGAGCGCAGCGCCAGGAGGAGCACCGCGCCCACGACAGCCAGCAGGGCGAGACCGACGCGGGGAAGGCCGTCGAACATCGCCTGGGTGGCATCCATCGACGCCGCGGTCTCCCCGCCGACGAGGTAGGTGCCGGCCGACCTCTCGCGCAGCGTCCGGACGAAGTCGCGGTTCTCCGCGGTGTAGGGCTCGTGCCGGGTGCCGACCGCCAGGGCCGACCGACCGTCGTCCAGCGGCACCGTGTCGACCGAGACCACGTCGGGCGAGCTCGTGAGCCACTGCTCGAGGGAGGCGTCCGGCCGGTCGGTGAGGACCGTGACCGGCGACATCGCGGTGGGCCCGTAGCGAAGCGCGGCCTGCTCGTAGGCCAGCCGCACCGACGAGTGCGCGGGGAGCGTGGAGGCTCCGGAGATCGAGACGTGGTCACGAAGACCGAGCGCCGGGAGTGCGAGGGCGAGGAGCAGCCCCGAGCTGGCGACCAGCCACACGGCGCCGCGTCCGGTGACCCGCGAGGCCCACCGGTGCCAGCCGGCGGTCGAGGCGCCCTCGGCGGCGTGTCGGCGAGGCACCGCCACCCGCCGGCCGAAGAGCGAGATCAGGACCGGTGCGACGACCAGGGCGGTCAGGCCGGCGAAGAGCGTCACCATCACCATGCCGAACGCCGCCGACTGGATCGAGCGGCTGTCGACCAGCAGGAGCGTCGCCTCCGCGGCGAGGACGGTGAGCGCGCTCCAGAGCACGGCCGTGCCCGTGGTGCGCATCGCCTGGACGATCGCCTCGTCGGTCGCAGTGCCCCGGCGGGTCAGCTCGCGGACCCGCTGCAGCAGGAACATCGCGTAGTCGACACCGAGGGCGACCCCGATCATCGACGCGGAGTTGGTGACGAAGTCCGACATCGGCAGCACGAACGAGGCGGCCCCCACCGCGCCGAGCCCCATCACCAGCGCGGACAGGGCGATGACCAGCGGCAGACCCGCCGCCCAGACGGACCCGAAGGTCAGCAGCAGCACCAGGAACACGATCGGGAGCCCGAGTCGCTCGGCCTGCTCCAGGTCGTGCTGCGACAGGGCCGTGAGCTGGTCGCGGTAGGCGCCGAAGCCTCCGACGTACACCTTCGTCCCGTCGGGCGCCATCTCGTCGGCGCGGGTGCCGAGCTCGTGGGCGACCTCGATGGCGCCGTCGGTGCCGCCGGTGGTGGACAGGTTCAGGACGACGACCCGTGAGCCGTCAGCGGTGACCGGGGGCCGGTCGGGCATGGGGCTGACCCGGGTGACGCCCCGGACGTCGGCGGCCGCCTCGGCCACGTCGGTGGCGAGCCGGTCCCTCAGCGAGGGGGAGGCGCTCGCGGGCACCTGGACGGCGAGGAAGAGCGAGGGCAGGGGACTGTCGGCGAGTGCTCGCGCCACCTGCTCCGAGTCGGCCGAGCTCGGCGCCTCACCACCGGAGACGATGCGGTTCGGCAGGCCGGCGGCGAAGGCGGCCCCGACCACGCACAGCAGCGCCCAGACGACCAGGACGCGGCGGCGGCGCGCGAGCAGGGCTCGCGCGACCCGTTCCATGTGCTGCTCCATGGTCAGGCCAGACCCATGTAGGCCAGCCGGCTGTCCTGCATCTCCAGCGACCACGTGGCGGCGATCATCATCCGCTCCTCCGCGGTCGTGTCGAGCAGGCGCTTGCCCGGGGCGATCTCGTAGCCGGCCAACAGCTCCGCGTGCTCGACCATCCCCTGCTGGAACAGCTGCTCGCGGCGCAGGATCATGTCGAGCACGGGGAGGGTGCCCCACAGCTCACGGCCGCGGGTGATGAGCGCCTTGACGCGCTCCAGCTCCTCGGGCCGTTGCTCGAGGTACTGCTTGACGATCGAGCTGCCGACCGTGAGGTGACGGATCTCGTCGACGCCCGCCGCGCGCTCGATCTCGGCGGCGGCCGGGTCGAGCAGGCGCCACTTGCGCTCGCTCAGCTCGGCCGCGGGCGCCAGGACGCCCTCGACGAGCACGGTCAGCACGACGACCCCGCCGATGAAGTCGCCGTGGTCGCGACCCAGTGGCAGGCCGAACTCCTCGAGCGGGACGAGGATCGAGGCGACGTCCTCCCCGGCCGCTCGCTCGATGGTCGCGGCCAGCTCGTCCTTCGCGACGCCGAGCTCGAGCAGGTGACCCCGGAAGCACGCGGAGTGACGGGCCTCGTCGAGCAGCTGGGTGGAGAAGAACTCCATCGTGTCGAGGTCGGGTGCGTGCAGGACGAGGTACGACAGGGCGCGGGTGGCCTTCTCCTCGGCGACGGACCGGAAGGCGAACTCCTCGACGAGCGCCCGACGAAGCGGGCCGTCGTGGTGCATGTAAGCCGGGACGGGCGTCTCGGGGCGGTGGCCGCCCTTCGCGAGGCCGCGCAAGGTGCCCTGGGCGACGGCGCCGATCCAGTACTCCAGGTTGCACTGCTGCGGGGTCAGCTCCAGGGACATCGCGCCGTCCAGCAGGCCGGGTGCCGCGTGGAGATCTGCCTCGACGGGGGTGTCGCTCGTGCTGGTGGTCGTCGTGGTCATGAGGCTCCCTCGCTCTGGGATGGTGGTGGTCCCGACGTCGGTTCAGGAGCAGGAGCAGGGCCGTCCTGATACGACCGGAGCGGATGTGCCGGCGCGACGTATCAGCGGACCCGCTGAGGTCTCCTGTTGCGGCATGAGCTGCTCCGTCCACCGCACGCTTCCGGTCGTGCTCGTCCCCGGCAGGCCGGGCACGAGGCTGCTGTGGGCGCCGCTACGGGTCGCGCTGGAGGAGGCCGGCTTCCTCGTCGTCGCCGTCGACGCCGACTGGTCCGGGCCCGGGCCCCAGGTGCTGCGGAGCGTCGAGGGCGAGGCGGCCCGCCGCGCCGCGGCGGCGATGTCGCAGACCGGGGCCGGCGCCGTCCACCTCGTCGGTCACGGCCGCGGCGGGGAGCTGGTCCGTGCCCTCGCGACCACCGGCCCGCTGGCGCCGGTCACGGCGACCGCGGTGACGGTGGCCGCGCGGCACCCTCAGGTGCCCGCCCCGCGACCAGAGGCGCGCCGGTCGGACCGCTGCGTGGTGCGCCGGCTGACCGCCGTACGGGAGGAGCCGCTGACGCGATGGCTGTCCTACTACTCCGACCTCGACCCGGTGGCACCACCGGCCCTGGCGCGGCTCACGCCCTTGGCTGTGGGCGCCGCCGTCACCAACCACCTGATCCCCGGTCGGGGGCACCTCGCCCTCTGCCAGGACGAGCGGCTGGTCCGCTCGATCGTGCACGAGCTCGCGACGTCCGAGGGCCCGCCCGGCGCGGGTGCGGTGCTCTGCGAGCAGGCCGGCTGACCGAGGAGGATCGATGGACCAGGACCAGCGTGCCTACCGCGCCGCACTGGGCAGCTTCGCCACCGGCGTGACGGTGGTGTCGACCGCCGCCCACGACGGCTTTCACGCGACCACGGCGAACTCGTTCACCTCGGTGTCCCTGTCGCCTCGGCTCGTCCTGGTCTGCCTGGCCACGGGGAGCCGGACGTTGGCGGCGATCCTGGGCTCGGGGTTCTTCGCGGTGAGCATCCTCGCCAGCACGCAGGTGGACCTCTCCCGGCGCTTCGCGAGCCGGGACCGTGCGCCCGGTTCGGCCGGCTTCGCGGGCACCCGCTTCACCCTGGACCGCCACGGGTGCCCCCGCTTCAGCGGCAGCGCGGCCACCTTCGCCTGCCGCGTCCACGAGGCGCTCCCGGGAGGCGACCACGTCGTCCTCCTCGGCGAGGTCGCGGCGTACACCTCCCAGCCCGGCGACGACCCGCTGGTGTTCCACGAGGGCCGCTACGCACGCCTCGAGATCGAGACCGCCCTCGAGCTGGCGGGCTAGGCCGGAGTTATCGAGCGCGCCCCCGTTCCCTCCTCCCTCCCAGAGCCGAGCCCCAGGAGCAGACCCCATGCCCTCGATCCAGTCGTCCCCGCCCTCGAGCAGCCGGGCCCGTCACCGCAAGCCACGCCGCCGGACCGTGCTGGTCGGCGTCTCGGCGCTGGCTGCCGCCGGGACCGTCGTCGTAGCCGGTGCCGCGGACTCCCAGGGCGAGGACGCCTGCGAGGTCGACACGGTGCGTGTGGTCGCGACGCCCGAGATCGCCCCTGTCGTCGCTCGCGTCGCGGCCCGGCTGGACCGCCGGTGCGCGTCGTACGTCGTCGAGGCGACCAGCGAGCAGGGGAGCGGCGCGGACGTGTGGATCGCCGACTCCTCGGTCCGCCTCCAGCGCGCCGCGCCCTCGATCGCGTCCTCGCCCGTCGTGCTGGCCGTGCCTGCGACCGCGGGCCTCGGCCTCGGTCCCCAACCGACCTACGACCGGCTCCCGACCGGCCTGCGCCTCACCGCGTCCCACGTCGACCGCGACCCCGCGACCCAGGCAGGGCTGGCCGACCTCACCGGCGCGCTGCAGGGCGGGCCCGCCCAGCGCGGGGTGCTCACCGACCTGCTGCGCTCGCTGTCGACGCGGCCCGGGGGAGCCGTGCTGACCACGGAGGTCGCCGTGCCCGCGTCGGCCACCGTGGTGCGACCTGCGTCCGGCGGCACGGTCATGGACTACCCGTTCGTGGCGCTGCGGCCCTCGAAGGCCACCGACGCCCTCCTCACCGCACTCAGGGGGCCGCTGGGGCGCGAGGCGCTCGACCAGGCGGGCTTCGGCAGCCCGACCACCGCGCGGGCCCTCACCGAGGACGCCGCCGGCCAGGCCCTGCAGACGCTGCGGGTCCTGCAACGACCGACGCGCACCCTCGCGCTCGTCGACGTCTCCGGCTCCATGGCCAAGCCCGTGCCGGGGGCGCACCACGCCACCCGGATGGACCTCGCCCGCGAGGCGATCCGGGCGGGGCTCCGCCTGCTGCCGGACGGCACCGTCGCCGGCCTCTGGCGCTTCTCCGACAACCTCACCCCGAGCACCGACTACCAGCAGGTCACGCCGTTGACCGAGCTGACCCCGCGGACGCGCGGCCTGGTGAGTGCTGCGCTCGACGACCTCCAGGTCGACCCGGACGGAGGGACCGGGCTCTACTCGTCCACCCTGGGCGCCGTGCGCGCCGTGCGGGCGTCGTACGACGCCTCCCGGGTCAACAGCGTCATCGTCCTCTCGGACGGCAAGGACCAGGACGCCGAGGCCCACCACATCTCCCTGGCGCGGCTGCTGCACCACCTGCGTGCCGAGGCCGACGCGACCCGGCCGGTGCGCGTGATCGGCATCGCCTACGGGCCCGACTCCGACTCCACGGCGATGCGGGCGATCACCGAGGCCACCGGCGGCACGCTCTACACCGCGCGTGACCCCAGGGACCTGCCGGTGATCTTCCGCGAGGCCATCGGGAGCAGGCTCTGCGCTGGCAGGACCTGCTGAGGGTGGGACGAGAGCCGGCCCTGCGCAGGGGCGCGGGGGCCGCACCCGGCCGCGGCGCACGCGCCCCCGGCGGCGGCGGTCGGACCCGAGGCCGACCCCTCCGCGGCTCCGGTCGACGGGCTCTCAGGTCAACGGTGGGGGCTATCCGGTTTCCGCAGGCCGAGCTCGCTGCGCCGCACGATCTCCCCGGCCACCTCGTCGGCGAGCAACTTGCGCTCCGTGCGTTCACGGATGCGATGCTCATGCAGCAGCGCCTTGGCCATCGAGAACATCATCAGGATCATGACGATGCTGAAGGGCGCGGCCAGCAGGATCGCCATCGTCTGCAGCGCGCCGAGCCCGGTCGCGCCACTGGCCAACAGCAACGCAGCAGCGACGAGTCCTTCAAGCATCGCCCACATGACCCGGCTCCACACCGGCGGGTTGGGGTCACCACCGCTGGCGAGCATGTCGACGACGTAGGACCCCGAGTCCGACGAGGTCACGAAGAAGACCACGATCAAGAAGATCGCGAGCACCGAGAGCAGGGTTCCGGCGGGCATCCCGTCGAGCAGCTGGAACAGCGCCGAGTTGGTGCTGACCCCGTTGTCGGGATCGATCAGGCCACCGTCGCCGAACATCTCGCGGTAGAGAGCGCTGCCGCCGAGCACTGAGAACCACAGGAAGGTGACCAGGGTCGGCACCAGCAGCACACCGGCCACGAACTCGCGAACGGTGCGTCCGCGTGAGATGCGCGCGATGAACACGCCCACGAAGGGTGCCCAGCTCATCCACCAGCCCCAGTAGAACGTCGTCCAGCCCGAGAGCCACGCACTCCCCTCGTCACCCTGGAAGGCGAGGGTCTGGAAGGACAGCCGGAAGAAGGCTTGGATGTAGGAGCCGATGGACTGCACGAAGTCACTGAGCAGGAACACCGTCGGGCCCAGCGCCAGCACCGCGAGCAACAGTGCGGCGGCCAGCCCCATGTTGATGTTCGACAGGATCCTGATGCCCTTGTCGACGCCCGTGGCGACGGACACTGTCGCCAGGCCGGTGATCGCGATGATCAGCACCAGCAAGATCCACTTCGCCGGGTCGCCCGTCTCGGCGTCGGCGTCGACGACGCCGAGGTAGGTCAGCCCAGCGCCCACCTGCGTCACCCCGAAACCGAGAGAGGTCGCGACGCCGAACAAGGTGCCGACGACCGCGATGATGTCGATCGCGTCGCCCCAGCGCCCCTTCACCCGGTCGGCGCCGAGCAGCGGTTCCAACGACCACCGGATCGAGACCGGGCGACCCTTCCGATGGACGGCGTAGGCCACGGAGAGCCCGACGACGACATAGATCGCCCACGCATGCAGGCCCCAGTGGAGGAAGGTGACGTCGAACGCGGTGTCGGCGCGGGTCGACGCGGTCTCGCCGGTCCCCGGAGGTGGCGAATCGAAGTGGTTGAGCGGCTCGGCGACGCCCCAGAAGACCAGGCCGATCCCCATGCCGGCCGCGAAGAGCATCGCGAACCACGACCCCAAGCCGAACTCCGGCTCGTCGTCGTCCTTGCCCAACACCACGTTGCCCACCGGCGACAGGGCCAGCCAGGCCGCGAAGAACACGAACGTGCTCACGACGACCACGTAGTACCAGCCCATGTCGCCCACCACGGTGCTGTTGGCCTTGTCCAGCCACTCGCCCATCCTCTCGGGCAGGATCAGCGTGAGGACGACGAAGCAGACGATCAGACCCGCCGCCGGAAGAAACACCCGCGGGGCGGTGATCTGGAACCGGCCGCCGCCCCGGGAGCGGCGCTTGTCATCGGTCGAGACGTCGGCTTCTTCGGCTGGAGCGGCCACGCGCACCTCCTGTGCTGAGGGCAAGCGTCCTTCAGGCTAGAGCACCAAGCACAGCCCGACAATCGCTGTCGCGACCTTGTGGCCAGCCGACCTCGACGCCGGCAGGTGTGTCGAGCAAGAGAACGTTGCCATCCGCTCCGCCCCGTGGATTGCCATCGACGACGCGGTCGAGATCATCGATGGCAGCCCCCGAAATCTGGGAGGAGGATCGCTCCCTATCGACACGAGGCTCCAGGTCGTGGAGCTTGCGATTCGCGGCACCCCGGAGTATTCGGGAGCCGGCCGTTGCGTCTCGACAGCGTCGACGGATCCCTCGCAGGCCTCGCACCCGGATCACTGAGCAGCGTCCTCCGCGTGCGCGCCTCGCAGAGCACCGCAGCGAGACGCACGCCTCCGCCTCCGCAGCGCAAGCGCCCGTTCAGACCGAGACACCGGCGCAGTTGTCCAAGGTCTTCTGTGCGTGTGGCCACCTCGAACCTGCCGCGGCCCTTCTGGACCCGCCACAGTGCTGCCGGCGAGGCGAGGCGAGGCGGTCGCGAGGGTGGTGCTGGTGAGGGCGACGAGCAGAGTCGCTGCGCCCATCCAGCGCTCCAGCGGGTGCGGGGAGGTCACGTTGGCGGCTGTGTTGAGTGCCATAAAGGCAGCGATCGTCCAAGCGGCCCTGCGCAGACCGCGCTGGGCGAGTCTCGGCACGCGGACGAGGCCGCCACGGCCGAGAAGTAGCCGGGCCATCGCCAAGAGGAGCACGGCCTGCCCCGCTGCGGCCCAGCGATAGGGAGTTGCGAGGACGCCGTCCACGGTCGCGGCATGGCCGCCGAGCACCGCATCGCCGTACGGCGCTCCGAGGCAGAGATCGACCTGGAAGGCAGCCACGCCCACCAGTGGCAGTGCTCCCCGGAGCGCGACGGCGTGCAGGCGACGTGAGGACATCGACCTGGTGTGGGATTCACTGGAGGTCATCAGCAGGCCTGTTCGTGATTGAT
The DNA here is from genome assembly GCA_963811385.1 of uncultured Actinomycetota bacterium. Classification (GTDB taxonomy): domain Bacteria; phylum Actinomycetota; class Actinomycetes; order Propionibacteriales; family Nocardioidaceae; genus Marmoricola_A. The sequence continues at coordinate 39,842 of CAWEQX010000012.1, read as the reverse complement.
GGTCGGGCACGTGGGGCAGGCAGCGACCGGCCAGCGGCCCGCCGCGGGAGCGCGTCGGGCCGCTCGGTCGAAGCGGGCGTTGCTGGGAGTGACGTCAGCTGCGCCGCAGCGCGAGCCCGAGCCAGGTGAACCAGAGGATGAGCCCGAGTCCGAAGATGGACGTCGCGACTTCGGAGGCGACCGGGATGACGGTGACCATGCCGACGGTGGCGAGACCGAGCGCGAGCCCGCCGAGCCCGGCCGAGAGCGCCCTGCTGCGGAGAGCTGCGATTCCGACCACAGCGGCCCAGAGCGCGCCGGCGACCTCGATGCCGCCGCCCAGGGCGTCTTGGACGACGCTGGTCGAGACCCAGGTGTTCAGGGCCAGGTCCGGGTTCTGCGTGTGCAGCTCGACGGCGGCATGTTGACCGACCAGGGCGATGCTCCCGCTGGCGACGAGCATCCCGGACCAGATCAGTCCGAGCGCGGTGGAGACTCTGGCGAGCGCCGGGACCGAGGAGAGTCGCTCGCCGACTCCCAAGGAGACCAGCGCCATGGCGGCGCCGCCGAGGAGGTAGAGGACCAGGTACCAGCCGGACAGCTCGGCGTGGTGGTCCAGCAAGAAATCGAGGGATCCCGACGGGTCGTCCACGGGCGCTGTGAGACCCCGGGGGACGAAGTAGACGGCCATGGCGAGGAAGCCGACGACGTAGGTGCCGGCGACGACCTGGGCGGCGACGCCGCCGGTGCGGACCAGGGCGGGCGACGCGGGGGTGGGGACCGGGGATGCGGTGGCCGTGGTGGAGGCGGAAGCGGTGGTGGTGGCGGTGTGTGGTGTCATGACCCCACTTTCGGCGCGGAACCCGCCCGCCACATCGGAGCAAGGGCTGCAGTCGTCTCGTCCCGCAGGCCGGCCCGGTCCGACCGAAAGTTCCAGCCGGTCGGCGGTCCGTTCGCCTTAGTCTGGGGTGATGGTCGGAGGTCCGCTGCGTGCGCTCTGGTACGAGCCGCGAGCTCCCGCGCCCGCGGGGACAGCGTGGTGGGATCGAGCTCTGGTCGCCGGTCTGGTCCCGATGACGGCGCTCGAGGCCGCGCTTCGTTCCGACATGGTGTGGCCGCTCTGGCATGCGGCGTGGGCGCTTGTCTGCGTGGCCACGCTGCTGGGGCGCGCGCACCGCCCGCTTGCGATGCTGGTCCTCGCCTACGGAGCGCAAACGGTGGCCGGGGTCGTTCCAGCGCTTGCTGGGGAGCCGAACAGCGTCCTCGACGTCACCGCCGTCGTGCTGCTGCTGGCCTACTCGTTGGGTCGTTGGGCCAGCGGACGCGGTGTGGTGGCGGGCAGCTGCTTCCTGCTGGTGGTGCACCTGGCTCGAGAGCCGCTCTACGGCTCCAGCGGCGCCTCGATGCTCCTCGGGGTGGGAGCGCTGATGCTGCCGGTGGCCCTCGGTGCAGTGATGCGCCTATGGGCGCTGTCCCAGGTGCGGGAGCGCGAGGAGATCCGGGTTCGTGAGCGCGAGCAGCTGGCCCGTGATCTCCACGACACCGTCGCCCACCACGTGTCCGGCATCCTGCTGCACGCCAGGGCGGCCAAGGTCCGGGCCCGCACCGACCCCGGCGCCGCCGCCGAGGCGATCGACGGAGTGGAGGATGCGGCCGCGCGGACACTGGACGACATGCGCGCGCTGGTGGCGGTGCTACGCCACGAGGAGGAGGTCGTCCACGGTCGTGCCCCGACGTACGGCGTCGCCGACATCCCGCTGCTGGGGCGTGACGACGGGCCCGGCCCGCGGGTCGTCATCGAGACCTCCGGCGACCTCGAGCGGCTGCCGGCGCCTTTGGGCTCGGCATTCTTTCGAGCGGCACAAGAGGCCGTGACCAACGCCCGCCGGCACGCGGTGGACCCCACCGTGGTGGCTGTCAACCTCTGCCGGGACGGGTCGACGGTGCGGCTGCGGGTCCACGACGACGGGCGGCCGGCCATCCCGGGCCGCGGGCGACGGGCCAGCCCCTCCTACGGCCTGGCCGGTATGCGTGAGCGCTTCTCGCTCTTGGGCGGCGAGGTCCGAGCCGGCCCGGATCCCGAGGGTGGCTGGACCGTCGAGGCCACGGTCCCGGCCACCGCGGAACCCGAAGGGACCAGAACATGAACAGCACGGCCCCGGTAAGGGTGCTGATCGCAGACGACCAGGACATGGTCCGGATCGGACTCGCCACCATCCTCGACGCCGACCCTTCGATCGACGTGGTCGGTCAAGCACGCGACGGGCTGGAAGCCGTGCAACAGGTTCGCTCACTACGTCCGGACGTATGTCTCTTCGATATCCGGATGCCCAGCCTCGACGGCATCGAGGCCACGCGCCTGGTCGCTGGGCCGGAGGTCGAGGACCCGGTCCCCGTCATCGTCATCACCACCTTTGACCAGGACGAGTACGTCTACGACGCACTCCGGGCCGGGGCCCGCGGCTTCCTACTCAAGGACGCCGACCCGGACCTGCTGGCCCGCGCTGTCCGGTCCGCCGCCCAGGGCGATGCGCTCATCGCCCCGGCGGTGACTGCGCGACTGCTCGCAACCTTCGCCTCGTCCCACGCTGGAACAGCAGCCCAACCGGTCGACGCGTTGACCCCTCGGGAAGAGGCCGTCCTCGATCTGATGGTCGCCGGCTGCACCAACACCGAGATCACCGAGGAGCTCCACCTCTCGCTCAGCACCGTCAAGACCCACATCAGTGCACTCATGACCAAGCTCGCGGCACGCAACCGCGTCGAAGTCGTGATCTGGGCCTATGAAAGCGGTCGCGTCGGCGGTGGACGCGGCCGTTGAGCCAGCACAAGAACGGGGCCGTCGCGCCGCCTCCTCACCACCCACCATCCTGAACAGCACCACCGATCAGGACGCAAGCCCGGGGTTCGCTTCTGCCAGCTGCTGGGCGAGGCCGTCGAGGATGAGATCGAGCCCGACCTCGAACTCGTCGCCGAAGTCGTAGCCGGGCTGGAGCGCGTGTTCGAGTGTGAACTCGCGGAAGTACGGCAGCTGCCCCTCCGGCAGTGCGGCCACGATCTGGCTTCCGAGCTCGGCGAGGTCCTGACCGGGCTCGAAGGGCATGCTCACCTCCTGGATCAGGAAGCCATACAGGTGGGCGTCGAGGACGGCGAAGGAGTGCCCGGTCAGGGTCAGTGAGAACCCTGCCTCGCGCAGGCAGCCGATCACGGCGTCGTGGTGGAGCAGCGTCTCGAAGCCGGCGTTGCGTCGGGAGTCCATCAGTCCGACGGCCCACGGGTGGCGCTTGAGGGCTTCACGAGCGGTCAGTGCGCGTCGCCGCAGCTCGGTGCGCCACTCGGCTCCGGGCACGGGTGCGTAGAACTCGACGAACACGGCGTCGACCATGCCGTCAAGCAGCTCCTCCTTGTTCGCGACGTGGTTGTAGAGGGACATCGGCGTCACGCTGAGCCGCTGTGCCACCGACCGCATGGAGAGCGCCGAGAGCCCGTCAGTGTCGGCGAGCTCGACAGCCGTCGCGACGATGCCTGTGCGGGTGAGCCGCTCCGCGCCCGAACGTGGTCTGCCTGTCATTCGCGGTCTCCTCTGGAAGGCCAGCTCCGCCGGCTGTTGACAAAACATACATCGTACTTCTACGGTGGGCTCAATAACCTACATCGTACACAAAGGAGCGTCATGCGAGCCATTCACCAACACCGCTACGGCGGCAGCGAGCAGCTGAGCCTGACCGAGGTACCGAACCCGACGCCCGGTCCCCGCGACGTGGTGGTGCGCGTCCGCGCAGCCGGGGTGGACCGCGGGACCTGGCACCTGATGGCCGGACACCCCTACGCCGTCCGCCTCGCCTTCGGCCTGCGTCGCCCCAGCCACCCCGTTCCGGGCCGCGACGTGTCCGGCGTCGTCGCCGAGGTCGGGTCGCAGGTCACGGCCGTGGCCGTCGGAGACGACGTGGTCGGCACGGCCGACGGGTCGTTCGCCGAGCTGGCTGTAGTGCCGGAGACTCGGGTGGGCCGCAAGCCGCTCAGCCTCTCGTTCGAGGAGGCGGCCGTGCTGCCGGTCTCCGGGCTCACTGCCCTCCAGGCGGTGCGCGACGCCGGCCGGGTCCGCCCGGGCGACAAAGTGCTGATCATCGGCGCCTCCGGCGGGGTCGGCTCCTACGCGGTCCAGATCGCGACGGCGCACGGCGCCGAGGTCACCGGCGTGGCCAGCGGCGGCAAAGCCGACCTGGTCCGTGCCCTCGGCGCCACCCGCGTGATCGACTACACCCGCGAGGACCTCGATGACGGCACCCGCTACGACGTCGTCCTCGACATCGCCGGCCTCCGCCCGATCCGCCAGCTGCGCGGACTCCTGAGCGACACCGGCACTCTCGTCATCGTTGGCGGCGAAGGAGGCGACCGCTGGCTGGGCGGCACCCACCGCCAGCTCGCCGCGCTGGCGATCTCACCATTCGTGAGCCAGCGGCTCACAGCCCTGCTGAGCAAGGAGAACGCCGACGACCTCGACACCCTGGCCCAGCTGGTCGACCAGGGCAGCGTGCGACCGGCGCTCGATCGCACCTACGCGCTCCACGAGGCGGCCAAGGCGATCGACCACGTCGCGAGCGGACACGCCCGCGGCAAGGTCGCCATCACCCTCTGACCGGCACACCCGACACCCGACAGGAGAAGTTCGACCGATGACTGCCGCCACCACTCCCACCACGACCAGTACCGCTGCCCGCACCGCTGCCGGCTGGGCGGCAGGCGGCTACGTCGCGATCTTCGTCCTCGCGATCTTCGCCAACTTCCTCGCACTCAGCCCGGTGCTCCAGCCGGGCGACGCCGCCGGCACCGCGGCCGCACTGGGGGAGTCCGAGACCTCGTTCCGCCTCGGCGCCGTGGCCTTCCTCGGCATCTTCGTGATCGATGTCGTCGTCGCCTGGGCCCTGTGGGTGCTCTTCCGACCGGTCCATCGCGACCTGTCACTGCTCTCGGCCTGGTTCAGGCTGACCTACACCGTCGTGCTCGGCGCCGCGCTCGGCTTCCTCTACGCCGCGCTGTGGTTGACCGGCACCCCCGGCGCCCTCGGGGAAGCGAACGACGATGCCGTCCTGCTGGCCCTCCAGACCTTCGACTTCACCTGGGTCGCCGGCCTCGCAGCCTTCGGTGCCCACCTCGTGGTGCTCGGCTTGCTGCTGCTCAAGGCCCGCGGCCCACGGTGGATCGCCTGGCTGCTCCTGGCCGCCGGTGCGGCGTACGTCGTCGACACTGTCGCCCACCTCGTACTGGCCGACTACGAGGCCTCCGCCGACCTGTTCCTCGCCGTGGTTGCGGTGCCGTCGGTGATCGGCGAGATGAGCTTCGCGGTCTGGCTGCTGCTGGTGGCCACCGGCCGGCGAGCAGCGCCGGGGGCACCCGTCGAGGCGACGACCGACTCAGTCAGAGAGCTGGCCTGAGACCCGATGATCGTGGTGAAGACACTCGTGATGATGGTCTCGCTCGGACTGAGTAGTGCATTGCCAATGAGCGTGCCCAGCGGCTCGATCGACGATGTCATCGACAGGGAGATGCCTGCGTCAGGCGCACCCGGTCTGGCCTATGCCGTGGTGGTCGACGGGGAGATCACGTCGGCCGGTGCGCGAGGTGTCGTCAGGCTCGGTGGCGAGAAGACCGTCACGCCGGACAGCCCGTTCCTCACGGGCTCGATCTCCAAGAGCTTCACCGCACTGTCGGTCATGCAACTGGTCGAGGCGAGCGAGATCCAGCTGGACGCCGAGGTGTCCCAGTATCTCGACGTCTTTACAGGCCGGGCCGCCGGCGACATCACTGTCCGTCAGCTGCTCAGCCACACAAGCGGCTATTCCACACTGCAGGGAAACGCATCCCACACCGACAGCTCCGGCGGGACGGCCGAGCTCGCGCAGCGCGTCGACCAGCTTGCAGAGCTCAGCCCGGCCCACGCACCCGACGAGGCGTGGGAGTACTCGAACACGAACTACCAGATCCTGGGGCGCGTGGTCGAGGTCGTGAGCGGGCAGGAGTACCAGGCCTACGTCGCAGAACACATCCTCGAACCGATCGGCATGAGGAACAGCTTCGTCGCCGACGGTGAGGTCCATCCATCCATGGCGACCGGCCACAGACCATGGTTCGGCAGCTCGAAGCCGTTTCCCGAGAACAAGACGCAGCGTGGCACGGCCCCGCAAGGGGGGATCGTCGCGAGCGCCAACGACCTGGCGCGCTACCTGCAGACGATGATGAACGGCCACGACGATGTGCTGAGCGCAGCAGGCAAGACCATGATGATGCGGCCGGCCGGCGCAGCATCGCCCAGTTACGGCTTGGGCTGGTTCGTGGACTCGGGCAACGCAACCGTCGGGCACTCCGGATCGAGCCCGGGCTACGAAACGCTCGCCACGATGATGCCCTCCGAGAAGAAGGCCGTCGTCGTGCTCGTCAACGCGGGCAGCGGAGTCGGGTTCGGTGAGACGACCCAGCTCCGCAACAGCATCACCGCCGCGGCGTTGGGCCTCGACTACGACGGCGAAGGGGCGCGCCTCTCCCAGAAGGCCCTGTTCATCTCCCTGGTGCTCCTCCCGTTCGTCTATGCGCTCAGCATGATCTGGGCGTGGCGGCACCGGATCGCTATCCGCGCCAAGTCGGGCGTCTTCGGTCTGTTCAGCCTGTGGTTCCCGCTGCTCAGCACGCTTGCCGCAGCGTGGGTCATCCTCCACCTGGTGCCGAACCTGTTCGGCACACCGCTGGCCAACATCAGACTGTTCCAGCCCGACCTCGGTATCGCGCTCATGGCCACCGCAGTGACGGGTGTCCTGTGGGCCCTGTTCAGGCTCGCGGTCGCCTACACCGGCAGCACGGGTACTGCCTGGCGAGCGAGTCCCACAGGGGGAGATGCTCGGTCTTAGCCCTCTGGTCCACTGGTCTCGGACCTGCCCTTGGGAGATCTCGGGAGCCGTTGCCGTCGAGATCGATCGGGTCCCAGATCTCAGACCGTAGCTCCACTGAAATGCAGCGAGGGCTCCGGCAACCGGAGCCCTCGCGCTCGAACGGTGAGTTCGAGCTCTACGTGCACAAGTAACGATATGTCGTAGTAGAGCTCGAACACCCCAAGCGGTGTTGGCGGGTGTCGGCCGGATTGAGAAAACACGGTCTGACCTGCGGAAACGTCGATCTTGGCGGTTGGGCGAAGGTGGCTGATTTTGGCCTCGAACGGATCTCCTGCGGAATCCCTGCGGAATCTGGGAGGGGCGGTCGTTGTCCGGTCAGGGTCCCAGAAGTGCCAGCGGAACCACAGCGACGCCGTCGGGACGACGGTAGGCGAACTCGCCGCTGGTGATGATGACGCGGTCGGAGAGGCGCGGCCCGATCTGCTCGGCGAGCCAGTTCAGGTGACGGACGTCGTGGTCGCTGACTGTAGCTGCCAACTTCACTTCGATTGCCACGACCTGGCGATCGCTGCCCTCGACAATCAGGTCGATCTCGCGGGCGCCGTCCTTGGTTCGTAGGTGACCGACGCCAGCACTCGCCGCGTCAGCGTAGACCCGGACACTCTGGGTCGTGAGCGACTCGAACAGAGCCCCAAGCCAGGTGCCGGTGGCGGCCGACACTCGGTCGCCTTCACCTCTCAGGAGTCCGTCCCTTCCGACTCCGACAAGGCGGGCCGCGAGGGCCGGATCGACCAGATGATGCTTCGGAGAATGGGTCAGCCGCTTGAGCGGGTTGAACGCAGGCACCCAGGCCGGGATCGGGTCGAGTATGAAGAGCCGCAGAAGCTGTTCACGGTAGGAGTCCACTGTCACCCGTGCTGGCTTGTCGTTCTCGCCGGCCGTAGCGGCATCCAGGATCGCCGTGTAGGACGTATTGGTTGCTGTCGCGGCCCCGTAGGCGGCCAGCCATGCCTTCAGCGCACCGGGACGACGAACGGTCACGCCGTTCTCCGGAAGGTCTCGCTCAACGATGCGTGCGACATAGCCATCGAGCTGAATCTGACGCGCCCGTTCCGGCAGGTCGCGGATGCCCGGGAAGCCTGAGCGCAGGATCTCCTCGGTGTAGCTCGACAGGTCGATCGATGACCGGCCGTCGATCTCGGAGCGGGATCCTGCCAACAGGTCGCGCAAGGACACGGTGGGCTCGGTCAAGCCGCGCTCGCTGAAGGCGAGGGGTCGCATCGGGAAGCTCACGATCCGCCCGGCGCCGGAATGAATGCGCGTGCCGACCGGAACACCAGCAGAACCGGCCAGCAGAAAGCGGCCGCCCGTGCTGTCGTCATCCACTGCGCGACGGACCCGATCCCATACCCACGGCTCGAGCTGCCACTCGTCGATCAGCACCGGCATCGGCGCTTGGGTGACGTAGTCAAGGTTGGCCGCCAGCACCTCCCGCTGCCGAGGCTCGTTGAGCGAGAGGATCGTGGCAGCACGTTGCGTGGCGGTCGCTGTCTTGCCGACACCCTTCGCCCCTTCAAGCGCAACCGCCGCAAGATGCGGGAAGACCTCATCGAGAAGGTCGTCGACGATGCGGCGCCGGTAGGTCATGGCACGAATCTAACAGATTGCCGGGGCCTCACTATGCAAATCGCCATGCTTCTACGATGCAAATCGTCGCACTCGGTGCCACGCCCTACGCCACGGAATAGGGCAAGCGGGCAGCGACCCACGCCCAGTCGATTCGCTCCTGCTCCAGTCGTACCGCGACGCCCCAGCGGTCGCTGACCAGGTCGGCGTAGAGGCTGGACTCCGGCTCTGCGAGTCGTGTGAGAAGGGCGTTTGTCGGCTTGCTCTCCTGGCCCCACCGGTCGCGGTGCTGCAGCAGAGTGTCACGGTCCATGAGGAAGGACTGGGTCTGCGGAAGCCAGGCGCGAAGCCGGTTGAGGATGGCAAAGCCGTGCGTGTCCAGGTCGCCCCAGTAGCGGACCTCGGTGTCAGCCAGCCAGGGGAGCGAGCCGGTCCGGTCGACCTCGAAGCCCTTTCCCCACAGCACTACGCCTCCCGATGGCACCGGGATCGTGAGGAAGGTGATCTCGTTCTCCACGACCACCGCGGTCCGGGCGCGGATCGGTGCTGCGGCGAGCTCCACCACTCGTGTCGACAGATCGGACAACCCTCCGAACACACCGAGGGACGGGTCGATCCGGAGCCGGACCACCTCCGGCTTGACCTGCAACCCGAGCGCCCCGACGAAGCCGGTGGCCGGCACGCCGAGCAGCGCGGCGAGCACCGGTCGGCGGCGCTCCACGAACTTGGTATCCACACCAGGCGCGTCGATTTCGCGGAGGTAGCGGCCAGAGCCCCGGGCATCGTCGAGCCAGCGGTATGCCTGCAGCAGGACCGGCCACTCCTCACCCAAGGCGAGGGCCGGCAACGGCTCCCGGCCGACCCAGTCACGGACGACTGGTTCGGGGTCGGTCAGCATCAAGAGATGCTCGTACGCCGTCACCTCTGCGCCGACCCCCAGGAGCGCCCAGGCCTGGTCGTACGAAGCGATCCTCACCCGACTGGGAAGACGGTTCCGTCCGACGAGGCGGCCACCAACCGCGGCATGCTCGAGCTCGTAGCGGGCCCGTCCGCGGCTGGTAGCACCCGCTGTCAGGTCCGCCACCCAGGCCTGCACGGCACCCAGGTCGTCGCCGATCTCGGCCGGCTTCGGACCGCGGAGAGGCAGGTCGATCACCGGGAACGGCTCGCCGGCCGCGAAGGCACGGAGCAAGGAGCCATCGTCCCAGCGTCGTCGGACCTTCGCCTTGATGTCGGCGAGGCTCGTCCAGCTCACCGGGTGGCCTTGGCGCGACGCTCCCGATATTCCTCGATCGTCATCGTCTGCAACCTCGAGTAGTTGCCGGCGGGATTGTCAACAAAACCGATCGACTGGACGTAGGGCTCGATCACGTGGACCTTCTGCAGCGGCGTGACGATGAGGAGCTGCAGCCCCAACTTCGCGAAGAGCTCCAGCGCATAGCGGGTGGAGGCATCCGAACCGCGCCCGAACGCCTCATCGATGACGGCGAACCGGAAGTCGCGGGAGCGCTCCACCCCCCATTCGAGGCCGAACTGGTAGGCCAGCGAAGCGGCGAGGATGGTGTATGCGAGTTTCTCCTTCTGGCCGCCGGACTTGCCGTCGGAGTCGCGGTAGTGCTCCCACTCCTCGTCGGTTCCCTTGTCACGCTCGGAGGCTGAGAAGCTGAACCAGTTGCGCACGTCTGTGACACGTCGCGTCCATGTCTTGTCGGACTCGGCATGACCCTCGCGCCCGCGGAACCTCTCGATTATCCGTTGCACGTCGAGGAAACGCTGCTCGGAGTACTGGTCGTCGTCGGGGGCCAACGCGTCGGTGGTGGCATCGCGTAGATCAGCACGGAAACCCTGGATCTCGGTGTTGATGGTGCGTTCCGCGACAAGCTCGATGTAGCGGCCCGGGCTGTAGTCGATCGCCCCCAATGCCTCGTTGATCCGGGCGACCCGCTCGCCGATCGTTTCTGCCTGCCGATTGAGCCAGTTGTTGAATCCGGCCAGCTCGCGGATCGTGTTCGTGTTGAGCTGCCGTTTGAACTCCTCTTCGAAGCGCGGCAGGTCGTCAGCAGACACCCGGGTATGGAAGGCGCGGAACTCATCGCGGGCCTCGACGCTGGCATCCAGCTCGGTGGTGGCTTCGGGCCAGCGGCGCCGGATCTCGCCCATGTACTGCAGCATGCTTTGGGCATAGCCACCGAGCTCGGTGTTGATTCGCTTGGTGACCGCGTCGAGTTCGTCCGTCAGGTGGCTGGCGACGGCCGCACACTCGTCGGCTCGTTTCGGCACGTGGTCGCCGAGTCTGCCCTCGAGGGCGGAGTACGACGAGCGGGCACCCTCTACAGCCGCCGCGTCGTGTCCGGCCAGGAACTCCTCCTCGCTCTTCCGCGCGGAGGTCGCCTGATCGATGCGGTCGTCCAGCTTGCCGAGCTCACTGCTGAGTTTGCGCAGCCGCTCTTCCCGCGTCTTGCTCTGCCTGGCGTTGTCGGCCAACAGCCGCTCGATCTCTGCGAGCCGCGACGAGCCCGAAACCACTCGCTCCCGCTCGGCGTTGATGGCCGCGGCACGTGTCTTCGCCTCCTGCCAGTCGAGCTCCGCCCAGGAGGAGTAGACAGTCAGCTTCTGCAAAGAGGAGTGGCGATCGCTCAGCCGACTCTGCTCTCCGCGGCTCAGCTCTAGTTGTCCCTCGATCGTGAGCAGGCCCGCCTGGTGGACGACGAGCTCTTCGGTCAGGGCCGCGACCTTGCGCTCGTTGACCCACCCGAGCACCCAGCTCCGCGGGTCGTCGACTCGGGAGCGATCGTCCTTCTCGTGCCGGTCACCTGAGCGCACTTGCCCCGCGCGGGTGACAGCGCGTTCCGCATCTCTGAACTCCGCGACGGTGTCCACGCAGCGATAGCCGGCCCGCTTGACGAGCTCGTCGCGCAGATAGTCGCGGAACGGACCATCCGCGATGGCCAGAATGTCGGCGAGCATGAGCGCGTCGCTGGGCCGGGTCTGGAGCGCGACGCGGTGTCGTGGCACGCGCTCATAGACAAGCTTGACGCCGGCGGTGCTGCCGTCCCTGCGGCGGTAGGTCAGCCGATGTTCGTTGACCCAGCGGGCGACCGCCTCGTAATGCTGCTGGGGCACCAACAGGGAGAGCGCGAAACCGCGCAGCACCCGTTCAGCGGCACCGCGCCAGTCGGCGTGCGCTTCAGCGACGTCGAGCAGTTCGCCGGCGAACGGCAACGCGGACTCATCGATGCCGAGTTCGTGGCAGAGCTGCGCCCGGACGTCGAGCTGGCTGCTAGGCAGGTTGCTGCTGCGGCCTGCCAGGCTCGTCAGCTCGGCCCGCGTCTCCTCGCCCAGCCGCTGCAACTCCAAGCGATGGCCGAGCTGCTCGCTTAGCTGCTCGTCGACCTCGACGCGCGCCGTGGCCAGTGACGCCAGCTCGCCCGGAAGTTGCTCATGGAGTCCGGCGAACTCGGCCGCCATGGACACAGGGGGGAGGGAAGCCTCGGTGAGCCAGGCGTCGAAATTGCTGCGGCGGCCCCGCCGCTCATCAGCCTCGCGCTCTGCAGCCGCTTCGGCCTGCTCCAGCTCGCCCAGACGATCGCCGCCGGCACCGGCGCGCTCGGCGATCAGGCCCTCCCGGGCCAGCGCGAGGGCGTCACGAGCTGCCACTGCCTCCTCGGCTTCGGCGTGGCGTTGACGGCGAACGCGTGAGTTGGCCTCGATCTCGGCCTTGAGCAGCCGGCTCCGCAGTTCCGCGAAGTAGAGCCGCACCGCCTCACGTTGCCCTTCGGCGTCGCGACGGCGGGCGACAGCGTCGTCGTAGCGGTCGCAGGTCGCAACGAGGGGATCGAGCGCGGCGAGCTGGTCACGGGCTCGACGCACTGCGTCGTGGGCCTTCGTCAGATCCTCGAAGTGGCCGACCATGCCCTTGACTCGCTCGGTGGCATCGACCGGCTCCAGCATGTGGTCGCGGACGAACTCGTTGAGGTTGCCGACCGACTTCATCGACACGGTCTGGTGGAACAGCTCCATTGCCTGGTCGGAGCGGATGCCAAGGAGCCGTCGGAGCCGGGCGGAGTACTTCGTGAACACATCCTCGATCTCGGCGCCGGTGGCCCGCAGTCGGCGGCGCAGGTCGGTGAGGTTGGAGCCGAACGCGGTGAAGTCGGCCTCGATCGCCAGCTCCTTGTCGGACGTGACGAAAAATCGGTCGGGCTGTCCGGTGCGCTGCTTCTGGTGGAAGACCTGGGCCAGGGTGACGGTTTCGTCGAAGCCGTCATTGGTGAAGACGCCGAGGATCACCGAGTAGCTGTGCTGGTCGCGAAGGCCGACCGCCCGTGACGCGCCACTGGCCTCGATCCGCTCCGACTTGTAGTGCCCTTCGACATAGCTGCGGAGTGTGCGTTCCTTCGACTCCGCGCCTGCCGCCTTGTTGTAGGAGATCTTGTGGGCCGGCAGGAGCAGCGTGGTCACGGCGTCGACGAGGGTGGACTTGCCGCTGCCGATGTCGCCGGTGAGCAGGCTGGTGTCACCTCCCGGGGTGAGTCGCCAGACCCGCTTGTCGAAGGTGCCCCAGTTGAACACCTCGACGTGGTGGAGTCGATAGCCCACTCGTTCGCCGGGGCCGAACTCGACCGCCGAGAAGAGTCCGTCACTCATCTCCGCCGCCAGAAGGCGTTGCGGCGTACTCCTGCAGTTTGGCGGCGAAGTCGGACAGCGTCTGCGCGTCGACGTAGGCCTTGAGGATGCGGCGCACCTCCCACTGGTCGGAGGTGCCGCGAAGCAGGCGTAGGAACCCGAGGTCGGCGACCCGCTTGATGGTGGTGTCGACGTGGTCGATCACGCGGGCCTCATTTGTGGAGTCGGCGAGGAAGAGCCGCAGGAGGTCGATGAGTTGGTCTCGGCTCAACACCAGCTTCCCCTCACCGCCGGTCGTTTCGAACTCGACCAGGCGTTTGCGGAGTAGCACCAGCAGGAGGCTGACGTTGTAGGTGAGGCTTCTGCGTTTCACGAGCCGGGGGAGCGGCTCGTCGCCGGCGCCCTCGTCGCGGCTGCGTAGGAAGGCATAACCTTCGTCGTCGTCCACGATGACGTCGACGCCGATGGTCGCGAAGTGGTCGCGGATGGCGGCGCCGTGGCGCGAGAGGGCGCCCCACGAAGTCTCCTGCGACTCCCGGTAGACGACCCCTCGCATCAACTCGATGATGGTGGTCGCGACGGCGTGCTCCTCTGGTGTCCTCACCGGCGGGTCACCGTCACCTTCGGGAGCCGCGCGCGGCGAGGCGTGCCGTCGTTGTCGGTGAAGTCGATCAGGGTTTCGTCGTTCTCGTCCATGGTCACCTCGAGGTCGGGGTCGCTGAGCGCCAGATAGCCGATGATCTCGGCTGCTCCCTGCTCGATGGGGTAGAGCTCGACGATGTCGGTGAGCAGCGCTGCACTGCGTTCGGGCACGACCGACCGGATGATCTTGGCCAGTCGGGCCTGGTCGACGAAGGCCTGTGCAAACAACCCGGAGTCATCGACTGAGTCGTCTGCCTCTGGGTTGAGCAGGCTGTCGACGTGGGTGGCAGGGCGGGCGTCGTACAGCGGTCGCTCGAACGGGAGGGCGATGCTGATGCCGGGCTCGTCGACGGTCAGCCCGATCTCCGGGGCAGCCTGCCGACAGGAGAGCGCGGCCGCCTCGACCGCGCGGACTAGGTCGAGCACGCGCCGGTTCTCCAGCCAAACCTGGTCGTCAAGGAAGCGACGGAGTTGCTCGGAGATCTGTCGGACTGTCTGCTGGGTGCGCTCGGCCGCTTCCGACCAATCATGGTGGACCGTGCGCAGACGTCGATCGGACTCGATGGACTTGAGCCTCTGGACCTTGGCGAGCAACTCCGAGAGCTCTCGCTGGCGGGCATGGGAGAGCAGGAAGTCGTAGAACGCCTGGAAACTGCGGCCCTGGTCGGAGCCGGTGATGTCGGCCCTGCTGCCCAGCAGGTCGGCGAGCAGGTCGCCCTTGCTGCCATCCCAGGATGCGATCCGCTCCCTGGCCGCTCGGTCGAGGCTGCGGAAGTTCTCCTCCACCTCGCGGAAGTCCGAGAGCAGCTCCCTGGCCGTGGACGCGAACTGTTGGTACCGCTCCCTCAGCGCGGTCTCGTCGAGCACGTTCACCGTGCCGCCTTCGATCTCGGCGATCTCCCGCTCGATTTCCGCACGGCGCCGGTGCAATTCGGTGAGTCGAACTTCGGGATCGACTTCGGCGCCGTGGACGATTTGGCGCAGGAGATCGACGACTGTGTGCAGGCGCGACTCGGTGCCGACGAACTGTCGCGCCTCCAGACTGCTCATCCACCCATATGCCTTCTCAAGGGCCGGTGTTGCGTCGTAATGCACCTCGTCGGAGCCGAGCGGATAGAACCGTCGCAGCCAGGCGGAGTCCGGCGCCGCCCAGGCGTCGAGATAATCCGTGGCGCTCCGGGGGAATCTCGGCTCATCCGGCGTGGCTGCGTTGAGGGTGTAGAGCAGATCGTCGAGGGCGCCCGCAAGTGGTCCAGCCGCAGTCGCACCCTGGTTCTCCTCCACGAAGTGATGGCCCAGGAACGTGAGCACCAACGGAGCGTTCGTGGCACGCAGCAGCCGCCAACCGGGGTGCTTGTCCCAGAGCGCGGTGATCGCGTCGTACTCCATAGCCGAAGCCTACGGAGGGCCGCCGACACGGTTGCGGACGCGGTACTGAGTTCGTCGACTGACGCCGGCGCACAGGGTTGGTGAGGATCTCCTCCGGGCAGTGTGCTCAGTTACCAAGGGAGGCACGCGCATCGCTCAGCAACAGGTACAGGTGCAGCGGGTCGGTGGGAGACGGCTTGAATCCGAGGGTCGCGTAGAAGTCGGCGGCCTGTTGGTGCAGTGCATGAACGAGCAGCAGTCGGACGCCGATCCGGTCCGCAGCAGCCAGGGTCGACAGGACGGCGTCGCGAACGAGACTTCGACCCAAGCCCGAGCCCTGGGCCTTGCGATCGACGGCGAGGCGGCCCATCAATACAGCGGGGACAGGGTTCGGTGCGTTCCGACGTGCCCTCCCGGGGAGACTCGCGTGCTCGACGGCGACTGCTGACAGTGTGTAGTAGCCGACGACTCTGTTGCTGTCGCTGTCCATGCAGACGTAGCAGCGGGCCAGGTCCGAGATGTGGTTCGTGAGAGCGCGGTCGGTGAGGTAGCGATCGAGTGACGATTCGCCCGACTCGAAGCCCACTGCGCTGTCTGTCGGCTCGATCGGGCGGGGACGGTGCAGCGTCACTCAGGCCTCGTCCCAGGGCGCCCGTTCGCTGAGCAGCTTCGCCAGCTCGGGGACGCGCTCGGCCGGGCGGTCGAGGATTGCGGTGAATTCTGCCCAAACGGCGTCGTCGAGTCGGAAGACGCGTCGATCGGCGAGGGTGTCCTCCGCGCGGGTCACGGCGGCCATCGTGACGAAGTCGGTGAGTGACTGACCGGTCGCCGCGGCAGCATCCCGGATCAGCGCGTCCTGATCGGGAGTGAGGCGCATGGCGAGGCGTGCCTGCTTGCGCCGGGTGGCTTCGGGTGTGGTGGTCATGCGTCGAATGTACGCCTACTGGACATACAAGTCGAACGAATGCCTATCGGGCTGTCGAACGATTGTGTCGCGCTGCCTCGGCCATGGTCAGGAGTCGGCATGCTTCACGACGTACAGCGGCGTGCGCCGGGTGTCGTCGTCGCGATGGTACTGCTCGGATTCCGTGGCGGTCGGTGCGTGGAGCGTGGCCTCGACGACCGCGGCCCAGTGGGTGCGCATCGGCTCGGGGACGTGCATCTCGCTCCACAGGTCGATCAGCAGCGCGCCGTCGAGGTAGAGGGCCAGGCTCGACTCGTCCCCGTAGGTGAGGAGCCGTTCGTACACGAGCTTGCGGTCCGCGCGGTCGAAGAGGCCCCACCAGAACTTGTCGTTGGCGTCGTCGATGAGGTCGAAGAACTTGATCGTGCGGAAGCATGCGGGGGCTTCGAGGCGCCACAGGCGGTCGGGGACCGTGAACGGGAATCGGAATTCCGGCGGCGCTGGGTGTTCGGTGAAGCTGACCCGCGGTTGGAGGGCGATGTTCCAGCCGGCGGCGTTCACGATTCGCTCGGCGACGGCGAGGCCCGGGCTCTTCTTGCCCCGCTCGTAGGCCGACAGCGTCGGCTGCGAGGTCCCGGCGAGGGTCGCAAGCTCGGCCTGGCCGAGTCCGCTCGCGAGACGCGCCTCCTCGATGACCGTCCTCGGCTGGGGTCTCCAGTTCGTCACACCTGCATCGTACATATCTACCCAGATCTAAATTCCACGATCTGGGGACGCTCGCACACCTACCTGTCGCCCAACCCGGGGCTGACAGGAAAGGGAGAAACGTGATGAGCGTTGCCAAGTGCCTGGGCGTCGATGACCTCGACGCCCCCAATATGCGAGAACTGCGAGCCGAGTGGCCGCACTGGAGGCAGATGTCGAACGAGCTGCCGGACGTCGCCGACCTGAAGGACCTGCCGCGCTGGATGCAGGACGCCGAGCCGACCCAACGCGACCAAGTGCTGGCGGCTCTCCGGAGGATTGCCGAGGGTGACCGTCGGGCGTACGTCGCGCTCGCGTGGCTGCTGATGCCGGGTGCCGCGCGAGTCGCCGGCCGCATCAGCCGTCTGGCTGATGAGATCGACGAGGTCGTGGCCGGCCAGCTCTGGGTGCAGATCTGCGGACACGACCCTGCAGACGACAGGTACGTCGCCAAGAAGATCCTCGACCGCGTTTACCGCGAGTCGATGGCCGAGCTCGGCGTCGGCGACCTCGCTAGGCGCCGCGATGAGGCGTGGGCGATGACGGTGCTCGTCGACGCCTTCGATGAGTCCATCCCGGCCGGATCCGCGGGCGACGAGGTGGCGCGCAGGGAGGTCCTCGCCGATCTCCTCCAGCGCGGGATCGACTCGGGCAAGCTGGCCGAGAGGGATCGCGACCTTTTGCTCGACCTCGCCCACGCAGCTGAGCAGATCGACGCACCGGGCCGTCGCGGCCGAGGTGGGCTGATGACGCCGTCGGTCACGCAACTGGTGGAGGAAGCCCATGGCATGTCTTCCCGCTCGATCCGTCGTCACGCAGCCGGTGCTATCAAGGCAATGCGGGAGGAGGCCGAGCGCGGGCACCTGGCGATGTGAGCCGTCAGCCCTCGGGCGGCAGGAGGCCCTTCAAGCGCTCGACGGCGTCGGCGAGAGGTGCCAGGCGCTTGTCGATCGTGAGCTGGATGATCTCGGGTTCGTCGCGAAGTACTGGGGAGCGAGCAGGTTGTGCAGCCCCCGCGATGTCGCTTGACTGGATGAGGAGCGGTTCACAGTGGCAGCAAGTCCTTCGCGGCGCGTGAGCGCACGCGCTCCTTGAGGCCGTTGCGCGGCACCAAGTCGACGGGCACACCGAGCACGTCCCCCAGCTCGCGCTTGATGCCGATGACGTCGATGATGTCGGTCCCGGGTGCGAAATCGACAAGCAGGTCAAGGTCGCTGCCCTCGCGATCGTCGCCCCGTGCGGCGCTCCCGAAGATCTCTGGGTTCGTGACGCTGTGACGACGCAGCACATCGAGCAGCTCGCCTCGGCGGGCGGCCACTCGTTGGCCCGTGGGGCCGCTGAGCGGCATCCGGGCAGGCGCTACAACATCGGTCACACCACCACCTTATCGGGCTGATGGTCTGACCCTCCTGATGTTCGCTGACCCGTTACACCATCTTGTGTCCATAAAGTGGTGTAACGTGGAGGTGTGGACCAAGAACGGGGCGAGTTGCATCCCGAGTTCGCTGTCGGCTGGGAGACACACCCCTGGGACCGCGAACCGGATCACTCTGCCTCACGCCGCCAGCAACTCGCGGCCCGAGGGCCCTACCAGGCGGCTGTACCAGCCAGCATCGCTGAAGCCGAGGTACGGATCAACGGCGCGCTCCAGGCCGAGGCCGAGGATGCTGTCCGCGAGATCGCCCGCTTCGATGCCGAGATCACCGCGATCTCCGAGCGCCGCGCGGCCCGTGAAGGCGATGATGCGGCCACCGAGCTGGCCCCGCTGGCCTCGGTGCTGTTGCGCACCGAGTCGGCGTCGTCATCGGAGATCGAGGGCGTGACTGCCGGTGCCCGAGCGCTGGCGATGGCAGCGATCGAGGCCAAGGCCGGCCCCAACGCCCAGCTGGTCACCGCGAACGTCACGGCCATGCAACGTGCGGTCGAGCTGGCCGACGAGATCAGCGTCTCCTCGATCCTCGCGGCTCACCAAGCACTGCTCGATCATCATGCGTACGCCGCCCCAGGCACACTGCGTGACCGGCAAGTGTGGATCGGCAGCAACGCGCTGAGTCCGCACACGGCCTCGTTCGTCCCTCCTCACCACATCGGTGTCCCTGTGGCGCTCGATGACCTCATCACCTTCGTACAGCGAGTCGACCTGCCGGTGTTGGTGCACGTCGCGATCGCGCACGCGCAGTTCGAGACCATCCACCCCTTCAACGACGGCAATGGCCGCATTGGGCGCACGCTCGTCCACGCGATGCTGCGCCACTCTGGTGTCACTCGTACTCTGACGGTTCCGGTCTCTGCCGGTCTGCTCACCGACACGTCCGCCTACTTCCGAGCGCTCACGGACTATCGGGAGGGATATCCCGAGACGATCATCCGGCAGTTCATCAACGCCTCCTTCCGTGCCATCGGCAACGGGCGTCAGCTCGTTGCCGACCTGGAGACGGTCTACGAGGGCTGGAGCGAGCGCTTGACGTCACGGCGAGGCTCAGCGGCTCGACGGCTGCTGCCTCATCTGCTGAACCAGCCCGCCATCAATGTCGCCTACGCGGAAGCCGTCACAGGCGTGGCGCTCTCGGCCGCCCAGCGCGCGGTGGAGCAGCTGGAGGAAGCCGGCATCGTCAAGCGGGCTGGCGGGGGACGGCGCAACCGCGCCTGGATCGCCCAGGACGTCATCGACGCGCTCGACGCCTTCGCCGAACGCGTGGGGCGTCGGGGCTAACGAGCCTTCTGCGAGCCGTCCAGTCAGCGCGTGCAGTCTTGTCGGACGGCGTCATCGCCGCAGAGACTCGGACGGTCGAGTCGGCGCGGTAGTACTTGCGGCGTCGGCGTCGGCGTCGGCGTTCGAGCGACAGGACGTACCACCACGGTGGGGTGAGGTTCGATTTCGGTTGATTGTGACCCTTGCAGAGCGCCTGGCCGTTGCTGACAACGGTCGCGCCCCCCTTTGACCAGGGGTAAATGTGGTCGACCTCCGCGGCGGGCTGGCGGCAACGGCCCCATGCCAGCAGGATCGGCGCTTCGCATCGGTCGCCTGCCATCGATAGCACGGCGCGCCGTGCCTCGTACTTGAACCCGCGCCACGGGTCGCGCCTGTGCGTTCCGGGACCACGTCCTGGCAGCGGCATGATCAGGATGAGGAGCAGCAAGAGGATCGGAATGAAGATCGGCAGGAACGGCTTGACGCCATCGAAGATCCCGCCGACCAGCACACCGAAGTCGATGCCGGTCGACGTCTCTTGAACGATCACGGAGAAACGATATCGGCGAGCTCCGACGAATCTGGCGATCACATCCCTAGGGAGGGACCACTGTCGTGCTGAGGCGATCGGGGGAACGGGTCGATCGACGGAGCCGGCCTGCGCTGCTTTCTCGGAGTGGCGAGATCCTTGATCCGGTAGGCGAGGGCGGCGGTGGGGTGGTCAACGGGCAGCGGCTTTCGGGCGGCGGCGAGGTCGAGGACGCGCTCGGCGTCGATGCCCTTGCGGGCGAGTGTGTCGAGGTACTTCGCGAGCTCGCCGGTCTGCTCGTCGCGCCTGCCGACGTACTTGACGATGCGGTCGGTCCAGGTCTTCACGGCCTCGCCGTAGCGGGCGTTGATCCGGCCGGTGAGGTTGCGGTGGTACGCCGCTTCCCGGTCGTCGTGCGGCACCGGCCCGGCCATCGTTCGCTCGTCGGCGGGTACGCCGGTGGCTGCTCGCCAGACGGCCAGTTCGCGCCTGAGTTCCGGGGTGAGGACGTCGTCGTATTTCGCCGTCCACTCCGGCAGCACGGGATCGGCGGCGACCTCGGCGGCGAGCGACGAGACTCGGCGGGACCGGGCGGCGAGGTACGGGCCCCAATGCCGAGTGCGACGCCACCTCGGACGGGATGCCGGCGAGCCAGGGGAGTGGACCGGGCTCGGCGAGGTCGGGGTTCGCTCGCATCTGGGACGTTGCGAGCGCAACTGCGTCCGCGTACCGAGCGACGGCGTCCTGCAACTGCGCAGCGGGCGACGTGGCACGGGCCTGCGTCGACGTTGCGGAGACGGCGGCTCCGTCGCGGGCGAGGATGCCTTCGAGCACCTCGGTCGCCGTCATCGCCCGCTCGACCGTCGGCGACGGCAGCGCGTGCGTCGGCTCGTCGGTGAGCACGATGTGGGCGTGGTTCTCGACCCGGCCGCGAGTGAGCATCGTGTAGAGCATCTGGCGGTCCTCGGTGCCGGTGACGATCCCGTGGACGACGTCGGTGGTGATGCCCTGGGCGGTGTGGACGGTCGAGGCGTAGCCGAGTTCGACATGCTCGGCCACGTACGCCGCGGGCAGGGTCGCGTGCAGCCGCGAGGTCGCGTGCCGCACCGACAGGGCGCCGTCGGCCCGGACGTCGGTGACGATCCAGCGGTCGCCGTTCTTCACCCAGTCGGTGCCGCTGACCCCGAGGCGTCGGTCGTTGCGGCGGCTGATCACCACGTCACCGCCATGCGCCGAGCAGCCATCGGCGAGACCGACCGACGTGCCCGCAGACATCCCGCGATGCCTGCGCGCGCAGGTTCAGCTCACGCACCAGCTCCCGGGTCGGCGCGAGCATCAGGCAGTCGCGCCCACCGGCGCGTTCCCGTGACCACGCTTCGAAGACGTCATCGAGGCACGACGCGACGTCGCCGACGTGGACGCGGTCGTTGTCCAGGTAGAACCCCAGCGCGGCCCGGTCGCCGTCGCGAAGAGACAGCGACGCCTCGCCCTCGGCGGGGTCGGCGAACCGGACCAGCTCGTCG
Source organism: uncultured Actinomycetota bacterium (assembly GCA_963811385.1). Classification (GTDB taxonomy): domain Bacteria; phylum Actinomycetota; class Actinomycetes; order Propionibacteriales; family Nocardioidaceae; genus Marmoricola_A. The sequence goes on along the minus strand of CAWEQX010000012.1, from coordinate 18,325 downwards.
AGCCGGATCGCGCCGTGGGTGGCGGCGATGTCGCGCAGCAGTCCACCAGCGCCGATGGCGGCGAGCTGCCGGTCGTCGCCGATCAGCCGCACCGACGCACCCCGCGCCACCGCGAGCTCGATGACGGACGCGAGGGTGAGGGTGTCGGCCATGCCGGCCTCGTCGATCACGACGAGCGTGCCCGGCCCGATCGAGCCGACCAGGTCGGAGTCGGGGACGTGGGCCAGGTCGTGGGTGAGCTTGGCCAGCGTCTCGCACGGCATCCCGGTCGCCTCGGCGAGCGCGGCAGCAGCCGCCGCAGACGGCGCGAGCCCGAGCACGTTGCGGCCGCCCTCGGTCCACACGTTCGCCAGCACCTGCATCGCGGTGGTCTTGCCCGATCCGGCCGGAGCCAGCGCGAGCTGCACCCGCGCGCCGCTGGTGGCCATCGCGGTCACCAGCACCTCCTGGCCACGGTTGAGCCGTACGCCCTCGAGCGCGGAGGCAAGCACCGACAGCTCGACCTCATCGGGCGACCACGCCAGCCCGTCGTACCGGCCAGCAAGAGCGACGATGCGCTGCTCGGCCTCCAGCACGCGGCGGCTGGTGTAGTGGTCGCGGCCGGTGTGCCGGTAGACGCTGGTGCCGTCCGAGCGACGCAGCCCGGCGGGCTCGGGGATCGGGTCGACGTCGGGGGTGAGGTTGACCGACAACCGGCCGATGGCGTCGTCGACGATCCACTCGACGACCTCGGCCACTCGATCAGCCGGTACGGCGACCTCGCGCACCTGCCGCTGCGCCTCGGCCCGTAGATGCCAGACCTGCCACGTCGCCCGCCGCGACTCCACCTCCGCGATCACCCGCTCCGCTGCCTCACGAATCCAGGACGCCGTCACGGACGGTTGAGCCGCGGCGCGGGGGAGCGAGGACACCATGTCGTCGAGCGACCTCGCCGAGCCCAGCACCTCAACCGCCTCGGCCCGCCACGTCGCCCGCTGCTCGGCTTCCGACCTCGGCTCGTGCTTGGCTTCCCGGGTCTCCAGGTTCGCCTGCTGCGCCAACGCCACCGCCTCCACCGGCGTCGGCGGCCGACCATGCGCCCGCTTGAACTCCCGCGCCAGCTCCCGCTGCCGTGCCGTGATCGCCTTGCGCCGCTCCGACCACCGCTCACACAGGTCGGCAGGAACTCCGTCGATCTCCCGTACCGGCCGCTTGTCCCGCGCGCCACCCGGCCGCTCGACGAACACCACCCCGAGCGCCTCGACCAGCCGCCGCTCCAACGCGGTGTTGTAGGTCTCCGACGCGGCCACGACGTGCTCGTGCAGCACCGTGCCGTAGATCGACAGCCACTTGCCCGAGCGCGTCTGCACCTTGTTGGCGACGGCGACGTGGGTGTGCAGGTCGGGGTCGCCGGCCCGGGAGTCGCGGTGGGTGAACGCGGTCGCGACCAGCCCGCGGGTCTCGACCTGCCGGGCACCGTTGCGCCCCTCGCGGGTGAAGAGCGCCTCGCGCTCGATGAAGGCCAGCGCATCGCGGACGGCGGCATCGTGCGCCTCCTCGATCGCGCGGGCGACCTCCACGGGTGCGACCGCCCAGAGTGCGGACACCGACTTCACTGGCGAGAACGTCAGGTCGAACCCAGCCACCGCCGTCTGTCGGGGCCGGGAGTAGCGAGCCAGCGCATCCGACAGCTCCCGTGCAGTCTTCGGCTCGCGTCCGTGGTCGGCGACGAAGCGCTCACGCGCGACCTCGGAGCGCACCCGGGCGACCACGTCGTACGGCGGCTTCCCGGTGGTTGAGCCGCCCTCGGTGGTTGAGCTTGTCGAAACCCGCACCCGCCGGGCGACCTCGGCGTTGAACCCGTCGACGCCGGTGTTGTCGTAGACCTTGTACGCCGCCCCGAGCGGCTCGCCCGTGAGCGGGTGCGACCCGGTGCCGAACAGGTGCTTCATCTGCTCGGCCGTCACCACGTCGCCGGCCTCCAGGCCGTCGATGCCGACGAGCCCGGAGCCGACCCAGCGCCCGGGCGACTCGCCCTTCGCCGAGTAGTAGTCGGCCAGGGGAGTGGCGCCCTTCTCCGTCGAGTCGAGCGCGGCGACCTGCCGGGTCAGGTACTCATACCCCGACCCCGCCGAGAGCTTGTGAAGCGTCATGGTCACATCCCAAACGGCCGCGCGCAGAACGCGAGTGGCCACGGGACGGGCGGTGGATGAAAGAGGTGTGTGGGGAGGAGAAGGGCGTGCTGATGGACCGGGGAGGCGAGGAGGGAGCGGGAGACGGAGGACGGGGCGAGAGGGGTGGGGAGGGAGAAGGGAAGGGAAAGGACGGAGGGGGAGGAAGGCGGAGGTCAGGTGAGACGCGCGCGAGGTCGAAGGCGAACCAGTCCGCGCCGACGGACAAGGGAGGGACACTTCCGCGACAGACAAGCGTGCCCGGAGGGACGAGGCTGCCGTCGGGAATTTCGGGTGGCTAGTCCTCGTCGGGCGAGGCAGACCGACGCTTCGCGTACTTCGGAAAGAAGTATGTGTTGTGTGCTTGCTCCACGGTCAGCGAACCGCTTCGGATGTCGTGCATCGCCGCCGTGAGGTCCTGGGGAGCCGGCACTCCTGAGAGCGAGAACGTGAACGCATCGGAACCGTAGAGCGATTCGTTACTCGTGAACTGATTGAGAAACGCGACCGAGTCCTGGACCGCCTCCGCCCAGAATCGAACGAACCGGAGTCGCCGGAAGGCCATGTACGGAGAGGTGACCAACTCAGAGAAGGTTCCGCGACCGTCCCATCCGACGGGTGCCGTGGTCGCAGCAACGGCGAGGTTCTGCGTTTCTACAACCTTGGAGAACGAGTAACCCTCCCATGACAGCCGGTCGACATCTGCCCCGATCACCTTGGTGGCATCGACTTGCCTGAGTTCTCGGACTGCGTGCGCCCAGTGGCCGAGGTTCGGACTCCGAAGGCGAAGTCGATGAACGCGGGATCCCGGGATGATCACCGCTGGTTGGCCAGCATCAGGTGACACTTGGGAGAGACCGGAACGCATCTGTCTCACCGACCAGTTGGGGATGAACCCCAGGGTCGGTAGGGATTCGCTCTGCCCCTCGGAGGGTTCTGGCCGGCCGAAACGACGCGACTTCGCACGGTTTACCTTCTCGGGGAGTGAGTGCAGCTCCAGAAGCAAGTCCTTGCCGCCCGTTGACTCCTCAAGGAGGCCATCGACAAAATCGCAAAGGATGGCGGCCGGGTCGCGGTCGTAGCCCGTGTGGTTGAAGTCGTTCAGCAGGGCGAACATCACCTCGGATGCTCGGGACCACTCGGCACCCACTGGAACCAACGAAATCTCGTAGGCGTAGCGCTGTTTCCGGAGATCGTCCTTGAGCATGCCTGTGTAGAAGCCGCCGCGCTCAAAGCTGGACCGTCTCCGAGCGAGGTGTTCTGCCTGATACAGACTCCAGGGATGTGCGCTGAGTCTTGGCTGAGGGCTCTCGCCGCTACGCATCGCTATCCTCCTCGTCGATGTCGAGTAGGCGGAGATACTGCTCGATCTCAGTCGGCGCTTCGGCACCTGCGGAAATCGCGCGCGGGCGCAGCCAGCGTGCGTAGAACATCCCCTCAAAGTGGCCAGATCGCACCGACCTCAGGATCCTGGTCGCTTCCTCCGTTAGGGACTCTGGCTGCGGGTCGTCGTCATACCCGAACCCGCCGAGATCGAAGAGTCCTCTCGGCACGCCCAACTCATCGAGAGTCTGGTTGGCGCGGATCTCGATGTTCGAGCGCTCGATGCCGCCCGGGGTGAGTGCGAATAGTGCCGACTCTGAGGACAAGGTTGCCGCCGCCCGCCCCAACAGTTGTGTAGGCCGCTCGGCGTCCGTGAAGAGCCCGACCCAAAGCGACTCGAACGGGGCGAAGATCGCGGGCTCTCGCGTGACCTCGGACATGGTGAGAGCGATGCCGCACAGTTGGAGGAACCTGACGTAGGGCTCCGCGACGTAGGAGTTGATCACGCTCCGGTCGTGACGGCGAACCGTTGCTAGCAGGCGCTGGGTCGCGACATCTCCGGCCCAGTAGAGGAGCCCCACCTTCTGACGCAGTTCGTCTGGGTCGCCAGGTTCGCGCGTGAGTACTTGTCTCAGGATGTTCTCGTGGGCTCGGTAGTAGGCCCACCCGAAGTGATCTGGCCGGTCGGAATCAGGGGCCGAGTCGACGGTCGCCGCGAGACGTGCAACCGGCAGTTCCAGTCGGTCTGTGAGCGACACTGCGCGTCTGTCAACGGCGGCCGTATCGGTGTCGGGCCAGCGATCGTCCTTCTCGATGTGAACGGATTCGCACGCGTCTAGGAGTTGGCGTTCGAAGCGAAGCATCGTTCCGAGCTTCTCCGTCAGCTCCGTCGCGCGGCTGAGCGCGGACCCAGCTGCCCAAGACCGGGTTCCTCCGATCTCGATCACCCACGGCCAGATTTCGTCCTCCAGGAACGAAACGAGGTGCTCCACCTCATCGATTGCTTCGGTGGCCAACGCTCGAGAGACGAGCTGAGTCAGCGCGCTATCCGGGGTCACGCGTTCGCCCTCGATGTCGATTTCAGTTTCGAGTGCCTCGCGGAGCATTGGCGGTGATCTCAAGGACCAACTTTCCTGCGACGATGCGCTTTGAGGCGTCGGCAACGAGCGCGCCCACGCCCGGTATCAACTGGCGCATGCGTTCGAAGTAGTCCATGTACCCGAGGCACGCACTGAGCAACTCCAAGAGGACATGGTCGACGAGATTGTGTGCGCTTGCCTCGCCGGGGAGCGCAAAGTGCTGCTCTCGTGACAGATGTGATCCGGGCGTCTGCCCATCCTCGCTCGAAACGTCGATGGCTCCCTGCTTCCGTGTGTAGTCGCCCACTGATGCCATGGCAGCGAACGTCGTCGAGGTCAGCCACAGTCGAAGTTCCTCGAACTGTCCCCTACTTCCAAGGGCTCGCGACAGTGGTGGTAACCCACGGACGGCGCTCTCGATTGATCGCAGATCTCGCCCAGCCAACAGACGCTCGGCGAAGTCGGCGATCCACCGCTCGAACCACAGGTCGTCCACGACCTCGCTGCCAGCGAGTGTGGTGCCCGTCGCCAGAGCGATGCTCACCTCCGAATGGGACGACAAGAACCAGTCTTTCGACTGGGTACGCGTCGGGTTCCATCCAGGAAGGGTCCTAATTGTGTGCTTGCGTTGGGAGTAGGACTCCCAGATGAACAAGAGGTTCATGGCGGCTGACTTGACCCGGGGGTCGTAGCTAGCAGAGATCCCGCGATCCCCGGCCCTCTCGTGCTCCCTGTCGAGAATGAGAGTGATCAGGTCGTTGAGGGTTTCCAGATTGCCTCGGATGCGGGCATTGGCCCGCCGCACCGCAACGGGCGAAGGAGCCTTGCGCTGACCGAGCTTTGTAGGCGCGGTGCACCCATCGACCGAGGTCGCGCTGAATCTGCGGGAATAGAGACGTCGGCTCCAGCAGCACGAACAACGTGATCCAAATGCGTCCGAAGGAGAGCACGACGAGCGCGGCAGACAGACCTGCGGCCACCAGAGTCAGGTGGGTTGCCGTTCGGCCGACGACAGGGAGCGCCAGGGCCAAAGCAACGTATACAACGGCCTGGGTGAAGAAGACCGCGTACCAGCGTGACTCGGGCTGGCGAACGATCTGATCTCGCAGGTTCCTTGTCGCATCCTTGTACGTGGTCGAGACAACGAAGGTGACCGTTGCGAAGTAGACCGCGACGAAGACCCCGGCCACTCCGATTGCCGCTGTTAGCAAGGCCGCTGAATCGAAAGTGTCTGGAACGGGCGACGTGAGCCACGCCAAACTCCGCTCGATCCAGTTGGGGAGTGAGCTGAGCCAGCCTGGCAAGTGTCCGTTGGCACGAACGACCGATTGTGTGAGAACCAGAGCGAGTAGCGGCGGGACAATCAGTGCCATGGACTTCGCGAGTGCGCGGCCACCGATACGGACGAGGGACGAGACCTCCGCCGCGCGAGAGACGGTGGCGATCCGTGCAGAACTGAGGCGATTTCCAAGCTTCTGGCTCTGTGAACGAAGGCGCCAGTAACGTCGAGTCTCCATCGCCCGCAGCCTCAGTCGCACTTTGCGGGAACTCATCTCAGCGCTCCAGCGCCGCCGCGACCTGCATGGGAAGGAGGCACTCCTGGGCGGCGCTTGATCACGCGACCTCCTCGGGAACGGCGGTCTGCTTGATGTGCTGGAGCGTGTCGACGATGACCTCGACGTCGGCGTCGGGGAAGAAGTAGTCGGGGCCGGTGGGGGCGTGGTCGGTGTAGGGCGACTCGAAGAGGCGGGCCGGCTCCATGACGCCGTTCTTGGTGAGCTCGTCGACGATGAGGTTCACGAAGCGGACCTGGTCGGCGGAGAACCTGGTGCCGTCGAGGTAGTTCTCGAAGGCCTCGATGGCGGCGGAGCGGTCGAGGCCGACGAGGTTGCGGACGAAGATGCCGAGACCGCCGCCCTGCTCGGTGGCCCAGGCGATGTCGACCTGCTGGCCGCCGGAGGCGACGAGCATCTGCTCCAGCTCGGTGAGGTCGTCGGACGTGAGCTGCTTGTTGCGACGAAGACGCTGGAGGGCGAGGTTTTCGAGGTGCTCGCGGAGATACGCCTCGGCCTTGGCGCGGAAGCGCTCGAAGTTCGTGCCGGGCGTGACCCCGGGCAGCACGACCTCGATGCCTTCGCCGATGGTGTCCTCGAAGTCGGTGTAGATCGGGTTGCGTGGGGTCTTCTCGATGAACCGGACGAGCCCGCGGAGGCGTCAGGCGGGCGAGTTCGAGCATGGGGAGGGTGACGTCGATCCACCACTCGTCGCCGGCGACCGACTCCAGCAGGACGGCCTGCTCGGCGACGCTGGGGATGGTCGTCTTCCCGAGCAGCGCGGCGGCGATCCGCTGCGCCGTCTCACGCAAGCGCTCGGCCAGGACGAGCGTCACCGTCGAGCTGGGCGAGCTGGCGGCGCAGGATGAGCAGGTCGAAGCGCTTGGCGTCCTCGTCGTCGTCACGGACCGAGGACGGCAGTCCGGCGAGCCCGAGCAGGGCTTCGGAGTCCTCCGGCCTCAGCGTCTGCCAGGCGTCGGCGGCGGCGTACTTCTCGACTGCCCTACGGTGCGGCCGCACGACGAAGTTGTCGAGGTTCATGCCGGCGACGATCTCGTGGAGCGTCGCAGCGGTCGACTTCCGCAGGTCGGGCTCGTCCTCAGCCGAGCGCCGTCACCAGGCCGAGCCGGGCCTCGAACAGCCGCTGGGAGAGCGACTTCTGGATCTGGCCCTGCGAGCCGGGGAGGTCCTGGCTGAAGTACTCGAGGTTGCCGCAGAAGTCGAAGACGAGGAAGTCCTGCTTGTCCTCGCCGGGCGCGAACAAGTCGGGACACAGCCGGGTGCCGCGGCCGATCATCTGCCAGAACTTCGACTTCGAGCGCACCATCTTGAAGAAGACGAGGTTGACGACCTCGGGCACGTCGATGCCGGTGTCGAGCATGTCGACGCTGATCGCGATGTGCGGCGCCTTGTCCTTGATCGAGAAGTCGTCGATCAGCGACTGGGCGTACGGCGTGCCGTGGGTGATGACGCGGGCGAAGTGCCCGGCGAGCTCGGGGTAGGCGAGGTTGAACCGCTTCTCGATGAACTCGGCGTGCTTCTGGCTCTTGGCGAAGACGATCGTCTTGCCCAGCCGATCGCCGCTTGCCACCTTGTAGCCCTGCATCATCAGGGTCTCGAGGACCTTGTCGACGGTGTCCTCGTTGAACAGGAACCGGTTGAGTTCCTCGGCCCCGACCTCGTCGGGCGGTCCGTCTTCGCCCCAGTCGAGGACGTCCCACTGGTCCTTCTCCTCTTCGGTGAGGTCGTCGTACTTGATGCCGGAGCGCAGGAACTGGGTGCCGACGCTGATGCCCTTCGGCGGCACGAGGTAGCCCGCTTCGACGGCTTCGTCGAGGGAGTAGTTGTCGGTGGGTACGCCGTCTTCGAGGTGGAACAGGCGGTAGGTGTTGTGGTCGACCTCGTCCTTGGGTGTCGCGGTGAGGCCGATGAGAAGTGAGTCGAAGTAGTCGAAGATCGCGCCGTACTTGGCGTAGACGGAGCGGTGGGCCTCGTCGATCACGATGAGGTCGAAGTAGCCCGGCCCGAAGCGGCGAGTGCCGTCGTCGATCTCGTTGATGAGGTTCATCATCGTGGGGTACGTCGAGACGTAGACCCGTCCCTCGATCGCTTTCTCGGTCACGAGGTTGACCGTCGTCGAGCCAGGCAGGTGTTGCTTGAAAGCGTTGGCGGCCTGGTTGACCAGGGCGGTGCGGTCGGCGAGGAACAGCACCCGCTTGACCCAGTTCGCCTTCTGCAACAGATCGACGAGCGCGATGGTGGTGCGGGTCTTGCCCGAGCCGGTTGCCATGACGAGGAGGGCCTCGCGCTGCTTGCGGTCGAACGCATCGCCCACGGCCTTGATGGCCCGCACCTGGTACGGCCGGCCGGCGATGTCGGTGTTCGCCTGCGCGGACGACAACGGGAGCTTGGTCTGGCGGCGCTGGATGAGCAGCTCCAGCTCGTCGCGGGTGTAGAAGCCCTGGGTCTCGCGCGGCGGGTAGCCGCCGGCGTCGTCCCAGATCCGGTGCTCGTAGCCGTTGGTGTAGAAGATCACTGGTCGTCGGCCGAACTGCTTCTCCAGGCAGTCGGCGTAGAGCTTGGCCTGCTGCTGGCCGACCTCGGGCGACTTGGAGGTGCGCTTGGCCTCGACCACCGCCAGCGGCAGACCATCGGCGCCCCACAGGACGTAGTCGACGAAGCCCTTGCCCTCGGCGTTGGGCATGCCGGTGACGGGGTACTCGCGGTCGCGCTCCTCATCCAGCGTCCACCCGGCCTCGTGCAGCAGGACGTCGATGAACAGGTCGCGGGCGGCGGCCTCGTCGTAGTCGCGCGTGTCGGGCGCGGCTGCTGCCTGGGCGGCTGCGATCTGAATCTTCAGCTCGGCGATCTCCGCCTCGTGGGCGGCCAGTCGCTCGTCCTTCTCCGCCAGCTCGCGGGCGTGGGCCTCGTCCTGCTCCTTGAACTTCGCAGCGAGGCGGGCGACCTCCTCGCGCGACAGCGGCGCGGCTTTGGCTGCGAGGGCCGGGTCGAACTGGGCCTGCAGCGGCACCACTTTCGGCGCAGGGGAGTGATGGTACGACGTCCACACGACGACGTTGAACAGCTCGCGCAGCACCGCGAGCGACACATCGGGACGGATCTGCCGGTTCTCGTGGACGGCCGTATTGGCGATGCGACGGATCGCGGTCAGCTTCTGCGTGATGCCCTGCGGCACCTTGGCCTTGAACGCAGCGTCGTTGATCTTCGCCGCGAGGTCGTCGCGGTAGGGGATGGGCAGCGAGAGGACGTCGTAGAGATAGCCGACGAGCTCCTCGACCACCCGGCGGCTGTAGAAGCACGCCGAGCGCGGGTCGGACGACAGGTACGACTCAGCCCGGGCGCAGTCGTCATGCAGTGACGGCAGCGTCTGGCGGACGAAGTCGAAGTTCCCCATGGTGGTCGATCACTCACCGTCGTCGATGTTGAAGTGGTCGGCCAAGCGCCCGAGGGTGAACTCCTGGCGGAGCTTGCAGGCGCTGTGCTGGCTGGCGAACATGCCCTTCTCCCAGAACCCAGCCTCGAGGGGACGAGCATCGATCCACTCGACCGGCACGACCCACTCGGCGTTGTCGTCCTCGGTCGCCGGATCACCCGGGTAAGAGCCTTGCAGCGATTGGGCGGCCAGCGGTGTCCAGTTGCCGGCCTACGCGAACCTCGGCGTCCTCGAAACGCGACGCGGGAGCCAGCACCCGTCCCACCGCCACGTAGCGCATCGGTGGCACGTTGACCCAGATGCGGGCGTCCTTCGGCAAGGACCGCATGTCCTGCGACCACATCTTCCCGCCGCCACCCGAGACGAAGCCAAACTGGCGCGCGTCGTCCCACACGCGGTCACCACCACCGAAGGAGATGTACCAGTCCTTGCCGTTCCACGCGGCGCGCTTGCTCTTCTTGCTTCCCGTGGTCGCGGTCGGTGTCTCGTCGTCCGACGCGGTAAGCCAGGAGCGGGCCAGGTAGCGACGCCCGTCGTCCTCGAGATAGGAGAAGAAGACCGCGTTGACCGGGACACCGAAGTCGCGAAGGTAGTTGACGATCCGCTCCGAGCTGGCGTCGAGCTCGGCAGCCACGATGGTGAGGCTGAGGTCGCCGTTGAGCTCGTCGGGCGGCGCGCTTCCGAAGACGTCCTCGAACGCGGCCTCGAACGGCTGGTCGAGGTGCTTGGTTGCGATGTCGATGATGTCGTCGCGTGACAGTGTCGAGGCCCACGAGCCGTAGTCGAGCACCTGGGCGACGACCTCGCGCGGGGTCTTGTCGCGCTTGAGCTCCAGCAGGTTGAGATTGCCGTCGGCGTCGATCGCGAGCAGGTCGAGACGTGACCCGTACGGCGTGATCACCTCGCTGCCGATGACCAGCAGGCGCTCACCCAGCAGCGACGGGTCGCGCTTGAGGAACTCGTGCAGGTCCTTCTCTGCGGGGAGCACAGACGTCGTCAGCGGCTTCGGCTCGTCGCCGTCGATGCGCCACATCCTCATCTCAACAGGCATCGGTCACAGCTCCCCTCGGAAGGCGCGGGACTGGAGGGAGGCGAAGAGCTCGTCGTCTGCGGCGTCGACGCGATGACGTCGCGCTGCGCGTTGACGCGATCGACTGCGACGCGATCCGCGAACTCGCTGCTGGAGCGTCGAGCGCGCGGGATCGGCACCTTGCAGTTCGCCGATCTGGCTCAGACTGAGATTGTGACGAGTCGCCTGCAGTGCGCTCCCGTCGACTTGGCCCTGACCAACTTCGGCGCAGTCGTCAGCTAGGCTGAGCAGACAGGCCGTGTCGATCGTGTCGGAGCGGAGAATCGGCGTTGACCTGGTTGGTTGAACGCGACGTCTCGGTCGACCGAGGCATGCCTGCCCGAGCCGATCGGCTCCCGGCGATGCGAGTCACGAGGATCGCCAGCCGGACGGAGCGACGCGTGCCGTCGCCCGATCAGTCTGCCGAGAGCCAGCTCGTCCGCGGTGGACGCGACGTCCCCGCCGAGATTGCCGGACTCGATCCATGCGATCGACGTCCCCGAAGTTGAGGACGTCGGCCCGCGTCGGAGAGTTCGCCGTCACAACTGTCGCAACTGAGCCGATCCTGGCTCGCCAGAGGTCTCGTCGGGTTCGTCAGCGTGATCGCCGAACATGCTCGTTGAAGATCGACTGGGTCAGGGCGTCGAGGTGGGTGAGGACTTGGCGGCGCTTGGCGCGGAGGGCGTCGGCGTGGTCGAGGATCGCGGCGATGCGGCGCTGCTCGGGGAGGGGTGGCAGGGGATCGAATCGTCGAGTCGCTTCGTTGAGCTGTCGGACATGTGTGCGCGGTTCGCCGACGCCGTCGCGTGGACGATGTCGCAAGACTTCGGCGTGCGCGAGCTACGTGGCATCGAGGTAGCTCGGCGTCGAGGTCTTGCAGGTCGGACGGTCGCCATCGAGAACGTGCATGTCGCTGCGCCGACGACTGCCCGACCGCGATGCGTCCGAGCGACGGCGACCGTGCCAGGTTGGGACGAGTCGCCGGCATCGAGCACGTCGCCTGGCTCGATCTGAGTACTTGGCGCGCTGATCTACGCCGTCGAGTCGCCAGCGTCGGCGATGCGACAGCCGTACGGACGGCGCCGATCCCGATGTAGTCGAGCTCGGCGTCGAGGCAGCGGGCGTCCGCACGTGATCGACGTCGACGAGCATCGTGCGAGTCGCGACGGTCTTCACGAGAGCATCGCCTTCAGCTCGGCGAGGCCCTTGGCGATCTCGTCTTCGAGCGTCTCGATGTCGGCGATGATCTCCAGCGGGGCGCGGTGCTCGATCTCGTCGTGGACGATCTCCTTGTAGCGGTTCAGCGAGAGGTCGTAGCCCTGGGCGACGATGTCGGCCTTGGGCACGAGGAAGGACTGCTCGGTGCGGGCGCGGTCCTTCTCGCCGTCGCGGTGCTGCCAGCGAGTGAGCACATCGGGGAGGTCGTTGGCCTCGACCGGGTTGCGCTTGTCGTCGAGGGAGAAGCCGTCGGCGCGGACGTCGTAGAACCAGACGTCGTCGGTGCCGCCGGAGTTGGTCTTGGTGAAGAACAGGATCGCGGTGGAGACGCCGGCGTACGGGCGGAAGACACCGGAGGGGAGCTTCACGACGGCGTCGAGCTTCTGGTCCTCGACCAGGGTCTTGCGCAGCGCCTTGTGCGCGGTGCTCGATCCGAACAGCACGCCGTCGGGGACGATGACGGCTGCGCGGCCGCCGGGCTTGAGCAGCTTCAGGAACAGCGCGAGGAAGAGCAGCTCGGTCTTCTTCGTCTTGACGATGCGCTGGAGGTCCTTGGCGGTGGACTCGTAGTCCAGCGATCCGGCGAACGGCGGGTTGGCGAGGATGAGCGTGTACTTGTCGGCGTCGCCGGCGGCTCCCTCGGAGAGGGAGTCGCGGTAGCGGATGTCGGGGGACTCGATGCCGTGCAGCAGCATGTTCATGCTGCCGATGCGCAGCATGGTGGAGTCGAAGTCGTAGCCGTGGAACATCGACTGGTGGAAGTGCTCGCGCTGCTTCTCGTCGAGCAGCGCGTCAGCGTGGGTCTCGCGGACGTACTCGCTCGCGGCGACGAGGAAGCCGCCCGTGCCGCACGCCGGGTCGCAGATCTCGTCGGACGGCTGCGGTGCGGTCATCTTGACCATCAGCTCGATGATGTGGCGCGGCGTACGGAACTGGCCGTTCACGCCGGCGGACGCGATCTTGGAGAGCAGGTACTCGTACAGGTCGCCGTTGGTGTCGCGGTCGGCCATCGGGATGTCGTCGAGCATGTCGACGACCTTGCGACAGCAGTGCCGGGGTCGGGATGGTGAAGCGGGCGTCCTTCATGTGCTCGCTGTAGGTGGTGCCGTCGCCCAGGCCGCGGAGGAACGGGAACACCTCGTCGGCGATGGTCTTGTGCATCACCTCGGGCGAGGTGTTCTTGAACTGGCCCCACCGCAGGTGTGCCTGGCCGGGCAGGAACACCGGGCTCTCGACGTCGGTCTTCGTGACGCGGGCCTTCTTCTCGGCCAACGTCTGGATGTCATCGAGGCGGCGGATGAACAGCAGGTAGGTGATCTGCTCGATGACCTCCAGCGGGTTGCTGATGCCGCCAGACCAGAAGGCGTCCCAGACGCGGTCGATCTTGCTCTTCAGCTCACCAGTGATCACAGGCGTAACTCTAGTAAGAGCGCGGGGTTCAGGCGTGGACATCGAGGACCTCCTGCTGTCCGGACCGTCCGAGGCAGCCAAGCAGCGTCCCACAGCCGACCGACAGATCCTCACGTCGCTGGCCACTCGGCCGACGTTCTGGGCCTTTAGGGGTAGACCAACCCCGACAGGCAGGAGCCGACCATGACCGACTACCTCCACCGCGACCCGACCCGGCGCGACGAGCTGCTGACCATCGAGCAGGTCGCCGACCTGATCCGCATGCCGGTGGCGACGCTGCGCTACTGGCGGGTGCTCGACAGCGGGCCGCGCGGGTTCATCATCGGGCGGCGGCTGCGCTACTGGCGCCAGGACGTCCTGGACTGGCTCGACGAGCAGCGCGAGTCCACCGGGCGCGGTGTCGCCTGAGTTCTCCACAGGAGCAGCGGTGGACCGCCCGGTTGGCGGCGCTCCGTGCTACGGCGAGCCCATGAGCAAGCAACCCACACCCAAGCAGCGGCGGTCCCAGCGAGGGTCCGTCGAGGATCGCTGGCGCAAGCGAATCAAGGATGCCGACGGCAACAGCGTCGAGGTCGCGTCGGCGGTTGCCGGCCAAGTGACGCGCTGGCGCGCCCGGTACGTCGACGACGCTGGCCGCGAGCACACCCGGCACTTCGACCGGAAGGTCCAGGCCCAGCAGTGGCTCGACAAGCAGCTGGCCGCACTCCTGCGCGGCGACCATGTCGCCCCCAGCGACGCGAAGATGACGGTCGGGGAGTGGTGCGACAAGTGGCTGGCCGGCTACGGCACCCGACGGGCGTCGACCGTCCGGCAGGCGGAGGTGCACGTCAAGATCATCAAGGCCCACTTCGGCTCGGTGCCGATGTCCGCGATCAAACCGTCGGACGTGCGCGCCTGGACGGTCGTGCTCAAGAAGGAGGGGCGAGCCGACTCCTACGTCTACGCGATCTACTCGCGGCTCTCCCAGATCTTCACCGACGCCGTCCACGACGGGATCGTCGCGCGCAACCCGTGCTCGCGGCGTACCTCGCCGGGCATGGGCAAGCAGCGGCCCTACGTGGCCACGACGCGCCAGGTGTGGGCGCTGTACGACGCGGTGCCGCCCGGCGTGCGGCCCGCGATCCTGCTCGGCGCCCACGCCGGGCTGCGCCTTGCCGAAGCGGCGGCGTTGCGGGTCACCGACGTCGACTTCGCCACCGGCGTCGTGACGCCGTCGGTGCAGTGGGAGAACGAGCCACTGAAGTCCGACACCTCGCGTCACTCGATCCCGATCCCAGCCGAGATGTCGCAGCTCCTCGCCGAGGCGATCCCGCTGGGCAACGGCATCCAGATCGTCAGTGACCTGTGGGGCAACGCCGGCGGGCCCGTGGACGATCGAACGTGCCGTCCGCGCCGCCCGAACCCAGGTCGGCCTGCCCGACGACTTCCGGTTCCACGACCTGCGGCACTACTTCGCCTCGCTGCTGATCGCCTCCGGGCTCGACGTCAAGGTCGTGCAGGCCCGGCTTCGGCACGCCTCGGCGAAGACGACCCTCGATACCTACGGCCACCTCTGGCCGGACAGGGACGACACCTCACGAGCCGCGGTCGCGGCCGTCTACAAGGAAAGGGCAGAACCATGGGCTTCTACGAGACGGGAGTCTTCGTCGACTCCTTCGAGGCCGGACGCCGACGGCCTCATCCGAGCGCGCCGCGAGGACGTCTTCGTCCCTGTCGAGATCGGACAGGTCGTCTCCGTCGACTGCGACGAGGCCGGAGGATTCGCTCGGGTTGTGAAGTTCGAGGGCGACTCCGAGACGGGCTGGGTCTGCCTCCAAGAGCTGCTGGGCGAGGAGGCGGAGCAGGCCGCCAAGGATCTGGAACTCTCCTACGAGGACTGGTGCGACCCGCTCGACGAGTGACCTCAACTCGTCGGGAGCTGGTGCGATGCGAGGGTAGTTACTGCATCGCGGCTGTCGGCGATGAGACCGGTGCTCGTGCGGTGAACCTTGCTCTGGACGACGACGGTGGCCCGGGCCTTCATCCAGTCCAACGCCGCGTCGAGTCGCTCGCGCGACACGTTCACGCTGACGTGTGCAGGCCTTGCGTTGCGAGATACCTGCACGGTCACGACGCCGGAACGGTCCTCATCGTCCCGGTGGACTCCGACGATGGGACCAGTCAGGTACTCCGCCTGTTGCGGCATGGCGGCAGTCTTGAGCTTCTCGGCCACTTGCTTGACCAGTTCGGATGCCTCGGCTGGGATGCTCACCGTGTTCGGTGTCTGTGGGGCCGGGCCACCACCTGGCGCCCACTCGAAAGTCGCGCTGAAGTTCCCGACGGCCTCCTCGGTCAGCACTCGACGTAAAGAAGCGGCGAACTCGTGGCTCACGCCGGACCGGATCAGCTCCTGCATGCCGGCGGCATTCGGCTCACGCTCCGGCTTCACTGCGATCTCGTCGACCGCGGCCAAGGCTTCCGCGAATGTGCGCATGACCCGCCGCTCCTGGGACTCGGACACAGCGCTCTCCAGATCTGGAGATGGCAGCACACCAACCACCGTCTCGGGCTCCGGCAGGGGGAGGTAGATCGGGATGATGAACGATCCTCGCCGGGTGTGCGCCATGCGGGCAGACTCGATGATCGAGTCCGCGCTCTGCCGATAGCGGCGAATGTGGCCCCTCTGGCCAAGAGACGTCGTGGCGGCAGCACGCAACATCGTCCAACTCTCGCGAACCATCGTGACCCCAGCGGAGTACGGGATCGTGTCGCGGATGACGAGATCGTTTGCGGCTCGGATGTTTGCCACGTCCGCGAGCTGCCTTTCGAGGCGCGACGCAACATCACCTTCGGATGTGCCCTCAACTTGTGCCAGCCGCTCGATGACGAGCTGCCAGTCAAGACCGTCATCGACCAGCTCGTGCGGGACAGGGAGTAGCAGATCGGACCCGCGGTGCTTCCAGAGCCCACCCGTTGCTCCCTCTTCAGCCGGAGGCATCCACCCGGTCGACGTTAGGTAGGCGACGAGGCGGTCGTGTGCTTCGGTCATGCGCTCGCCGCCCTCCCCCACGAGGTGTTGAAGTCGTCGACCCAGCTCTCAAAGGTGGCCGCGGTCAGACGGTTGGATCCCAGTACCTTCGCAGTGGCCTCCGACAGTCCATTCACCTGGGTCCACAGCGCCCGGGCATGCACGACCGTGTGAAGGGCGGAATGATCGATCCAGTCGGCCGGAGGCTCCTTCTCGAGCCGGACGTAGACCAGGTACACCGGCGTCTTCGCCTCCTGCCACTTCCTTCGCCACGCCTCGGTCGTGGGCACAGAGATCGAACCGTCCTTGTTCGGCTTCTTGGTCCCGGTCTTCACCTGGACCGAGACGCTCCCCACCGGGAACGTGAGCGTGAGGTCGACGGCGAGGTGATCCTCGCCGCCAGGGATCTCGTTGTGGACGACCCCCGCTTGGGCAAGGAGCGATCGGACGTACATGACGCCCAGCCGCCCTATCTGATCGCTCTCAGCGACCGCCTTCGCCCCTGCCACGAAGCCGAGACTATGAGGCTAGGGGTCTCCTGGTCGGGACCTCGCACGGATCTCCTGCGGAATCCCTGCGGAATCCGGCCGATTTCAGGGCAACGGAAAGGGCCCCTGAGCCTGCAAACATGCAGGTCAGAGGCCCTTTCGGGTGCTACGACGCCTCTCAGATGTCGTAGTAGAGCTCGAACTCGTGCGGGTGCGGGCGCAGCTGCACGGGCGCGATCTCGTTGGTGCGCTTGTAGTCGATCCAGGTCTCGATCAGGTCGGGCGTGAACACGTTGCCGACGGTGAGGAAGTCGTGGTCGGCCTCGAGGGCGTCCAGCACGGCGTCGAGCGAGGTCGGCACCTGGTCGATCTCGGCCATCTCGTCCGGCGGCAGCTCGTAGATGTCCTTGTCGATCGGGGCGGCCGGCTCGATCTTGTTCTTGATGCCGTCGAGGCCGGCGAGCAGCAGCGCCGAGAACGCGAGGTAGGGGTTCGCCGACGGGTCGGGGAACCGGGTCTCGATGCGCTTGGCCTTCGGGTTCGCGCCGGTGATCGGGATCCGGACCGAGGCCGAGCGGTTGCGCGAGCTGTAGACCAGCGAGATCGGCGCCTCGAAGCCCGGCACCAGGCGGTGGTAGGAGTTCACCGTCGGGTTGGTGAACGCCAGCAGCGACGGGGCGTGCTTGAGGATGCCGCCGATGTAGTGGCGGGCCATGTCGGAGAGGCCGCCGTAGCCGGTCTCGTCGTAGAACAGCGGCTCGCCGTCGTTCCACATCGACTGGTGGCACGTGCATGCCCGAGCCGTTGTCGCCGAAGATCGGCTTCGGCATGAAGGTCGCGGACTTGCCGTTGCGCCCAGGCGGTGTTCTTGATGATGTACTTGAACTTCATCACGTCGTCGGCGGCCTTGAGCAGCGTGTCGAACCGGTAGTTGATCTCCGCCTGGCCCGGCGGTGCCGACCTCGTGGTGGGCGCGCTCGACGGTCAGGCCGCAGATCTCGAGGTTCTTGACCATCTCGTCGCGCAGGTCGCCGAAGTGGTCGTAGGGCGCGACCGGGAAGTAGCCGCCCTTGAAGCGGGTCTTGTAGCCGCGGTTGTCGCTGTCCTCGGGGCCGGTGTTCCACCAGCCCTCGACCGAGTCGATGTGGTAGAAGCCCTCGTTGCGCGTCGGTGGAGTAGCGCACGCTGTCGAAGACGTAGAACTCCGCCTCGGGGGCGAAGAACGCGGTGTCGGCCGATGCCGGTGGTCGCGAGGTAGGCCAGCGCCTTGCGGGCGATGTTGCGCGGGTCGCGGGAGTAGGCCTCACCGGTGATCGGGTCGTGGATGAAGAAGTTGACGTACCAGCGTCTTCGCGACCTGCGGAAGGGGTCGATGTAGGCCGTGGTGGGGTCCGGGAACAGCGACATGTCGGACTCGTTGATGGCCTGGAAGCCGCGGATCGAGGACCCGTCGAAGTTCAGGCCGTCGTCGAAGACCGACTGGTCGAACGACGACACCGGGCACGGTGAAGTGCTGCATGATGCCGGGCAGGTCGCAGAACCGGACGTCGACCATCTCGACGCCCTCGTCCTTG
>CAWEQX010000011.1:0-78436 GCA_963811385.1 uncultured Actinomycetota bacterium | reverse complement strand
CGGCGACCGGGCCGAGCCGGTGTCCCACCTCATCCAGGTCTTCCGCGACTCGCGCTGACCGCGCTCAGACGAGGTCCTGGCCCAGCGACGCAGCGGCCTCGCGCACCAGCGTCGCCACCGCCTCGGCCGCCTCGACGTCGCCGGAGTCGCGCTGACGCAGGACGATGCGGCGGGTGCCGAGGCCGGGCACGTCGAGGACGTCGACGCCCTCGATGTCCTGCAGGTGCAGCGCGAGGGACGGCAGCAGGGTGAAGCCCTCCCCAGCCGCGACCAGCGCCACGGCGCTCTGGAAGTTGGCGAAGGTGTGCACCGGGGCGGTGCGCACCCCGAGCGAGCGCCGCACGCGGCGTACGGCCTGCCAGCTCGCCGCGGTCGCCTCGGCGCCGAGCCAGGGCAGGGTGAGCCGGGCCAGGTCCACGACGTCGCCCGCGATGACCGTGCCGGTCGGGACGACGAGCTTCCACGGCTCGTCGAGCAGTGGCGTCTCGCGGACGCCGCGGGGCAGCGCCCGCGCGGGCTCGCCCGCGTCGAGCTCGATGACCGCGAGGTCGAGCTCGCCGGACCGCAGCGAGCGGAGCAGCGTGTCCCGGTCGGACTCGACGAGGTCGAGGTGGACGCGCGGGAAGCGGGCGCGCCACTGCGGCAGCTGGGGCAGCAGGACGGTGACGAGGAAGGTCTGGAAGGTCCCCAGGTGCACCGAGCCGACCGGGTCGGAGTCCGCCTCGGTCAGCCGCGCCCGTGCGTCGTCCAACGACCGCTCGATCTCTTCGGCGGTCTCGGCGAGCGCGTGGCCGGCGGCGGTGAGGACGGCGCCGCGCGGCGTCCGTTCGAGCAGCTCGCGGCCGACCTCCTGCTCGAGCCGGGCGAGCTGCTGCGACACGGCTGAGGCGCTCACCTCCAGCTCGTCGGCGGCCGCGAGGACGCCGCCGGCGCGGGCGACGGCGAGCAGGAACCGGAGGCGGCGGGGGTCGATCTTCACTTAAGCAACTCTAAAGGCATCGTCCAGAGAACTGCGATTGCACTGAAGGTCCCGGGACCCCACACTCGTCGTCGGGCGAGCGCGACCGCGTTCGCCCGTGGCTGCGAGGGACGGAAGGACGGGCGCATGATCGCGGCGTCGCTGGGATGGGTCGGCACGGTCGGGACGATGCTGGCCTACGTGTTGATGACCAACGGGAGGCTGGTCTCCACGTCGCGGACCTACGCGGCCATGAACGTCGCCGGTGGCGTGCTGGCCGGGGTCAGCGCCACGGCGTACGCCGCGTGGCCGAGCGTCGCCTCCAACGTCGCGTGGGCGGGCATCGGCGCCTGGTCCCTGCTGTCCGCCGCCCGGGCAGCCCGACGCAACCGCCCGGCCTGACTCGGGCGGCGACCTTGGATCGGTGGCCGAGGCGATATATCGTCTGACTATCGCGAACGGTCGTGAGGAGGTCGGCGATGTCCAGCAGGCACGGATGGCACGGCAAGGGTCCCGGCGGGTGGTCGGAGTGGTCCGACTGGGGGCAGCAGCCCTGGAGGCAGGGCGGACCGCCGCCGTGGCTGGCCGGTCTCTTCGGGCTGGCCCAGGCCGGCCAGTCGGCCAAGGGCGCGCCCAAGGTGCGCCGCGGCGACGTCCGCTCGGCCATCCTCGACGTGCTGTCCGGTGGCCCGATGAACGGCTACCAGGTGATCCAGCAGATCGCCGAGCGCAGCAACGGGATCTGGAAGCCGAGCCCCGGCTCGGTCTATCCCACGATCCAGCAGCTCGAGGACGAGGGCCTGGTCGAGGGGACCAGCCCCGAGGGGCGGCGGCTGTTGCAGCTCACCGACGCCGGGCAGGCCCACGTCGCGGCCCACGCCGACGAGCTCGCCCAGACCTGGCGCCCCTTCGACGAGGCGCAGGAGACGACCGAGTCACAGGGCGGGACCAGCGACCTCAAGCCGGTCATCGGCCAGGTGATGGCCGCGGTCTGGCAGGTGATCACGACCGGGACGCGACAGCAGCAGGCCGAGGCGGCCGAGATCCTCTCCGAGACGCGTCGCCGGCTCTACACCCTGCTCGCCGACGGTGAGCCGTCATGAGCTGCGGACCCTACGCCGACCACACCGCGCGCCGGGCGGAGGTGGAGCGGATGAAGCAGCAGCAGCGTGCGATGTGGACCGCGGCGGTGACCGGGGCGGTGAGTGGCGCGGTCAACGGTGCCCGCGGCACCGGCCCCGGCATGCGCATCGGTGACGCCGAGCGGGAGTCCGCGGTCACCGCGCTCGGCGAGCACTACGTCGCCGGCCGGCTCACCAAGGACGAGCTCGACGACCGAGCCGACCGGGCGTGGTCGGCGAGGACCTCGGGCGACCTCGCTCCGTTGTTCCGCGACCTGCCGGCGCTCCCACCGCAGGCGCCGCCACGGCCACCGCGTCAGCGGCGCGACGCGTGGCGCACCGGCCCCCGGCTGACGTGGGTGCTCGTGCTGCTCCTGGTGCTGGCCGCCACGAGCCAGGTGCCGTGGTTCGCGGTCGCGGTGTTCGCGTTCGTGTGGTGGAGCGGCCTGCTCGGCGCGCTCCACCGACGGACACACTCATCTCGACGGGCTCGATGACCCCTTGCGGACGACGTCCTCCAGCGCGGGGCCCAGCTCGGGCCAGCGGAACGCGAACCCCGCCTCCACGAGCCGCTCGGGCACGGCCCAGCGGCTCTTGAGCAGCAGCTCGGACTCGTTGCGCAGCACCCCCATGGCCGGCTCCAGCAACCACCGCGGCGCCGGGATCCCGACCGGCATCCCGACGACGCGGCGCAGCTCGGCCATCAGCGTGCGGTTGTCGCTGACGTTCGGCGTGGACAGGTTCACCGGCCCGTCGAGCTCTTCGTGCTCGTCGATGAACCGGATCGCGGACAGCACGTCGTCGATGTGGATCCAGGAGAACCGCTGGCGCCCGTGGGAGTGGTGGACCGGGACGGGCCCATCCGTCGGCTCGTCGCCGATGCCGCGGTAGCGCCGGTGCTGGCGCCACCACCCGTCGTACTGGGTGCCGCCGATGCCGAGCCGGGCGACCCGGGCGAGCAGGTCCGAGGCCGGCCCGCCCAGCACGATCGCCATGCGCAGCGCCACGCGCCGGGTGCCGGAGAGGTCGCCGGCGAAGAGCTCGCGCTCCCAGCTGCGCGCCACGTCGACCGAGAAGCCTGAGCCGAGCTCCCCGTCGGCCTCGGTCTGCGGCCGGTCGAGGGCGTAGCGGTAGATCGTCGCGGTGCTGGCGTTGAGCCACAGCCGAGGCGGGTCCCCGGCCGCCGCGATCGCCTCGCGCAGCGCACGCGTGGTCTCCACGCGCGAGCGCAGGATCTCGTCGCGGTTGCGGTCGGTGTAGCGGCAGCCCACGCTCCTGCCGGCGAGGTTCACCACGAGGTCGGCGCCGTCGACGAGCGCGGCGAGTCCCGCCGGGTCGTCCCAGCGTCCGTCTGGTCCCGACCGCCCCACCCGGGCGACGGCGTAGCCGCGCGCGGTCAGGTCCTCGACCAGCCGCTGCCCGATGAAGCCGTTCCAGCCGGTCACGACCGCGCGCCTGTCCCCGTTCATCCTGCGACGGTAGCCGGTGGCTGAGCCCTATCCTCGGGCCATGCCGGACGCGCAGGGCTCCACACGACGGGTGCTGTCCACCCGCCGGGTCGTCTTCCTGGTGATCGCGGCGGCCGCGCCGATGGCCGCGGTCGCCGGCAACGCCCCCCTCGCCCTCGCGCGCGGCGACGGCATCACGCTCCCCGCGGCGTACCTCCTGGCGGGGCTGGTCCTGCTGTGCTTCGCCGCGGCGTACTCCGCGATGACGCGGCGCGTGGTCAACAGCGGCGCGTTCTACGTCTACGTCGCCAAGGGGCTGGGCAAGCGCGCCGGCGTCGCGTCGGGGTACGTCGGCGCGCTGGGCTACCTGGGCCAGACGCTCGGGCTCGCCGCGGCCTTCGGCTACTTCGTCTCGCTGGTGGCCGCCGAGTCCGGGGTCGACCTCGCGTGGGGCTGGCCGGCCGCGGTCGGGACCGTGGTCGTCGCGGGGTTCGGCTTCCGCAGCGCCGACGTGTCCGCGCGGTTCCTCGGCGTGCTGATGGTGCTCGAGTTCGCCGTGCTGATCGTGCTCGACCTGCTCGTGGTCGGGCAGCGGGGCGCAGCCGCCTTCCCCGCCGGCTCGTTCAGCCCGGGGGAGGTGCTGGGCGGGTCGCTCGGCATCGCGCTGATGTTCGCCTTCACCAGCTTCATCGGCTTCGAGTCCGCGGCGCTCTACGGCGAGGAGACCACGCAACCCGAGCGCAGCATCCCGCGCGCGCTCTACGTCAGCGTCTCGGTGATCGCGGTCTTCTACGTCCTCACCTCGTGGGTGGTGATCGGCGGCGCCGGTGGGGAGGCGGCGCCCGGCCGGGCCGAGGCCGAGCTCGGCGACCTGGTCTTCAACCTGGCCGAGCAGTACGGCGGCCCCGCGCTCCTCGACGCGGCCGCGGTCCTGCTGTGCACCAGCGTGCTGGCGTCGTGGATCGCGCTGCACAACGCGGCGTCGCGCTACCTCTTCGCCCTCGGCTGGGAGGGTGTCGCGCCGGCTGCGTGGGGCCGCTACCACCCGGTCCACCAGAGTCCCTACGTCGGCAGCGGCGTGGTGACGCTGCTGACCGTCGGCGTCGTCGGTGTCCTCGGGGTGGCCGGGGCGGACCCCTACGAGGTGATCGCCTCCGCCCTGGTCGGGCTCGGCACGCTGTCGCTGGTGCTGATGCAGGGCATCACGGCCCTCGCCGTGCTGACGTTCTTCCGCCGCCGCCACGACCGGCACTGGTTCGGCGGACTCCTCGCGCCGCTCGTGGCGAGCGTCGGGCTGACCGTGGCGTTCGTGCTGGCGTGCCTGCACTACGCCACGCTCACCGGGGCGACCAACCCGGTGGTCAACGGCGTCCCGCTGGTCATCGTGCTCGCCGCCGTCGCGGGCTGGCTCGCCGCCGAGCGTCTGCGCCGCCGGAGCCCGCGCCGCTACGCCGGCCTGGCGCACACCACGCACCGGCACCGGCCCGACACCCGCGCGACACGGCCGGCGTACACCCGTCGCTACTGCGTCGTCGGCGCCGGCCCAGCCGGCATGGTGATGGCCCGCGCGCTGCTGCGCGAGGGCGTGCCGTTCGACTGGTTCGAGCGGCACCAGGACTTCGGCGGCATCTGGGACATGGACGTGCCCGGGTCGCCGATGTACTCCTCGGCCCACTTCATCAGCTCGCGCTGGACCAGCGGCTTCTACGGCGACCCGATGCCCGAGGACCTGCCCGACTACCCGCGCTGGACCGAGGTGCGCGACTACCTGCGCGGCGTCGCACGCCGCTACGGCCTGCACCGCCACGTCACGTTCGGCACCGAGGTCGAGCGAGCGGAGCCGCTCCCGGGGGACCGCTGGCGGGTCTCCCTGTCGACCGGCGAGGTGCGGGAGTACGACGGCCTCGTCGCGTGCCCGGGGGTCACCTGGCACCCGCACGTCCCCGGCCTGCCGGGACGCGACGAGTTCGCCGGGACCGTGCGGCACTCGAACACGTTCCGCGACGGGATCGAGCTGCGCGGCAAGCGGGTGCTGGTCGTCGGGGCCGGCAACTCCGGGGTCGACATCGCGTGCGACGCCGCCCGGCACGCGGACCGGGCGTACCTCTCGGTGCGGCGCGGCTACCGCTTCGTGCCCAAGCACATCGCGGGGCTGCCGACCGACGCGCTGCTCACCGGCCGGATCGAGCCGCCGCGCGGCATGGTGCTCTCCCAGGACGTCGACGAGCTGCTCGACTCGCTGGTCGGCGACCTGACCCGCTTCGGCCTGCCCGCGCCGGACCACGAGGCGCTGAGCAGCCACCCGATCATGAACACGCAGGTGCTGCACCACCTCGGCCACGGCGACCTGGTCGCCAAGCCCGACGTGGTCCGGCTGACCCCGGCGGGCGCGGTCTTCGCCGACGGCAGCGAGGTCGAGGTCGACGAGGTGCTGCTGGCCACCGGCTACACCTACGCCCTGCCGTTCCTCGACGAGTCGCTGATGACCTGGGACCGCGGCCATCCCCAGCTGTGGTTGAACATCTGCTCCCGCGAGCACGACTCGCTCTACGTCCTCGGCTTCGTCGAGTTCGCCGACGCGGCCTACCAGCGCTTCGACGAGATGGCCCAGCTGGTCGTGATGGACATCCACGCCCGCGAGACCGGCCGGCACAAAACGGAGCTCACCGAGCTCAAGCGCACCGAGCACCCCGACCTGCGCGGAGGGATCGACTACGTCGACAGCCCACGGCACGCCAACTACGTCGAGCGGACGGCCTACATGGACCACCTGGCGGGGCTGCGGGAGCGGTTCGGCTGGTTCGACGTCGACGACCAGACCTATGCGAGCCTGGTCGTCGACGGTCCTGCCTCACCGGGACGTGGGGTCCCGGAGGTCACTCAGCTGCGGCGGGGGGCGCCCGGACGGGCGTAGCGCGACCAGGTGATGGCCACGCACATCACGGCCCAGGCGATGCCCACCGCGAAGAACGCCGTCGCGCCCATCGTGGTGACGCCGACCCCGAAGAAGAACGGGCCGAACGCGGCGATCGCGGCGGTCCAGCCGATCACGCCACCGGCCTGGCGACGCTCGAAGATCATCGGCATCTGCTTGAAGGTGGAGGCGTTGCCGATCCCGGCGAAGAGGAAGATCGCGAGCATGCCCCACAGGAACTGCAGGAAGTCGCCGTGCAGGGCCGCGGCCGACGACAGGTCGGGGGTGAGCGCGGGGAGCGTGAGGGCGATCGATCCCACCAGCCCGAGGCCGGAGACCAGTGTCCAGACGGCGCCACCGGTCCGGTCGGTCAGCGGGGCGAAGAGGACGCGGGCGCCGGCACCGACGAGCGGGCCCAGGAAGACGAAGGCGACGGGGTCGGGGACGACGTACCCGTCGACGAGGACCGTGGCGGCCGCACCCGTGCCGCTGACGATGTCGCCGTTGCCGGAGCCGTAGAGGTTGCTCATCAGCAGGCCGAACTGCGCCGCCAGGCCGGAGAACGTGCCGAACGTCATGATGTACAGCAACGTCATCAGCCAGGTGTCCCTGTTGCCGAAGATGTCGAACTGCTGACGCAGGTTGGCCTTGACCGGCACCGACCGGAGCATCGTCCAGGCGAACGCCGCGCCCACGACCATCAGCGGGATCCAGACGAACGCCGCGTTCTGGAACCACACCTCCTTGACCGGCTTGCCGGGCGTGGTCAGCTGCTGGCTGCTCCCCAGGATGCCGAGGAAGGACCCCGCGATGAGGTAGGGCGTGAGCAGCTGCACGAGCGACACGCCGAAGTTGCCCAGGCCGGCCTGGAGGCCGAGCGCCGTGCCCTGCTTGCTGCGCGGGAAGAAGTACGACGTGCTCGGCATGAAGCCGGAGAAGGCTCCGCCGCCGATGCCGGCGACGAACGCCAGCACCATCAGCTCCCAGTACGACGTCCCGGGGCTCTGCACGCGGACCCCCCACCCGAGGGTGGAGGCGACGAGCAGGAGGGTCGTCAGGGAGACCAGCTTGCGGGTGCCCAGGACCGGCGGCAGGGTCATCCAGGCCAGCCGGAAGAGCCCGGCGGACAGGCCGGGCATGGCGGCCATCCAGTAGAGCTGGGACTTGCTGAAGGTGAACCCCAGCGCGGTGAGCTTGGGGATGATCGCGCTCGGGAGGAACCAGGCGACGAAGGCCAGGGTCAGGCACCCGGTGGTGATCCACAGCGTCCGCCAGGCCAGGTGGGAGTCCCATCGCGCGGGGTCCTCGGGATCCCAGTCGTCCAGCCACTCGCTGGGCCGCGCGGCCCCTCGGGTCACGGTGGTGTTCATGCAAGGGCCTCCTCGAAGGCGTGGGGGTTCTCGATGTGGCGGGAGAGGGTCGGGGACTCGGCGTGCAGCATCCGCACGACGGTCGAGTGCATCCAGGCCAGGCAGACGCCCGTGAGGACGAAGAGCACGAAGAAGGTGCTCGAGGGGAAGCCCGACCAGGCCTTGGTGTAGGCGAACAGCGGAGGCAGGAAGAAG
Source organism: uncultured Actinomycetota bacterium (assembly GCA_963811385.1). Lineage (GTDB taxonomy): Bacteria > Actinomycetota > Actinomycetes > Propionibacteriales > Nocardioidaceae > Marmoricola_A. The sequence goes on along the minus strand of CAWEQX010000011.1, from coordinate 70,430 downwards.
CCGCCGAGGCCACCGAGCATGCCGACCAGCCCGCCGACCGCCCCGACGTCGTCGGGGAAGTACTCCGGGATGTGCTTGAAGACCGCGGCCTTGCCGACGCCCATCGCGCAACCGAGCAGGAAGACCAGGACGGCGAAGGGGACCAGCCCGACGGCGTAGGCCAGGTGCTGGGTCTGCGACCCGTCGGGGTGGCTGACCACGACGTGCCCGTCGGGCATCATCAGGACGCCCGAGACCAGCAGCATGGTGAGCAGCGACCCGTACATCACACGCCGGGCCCCGAGCCGGTCGGAGACCCAGCCGCCCACCGGCCGCAGCAGCGACGCCGGGAAGATGTAGGTCGCGGTGAGGTAGGCCGCACCCTGCAGCCCGAGTCCGAAGTTGTCCATGTAGTACGTCGGCAACCAGGCGGCCAGCGCGACATAGGCGCCGAAGAACGCCACGTAGTACAGGCTGAAGCGCCACACGCGCAGGCGGCGGAGCGGCGCGAGCTGGGCACGCAGGGGCCGCGAGCGTCCGGGCGCCCGGTCCTCCCGGGGCGCGCCGAACCAGGTGGCCGCCGCCATGAGGACCAGCAGCACGGCGTAGAGCACCGGCACGAACCGCCAGCCGCCCGGGAAGACCCCGGCATAGGTGGCTCCGACCGTCGTGCCCGCGATCAGGGGCGGCCCGACGAACTTGGTCACCGAGGCGCCGACGTTGCCCGCCCCGAAGGCGCCGAGCGCGAAGCCCTGCCGCCGCCGGGGCTGCCAGGCGCTGTTCCAGGCGATGCCCGCGCTGAAGGAGTTGCCGGCCAGACCGACGAAGAACGCCAGGACCAGCAGCGCGGTGTAGGACTCCGCGCGGGAGACCAGGTAGGCCGGCACCGCCGAGGCGAGGAGGAGCGACGTCATCACCTTCCGCCCGCCGACGCGGTCGGTCACCATGCCGGCCGGCAGCCGCCACAGCGACCCGTTGAGGACGGCCAGGGCGATGACCCACGACAGCTGCACCTCGGAGAGCCCGAGCTCCTCGCTGATCGGCTTGCCCAGGATGCCGAACATCAACCACGAGGCGAACATCAGCGTGAAGCCGGCGCTGGAGAGCACCAGCACCCGGGTGGCGCCGCGGGGCGACACCGATCCGGCGGGGGCAGCCGGGACGGGCGTCTGCGACAGCGTGGCCATCGAACCTCCATTCAGACGAGTGGTTCCTCCGAACCCACTGGCAGACTCGGGCCCCGGAGCGGGTGGTCGCAAGAGCGACGCCGGGATGGGTGCCGATTGGCCGGAACCGTGACCCAGGTGGTCCTCCGAAACAGGAAGTTCGGAGTAGTCGACCCGGACCGCGTCGTGGCACTGTGACTGCTGTGACGACCGACCTTCGGCCCGGAGAGGGCCCCGGCCAGGACCTGCTGGCCTCGCCGGTGCGCCGGTCGCTGGTCGACTCGCTGGGGCGCGAGGGCGCCACGCCGGCCGGGCCGGGTCCCGGCCTGACCGCTGCGCAGCTCGCCGAGCGCGTAGGCCTGCACGTCACCACCGTCCGCTTCCACCTCGACCGCCTGGAGGCCGCCGGCATCGTGCGCGGCGAGTTCACCACGGCGTTCGGCGTCGGCCGGCCGCGCAAGGTCTACGCCCTGGCGGCTCGGGTCCCCTCGGAGCCGCCGGCCCCCGAGGTGCTGGCCAAGCTGACCGGACTGCTCGCCGAGAGCTTCGGCGGCCACCTGACCCCGGAGCAGGCCGGCGCCGAGTGGGCCCGCCACCACCTGCGGCTGGAGGACACAGGACCGGCGACGACGGCCGGCGAGTGGCTGACCCGGGTGGGCCAGCTCGTCGACGTGCTGACGCAGTGGGGCTACACCCCGGAGCTCACCACGTCCGAGGGCGGTCGTGCCTGCCGGATCGACCTGGCGCACTGTCCCTTCCACGACCTCGCCCGCGCCAACACCGACGTCGTCTGCGGCATCCACCAGGGGCTGCTGGCTGGCGCCATGCAGCAGATGGGCGAGCACGACGTCGAGGTCTCCCTGCAGCCCTTCGCCGGCCCCGACCTGTGCCACGCACGCGTGGCCACCCGCACGACGTTCCGCAGCATGAGCGACCCCCACGAGGAGCCCGTATGAGTCTCGAGCCGTCCCTGCAGCGCGCCCTCATCTCGGGCCGACGCTTCTTCACCCGCGGTGAGGTCTCGTCGGACGACCGGGCCCTGTTCAAGCAGGGGGGCCGCGAGGGTGACGTCTTCTACCGCGACCGGTGGAGCCACGACAAGGTGGTGCGCTCCACGCACGGCGTCAACTGCACGGGCTCGTGCTCGTGGAAGGTCTACGTCAAGGACGGGATCATCACCTGGGAGGCCCAGCAGACCGACTACCCGAGCGCCGGGCCCGACCGCCCCGAGTACGAGCCCCGCGGCTGCCCCCGGGGCGCCGCCTTCTCCTGGTACACCTACAGCCCGACCCGCATCCGCTATCCCTACGTCCGCGGCGTGCTGCTGGACCTCTTCCGCGAGGCCAAGGCCGAGCACGGCGACCCGGTGGTCGCGTGGGCCTCGATCGTGCAGGACGCCGACAAGGCCCGTCGGTACAAGTCGGCCCGCGGCAAGGGCGGGCTGGTGCGAGCGACGTGGGACGAGGTCACCGAGATCGTCGCCGCGGCCCACGTCTACACCGTCAAGCGGTGGGGGCCGGACCGCATCGCCGGCTTCTCGCCGATCCCGGCGATGTCGCCGGTGTCCTACGCCTCCGGCGCGCGGTTCCTCGAGCTGGTCGGCGCTCCCATGTTGTCGTTCTACGACTGGTACGCCGACCTGCCCAACGCCTCGCCGCAGATGTTCGGCGACCAGACCGACGTCCCGGAGTCGGGCGACTGGTGGGACGCGGGCTACCTGTTCATGTGGGGCTCCAACGTGCCGATGACGCGCACGCCCGACGCGCACTGGATGACCGAGGCGCGCTACCGCGGGCAGAAGGTCGTGGCCGTCGCGCCGGACTACGCCGAGAACGTCAAGTTCGCCGACGAGTGGGTCACGCCGTCGCCCGGCACCGACGGTGCCCTCGCGATGGCGATGGGCCACGTGATCCTCCAGGAGTACTTCGCCGACGCCGAGACGCCGTTCTTCGCCGACTACACCAAGCGCTTCACCGACCTGCCCCACCTCGTCTGCCTCGAGCCAGGCGGGTCCGACGGCACCTACCGTCCGGGCAAGTTCCTGGTCGCGGGCGACATCGACCACCCCGAGGGCGGCACCGAGAACCAGATGTGGAAGCCGGCGGTGATGGACAGCACCGGCGAGGTGCGCATCCCGCGGGGCGCGATCGGCCACCGCTACGGCGAGGAGGGGATGGGTCAGTGGAACCTCGACCTCGGTGACATCGACCCCGTCCTCTCGGTGCTGCGCGATCCGCAGGGCGGCCGGCGCGACGCGGTCGAGGTCGAGCTGCCGCGGTTCGACGCCGCCGACGGCAAGGTGGCCCACGAGCGGCGAGGCGTCCCCGTCGCCCGCGTCGGAGACCGGCTCGTGACGACGGTGCTCGACCTCCTGATGGCGCAGTACGGCGTGCGCCGCGAGGCTCTGCCGGGCACCTGGCCCACGTCGTACGACGATCCCCGCGTGCCGGCGACCCCCGCGTGGCAGGAGCAGCACACCGGCGTACCGGCGGCCCAGGTGACGCGCCTGGCCCGGGAGTGGGCTCAGAACGCCATCGACACCGAGGGTCGCGGGATGATCCTGCTCGGTGCCGGCGTCAACCACTGGTTCCACTCCGACCAGATCTACCGGGCGATCCTGCTGCTCACCACGATCACCGGCACCCAGGGCCGCAACGGCGGCGGCTGGGCGCACTACGTCGGGCAGGAGAAGATCCGCCCCCTCATGGGCTTCCAGCACCTGGCGTTCGCCCTGGACTGGCAGCGCCCGCCGCGCCACATGAACCAGACGGCCTACTGGTACGTCCACACCTCGCAGTACCGCTACGACACCTTCACCGCCGACGACCTCGACGCCGGCACGGGCGCGTTCGCCGGACGCACCGTGATGGACCTGCTGGCCCAGTCGGCCCGGCTGGGGTGGACCCCGAGCTACCCGACCTTCGACCGGAGCTCGCTCACGTTGGCCGACGACGCGGAGGCGGCCGGCATGGAGGCTCCGGCGTACGTCGCGCAGGAGCTCAAGGAGGGGCGGCTCAAGTTCGCCGTCGAGGACCCGGAGCACGAGGACAACCACCCGCGGGTGCTGTCGCTGTGGCGGTCCAACCTGCTGGGCAGCTCGGCGAAGGGCAACGAGTACTTCCTTCGGCACCTGCTCGGCACCGACAGTGCGGCGACAGCGCAGGAGGCCTCGCCGGACCAGCGGCCGAGCACGGTCACCTGGGCCGCCGAGGCACCTGAGGGCAAGCTCGACCTGCTCACCACGATCGACTTCCGCATGACCAGCAGCACGATGCTCAGCGACGTCGTGCTGCCGGCGGCCACGTGGTACGAGAAGCACGACCTGTCGACCACGGACATGCACCCGTTCGTGCACTCGTTCAACCCCGCGATCGCCCCACCGTGGCAGACGCGCTCCGACTGGGAGGCGTGGAAGTCGATCGCCAAGCGGTTCTCCGAGCTGGCCGTGGACCACCTGGGCACGCGCCGCGACGTGGTCGCCAAGCCGCTGTGGCACGACACCCCGGAGGCCATGGCCACCGAGCACGGCGTGGTCAAGGACTGGCGCCTCGGCCCGGACCATCCCCATGGCTGCGAGCCGGTGCCGGGCCGCACCATGCCGGTCATCGCGGTCGCCGAGCGCGACTACACCGCGGTCTACGACAAGATGACCTCGATCGGGCCGCTGCTGGAGAAGGCGGGCATGCTCACCAAGGGCGTGGCCTACGACGTGAAGCGCGAGGTCGACGTGCTCCGGCACCGCAACGGCACCGCCCGCGGCGGCGCCGGTGACGGCCAGCCCCGCATCGAGACCGACATCCAGGTCGCCGACGCGATCCTGCACCTGGCCGGGGTCTCCAACGGCCACCTCGCCACCCAGGGCTTCAGGTTCCTCGAGCGACGGACCGGCACGACGCTGCACGACCTCTCGGCCGAGCACGAGGGCAAGCAGATCACCTTCGCCGACACCCAGGTCGCGCCCGTCCCGGTCATCACCTCCCCGGAGTGGTCCGGCTCGGAGTCGGGCGGACGCCGGTACTCGCCGTTCACGATCAACATCGAGCGGCTCAAGCCGTTCCACACGCTCACCGGGCGTCAGCAGTTCTACGTCGACCACGACTGGTTCATCGCGACCGGGGAGATGCTGCCGGTCTACCGGCCGCCCTTGGACATGACGCACCTGTTCGGTGAGCCGGCGATCGGCACGACCGGCGAGCTGGGCGTGGCCGTGCGCTACCTGACCCCGCACAGCAAGTGGTCGATCCACTCGGAGTACCAGGACAACCTGTTCATGCTCTCGCTCTCCCGTGGCGGGCAGTCGGTCTGGGTCTCCGACCGGGACGCGGCCAAGATCGGCATCCAGGACAACGACTGGGTCGAGATGGTCAACCGCAACGGCGTCGTAGCCGCACGTGCGATCGTCAGCCACCGGATGCCCGAGGGCACGGTCTACATGCACCACGCCCAGGACCGCCTGATCGACGTGCCCCTCACCGAGCGCGACGGCAAGCGGGGCGGCATCCACAACAGCCTGACGCGGATCCTGCTCAAGCCCAACCACATCGTCGGCGGCTACGCCCAGCTGGCCTACTTCTTCAACTACATCGGCCCGATCGGCAACAACCGGGACGAGGTCACGACCATTCGCAAGCGCACCGCGCCGGTCGTGTACTGAGCAGGAAAGGGACCAACCACATGCGCGTGATGGCTCAGATGGCCATGGTGATGAACCTCGACAAGTGCATCGGGTGCCACACCTGCTCGGTGACCTGCAAGCAGGCGTGGACCAACCGTGCCGGCACGGAGTACGTCTGGTTCAACAACGTCGAGACCCGGCCCGGGCTCGGCTACCCGCGGACCTACGAGGACCAGGAGACCTGGCAGGGCGGGTGGGAGCGCAAGGCCAACGGACGTCTGACGCTCAAGGCGGGCGGGCGGGTGAAGAAGCTGCTCAACATCTTCAGCAACCCCAAGCTGCCCTCGATCCAGGACTACTACGAGCCCTGGACCTACGACTACGAGACCCTGCTGAGCTCGCCGCAGACCGACACGTTCCCGGTCGCGCGCCCCAAGTCGCTGATCTCCGGCAAGGACATGAACGTCGAGTGGTCGGCCAACTGGGACGACGACCTGGGCGGGTCGCAGGAGCACGCCGCGCGCGACGTGATGCTCAAGGGGATCGAGGACAAGGTCCGGCTCGAGTTCGAGCAGACCTTCATGTTCTACCTGCCGCGGATCTGCGAGCACTGCCTCAACCCGTCGTGCGCCGCGTCGTGCCCCTCGGGCGCGATCTACAAGCGCAGCGAGGACGGCATCGTGCTGGTCGACCAGGACCGCTGTCGGGGATGGCGGATGTGTGTTTCTGGTTGTCCCTACAAGAAGGTCTACTTCAACCACAAGACCGGCAAGGCCGAGAAGTGCACGTTCTGCTACCCGCGGGTCGAGGTCGGCATCCCGACGGTGTGCTCCGAGACCTGCGTGGGCCGGTTGCGCTACATCGGCCTGGTGCTCTACGACGCCGACAAGGTGCTCGAGGCCGCATCCGTCGAGGACGAGCACGAGCTGTACGACGCCCAGCGTGCCTGCTTCCTGGACCCGGACGACCCCGAGGTTCGGCGCGCCGCCGAGGCTGCCGACATCCCGGCCGACTGGGTCGACGCGGCTCGGAGGTCGCCGGTCTGGGCCCTGATCAACAAGTACCAGGTCGCCCTCCCGCTGCATCCGGAGTACCGCACGATGCCGATGGTCTGGTACATCCCGCCGCTGTCGCCGGTCGTCGACGTGATCAAGGAGACCGGGCACGACGCGGAGGACCGGGGCAACCTGTTCGCCGCGATCGAGGCGCTGCGCATCCCGGTGGAGTACCTCGCCAACCTGTTCACCGCCGGTGACGTGGCCCCCGTCGACGCCGTGCTCCGCCGGCTCGCGGCGATGCGCTCCTACATGCGCGACATCAACCTGGGCCGCGACCCCGACGAGTCCATCCCGCGCAGCGTCGGCATGGACGGCGAGCAGATGTACGACATGTTCCGGCTGCTGGCGATCGCCAAGTACCACGAGCGCTACGTCATCCCGCCCGCGCACGCCGAGCAGGCCCATGCCCTGGAGGAGCTGGCCACCGAGTGCGCGGTCAGCGACTACGGCGGCGGCCAGCAGAGCCTCTTCGGGGAGGGCTCCGGCTACCCGACCCCGGTCGCGGTGGAGAACTTCCGCATGCTGCAGGAGCGGCAGACCACCGACACCCTGGCGGCCCCGGAGGACAAGGGCAGCCGGGTCAACCTGCTCAGCTGGGACGGGCGCGGCACCCCCGAGGGGCTGTTCCCGCCACGCGACGGACAGGACGGAGGACGCTGATGTTCCGGCTCTCACGCAGGCACGCGCGTCCCTCCGGAGTCGAGGCGACGTGGGCGGCCTGCTCCGTCCTGCTCGACTACCCCACGGCCGAGCTGCTCTCCGAGCTCGACGCCCTCGACCGGCTGGTGCCGGCGGGCTCGCCGCTGACCTCGCTGCTCACGCACCTGCGGTCCCGCGACCTGCGCAGCCTCCAGGAGGAGTACGTCGAGACCTTCGACCACACCCGCCGCTGCGCGCTCTACCTCACCTACTACGCCTACGGCGACACCCGGCGCCGCGGTGTCGCCCTGGTCCAGTTCAAGCAGGCCTACCGCCGCGCCGGCGTCGCGTGGGACGAGGACTGCGGTGAGCTGCCGGACCACCTGTGCGCTGTCCTGCAGCTCGGGGCCTCCGTCGACGCGGAGGTGGCGTGGCGCCTCCTCAACGAGCACCGAGCCGGGGTCGAGCTCCTGCGCACCGCTCTCACCGGCTGGCGCAACAGCGACGGGACGGTCGGCTCGCCGTGGCTCGCCGCCGTCCAGGCCCTGTGCGACACCCTGCCGCGCTTGGCCGGTGAGGACGCCGAGGTCGTACGCCGGCTCGTCGAGCAGGGTCCGCCGGCCGAGGAGGTCGGCCTCGACGGCTACGCCGCCGACCCGTCCCTGTCCGGCGTGCCGGGCCCGGCGTTCGTCTCCGGACCCTCGATCCCCGTAGGAGCACCACGATGAGCACGCTGCTGTGGGTGATCGTGCCCTACCTCTGCCTCGCGACCTTCGCCGTGGGCCACGTGTGGCGCTACCGCTACGACAAGTTCGGGTGGACCACGCGCTCCTCCCAGCTCTACGAGGACCGCCTGCTGCGGCTGGGCTCCCCGCTGTTCCACTTCGGGATGCTGGGCGTCGTGGGGGGCCACGTGATCGGGCTCCTCGTGCCGCGGTCCTGGACCGCGGCGGTGGGGGTGGGCGACGAGGCCTACCACCTGGTCGCCGTCGGCGGCGGCCTCCTCGCGGGCGTCGCAGCCCTGCTGGGGCTCGGGATCCTCGTCTACCGCCGCCGCACCGTCGGACCCGTGTTCAGCGCCACGACGCCCATGGACAAGGTGATGTACGCCTTCCTCGGCGCCGCCATCGTGCTGGGGATGTGGAACACGGTCGCGGGCTCGGTGTTCGCGCTCGGAGGTGAGTACAACTATCGCGAGGGCGTCTCGGTCTGGTACCGCTCGTTCCTCGCGTTCTCGCCGCAGCCGGACCTCATGGCCGACGCCCCGATCGGCTTCCAGCTGCATGCCCTGGTCGCCTTCGGCCTCTTCGCCCTGTGGCCGTTCACCCGCCTGGTCCACGTGTTCTCCGCGCCGGTCGGCTACCTCACGCGTCCTTACGTCGTCTATCGCTCGCGCGACGACCAGCTGGGCAGCCGTCCTACGCGGCGCGGCTGGGAGCGCGTGTAGGGCCGTGCTCGGACAGCCGATCACCTCCGGGCCCGCCGACGTGGCCGGCCACCGGTTCTGCCTGATCCCAGGCCTGGTCGGGCGGAGCCGGTCGAACCCTGAGGTCAGCGCACCCGCTCGCGCAGGAACGAGACCGCGCGGCTCCAGGCCTCGGCCGCCTGCTCGGCGTCGTAGGTGCCGAGCAGGTTCTCGTCGTTGAAGAAGGCGTGCCCGGCGTCGTACTCGAACAGCTCGGTGGTCGCACCCGTCCGACTGGCGAGCCGTGCGAAGGCGGCGCGGGCGTCCTCGATCGGGAGCGACTCGTCCTCGCGGGCGTAGTGGCCCTGCACGTCGGCGGTGATCGCCTCCAGGTCGACGCCTTGTGGGAAGCCGTAGAACGGGACGGCCGCGGCGACCCGCTCACCGGCCTGCTGCGCGAGCGAGAGCACGAAGCCGCCGCCCATGCAGAAGCCGATCGCGCCGACGGTCGTCGACGTGGTCTCCTCGAGCCCGGTGAGGTAGTCGATCGCGCCGGAGAGGACCTTCGACGCGGCGTTGGCGTCGAGCTGCTGCATCATCTGCGCGGCCTCGTCGCCGTCGTGGGTGACGCGGTTGCCGTAGAGGTCGGGCGCCAGCGCCACGAACCCCTCTCCGGCGAGGCGGCGGGTGACGTCGGCGATGTGGGTGGTGAGGCCCCACCACTCCTGGATCACGATCACACCGGGGCCACGGCCGCCCTCGGGCTTCTCGAGGTAGCCGTAGGCGGTGTCGCCGTTGGTGCGGAACTCGACGTTGTGCTCGGCCTGGCCGTCGGGCACGGGCTGCTCCTCTCGTCCAGCGCCTGGTGCGCCGCTCATGGCGAACCTAGCCCGCACGGGGTGAACCGCCGGCCGCTCGCCATCCTGGGGGTTCCGGGACACTCGGACCATGACCGTCACCGCCGTACGCCTCGGAGGACGTCCCGGGCTGCCCCTCCTCGTCCTCGGCCCGTCGCTCGGCACGTCCGCGACGGCGCTGTGGTCGGCCGCCGCGAAGCACCTGGCAGAGCACTTCGAGGTGCTCGCCTGGGACCTGCCCGGCCACGGCCACAACCGGCTGCCGACCGGCGACGACCCGGTGACGATCGCCTCGCTCGCCGCCGACGTGCTGCAGGTGGTCGACGAGGCTGCGCGCGACTACCCGGTCCGCTTTCACTACGCCGGGGACTCCGTCGGTGGGGCGGTCGGACTGCAGCTGCTGCTCGACGCCCCCGACCGCGTGGAGAGCGCGACGCTGCTGTGCACGGGCGCGCGCATCGGCACCGCCGATTCGTGGCAGGAGCGGATCGACGCCGTCTCCGCGTCAGGCACCGCCTCGCTGGTGTCGGCGTCGGCGGAGCGCTGGTTCGGACCCGGCCTGCTCGAGCGAGAGCCCGACCGGGGTTCGGCAGTGCTGCACGCGCTGTCCGACGCCGACGACGCCGGGTATGCCGCGGTGTGTGGCGCGCTCGCCGCCTTCGACGTGCGCGACCGGCTGGCGTCGATCTCCACCCGGGTGCTCGCGGTCGCCGGGGCCTACGACGAGGTGACACCGCCCTCGCTGCTCGCCGACCTCGCCCGCGGGGTCGCCGACGGACGGCTCGAGGTGCTCGTGGACGCCGCCCACCTGGCGCCCGTCGAGTCGCCGGTCGCCGTCGCCGCTCTGATCCGTGAGCACGCGTTCGGTTCTGACGACCTCGGAGCCGACCGTCGTGAGGCCGGCCTCGTGGTGCGCCGCGAGGTGCTGGGCGACGAGCCCCTCGGCCGCGCGACCGCAGCCGCCACCGACCTGACCCGCGACTTCCAGGAGCTCGTCACCGAGTACGCCTGGGGCGGCGTCTGGACCAGACCCGGTCTCGACCGCCGTTCCCGCTCGGTCGCCGTGCTCACCGCCCTCGTCGCCCGCGGCCACCACGAGGAGCTGGCCGTGCAGCTCGTCGCCGCCCGTCGCAACGGGCTGAGCATGGAGGAGATCAAGGAGGTTCTCCTGCAAGCCGCGATCTACTGCGGCGTCCCCGACGCCCACACCGCCTTCCGGATCGCGCAGCAGACGCTGGGGGACCTCGGCGAGGCGTGACCTGGATCCGGCTCACCTCGGATCCGCAGGCTCAGGTGCGAGGCGCCAGCTCGTACAACGGTCCCAGATCGGTGCGGCTGGTGTCGGGAACCTCGTGCAGGATCTTCGGCTCGGTGTGCAGCAGACGGTGGACGGCCTCCCGCGCCTGCTCGAGGTCCAGACCGGCAGCACGAGCGATGTCCTGCAGGGTGGGCGCCCCGGCACCGGTCTCCGTCTCGGCCACGGCCCGGTACACCTTGGCTTCGTCTCCCGACAGGTCTTCGACTCGCATGGTGCTCCTTTCCCGGGCGGCAGCTCGACACCCGTGTTCGAGGTAGGAAATCGGGTACCCGGCTCGAGCACCGGTATGCGGACGAACTGGATGGAGGAGCTATGAGCGAGTCAGAGCTGGAGGAGACCGGGACCGGAGAGGCCGCGAAGCGAATCGGTCAGGCGCCGACCACCACCGACGCGACCGATCCGGAGCGGTCCTCCCGGAACACCGCCGCCGGCTCCGGTTCCGAGCCGGGCGAAGGGCCCGTCGAGCCGGACGCCGACGAAGGGGTGGACCCCTCGGCCAGCATCGAGCCCCACAACGAGGGCCTGTCGTAGGTCGACCAGGAGGTCAGGGCGTCGCTTCGGCGCTGACCTGTCCGTCGTGGACCTGCCAGCGCTGGTCGAGCCGGATGCTGTTCAGGAGCCGTCGGTCGTGCGAGACCAGGAGTAGGGCTCCCGCGTAGGACTCCAGGGCTTGCTCGAGCTGCTCGATCGCCGGTAGGTCCAAGTGGTTGGTGGGCTCGTCGAGGACGAGGAGATTCACCCCGCGGGCCTGCAGCAGCGCCAGGGCCGCACGCGTGCGCTCGCCCGGTGAGAGCCGACCGACAAGGCTGGTCACCTGGTCAGCCTTGAGACCGAACTTGGCCAGAAGTGTCCGGACGTCGGCAGGAGGCATCTGCGGCATCATCGTCTCGAACGCGTCCCCGAGAGGGAGCTCCTCGCACAGCCCGGTGCGGGCCTGATCGATCTCACCGACGGCCACCGAGGCGCCCAGGCTGGCCCTCCCGGTCTCCGGCGCGAGCCGTCCGAGGAGGAGCCGCAGAAGTGTCGTCTTGCCGGCGCCGTTGGGACCGGTGACGCCGATCCGGTCACCCGCATTGACCTGCAGCGAGGCCGGTCCGAACCTGAAGGTGCCGAGGCTCGCGGTGGCCGCGTCAAGCGTGGCGACGACGGAGCTGGAGCGGGGGGCGCTGCCGATCGTGAAACGGAGCGCCCACTCCTTGCGCGGCTCCTCGACCTCCGCGAGGCGGGCGATCCGGGATTCCATCTGGCGGACCTTCTGCGCCTGCTTCTCCGAGGACTCCACGCGCGCCTTGCGGCGGATCTTGTCGTTGTCCGGGGCCTTCCTGATGGCGTTGCGGACCCCTTGGGAGCTCCACTCGCGTTGAGTACGGGCGCGGCTGAGCAGGTCCTCCTTCGCGCCGGCGTACTCCTCATAGGCCTCCCGGGCGTGCCGACGTGCGGTCGCCCGCTCCTCGAGGAACGCGTCGTAGCCACCGTCGTAGACCGCGACCTGGTGCTGGGCCAGGTCGAGCTCCACGATGCGAGTCACGACCCGGGAGAGGAACTCGCGGTCGTGGGAGACCAGGACGACCCCGGAGCGGAGCCCGCGCACGAAACCCTCCAAGCGCTCGAGTCCTGCGAGGTCGAGGTCGTTGGTGGGCTCGTCGAGCAGCACCAGGTCGAAGCGGCTGAGGAGCAGCGCTGCCAGCGCTGCTCGGGCCGCCTGCCCACCGGACAGTGACGTCATCAAGGCATCGGTGCCGACGTCGAGACCGAGCTCGGCCATCACCGCCGGGAGTCTCTCGTCGAGGTCCGGTGCACCGCTGGCCACCCAGTGGTCGAGAGCATGCGCGTACGCGTCCCCGGCGGCCGGGGACTCATCGCCCTCACCGAGCGCGGCAGCGGCCCGTTCCATGGCCTCGGTGGCCGCTGCGGCGCCCGTACGGCGGCCGACGTAGTCCAGGACGGTCTCACCCTCGACCCGCTCGTGCTCCTGGGGAAGCCAGCCGACGAAGGCATCGTGGGGCGTGGTCGAGACCGAGCCGCCGAGTGGGTCGAGGTCGCCGGCGAGGATCCGCAACAAGGTGGTCTTGCCCGCACCGTTGGCGCCGACCACGCCGACCACGTCTCCGGGCGCGACGGCCAGGTCCAGGGACTCGAACAGGGTGCGGTGAGCGTGCCCGCCGGCGAGGTTCTTCGTGACGAGGTTCGCGCTCATCGGACGATCGTAGTTTCCGCGGCAGGGGAAGGATCCCCCCACCATGGGATCGGCGGTGGGCCGCCTGGGGACAGGGCCCGCGGACGTGGCCAAAGCGGCTCTGAGGCAGCCAGGAGCGCGTCCAAGGTGACGGCCACAGGGCCGTCTCCAAGCGATGGAGCGTGCTCGTAGGTCGACCTTCGGCCCTCCAGCAGGCCGGGAGTGCGCGGGACGTCGATGGGATACCCCCGGCGGTAGTGGTGTCCTGGTCACCTCTGCCGCGCTCTGACCCACCAGACGAAGGCGATCAGGACGACGGCGAGGAGGATGCCACTGGTGGCGACAAACCCGGGCGCCCGATGGTCTCCGCCGAAGACGCCGTTCGCCACGAACACGGCCACGAAAGCGAGCACCACTCGCCTGGCCACACTCATCTAGTCATGCCTGCCGGGCATGTCGCCCGCCTTCGTCGCGTCCTGGTCCCCGCTCATGGGATGCCCTTCTCGCGGTCGGCCGCTGCACCGGGCCCGTCGGCCTGGTTCGGTCACGGATGTGTGGGGGTGCGTCAACGGGCCGCGATGCCCTCCATGCCAGTGGTGGTGAATGCGGGCAGACCTGAGACCGTCTGGATCCGCTCCAGCGTGCCGTCACCGGAGACGGCGTACACCCCGATGCTCCCGGCGACCGCTTCCTGCACGTACAGGAACCGGCCGTTGCTGGATGCTGCGAGGTCGATCGGTCCCGCTGCGGTATGGGCGGCGACGGGGTTCGTGAGGATCGCGGAACCGTCGGCGGCCACCTGCCACGCGGACAGGGACGCTGACCCCGCGTTCGCGCCGTAGATCGTGTGGCCCACTCCGATGTTCCAGCACAGCGCCGCGCCACCGGTGGCGGCCGAGGAGCCGAGAAGCGTGAGGGAGCCGTCGCGCGCGACACTGTAGGAGCTGATCTTGCTGGTACCGGCCTCGGTGACGTGGACGGTTCCCCGTCGGTCGACGACGAACGAGAACGGCACGGGTCCGGCCGAGGTGGTGACCAGCGGTGCGGCTGAGGGGTACCCAGCGCGATCGACAGGAAAGGTCAGGATCTGGTGGTGGTTCTTGGTGGTCACGATGAGGGTGCGGCCACTCCTGCTGAACCCGATCTGGGCTGGCGCGGAGATGAACACCGGCGGGTTGGCGTTGCCCAGGCCGAGCGTGCGCTGGGACCCGGGCAGCGGGACGAGGGCTCCACGCTTGAGCTCGAAGCCCGAGATGCTGCCGTCGCCACCGGAGTTGAGGACGTACACCAGGTCACCGTGGACGGCGATGCTCGACGGGAAGTGACCACCGGACGGCACCAGGGATGCGCGAGTCAGGCTGGTGCCGCGAACGGTGAAGGAGGTGACGGTGTCGCTCCCGGCATTCACGGCGAGCAACACGCGTTGGGCGGAGTCAAGGACCAGGGATCCCTGCGATGCCAGGGCGTCGAGGGGGACTCCGATCTCCGTCCCGCCGTTTCCTCCGGTGGGGAAGGTGCTCGCCGCGGTCAGCCGGCCGGACGCGCTTCGCGCGTAGGCCGCGATCTGGTTGCCGGCCGTCGAGTTGAGCTGGACGAAGACCGCTCCGGCCGCCCGGTCGTCGTGGTGACTGAAGTCGGCAGATGCGGCGCTCAGCGGACTGAGCAGGAGAGCGATGGCCGCACCGGCGGCAGTGAGGAGCCCGCGGCGCAGGCTCGAGCGGGGATTCGGTGGACGGGTCATGGCGGACTCCAAAGGGCGAGTAGGGATGGCCAGGTGGCCGTCCGTCACCCGATGCCTCGTGCGACGGACCAACACTTGGCGTCGAAGCCCCCACGCGCTCTTACCTGTCACGCCGAGGTTCTGTGGGACCTGGCGATTCGGAGGGATCGCGGCCGACACCGCCATTCACTGCTCGCCGACCCGCTCGCGCGCGACGACCGCGCGACGACGAGGAGGGACCGTGTCGAACCTTCGCCGCGCAGCGAGGGCGCGCCGGCCCGTGAGTGCACTCACGATGGGGATCTTGTGGGAACGCCGGCCGTCCGGAGGGCGTCACCGGAAGTGCAGTCGCTCGGGAAGTAAGACACTCAGGGGCAGGTGATGCCAAGTAGGCGACACATTCACTCTCGCCCCTCGGTGACAAGCACCCGCGGGCGGTCTGACCTGGAGGTCGCCATGACCACGTTCCACACCGCCACGGTAGAGGGCCTGGACGTCTTCTATCGCCAGGCCGGAGATCCGGCCAATCCCAAGCTCCTCCTCCTCGGAGGCTTCCCGTCCTCGTCACACCAGTTCAGGGATCTCATGCCGGCCCTCGCCGGCCGCTTCCACGTCCTGTCGCCGGACTATCCCGGCTTCGGGAACACGGACATGCCGGACCCGTCGACGTGGGACTACACGTTCGATCACCTGGCGCAGGTCGTGGATGGGCTCCTGGACCAGGTGGGCTTCACCGGTCCGATGGGCATCTACATGCAGGACTACGGCGGCCCGATCGGCAACCGGATCATCGCGGAGCACCCTGATTGGCTGACCTGGCAGGTGATCCAGAACGCGAACACCTACGAGGAGGGGTTCACCGAGACGTGGGACGGCATCCGCCATGCCCTGTGGGTCGACCGGAGCGCCGAGACGGAGGCACCGCTGGAAGCGTTCCTCCTCCCTGACACGGTCAAGGCGATCTACACCACTGGTCACCCCGACACGAGCAAGATCAGCCCGGACAACTGGACAACGGACCTGTTCTTCCTCGCGCGCCCCGGGGCGCACCGAGTGCAGCTCGACCTCTTCTACGACTACCGGACGAACGCGGCCCTCTACGACACCTGGCAGGCGTGGCTGCGCCAGCGCCAGCCGATCACGCTGATCTTCTGGGGTCAGGGAGACATCTTCTTCACCCCGGCAGGCGGCGAGGCGTATTTGCGCGATCTTCCGGACGCCGAGCTGGTCCGGCTGGACTCGGGCCACTTCGCCGTCGAGGACAACCTGGACGTCATCGCACACAAGATCGTCGACTTCTTCGATGCGCACGTCGCCGCGACGCCGCTCGCGGCAGCCCGGTGAGGCCGACATGCCCGGAACCACGGCAGACGTCGGGCCCCTCGCCGAACGTGACCGCCGGCCGAGTCCGCCGGGCGCGACGGTGCAGGTGCTGCTGGTCACCGGCAGCACGCGCCGGCTCTCGATGAACACGGCCGCTCGTCGCACGGCAGGCGCCGCGCCCCCATCGGGCGTCGTCACCCCTCTTCTCGAGGCCTTGGCGACCCTCCCTGCCTTCAATCCCGATCACGACCACGACCCACTGCCCACAGCGGTCGCCGACCTGCGCAGACGCCTCGCGTCGGCCGATGCCGTCCTCTTCTGCACCCCGGAGTACGCAGGCGGGCTTCCTGGGAGCTTCAAGAACCTGCTCGACTGGACCGTCGGGGGCGGCGACCTCCACCGTAAACCGGTCGCCTGGGTCACACTTGCTCCCGAGGACAGAGGGGACGGGGCCGGGGCGGCCCTGCAATCGGTCCTCGGGTACGTCGACGCGCACGTGGTCGTCGACGCCTGCACCCGCGTTCCGATCGCCGGCGTCGCGATCGATGCGGACGGGCTCATCGCCGACACCGGAGTCCTCGCCGCCGTCGTGGATGCACTCCGGGCGATCGCCGGCCACGTGAGGTCGCCAGGTGGCTGAGTGGGACAGCCCGCACGTCGTTGGTCGCCTCGTGGCCGTGAACATCGGGCTCCCACGTGACGTGACGTGGCGCGGTCGAACAGTCCGTACCGCTGTCTGGAAACGCGAGGTCGACGGCCCGCGCCTGGTTCGGAACCTGAACGTGGACGGGGACGCACAGGGTGACCTCGTCGGTCACGGAGGGCCTCACCGGGCCGCACTGGTGTATCAGCTTGAGGCCTACCGGCACTGGAGCCGCCACTTCATGCGAGACGACTTCGCACACGGGCAGTTCGGCGAGAACTTCACCGTCGACGGCCTCGCGGACGACGACGTGTGCATCGGTGACCGGTTCGAAGTCGGTGAAGCGCTCGTCGAGGTGAGTCAGCCTCGAGTCACGTGTTACCGGGTCGGACTGCGGATGGGAGAGCCCCAACTGCCCGCGCTCCTGGTCTCTCACCGGCGTCCCGGGTTCTACCTTCGGGTGCTGCGCGAAGGTGTCGTCGAGGCGGGAGACGATGTCGTCCGGGTTCACGCCGACCCTGCCCGGATGACCGTTGCAGACGTCGATGGCCTGCTTTACCTGCCAGGGCGCGACTCCGCGCTCGTGGAGAAGGCATCGCGCCTTGCGGCGCTGAGCCCTGGCTGGCGTGCATCATTCGAGGCACTGGCGACGGCCGACAGCACGAGCGCTGGGAACGTCGGGCTGAGCGATGCCGCTGGCGGGCTGCCCGCCGCCTGGTCAGGCTTCCGCCCGCACGAGGTCGGCAAGGTCGAGCAGGAGACCTCGACCGTTCTCTCCCTCCACCTGGCGGCCATCGACGGGCGCGCGGTCCCTCCCGCCCTTCCCGGGCAGTCCATCGCCCTTCAGTTCCCGGTCGGCGACGGAGGCAGGCCAACGTCGCGCAGCTATTCGCTCTCGGGCCCACCGGGCTCCGCCGAGTATCGCGTGAGCATCAAACGCGAGGTCGACGGTGTGGTGAGCAACTTCGTCCACTCGCGGGTGCGCGCGGGGACCATCGTGTCGATGTCCGCACCGCGCGGCCGATTCACGCTCGAGCCCGGAGGCTCACCGGTGGTGCTGGTGTCCGCGGGGATCGGCGTGACGCCGGTGCTTGCCATGCTTCACGCACTCGCGGGCCAACGGTCGATGCGTG
Source organism: uncultured Actinomycetota bacterium (assembly GCA_963811385.1). Taxonomy (GTDB): domain Bacteria; phylum Actinomycetota; class Actinomycetes; order Propionibacteriales; family Nocardioidaceae; genus Marmoricola_A. Next base: position 52,398 of record CAWEQX010000011.1, on the reverse strand, counting down.
AGGTGTGGTGGGTGCACGGCGCACGCAACGGCAGTGAGCATCCGTTTGCAGCGGAAGTGCGCCGTCTCCTTGCCGGGCTCCCTCACTCCCACGCAGCGATCTGCTACAGCGCCCCCGGGGCGACCGACAGGTGTGGCCGCGACTACACCCATCGCGGCCGCCTGACGGCCGACCTCCTCGGCAGACTCGACCTCCCCCGCGACGCACACGTCTATCTCTGCGGGCCACAGGTGTTCATGTCCGACGCCCGCTTCGCCCTCGCCGACCTCGGACTCGAACCTGCCCGCATCCATTCCGAATTCTTCGGCGCCGGTCCCGTGCTCACCCCAGGCATCGACGCCAGGCCATTGCCGGTGCCCCACCTACCTGCTGGCACCCCCGGACGTGGCCCGGCGCTCACCTTCGCGCGGAGCGGTCTGACGGTGCCGTGGCGCGAGGACTTCGCCAGCATCCTCGAATTTGCCGAGGCGTGCGACGTCCCGGTTCGCTGGTCCTGCAGGTCAGGAGTCTGCCACCGCTGCGAGGTAGCGCTGCTCGTTGGCTCGGTGACCTATGAGCTGGTTCCCCTCGATCTGCCGGCCGAGGGCAACGTGCTGGTGTGTTGCGCGACGCCTCGCGACGACGTCGTGGTCGACTTGTGAAAGGCACGACGCCACCCGTCTGCCCCTCGTCCTACGCCCGGTGGTCGTGGGACGACGCGGTGTAGCGTGGCGACGTGTCCGCTGATCCTCTTGGGGCTCCCGTCGCAGGGGTGGCTGCTCCTGCTGGGTTCGACGATGCTTCCCAAGCCTGGGTCGACGGCCTGCACGCGACGGGGAGCCGGCACGAGGCCTGCGTCGTGGCGCTGCATGCTCTCCTCCTCCGGGTCGCGCGGCACGAGGTTGCCCGCCGCGCCGGCTCGCTCCAGCTACGTGGCCCGGAGCTCGACGACATCGCCCAGCAAGCCACCGATGACGCGCTGATGGCGATCCGAGCGAAGGTTCCCGACTTCCGGGGGGAGAGCCGTTTCACGACATGGGCGTATCGCTTCGTCATGCTCGAGGTCTCGACCAAGATGGGCCGTCACTTCTGGCGCTCCCATCGTGCCGTCATGGATGACGACGCATGGGAACGACTGCCGGACACCAGGGCCGAGTCGCCTCACCACCGCAGCGAGCAGCGCGAGGTGTTTGCGGCGCTCCGTCGCGCCATCGACGAGGACCTGACACCACACCAGCGCAGGGTCTTCGTCGCGATCGCCTTGAACGAAGTCCCGATGGACGCCTTCTCGCGAGAGCTGGGCGCCTCGAGGAACACCGTGTACAAGGTGCTGTTCGACGCGAGACGGAAACTGAGGGCAAGCCTGCACGCGGCTGGATACGAGCGACCCACCTATCCTCGAGGCACGCCATGAACGAGGACCGACAGCTCGACGACCTGCTCAGAGCAGACGACCTCGATGCAGGCTGCGCCGCCGGCTTCGGGGTGCTGCACCAGTACATCGAGACGGAGCTGGCCGGTGGTGACCCGGGGCGTGAGCACCCCGGCCTCGCCGCCCACCTCCTGGCTTGCCCGGCGTGCCGTGAGGACTATCGCGGGCTAAGGGATGCTGCTGAGCAGTTCGGCGACGCCGCACCATCCGCACCATGAGCCGGGTCTTCAACCAAGGGGAGTCAACCATGTGGGTCCGGATCGACGAGGTCGCCTTCGACCCGAAGCAGGGCGGCGCGCTCATCAACCGCACACGAGACACCGCCGCGGGACTGCATCAGGGCGACGACTTCCGAGGATTCCGGTTGCTGGTGGACCATGCCGGAGGTCGTGCTTTGGACGTGTCCTACTGGGACACCGAAGCCGGTGCGCGCGCCGACCGCCCGGAGCAGGCTGCGGAGCCGCACGATCCAGCACCGACGGCCTTCGTGCGGACCAATGTCTACGAGCTGGCCATCGACGCCTGCTGAGCAGGCTGGACCGGCCCAGGGGTAAGACAACCCACTGAACGGGCGCTGACTCAGTGAGGTCCCCAGGCCGTCGAGCGGCGACGCACGGAAAGGTATTCGTGCTTCCTTCAACGGGGCGCTCAGGAAGGCACCCGATGCCGGACATGCGCGTGTCCCAGTTGTGGCGGTACCCGGTCAAGTCACTCAGGGGCGAACCGCTGACGTCGGCGACCCTCACCAGCGACGGCGTCGAGGGTGATCGCGTCGTCCACGTGGCCGGGCCACGCGGCCCGGTCACGGGGCGAACCCGGCACGGCTTGCTCAGCGTCGGCGCGGCCACCGGTCTGGACGGCACGCCGCAGGTGGACGGGCACCGATGGGACAGCACGCATGCCGCGAAGCTCGTACAGCGGCATGCCGGCCCCGAGGCGCGCCTGGTGGCCGACCGGAGCCCCGAGCGGTTCGACATCCTCAACCTGCTCGTGGCCACCGACGGCGCGGTCGAGCGTTTGGGCCACAACGTCCGGCGACTTCGGCCGAACCTCGTCATCTCCGGAATCGCTGCCGATCGCGAGCCCGAGCTTCCCGGGATGGCGCTGAGGATCGGCGAAGCGGTGATCGGGGTGCACTCGGTGCGCCAGCGATGCATCGTCACATCGATCGATCCGGACACCGGCCGGCAGGACCTCGACGTCTTTCGCAGGATCCGCGACGTCTTCGGCAACGAGCTCGCGCTCAACTCCTGGGTCGTCCGCGCCGGGACCGTGAAGATCGGCGACGTGGTGCGGGTCGTCCCTCTGCACGGGCCGCCCGGCCGGATCGGAGGGTGGATCGTCGGAGCCACCTACCCACACGTTCTCGGCTGACGCTGATCGCCCGGTCTGGAGGGATCCGCTGGCGGCGATGGTCGTCGTCGACCTGCACATGGCCGTCGAGCTTGATGTGCGCCACAGGTCGCTCCTGAGGTCAGACTGAGTCGAGCGCAGCCGTCACTCTCCCGCTCGGCAGTCATACGCGGCGGGATGGCGCGGGTCGGTCACCGGGGCGGTGGAGAATCTTCGAGCTGCCCTGTCGGCCCTGTCCTTCGGCGTCACTGCGTGTGGTCCAGCCGGGCCTCGGCCCGCTTGGCGACGCCCAGCAGCATGCGGCGCATCATGGGGAAGTCGCCGAGTTCCATCAGCAGGACGGTCACCGGCAGGAACGGCCCCACGTCGTACCGCGCCTTCAACCGGGTGACCAGACGCGTGCCGCCCGCCGCGTCTGGACTGAGTCGCCACGCCCAGGATGAGTCGGGCTTGCTCCAGACCAGCGAGCGAGGCTTGTCGGTGCTCGCGACGCGGAATGCCGTTCGGGTGTCCTCGCTGGAGGACATCGGGGCAGCCACATCGCCGACTGCCGGGTCTTGGAAGTCGGCCAGGATCGTTTCGGCACTGGGCTGGCCGTGGTTGTCTACGAAGTCGTAGGAGTAGAAGCCGGCTCGCCCGAAGCCGACTTGCACAAGCCAGGGCCACACCCTGTCTGGTGGCGCGGCGATCGAGATCGCTCTCGTGGCTACGAAATGGGCTCTGTCCATCAGGTCGTCCCCAGGCATCGGCCCGGTCACCTCGTCGGGCGTGGCACCCCAGCGCAGGTGCCACGTCCTGTAGCGAGCCGCCAGCCCGGCGGCTGCGACCAGAGCCAGGAGTCCCCGACGCGGCCATGCCTCGCGCTCCCGCATGCACCCATTCTCCATGCCGTTGGGAGCCGCTTCCTGGGTCAAGTCCTGAGCGGCGCTGCGCGCCCACTGTCCGCGGCGGAAAGTCGCGGCGTTCGCTCCGGGGGCAGGAGTGTCCGGCAACGCCGACGAGCGGTGGCACCGCTCGACCACATCGGCACCCCGACCTAGGGTCGGACGATGAGCACGCTCCCCTACGGCACCTGGCCTTCGCCCATCAGCGCCGACGACCTCGCCCGTGGTCAGGTCTCCCTCGACGAGGTGCGCATGGACGGCGGGTCGACGTACTGGCTGGAAGGCCGCCCGGCCGAGGCCGGACGGCAGGCGCTGGTGCGCCACGACGGCTCCGGCACACAGGACGTGCTGGTCGCGCCGTGGAACGTCCGCACCCGCGTCCACGAGTACGGCGGCGGCTCGTACGCCGTCGCCGGCGGCACCGTCGTCTTCTCCGAGTTCGCCGACGGACGGGTCCGCCGGCTCGACCCGGGAGCGGGGGAGCCGGTGGCGATCACGCCCGAGGGTCAGTGGAGGTACGGCGGCCTGGTGCTGCACGGCGACCACGTGTACGCCGTCCGCGAGGACCATGCCCGCGAGCCCGAGCCGGCCAACGAGCTGGTCCGGCTCGACCTGGACGGCGACAACGAGAGCGGCGGCGTCGTGCTGCACACCGGCACCGACTTCGTCTCCCGGCCGGCGGTGTCGCCGGACGGCACCGCGATCGCCTACGTCGTCTGGGACCACCCGGACATGCCGTGGGACACCACGCTCCTGTTCCGCGCGAGGTTGACCGCCGACGGCGCGACGGACCCAGTCCACGTGGCCGGTGGCGAGGACGTCTCGGTGTCGCAGCCCCGGTTCGGGCCCGACGGTGCCCTCTGGTTCGCCGGCGACGAGTCGGGCTGGTGGCTCGTGCACCGTGAGGGACGCGCGCTGCACGAGGCCGAGGCCGACCACGCCAGTCCCCAGTGGGTGCTGGGGATGCACGACTTCGCCGTGCTCGACGCCGACCGCGCGCTGGTCCGCTGGTGGACCGACGAGGGCCACCGGCTGGGCGTCCTGGACGCGACCACGGGCGAGGTCACCGAGGTCGACGCCGACGGCACCGTCTACGACCAGCTCGCCACCGCCGACGGCGAGGTCGCGCTGAGGCGCGGTGCCCCGGACCGGCTCCCGGACGTCGTCCGCGGCCCCGCCGAGGGGCCGTTCCGCGTGCTGACCTCGCCCGGCGAGGCCCTCGACCCGGCGTACGTCTCGCCGCCGGTGCACTGGACCTGGCACAACTCCGACGGCGACCTGGTGCACGGCAACCTGCACGAGCCCCGGCACGCCGACGTGACCGGACCCGGGGGCGAGCAGCCGCCGCTGGTGGTGATGGTGCACGGCGGCCCGACCGGTCGCACCGAGGCGATGTTCAGCACCGCCACACAGTTCTGGACCACGCGCGGCTTCGCGGTGCTGCAGGTCAACTACTCCGGCAGCACCGGCTTCGGGCGCGCCTACCGCAACCGGCTCCGCGACCGGTGGGGCCTGGTCGACATCGACGACTGCGTCACCGGGGCGCTCTCGGTCGCCGAGGCCGGCCGCGCCGACCGTGACCGGCTCACGATCCGTGGCGGCAGTGCGGGCGGCTACGCCGTGCTGCGCGCGATGACCACCAGCGACGCCTTCGCCGCCGGCACCAGCCTCTTCGGGGTCGGTGACCTGGGTGCGCTGGCCGAGCACACGCACAAGTTCGAGTCGCGCTACCTCGACCGGCTGATCGCCCCGTGGCCCGAGGGCAAGGCGGTCTACGACGACCGGTCGCCGGTCCACCACGCCGACCGGCTGCACGGCGAGCTGCTCCTGCTCCAGGGCACCGACGACATGGTCGTCCCGCTCGCGCAGGCCGAGGACATGGCCGCCGCGATGCGCGCGGCCGGACGCGACGTCGAGCTCCAGGTGTACGACGGCGAGGGACACGGCTTCCGACGTCGCGACACGATCGTCGACGCCCTCGAGCGCGAGCTGGCGTTCTACACGCGGGTGCTCCGGCTGGGGGAGTGACGCGGCCCCCGGTTCGCCGGCCGCTGCCGTGGACACGTGGCAGGCATGAGTCCCGTCAAAGTCCGCCCCCTCGGCGGCGGTCCAGGCTGCCTGATGATGATCCTCGTGTCGGTCGGCCTCTCGGTCCTCATGACGCTCCTGCTCAACCTCCTGGCGCGCTGACCACGCGGTCGCACCGCAGGACGAGACCGGTCAGGGGCGCAGGGCCGCGACGCACAACCGCGCGTAGCGGCGCCACACCTCGGAGTCCCGCTCGTCGAGCTCGACCAGCGCCCGGGCGGCCCCGGCCATCAGCACCACGATGTCGCGCTCGGTCGCGTCCGACCGGAAGACACCCTGCTCGATCCCGAACGCCAGGATGCGCTCGGCCGGCGTCGGAGCCGATGGCTCGTCCAGGTCGGGCGTGCCGCTGAGCACCTCGACCATGAGCCGGTCCTCGGCGAGCCGGGCCATCACGTCCTGGAGCGCTGACTCCAGGGCGACGTCGGCGTCGGTGGTCGCCGCCTCGGCGGCCCGCTCGATCCGTGCGGTGAGCCAGCTGACGTGGGTCTGGGCCAGGGCCCGCACGAGGTCGGCCTTGGTCGGGAAGCTCCGATAGACGGTCGCCTTGCCCACCCCGGCTCGGGCGGCGACCTGCGGCATGGTCGCCTCCAGGCCGTGCTCGGTGAACACCTCGATCGCCGCGGCGAGCACGCGCTCGTGGTTGCGGCGGGCGTCCGCGCGACGGTCGGCCCACTCGTGGTGGCCCTGGGGTGTCACGGTGCTCATCTGCCCCTTCCGACGGTGAGGTGGCTCACCTTCGCCAGACTCGAGTGGACTCGCAGGTCCGGGCTGTCTACCGTAGCCACAACCGGACCCCAGGGTCCACCTAGCGGGAGGCGCGCTCGATGGCATGGCACCTGTTCCGGCTCGGCCGGTGGTCGTTCCAGCACCGCAGGATCGTCGCGGGCGTCTGGGTGCTGCTGCTGGTCGTGGTGGCGGCCGGCGCCGCGACGCTGTCGGGACGCACCGACGACTCCTTCGAGCTCTCCGGCATCGAGTCCACGCAGGCGTTCGACCTGATCGAGCAGCGCAACCCGCAGGCGGCGCCGGACGGCGCGACCGCGCGCATCGTCTACGAGGCCCCGGCCGGTGAGCAGCTCACCGACCCGGCCAACCGCGCGGCCGTCACCGACTCCCTCGAGCGACTGGGGGGCACCGAGGTGCAGTCGGTCGTCGATCCGTTCGCTGCCCAGGCGGTCTCCCCCAACGGCCGGGTCGGCTACGCCACGATCAGCTACGACACCCCCGCCATCGATCTCCCGGCGGCGGCCAAGCAGGACCTGCGCGACGTCGTACGCACGGCGGAGGCGTCGGGCCTCCGCGTCGCCGTCGGCGGTGACGCCGTCCAGGCGGAGACCGAGGCCCCGACCGGCGAGGCCCTCGGCGTCGTCGTGGCGCTGGTCGTGCTCACGCTGACCTTCGGCTCGCTCCTCGCGGCCGGCATGCCGTTGCTGACCGCGCTCCTCGGCGTCGGCATCGGGATGCTCTCGATCACCACGCTGACCGGGTTCGTGCACCTGAGCTCGACCACGCCCGCGCTCGGCACGATGCTCGGCCTCGCGGTCGGCATCGACTACGCGCTGTTCATCATGTCGCGCTACCGCCACGAGACGGCCCTGGGCCGGCCGCTCGCGGAGGCCGCCGGACGTGCGGTCGGCACCGCCGGCAGCGCCGTGGTGTTCGCCGGCCTCACCGTCGTCATCGCCCTGGTCGGACTCGCCGTGTGCGGGATCGGGTTCCTGACCCAGATGGGCCTCGCGGCCGCGTTCATGGTGGTGCTGTCGGTGCTGATCGCGCTGACGCTGCTGCCCGCGATCCTCGGGTTCGCCGGCGACCGCGTGGCCCGGGGTCGCGGTGGCCGCCGCTCCACCGACCCCGAGGGCGACGCCGGGCACGGCCTGGCCCGCCGCTGGGTCGAGCTGGTCAGCCGCCGGCGCTGGCCCGCGCTCGTGGCCGGCGTCGTCGTGGCGTGCGTGGTCGCCGTCCCGGTCGCGTCCCTGCAGCTCGCGCTGCCGGACGACGGCACCAAGCCCGCCGACGACCCGGCGCGGGTGGCCTACGACCTCATCGCCACCAACTTCGGCGCCGGGGTCAACGGACCGCTCGTCGTCGTGGTCGACACCCAGGGCTCGGACGACGCGGAGGCGGCCGTCGACCGCGCCACCCAGGAGCTGCAGCAGCTCGCCGCCGAGCCGGGCTCGGACATCGCGGCCGTCGTCCCGGCGCTCGCCAGCGACGACCCCGCTGCCCAGCAGGAGTTCAGTCAGCGGCTCGACGCGACGCAGCTGGCCACCATCGCCGTCGTGCCGCGCTCCGGTCCCTCCGACGAGTCGACCAAGGAGCTGGTGACCGACCTCCGCACCGCGCTCGACGCGCTGCCGGCCGAGACCGGTGCCCGGGCGCTGGTGACGGGCCAGACCGCCGTCGGCGTGGACATCTCTGCGGCCCTGGCCGACGTCTTCCCGATCTACCTGCTCGTCGTGGTCGGGCTCGCCGTGCTGCTGTTGGTCGTGGTGTTCCGGTCGGTCTGGGTGCCGGTCAAGGCCGCCCTCGGCTTCCTGCTCTCGGTGGGCGTCTCGCTCGGCTCGACCGTCGCGGTCTTCCAGTGGGGCTGGCTCGACCAGGTGGTCGGGGTCGACACCACCGGCCCGGTCCTGTTCCTGCTGCCGATCCTGCTGACCGGCATCCTGTTCGGTCTCGCGATGGACTACGAGGTCTTCCTGGTCACGCGGATGCGCGAGGCGCACGTGCATGGCACGCCGGCCCGCCAGGCCGTGGTCGACGGGTTCGTGCACAGCGCCCGCGTCGTCGTCGCGGCCGCGCTGATCATGGTCGGGGTCTTCACCGGCTTCGCACTGTCGGGCGACACCATCCTCAAGACGATCGGCTTCGCCCTCGCGGTCGGTGTGCTGGCCGACGCGTTCCTGGTCCGCATGCTCATCGTCCCCGCGGTCATGGCGATCGTCGGTGAGCGCATCTGGTGGATGCCGCGCTGGCTCGACCGGGTCGTCCCGGACGTGGACGTCGAGGGGGAGGGCCTGACCCGTCGGCTCGGCGCCGACGCGCCCGGGCCGGTCACGGTCGGATAGGGCGAGGCCCCGCGGGTACGACGACGCCATGTCCTGGACCCGCGCCCTTCCCTGGCTCGCCGTCGTCGCGGTGTACGCCGGCCTCTCGCGCCTGTGGACCGACACGACGTCGGCCTGGTACCGCTCGCTCACCGAGCCCTCGTGGCAGCCGCCCGACGTCGTCTTCGGCATCATCTGGCCGCTCAACTTCCTCGCGCTCGCGGTCGTGGGGGTGCTCGTCTCCCGGCGGGACGAAGCGGTCGCGGCCCGCGCCCTGGTCGTCCTCGTGGTCTCGGTCGTGCTGGCGCTCGGGTGGTCCTACCTGTTCAGCCAGCAGCACGCGCTGCCGGCCTCCGCCGTGTCGCTCGTCCTGGCCGCCGCGCTGACCTGGCTGCTGGTCGCCACGGTCGCGCGGGCCGGCCGCGGGCTGGCCGCAGGCCTGCTGGTCTATGCGGCCTGGATGACGCTCGCGGCGTCGCTGTCGATCGGCTTCGCCGTCCTCAACTGAGGACGACCCGCCGCGCGGCCCGCGACCGAACACACGCGTCGTAGGGTCGACAGATGGACTACACCCACCTCGGCCGCAGCGGACTGTCGGTGAGCCGGCTCTGCCTCGGGACCATGAACTTCGGTCCGGAGACCTCGGAGGACGACAGCCACGCGATCATGGACCGCGCCCACGAGCACGGACTGAACTTCTTCGACACCGCCAACGTCTACGGGTGGAAGCAGGGCGAGGGCATCACCGAGCAGATCATCGGCCGGTGGTTCGCCCAGGGCGACGGTCGCCGGGAGCGGACGGTGATCGCGACGAAGCTCTTCGGCTCGATGAGCGACTGGCCCAACGACACCTTCCTGTCGGCGCGCAACATCCGGCACGCGTGCGACGCCTCGCTCAAGCGTCTGCAGACCGACTACATCGACCTCTACCAGATGCACCACGTGGACCGGTCGACGCCGTGGGAGGAGATCTGGGAGGCGATGGAGACCCTGCGTGCGCAGGGCAAGATCCTCTACGTCGGCTCCAGCAACTTCGCAGGCTGGCACCTCGCCCAGGCCCAGGAGGCCGCGAAGGCGCGGCACTTCATGGGGCTGGTCAGCGAGCAGTCGATCTACAACCTGCTCACGCGCTGGGTCGAGCTGGAGGTGCTGCCGGCGGCCCGCGCGTACGGCCTCGGCGTGATCCCGTGGTCGCCGCTGCACGGCGGCCTGCTCAGCGGGGCGCTCCGCAAGGCGCGCGAGGGCGGGGGGTCCCGGTCGGGGACCGGGCGGTCGAAGGACGGGCTCGAGCAGCACCGCGACGCGATCGAGGCCTACGAGAAGCTCTGCGCCGAGATGGGGGAGGACCCCGCCAACGTCGGCCTCGCGTGGCTGCTGTCCCGGGAGGGCGTCACCGCGCCGATCGTGGGCCCGCGGACGATGGAGCAGCTGGACGGGGCGCTCCGGGCGACGGAGATCGAGCTGTCCGGCGAGACGCTCGACCAGCTGGACGACATCTTCCCTGCCCCCGCGCCGAACGGCTCGAAGCCGGCTCCTGAGGCCTACGCCTGGTGAGTGCCAGGATCGTGGCTGCGGGCTGCGGGCTGCGGGCTGCGGGGTGCGGAGCCGGTCCGCCTAACCTGGCCCGGTGACTCCGCCTCCCCTTCCCAGTCGTGCCCGGGTCGTCGTCATCGGCGGCGGCGTGATCGGCTGCTCCGTCGCCTACCACCTCGCTCATGCCGGCTGGACCGACGTCCTCGTCCTCGAGCGCGACCGGCTCACGTCGGGCACCACCTGGCACGCCGCCGGGCTGATGACCTGCTTCGGCTCGACGTCGGAGACCAGCACGGCGATCCGGATGTACTCCCGCGACCTCTACGCCCGCCTCGAGGAGGAGACCGGGCAGTCGACCGGCTTCAAGCCGGTCGGGCTGGTCGAGGCCGCCGCGGACGAGGACCGGCTGGAGGAGTACCGCCGCGTCGCGGCCTTCCAGCGCCACCTCGGGCTCGAGGTCGAGGAGGTCTCCCCGCGCGAGATGGCCGACCTCTTCCCCTGGGCACGGACCGACGACCTGCTCGCCGGCTTCCACGTCCCCGGTGACGGGCGGGTCAACCCGGTCGACCTGACCACCGCGCTGGCCAAGGGGGCGCGGCAGCTCGGCGTGCGCGTGGCCGAGGGGGTGCGCGTCGAGGAGGTGACGACCGTGGCGGGCCGCGTGAGCGGCGTACGGACCTCCACCGGCGAGACCGTCGAGGCGGAGTACGTCGTCAACTGCGCCGGCATGTGGGCACGTGAGCTCGGCGCTCAGAACGGGCTGGTCATCCCCAACCAGGCGGCCGAGCACTACTACCTGATCACCGACACCATCGAGGGGATGGACCCGGACGCGCCGGTGTTCGAGGACCCCTCCTCCTACGGCTACTACCGCGAGGAGGGCGGCGGCATGATGGTCGGCCTCTTCGAGCCGAGGGCCGCGCCGTGGAAGGTCGAGGGGATCCCGCGCGACTTCTCCTTCGGCACGCTGCCACCCGACTGGGACCGGATGGGGCCGTTCCTCGAGAAGGCGATGTCCCGAGTCCCGGTGACGCTCGAGGTCGGCATCCGCACGTTCTTCTGCGGTCCCGAGTCGTTCACGCCCGATCTGTCGCCCGCGGTGGGCGAGGCGCCCGGGATCCGCGGCTACTTCGTCGCCGCCGGCATGAACTCGGTCGGGATCCTCTCGGCCGGAGGGCTCGGACGCGTGCTCGCGCACTGGATCGTGGACGGCCGGCCCGACGTCGACGTCACCGGCTTCGACGTCGCGCGGTTCCGGCCCTGGCAGGCCGACGACGCCTATCGCGCGGCCCGCACCACCGAGATCCTCGGCACCGTCTACGCCGCACACACGCCCGGCAAGCAGCTGCGCAGCGCGCGCGACCAGCTGCTGTCCCCGGTGCACGCCCGGCTTCTCGAGCAGGGCGGACTGATGCGGGACGTGTCCGGCTGGGAGGCGGCGGACTGGTTCGCCGGCCCCGGCGCGCGGCCGGACCCCGAGCCCACGTGGGGACGCGCGCCCTGGTTCGAGCAGTGGGAGGCCGAGCACCGCGCGGTGCGCGAGGGCGTGGGCCTGATGGACATGAGCTTCATGGCCAAGCTCGGCATCCAGGGTCCCGGCGCAGGGCGCCTGCTCGACCGCCTCTCGGCCGGGACCGTCGACGGTCCGGCCGAGACGATCACCTACACGCAGTGGCTCGACGAGGACGGACGGATCGAGGCCGACCTCACCGTCACCAAGCTCGGCGAGGACGACTTCTGGGTCGTCGCCTCCGACACCGCCCACGGCCACGTGGTGGCCTGGCTCGACCGCCACCTCACCGACGGCGTCACCGTCACCGACGTCACCGCCGACTGGGGACAGCTCAACGTCCAGGGGCCGCTCTCGCGCGACGTCCTGGCGTCCCTCACCGACGCCGACCTGTCGACCCCCGCCTTCCCCTTCCGCACCGCGCGCTGGGTGACGCTGGCCGGGGTCGAGGTGCTGCTGGTGCGCATCACCTACCTCGGCGAGCTCGGCTACGAGCTCTACGTCCCGGCCGAGCGCACCCTCGAGGTGTACGACGCGGTCGCGGTGGCCGGCGCCCCGCACGGCCTGCGGCCGGTCGGCCTCCAAGCCCTTGCCTCGTTGAGGATGGAGAAGGCCTACCGCGACTTCGGCCACGACATCGACAACACCGACTGCCCGTTCGAGGTGGGGCTCGGGTTCGCCCTCGACCTCGACAAGCCGTTCCTCGGCCGCGACGCGGTGCTCGCGCGGCAGGCCGCCAACCGCGAGCGTGGCGGGATGCGGCAGCGGTTGGTCCAGCTGCGCGTCCTGGACCCGTCTCCGCTGCTCTTCCACGCCGAGGTCGTGCACCGCGACGGCGAGGCGGTCGGCTACGTCCGCGCGGCGTCGTACGGCTGGACGCTGGGCGCCGCGGTGGGACTGGCGTTCGTGTCGAACGGCGACGAGCCGGTCACCCCGCAGTGGCTGCGCGAGGGCACGTGGGAGGTCGACGTCGCCGGCACCCGCCACCCGGTCGAGGTCTCGCTGCGGCCGATGTACGACCCGGCCGGCGAGCGGATCAGGGTCTGATGCCGACCCGGGCCGGCGTGGCACGATGGTCGCCTCGTCCGGCCCGCTCGGGGCCGACCCAGCGGGGGGACCGACGATGAGCGACGACCAGACCCGACCCATCCCGGTCGAGCTGACCAGACCACTGCCGCCGGTGGACCGGCCGCCGGTCCACCAGCCACAGCCGATGCCCGCGCCCGGGCCGTGGCCGATGCACGCCGGGGGCGTCTACACCCAGACCGTCGCGGCTCGGCCGGTCGGGTCGGTGCACATCGCGGTCGCCTGGGTATTCGCGGTGCTGAGCCTGGGCTACTTCCTGCCCTGGGCGATCGCGGCGACCCGGCAGAGGTCCAACACCGCGGCGATCGGCCTGCTCAACTTCCTCGTCGGCTGGACGGTCCTCGGGTGGATCGCCGCCCTCGTCATGGCGGTCTCGAGCGAGCCCGCCCACGTCACCAACGTCGCGTACGCCGTCGCGCCGGTGGTCCAGTCCGCGCCCCAGCCGCCGCCGCCCGCCGGGTGGTACCCGGTGCAGGCCGGCGGTCAGCGCTACTGGGACGGCCACCGCTGGACCGAGCACACCGCTCCCTGACGCAGGGTGCGGCGACGGCCTCAGCTGGTGTCGGTGACGTCCGCGGACGCCTGTCTCCGTGCGGCGGCTGCTCGCTGAGCAGGGACTGCCGCGGCCGAGGCGAGACCCGCCCCGGGCGCGAGGCCGGCGGGATCGAACCGGGCATGGGGAATCCCGGCGTAGGGGTTGAGCCGGCCCCAGCGGCCCAGCTCCTTCTCGAGCCACGGCGGAGCCACCACCACCATCTCGCCTGCCTCCTGGGCGGAGTCGAGGCCCAGCTCACCGGCATACCAGCGGATGAGGGGACCGATCCTGGTGGTCACGATCCCGTCCTCGGTGTAGCCGGGCAGATCGGTGCAGACCTCGACGCTCATGTGGTCGGCCACCATCCAGAACCGGTCGTAGCGGCGGGCATCGGTGACGTCGAACCGCACCACGACCCGGGGACGCGGCAGCGATGCCGGATCGATGAGGTGCGCGATCGTCCACAGCGCGAGGTAGGGATCCTGGTGCTCGGGACTGGCCTCACGCCAGCGCGCCCCCCAGGTGCCGAGGAGGAGGCAGACCTCGGCCAGCTCGTGCCCCATGTCGGTGAGGGCGTAGGAGGTGAGCCGCCCCCGCCGGGTCGCCAGGATCACGCCTTCCCTCTCCAGCATCCGCAGCCGCTTGGAGAGCACGCTTCGCGGGATCCCCGGAGCGCCGTCCACCAGCTCGCCGAAGTGGTGGCAGCCCAGGTGGAGGTTGCGGATCAGGATGGGCGTCCATCGCTCGGCGAACACCTCCGCCGCCAGCGCGATCGGGCAGTACTGCCCATAGCCCTCCATCCACCGAGTCTGCACCTGCGGTCGGGATCGGTCCAGGCGATGTGCCGACCACCCGCTTCGGGGGCGGTCCCGACGGTCACATCCATTTTTCGTACTTCCGCCCCCCGGGGTCCGCAGTTCACTCGGTCCACCGGACGTCCCCGGTGTGTCGAGAGGAACCCGTCATGAAGCTTCACTCCAAGGTCGCCGCGGTCGGGCTCGTGGTCGTTCTCGGTGCCCTCGGGAACCCTTCCCAGGCAACGGCAACGCGAGATGCCGGTGGGGAGGAGGACGGTGCCTCTGCCGTCCGGGCGTGGAACGCCGTCGCGATGACCACGCTGGTCGCGGCGTCGACCTCGGCCGTCGAGCAGCCGCTCCACCTCGCCGCCATGCACCGCGCGATCTACGACGCCGTGCGCGTGGCGCGGCGTCCGGGTCACCCGTCCTCGGTCACCGCGGCGATCGGCGAGGCAGCGCGCGACGTGCTGGCGGCCGAGTTCCCGGACCAGACGGCCCGGCTGGACTCCGAGCTGGCGGCCTCGCTGGCGGCACTTCCTGCCGGCCGCTTCCTCGACGCCGGCCTGGCGGTGGGGCGCCGCGCCGCAGCGGCGGCACTGGCCGAGCGCGCGGGGGACGGGCGCAACGGGCCCGTCGTCCCGGTGCCGCCCGCGGCTCCCGGCGTGTGGGCGCCTGCTCCGCCCAACACCCTCGGGGTGTCGTCGTGGCTGGGCGGGGTGCGCCCCTTCGTCCTGTCCGCCGGCTCCGACGTGCGGCCGGCCGGTCCGCCCGCTCTCACCAGTCAGCGATGGGCTCGGGACTACAACGAGACCAGGGTCTACGGGGCGGCACTCTCCACGCGGAGGACGCCGGAGGAGACCGAGGTCGCTCGCTTCTGGGCGGACCCGCCGTTCGTGCAGAACCAGCGAGCGCTGCGTGCCTACAGCGAGTCGAACCAGCTCGGCGTCCTGCGCACGGCGCGGCTGTTCGCGCTCACCGACACCGCGAGCGCCGACGCCCTCATCGCCTGCTTCGACGCCAAGTACCACTTCGAGCTCTGGCGCCCGGTGGCCGCCATCCCGGGTGGCGACACCGACGGCAACCCCGCCACGCCTGCCGATGCCACGTGGCAGCCGCTGGTCGGCACGCCGAACTTCCCGGAGTACACCAGCGCGCACAGCTGCTCGACCACGGCGATCGCCACCGTGGTGGCAGCCCTGGCGCCACGGCACCGCTTCGACTTCACGATGACCAGCACGGTCACGGGGACGACTCACCACTACTCCTCGGTTCGCGAGCTCACCGACGAGGTCGCCGACGCCCGAGTCTGGGGCGGCCTGCACTGGAGGTTCTCCACCGACGACGGCACCACGCTGGGCCGGAGGGTCGCGCTGGCGGTCCTGCGGGCGGGTGAGGACCGCAGCGGCTCCCTCTGCGGTCTGCTCGGCTGAAGGGCTCCTGTACATCCGGGTGGCGCTCGACAATCATCGAGCGATGCCCCCTCGACGGCTCGCGGTCGGACTGACGCCCATGGAGACACGGCGCGAGGTGGTGCTGCACCTGGCTGGTCGCGCGGAGGCCCTCGGCTACGACGCGTTCTTCGTGGCCGAGGGCTGGGGGTACGACGCGGGCGTGCTCCTGGCGGAGATCGCGACCCGGACGCACCGGATCACCCTCGGCACCGGCATCCTCAACATCTGGGGGCGCACGCCGGCCACGATCGCCATGCTCGCCGCCAGCCTCGCGGAGGTCACGTCCGGCCGGTTCGTGCTGGGGCTCGGCGCAGGAAGCCCGCCCCTCGCCGAGGGACTCCACGACACCGAGTTCACCAAGCCCGTCGAACGCCTGGGCGCGGTGACGCGGCAGGTGCGCCGGCTGCTGGAGGGCCAACGCCTCGCACCGAGCGCGGAGCGCGACACCCGGCCCCTGAAGCTGGCCCTCACGCCGCAGCGGGCGGTTCCCCTCCACCTCGCCGCGCTGGGGCCGCGGTCCGTCCGGCTCGCGGGCGAGCTCGCCGACGGCTGGGCACCGTTCCTCCTGCCGGTCACCGGGGTCGACGCGAGCCTCCGGCTGCTCCGGGAGGGTGCGGCGCGCGCAGAGCCGCACCGGGGGCTTCCGCTCATCGCCCCCTGCGTGCCGGCAGCGGTCTCGACCGCCCCCGCCACGGCCCTCGCCATGGCCTCGTGGTGGGTGTCGTTCTACCTCGTGAGCATGGGTCCCCTCTACCGCGAGACCCTTCGCCGGCTCGGCCACGGTCGCGCGGTGGAGGAGGTCCTCGCGGCCAACCCCACCGGCCGGACCTTCGAGGTCCCCGAGCCGGCGAGGGTGCTGTTCGACGAGCTGACCCTGTGGGGGGACGCCGGTCAGGCACGTGAGGCGCTCGAACGGTGGTACGCCGCGGGCGCCCAGCTGCCCACGGTGGTCCTGCCGCCCGGCCGCCCCGTCGACGAGCTCGACCACATGCTCGAAGCGCTCAGCAGCTGACCCGGTCGCGGTGGGAAGCACAAGCGGCCTCGTGGTCCCGGCGTGACGTCGGAGCGCCCCTCAGCGGTCCTCGCCCCAGTTGGCGATCACCACGGCGATCGGCGGCAGCACCGCCGCGACCACCGACATGGCCACGGCCGCCGTCGTCGACCACAGCCTGACCACGTTCCAGGCCAGCAGGACGAGCACCACGCACACGGTCATCAGGGCGAAGTACCACCGCTGACGCCTGCGCAGTCGCTCGCTCTGCGGCCTGCGGACCGAGCTGCCCGTGACGCGTGGGGGCCTTCTCATGCCGCGGTCAGACCCCGGAGCTGAGGCGTCACAGGGCTGAGGCCTCGCTGCGCGTGCCGCGATGGGCGTCGGGAGGGTGGAGGCGGGGCAGCGGACCGGTCATGGTCCGATCCTGCCCCCTCACACGGGCGCGGGCTGGGTCTCCGGCTCGGGCGGCTCACCAGGCGTCGGCGGCTCGGTGGGCAGCGGCTGCGGCGGCGCGGGATCCGGGGTGGCCGGGTCGTCCGGCACGGGCACGGGGATCGAGGTGTCGGTGCTCATCCCCGATCGGTACCCGCCGTGCCCCTGGCCATGCGAGAGGACCGCGGGTCCCGCGGCGACACGTCCGGGACTAGAGCGTCTCGGGGCTGCGCAGCTCGGGCCGCGCGGGCGCGGCGTCCAGCCGTGCCCGGTCGTCGGCGGCGCCCTTGGCGACGTCGCGCTCGACCTCCTTGGCGCGGGAGACGTCGAAGCCCCAGATGGCGATGCATCCGACGATGGCGGTGGTCATGGCGACGATGGACAGGAAGAGGACGAAGCTCATGGCGTCCAGCCCTTCTGTCGGCCGGGGGGGCCACCCGGGGGTGACGCCCTGCCGGTCGGCTGGTGCGGTGGGAGGTGCTCGGACCTCCTACAGTGCCGGGTTGCGCAGTGATTGTCAAGGGTTTGCGCAAGGTTTGTGCTCAGCGCGGGCGACGCGCGTCCCGGGGGAGCCCGAATCGGGTGGTCACCCCGTCGCTGAACATCACGTGGTCCGGCGGGCGCGCCACGAGCTCGGGCAGGCCGACCGTGGCGAGCACGCGGGCGTCGAGGTCGAGCAGGCGCGCCTCGCGCACGTGCCAGGTCGCGTGCTCGTTGGGGACGTACCAGGTGCGCCCGAGCCACGAGCTGTGCAGCCCCCACCGCGCGGTGAGGAAGTGCTCGAGCTCGCCGGGCGCGACCTGCTCCCCGACCTCGACCACGGTGCGGGCCGGGCCGCCGCCCCGCGGGAGCAGGTGCGAGGCGTAGGCGTGGCGGTCGCCCTCGAGCTCGTGGCTCATCCGCGCCCAGCGGTAGGGCACCCCGAACGCGGCTCGCGCACCGGCGCAGACCAGCAGGCGCTCGCAGTCGAGGCTCAGGAAGACGATCCCGCGGCGCCCCGTGTCGTCGACGGAGTAGAGCCGCACGTTGGTCTCCAGGAACGTCCCGAGGTAGGGGACCGGCGGCCCGGCGCCGAGAGCGCCGCCGACCATGCGGAACGGCACCAGGCCGACGTAGGTCCGGCCGTCGAGCGTGTCGGGGCGGACCCCCGGTGGCATGAACCCGGCGACGAGACCCGGGTCGACCGCCCAGTGCACGAAGGCGAGGTCGCGCCACTGCTGGCTCATCAGCGTCGGGCCCTGCAGCGCGGGGGCGGTGGGCGCGAGCGGCTCGACGGTCATGCGTCCAGCGTCCTGCGCCCAGGACGGCTGCTCAAGGGTGAGCGGCGCGGCTCACTCGTCGGCGAAGCGCACCGGGGTCGCCGCGCCCGTGGCCTCGGCGGAGTCGCCCTCGAGGTTGACCGGAGCCTCGGCGATCGCCCGGCGCAGGTCCTCGCGCTCCCCAGGGGCGCACGCGACCACGACGGTCGGCGGCGTGGGCGGGTCGCCGGCGCGGGCGTCGTACCCCTGCCGCTGCAGCGCGGTGACGAGCGCGATCGGGTCATGCCCCTCGGGCACGCGGTAGGTGACCGTCGGACCCTCGGGGGCGGGTTGCTCCACCGACCCGGCCTTGGCCGAGCGCACTCCGGCGGCACCGGCCAGCGCGAAGAACGCGATGACCGCGATCACGAGGACGAAGACTCCGAAAGCGAGGTACATGCAGGCTCCTGGGTCAGCCGACCGACGACAGGGCCGGGCGCCGGCCGCGTCGGGCGGAGATGGGCGGGTGGGCCAGCGAGCTGTCCGAGACGCAGCCGTTGCGCAGCGCCCACAGCAGCGCCTGGGACCGGTTCTTGGCGCCGATCTTCTGGTAGGCGCCCCGGATGTAGGTCTTCACCGAGTTGATGCTGAGGTTGGTGGCCCGGGCGATGTCGGCGTTGCTCATGCCGCTGGCGATGAGGCCGAGCACCTGGGTCTCGCGCCGGGTCAGGTCCGCGCCGGCCACCTCGGCGGAGGGGGAGGCGCGGCGGCCGCGCACGACCGTGTCACCGGCCGCCACGCGGCGCAGGGCGTCGGCCATCGAGGCGGCGCTGAGCGACTTGGACAGGTAGCCGGCGGCTCCGGCGGCCAGCGCGGTGCCGACCGCGTCGGGGCGGATGTCCCAGGCGTAGAGCACCAGACGGCCGCCGTCGCTGCGCTGGGTGAGGTAGTGCAGCGCCTCGGGCGAGAGGGTCTCGCCCGGCACGTCGTAGAGCGTGATGGCCGGTGCCGCCTCTCCGGTGATGTCGGCGTCGGCCGCACTCAGCTCCAGGCCGTAGGGCGCGAGCATGGTCTCCAGTCCGGCGCGGACCAGCTCGCACGCCTCGACCAGGTCCACGCGAAGAGGGCTGCGGCGGGGGTGGGAGTCCATGTCCCGCCGTACCCAAACGTCCCGGACGCACGCAGCCCGACCCCGGTCACGCGTCCTCGTCGGCCCCCTCGTCGGCCCCCTCGTCCGCCCTGGCCCTGGCCAGCTCGGCCTGGTCGTCCTGGGCATCCTCGGACAGGTCGGGCACCTCCGGCAGGTCCGGTGGCTCCACGGCCTGCGTCGCGCGGTCGCGGTGGTCCTGGGGCATGTGGGCGTCACTGAGGCGGGGGATCTCGCGGGGGATGTCCTCGCGGGGGATGTCCTGGTCCTCGGGACCGCTGGAGTCGCTCATGCCAGCGGTGTACCCGGCACGGTGACCGCCACACGCGCGTGAGGACCGCAGCCGCGGGGCACGATCGGGACATGGAGACGCGCACGCTGACCGTCCGCACCGGTGACCGCGAGGTGGTCCGCGACCTGACCCGGGACTGCGCGGAGTTCGTCCACGGGCGGGGCAGCGGCCTGCTGCACGTGTTCGTGCCGCACGCGACCGCCGGGCTGGCGATCCTCGAGACCGGGGCCGGCTCCGACGACGACCTGCTCGCGGCCCTCGGCGACCTGCTCCCCGCCGACGACCGGTGGCAGCATCGCCACGGGTCCCGGGGCCACGGGCGCTCGCACGTGATGCCGGCGCTGGTGCCGCCGTACGCCTCGGTGCCGGTCGACGACGGTGACCTGGCGCTCGGCACGTGGCAGAGCCTGTGCCTGGTCGACCTCAACGTCGACAACTCCGAGCGCACGGTCCGCCTGGACTTCCTGCCCGCCTGACCCGGACGGCCACCAGAGTTTTCACGCCCGAAACATCGACGACCCGGCTCCGGAACCCGCGTCGGTGACCCTCGGGGGCATGGACGAGCACGGGACGACCCTGTGGAGGGTTCGCACCACCCTCACCGACCGGCCGGGCGCGCTGGCCCGTCTGGCGGGGGCGTGCGGCCAGGCGGGGGTCAACATCCTCGCGCTGCAGATCTTCCCCGACGTCGGCTCGGTGACCGACGAGCTCGTCCTCAGCACGCCGAGCGACTGGACCGTACGCCGTGTCCGGGAGCTGGTGCTGGAGGCGGGGGCCGAGTCGGTGGACGGGTCGCCCGAGGTGACCGTGGCCCCGCCGTCCTCCCTCACCGACCAGCCGGTCCGCCACCTGCACGCGGTGGCCCGGCTGGTCGAGGAGCCCGACCGTCTCGGCGAGGTCGCCGCGATGCTCTTCGAGGGACGGGTCGCGCCCGCCGGCGGCCCCGCCCACGAGGGCGTGCTCGACCTGCGGCCGGACGGCCGACCGGTCCGCGTCGTCCGCGACGCGCCGTTCACGGCGACCGAGCGAGCGCGGGCCGCGGTGCTGGAGATGGTCGCCGATCTGGTGCGCGCGGGCTCGGCCGTGCCGGACCCCACGGCCGGGACCGGTGTCCCCGTGGTGCGGGCCGAGCGCGACCGCGTGCTCGCCGAGGTCGAGGGCCACGTGGTGGGCAAGGCCGTGCTCACCCAGGAGCCGGAGGGGACCGGGGTGTGCGTGCACGTCGTGCCGGCCTGGCGTGGACGCGGGCTCGGGGCGCGGCTGCTGCGCGAGGCGTGCGCCGTGGGCCGTCTGAGGGGGGAGTCAGCGCTGGTCGCGCGGGTCCCGGCCCACGACGTGGCCGCGCTGCGGCTGCTCCTTGGCTCCGGACTGTGCGGCCGGATCAGGTCCGACGGCGCCGAGACGGTGGCGCGCCTGGTGGTCGGACAGCTGGCCACCGCCGGTCACTGAGCGCGACCCGGATCGCCCGCTGGGTCAGATCCGCGCCTGGTGGGCGCCGAGTCGTCCAAGGGCCTCGTCGAGGGCCTGCAGGCCGTCCTCGCCGAGCAGGTCGATGAAGTAGCGCCGCACGGCGGCCACGTGACCGGGTGCGGCCCGTTCGATCGTGCGCTGGCCGAGCGGCGTGATGCCGACGAAGGCGCCGCGACCGTCCTCCTGGCACTCGCGGCGCTCGACCAGCCCCCGCGACTCCATGCGCCGGATGTGGTGGGAGAGCCGGCTGCGCTCCCACTCCAGCGAGTCCGCGAGCGCCGCCATGCGCACGCGGCCCTCGGGGGTGTCGGTGAGCATCACGAGGACCTCGTAGTCGGGCATGGACAGCCCGCTCTCCTCGGCCAGGGCGCGGGTCAGCTGCACCATCAGGTGGCGGTGGCTGAACAGCCAGCCGCGCCACACGCCCTGCTCGCGCGGGTCCAGCCACCGCACCTCGTCGTCGCCGCCCTCGTGGTCCACACCACCATTGTACGGGTGTAGTTGACACGTCATCTATTCCGTGGCATGCTGTTGCTTGAAAGTTCAACTGTACGCCACCACCACTCACCGGAGGACCCCATGACCAGCACCGCCACCGCCACCGTCTCGCTGCAGGACCTCGACGGCACCTACGTCCTCGACCCGAGCCACAGCCGCATGGGGTTCGTCGCCCGCCACGCGATGGTCACCAAGGTCCGCGGCTCCTTCAACGACTTCACCGGGTCGGCCGCCACCGGTGCCGGCCTCGCCGACGCCCGCATCGAGGTCGCGATCAAGGCCGACAGCATCACCACGGGCAACGCCGACCGCGACGGCCACCTGCGCTCGGGCGACTTCTTCGGCACCGACGAGCACGCCGAGCTGACCTTCGTCTCCCGCTCCGTCGAGGCCACCGACGCCGAGACCCTCCGCGTCGCCGGCGACCTGACCATCAAGGGCACCTCCCAGCCGGTCACCATCGACTTCGAGTACGCCGGGGCGGCGACCGACCCGTTCGGCAACCTGCGCGTCGGCTTCGAGGGCTCCACGGTGATCAAGCGCTCGGACTTCGGCATCAGCTGGAACGCCGCGCTCGAGGCCGGCGGCGTCCTGGTCTCCGACAAGGTGACCCTCGAGATCGAGATCTCCGCGATCAAGCAGGCCTGACCCGCTCGCCCGACCCCGTGAGCCCTCGACCCCCCGGCCTCAGGCCGGGGGGTCGAGCACCATCAAGGTGACCTGCAGGTCGGTGCCCGGCGGCAGCCAGTCGGGGGTCTCCTGCCCGATCGACCGCCAGCCGCGCGAGGCATAGATCGCCGCGGCCCGCTGCTGCAGGCTCAGCACCTCCAGGACCGGCACCCGACCCAGCGAGCGGGCATGCCGCTCGCACGCGTCGAGCAGCGCGCGACCGAGTCCGCGGCTGGTCACCGCCGGGTCCACCACGAGCACCGAGACCGTGGCCAGGTCGCTCACCGGACGCCCCACCGCGTCGGCCCAGCGGTGGCCGAGGTGGTGGTCGCCGACCTCGACCAGGCTCACGTGGCCGACCGGGTCGTCGTGTCCGTCGACCAGCGCGACCCACGCGCCGAGCTCGCCGCGGCGTACGACGAAGTCCTCGACCGGGAACGGCAGCGGGTTGCGGTAGGGATAGCGGGTCAGCGGCTGCTGGCGCATCACCAGGTCGCAGACCGCGGGCACGTCCGCGGGCTCACGAGGGCGTACGACGAGGGGCACGCGGTGAGGCTAGCCGCGCTCACTCCCTGGCCTGGGCCAGGGCGGGGATCGCCACCCACAGGGCGAGCACCACGGCGAGCGTGACCGCGCAGGCGGTGATCGCGGCGCCGATGCCGACCATGACGTCGAAGACGAGGAACACCGAGCCGGTCATGGTCAGGGCCATCAGGGTCAGCCCTGCGCGCGAGACGTGGTTGGCGGCGCCGATCAGCCACTGCTTCTCGCTGCGGCCGAACAGCACGCGGTGGAAGGCGACCGGCGCGATCAGGCAGGCCGCGGAGCCGATCGCGCAGCAGATCGTCACCAGGTAGGCGTTGCGGTCGGTCGCCGACAGCGAGACGAAGCGCTGCGTGAACGGCAGCGTGAGCAGGAAGCCGGTCAGCACCTGCACGCCGGTCTGCGCCACCCGCAGCTCCTGGAGCATCTCGTTCCACTTGCGCGTGGAGCGCTCCTTGGGCGACTCCTCGCCGTGGTCCATCTCCGCGTTGCTGCCGTCCTGGGCCATGGCCGTTCCCTCCTGCCCTCCCCGCTTCCTGCCCTCAATCGTCCCTGGGCAATCGGGGGCCACGCGGCCCTGCCGGCGGCATCGGCGGAGCACTAGCCTCCGAGCATGTGCGACACCCTGGTCACCCTCACCAGCGACGGCGTGCTGCTCGCCAAGAACAGCGACCGGGACGCCAACGAGGCCCAGCAGGTGCGGTGGTACGCCGCGGCCGAGCACGAGCCCGGCGCGGCCGTGCGGACCACCTGGTCGACCGTCCCGCAGGCCGGCCGGACCCACGCCGTCGTGCTGTCGCAGCCCTGGTGGATGTGGGGCGCGGAGACCGGCGCGAACGAGCACGGCGTGGTGATCGGCAACGAGGCGGTGTTCACCCGCCGCACCGGTGACCGTGGTGACGGGTCGCTGCTGGGGATGGACCTGCTCCGGCTGGCGCTCGAGCGAGGTGCGGACCGCCACGAGGCGGTGCAGGTGCTGGTGAGCCTGCTCGAGGAGCACGGGCAGGGTGGGTCGTGCAGCCGCGAGCACCCGCGGTTCACCTACGACAGCTCGTTCGTCGTGGCCGACCCCGCCGGCGCGGTGGTCCTCGAGACGGCGGGGCGTCGCTGGGCCGCCGAGGAGGTGTCCGGCGCGCGCTCGATCTCCAACGGGCTGACGATCCCCGGCTTCGCAGAGAGGCACGCCGATCCCGTGCGAGGGCGGGTCGCCGCCTGCTCGGTGCGGCGTGCCCGGACGACGCGCGCGGCCCGGGGCGCGACCGGTCCCCGGGACCTGATGACGGCGCTGCGTGACCACGGCGAGGTGACGTGGCCCTCGTACAGCCCGGTCAACGGGGCGTTGTCCGCTCCCTGCGCCCATGCCGGTGGCCTGGTCGCCTCGACGCAGACGACCGCCTCCTGGGTGGCCGACCTGCGTCCCGGTGGGCCGGCCGGCGGGCGCCACTGGGTGACCGGCACCGCGGCGCCCTGCCTCTCGCTGTTCAAGCCCGTCACGGTCGGCGACCCGGTGCGCCACGAGCCGGACCGGCCGGCACTCGAGACCTTCGACCCAGATTTCTTGTGGTGGCGACAAGAGCTTCTGCACCGCCACGTGATGCGTGACCCCGAAGCCCACGCCGGCTTCCTCGCCGAGCGCGACCGGGTCGAGCTGGCCTGGCTGGAGGACCCTCCGAGCGGCCCCGAGGCCTTCGCCGAGGGTGAGCGGTTGCGTGAGCAGTGGTGCGCTGCCCTGCCAGCCGAGGCGACGGACCGGCGGCCGTGGTGGGTGCGGCGCCAGTGGAGCCGGTGGAGCGACCGGGCCGGCGTGCCCACGCAGGTCCTCGAGCGGAGGCCGGCGTGAAGGTCGTCGTCGTCGGGGCCGGACTGGCCGGGCTGGCCGCCGCGCGCCGACTGGTCGCCCACGGGCACCAGGTCACGGTGCTGGAGGCGCGCGACCGCGTCGGCGGCCGCACCGAGGGCGGAACGCTGTCGGACGGCACACCCGTCGAGCTCGGCGGACAGTGGCTCGGCGAGGGGCACACCCGGATGTACGCCCTCTGCGAGGAGCTCGGCCTCGAGACCTTCCGCACCTGGAACGACGAGGGCGTGCTGCTGCTCGAGCTCCAGGGCAGGCGCTCGCACCTCAAGCCCCACAAGGGAGCCGTGCCGCGGGTCTCCCCGTTCGTCCTCGCCGACCTCGCCCAGGGACTCCTCCGCTTCGAGCGCCTGGCCCGCCGGGTCGACCTCGACCGGCCGTGGCTCACACCCGGGGCCGACCGACTGGACGCCCAGACCTGGGAGTCGTGGATCCACCGCAACCTGCGCACGACCTCCGGCCGGGCGTATTTCCGAGTCGCCTGCGAGGCGGTGTGGGCCGCCGAGGCCGGGGACGTGTCGCTGCTGCACGCGCTGTTCTACACGCGGTCCAACGCCGACCTCGAGACCCTGCTCGCCGTGGACCGCGGCGCCCAGCAGGACCGCGTCGTCGGCGGGTCCGTGCTCGTCAGCCGCCGCATGGCCGAGGAGCTCGGGGACCGCGTGGTCCTCGACAGCCCGGTCCGGCGGATCGTGCAGCGCGACGACGGGGTGCGCGTCGAGACCCGCACTGGTGCGGCCCACGACGGCGACGCCGTGGTGGTCACCCTGCCGCCGGCCCTGGCCGGGCGGCTGGAGCACGACCCGCCGCTGCCCTCGTGGCGCGACCAGCTCACCCAGCGCACGCCCGCAGGCTCGGTGATCAAGGTCTACGCCGCCTACCCCACGCCGTTCTGGCGCGAGGAGGGCCTCAACGGGCAGGCCGCCTCCGACCGGGGCCCGGTCAAGATCACCTTCGACAACTCACCTCCGTCGGGGACCCCCGGCGTGCTGGTGGGCTTCATCGAGGGCGCCGAGGCGCGCCGCTGGACGCGCGCCGCCGAGCCCGAGCGGCGCGACGCGGTGGTCGAGTGCTTCACCCGCTACTTCGGTCCGCGGGCCGCCGACCCGGTCGAGTACCTCGAGCGCGACTGGTGCGCCGAGGAGTTCACCCGCGGCTGCTACGGCGCCCACTTCGGGCCGGGCGTCTGGACGTCGTACGGCGAGGTGCTGCGCGAGCCGGTCGGGCGCGTCCACTGGGCCGGCGCGGACCTCGCACGCGACTGGAGCGGCTACATGGAGGGGGCGGTTCGCAGTGGCGAGCACGTGGCCGACACCCTCGACCGACGTTCCCCTGCGCCCCCACCTGGGTAAGCACGGTCCATGACCGACTCGAGCACGCCCGGCGACGAGAACCCCCAGACCGCTGAGTCCGCGGAGGGTGAGACCGCTCCCACCCAGCAGGAGCCCGACGACGGCTCGACGGCCACCGGCAGCACCGACGACTCGTCGCAGATCTCCGACGACCAGCTTCCCGAGGACCTGCGCCCGACCGACGACAACCCGTTGGCCAAGCCGGCCGACGAGGACGACGAGAGCTCCGGCATGAACCTCCAGGAGCAGGCCGGCGAGGCCGCCCCACCCGTCTGAGGCGCCGGTCACCGCACCCCGCGGATCCTGCCGACCGCCAGGGCGCCTGTCAGGGTCGCGACCGCCGAGAGCAGGTAGAGCCCGGGGTACCCCGCGGTCGTGGACACCAACGCCCCGGCCAGCACCGGCGAGAACACCTGCGGCAGCGACGCGGCCACGTTGATCACGCCGAGGTCGCGACCGGCGTCCGCCGCCTGCGGCAGCACCTCGGTCATCAGGGCGTAGTCCACCGCCGTGAAGACCCCGAAGCCCGCGCCGAGCACGACCGCACCTCCCACGACGACCGGCCACACCGGGGCGAGCGCCAGCGCGGTGGTGGCGCCGGCCATCACGACGCCGCTGGCCACCACGAACACCTTGCGTCGCCCGACCCGGTCCGAGATGCGCCCGGCGACGACGGTCGTCAGGACCGAGGCGCCGGCGTACACCACGGTCAGGAGCAGGACCCCCGCCTCCGGGTCCGGACGGTCCACCCGGTCCTGCAGGAAGTAGTAGAGGTAGACCAGCCCGAGCGCGTTGCCCAGCTGCACGAGGAAGCGCACCACCCACGCCCAGGCGAAGTCCGGGTCGCGCCGCAGGCTCACCCTGAAGCCGCGCAAGAACTCGCCCAGGGCGAAGGGCTCGACGCGGCCGGCCACCGGCTCCTCGCGGCCGGCCACGACGTAGGGCAGGCTTGCGAGCACGACGAACACCGCCACCGCGAGGTAGCCCGCGGCCCATCCTCCGGTCGCCGAGGCGATGCCGACCCCGAGCAGCGCGCCGACCGTCTGGGCGAGGGCGACGGTGCCGCCGACGACGCCACGCTGCCGGCGTGGGACCCGGTCGGGGATCGCGGCCATGATCGCGGCGAGGGCACCGTTGGCGCCGAGCTGCACCACGGCCCAGCCGAGCACCATCAGGCCGACGAGCTGCGCGCCGGAGAGCAGGCAGAGCCCGCCCACGCTGACCAGCGCCCCGATGAGCACCCAGGGCCGGCGCCGACCCAGGCGCGTCCGCGTCCGGTCGGAGAAGGCGCCGAGGAGCGGGTTGGCCACCATCGCGACGAAGGCGCCGACCCCGGTGACCAGACCGAGCGTCGCCTCCTTGCTGCCGGGGGAGAGCTCCTCGGCCTGCTGCGCCAGGAGCACCTGCAGCGGGCCGAAGAACGCTGCGAAGACGGCCAGGTTGGCCACGGCGAGCAGCGAGACCCAGCCCGCCCGGACCGGGACGACCGGGTCCTGCGGACGCTCGAGCGGCGGCGCGCTCACCCGGCCCTGCTCGCCCGGACCACCTCGCGGAACCAGGCGAACGAGTCCTTGGGAGTGCGCTCCTGGGTGGCGAAGTCGACGTGCACCAGCCCGAAGCGCTGGGAGTAGCCCTCGGCCCACTCGAAGTTGTCCAGCAGTGACCAGCAGAAGTAGCCGCGCACGTCGACGCCCTCGTCCTGCGCCTGGCGCAACGCGCGCAGGTAGGCGTCGAGGAAGTCGATGCGACGCTGGTCGCGCACCCGGCCGTCCTCACCGGGCGCGTCACCGTAGGAGCAGCCGTTCTCGGTGACGTGGACCGGCGGCAGCGCGTCGCCGTAGCGGTCGCGCAGCGTCACCAGGATCTCGCGGAACCCGTCGGGCAGCACCGGCCACCCGAAGTCGGTCGTCGAGCCGGAGCTCGCGGCGGCCAGCTCGAACGGCATCGCCGACCCCTCCGGGGCGGCCGCGACCACCTGCGGGAAGTAGTGGTTGAGCCCGAACCAGTCCAGCGGCGCCGCGATCGTGGCCAGGTCGCCGTCGTGGACCGGCAGCAGGTCGGCCAGCGACTCGGGGTAGCGCCCCAGCAGCACCGGGTCGGCGAAGAGCCAGTTGACCAGGTCGTCGTACGTCGCCGCGGCCGCGCGGTCGGCCTCCGAGCCCGACGCGGGCCAGGTCGGTCCGTGGTTGCTCGCGAGGCCGACCTGGCTCGCCCCGGCCGCACGCAGGGCCTCGGCGGCCAGGCCGTGGCCGAGGAGGAGGTGGTGGGCGACCGGCAGGGCGTCGTACCTCAGCGTCCGGCCGGGCGCGTGCATGCCCAGCGCGTAGCCGTAGAGCGTCACGACGACCGGCTCGTTGATCGTCGCCCACATGGTGACCCGGTCGGCGAGACGTTCGCCCACGACGCCGGCGTAGTCGGCGAAGCGCAGCGCGGTGTCGCGCGAGAGCCAGCCGCCGGCGTCCTCGAGGGCCTGCGGGGTGTCCCAGTGGAACAGCGTCGGCACCGGCCGGACGCCCGCCTCGAGCAGCCCGTCGACGAGCCGGTCGTAGTAGGCCAGACCGGCCTCGTTGACCGCCCCGGAGCCGGTCGGCTGCACGCGCGGCCACGCGACCGAGAAGCGGTAGGCGTCGACGCCGAGGTCCGCCATGAGTGCGACGTCCTCGGGCCAGCGGTGGTACTGGTCGCACGCCACCTCACCGGTGTCACCGTCCTTGACCCGCCCCGGCTCGGCGCAGAACGTGTCCCAGACCGACGGACCACGCCCGTCCTCGCGGACCGCTCCTTCCACCTGGTAGGACGCCGTGGCGACGCCCCACGTGAAGTCCGGTCCGAAGCCGCTCGGCAGGTCGCTCATCCCGGGATCATCACAGGAGGCGGCACACTGACGCCATGGCCGATCGTGACCGGATGACCGCGCTGGCGGCGGCGACCGCGCACCTCTCCCCGCCGTACGCCGTCGTCGACCTCGACGCCTTCGACCGCAACGCCGCCGACCTGGCGCGACGGGCCGGGGGCAAGCCCATCCGCGTGGCCAGCAAGTCGGTCCGGTGCCGCGCACTGGTCGATCGGGCCCTCGCCCGAGACGGGTACGCCGGCATCCTCGCCTTCACGCTGCCGGAGGCGCTGTGGCTGGCCGAGGACCACGACGACGTCGTCGTCGCCTACCCGACGGCCGACGTGGCGGCCCTGCGCCGGCTGGCGGCGGACCCCCGCCTCGCCTCGCGCGTGACCGTGATGGTCGACGGCTCCGGCCAGCTCGGCCTGATGCGACGGGTGCTGCCCGAGGGCTCCGCCCCGGTGCGGGTCTGCCTCGACCTCGACGCCTCCCTGCGACTGCTCGGCGGACGGGTGCACCTGGGCATGCGCCGATCGCCGACCCACAGCGTGGGCCAGGCCGAGGCGCTGGCCCGCGAGGTGCACCAGGACCCCCGCTTCCGGCTGGTCGGGGTGATGGCCTACGAGGGCCAGATCGCCGGGCTGGGCAACGAGCGACGGGCGGTCCGCGGGTTCCAGTGGGTCTCCGCGCGCGAGCTGCGGCGCCGGCGTGGGCGCGCCGTCCGCGCGGTCGGCCGCGTGAGCCCGCTCGAGCTCGTCAACGGTGGCGGCACGGGCAGCCTGGAGAGCACGAGTGCCGAGGGCGCGGTCACCGAGGTGGCCGCCGGGTCCGGTCTCTACGGCCCGACGCTGTTCGACCACTACACGCACTTCGCGCCCGAGCCGGCGGCGTACTTCGTCCTCGACGTGGTGCGGCGGCCGTCGCCCGAGCACGCCACGGTCCTCGGAGGGGGCTGGATCGCCTCGGGTCCCGCGGGCGACGACCGTGTGCCCACCCCGTGGTGGCCGGAGGGCCTGCGGCTGGTGCCCGACGAGGGCGCCGGCGAGGTGCAGACCCCGCTCACCGGACCCGGTGCCCGCGCCCTCGCGGTGGGGGACCGGGTGTGGTTCCGGCACGCCAAGGCCGGCGAGCTCTGCGAACGGGTCTCCCACCTCCACCTGGTGCAGGGCGCCGCGGTGACCGGGACCACCCCCACGTATCGTGGTGAAGGGCGCGTTTTCGTCTGATCCGCGGTCCCGGAGCGGCAGGATCGGACGCAGGCCCCTGGTCGGGTGCACGGCGAGACGAAGGAACCCCCGGATGGCACGGATGTCTGCGGAGGACCGGCGGACGGCGCTGGTCGAGGCGGCGATCCGGGTGATGACCCGCGACGGCGTCGCCCGAGCGACCACCCGCGCGATCGCGGGTGAGGCCGAGATGCCGCTGGGCATCTTCCACTACGCCTTCCGCTCCAAGCACGAGCTGCTGGTCCGCGTGATCCAGGAGATCGCCAAGCAGTCCAAGGGCGACATCGACGCGGCGGTGCTCGACAAGCCCGACGTGCAGCTCGAGGAGGTCGCGACCGCCGGCCTGATGGCCTACCTCGACCACGTCGTCGCGCACCCCAAGGAGCACCTGCTCACCTACGAGCTCACCCAGTTCGCGCTGCGCGAGGACGGGTTCGAGGGCGTGGCCAAGGAGCAGTACGCCTACTACCTGCAGGAGAACGAGGCGCTCCTCGCCGCGTTCGCCGAGGTGATGCAGATCGAGTACGTCGTCCCGCTGCCGGTGGTGAGCCGCTTCGCCTTCTCGGTGATGGACGGGCTGGCGCTCAACTACCTCTCGATCGGCAACGAGGAGGAGGCCCGCGAGGTCGTGCGGCTCGCGGTCCACGCGCTCAGCACGATGGTCCGGCCCCGTGAGGCCGCGGGATGAGCCCGGACGGCCTCCGCCCGTCCTGGGTCGCCGAGGCGGCCGGCTCGGGCTTCGACGTCGACCACCTGCCCTTCGGCGTCGACCCGCGTCACGGCGTCGTGACGCGCATCGGCCCCTACGCCCTGCCGATCTCCTCGACCTCGGCGTCGGACCGCCACCGCACGCTCGACACCCTCCTCGCCGCCGGGCCGGAGACCTGGGCGGCGACCCGGCGGGTGCTCCAGGAGGCCCTGCTCGACCCCGCTCGCGAGGCGGACCTGCGCCCCCGCCTGGTGCCGGTCGACGACCTCGAGCTCGTGCTGCCGTTCGAGGTGGCGGACTACGTCGACTTCTACGCCTCGATCGACCACGCCGCCAACGTCGGCCGCATCCTGCGACCCGACTCCGAGCCGCTGCTGCCCAACTGGAAGCACCTCCCGGTCGGCTACCACGGACGCGCCGGCACCGTCGTGGTCAGCGGCACCGACGTGCGCCGTCCGTCCGGGCAGCGCAAGGCGCCCCAGGACGCCTCGCCGACGTACGGCGCGTCGCAGCGGCTCGACATCGAGGCGGAGCTCGGGTTCGTGGTCGGCGCTGCGAGCACCCTCGGCGAGCCCGTGCCGACCTCCGCGTTCGCCGACCACGTCTTCGGCGTCGTCGGGCTCAACGACTGGTCGGCCCGCGACATCCAGGCGTGGGAGTACGTCCCGCTCGGTCCCTTCCTGGGCAAGTCGTTCGCCACCTCGGTCTCGGCCTGGGTCACCCCGCTCGCCGCGCTCGAGCGCGCCCGCTGCCCCTTGCCGGGACAGGGACCGGTGCTCGACTACCTCGAGGTCGAGGAGCCCGCGGGGTTCGACCTGGCAGTCGAGGTGGAGCTCGACGGGGAGGTCGTCGCGCGGCCGCCGTACTCCTCGATGTGGTGGTCGCCGGCCCAGATGCTGGCGCACCTCACGGCCAACGGGGCGTCGCTGCGCGCCGGCGACCTGTTCGCCTCCGGCACCATCAGCGGCCCCGAGCGCGACCAGCGCGGGTCGCTCCTCGAGCTGAGCTGGGGCGGGCGCGAGCCGTTCACCGCGGGCGGCCGCGACCGGACGTTCCTCGAGGACGGCGACGAGGTCGTGCTGCGCTACTCCGCGCCGAGCGAGCGCGGTCGGCTCACGCTCGGCGAGGTGCGGGGACGCATCCTGCCCGCGCGCTGACCGGCCCGGCGCCCCGCTGCCTCCATGTCCCGGCGAGGGGGGAGCCACGCCGCGAGTGCTGCGTGTGCCCTGGACAGGCGCGCACCGCGGTCGCGAGGATCGTGCGCGGGAGGACCACACCGGGCGCGCCCGCGCGCCGAGAACGCGCCGAGAGCGTGCCGAGAACAGGAGCAGCTCATGGGTGACGTCGACCCGGACCACCTCGACCGGTTCTCCGACCTCGGCGACGACGGGGTCGAGGAGGTCGGCGTGGGCGTCGTCAACCACCGGCTGCGCCCGGCCACCGTGGTCTCCAGGACCCGGCTGGAGTGCCTCCACCTCACCCGCGCGAGCCGGGGGACCGGCGAAGGGTGAGCGAGACCGGGGAGGCCGACGACGCGCTCGACGACGCGCGGGCGATGGCGGAGGAGATCGAGACCGCCATCCTCGGCACCCCGCGCTCGCTCAACCGGGTCGAGGTGACCGAGGCCGCCGACGTCCCCCTCGAGCGGGCGACCGCGCTGTGGCGCGCCCTGGGCTTCCCGGCCCCGGACGACGACACCCAGGTGATGTTCAACGAGGGCGACATCGAGGCGCTGCGGCTGACCAGCTGGCTGGAGGAGAACGGCGTCCTCGAGCCGGGCATCGAGATGACCCTGGTGCGCAGCCTGGGCCGCGGCTTCGCCCGCCTCGCGGAGTGGGAGGTCGCCGAGCTGGCCGCGAGCACGCTCAGCGAGCACCCCGAGCCCACCCAGGAGGTCAAGGACCTGGTCGCCAGCCTGATGCCGGTGCTGGAGGACCTGCAGACCTACGTCTGGCGCCGGCACCTCGCCCAGGCCGCCGGCCGGCTCCTCCTGCGGCCGCGGGAGACCGACGACGCCGACTCCCAGGTGGTCGGGTTCGCCGACATCGTCGGGTTCACCCGCCGCAGCCGCGACCTCAGCGCCGCCGACCTCGGGGCGCTGGTGGAGACCTTCGAGAGCCACTCCTTCGACATCGTCCTCGACCACGGCGGGCGCGTGGTCAAGACGATCGGCGACGAGATCCTCTTCGTCGCCGACCGGCCCGAGCAGGGCGCGCGCATCGCGCTCGACCTCACCGACGCCGTCGACCTGCACGACGACTTCCCGACCCTGCGGGTCGGGCTGGCCTACGGTCCGGTGCTGGCGCGTGTCGGCGACGTGTTCGGCCCGGTGGTCAACGTCGCCGCGCGGCTGACCTCCCTGGCCCGGCCGGGGCGGGTCCTGGTCGAGCGGGAGCTGCGCGGGGCGCTGCGTGGCCACCCGGAGGAGTTCCGCGTGCGCCGCAGCCGCACGACCGCGGTGCGCGGCTACGCCCGTCTCGACACGTGGGCCCTGACCCGTCCCCGGACCAGCGACCCCCTCATCCGACGGCCAGGGTCAGTCGCACCACCCAGTCGGGATCGGTGAGGCGCTCGGCGTACAGCTCGCGCAGCTGGCCCATCCGGTAGCGCACGGTCTGCGGGTGCACGAAGAGCTCGGTCGCCATGTCCTCGCGTCGCCCCTGGTGGCGCACCCACGCCCGCAGCGTCTCCTCGAGCTTGTCCGCGGCGGCCGGCCGCAGGCCGCGCAGCGGGGCCAGCACCTGGGCGCGCAGGTCCTCCAGCGCGGCCGGGTCGGCGGTGAGCACGAGCCGGTCGAGGTGGTCCTCGGTGTCGACGGTCCTCACGCGGGCCGCGGGATCCGTCGCCTCCGGGGCCGCGCCCGGCAGCCGTAGGACGCGCAGCGCCCGGGCCAGCGAGCGGCGCGCCTCGTGCCAGGGCAGGGTGGGACCCACGACCGCGCCGCGCCCGGCCAGCCCGCGCAGCAGCGCCGGGCGGGCGTCGCTGTGGCGGCCCGGCACGAGCAGGACGGTCAGGTCGGGCAGGTCGTCGAGGTCCGGCACCTGCTCGGAGGCCTGCAGGGTCGCGGCGTCGAGCTGGCCGAGCGAGGCCCGCACCCGCGACTCCGGCAGGACGACGGCGGTGAGGACCTCGGGCACCTCCCACTCCGCCCGCTCGGCGAACGCCTGGAGCTCGGCCGCCGGGTCGCCGCGCAGCAGTGCCTGGGTGAGGCGCTCCAGGTAGCGCGCCCGCACCCGGCCCGTGCGGGCGAGCTCGTCGGCGTGGCCGGCGGCGCTGGCCGCGGACAGCTCGTCGATGTAGTCGAAGACCAGCTCGGCGAAGGACGCGACGGTCCCGGCGGGCACGGCGGCCGCGACCGCCGCGCGGCTCAGGTCGCGCCAGGCCACCCGGGCCCCGACCCGGTAGGCGCTGAGCAGCGCCTCCATCGAGCGGCCGCTGCGCGCCTCGCCGCGGCCGAGGGCGTACGCCGCGTCCCAGACGCGCTCGAACGACCCGCGTCCCGCGGGCTGGCGGGCCGCCAGGTCGAGGAAGCCGCCGAGCGCCAGGGTCACCGCGTTCTCGATGGTCCGGCCCATCTCGCCGCGGAAGGGGTCGGCGTACTCCGCGACCTCGCTGCGGACCGCGGTGACCACCTCGCCGCCGGTGCGGCCCAGCTCGGCGCGCATCGCCTCCACCACGTCCGGGGCGACGTCGAGGTGCGTCAGGTCACGGGGGGAGCGGGGCGCACGGTCAGCCATGGGGCCAGTGTGGCTCATCTTTGTTCGCAACGAACAGAAGTCTCCCCACACTTCACTGCTGAGGGTCATGCGATTGCGGCTCGGAGACAGCATGCTCAGGGTATGACGACGACCGCGCCCGCTCCGGCCCCGGCCCTGCGCCTGCGTGACCGCGTCCTGCGGGTCGCCGAGGCGCTCACCACGCCCCTGCTCCCCGAGGACTACCTCGACCTGGTCGTCCCCCTGCGCTCCGGTGCCGCGCTGCGTGGCCGGATCGTCGAGGTCCGTCCCGAGACCGCCGACGCCGCGACCATCGTGATCCGACCGGGTCGCGACTGGCGTCCCCACGTCCCAGGTCAGTACGTCCGGCTCGGGGTGGACGTCGAGGGCGTCCGCCGCTGGCGCGCCTACTCGCTGACCTCGGTCCTCGACGGCGGCGACCTGATCTCGGTGACGGTCAAGGCGATCCCCGACGGCGTCGTGTCCCACCACCTCGTCCATCGCGCCCGTCCCGGCCAGCTGGTCCACCTCGACCAGGCGATCGGCGACTTCACGCTCCCGGCCACGCCGCCGGCCAAGGCCCTGTTCGTCACCGGCGGCAGCGGCATCACCCCGGTGATGGGCATGCTGCGCAACCACCTGCAAGAGCTCTCCGACGTGGTGCTCGTGCACTCCTCGCCGACCGCCGCCGACGTCGTCTTCGACGCCGAGCTGCGCGCGATGCACGACGCCGGCCACCTGCGCCTGGTCGTCCGGCACACCGACACCGAGGGCATGCTCGCCCCCACCGACCTCGACGGCCTCGTCCCCGACCTCGCCGAGCGCGAGGCGTGGGTCTGCGGGCCCACCGGGCTGCTCGACGCCGTCGAGGAGCTCTACGCCGAGCGCGGCTGGTCCGAGCGCCTCCACACCGAGCGCTTCCGGCCGACCCTCGCCGCCACCGGCGAGGGCGGCACGGTCACCTTCGGGCTGACCGGCACCACGGTGGACGCCGACGGCACCACCCCGATCCTGGACGCCGGCGAGGAGGCCGGCGTCCTCATGCCGTCCGGGTGCCGCATGGGCATCTGCTACGGCTGCGTCCTGCCGCTGCGCGAGGGGTCGGTCCGCGACCTCCGCACCGGCGAGGTCACCACCGCCTCCGAAGGCGACGGCGTCGCGGTGCAGACCTGCATCAACGCCGCCGCCGGACCCTGCCACCTCGACATCTGACGCCTCGGGTGGTCGCGCTCGTCGAGACCACGTGTCGCGCCCCCACGAAACCCAGGAGATCCTCATGACCGTCCTGCAGAAGAAGGCCCACGACCCGATCGGCCACCTGTCCGCCGAGGACATCGAGCTGATCGGCAAGCAGCTCGACGAGATCCGCGACAGCATCGTCGCCGACCGCGGCGAGCCGGACGCGGCGTACATCCGGCGCGTCATCAAGTCCCAGCGCTACCTCGAGCTCGGCAGCCGTGCGGTGCTGCTCGGCTCGCTCTTCCCGCCCGCGTGGATCGTCGGCACGGTCGGCCTCAGCATCGCCAAGATCCTCGACAACATGGAGATCGGGCACAACATCATGCACGGCCAGTGGGACTGGATGCGTGACCCCAAGATCCACTCGACCACCTGGGAGTGGGACAACGTCTCCCCTGCCGAGCAGTGGAAGCACTCGCACAACGAGCTGCACCACACCTACACCAACGTCATCGGCAAGGACAACGACCTCGGCTACGGGATCATGCGGGTCGACGAGGACCAGCGCTGGCACCCCGCGTACCTCGCCCAGCCGCTGTTCAACTTCGTCAACGCCTGCTTCTTCGAGTACGGCATCGCGGCCTACGACCTCGAGCTCGGCAAGAACCTGCGCAAGGGACGCCGCAAGAAGCCCGAGTTCCGCGCCCGGGCCAAGCAGGTCGGGGTCAAGATCCGCAAGCAGATCACCAAGGACTACGTGCTGCACCCGCTGCTGTCCGGCCCGTCGTTCCTGCCCACGCTCGCAGCCAACGCCACCGCCAACTTCGTCCGCAACTGGTGGACGCACTCGGTGATCATGTGCGGCCACTTCCCCAACGGGGTCGAGACCTTCGAGCGCCGCTCGATCGTCGGCGAGACCCGCGGCGAGTGGTACGTCCGCCAGATGCTCGGCTCGGCCAACATCTCGGGCTCCCGGCTGATGCACCTGATGACCGGCAACCTGTCCTACCAGATCGAGCACCACCTGTTCCCCGACCTCCCCAGCAACCGCTACCAGGAGATCGCCCCGCAGGTGCGCGAGCTGTTCGACCGCAACGGCCTGACCTACACCACCGGCCCGCTGCCCAAGCAGGTCGCGTCCGCCTGGGCGAAGATCATCCGCCTCTCGCTGCCCAACGACGCCTGGATCAACAAGAGGCTGAGCCCCGCCGCCGCCTGAGACCCCGCCCGCGCCGGTCGAATTCCGTCCACAAGAGCGCTCTTCGCACTCCGGTCCGCGACACGCGCACAGGATCGTCCATGTGGCCGAGTCCGGACGCGTGTCGCGGCGACACGCGCACACCATCGTCCACGTGGCCGATCCTGTGCGCGTGTCGGTCGGGCGCGGCGAAAGAGCGCTCTTGTGGACGAACTTCCGCGCGCCGCCGCCCCCGTCGTACGCCGGCCCGTCGTCCGGCGAGCGTGCGCCGGTGGAAGTCCGGGGTCGGCGCGCACCGGCTCAGCCGTGACGCAGGTTCTGCAGCCGCACCTGGCCCCGGGCCACGAGCCGGTCCTGGTCGTCGCGGGTCTCGACGACCCAGACCTGCTGGCTGCGGCCCTGGTGGACCGGGGTCGCGGTCGAGACCAGGTCGCCGGTGCGCACGGGGCGGTAGAAGTCGGTGCTGTTGTTGACCCCGACGCAGTGGCCGTCCCCGTCCAGCCACAAGAAGCCCCCGATGCTGGCCAGGGTCTCCACGATGCTGCAGTGCACGCCGCCGTGGACGATGCCGTACGGCTGGTGGTGCTTCTCCTGCGCCGTCCACGTCGCGACGACGCGCGAGCCCGACGCCTCGACGTACTGGACGCCGATCAGGCGGGTGAACGGTCCGTGCAGGTCGTCCTGGTCAAGGGTCGCGGCGTCCATGTCCCACATCGTAGGGAGCGGTCCGCGGCGCTTTGCCGCCGGAGGATCCTTGCCGCATGACCACCTACGACTGGACCCCCGCCCAGCTGCCCGACCTGGCCGGACGCACCGCGGTCGTCACCGGCGGCAACTCCGGGATCGGCTTCCACACCGCGCTCGAGCTGGCCCGTCACGGCGCCGCGGTGACGCTGGCCTGCCGCAACATCGAGAGCGCGCAGCAGGCGGCCGACCGGATCCACCGGGAGGTGCCGGGCGCACGCGTCGAGGTCGGCCGGCTCGACCTCTCCTCGCTGGGGAGCGTCCGGGACTTCGCCGAAGGCTGGCAGGGGCCGCTCGACCTGCTGGTCAACAACGCCGGCGTGATGACGCCGCCGCGCCACCGCGAGACCTCCGACGGCTTCGAGCTCCAGCTCGGCACCAACCACCTCGGCCACTTCGCGCTCACCGGCCGGCTGCTCCCGGCGCTGCTGGAGGCGCCGGCGGCCCGCGTCGTCGCGGTGTCCTCGATCGCGCACCACTCCGGCCGGGAGGACCTGCTCGAGGGCAACCCGCGCTCGACGTACTCGCCGCAGCGTGCCTACGGCAACTCCAAGCTGGCCAACATCCTGTTCGCCGACGAGCTGCAGCGGCGGGCCGCCGCCCACGGCACGAGCCTCACCGCCGCGGCGGCGCACCCGGGCGTCTCGCACACCAACCTGGTCACCTCGCCCGACGGCCTGGGCGCGATCCCCGGGGTGCGGTACGTCGCCCCGCTGTTCCTGCGGCTGGTCCTGCAGTCCGCCGCCAAGGGCGCGTGGGGACCGCTCTACGCCGCCACCGAGGCCGACCCCGGCTCCTACACCGGCCCCCAGCGGATGCGCGAGCAGCGGGGGCCGGTCGGCCCCGCCCGTCGTCAGCGACTCGCCCGTGACGAGCAGCTCGCCCAGAAGCTGTGGGCGCTGAGCGAGGAGCAGACCGGCGTCAGCTACGCGTGGAGCGCCTGAGCAGCTGCTCGAACGGCGTGACCTCGTCCCCGTCCTCGGCGGGGGCGGGCTCGCCGTCCGGTGGGGCCGCCGCGAGGCCCCAGGCCGCGACCAGCTCGCGGGCCGCCCGGTCGATGCGCGGGGCCAGCGCGTGCGCGGCCGACCCGAAGTCGTCGGTCGCGGCGAAGACCCCGGTCGGTACGACCGACGCCCGCAGGTAGGCGAACAGCGGCCGCATCGCGTGGTCGACCACCAGTGAGTGCCGGGCGGTGCCCGCGGTCGCGCCGAGCAGCGTCGGCATCCCCGAGAGCGCGTCCTTGTCCACCACGTCGAAGAAGGTCTTGAACAGCCCGGAGTACGACGCGGTGAACACCG
The DNA here is from genome assembly GCA_963811385.1 of uncultured Actinomycetota bacterium. Taxonomy (GTDB): domain Bacteria; phylum Actinomycetota; class Actinomycetes; order Propionibacteriales; family Nocardioidaceae; genus Marmoricola_A. The sequence continues at coordinate 13,304 of CAWEQX010000011.1, read as the reverse complement.
GCGTCACCGCGACCAGGCCGTCGGCGCGGGTCACGGTGGACAGCGCGGCCTCGAGGGTGGGCGAGGGGAAGCCGGTCACGAGGTGGTCGGCCAGGTCGCGCGCCAGCGGCCGCAGCTCGACCGGCTCGACGAGCACGTCGGAGCCGGACTCGCCGGCGGCCTCCCGGACGGCGGCCGCCAGCCGGTCGGCGAGCAGCCGGGTGGACGACGGCTGCGAGAGGCCGGCGCTGACGACGGCCAGGGTGCGCGTGGTCACCGCGCCCCCACCGGCTCGAGGGCGGCCACCCGGGCGGCGTGCGTGGGGGCGTCGGGCACGTCGGCGCCGCGGCCCTCGGCGAACCCGGCCCGCAGGTCGGGGAGGATCTCGCCGAGCAGGTCGAGCTGCTCGAGCACGGTCGTGAGCGGCAGGCCGGCGTGGTCCAGCAGGAACAGCTGGCGCTGGTAGTCACCGACGTACTCCCGGAAGCCGAGCGTGCGTTCGAGCACCTGCTGCGGCGACCCGACGGTCAGCGGCGTCTGCTCGGTGAACTCCTCGAGCGAGGGGCCGTGGCCGTAGACCGGCGCGTTGTCGAAGTACGGCCGGAACTCGCGGACCGCGTCCTGGCTGTTGCGTCGCATGAACACCTGGCCGCCCAGGCCGACGATCGCCTGCTCGGGCGTCCCGTGGCCGTAGTGCGCGAAGCGCCGGCGGTAGAGCTGCACCATCCGCTCGGTGTGCGAGGCCGGCCAGAAGATGTGGTTGGAGAAGAACCCGTCGCCGTAGTACGCCGCCTGCTCGGCGATCTCGGGGGAGCGGATCGAGCCGTGCCACACGAAGGGGGGTACGCCGTCCAGCGGCCGCGGGGTCGCGGTGAACCCCTGCAGCGGCGTGCGGAACCGGCCCTCCCAGTCCACGACGTCCTCGCGCCAGAGCCGGTGCAGCAGGTGGTAGCTCTCGATCGCCAGCGCGATGCCCTCGCGGACGTCCTTGCCGAACCACGGGTAGACCGGGCCGGTGTTGCCCCGCCCGAGCATCAGGTCGTTGCGACCGTCGGACAGGTGCTGCAGCGTCGCGTAGTCCTCGGCGATCCGCACCGGGTCGGTGGTGGTGATCAGCGTGGTCGAGGTGGACAGCACGATCCGCTCGGTGCGCGCGGCGATGTGCGCGAGCATCGTGGTCGGCGCCGAGCAGACGAAGGGCGGGTTGTGGTGCTGGCCCCAGGCGAAGACGTCGAGCCCGACCTCCTCGGCCTTCTGCGCGATCGCGACCGTGGCCTTGAGCCGCTCGTGCTCGGTCGGCGTGCGTCCGGTGGTGGGGTCCGGCGTGAGGTCGCCGACGCTGAAGATCCCGAGCTGCATGCCCGACATGCGTGCCTCCTGAGGTGTTGTCACGTCAACTACCGCAACGCTGCCGGAGGGCGGCCCATTCCGGCCGTCGCCGCCTGGGCACGCGGGAATCGGCCCGGTTCGACCGATTTCAGGTTGGGCTCCGGCCGTGTGTATGCTTCCTCGTCGCACGCCCCTTTAGCTCAGTCGGCAGAGCGTCTCCATGGTAAGGAGAAGGTCTACGGTTCGATTCCGTAAAGGGGCTCTGGGTGGGAACGTCGGCTCGTCGTCGAGGCCGATCGCCCCGTCCCGGTGGCGGGGTAGCTCAGGTGGTTAGAGCACACGGCTCATAATCGTGGTGTCGCGGGTTCGAGTCCCGCCCCCGCTACTCATCACGCGACCGCCGCCTCCGGGCGGCGACTCACAGCACACAGAGCACCAACCGAGAGGCACCCCCGTGGCGAGCAAGGCAAGCGACATCCGTCCGAAGATCACCTTGGCGTGCGTGGAGTGCAAGGAGCGCAACTACATCACCAAGAAGAACCGGCGGAACGACCCCGACCGGCTCGAGCTGCAGAAGTTCTGCCCGCGCTGCCGCACCCACACCGCGCACCGCGAGACCCGCTGACTCCAGCCGGGCCCGCACCCGATCCGCACCGACGGCCTCCCCGACCGGGGAGGCCGTCGGTCGTTTTCCGCTGCTAGCGTCGTCCCATGAGCCTCGGCCCCGACCTGACCGGGCGGACCTTCCCGCCCACCGCGCCGTTCGAGGTGACCCGCGACCACGTCGCGGCCTTCGCCCGCTCCTTCGGGACGTCGTACGACGGGGGCGCGGCGCCGGTCACCTACCCGATCGTGGTCGCCTTCGCCGCGATGCGTGCCCTGCTCGACGACCCCGACGTCGGGATCTCGCTGCAGCACGTGGTCCACGGCGAGCAGCGCTTCTCCTACACCCGGCCGGTGGTCCCGGGCGACCGCCTCACCGCCGAGCTCACCGTCACCTCGGTCCGCAGCCTGGGCGGGGCCGACATCATCGGGACCCGCAGCGAGGTCACCGACGCCGACGGCGCCCACGTGGTGACCGCGGTCGCGACGCTGGTGCACAGCGCGCCGCCGGCCGGTGAGACGCCCGACGCCCCGCCGACGATCGGACGCCAGCGATGACCCGCTTCGAGCCGGGCCAGGCGCTGCCGGTCCACGAGTACGAGGTCTCCCGGGCCGACCTGGTCGCCTACGCCGAGGCGTCCGGCGACGACAACCCGATCCACCAGGACGAGGAGGTCGCCCTGGCCGTCGGGCTGCCGGGCGTCATCGCGCACGGCATGTTCACCCTCGCCCTGACCTCCCGCGCGCTCGACGCCTGGGCCGGCGCTCCCGGGCGGGTGCGCGAGCTCGGCGCCAAGTTCACCCGGCCGGTGGTGGTCCAGGCCCACGAACCGGCCTACGTCACCGTCGCCGGGGTCGTGCGCTCGGCGGAGCGCACCGACGAGGGCACGGTGGTGACCCTCGCTCTCGAGGTGACCTGCGGCATCGACAAGGTCCTGGGCGCCCCCAAGGCCGTCCTCGTCGTCCCGGACGGGCCCGGCGCTGGTGCCTGAGTCCCCGCCGGTCCGCCTCGCCGAGCGGACCACCCTGCGGCTGGGCGGCCCTGCCGAGGACCTGGTCGAGGCGCGCGACGAGGCGTTGCTGGTCGAGGCGGTCCGTGAGGCCGACGAGGCCGGCACGCCGGTGCTCCTGCTCGCCGGCGGCAGCAACCTCGTGGTGGCCGACGAGGGGGTCCGGGGCCGCGTGGTCGACGTGGCCGTGCGCGGCGTGCACGTCGAGTCCGACCTGTGCGGCGGCGCGTTCGTCACCGTCGCCGCGGGCGAGAGCTGGGACGACCTGGTCGCCCGCGCGGTGGCGGAGGGCTGGCTCGGTATCGAGGCGCTGGCCGGGATCCCGGGCCGGGTCGGGGCGACCCCGATCCAGAACGTCGGGGCCTACGGCCAGGAGGTCGCCCAGACGATCGCCCGCGTGCGCGTCTGGGACCGGCGCGAGGCAGCCGTCCGCACGCTGACGGCCTCGCAGTGCGGGTTCGGCTACCGCACCAGCCGGTTCAAGCAGGACCCCGGCCGCTGGGTGGTCCTCGACGTCGCCTTCCAGCTGCGGCTGGGCGACCTCGGCACCCCGGTGACCTACGCCGAGCTCGCGCGCACGCTGGGGGTCGAGGTCGGTGGGCGGGCCCCGGCCGTCGAGGTGCGCGAGGCCGTCCTCGGGCTGCGGCGGGGCAAGGGCATGGTGCTCGACGAGGCGGACCCCGACACCTGGTCCGCCGGCTCCTTCTTCACCAACCCGGTCGTCGACGCCGACGCGGTGCCCGACGGCGCCCCCGCCTGGGCGCAGCCCGGCGGGCGGGTCAAGACCAGCGCGGCCTGGCTGATCGAGCACGCCGGGTTCGGCAAGGGCTACGGCCTCGAGCGGGGGCGGGGGCGGGTCAGCCTGTCCACCAAGCACACCCTCGCCCTGACCAACCGCGGGGGCGCGACGACGGCCGAGCTGGTCGCCCTCGCCGCCGAGGTGCGCGACGGGGTGCGCGACCGCACCGGCGTCACGCTGGTCAACGAGCCCGTGCTCGTCGGCTGCTCGCTCTAGTGGTGTGTCGGCGAAATAGCAAGGCTTTTCGTCTATTCTTGGGTCATGCCCCGACCTGCTGCCCCTGCGCTGGAGATGACGGCCGCTCAGCGTGAAGAGTTGGAAGCTCTGTCGCGATCAACCAGTCGCCCGCATCGGGTGGTGCGTCAAGCCAAGGGCTTGCTGCTGGCCGCCGATGGTGTCGCGAACTCGGAGATCGCGCGGCGGTGTGAGGTCGATGCCGATGCGGTGCGGCGTTGGCGCACCCGCTTCGAGGCCGAGGGCACTGCCGGGGTCGGGAAGATCGCAAAGGGACGCGGCCGCAAACCATCGCTGCCACCAGGCACGGTCGAGGAGGTGCTGCGACTGACCCACACCGAGAGGCCACCCGACACCTCGACCCACTGGTCGACCCGCTCCATGGCAGCCCGGGTCGGGATCGGCAAGGACGCGGTGGCCAAGATCTGGGCCGACCACAACCTCAAGCCGTGGCGGGTCGAGACGTTCAAGGTCAGCAACGACCCCCGGTTCGAGGAGAAGCTCGTCGACGTGGTCGGCCTCTATCTCAACCCGCCTGCGCGCGCAGTGGTGTTCTCCTACGACGAGAAGACCCAGTGCCAAGCACTGGACCGGACCCAACCCTCACTGCCGATGAAGCCCGGCCGTGCCGGCACGATGACCCACGACTACAAACGCCACGGCACCATCGACTTGTTCGCTGCGATGAACATCGCCACCGGTGAAGTCCTCACCGGACTCAACAAGGGTCACACCGGCGCCGACATCTTGAAGTTCTTCAAACAGATCGACGCCACCGTGCCACGCGGCCTGGCCGTCCACGTGGTCTTGGACAACCTGTCCGCCCACTCCACCCCGGAGATCAAGAAGTGGCTGGCCCACCGCGACCGACGCCGATGGCACCTGCACTTCACCCCGACATCAAGCTCGTGGCTCAACCTGATCGAGCGCTGGTTCAAGGAACTCACAGACCGCCGCCTGCGCCGCGGCACCTTCACCAGCGTCACCGAACTCTCCGAAGCCATCACCACCTGGGCCGAACACTGGAACGCCGACCCCAAGCCCTTCATCTGGAAAGCCACCGCCGAGGAGATCATCGCCAAAGTCCAACGCGGACGCGCAACCCTCCGCCAGATCAATTCACAGACGGACCACTAGCTAGCGCAGCCAGGCCTCGATCTCGGCGCACAGCTCGGCCTTGCGCCAGTCGGCCGCGCAGGAGGCGTCGACCGACATGCGGGCCAGGCGCGCCAGGGTGGCGTCGTCGAGGTCGTGCGCGGCCCGGACCGCGGCGTACTGCCCGTGCAGCCGGGAGCCGAACAGCAGCGGGTCGTCGGCCCCGAGTGCGACGGTGGCGCCCGCCTCCAGCAGCGTGGGCACGGGCACGCTCGACAGGTCGCTGAAGACGCCGAGGGAGACGTTGGAGGTCGGACACACCTCGAGCGCCACCCCGCGCCGCACGACCTCGTCGAGCAGGACCGGGTCCTCGACCGCCCGCACCCCGTGGCCGAGGCGGTCGGCGCCGAGCTGCTCGAGGGCCACCCGGACGTTGCCCGGGCCGACGAGCTCGCCGGCGTGCGGGAGGGCCCGGAGACCTGCCCTCCGCGCGATGTCGAAGGCGTGGGCGAAGTCCTCGGTGGTCCCTCGGCGCTCGTCGTTGGACAGCCCGAACCCGACCACGCCCCGGTCGGCGTACTGCGCGGCCAGCCGGGCCAGCGTCCGGGCGTCGAGGGGGTGGCGGGTGCGGTTGGCCGCCACCACGAGGCCGATCCCGACCCCGGTCGCTGCCGAGGCGCCGGCCACCGCGTCGAGGACGAGCTCGAGGAACGCGGTGATGCCGCCGAACTTCGAGGCGTAGCCGCTGGGGTCCACCTGGAGCTCCAGCCAGCGGCCCCCGTCGGCGGCGTCGTCCTCGGCCGCCTCGCGCACCAGGCGGCGTACGTCGTCCTCCGTGCGCAGCACCGAGCGCGCCACGTCGTAGAGGCGCTGGAAGCGGAACCAGCCCTTCTCGTCGGCCGCGGACAGGCGGGGCGGCCAGTCCTCGACCAGGGCGTCGGGCAGCACGTGACCGTCGCGCTCGGCGAGCTCGACCAGCGTGGCGTGCCGCATCGAGCCGGTGAAGTGCAGGTGCAGGTGTGCCTTGGGCAGCAGCCTCAGGTCCCGTCGGCCCGCGGCGCTGGAGCCTGGCCAGACCACGCTCAGGCGAACAGCTTCTGCAGACGTCCGACGCCCTCGGCCAGGTCGTCGTCGCCGAGGGCGTAGGACAGCCGCAGGTAGCCCGGGGAGCCGAACGCCTCGCCCGGGACGACCGCGACCTCGGCCTTGTCGAGGATCAGCTCGGCCAGCTCGGTGGTGGTCTGCGGGGTGACCCCGTCGACCTCCTTGCCCAGCAGCCCCTTGACGGAGGGGTAGACGTAGAACGCGCCCTTGGGCTCGGGGCAGACCACGCCGTCGATGGCGTTGAGCATCTCCACGATGGTGCGGCGGCGCCGGTCGAAGGCCTCGCGCATCCGGTCCACCGCGGCGAGGTCGCCGGTGAGGGCGGCCAGCGCGGCTCGCTGGGCGACGTTGCACACGTTGGACGTGGCGTGGGACTGCAGGTTGGTCGCGGCCTTGACCACGTCGGTGGGGCCGACCAGCCAGCCGACGCGCCACCCGGTCATCGCGTAGGTCTTGGCGACGCCGTTGAGGACCACGCAGCGGTCGGCCAGCGACGGAACGGCGACGGGGAGGGAGACCGCCTCGACGCCGTCGTAGGTGAGGTGCTCGTAGATCTCGTCGGTGACCACCCACAGGCCCTGCTCGTCGGCCCAGCGGCCGATCGCCTCGACCTGCTCACGGCTGTAGACCGATCCGGTCGGGTTGGACGGCGAGCAGAACAGCAGCACCTTGGTGCGGTCGGTGCGCGCGGCCTCCAGCTGGTCCACGTCGACCAGGTAGTCCTGGGTCTCGTCGGCCAGCACCTCGACCGGCACGCCGCCGGCGAGCCGGATCGCCTCGGGGTAGGTGGTCCAGTAGGGCGCGGGGAGCAGCACCTCGTCGCCCGGGTCGAGCAGGGTGGCGAACGCCTCGTAGACCGCCTGCTTGCCGCCGTTGGTCACCAGCACCTGGGCCGGCTGCACCTCGTAGCCGCTGTCGCGCCGGGTCTTGTCGGCGATGGCCTTCTTGAGTGCGGGGAGGCCACCGGCGGGGGAGTAGCGGTGGTTGACGCTGTCGCGGCACGCCTCGACCGCGGCCTCGACGACGTAGTCGGGGGTGGGGAAGTCCGGCTCGCCGGCACCGAAGCCGATCACCGGGCGTCCCTCGGCCTTGAGCGCCTTGGCCTTCGCGTCGACGGCGAGGGTGGCGGACTCGGCGATGCCGCCGATGCGCGCCGAGACGCGCGAGCCGGCGGTGGGAGACTGGGTGCTCTGGGTCATGCACCCACTGTGTCACCTCCTCAGGCGGGGCCGCAGCCGCGTTCGGCGCCCCTCTCGGATGCTGGTTCGACTTCCCCTTCCGTGGCCCGTAGACTTCCTCGTCGGTGGATCTGCACCCTTGTTCGTCATGCCCTCACGCGACCGGCCACCGGTGGCACCGGGGCGCGGTCGAGGGTCGCGGCACCGCCGAAGGGCACTAGCTCAACTGGCAGAGCATCGGTCTCCAAAACCGAAGGTTGGGGGTTCAAGTCCCTCGTGCCCTGCGAGGCTCCGCGCACCCGTGCGGAGTCGCACGCGAGGTCTCCCACCGGAGGCGAGAAGGGAAGTGGTCGACGGTGACCGGCACCAGTCCGGTGACGGCGAAGCAGCGCCGCACCAGCCCAGCGACCTTCTACCGCCAGATGGTGGCCGAGCTCCGCAAGGTCGTCTGGCCCACGCGTGAGCAGCTCGTCACCTACTTCTGGGTGGTGCTGGTGTTCGTGCTGGTGGTGATGACCTTCGTGTCGCTGCTCGACCTCGGCGTCGGCAAGCTGGTCTTCAAGATCTTCGCCTGACCCAGGCCTGCGCAGAGACCGCGCGGAGACCACGCAGAGACCACGCAGCCCCAAGACCACGTCCCGCCAGGGACTGACGGAGAAGGTGACGGACAACCGTGTCGCAGTCGTACGACGAGCCGGGCGAGACGCCCGACCAGGACGCCCCCGTGGCGTCGGCCGAGCAGGACGCCCCCGAGGCTCCGGCCGAGCAGGTCGTGCCGGACGCCGACGTGCCCTCCGAGGCGGAGCCGTCCGACGACGTCGCGGCGGAGGAGGCAGAGGCCCTCGACGGCCCCGCTGACGAGGTCGCCGCCGCCGACGTGGCCGAGGCCGCAGCCGACGAGGATGCGGCCGAGGCCGCCGACGAGGACGAGGCGCCGGGGGACCCGCTGGAGGAGTTCCGCGAGCACCTGCGCAACCAGTTCGGTGACTGGTTCGTGGTCCACACCTACTCCGGCATGGAGAACCGGGTGAAGACCAACCTCGAGAGCCGGATCACCTCCCTCAACATGGAGGACTACATCCACGAGGTGATCGTCCCGACCGAGGAGGTCGCGGAGATCAAGAACGGCCAGCGCAAGATGGTGCGCCGCACGGTGCTGCCCGGCTACGTCCTGGTCCGCATGGACCTGACCGACGAGTCCTGGGCCGCCGTGCGCCACACGCCCTCGGTGACCGGCTTCGTCGGGCACAGCCAGCAGCCGGTCCCGCTGAGCCTGGAGGAGGTCGAGAAGATGCTCGCCCCCTCCCTGGTCCCGCAGCAGGCCGAGACCGAGGCCGCGGGCGGTGCCCCGTCCGGCGGCGGCACCACCACCAAGCCGAAGGTCGAGGTCGCCGACTTCAGCGTCTCGGACTCGGTCATGGTGGTCGACGGCCCGTTCGCCACGCTCCACGCGACCCTCACCGAGATCAACGCCGACACCCAGCGGGTCAAGGCGCTGGTCGAGATCTTCGGCCGGGAGACCCCGGTCGAGCTGAGCTTCAACCAGATCCAGAAGGTCTGAGCCCAGCACCCGCACGACCCGCAACACACCCGAGTTAAGGACCCGAAGCAACCATGCCTCCGAAGAAGAAGATCGCCGCCCTGGTCAAGGTGCAGCTCAACGCCGGTGCGGCCACGCCCGCCCCGCCCGTCGGCACCGCGCTCGGCCCGCACGGCGTCAACATCATGGAGTTCTGCAAGGCGTACAACGCGGCCACCGAGGCCCAGCGCGGTCAGGTGATCCCTGTCGAGATCACCATCTACGAGGACCGCTCGTTCACCTTCGTCACCAAGACTCCTCCGGCCGCCGAGCTGATCAAGAAGGCCGCCGGCCTGTCCAAGGGCTCGTCGGTCCCGCACAAGGACAAGGTCGGCCGCCTCACCCGCGACCAGGTCCGCGAGATCGCCGAGGGCAAGATGCCCGACCTCAACGCCCGTGACGTGGACGCGGCGATGAAGATCGTCGAGGGCACCGCCCGCTCGATGGGCGTGACCGTCGAGGGCTGAGTCCCGCCCGACCCAGGACCACCCAGCACCACCCAGCACCACGTGGCAGGCCCGCACTGCGGCCGGACCACACCTGATCCCGCGAAAGGGGAACCAGCTCATGCAGCGCAGCAAGAACTACCGCGCGGCGGCGGAGACCTTCGACAACAACGAGGTGTTCGCCCCGCTGGCCGCGATCAAGGTCGCCAAGACCGGCTCCAAGAAGAAGTTCGACGAGACCGTCGACGTCGCCATGCGCCTCGGGGTCGACCCCCGCAAGGCCGACCAGATGGTCCGCGGCACCGTCAACCTGCCTCACGGCACCGGCAAGACCGCCCGGGTCCTGGTCTTCGCCAACGCCGACAAGGCAGAGGCGGCCCGGGAGGCCGGCGCCGACTTCGTCGGCGGCGACGACATGATCGAGAAGGTCCAGGGCGGCTGGCTCGACTTCGACGCCGCGGTCGCGACGCCCGACATGATGGGCAAGCTCGCCCGCCTCGGCAAGGTGCTCGGCCCCCGCGGCCTCATGCCCAACCCCAAGACCGGCACCGTGACGATGGACGTCGCCAAGGCGGTCAACGACATCAAGGGCGGCAAGATCGAGTTCCGCGTGGACCGTCACGCCAACCTGCACTTCATCATCGGCAAGGCCTCGTTCTCCGAGACCCAGCTCGCGGAGAACTACGCCGCGGCGCTCGAGGAGGTCCTGCGGCTCAAGCCGGCCAGCTCCAAGGGCCGCTACATCCGCAAGATCACCGTCTCCACCACGATGGGCCCCGGCATCCAGGTCGACCCCAACCGCACGCGCAACGTCGCGGCCGAGGACGACGCCCAGGCCTGACCCCCGACGTACGACGCCCCCTGCCGCAGCCGCGGCAGGGGGCGTCGGTAGTCCCGGACCTGCGCTACTCGACGAAGACGCGCTCGTCCATCAGCTTCTCGCGGACCAGCTGGCCCCGCGTCTCGAAGCGGGACTGGTCGAAGCGCTTGGGGAACTCCAGGTCGACGCCGGTCACGCCGCTGCGGCTCTTCTCGATGGTGAACACCGCCCAGTGCTTGAACCGCTCGATGTTGCCCGCGTCGTAGACCAGGTGGTGGCGCGCGACGACGTCGTACTTGTTGTTGAGCATGAGGATCGTGTCGGCCTCGTAGGCCAGCGCGCTCGATCCGCGCAGGTGGTTGATCCGCATGCGGATGCCTGCGGTGATGCCCTCCTTGTCCGAGGCCACCACCGAGAGCACCGGGACGTCGTAGTCCAGGGCCATGTCCTTGACCCCCTCGACGACGTGGGTGATCCGCTCGTCCTCGTTGGGCGCCCCGGAGAAGGGGATCTTCTGCAGGTAGTCCAGGCAGACGAAGGGCGAGACCCCGGTGACCTCGCGCATCTCGACGATGGCCTTCTTGATCTCGTCGAGGTCGGTCTGGGAGCCCGACGAGCGGTGCACGACCAGGCGGTCGGAGTACTCCCTGACGATCTCGATCGCCTCGGCCCCGCCGCTGGTGTCGGCCAGGCGCTGGCGCAGGTTGCGCCCGAGGCCGTCGCTGGCCTCGAAGGTGCGGCGGATGCGCTGGATGTTGGGTGCCTCCACGCCGCCGATGAGACCGGCCTCGAGAGCGAGGAGGCGGACCAGCATCGTCTCCTGGTCGTGCTCGTAGCAGAAGTAGAGCACCGGGCGCCCGGCACGGGCGATGTTGCGCGCCACCTGCAGCACGAACGTCGTCTTGCCGGCGCCCTGCTGCCCGCCGCACAGCACCAGGTCGCCGCTGCGGAAGCCGCCGGTGAGGTACTCGTCGAGCGCGTCGAAGCCGGTCGGCCAGACGCGGTCGACGGCATGGCGTCCGGACTGCACCCGGTAGTCCGCCGCGTCCAGGGTCTCGGTGAGCGACTGCATGAGGAGGTCCACGCGCAATATGGAAACAGACCTGGGCGTGCCGTGGGCGGGTCCTGCCGATTTGCCCGAGCCGACCTCGGTCACCTAGAGTCCTGGGTGTAACCAGAGACCGCCGGTCGGTCCGTGCTGCCCGCGGGGTGGCCCGGCTCGAAGGTCCCGCACCGCGGGCGGCCAGCGCAGGTGACACGTAGCCCGTCCGTGGACCAGCTCCCGGACCTCACGCCCCGTGCCGTCTGCGCCGGGGCGTTCGTCGTCTCCGCACCTCCGTGCGGGCGACGCCGCGGGTGCCGCGGGTGGTGGTCTCGGACCGTCCGGTCCAGGTGCAACCGCGGAAGGAGAACCATGGCGCGGCCTGACAAGGCAGCTGCTGTCGCGGACCTCGTGGAGTCGTTCCAGGAGGCCAGCGGCGCCGTGCTGACCGAGTACCGCGGCCTCACCGTGAAGCAGCTCCAGGAGCTGCGTCGCTCACTCGGTGAGAACGCGAACTACGCCGTGGTGAAGAACACCCTGACCCAGATCGCTGCCAAGGAGGCGGGTGTCGACGGTGTCGACGACCTGCTCTCCGGGCCGACCGCCATCGCCTTCATCAGCGGCGACGTGGTCGAGGCGGCCAAGGGTCTGCGTGACTTCGCCAAGGCGAACCCCGCCCTCGTGATCAAGGGCGGCTATCTCGACGGCAAGACGATGGACCCCTCGGAGATCGCCCAGCTGGCCGACCTCGAGTCCCGTGAGGTCCTCCTGGGCAGGGTCGCGGGCGGCATGCTCGCCTCCCTCAGCCAGGCCGTCTACCTGCTCAACGCGCCCCTGGCGCAGACCGCCCGCCTCGCGGGTGCGCTGCAGCAGAAGCTCGAGCAGGACCCCACGGCCCAGTCCGGTGCCGGCGACGCGCCGTCCACCGACGAGGCCTGACCACCACCCGCAGCACGACTGCACCACCAACCCGGCCCGCACGAGCGGGCCGACCAACGGAAGGAACCGCCACCATGGCGAAGCTCAGCACCGACGAGCTGCTCGACGCGTTCAAGGAGATGACCCTCCTCGAGCTCAGCGAGTTCGTGAAGCAGTTCGAGGAGACCTTCGGCGTCACCGCCGCCGCCCCGGTGGCCGTGGCTGCCGCCCCTGCTGCCGGCGGCGCCGGCGACACCGCCGACGCGGCGGCCGAGCAGGACGAGTTCGACGTGGTCCTCGAGGCCGCGGGCGAGAAGAAGATCAACGTCATCAAGGAGGTGCGCGCGCTCACCAGCCTGGGCCTCAAGGAGGCCAAGGACCTGGTCGAGTCCGCCCCCAAGGCGATCCTCGAGAAGGTCACCAAGGAGGCCGCCGACAAGGCCAAGGAGCAGCTCGAGGCTGCCGGCGCCAGCGTCTCGGTCAAGTGACCCCGACCCGGTCCGCCCGCGGGCGGACCGGGACGAAGCACGTCGCGAGGGAGGCTCCCCGGGGGAGCCTCCCTCGTCGTTCTCCCCGGACCCCCGGCCCGCCCCCGGTGTCCGGCGGCCAGCCGGTCGTGCGGCACTGGCGGTGGCAGCCGGGCCTGCCGTCGCCGCGGAGGAGCCCCGCCCCGGACCGGCTGGTGGGGGTCGCGGCCCGGGTCGAGGACATCACGTCGGACTGAGCCGGACGGGCCTGTTTGGGGCGATTCGCTTGACTGCCGCCCGAGTGCCACGCATCCTTACGGACAGGTTCGAGCCGCTGATGGCTCCCGCCGCAGGTCATATGGAGGTCCTGGCGCGCAGGAGCGACGAAGGCGAGCTCTCTGCGGTTGTGCCTTGGGCGCAGCGGTGCTATCGTCGCTCTTTGCGTCTGCCCACCACCCTCCCCTGTCAGGACACCGTCGTGTCCATCTCCAGGTGAGCCCGGGCGACGCCCCCACGATGAGTCCGAGCCTCCGGAAGGACGCCTCTTGGCCGCCTCGCGCCGCACTGCCAGCTCCACCCCCCGCCGTATCTCCTTCGCCAAGATCTCCGAGCCACTCGAGGTCCCCAAGCTTCTCGCCCTGCAGACCAACAGCTATGACTGGCTGGTCGGCAACGAGCGCTGGGACGCCGAGGTCGAGTCT
>CAWEQX010000010.1:0-214449 GCA_963811385.1 uncultured Actinomycetota bacterium | reverse complement strand
ACGATCAATCGGCCATTATATATTTCCAAACAGGTATCAGTTTTATCGAAACACCTTCAACCTCAAAAATATCGGTTTGATTGTAGGTCGCAATAACCCCTTCTTTCAATCCAAAAAAATCGAGCGCACTTTTTAACCCATTAATTTCTCTTTTCATATTCATGTCGTCAACATGCCAGCAAACTTGTAAACATTTTAAAGGTTTTCCTTTGTCAATTATCACAAAATCACATTCACCCGGTTTGTTAAAATAGAATATTTCCTGATGTTTACGACGCAGATGCAGAAAAGACGGCATTTTCAAGTTGCCTTCCATAATCATCAGTAAAAGTTGTTTTTATCTGATGATAAATACCCAAATCGGTTGCATATACTTTTTTCGGATTCCTGCTTTGAGTTTTAACAGAGAAATCAAACTTTGAAACAAAATCAACCAGGTAGGAATTTTTTAAATACGAAAAGTAATCGGTTACAGTGCTGGTGGCAGTTATTCCAAATAATCCGGTTAATCTTCGTGCCGTAACCGGTTTTCCTATATTCGACACTAAAAAAACGGTCATTTCCCTTAATCCGTTTACATTACGGATGTTATGCCTTACAGCGATATCGCGGTATAAAATGTCATCTACCAATTGCGTAAGAATATTTGCTCTCCGGTTTTTAACAAATTCAGGTAATCCACCTATTTGCAAATAGTCATCAAAACTTTTCACGCTATTTTCCAGTTTGTTAAATGCCAGAAATTCATTGTAGGAAAAAGGATACAGCTCTAACGATAAATGCCTGCCTGTGAGGTGCGTTCCAAGTTCTTTGCTTAATAAAGATGCATTGGAACCTGTAATAAATACCAGAAATCCTTCATTTAATTTTTGGTTGATAAAAATTTCCCATTTATCAATAATTTGAATTTCATCAAAGAAAAGAATTTTAACCTCCCGGTTTTCAATTTCTGTATTCAAACGGACAAAATCAGATGTTTCAAACCCGGATAGTCGTATATCCTCAAAATTGAGAAATAAAACTTTTTCTTTGATCTTTTTTAGTGTTTGCATCATTAAAGTACTTTTACCCCCTCTTCTGATGCCTGTAATGATGGAGGCAAAGCTATCAATTACCGGAACCTGATCTATGACTTCACGGATTAGGCCTTCCGGTTTTTTTAAGATCTCTGTATTCTGGGCATCAATAACTGATGCAATTATTGATTGTGGTATCATTTTTTTAAATTTTACAACACAAATATATAATGTTGTTTTATAGCATCAAGCAATATTGTCCATTATTATCAAACAATATCGTTCGTTTTCATCAAACAATTTCATGTTTTCTCTAAACTCCCAATCAATTCAAACGCAATTTTATTGCTTTCAATCCGCATCATGGTCTCTTCGGCGCTGCCGTAGCTTAGCAGATTGATGCTGCCATACCATACGATTTTTTGGTCGATAATGGCAAATTTCTGATGGATGTTGGATTTAAATATTATTCGAATGCCCGCAGTTTCAATTTTTCGGGTTGCTTCATACCATGCATTTAAATCTTTCGGTTGAAAATCCTCTGATGGACGGGTTAATACAATAACCTTCACCTTTTTGGAAAGGGCAGGTTCCAAATCCCGAATAATTTGCTGTGTTCTTCGATGGGTGACAAACGGGCTCACAATCATGATTTCGCGCTTTGCCCGATTGATATCGTTTGAAAAAACCGGATAGAAATTACTTTTGTCGAATATGATGTCCACATTTTCTTCTTCATTCGTTATGGATGAGAGAAGTTCACCTTTCATTTTGTACCCGATAGATGCATATCCTGAAAGACGTCGGTTGTACATCCGCTCAAACATCCGGATATGGATGTCGATATAATCGAAAATAAGCACTTCATTTTTTCCTTCAAACAGACGGTGCAGCCTGCCTGCATATTGCTGAAGTGTACCTTTCCATGATATGGGCATGGCAAGAAACAGCGTATCGAGCCTGGGTTCGTCAAATCCCTCGCCGATAAATCGGCCTGTAGCTATAATAGTCAGTGGCTTTTCACTCGGAGCCGCGGCAATTTTCTGCATGGTTTCCCGTGTATATTTGATTCCCATTCCACCTGTAACTGAGATGGCATCCGGTATTTGTTCCTTTATTAATCCGGCAAGAATTCTAACATGTTCAACCCTCTCTGTCAGAATGATACAGTTTTTGCCTGCGTTATAACATTCGAAAACATCTTCAGTTATCTGTTGATTTCTGATTTCATTCAAAACAATTTCTGCATATAATTCCTGGATGGTCAAGTCTTTTTCTTCCTTTTCATCCAACTTATGAATTCGGAAGGAGGTAAATCTCGGAACTATATAGTGAGCAAACGGTCTTTTTTCAGCTTGTTTTTTTGCATCGTCACGATAGCGGATGGAGCCACAGTGCATAAAAATAATAGGGTGGTGGCCATCTTTTCGGGTAGGTGTTGCTGTTAAACCGTAAACAAATTTCGCGTTCACATTCTTTAATATCATTTCAAAACTAAAGGCTGGAACGTGGTGACATTCATCTACAATCACCATCCCGTAGTCTTTTACAAGGTCCTTCACTTCCCCCTTTCTGGTCAGAGATTGCATAATAGCAATGTCGATTATACCATTACAATTCTGTTTTCCTCCGCCAATCTGGCCAAAAATAGTCTTCTCCGGTTTCTTTCCTGAATTTATTTTTTCATTCACTGTTAAAAACGTTGTGAGTTTTTCTCTCCATTGGTCAACCAGGCTGACTTTATTCACCAGGATAAGGGTGTTTACCTTTCTTTCAGCAATGAGTTTTATTGCAACGATAGTTTTTCCAAAAGCCGTGGTCCCGCATAAAACTCCCGTATCGTATTTTAGTAATCCAGCAATTGCAACTGGTTGTTCATCGCGAAGTGTACTATTAAATACAACATCAATTTTCCGCCCGGGGTTTCGTTTATTGAGCCATTTTGTATTTACATTTACTTCTGAAAAAAGATTTTTCAAATCTTCTTCACATCCTCTGGGTAAACATAAGTAATCATCCGTTTCATCAGAACATGAAATTATTCTTGGTTTATTAAAAGTAGGAAGCCTCATGGCTTGTGCTTTGTAAAATTCAGGATTTTTAAACGCCGCCAGTCGTTTTATGCGGTTCAGTGCTTTTGGAGAAAAACCCGTTTTAGAGATGAAAAGCATATTAGCTTTTACAATTTCAATGGTTTTAGGGAAATCCTTCTTGAGAAGAAGAACTTTGTTATTTTTCCAGGGTTTCGGCTCTCCGTTTTCTTCGTCATCTTTTTTCAAAATGCCAAGTTCATTTCCCTGGCATAATTCTGCTATTAATGATTCAATTTTCTTTAGAGAAAGCTTATTTACATCAGATAAAAATGCCCATTGATCCTGAATTGTTTCAAGATTTTCATCGATAAATACGCTGTTGTTATTTTCACGCGCCACCTTTTGTAAAGGCAAAGCAATTAAATTTCCCAAGCCTCCTTTAGGCATGGTGTCCTGGTTGGGAAATAACCGGTCGTACGAATTAAATGAAACCTGGTGACGCCGGTCCATTGCGAATGAAAGCATGGCACTTCCGAATTTCCTTGCGGTGTATGCTGCAACGGGCTCTTCAAAGAAAAACCATGCGTGGCAGCCATTTCCCGAGCGTGAACGCTCAACCGCGATTGGTATGCTAAATTCTGAACAAACTTTTCTTATTGTTTTAATATCTTTTTGCCATTCTTCACCATCAAAATCAATGGCTAAAAACCAGCAGGTTTCATCTAAAAGCAAGGGATAAATTCCAACAACAATTTTTCCACGCAGATGGTCTTCAATAACATGACTGTTTAGCTCTAAATAATTTTTGTTTTGGCATGAAGCACACTTTATCTTCGGTTTTTGACAAATTCCCGGAATCCATTCATTTCCGCAGGCAGGTGAATACCCTGACGTTCTCTTTTTTCTGTTTTCCCATCGGGTGGCATAAACATCAGTACGACCTTTTAAATACGATGTAAACAAATCAATTTTTTTACCTGGGGATGAGTATTTATCCACATTGCTGATTACCGGACTTATGCCCGTTTCATTCGGGATATTGGTTTCCGGCTGAAGTTTTGTAATCTTTTTCTTATCCGTAAAACCTTTGGAATTTAAATCGGTTTGTGCTTCAATTTGTTTTAATTTATCTCTCAGTAGTTTATTTTCAACCCGAAGTGCCTGGTATTTCTTTAATAGTTCTTTAAAATCCATTTTTACAGATAAACATAATTCCGATATAGCTTTTTCTGAAATGAAATGTAATAAGAAATCCCGAATTTACAAGATGCAGGTATATTGTTGCGCAATATAAAAACAAGTAATATTAATCGATGTAATTAAGAGATAAAGGCTGTATGTTTGTAAAAAAGTGCATATAAACAATATAAATTTCTACAAATGAAACTAAACCTTTATTTATTTGGTCTCGGCTGCCTGGTTTTAGGCCAGTCGTGCACCACAAAAGAAAAAGAACCTCAAAATCCCAACATCGTTTTTATACTTGCCGACGATCTCGGATACGGAGATGTTTCCTGTTTAAATGAAAATGGAAAAATTCCTACACCCAACATCGACCGCATTGCCGAAAATGGCGTTGTTTTTACCGATGCACATTCCAGTTCTGCGGTTTGTACACCCACGCGTTACGGCATTTTAACCGGCCGTTACAACTGGCGCTCAACCCTGAAACAGGGTGTTTTGGGCGGCTATTCAAAAGCGCTGATTTCAGGTACCCGGACAACCATGCCGCGCATGCTGAAAAGACAAGGCTATACAACGGCCGGATTTGGTAAGTGGCATCTGGGCTGGGACTGGAATAACATCAGCAAAGGAAACGACAGCATTGATTATACACAGCCGGTTGGCAACGGACCTACCACCCGTGGATTCGACTATTTCTATGGTTTCAGTGGTTCACTCGATATGCCTCCGTATGTATATATTGAAAATAATATGCCCACTTCGATACCCGACCACATAACCGTTGGAACCAACAAACGGGTTGGCCAGGAAGGATATACGGGGGCTTTTTGGCGGAAAGGACCCACCGGCAGCGATTTCGACCATCGCGATTGCCTGGCTAACTTAACCCGCAGGAGTGGTGAAATACATCGGCGAAAAGGCCCCGGCGGAGCAGCCTTATTTTGTCTATTTTCCCATGCCGGCGCCACATACGCCAATTTTGCCTTCAGCAGAATTTGCTGGTAAATCGGGTTTAAATGCCTACGCCGATTATGTAATGATGGTGGATGCTGAAGTGGGTGAGGTGCTGGATGCCATTCAGAAAAGTGGTGAAGAAAATAACACGCTGGTGATATTTACTTCGGATAACGGTTGTTCGCCCATGGCCGATTTTGAAACACTGAAAAGCAAAGGGCACAACCCAAGCTATATTTTCCGCGGGTACAAAGCCGACCTGTTTGACGGCGGCCACCGGATTCCGTGTATCGTTAAATGGCCGGCCAAAATAAAGCAAAAACACGAGGTGGCGCAAACCATCTGTTTAACCGATTTTATGGCCACATTTGCCAATATTACCGGATATCAAATCTCTGACGATGAAGCGGAAGACAGCTACAATCTGCTTCCGGTACTGCTCGACCCCAATTACAATAAAATCATCAGGGAAGCCACGGTAAGTCATTCCATAAACGGCAGCTTTACCATCCGGAAAGACGGTTGGAAATTGTTGATGGCTGCAGGTTCCGGGGGCTGGAGTTTCCCACGCCCGGGAAAAGATACCATTGGTTTGCCGCCCATTCAGTTGTATAACCTGAAAACGGATCCATCGGAACAATCCAATGTTTATGATGAACATCCTGAAGTGGTTAGCGAATTAAAAGCATTGCTGAAAAAATACATTGAAGAGGGCAGGAGTACACCGGGAATTACACAGAAAAATGACGGAAAATATCCGTGGCCGCAAATTGAAAACATTATAAACTAACAATTTACATTGTTATTTGCTTTTAGTGCCTGGTGGAAAAATTGACTGTTACATTCAGTTTGGATTATTATAATTTTTTATGAAATAAACTATATGGTCATGAAGAACCAACTAAAAATTACCGGAATTATTTCATTGTCGTTGTTTACAGTCTTGGGTTTTAAATCAACCGAAAAAGCTCCCCAAAAACCCAATATTCTGTTTCTGTTTGCCGATGATCAGCGGGCCGATGCCCTCGGATGCTCGGAAAATACATACATAAAAACCCCAAACATCGACCGAATTGCAGCTTCCGGTGTCCACTTTACCAATAGTTATTATATGGGCGGAAATACGCCTGCGGTGTGTGCGCCAAGCCGTGCCATGCTAAACAGCGGAAAAAGCCTGTTTCATATCTGTAATAATATTCCACTGGATGGTGTAACCACGATGCCTGAATATTTCAGGTCTCACGGGTACGTAACATTTGGTACAGGGAAGTGGCATAACGGCGCTAAAAGTTTTGAACGTTCATTCGACGATGGGAAAAATGTTCTTATCGGTGGAATGAGCGATCATTTCAAAGTGCCCTGCAGAGATATGGAAAGCAATCATAAACTTGGGAAAGTTGAGATAAAGGGTTATTCAACCGATGTTTTTAGTAAAGCCGCAACGGATTTTCTTAAAAGCTATGCTTCGGGGAACAGGGAAAAACCTTTCTATTGTTATCTGGCTTTTACAGCTCCGCACGATCCGCGGTCTCCGCGGGAAGACTATGTTGGCAAATATCCCGACGGTACACTTCCCCTTCCCGGAAATTTTGAAAAATACCACCCTTTTGCATTCGATAACATGACCATTCGGGATGAGAACCTGGCACCCTGGCCACGCACCCCGGAAATGATTCAGAAATCACTATCCGATTATTATGCGATGATTTCTTTGGTGGATAAAAAAGTAGGCGACATCATCCGGTTACTGAAAGAGAACGGACTTTATGATAACACCATAATTGTATATGCCGCAGACAACGGTTTGTCAATTGGAAGTCACGGCCTTTTGGGAAAACAAAACCTCTACGAGGAATGTGTGAAAATTCCGCTGATTATGGCCGGCCCCGGAATTAACAAAGGGCAGGTTTCAAAGGCATTTGTTTACCTGTATGATATTTTCCCTACCATCTGCAGCTTAAGCGGATTGCCGGCTCCTCCGGATGTTGACGGGAAAGATATCAGCCCCGTTCTTAAGGGAGATTCCGATGGAGTAAGAACATCTGTTTTTACCGCTTATCGAAATACTGTGCGCGCGATCCGTGAAGGAAACTGGAAAATGATTCGTTATCCCGACCGCGATATCACGCAACTATACAATCTTGCAAGCGACCCGCTTGAAATCAATAACATGGCCAACGATCCGGAATACCAGGATAAGCTGGCAGAGCTGACAACGTTGATGAAAAAGAAACAAACAGAAACGGGTGATACCATTTCATTGACAGCAAAACATATTCTGCCTTCGGAATATGATCCGACAAAATTTTTACAAAAACCGGATAAATGGCAGCCTGAATATACGTTGAAACGCTATTTCAAAAATGCAGACCTAAAAAAAGCAGAAAAGTAAAGCAGTGTCAATTTTATTTTAATAATTCGATTTATAATCGGCAATCCAAACATCAAATACTATTTTGTTCGGATGTTTAGGATTTTCTTCAGGATCAACAATAAATGCAAAATCGTAAATTGGTTCATCCAATATAAAATAATCAGGCGTAATTTTTTTTATTCTTAGAATTTCACCCGTATTGGTATTTATTATGAGTTTTGGTTCATTCCTAAAAATAGGAAGATGTTTATTATCAATGGTTAATAAACTATCAAAAAAGAATTTCTTATTTTGTTCAAATTCTAAATCATTAACAATATAAATTCCTGCTTTTAAAATATTCTTACTGTCTATTATAGAATCAATTTCATGTGATTTTTTTTGAACCATATCATTGACAGGCTTTTCACTTTTTTTTAAAATATCATTTTTTACGTCGAATCCAAGGTATGTTATCAATAATAAGGTTAATGACCCTACTGCAATAATAAAATTAAGCTTCGCATTTAGTTCATGATAATTTTTTTCATTTGTATTGTGTTTTTTGGTTTGGAAATAAACTAAGAGATTCCATATTAACAAAATCGCAATAGTGGATAATAATAAATATACAATTATTGAATTCATTCTAATGATAATTAATCATTTGTTATTTAATTTAGCTATTATTGAATCAATCTGCGTGTTTAGATCAGGTTCGAGATAATTACTAAGTGAATCCTGAATAGCTTTAATTTCATTTATGTGCCTTTGGGGCATTCCTCCTATTCTGCCTGAACCATCGGAAACAATATAGGCGATTTTAATTAAACCTGAAGTAATTTTCGCAATTTCGTTTTTTGACTGGTTAATTTCTTGTTTGGCTTTTTCAATAGCAAATCTGTCACCAGAAATCTTTATGTTTGAAATACTTATCAAATAAACAAATACAAATAGTATGAAAGAGCCACCAAAAAAAAGGTAATCCTTTTTCTTTCTCGATTTATGCAATCTTACAACTGCATAAATACATACTATAAAACTTATCGCTGTTATGAAATAATCCCAAAATATTATTTTTTCATTCATGGGGTGACGTTTAATAGGGATGCTAAATTAAGAAAAAATACGTTGTAAAAACCTGTTTAACAATAGGCAAAACAAAAAGGCAAAAGCCTAAATGAATAACATTCTTGAAAAACTCCATATTCAAAAGCAATCAAATTAGTATAAATTACTTTACTAGTTCATTGAAAACAGGCTGTCGCCAGATAATTTTTAAACTTCTCCTTCTGCGTAGAATCGGAGATTTTTGTATGGTAATCTGAATTGTTTTTCTTATTTTTCTAAAGCATTAGCCAATTTACAGTCTGATCGCAATCAATTAAACCAAATGATGAAAAATGTATTTCTTGTGCTACTCGAAATTTTGTTTCAATTATGTTTTCCTGGAGGCAATCGGCGGCTAGTATTGCAGATTTAGGTTTGACAGAAGTTAATGACGGATGTTCTTGTTGGGATTTGACTCATTCCGGTTATATGAACACTAAATAAGAATCGTCTTTTGTTGAGATAGTTAAAATTAATATCTGGTTTTGTGTTGATACTTAATTTGTTAGCAAACTCACCCTCTTCTCCCTCTCTACGTGTAGAGAGGGACGATTGTGACGTAGTCGCAAACAGGGTGAGTGATCGGATTAAAATTGTGCTATCATTTTATTATGTTCTGAATTTCAGATAATAAAAACTATTTTTTACAAATTCAATTTAAATGAGAATATCATAACTTAAAATAATAAAAGATGAAAACTAAACTTATTACGTTTACAATTGCCCTGCTTTTGGGAGTTAGCGGATTTGCACAACAATCCGATTTTAATGGCCTCAATATGAACATGGGAAATTTGTATCGTTTATCCAATGCACAAACACGGTCCATAAGTCCTGAAAACTTTACCGGTGAAAAGGGTAAAGCCGGAATGGCAGATCCGAAAGATGCCGACAAACCCAATGTGGCCAATGCCCACAATGCCGCACGCGACCTCGGGCAGGGGTGGAAAGTGAATCCATACATTCGCATTCAGGCCGGCGAAACCATTACCCTGGCTGAAATTGATGGTTCGGGAGCCATTCAGCATATATGGATGACACCTACCGGAAACTGGCGTTACTCCATCATTCGGATGTACTGGGACGATGAAAAGGAACCTTCAGTTGAATGTCCTGTAGGAATGTTTTTTGGAATGGGCTGGAATAAATATGCACCGCTGAGTTCGCTGGCAATTTGTGTGAATCCGGGTAGCGCCTTTAACTGCTACTGGACCATGCCTTTCCACAAAAAATGCCGGATTACGATGGAAAACATCAATGAGAAAGATCCCATGACATTGTATTACCAGATTGATTACACGTTGACTGATGTTCCCAAGGATGCCGGTTACTTTCATGCTCAGTTTCGCCAGCAAATTCCCGATACCAAATCGGTTTACACCATTGTCGACGGAATTAAAGGACAGGGGCAGTATGTAGGTGTTTACATGGCCTGGGGTGTCCATAACAACGGCTGGTGGGGCGAAGGTGAAATTAAATTTTATATGGATGGCGACACCGATTTTCCAACGATATGCGGCACCGGTACCGAAGATTATTTTTGTGGTTCGTATGATTTTGATACACGCACAAAAAATGCCGCCGGGGTGGAAGAAACCAACTACACCGAGTTTTGTACGCCATACAGCGGACTGAGCCAGGTGATTCGGGGCGACGGGCACTACAATGTGATGCAGCGCTTTGGACTCTATCGCTGGCATGTGGTGGATCCCATTCGTTTTCAAAAAGACTTGAAGGTGACAATTCAGGATTTGGGATGGAGACAGGGCGGCCGTTACCTCGCGCAAAAGTCGGATATCGCTTCGGTTTGTTTCTGGTACCAGGCTGAACCACATGCTAAATTTCCCACGCTTCCGGGTTGGAGAGATTTGGAAATTCATTAAAATAGGCTGATTTAATTATTATAAAATCCTTATTATGAAGGAAAATTCAATGATTCATTTTTCCCGGTTAGCTTTGTTGGCAATGGTTATTGCTTTTGCTGCCTGCACCTCCACCGGGAAAAAAAACGACAACCAGATGAAAAGCAATGAAAATTATTCGGAAGGAATTTACGGCTACGATGTGGCCTTTCTTTCAAAACACGATATAGAAACCGTTGAGTTAAAAGATGAAAATTCGCCTGCCCGCGTGTTGGTTGCCCCGGGTTTACAGGGCCGCGTAATGACCAGCACAGCCAACGGTGAAAAAGGGACAAGTTTTGGCTGGATCAATTATGATTTTATTAAAGCGGGTGAAATGAGCAAGCAATTCAATCCGTTTGGCGGCGAGGAGCGGCTTTGGCTGGGGCCGGAAGGTGGTCCGTTCTCTATTTATTTTAAACCGGGCGTTGAACAGGTGTTTGCCAACTGGAGGGTACCGCCTGAACTCGATACCAAACCTTTTAAGGTAGTGGAAGAAACTGAAAAATCGGTACAGTTTGAAACTTCATTTTCACTTGTTAATGCGGCGGGCACTACCATGGATGTTGGTATTAAACGCAAAGTTCAACTGTTATCTAAAGACGAAGCTGAAAAGGCGTTGCAGTTAACGTTGGGAAGTTCGCTGAATTTTGTTGCTTTTCAATCGGTAAATACATTACAAAATGAAGGCGATATTCAGTGGAATTCGGATAACGGTTTTCTATCCATCTGGTTGTTGTGTATGTTTAATCCATCGGAAGAAGGTGTGGTTTTTATTCCGTTTAAAGAGGGAAGTGTGGGTGACCTGGGAGTGAAGGTAACCGACGATTATTTTGGCAAAGTTCCGCCGGAAAGACTCATTGTGAAAGACAATATCCTGTTTTTCAAAACCGATGGAAAATACCGGAGTAAAATTGGCATTTCGCCAAAGCGGGCAGAACCGTATTGCGGAAGTTACGACCCGAAAAAACAGGTGCTGACCTTGTTGTGGTATTCGCAACCTGCCGAGCCGGAAAAATATGTGAATTCAAAATGGGGGCAGCAGGACGATCCACTAAGCGGCGATGCCGTGAATTCTTACAACGACGGGCCAGCCGACGATGGAAAAATGATGGGGCCATTTTATGAAATAGAAAGTTCATCGCCGGCAGCGCTGTTAAATGCGGGCGAAACAATTACACATACTCAACGGATATTTCATATTTCGGGCGATGAAAAGGACCTCAATGAAATTACGGAAAAGCTGTTTCATGTATCGTTAAACGACATAAAAACAGCATTTAATTAAACCATTACCGGAACTAAATCAGGCAAAATGGAAAAGGAGCGCATTATTCCCAAAGGAATTGTCTGGCCGTTTATATTGCTGACTTCTCTGTTTTTTGCGTGGGCCATTCCCAATAATTTAACGGATACCATGCTGGCCGCTTTTAAGCGGATTATGAGCCTGACGGATACCAAAACCGCGTGGATACAGGTGGCCTGTTATTTATTCGGCTACGGATTCTTTGCTATTCCGGGCGCGTTGTTTATCAAACGTTTTACCTATAAGTCGGGTGTAATGCTGGGACTGGCAATGTATGCCACCGGAGCTTTCTTTTTTATCCGGCCATGATTTTATCGGAAACAAACATTGGCATTGGTTTTTTTATGTTTTTGTTTGCCATCCTGGTTTTGTTTGCCGGTCTTTCGGTGCTCGAAACATCCACCAATTCGTATGTTTGTGCCATCGGCCCGGAATCGACGGCTACCCAGCGTTTAAATTTTTCCCAGTCGTTTAATCCTTTTGGCGCCATTACCGGGGTAATCATCAGCCAGATTTTTGTGCTTTCGCATCTAAGTACGTTAGGGCCTGCAGAAAGAGCGGCGCTGGCTCCTGCCGAGTTGTCAAAAATTCAGGGAGTCGAATTAAATGCCGTTACCACCACATACATGGCGGTTGGTTTTGTTATGGTTATTATTTTGCTGATGATTTATTTCACCCGGATGCCCAACCTGAAAGAAGACGACAAGCGGCTCGATTTTGCGGGAACTTTCCGCCGGTTAATGAAAAACAAAAACTATGTGTGGGGAGTAATTGCCCAGTTTTTCTATGTGGGAGCGCAAATCGCTGTCTGGTCATTTATTATCCGTTATGTAATGCAGCAACTTAATTTCGATGCTGTAATTGCCAATTTGGGAGCCAATCCATCGACAGAACAAATCATTGCCAGCCTTCGCTCGATTGAACCGGTAGCTGCTGGTTTTTACAACCTGGTTGATAAAATCGGGCTCGATATGCTTTTGCCTCGTACGCCTGAACAAGCCGGAGCTACCTACTATATTATGTCATTGATTTTGTTTGTTATTGGCCGTTTTATCTGCACAGGCTTAATGAAATTTATCAAACCCCGGCATTTATTAACAGGCCTTTCAGTGCTGGCTGTGCTCTTTTCTTTAATAGCCATTTATAACAACGGCACTGCGGGTATTTATTCTTTAATGGGAATTTCAGGTTGCATGTCGTTAATGTTTCCCACCATTTATGGTCTGGGTATTCGTGGATTAAAAGATGATACCAAAATTGGTGGCGCAGGCATGGTTATGGCCATTGCCGGGGCAGCCGTGTTAACACAAATTCAGGGCATTGTTTCCGACCAGGCCGGTAGCATAAAACTGGCCTACTGGGTACCGGCATTTGCCTTTATGATAGTTGGATATTATGGTGCATTTGTAGCCCGCAAATTAAAATCGGAGGAGTAAAATTTTAAATGGTTCACCAATAGATTGAATTTATGGGCTAAAGCCCGGATGCCTGGGGGCAATGATAAGAGGTTGTCTAAAAAGTAAACTGCAAAATAAAACAACTTACAAATTGAAAGTAATTGTGACATTTAGACCCCCTAAATCCCCCGCCAGCTGGCGGGGACAATTCCTCCCCTTTGGGGAGGTCAGGAGGGGTTAGAAGATTACAAATTGAAAGTGAAATATTCATTTATATCACTTTTCGGACAGCCTCTTAGTGGAAACCAGAAACAATGCGGGCTTTAGCCCATCACTGAAAATTTTATGCGGAATCGCTTAAAAAGAGCTGTGTAATTTGAACAGATACCTGTTTCTGTGGGAATGGAAATAGCTACTTTGCCAATTTGGTATTTAACGGATAAGCAAAAAATAATCAATTTATAACCTGAAAAATCAGAATTTATGAAGAAGATAGTATTCAAGGCATTTGTTTTTATAGTCGTGCTAACCATTTCTGCCTGCAAAACCGGAATTGATTCAGGAACAAAAAATAAAGCAGAAAGAGAATACAACGGCATTTACCAGGGCAAATACCTCAACCGTGTTGCATTTCCCATTGGCGGAATTGGTGCCGGCATGTTTTGTCTGGAAGGAACAGGGGCCATTTCCCACATGTCCGTCCATAACCGGCCGGATATTTTTAATGAACCGTGCATGTTTGCAGCCATTTCAGTAAAAGGATTGGAAAACGGTGCGAAAGTGCTGGAAGGTCCTGTTCCCGGCTGGAAGAAGTTTGGCGATCCTGGTTCAGGAAATGGAGCTTCGGGAACAAGTTACGGATTGCCTCGTTTCGAATATGCCGATTTTCTGGCGCGGTTTCCTTTTGGTGAAATTCATTTGAAAGATGCGGATATTCCGTTGGAAGTGTCAGTTACCGGCTGGAGTCCCTTCATTCCTACCGACGCTGATAATTCGAGCTTACCCGTTGGCGCCATTGAATACACCTTCAAAAATACCGGGAATAAAAAAGTAGAATCAGTTTTTTCCTACAACGCAAAGAACTTTATGGTTCCTTCAAGAAAGGTTGGCTCGATAAATCCAATAAATAGCGGGTTTGTGCTTTCGTATAACTGGCCCCAAAACGGACCACAGGAGAACGGCGACTTTGCCATTTTTACCGACGATCCGGAAACGGTGGTGGACCACTGCTGGTTTCGTGGCGGCTGGTTCGATTCGATGACAATGGCGTGGAAAACCATTGCAAACGGGGAAATGAAAAGCAACCCACCTGTGGAAAAAGGAGCTCCCGGAGCATCGTTGTTTGTTCCGGTTAACCTGGCTCCCGGCAAATCAAAAACAGTGCGACTGATGATGTCGTGGTACGTTCCTGAAACCAGTTTAAGGCTGGGAACCGACCCTGCAAATGCGGAAGAAGCCTGCGATGATGCTGACTGTTCGTGTAATCAGCCGTTTTATAAACCCTGGTATTCCGGGAAATTTAAAAGCATAAACGAGGTTGTAAATTATTGGCGTACCCGATACAACGAATTGCGTGATAAATCGGAATTGTTCAAAAATACATTTTACAACAGTACCCTTCCACCTGAAGTTTTGGAAGCGGTGGCAGCCAATCTTACCATTTTGAAATCGCCAACAGTATTGCGCCAAACCGATGGAAAATTGTGGAATTTTGAAGGATGCAGTGATAATAATGGTTGCTGCCACGGCTCCTGTACACATGTGTGGAATTATGCACAGGCCATTCCGCATTTATTTCCTGCATTGGAACGTACCCTGCGGGAAACCGAATTTTTTGTGAGTCAGAATAAAGAAGGACACCAGACTTTTCGATCGTCTTTGCCTATTCGGCCGGTGGTGCATAATTTTTATGCTGCTGCCGATGGTCAACTGGGTGGAATTATGAAAGTATACCGCGAATGGCGAATTTCCGGTGACAATACATGGCTTAAAAAAATGTATCCGCAGGTAAAAGCCAGTCTCGATTACTGCATTGAAACATGGGATCCGCGGTACAAAGGTGTTTTGGAAGAACCCCATCATAATACTTACGACATCGAATTCTGGGGACCGGATGGCATGTGCACCAGCATTTACCTGGGTGCTTTGCAGGCGTTGGTGAAAATGGGAAGTTTCCTTCAAAAGGATGTAACTCTTTATTCCGGCTTGCTTCAAAAAGGAAGGAAGTTTACAGAAGATGAGTTATTTAACGGCGAATATTTCATTCAGAAAATTCAACTGGAAGGATTAAATGCAAAAGACCCGGTGGAGTTGTCGAAAACATCATGGTCGAGCGATTATTCTGATGAAGCGCTTGCGCTGCTGCAAAAAGAAGGCCCAAAGTACCAGTATGGCAACGGTTGTCTTTCGGATGGTGTTTTGGGCTGCTGGCTGGCAGAAGTATGTGGTTTGCCTGAAACGCTGGATAAATCCAAAGTTACCAGCCACCTGAATGCCGTTTACAAATACAATCTGAAACATAACCTTACCGACCATGTAAATCCGCAGCGTCCTTCTTATGCAATGGGTAACGACGGTGGTTTGCTGTTGTGTACCTGGCCCAAAGGTGGTCAGTTAACATTGCCGTTTGTTTACAGCAACGAGGTTTGGACAGGCATTGAGTACCAGGTAGCTTCCCATTTAATGTACATGGGAGAAGTCGATAAAGGACTGGACGTTGTTCGTACCTGCCGCGACCGGTATGACGGCCGGGTGCGTAATCCGTTTGATGAATATGAATGTGGCCATTGGTATGCCACGGGCCATGTCGAGTTATGCTTTAATGGAAGGACTTACCGGTGTGCGTTATGATGCTGTGGACCAAATACTTTACATCGATTCGAAAGTGGGAGATTTTACCGGTTTTCTTTCTACAGAAACGGGATTCGGGAATGTAGGACTGAAAAACGGGAAGCCTTTCATAAATGTTGCTTATGGTGAAATTGATGTGAAAAAAGCAATGGTTTCCGGAAAAGAAGAAAAAATGCTTTAATCCGGTATCGAATTTTATTTATTTTGTTGTTTCTAAATCAACTAATAAAGGTTCAAATGAAAAATGCTTTCCTTTTGCTGCTTGTTTTTGTCCCATTAATGGGCTTTTTATTCCTGCGCTCCAAACAAAGAAAAAATACCTGCGAAACAGGAGAAATTTATTACTATTTCAGGTCAGGATCTCATTTCACCCGATGGTGAAAAGTTTTTTATCCAGGGAATTAACCTGGGAAACTGGCTGAATCCGGAAGGATATATGTTTGGTTTTAGCAAAGCCAGTTCTCACGGCTGATTGATGAGGCATTTAAAGAAATGGTGGGGCCCGATTTTACCAATCATTTCTGGAAATTGTTCAAAGACAATTACATCACGAAAAAAGATATTCAGTATATAAAATCGACAGGCATGAATACCATTCGATTACCGTTTCACTATAAACTTTTTACGGATGAAGATTACATGGGACTGACTGCCAACCAGGATGGTTTTGCACGTATTGACAGCCTGGTGAACTGGTGCCGGGATGCCGGATTGTATGTTATACTTGATATGCATGATGCCCCGGGCGGACAAACCGGTGATAACATTGACGACAGTTATGGTTATCCCTGGTTGATGGTAAGCGAAAAAAGTCAGGAATTGTTTGTTGATATCTGGAAAAGAATTGCAGAACGCTACAGTAACGAGCCGGTAATTTTAGGATACGATTTGCTGAATGAACCCATTGCAACCTATTTCAAAGAGGATTACGATGTGTTAAATCCGCAATTGGAACTACTTTATAAAAAGGCGGTTGCGGCCATTCGGGAAGCAGATAAAAATCATATTGTATTATTGGGAGGAGCGCAGTGGAACAGCAATTTTAAGGTATTCACCGACTCAAAATTCGATGATAAACTGATGTACACTTGTCACCGCTACTGGTGCGATACGTTACAGGCAAATATTCAGGATTTTGTTGATTTTCGCGACTCGGTAAATCTGCCGATGTACATGGGAGAAACCGGTGAAAATACCGACCAGTGGATTGGAGCCTGGACCCGGCTGATGAACCGCAACAACATTGGCTGGACGTACTGGCCCTACAAAAAAATGCTTCGTTCGAGTTGTATGCGAACCATTGCGACACCCGAAAACTGGGACCAAATTGTGGAATTTACAGAGGCACCGCGTTCTGGTTTTGCTGAAATCAGAAAAGCACGTCCTGATCAGGAGTTGGCTAAAAAAGCCATGCTTCAATTGATTGAAAATATGAAATTTGAAAATACGCAAACGAACGAAGGTTACATAAAGGCGATGGGAATGGAGCCTTAGCTACTTATCTTTCCATTAACATTTCGAATATATTACATCCTTTTTGTATTTCAATCCATTAATTTTTGATTTTTTTTGTGATTAATTACAAATAAATTTATCTATATTTGTGATTAATCACAAATATAGAAGACATGCAGGAGATTTTCAGTTACAGTAATCGATTGATTGATATTGTTATAATGGATTTTAAAAGATATCTTTTTGATGAAATTAACTGGAATACACGATTAATTGAGATATTGGGTGCAAGGGGTGTTGGAAAAACCACACTCATGTTGCAACGTGCCTCTTTGCTAAATAGAGAAAAATCTAACCAGGCTGTTTATCTTTCCCTCGACGATAAATTATTGTTTCAATATTCGATAATTGATATTGCTGAGCAATTGGTACAGTACGGAGTAAAATATTTGTTCCTGGATGAAGTCCATAAGTATCCTGCAAAGTTTAAAGATTTCGACTGGTCGGCAGAAATAAAAAATATTTACGATAAATTTCCTGAATTACACGTAATTTATTCTGGTTCATCGATTTTAAAAATCTACAAAGGACAAGGAGATTTAAGCCGCCGAAAAAGCTCATACCGACTTGCTGGTTTATCTTTCAGAGAATTTTTAGATTTTAGAGAAAGAATAAAAATGGAAAAAGTTTTGTTTCCTGATTTGCTTCAGGAACATCATGATATAGCAAAGAAAATTACCACGGAAATAAAAGTAATCCCATATTTCAAGGAATATCTCAAAACCGGCGTATTTCCTTTTTATAAAGAAGATCCGGGGTTTTATTTCGATAGGTTGAATGCCATTTTAAATGTTATAATTGAAACAGATATTCCCGCTGTTTCCGAAATTTCATTTGTTACATCGTTTAAATTAAAAAAACTTTTAGCTGCAATCGCATCTTCAGTTCCGTATGTGCCTAATTTGTTGAAACTAAGGCGGGAATTGCTTATTACAGACCAGCGTACTCTGCTGAAATACCTCGACTACCTTGAAAAATCTGAAGTGATAAGTGTCCTTAGTCAGAAAGTTACGGGTAATAAAATAATGCAAAAACCGGATAAAATTTACCTTTCGAACACCAATTATTTTTACAGTTTGAATATGCAAAATGAACAAATTGGAACAATTAGGGAAACCTTTTTTAATAACCAATTGAATGTGAATCATTCTTTGCAACTTCCCAAAGTGGGTGATTTTGTTATTGATGGAAGATATTTATTTGAAATTGGTGGTAAAAATAAAACAACCAGGCAAGTAGGAAAAGATAAGAATACATTTATTGCAATGGACGATATTGAATTGGGATTTCAACAGCAAATTCCTTTATGGCTTTTTGGGTTTTTGTATTGAAATTAATCGGCAGCAGGTAATTCAAAATAAAAAGTAGAACCTTTCCCCGGTTCACCTGTACTTTCAACACCAACCGTTCCATCCAGTTTTTCAGCTATGCGTTTGATGATGGATAATCCCAACCCGTACCCTTCGGCTTTTTTCGGATCAAGGCGAATGTATTTCTTGAATAATTTGGTTTGTTGTTTTTCGTTAATGCCATCGCCGTTGTCTTTTATCCAGAATCGAATTTGATTGTTTTCCGTTTCGTCGGCCCCAACTTCAATTTTAGGTGGAGTTCCGCCATATTTAATGGCATTACTTAAATAGTTGGTCCATATTTCTTCCACCCACGAAGCATAACCAATGGATGAGGGCCAGGTTTCAGGTTCAACAATTTTTGCATTTTTCGATATAATTAATTCCTGCAATTGTGATTTTGCTTCCTGAAAAATGGATTTCATATCCAATTCGTTTTTACTGATTTCCTGGTGGCTTACAGTGGCAAGAATCAAAAGCTCCTGGGTGATTTTAAGCGTTTTACTTGCCGATGATTTTATTAGCCCGGCGAGTTCAGTAACTAACTCCAGTTCATTATCTTTTACACTTTCTTCCATTACATCGCATGACCCAACAATGGAGCCTAAAGAATTTTTCAGGTCGTGAGCCACCGTGTGCGCAAATGAATCCAGATCGTCAATGAGTTTTTCACGTTCTTTAATCTCTCTTATCAGTTTTTTATTAATTTCTTTCAAATCATCCTCGGCCTGTTTTATATTGGTGATATCGTGAAAAATCATCAGATTTCCGGATACTTTTTTGTCGCGACCTAAAATGGGAGAAATGCGAACCTGGTAGTGTTTCTTTTCTCCGTTATTCTGAATACTAAAATAAATTCTCTCTACAGTTCCTGAGTTTATCCCTTCTTTTAGCACCTCGTACCCGCCAAAAATATCGGAAAATGGTTTTTGTATGACGGAAAATTTCGGATTGAAATTAAAAATCCTGTAAATAGTGTTGTTACTGTCTTCCACATATCCCGCTTTATTCAAAATAATCACTCCATCTTCCATGGTATCTATAAGTTTATTTCTGGCTAGTGGAACCAAATCGAACATGTGGTATCTAACAATTCCAACAGCGACAATAATTCCGGTGAACACAAAAGATACCGGGGTCCAGTCGAAACCCGGATAAGGGTTCCAACCGGTAACATACAATAAGTTGCCCAGGATTGGAAAAGAGGAACCAACCAGCAATGTGGCTATTTGCGATTTGTAATAGGCGGTAAATTTATAAATGGAAATTACCAGATTATATAAACCTGAAAAAATAAGAATTTGTGTATATGCAAAAAATACCCAAAACCATATTCCATGAAAATAATGGGCAATGTTATAATTCGGATCAAGTGTAACGTTTGTCCAGACCAAATGATGAGAATTGTTGGTTAATGCAAGAACCAAAGTAATAACCGGGATAATAAGCAGCAGCGTTACATTTCGTGTGTTAATGATGTTGCTTTTCTGGCTGAAGGCAGTGGTGAATAAGAAGTAGCAAACCGGTAAAAATGCAATTCCAAGGTATGATAGCTGCGACCATAGAACCTTCGTTTCAAGATTACCGGTGCCAAATTCAAATGCATAGGTTACCGCCCAAATTGCAACCAAAAATTCAAGATACATTAAGTATTTTACTTCGGGAGACTTTTTGTATTTCCAAAGAATAATTATGGTAACTGTTGCCGCAAAAGCAGTCAGGAATTCAATTACACTATTTGCACCAAAATTATACATCGTTTTGTAAATCAAACTATCTTCAATTTGTGTAAAAGCCAGGTGAAATTATTAAAATTTGGGGAAAAGATACCTGTTTGTCGTTTTTTTAGGAGCAATTTAATTTTAGTTTGATATTTGAAAAATTATCCTGATTTTAAATTAACGTGTTCAGAGCTTGTTTGCTTTCTTTTTATTTCGAAGTGCCCGTCGGATTACCAATGTTAATCCCACAATAATGATTAAAATTCCAAGAGCAAAAATTTGCCACTGAAAATAGGATGGGACATACGAAGTAAGTTCGTGTATAAATTCAGGATTTTCGGGCAGAGTTAAAAAATGAGATAAATAATCTCCTTCCAGTATTAGTTTTCCAATATCCCGGATAAATGAAATAAAAATAATGAGCGCACCCAAAATGAATAAAGCCATTTCGTACCAGTGCAGTTTTTCAATTCTGCCGGTCACCCGAAATTGGTCGAACAGCAATCCCATTTCAATCATTACAACGGAACAAATCAGGGGCGCCAGAACCGGGCCTGTCCAGGTAATGGGAATAAGGAACAGAATGTCCCAGGTAAGCAGTGAATCGGGCCAGCCCAAAATCATTTTTAACCCGATATAATAAAGAATATCCCATATTCCAAAGGTGAAAAGAAAGACGGAAAGCCGTTGTAAAAAACTTTTTCCCGAAATCCAGGCTACTGAGCCAAGCATTAAAAGTGTACAAACTTCGCGGATAATTTCAACGCCAACCATCCATGGCGGAAGCATTATTAGCGGAAATTCAAAGCCTCCTGGATAAAATAACTCCCGAACATAAACAACTACAATGGCTTCCAGAAATCCCATGGCTACTGCAAAAACAATCAGCCCACGAAAATTGGTTTTATACATTTTGATAAATTTGAATTTTAATTTTTCCGGTTATACGGTAACAATTCAAAACCGATACACATTTCATTTTAAAAATAATGATTTTACATAGTTCTGCTTTGACAAATTAAATAGAATACCGATTTTTCTTATTTTTACCCCGGCCTGGCGGAATGAGAAAAATTATCCTTCTTTAGTGATTCAAGGGT
This sequence comes from uncultured Actinomycetota bacterium, assembly GCA_963811385.1. Taxonomy (GTDB): domain Bacteria; phylum Actinomycetota; class Actinomycetes; order Propionibacteriales; family Nocardioidaceae; genus Marmoricola_A. The sequence goes on along the minus strand of CAWEQX010000010.1, from coordinate 192,659 downwards.
AAAACAGAAGATTTTTCTAAAGTATCAAATAGAATTAGTTTCAAAATTAAAATAGTTTGTTGTTCATTCTCAATTAAATCCGTAAATTGAGGCTGATTTGTAACGTAAAACCTAAAACCATGTTAAACCGGAAAATTACCCGTCGACAAGCCATTGCCACTGCATCTGTCGGTACCATTGGCGCATTAACCATCCATCCTTTTTCATCATTTAGTTTTAATACAGCTCAAAAACTGGCCATTAACGGCGGGGAAAAAGTGCGAACAGCAGCCTGGCCCGACTGGCCCATTTGGAATCGGAATGCTGAAGACGGAATTGCTGAAATGCTGCGCAGCGGTCGCTGGTGGCGGGGGAGTGGCGAGCATGTGGCGGAATTTGAAAAGAAATATGCCGATTTAATGAACGTCAAACGTTGTCTGGCAACGGCCAGCGGAACAACGGCTTTGCTGGTGGCCACACATGTTTTAGGAGTTGATGCGGGCGATGAAGTGCTGGTGTCGCCATTTACTTTTATTGCCACCTACAATGTTATTTTTATGAACAAAGCGCTGCCCGTTTTTGTGGATACCGACCCGGAAACATTTTTGATAAATCCGGCGAAAATTGAAGAGCGAATTACTGACCGTACATCAGCCATCATTCCGGTGCATATATATGGCCTCCCGGTGGATATGGACCGGGTAAATGCAGCGTCCAAAAAACACGATTTAAAAGTGATTGAAGATGCCTGCCAGGCCTGGCTGGGAGAATACAAAGGCAAAAAACTGGGTACACTGGGCGACCTGGGCTGTTTTAGTTTTCAGAATTCCAAAAACCTGCCGGCGGGTGAAGGTGGCGCGGTGGTTGGGAACAATGATGAAATAATGGATCGCTGTTATTCTTTCCATAATTGCGGGCGACCTTATCAAAGTGTTGAAGGACTTCAGATTATCCGATTCGTGGCAGCAACCGACGGATGCAGCAAATACAGGCATTGATATTACTATCGCAAATGGAACGTATCCAAAAAGATGCCGATATTCGGCTGGAAAACGCAAAGTATCTCGATAAAAAGCTGGCTGAAATTCCCGGAATTATTCCGTATAAGTTGGTAACCGGGGATGCGCGTTCGGCTTATCATTTGTATCCGTTTCGGTTTATTTCGAAGGAATTTGGAAATGTGAAACGCGACAAATTCATACAAGCGCTGCGTGCCGAAGGTATTCCCTGTTCCTCCGGTTACGGTAAACAAAACCACGACGGATTAATTGAAGAAGCGCTGAATTCCAGGGGCTACAAACGTTTGTTTTCGGAAAAACGCCTGAAGCAATGGCGCGAGGAAAATGTATTGCCCGGAAACGATCAACTGACAGAGGAAGCTGTAATTTTTTACCAAAGCATGTTGCTTGGAACAAAATCAGATATGGACGATATTGTAAATGCCATTACAAAAATTTACGAAAACAGAAGTACGCTGGTTTAGGAGCTGTTTAAAACCATTGATTTTTTATATGCTCCCATCCACCTGATTTTTTTTGGTTTATTGTATATTTGATTTTTACAAAATTAAACGAAGTCGAACCTATTCCTTTTGCTTTATGTGGCTGATTATTCTCCTGCTTTTGTCCATTGCATTTATTATCGTTTCCACCTCTGTTTTAAAATGGCATCCGTTTTTATCACTTATTACTGGTGGCCTTTGGTTTTGGTGTTTTATCAGGTAAACTGACATTGACCGAAGTGGTTGATGCCGTTAACAACGGTTTTGGTAGTACCATTGGCTACATCGGCATTGTAATTCTGGCCGGTTCCATCATCGGGAAATTTCTGGAAATGTCGGGCGGTGCGTTTAAGCTCGCTACCGGAGCGCTGAAAGTAGTGGGTAAAAAGAATATTCCACTGGCTATGAGCATTGTGGGTTACATTGTAAGTATCCCCGTTTTTTGTGATTCTGCATTTATTGTGTTATCACCATTGGCAAAAGCTTTGTCGCGCAAACTGAAAGTATCGCTGGCCATGCTGGCGATTGCGCTGAGTTTAGGATTGTATGTCACCCATTCACTGATTCCGCCTACGCCCGGACCAGTTGCTGCAGCAGGCATTTTAAAAGCCGATCTGGGAATGGTGATTCTGTTGGGATTACCGGTGAGTATTGTCGGATTGATTGCCGGTTGGCTGTTTTCCATAAAAATTGCTTCAAAGTTTAAGGTTCAGCAAACTTCGGCGCCTGATGAAAAGGAAGTTGAAATGACCTCTGAAAATGGCCCTTCATTGCTGAAATCGCTGCTACCCATTTTTATTCCGATATTTTTGATCATTTTGAGATCTGTAAATGCACTGCCGTCATTCCCTTTTGGTGAAGGAAAACTGTCTCAAATAATTGGTTTTATCGGGCAACCTTCTGTTGCATTGCTGATTGGTGTTGGGCTCTCCTTTTTACTTCCTGCAAAATTGAAAAAAGAGATGTTGTCCGCTACAGGCTGGCTGGGACAAGGAGTTATTGCTGCTGCAAGTATTATTATTATAACCGGGAGTGGAGGGGCATTTGGAAGAGTGTTGCAGGCTTCAGGAATTGCCGAAGTGGTTGAAAACAATCTGGCCGGGGCGCAAATGCTTGGAATTTTTCTACCTGTAATTATTGCTGCTGCTTTAAAAATTGCACAGGGCTCAGGAACCGTTGCCATCATTACTTCGGCAAGTTTAATGGCCCCACTCGTAGCTTCGCTTGGATTTGATTCACCCACGGCAAGGGCTCTGGTCGTGGCTGCCATTGGAGCGGGTTCCATGGTTGCCAGCCATGCCAACGACAGTTATTTTTGGGTAGTCACACAAATGACGGGTATGAATGTAAACCTCGGATATCGGCTGCAAACCATTGGTACTTTGTTTGTCGGCATTTGTTCGGCAGTTGCAGTTTGGATAGTAAGTTTGTGGGTGCTTTAACAGCATTTATTGTAACTTTGACACACAAATGAAACAATACCAACTCATAAAAATCAGGAATCATTTCCCGGATAACTCACTGCGGGATGTAAAAGAAATTAGCCGGCAGGAATTGAAAAAATTATCGGGCATTATTAAAAAAGATGCGTCAATTGCCATTGGTGTAGGTAGCCGGGGAATTTGTAACCTGCAATCGGTCGTTAGAGAAGTGGTTGATTTTATAAAAAGTCAGGGCGCACAACCTTTTATTGTTCCTGCCATGGGAAGCCATGGTGGAGCCACAGCAGAAGGGCAGGAAGAGATTTTAGCCGGTTACGGAATTACAGAAAATAAAGTTGGTGCGCCCATTCGTTCTTCCATGAAAACGGTTGAAATTTCCGGGAAAGAAGGCTTGCACCGCGTTTATATGGATAAACTGGTTTACGAGTCAGATGGTGTTATTCTCATCAATAAAATTAAACCACATACCGATTTTCATGCCACCTACGAAAGCGGCCTGGTAAAAATGTCGGTTATTGGACTGGGAAAGGAATCCGGCGCCAAAGCCATTCATCATTATGGAGTTCACGGATTAACCGATTTAATTCAGGAATCAGCCCGACATGTTTTTAAGACAGGTAAAATTCTGGCCGGTGTTGCCATAATCGAAAATGCGTACGACCAGACCATGCTGATAAAAGCCATTCCGGGTGCCGAAATAATGCAGGAAGAGTTGACACTGCTAAACATTGCGCAGGGCCAATCTTCCTAAATTTCCTATCGATAATTTTGATGTGCTGCTCATCGATCGGATGGGAAAAAACATCAGTGGTGTTGGGATCGATACAAATATTATCGGGCGTATTAAAATTTACGGTCAGCCGGAACCGGAACGTCCAAACATAAAATCGGTTGTGGTACATGATTTAACCGATGAATCGCACGGAAATGCGACCGGCGTGGGTTTGGCTGATATTATCACAAAAAAATTGTACGATAAAATTGATTTTCAGAAAACCTATAAAAACATTGCAACAAGTAGTTTTCTCGAGCGGGGAAAAATACCATTTGTAGCTGAAAACGATGTGGAAGCATTACAACTGGCATTGCGTAATTGCGGGGCTGCATTGGCCGGAAATGAACGGATTATCCGGATAAAAGATACGTTGCACCTCGATGAAATGTATGTTTCCAGGACCATCTTAAATGATTTAAAAGATAATCCGAAAATTGAAATATCTGGCGGGGAAACAGATCTTTTTGATGTACAGAAAACATTTTTTCCTTTCTGAAAATAAAACCACTTTCCTTTTGGCAGAACTTCTTATTATAGCAGACGATATAACCGGGGCCATTGAAGCCGGCGCACAACTGAGCAATCGGCACATTGCCTCAAGGGTAGTTTTGCATTCCGATTCCTGCCTCGAATCTGTTTTTTCGGAAAAGAAAATCACAGCGGTCGTTGTTAATTCTGAAAGCCGGCATGTTTCACCTGCTGAGGCAGCCGAAAAAATTCATCATTTACTACAAATTACTCGTGGATGGGGAATTAAATGGTTTTATAAAAAAACAGATTCAACATTGCGTGGAAATATTGGCGCTGAACTGGAAGCGTTTCTTTTGGAAACCAAACAGGTTACTTTGCCTTATATACCGGGGCATCCAAAATTGAGACGTTTTACCCGACAGGGTTTTCAATATATTGAGGAGACATTGCTCCATGAAACTAATTTTGCCAACGACCCGTTGGAACCTGTTACCAGCAGTTTCATTCCGGAAGTTTTAAATAAACAAACCAATTTGGAAGTTCTTTTATTTCCTGCAGAAGGAATTTCGGAATCTGAGAAAATGAGTTCGAAAAAAGAAAAAATAGTGGTATTTGATTGCAACACAGTTGGGAATTTAAAAACAATTGGGAAATATTTGGTAAAGAAAAACTGGCTGAAAGCAATGGCAGGTACGGCTGCTATGGTAGAAATTCTGCCTGAAATATTGCCTCTGAATTCATCTGAATTAATTGATGAGAATCCTGTTGGTCCGGTTTTGATTATAAACGGCAGCCTGAATGAAATTTCGTTACAACAAGTTGAATATGCCAGGAAAAGAGGAGTAACCACTTTTGAAATGTCTCAACAACTGTTGACAAATTCAATTCAGAAAATGGATATTGAGTTTCAGAATTTTACCCAAAAGATAAAATCTGCATTAAAAGCAGGGGAGGATGTAATTATCTCGACGTCTGGTTCCAACAACCAAAAAGTAACGGAGCCATTTGGAATAATTAGACCGGATAAAAAATATTTTCATGCTGTGCCAAAACAGATTGGCCGGATGGTTGCGGAAATTTTTAAGGAAAGTTCTTTTACAATGTTATGTGTTTTTGGTGGCGATACGTTAAATGGCATTTTGAATGCACTGGGGGCAGAAAGCATAGAGCCAAACCGTGAATTGTTTCCAGGAGTTGCACTGGCTTCAGTTTTTGGTACTTTTGGAAAAATTCACCTGATAACCAAACCGGGAGGTTATGGAGAAAAAAATGAAATCGTGAAAATTTTTAATCAAATTAACAATTCAGTTGTATGATTGGAATTTCAATGGGCGATGCCAATGGAGTGGGACCTGAAATTTTGCTCCGGGCATTTAAAGAAGAAAATTTAGATGGCGAATTTATTGCCGTTGGTGATTTTTCAGTTTTGAATTTATGTAACCAGAAATTAAAATTGAAAGTTCCTCTGAACAGGATGAATTTCCTGGACGATTACAGAAAAAATGTTCTGAATATATTTGATTTGAATTTGCTAAAAACATCTGATATTTCGGTTGGGAAAATGTCAGAAAAAACGGGCTTCGCGGCACTAAAATATATAGAAACCGGAACTCAATTCGCGTTAAACGGGCAGATTCAGGCGTTGGTAACGCTGCCGGTAAATAAAGAAGCCATCCGAATAACGGAACCCGGTTTTTCGGGTCACACCGGTTATATTGCAGCACTTTGTAATTCTGCCAAATCTACCATGATGCTTGTTTCCGACAAATTGATTGTAACCCATGTTTCAACGCACGTTTCTCAATTGGAAGCCATTAAAAATGTGAAACAGGAACGTATTCTCGATGTAATACGTTTAACCGACTTAACCTTGAATAAACTGGGTGAAAATACACGAATTGCCGTTGCTGGTTTAAATCCGCATGCGGGTGAAAACAATGCATTTGGAAAGGAAGATTCGGCTGAAATTTTACCAGCGGTTGAAAAAGCACGGAAGGAGGGGATTCAGGTTTTCGGTCCGGTACCTGCCGATACCGTTTTTTATCAAACGGTGAAAGGAAATTATGACGCTGTAGTTTGCATGTACCACGATCAGGGCCACATTCCGGTAAAATTAATGGCTTTTGAATCTGCGGTAAATATTACGCTTGGTTTGCCGATTGTTCGAACCTCAGTCGACCACGGAACTGCTTTCGATATTGCCTGGCAGGGAATTGCCTCCACCGAAAGTTTTGTAAATGCTTTTCATTTAGCTAAAAAATTGATTTAAAATATTGTAACCCGGAAGGGATATAAGAAGCAGCGCCTGTGCTGTTTTCAGGGCAGGAAAAAATAACTATTTTTACTTTCTGTCTAAATACCATCAAAAATGAAAATGAAACAATTATCCACGGTACTTTTGCTACTTTTTATGTTTGCTGCGAACGCGCAAAATAATCTTCAAATTACAGTGGAAACACAAAAGCCGGAAGTTACCGTGGCGCCTAATATGTATGGTATTTTCTTCGAAGATATAAATTTTGCTGCCGATGGTGGTTTATATGCCGAACTCATTAAAAACCGTTCGTTCGATTTTCCAAATTCGCCGTTAATGGGCTGGCTTTCCTACGGAAAAGTAACCGTAAAAACAGAAGGTGCTCCTTTTCCACGGAATCCACATTATTTGCATTTGAATAATGACGGATTGCTTACCGGAACGGGAATTATTAATGAAGGTTTTCGTGGAATCGGTGTGGAAAAAGGGAAAAAATACAACCTGAGTTTGTATGCCAGAAATACCACTCCCGGTGACAATAAACTGAAAATTGAAATCATTTCAGCCGCCAACAATATTATTGGGAATGGCGAAATAACAGTAAATTCCGGCGACTGGAAAAAATATAAACTTGAACTTCAACCCGAAGAAACATGCAGCCATGCAAAATTGCGGATTGATTTAAATTCGCAGGGAGAACTCGATATTGAACATGTTTCGATGTTTCCGGCAGACACATGGAAAGGGCGTGAAAACGGAATGCGCAAGGATTTGGCGCAGGCACTGGCCGACCTGCATCCCGGCATTTTTCGGTTTCCCGGAGGATGTATTATTGAAGGAAATAACCTGGATACCCGCTACAACTGGAAAAATTCAGTAGGGCCGGTGGAAAATCGTCCGGTGAACGAAAACCGCTGGAATTATATATTTCAGCACCGCTTTACACCCGATTATTTCCAATCGTACGGTTTGGGATTTTTTGAATATTTTCAGCTTTGTGAAGACTTTGGTGCAGATGCACTTCCGGTGGTAAACTGCGGAATGGCCTGCCAGTTTGTTACTGATCAGTGTGTTCCGGTTGATGATTTAGATCCATACATTCAGGATGCACTTGATTTAATTGAATTTGCCAATGGCCCGGTAACTTCAACCTGGGGAAAAGTTCGGGCTGAAATGGGACACCCAAAACCATTCGGAATGAAATACATTGGCATTGGAAACGAACAGTGGGGGAAAATTTTTCCGAAACATTTGGAAGCCTTTCAAACCGCCATTAAAAAGAAATATCCTGAGATAAAAATTGTGGTTCTTCAGGGCCATCAGCCGATGGCGAACAATTCGATTATTTGTGGGGCGAAATGAAACGATTGAATGTAGATTTGGTGGATGAACATTATTATAAAGGACCCGAATGGTTTTTGTCGAATGCCAACCGCTACGATGATTACAGCCGAAAAGGCCCGAAAGTTTTTGCCGGCGAATATGCCTGCCATGTGCAGCCCGACAAGAAAAATTCGTTTTACGCCGCCTTGTGCGAAGCTGCATTTTTAACCGGAATTGAGCGAAATGCAGATGTGGTTCGGCTGGCTACTTACGCGCCTTTATTTGCGCATGTTGATGCCTGGCAGTGGAAACCCGACATGATTTGGTTCGATAATCTGCGTTCGGTAAAATCGGCCGATTATTACGTGCAGCAATTGTATAGTTGGTACAAAGGAACCGATGTAATGAAAGTTTCAATGGACGGAGAAAACGTAACCGGGCAAAACGGAATTTATGCCAGTGTGGCTACCGACAAAAATAAAAATCAGTTGATTTTTAAAATTGCCAACACCGGCAAAAATGAAAAAACTCATTGATTTCGAACTTGAAATTAAAAAACTTCCCAGTCAATTATCGGGTAAAAAAATAGAATTAAAAGCAGGTTTGGAAGATGAAAATACATTGGATCATCCGTTTAAAGTAAAACTGGTTGAATCTCAGGTTTCTTTCAATACCAAAGAAATGAATGTAACCGTCGATCCGGAATCGTTCCAGGTTTTTGTATTCGATTTATAAAGCCATGCGACAACGTTGTTTAGTAAAAAAAATAAAAGTAATAGTATTGTGAACACCCTTTTCGCACTGCGCCGATGGCTTCCCTCAGGGTGACGGTCAGACTGAGCGTAGTCGAAGTCTGGTTTCACTAAGTAAACAACACTAATACATTTTTTAATTAAGTAAAATGAAACGCAATTATCTCGTCCTGTTTGTTTTTGTTTTGTTGGCTCTGAATGGACTGGAACTTCACTTCTGGCGCAGAATAATAACTGGCCGGTATTAAAACATTACGATGAAAATCATGTATCGAAAATTGCCCTGCCCGTTGGTGGAATTGGTACAGGAACGGTTTCGGTAAGCGGCCGGGGCAACCTTATCGATTGGGAAATTATGAATCGTCCGGGAAATGGTTTTAGCACGGTTACTCCCGGAAACGATGCCCCGTTTTTTGCCATTCATATTGAAAATGGTGAAAAAAAATACACCAAAGGGTTGATGGGACCGCTGCTGGATTACGAGTATGAACACATGGAAGGTCGGCCGGTGGATCACCACGGAATTCCCCGTTTTGAAAAAGCGACCTTCGATGCGGCTTACCCGTTTGGCGTAGTTAACCTTTCCGATTCGGAGCTTCCGGTGAACGTGAAAATGAAGGTGTTTAACCCACTAATTCCTGGCGATGCCGATGCCAGTGGAATCCCAGTTGCTATCCTTCGCTACGAAGTAACCAATACAACAGGAAACCCGTTGAAAGTTTCGGTTTGTGGTTCCATCCGAAATTTTATCGGGAAAGACGGCAGCAAATTTCATTTGGACTGGAAAGGTGACCGGATTTATGAAGGAGCGGTAAAAAACAAAAATGAATTTCGTACTTCCGAAAATTTTCAGGGAATATATTTTATGCCCGGAGAAGTTAATAAGGATGATCCCGCGTGGGGAACCATGGCCCTTACTACCGATGCTGTTTCCGGAGTTACGCACCGAACATCGTCGGTTCCCAATGCATGGAGCAATGCCGTACTCGATTTCTGGGACGATTTTAGCGACGACGGCAATCTTGTTGAAAAAGATAAGCAGGCAGACGATGACCCGATGGCTTCGCTTTCGGTACAGCAGGAAATTCCGGCCAACGGAACAAAGGTGTTTCAGTTTTTTCTGACCTGGCATTTCCCTAACCGCAAGGCCTGGGCCAGCGAAGTTGTGGGGAATTATTATACCACGCAATATGCCGATGCCTGGGATGTGATTTCAAAAACGTATCCTAAACTGAATACGCTGGAAAACCAGACACTGGAATTTGTAAACGCTTTTCTGGATTCGGATTTCCCTGACGAAGTAAAAGAAGCGGCTTTGTTTAATTTGAGTACGCTTCGTTCGCAAACGGTTTTTCGTTTGGCCGACGGACACATGATGGGCTGGGAGGGATGCATGGACATGAATGGTTCGTGTGCCGGCTCGTGCACCCACGTGTGGAACTACGAACAGGCCACTGCATTTTTGTTTGGCCATTTGGCCGAAACCATGCGCGATGTGGAATTTAACTATGCCACGCGCCCCAATGGCAGCATGTCTTTCAGGGTTGGATTGCCACTGGTTAATGCCCAGTGGATTGGCGTTGCTGCCGACGGGCAAATGGGCACCATTATGAAAATGTACCGCGACTGGCAACTGTCGGGCAATACAGCCTTTTTACGAAAAAGCTGGCCCAATGTAAAACAGGCACTGGCTTTTGCCTGGGAAGATAACAGTTGGGATGCCAATGCCGACGGGGTAATGGAAGGCAGCCAGCACAATACCATGGATGTAAATTATTCGGGTCCCAATCCACAAATGCAGTTTTGGTACCTCGGCGCATTAAAAGCAGCGGAAAAAATGGCGCTGGCCATGGACGACCAGGAATTTGCAAAGAAATGTGCAGCCATTTATCATTCAGGAAGTAAATGGACTGATGAAAATTTGTTCAACGGTGAATATTACGAACAACAAGTGCTGGACCCCGAAACCAAAGAAGTTATCACCGATTATTCTGCGCCCAACATGCCTAAATACCAGTTGGCCAAAGGTTGTTTGGTGGATCAGTTGGTGGGGCAGTACATGGCGCATATTTGCGGATTGGGCTACCTGGCTCCCAAAGAACACATTCAAACCACGTTAAAAAGTATTCAAAAATACAATTACCGCGCAAGCATGGTTGACCATTTTAATAACATGCGTTCGTATGCGCTTGGAAATGAATCGGCATTGTTGATGGCCAGTTGGCCCAATGGACGCCCGAAAGTTCCGTTTCCCTATTTTTCAGAAGTGATGACCGGCTTTGAATATACTGCCGCCATAGGAATGATTTACGAAGGCATGGAAAAGCAGGGCCTGAAAGTGATTCACGATATTCGCGACAGGTACAACGGCGCCAAACGCAGTCCGTTCGACGAAGCGGAATGCGGACATCATTATGCGCGGGCCATGGCTTCCTGGGGCGCTGTTCCGGCACTTACCGGTTTTCATTATTCAGCTATTGAAAATACAATGCAAATGGCTACCCGTCCCGGAAAGTGGTTCTGGTCGAATGGCTATGCCTGGGGTACTGCCGAAATAAAAAAAGCCGGAAATAATTTTAATGTTTCCCTAAAAGTGATGCACGGAGAGCTTGGTTTAAAAACTTTTAAATTGGAAAATACCGGCACTTTCCAAATGAAAACGAAATCAATTCTAAAATCGGGTGATGTGTTGGATTTTAGAATATAGTTTTGACTACCTGAAGTTGAGAATTAATAAATTGTTCGAAAACTATAAATGCAATAAAACGAACTCCGTTCTTTAATAGCTGATTGAACTAACCCGACATTAATTTCAGTACCGGAGAAATGTGTGAAAAACTGATTTGCAGGGAGCCTGGCAGATGATGTATGCAGCCTATTTGGCCAACGGAAATAAAAAGTACAGCCCATTCGCGATCATGTGGGATAAAAAAAATGGTTTGTGGAGTGGTAATTTGGGAATGGTCTTTTTTCAGTTTCTTATTATGATTACTTTTACACTGCTAATTTAAATGAGTAGAAATGAAATCAATTAAACCTGTTTTTAGCAATATATTAATTGCTGTATTTTTAATTTCAATTCTGTTTCATGCACCAAACAAAACGGAAATAATACTGATCCAACCATTTATGTGGATCCGAATATTGGGGGAGTAGCGCCGATATTGGTTCCCACGCGTCCAACCGTGCAGTTGCCCAATCAACTGATTCGCATGTATCCAAACCGGCAGGATTATCTGGATGATCAGATTACATCGTTTCCTTTGTCGATGATTTCGCACCGGAATGGTCAGTTGTTTCGAATGATGCCATTTACCGGCGAAACAACGCAACCTGTTTCGCTGTGGGGCAAACAAAACGAAACAGCAACTCCGTATTATTATTCAGTTTGGCTGCAGGATTACAATACTACACTTGAATTTGTTCCGGGTAAAAAAGCCGGGTTATATCGGCTTACTTTTCCTGCCGATGAAAGCCCGGAAATCAACTTTACCATTGCAAATAGACGGAAGCTGGAAACAGGAGTCGGAAAATGGCATTAGCGGCGTTGAATCGTTTAATGGAATGCATGCCTGGGTATATGGAGAATTTGATGCACCGGTAAAATCGGCGCAACAACTAAACGACAACAAACAACTCATTCTTTCTTTTGCCGAAGGAAATAAACAACCCATTCATTTTAAATATGCCATTTCATACATCAGCCCGGAGCAGGCCAAAAAGAACCTGGAAGACGAAATTCCTGCCTGGGATTTTGATGGAATGAAACAAAACGCACATAAAATATGGGCGGAAACGCTGGGACAAATTGAGGTGGAAGGTGATAACGAGGCGCGCAAACGCACTTTTTATACAGCATTGTATCGTTGCTACGAACGAATGGTAGATATTACCGAAGAAGGCAAATATTACAGCAATTACGACGGTAAAGTGCATGAAGATAAACAGGATTTTTATATCGACGACTGGATTTGGGATACCTATTTAGCACATCATCCGCTGCGGGCATTGCTCGACCCTGACAAGGAAAACGATATGATGAGTTCGTATGTAAGGATGTACGAACAAAGTGGCTGGCTGCCGCAGTTTTGCCTGCTTTGGGGCGAAAATCCATGTATGAACGGATTTCATTCCACCATTACTTTCCTCGACGATTATCGGAAAAACGTACTGAAATTTGATATGGAAAAGGCCTATGAGGGAATGAAAAAAAATGCGCTGGAAGGAACCATGTTGCCCTGGAGAAACGGTGCTGCCTGTTCACTGGATACTTTTTATCATGAACACGGGTATTATCCTGCCCTGCGTCCCGGAGAACCCGAAACCGTACCCGAAGTTCACCCGTTTGAAAAACGGCAGGCTGTGGCCGTAACACTGGGGGAAAGTTACGATGACTGGGCTTTGGGTGAATTGGCAAAAGACCTGGGCAAAAAGGATGATTACAAATACTTCATGAAAACTTCGAAAAATTATAAAAATCTGTACTGGAAAGAAAAGGGATTTTTTATGCCCAAAGATGCCGAAGGAAAATGGATTGACATCGACCCGAAATGGGATGGCGGAATGGGCGGCCGTGATTATTACGATGAAAATAACGGCTGGACGTACTTGTGGCAGGTGCAGCACGACGTAAAAGGGTTGATGAACTTGATGGGCGGAGAAAAAGTTTTTGAACAGCGTCTCGACCAGTTATTCCGCGAAGGACTGGGAAGAAGTAAATATGCCAACTGGGCAAAATTTCCTGATTTTACCGGAATTGTAGGTGAATTCTCCATGGGAAATGAACCCAGTTTTCATATTCCTTATCTGTATAATTTTACCGGTTCGCCATGGAAAACGCAAAAGAGAATTCGCATGTTGATGGATACCTGGTACCCCGATAATATTTTTGGAATTCCGGGTGACGAAGATGGTGGTGGCATGACTGCATTTGTGGTTTTTTCCTGCATGGGAATTTATCCTGAGGTTCCGGGAATCCCGGTTTATACAATTGGTAGTCCCAGTGTTTAAAAAAGTAACCATCAATTTAGACAGCGGTAAAAAGTTCCGGATTGTAGCTGATAACTACGATGAAAATAACATTTACATTCAGAAAGCGTGGATTAACGGAAAACCACTGAGCGGACCGTGGATTACACATGCAGACGTGGTGAACGGTGGTGAACTAAAACTGGAAATGGGACGCCGCCCAAATAAAAACTGGGGAGATCCCAATTTATTTTATGAACTGGCCAAACCTTATTTGAATTAAAGATTTTATCGGGAGACGCGGTTTTTAACCGCGTTTCTTTTCGACGAATTGGATGATGTGGTTTTCAACCGCGTCAGTTTTTCCGGCGAATGCAATTCGCCGATCCCAGGGAGATGCGATTTGCAATCGCGTCAAATTTCCAGTAGGAAGGAAAGTGTGATGCGGTTTGCAACTGCTTCAACTCTCTTTTTTAGAATAGATTCGCCGATCCCGCCCCGTCTATAGACTCAGAATACGGCTAAAAATCTTCACACAAAAAATTACCAGGCCAATCAAGCCGATTTTTCACTAATCCTGCAGCAACAGGGTTATTCAATGTATATGTTGGAGAGCGCGTCGGCGCCGGTGATGAAGTAGAGGTCGGCGTCGGGGTGCAGCGCGTGCAGGTCGCTCAGCGTGTCCACGGTGTACGTCGGCCCGCTGCGGTCGACGTCGACGCGCGAGACGGTGAACCGCGGGTTGGACGCGGTCGCGATCACCGTCATCAGGTAGCGGTGCTCGGCTGCACTGACCTCGCGCTCGGACTTCTGGTAGGGCTCGCCGGTGGGGACGAAGACCACCTCGTCGAGCCCGAACCACGACTGGACCTCGCTGGCCGCGACCAGGTGCCCGTGGTGGATGGGGTCGAAGGTGCCGCCCATGACCCCGAGGCGTCGGCGGCGCCGCCCGGCTGGTGCGGGGACGTGCGCGGCGTCAGTCACGGAGGTCCATCGGGGCCGGCTCAGGTGTGGTCGCGGCCGCCGCCGATGGCGACGACGGTGAGCAGCAGGGCGAGGAGCAGGCCGAGCGCGATCCCGCCGACGAGCCAGGGGTTGATGCCATCGGATCCACCCTCCTCCGCGAGGCGGGCCAGGGTGAGGACGGGGGTCAGCAGCGGCATGGTCGGAGCCTATCGCGAGGACGCGGTCCTCAGCGCACGTGCCCGTCGCCGGTGACGACGTACTTCGACGAGGTCATCTCGGGCAGCCCCATGGGACCGCGGGCGTGCAGCTTCTGGGTGGAGATGCCGATCTCGGCGCCGAAGCCGAACTCGCCCCCGTCGGTGAACCGCGTGCTGGCGTTGACCATGACGGCCGCGGAGTCGACGGCGGCCACGAAGCGTCGGGCGGCGGCCTGCGAGCGGGTCACGATCGCCTCGGTGTGGCCGGACGAGTGACGGCGGATGTGGGCGACGGCGTCCTCCAGGGACGCGACGACCGTCGCCGAGATGTCGAGGGAGAGGTACTCCGCGTCATGGTCGGCGTCCGTGGCCGGCTCGACACCCGGCTGCCGGGCGAACCGCTCGTCGCCGTGCACGGTGACCCCGGCCTCCTGCAGGGCCTTCACCACGCGGGGGACGAACTCCTCGGCCACGTCGGCGTGCACGAGCATCGACTCGGCGGCGTTGCACACCGAGGGCCGGTGGGTCTTGGCGTTGAGCACGATGGCGAGCGCCATGTCGAGGTCGGCGTCCGCGTCGACGTACACGTGGCAGTTGCCGACGCCGGTCTCGATCACGGGCACCGTCGACTCCTCGACGACCGACCGGATCAGGCCGGCCCCGCCACGCGGGACGAGGACGTCGACCAGACCGCGGGCGCGCATCAGCACCTTGGCGGCGTCGTGGCCCTCGCCCGGCACCAGCTGGATCGCGTCGGCGGGCAGCCCCGTGGAGGCGACGGCCGCGCGCAGGACAGCGACGATCGCGCGGTTGGAGGTCAGGGCGCTGGTCGAGCCGCGCAGGAGCGCCGCATTGCCGCTCTTGAGGCAGATGCCGGCGGCGTCGGCGGTGACGTTGGGCCGGGCCTCGTAGATGATCCCGACCACCCCGAACGGCACCCGGACCTGGCGCAGCTCGAGCCCGTTGGCCAGCGTCGACCCGCGCAGGACCTCGCCGACCGGGTCGGCCAGGCCCGCCACGTCGCGCAGCCCCTGCGCCATCCCGGCGACGCGGCCCTCGTCGAGCCGCAGCCGGTCCACCAGCGACTCGGCGGTGCCGTGCTCCCGCGCCCGGGCGACGTCCTCGGCGTTGGCGGCCAGGACCTCGTCGCGGTGCTCGACCAGCGCCTCGGCCATCGCGTGCAGCGCGGCGTCCTTCTGCGCCCGCGTGGCCACGGCCAGATCGTGGGCCGCCTGCCGGGCCCGTCGCGCGCAGTCCAGCACCGCGCTCTCGAGGTCAGTCATGGCCCAAGCCTAGGACCCGCGGGCCGGGGGCCGGGGTTCGGTTTCACTGGGGCCCTAGTGATGTTGTCACTTCCCGAGCGATGTTTCGCTCGGGAAGTACCAGTTTCACTAGGGCCCTAGTGAAACTGGTCGCTCAGAAGGGCTGGGGGGCCACGTTCAGGTCGGCCATGTTCTCGAACTGGCTGCGGTCCAGGTGTAGCGAGCGCTCGACGACCTCCAGGCCGACGACCTCCCAGTCGGGGAGGCGGGCGGAGTCGCGGTGCTCGTTCCACAGCCGCAGGGCCAACGAGCCGGCGTCGACGATGAGCTCGGCCTCGTCCCAGTAGGTGATCTCCGCGCGCTCGGAGTTGAATCGGAGGGCGCTGATGAACGGCCGCTCCTGGCTCAGCCGCGCCAGCGCAGCCCTCACCATCAGCGGCTCCATCGCCTCACCGGCCACCGTCACGGTGACGTGCCAGAGCCGTGCGCGCTCGCTCACTCGTCCCCTCATCGGTCGGGTCTGCCTCGGGGCCCAAGCCTGCCCCCTGGGCGCGCGGGCCGTCCGGGAAACTGTCGGAAGGAACGGCAAAATGCTGCTCGACGACGGATTCCGTGGTGGCTGGGTCGTCAGGCGGGGCGCGGACGGCCGGGACCGGTGGCCGGCAAGAGCACCAGGTCGTCGCGGTGCACGACCTCCCGCTCGTACGCCGCCCCGAGCTCGCGCGCGAGCTCGCGCGTCGAGCGGCCGATGAGGGCGGGCAGCTCCTCGGCGTCGTAGTTCACCAGACCGCGGGCCACGACCGCGCCGTCGGGGTCGGTGAGGTCGACCGGATCGCCGGCCGAGAAGGCCCCGGAGACGCCGGTGATGCCGGCCGGCAGGAGCGAGGCGCGCCGCTCGGTGACCGCGCGCACCGCGCCGTCGTCGAGGCTCACCCGGCCCCGGCCCTCGGTCGCGTGCGCCAACCACAGCAGCCGGGTGGGGCGTCGACGGCCGGTGGGGTGGAACAGCGTCCCGACGGGCTCGCCGCGCAGCGCCTCCGCGGCCAGGGCTGCGGAGGTGAGGACGACCGGGATGCCGGCGCCGGTGGCGATCCGGGCCGCCTCGACCTTGGTGCGCATGCCGCCCGTGCCGACCCCGGCCGCCCCGGTCCGGCCGACGCGCACCTGGGCCAGGTCGGCCTCGCCGCGCACGTCGGCGAGCAGCCGGGTCCCGGCCTCGCTGGGGTGAGCGTCGTAGAGCCCGTCGACGTCGCTGAGCAGGACCAGGAGGTCGGCGTGCACCAGGTGCGCGGCGAGCGCGGCGAGCCGGTCGTTGTCGCCGAAGCGGATCTCGGTGGTCGCGACGGTGTCGTTCTCGTTGACCACGGGCACCACGCCGAGCTCGCGCAGTCGGCCGAAGGTGCGGTAGGCGTTCTGGTGGTGGCTGCGCCGGGTCACGTCGTCGACGGTGAGCAGCACCTGGCCCACGGTCAGGCCGTGGCGGGCGAACTCCTCGGTGTAGCGGTGGATGAGCAGGCCCTGGCCGACCGAGGCGGCGGCCTGCTGGGTGGCGAGGTCGCGAGGTCGCCGCTCGAGCCCGAGTGGGGTGAGGCCGGCGGCGATCGCCCCGGAGGAGACCAGCACGACCTCGGCGCCGCGCGCCCGCACCTCGGCGAGCACGTCGACGATCGCGGCCACGCGGCCCTGGTCGATGCCGCCGCCGGCCGAGGCGAGGGAGGACGAGCCCACCTTGACCACGACGCGCTCGGCGCCGAGCACCTCGCGGCGCACGGTCAGCGGTCCCCGTCGGCGCGGTCGTCGGCAGGGTCGCGCTGGTCGTCCTCGGCCCAGACCGAGCCCTGGTCCCACACCACGTCCGTGTCGTCGTCGTCGGCGGGCTCCTCGGACCCGGTCAGGCGGCGCGCCACGTCGGCGCGTGCCTCACGCTCGCCACGCTCGGCGTACGCCGCGTCGATCGCCCGCCGCCGGGCGACGGAGTCGCGCTCCTCGGCGAAGCGGTTGTCCTCGCCGCGTCGGCTGCCGAGGGTGCTGGCGCCCGCGTCGACCATCGGCCGGAAGTCGAAGACCACGCTGTTCTCGTCGGGACCGATCACGACGGTGTCGCCCTCCTCGGCCCCCAGGTCGAGCAGGCGGTCCTCGACGCCGAGGCGGTGGAGGCGGTCGGCAAGGAAGCCGACCGCCTCGTCGTTGGAGAAGTCGGTCTGGCGCACCCAGCGCTCGGGCTTGTCGCCGCGGACGCGCCAGGCGGGGTGTCCGGTGCCGTCGTCGAGCGGCACGACGGTGAACGAGCCGTCGGCGTCGGCCGCCGCGGGCCGGATCACGATGCGGGTCGACTCGGCCACGGGGCGGTCGGCGCGTGCCTGCGCGACGATCGCGGCCATGGCGAAGGACAGCTGGCGCAGGCCCTCGTGGCTGGCCGCGGAGACGGGGAACACCTCGAGGCCGCGCGCCTCGAAGTCCGCGCGGACCAGGTCGACCAGGTCGCGCCCGTCCGGGACGTCGATCTTGTTGAGCGCGACCAGCCGCGGCCGGTCCTGCAGCCCGCCGTACGCCGCGAGCTCGCGCTCGATCACGTCGAGGTCACCGAGGGGGTCGCGCTGGGTCTCCATGCTCGCGGTGTCGATGACGTGGACGATCGCCGCGCACCGCTCGACGTGGCGCAGGAAGTCGTGTCCCAGGCCGCGGCCGTGGGCGGCACCCTCGATCAGTCCGGGAACGTCGGCGACGGTGAACGTCACGTCGCCCGCGGTCACGACGCCGAGGTTGGGCACGAGCGTGGTGAAGGGGTAGTCCGCGATCTTGGGTCGGGCGCGGCTCAGTGCCGCGATGAGGCTGGACTTGCCGGCGCTGGGGAAGCCGACCAGGCCGACGTCGGCGACCACCTTGAGCTCGAGGGCGATGCTGCGCTCCTCGCCGGGCTCACCGAGGAGGGCGAATCCCGGGGCCTTGCGGCGGGCGGAGGCGAGGGCGGCGTTGCCGAGGCCTCCGCGTCCCCCCTGGGCGATGACCACCTCGCTGCCGAGCCCGACCAGGTCGGCGAGCACCTCGCCGTCCTCGCTCATCACCACCGTGCCGTCGGGCACCGGGAGCACGAGGTCGGAGCCGTGGGCGCCGTTGCGGTGACCACCGGCACCGTGGCCGCCGTGCTCGGCGCGGCGCGAGGGGCTGTGGTGGTAGTCGACCAGCGTGGTCACGTCGGGGTCGACCCGGAGCACGACGGATCCGCCGGGACCGCCGTTGCCACCGTCGGGGCCGCCCAGCGGCTTGAACTTCTCCCGGTGGACGCTGGCGACGCCGTTGCCGCCGCGGCCCGCGGCGACACGCAGCACGACCCGGTCGACGAAGGTCGGCACGGCCATGGCGGGTCCTCTCGGGGTGGTGCGGGAACGGGTGGTGCAGGCGCCCCGGCGGCGGGGCGTGGAAAAACGGAGGGCGCCCTGCTGAAGCTCAGCAGGGCGCCCGTCGCTCAGGAGTCTCGGTGTCCCGCCGGCTCACTCACCGGCCGGGACGATGTTCACCACGCGGCGTCCGCGCTTGGTGCCGAACTCGACGCAGCCCGCGACCAGCGCGAACAGGGTGTCGTCACCGCCGCGGCCGACGCCGGCGCCGGGGTGGAAGTGGGTGCCGCGCTGGCGGACGATGATCTCGCCGGCGTTGACGGCCTGGCCGCCGTAGCGCTTGACGCCCAGGCGCTGTGCATTGGAGTCGCGGCCGTTCTTGGTGGACGCGGCGCCCTTCTTGTGTGCCATCGCTCAGTCCTCGTTCTCGTGACGGTGGGGTGACGTGGTCCGACTCCGCCTCAGCTGGCGGAGATGTCGGTGACCTTGACCTGGGTGTACTTCTGGCGGTGACCCTGGCGCTTGCGGTAGCCGGTCTTGTTCTTGTACTTCAGGATCGTGATCTTGGGCCCCTTGGTGCCGCCGATCACCTCGGCGGTCACGGAGGCCTTGCTCAGCGCGTCCGCGCCGGAGGTGACGTCGCTGCCGTCGACCAGCATCACCACGGGCAGGGAGACGGTCTCACCCTCCCCCAGCCGCAGCTGGTCGATCTCGATGACGTCACCCACGGCGACCTTCTGCTGGGTCCCGCCACTGCGCACGATCGCGTACACCGCGACTCACTCTCCTCGTTGATGCGGATCTGGGCGTCGCGCCGGGCACACGAGCTTCCGAGCCGGTAGGGATCTCGGAGTGCGCCACGGGGGCACGACGAAGGGCGCGCGCGAGCGCACCGCTGGTCGATTCTACGGGTGCGCGGGAGGCGGGTCAAAACGCCACGAGGTGTCGTGACCCGCCCCCGCGGCGATCAGTCGTCCTCGACCGGCTTGGGCGGCCCGGCCGCCCGGCGGGCGCCGCGACGGCGGGTCGAGGTGATGATGCGTGGCTCGCTCGAGACCGGGGCCGGCGGCTCCTCGGGCTCGGGTTCGGTCGTCGGTTCGGGCTCGGGCGCCGGCTCGGGCGTCGGCTCGGGCTCGGGAGCCGGTTCGGGCGCCGGTTCGGGCGTCGGCTCCGGCGCGGTCCCCGACGACGTCTCGGGCTCGGGCGTCGAGGTCAGCGCGTTGCCGGCCTCGGTCACCGCCGCGGTGACCGCCTTCTCGACCGCGTCGGTGACGGCCTGCGGCTCGGGCGTGCTCGCCGCCGCGTCGGCCACCTCGTCCTTGGCCTTCTCGGCGGACTTGGCCGCCATCGCGGCGAACTCCGCCGGCGTGGGACGCCGGTGCGCCTCCTCGGCAGCGGCTGCCCCGCTGCCGTGACCCGAGCCGTTCGACCCGCCGGACCCGTTGCCGTTGCCGTTGCCGTTGGAGTCGTCGCCGCCCTTGCGGCGACGCCGGCCGCGCCGCGACCCCTCGTCACCGTCGGACTTGGCCGAGCCGCCTCCACCGCCACCGCCCTTCTTGGGGTCGACCGGCTCGGCGTGGACGACCAGGCCCCGGCCCTGGCAGTGCTCGCAGCTCTCGCTGAAGGCCTCCAGCAGACCCGTGCCGATGCGCTTGCGCGTCATCTGGACCAGGCCGAGCGAGGTGACCTCAGCGACCTGGTGACGGGTGCGGTCGCGTCCGAGGCACTCGATCAGCCGACGCAGCACCAGGTCGCGGTTGCTCTCCAGCACCATGTCGATGAAGTCCACGACGATGATGCCGCCGATGTCGCGCAGGCGGAGCTGGCGGACGATCTCCTCGGCCGCCTCGAGGTTGTTCTTGGTGACCGTCTCCTCGAGGTTGCCTCCCGAGCCGGTGAACTTGCCGGTGTTGACGTCGACCACGGTCATCGCCTCGGTGCGGTCGATCACCAGCGACCCGCCGGAGGGCAGCCACACCTTGCGGTCGAGCGACTTGTTGATCTGCTCGTCGACGCGGTACGCCGCGAAGACGTCGGTCCCGGCGGTCTCCTCGGAGTCGTAGCGGGTCAGCCGCTCGGCGAGGTCGGGTGCCACCTGGTTGACGTAGGCCTCGACCATGTCCCACGCCTCGGGGCCCGAGACGACCAGCTCCTTGATGTCCTCGGTGAACAGGTCGCGCACGACCTTGAGGGTCAGGTCGGGCTCGGAGTAGAGGCACTGCGGGGCGTTGCCGCTCTCGACCTTGCCCGTGATGTCCTCCCACCGCGCGGTGAGGCGCTGGACGTCGCGGCGCAGCTCCTCCTCGGCCGCGCCCTCCGCGGCGGTGCGCACGATGACGCCGGCCGAGGCGGGGACGATCTCCTTGAGCAGCGTCTTGAGCCGGTTGCGCTCGTTCTCCGGCAGCTTGCGAGAGATGCCGGAGGTGCTGCCCTCGGGGACGTAGACCAGGAACCGACCCGGGATGCTGATCTGGCTGGTCAGGCGCGCTCCCTTGTGGCCGATCGGGTCCTTGGTGACCTGCACCAGGACGGCCTGGCCGGGCTTGAGCACCTGCTCGATCTTGCGCTGGCCGCCGTCCTTGGCCCCCAGCGCGTCCCAGTTGACCTCGCCGGCGTAGAGCACCGCGTTGCGGCCCTTGCCGATGTCGATGAAGGCGGCCTCCATCGAGGGCAGGACGTTCTGCACCCGGCCGAGGTAGACGTTGCCGATCAGCGAGGTCTGCGACTCCCGGGCGACGTAGTGCTCGACGAGCACCTTGTCCTCGAGCACCGCGATCTGGGTCAGGTCGCCGCGCTGCCGCACGACCATCTTGCGGTCGACCGACTCGCGCCGGGCCAGGAACTCCGCCTCGCTGACGACCGGGGCGCGGCGTCGACCGGCCTCACGGCCCTCGCGTCGCCGCTGCTTCTTGGCCTCCAGGCGGGTCGAGCCGGTGAAGGAGGTGATCTCCTCCTCCGCCTGGCGAGCGGAGCGGACGCGGGTGACGGTGTTCTCCGGGTCATCGGAGGCGTCGTCGTCGCCCTCCCCGGCCCGGCGGCGCCGACGTCGGCGCCGGCTCGAGCCGGAGCCCTGCTCGGCGTCGTCGTCACCCGGGCCGTCGCCGGTGGCGCGGCCACGCGGCCCGTCCTGGGCCGACTCGGTCTCGTCGGACTCCTCGTCGCCGCCGTCCTGCGCGGACTCGCCTCCGCTGCCCTGACCACCGCCGCCCCCGCGGCGCCTGCGGCCACCACGGCGCCGGCGTCGGCGCGTGCCGCCCGACGTCTCGTCGCCGTCGTCGGAGCGGTCGTCGGAGGCGCTGTCGGGGCCGTCGTCGGGGCCGTCGTCGGGGCCGTCGTCGGGGCCGGTGGCGGGCTCGTCGTCGGTGTCGGTCGCCTCCGCGGCGTCGTCGGCCGGCGCCTCCGTCACCGTCTCCGGCTCGGGCTCGGGCTCGGCGCGCTTCGCCGCGCGCTTCTGGGTGCGCTTGCGGGAGCTGGTGGTGGTGGTGGTGGTGCGCGACCCGTCCTCGGCATCCGCCTCGCCCGCCGCAGCGTCCTGGCTGTCGTCCGCCGTGGGCGTCTCCTCGGCAGGAACCGGGGCGGCCTTCTTGGCGGACCGGCGGCGGGTCGTGGTCACGGGGGCCGGCGCCTGGAAGACCAGGCTGGTCGCGGCCGTCGGCGCGGCGCCGGCGGCTCCAGCCACCTCGGTGCCGGCCTCGGCGGCGAGGTCGGTGCCGGCCTCGGGGGCAGCGGCGGTCTTCTTGGCGGTGCGCTTGCGGGTGGTCTTCTTGACCACCGGCGCCGACGCCTCGGCCCCCGCCTCGGTCGACGCGGAGGTCCCGGCCGAGTCAGCCGAGTCGGCGGGCGGTGCGGCGGCGGTCTTCTTGGCGGTCCGCTTGCGCGGCGCGGCGGCCTTCTTCGCCGGCCGCGCCGCGGTGTCGGCGGTGTCGGCGGAACCCTCGACCCCGGGCGTGTCGGGCGCCTCGGCGGCGGGCTCGGCCGGCGGCGCGGTCTTCTTGGTGGTGCGCTTGCGGGTGGTCCTCTTCACCACCGGTGGCGTCTCACCCGTCGGGGACTGGGGGGTCCGGGGGGTCTCGGTGGTCTCGGTCCCGGACTCGTCCGGGGTCTGCTGGTCGGGCATGGAACTCCCTTGGCGCCGCCCGCTGGGCAACGCAGTCAGTAAGCCTACGGTTGCGGCGACGCCCGGGACACCCGGAGCGGAACGGAGGACCACCGGCACTGACCGCGGTCAGCGGGAGTCTCCGGAGCTGTCACCTCCGGGTCACACCGCGTCGCGGTCTGGCGCCAACGGGTCCCCCACGGTGCCGGATCCCGCGTCGAGCGGTCCCTGGGCCAGCCGCTC
The DNA here is from genome assembly GCA_963811385.1 of uncultured Actinomycetota bacterium. Classification (GTDB taxonomy): domain Bacteria; phylum Actinomycetota; class Actinomycetes; order Propionibacteriales; family Nocardioidaceae; genus Marmoricola_A. The sequence continues at coordinate 169,092 of CAWEQX010000010.1, read as the reverse complement.
CTGCAGCGCTCCACTGCCGGTCTCGAGCCCAGCGACCTCGCGGAGTCCAGCGAGGACGTCGTCGGGTCTCACGGACGGTGTCGCATGCCGCAAGACCGTGTCGAGTATGGCACACCCGACCTGCGTTTCCGGGTCCTCGACGACCTCGAGCCGCACCACCGCCCCCCGGCAGTCGAAGCTGCGCAGCCCGCGCTTGGTCATCCGCTCCACGGTCACCTCGGGGACGGCCAGGAACGCCGCGACCGCCTCGGTGGCCGCCACGACCGTCACGTCGGGCAGCGTGATCCGCCACCGGCTGGCCTCCATGCGGTCGGGCAGGCTGCCGCCCTGGGCCGGGACCACCTCGAGCACGTCGAGCCCGGCCGGGAGCGAGTCGTCGAGCAGCCGGCGTACGTCGTCGGGGTCCATCTCGCGGGCCAGGCCGATCTCGAGGTACTCCGCCTCCGAGGCCGCGCCGGTCGGCGAGGCGCCGGCGTAGGAGATCCGCGGGTGGGGGTGGAACCCCGAGGAGTAGGCCATCGGCACCCGGGCGCGCACCAGGGCGCGCTCGAAGGCACGGGAGAAGTCGCGGTGGCTGGTGAAGCGCAGGCGCCCGCGCTTGGCGTAGCGCAGGCGCAGTCGCTGCACCGGAGGGGCCTGCTGCTCGGGCTGGTCACGCACGGGAGGACCCTACCCACGGCACTCCCGTAGCCTGGCGCCGTGGGCTACCTCGTCGAGACCTCCGGCCGGATCCTGCTCCCCGAGGCACTGGAGCGGCAGGCGTTGACCGTGCTCGAGGTGCGCATGGGCGCCCGCGGCGGGTGGTTCGACGCCGACCGTGCCCACGTCGACTCGCTCGAGGAGCTGGCGCCGTACGCCGGCGCGCAGGTCCGCCGCGACGGCGACTGGCTGGTCGTGGGCACCGACGAGGACGGCGACCCGAAGTGGTCGGAGCAGGCCGGCGAGTTCTACCGCTCCCTGGCCAGCTTCGTGCGCGACGGCGAGGTGCACGTGCGCGGCGAGGACGGGCAGTCGTGGTCCTACCGCTACTCCCCCGAGGGCGTGGTCCAGCACGGTGACAACGGCTGGGACGGCACCCCCGGCGACCGGCCCGCGCCGACGGCTCCCGCGGCTCCGGCGCCTCCCGAGGCGCCCCCTGAGGCGCCCCCCGAGACGCCCCCGTCTCCCGCCGACACCGGGCCGACACCACCCTCGGAGACCGGCCCGACGCCGCCCTCGGAGTTCACCTACCCGGGGCGCGAGGACCGGCCCCAGGCACCCCGGCCACCTCAGCCACCTCGGGGGGCCCCACCACCGCAGTCGCCGCAGCCGCCGGCGCCGCCGCCCCCGGCCGCGCCGTACGCCCAGGGCGGCGAGCCGCTCGACTACCGCGCCGAGAGGGCGTGGGCGGACCCGCCCCCCGCCTCGACGGGGCGCACGGTGCTGATGACGCTGCTGCTGGTCGTCGGCGTGGTGCTCATCATCGGCCTGGCGCTGATCGTCTCGGGACTGTGAGCCCGAGGCGGCTCAGACGACGCCCGGGTCGGCAGCGAGCGTGGGTGGCTGGGGAGAAGTGTCGGTGCCGTGCCGGACAGTGGCGGACACGCCGAAGCCCCGACCCCGCGTACCGACCCGGGTGTTCGCGCCCGGCGTAGGCGTGTCGGTGCGTACCCGGCTGCGCCTGGATCCCGACGAGCGGGCGCTGCTGGCCGCGGTCGGTGCGCACCTGACCCAGGCGCGGAACAACGACCTGGCTGCGGCACGCCGGGGTGAGCAGGCCAACGACCGGTACAAGGTGCTGGTCGAGCAGTTCGGGATCCGCTCCCGGTACGCGGGCACGCTCTGGGTGGACAACGACGCCGCGACGAAGGCGAAGCACCTGTGGCGGCACCGCGCTGGGCTGCGCCGCGCCGTCGCGACGCTCGAGCGGAGGACGGCGGCCACGCCGCACGCGCTGTCGACCCCCACAGTTCTCGCGACCAGGCACGAGGGTGCCTCGGTCGCGATCGGTCGCCGCGCCCTCGGGCACGGCCTCACCACCCGCGCCGGCAGGGCCGGTCCGGGTGGGCCGAACGGGCGACCACTGACCTGGCCGAGGCCACCGCGAGGTCCGGCGACCGCCAACCACCGGTCTGCGCTCGACAGCCCTCCCGGCGCTCACCCCGATCACCGGGAGTGGTCACGCCTGGAGGGCTGTCGGAGCTGGTGCAGGCCGGGCATAGTGGGCGTCGGACTTCTCCCCACCAGACCAACGCTTGCTGCCGCACCTAGACGACGCTGAGCGGGAGCAGCCGCTGGCCCGTCGGGCCGACCTGGATCTCGGTGCCCATCTCGGGACAGACGCCGCAGTCGTAGCACGGCGTCCAGCGGCAGTCCTCGACGTCCCCACGGTCGTCCAGCGCCTCCTGCCAGTCCTCCCACAGCCAGACCTTGTCGAGGCCCGAGTCGAGGTGGTCCCAGGGCAGGACCTCGTCGAGGTCGCGCTCGCGGACGGTGTACCAGTCGACGTCGACGCCCGTGCCGGCCAGACCGCGCTCGGCGGCCGCCATCCAGCCGTCGTAGGAGAAGTGCTCGCTCCAGCCGTCGAAGCGACCGCCGTCGCGCCACACCTCCTCGATCACCCGGCCGATGCGCCGGTCGCCGCGGGAGAGCAGTCCCTCGACGATGCCGGGTCGGCCGTCGTGGTAGCGGAACCCGATGGCCCGACCGAACCGCTTGTCCTTGCGGACCTCCTCGCGCAGCTTGGCCAGCCGGGCGTCGGTGGTCTCCCAGTCCAGCTGGGCGGCCCACTGGAACGGCGTGTGCGGCTTGGGCACGAACCCGCCGATCGAGACCGTGCAGCGCACGTCGTTGCGGCCGGAGACCTCGCGCCCCTTGGCGATCACCTTCTTGGCCAGGTCGGCGATCTCCAGGACGTCCTCGTCGGTCTCGGTCGGCAGCCCGCACATGAAGTAGAGCTTCACCTGGCGCCAGCCGTGGGAGTACGCCGCGGCGACGGTGCGGATCAGGTCCTCCTCCGAGACCTGCTTGTTGATCACGCGGCGCATGCGCTCCGACCCGCCCTCGGGGGCGAAGGTGAGCCCGGAGCGGCGCCCGTTGCGCGAGAACTCGTTGGCCAGGGTGATGTTGAAGGCGTCGACGCGGGTCGAGGGCAGCGACAGCGAGACGTTGGAGCCCTCGTAGCGGTCGGCGAGGTCCTTGGCGACCTCGCCGATCTCGGTGTGGTCGGCGCTGGACAGCGACAGCAGCCCGACCTCCTCGAACCCGGAGGCGCGCACGCCGTTCTCCACCATGCCACCGATCGTGCTGATCGAGCGCTCCCGGACCGGGCGGGTGATCATGCCGGCCTGGCAGAACCGGCAGCCACGCGTGCAGCCGCGGAAGATCTCCACCGAGAACCGCTCGTGGACCGTCTCGGCCAGCGGCACCAGGGGCTTGCGCGGGTAGGGCCACGCGTCGAGGTCCATCAGGGTGTGCTTGCGGACCCGGGCCGGGACCCCCGGCACAGTCGGGGCGACGCGCACGATGGCCCCGGTGTCGCCGTAGGACACCTCGTAGAACTTGGGGACGTAGACCGCGCCGGAGACCGCGAGGCGGAACAGCAGCTCGTCGCGGGGCGTGCGACCGTCGGCGCCGGGACGGCCCTCGGCCTTCCACTCGCGCACGACGTCGGAGATGGCCAGCACGACCTCCTCGCCGTCGCCGAGGACCGCGGCGTCGACGAAGGCCGCGACCGGCTCCGGGTTGAAGGCGGCGTGGCCCCCGGCCACCACGACCGGGTGGTCCGCGGTGCGGTCGACCGCGTGCAGCGGGACGCCGGCCAGGTCGAGGGCGGTGAGCAGGTTGGTGTAGCCGAGCTCGGTGGAGAACGAGACGCCGAGCAGGTCGAAGGCCCCGACCGGACGGTGCTGGTCGACGGTGAACTGCGGGATGTCGTGCTCGCGCATGACCCGCTCCATGTCGGGCCACACCGCGTAGGTGCGCTCGGCGAGGATCCAGTCCCGCTCGTTGAGCACCTCGTAGAGGATCTGGACACCCTGGTTGGGCAGGCCGACCTCGTAGGCGTCGGGGTACATCAGGGCCCAGCGGACGTCGACCGAGTCCCAGTCCTTGAGGGTGGAGTTGAGCTCGCCACCGACGTACTGGATCGGCTTCTGCACCGTAGGGAGCAGCGGCTCGAGGCGGTGGAAGACCGACGCCGGTGCGGCGTCGAGCGTGTCCTGGCGGGCAGGCATGCAGCACTCTCCGGAGATCTAGGGGACTCCCCAGGATAACCGGCGCCCGAGGGTCACCAGCGCGAGCGCGCCTGGTGGCTGCTGGAGACGCCGAGCCCGAGCGAGCGCTGGTTGCGCAGGTGGATGTTGTGCAGCAGGCCGACCGCCATCAGGCTGGCGAACATCGACGTGCCGCCGTAGGACACCAGCGGCAGCGGCACGCCCGTGACCGGCATGATGCCCAGGCACATGCCGACGTTCTGGAAGGCCTGGAAGCCGAACCAGCACGCGATGCCCGCGGCCGCGAGCCGGCCGAAGAGGTCCTCGGAGTGCAGGGCGATCGACAGCGCACGCCGGATGAGCACACCGAGCACCAGGATCAGCAGAGCCGCCCCGAGCAGGCCGAGCTCCTCCCCCGCGACGGTGAAGATGAAGTCGGTCTGCTGCTCGGGCACGAAGCCGGCGCGGGTCTGCGAGCCGTGGAACAGGCCCTGCCCGAAGATGCCGCCGTTGCCGATCGCGATCCGCGCCTGCTCGGTGTTGTAGCCGGCGCCGCGCGGGTCGAGCGCGGGGTTGGTGAAGGCCATGAACCGGTCGATCTGGTAGTCCTTCAGCACGCCGCCGAGCACCGCGACGGTGGCCACGAGCACGCCACCGACCGCCAGACCGCCGAGCCAGCGGCGCGGAGCGCCGGAGGCGGCGATGACGCCGAAGACGGTCGCCAGGAGCACCAGCACCGTGCCGAGGTCGGGCTGCAGCAGGATCATCGCGGCGGGCAGTGCCGCCACGGCCAGCATGCCGACCACGTCGAGGTGGCGGACCTCGCGCTGGCGCCTGGACCCCTCGGTGCGCTCGGCCACCACGAGCGCCATCATCACCACGACCGAGAGCTTGGCGAGCTCCGAGGGCTGGATGGACATGCCCCCGAGGACGATCCACGAGCGTGAGCCGTTGATCGTCGACCCCATGACGAGGACCAGCCCCAGGCCGACCAGGGAGCAGGCGTAGACCACGGGGGCCAGGATGCGCACCCAGCGGTGGTCGGTCGCCGCCACGAGCACCGCGAGCACGACGCCGATGGCGATGTTGACCAGGTGGCGACGCAGGTAGGCCTGCGGGTCGCCCCCGGTCAGGCTGTCGCGGTGGACCGTGGCGGACCACACCAGCAGCGTGCCGACGACCAGCAGCGTCGCGGCGGCCAGCAGGAGGGCCCAGTCGACCCGGGGCACGCGGGCCCAGCTGGACTCGGGACGCGCCGCGGCCCGCAGGCGGGTCTGGGTCAGGGTGCTCATGACTCACCTCTCGCGGGCTCGGGGCGGTGGCGGGTGTGCTTGCCCGCCGGCGGCAGGATCGAGCCGTCGCGGGCGAAGACCGGCAGGGCCGCGGGCGGCGTCGTCCCGGGGATGGCGGCGTCCTTCCTGACGACCTCCTCGCCCTTGATGCCGTAGAGCGCCTCCCAGATCTTGCGGATGCCGGGCCCGGACGCGCCCGAGCCGGTGCCGCCCTGGCTGATCATCATGACCGTGACGTAGTCCTGGTCGAAGCAGGCCACCCACGACGTCGTCTGCTTGCCGTAGACCTCCGCCGAGCCGGTCTTGCAGTGCAGCGGGACCTTGTCGAGCGGGAAGCCCTGGAGCCGCCAGTTCATCGTGCCGTGCGGCTCGGAGGCCACCCAGCCCAGACCGGTGCGCAGGAAGTCCAGGTCGCTCTTGGAGATCGTGAGCCGCGCCTGGACCGCGGGCGGGATCTCGCGGACCACCGTGCCGTCCGGGGACACGACCGCCTTGGCGATGCGAGGCTCGTAGAGGGTGCCGCCGTTGGAGATGGCGGCGTAGCCCCGGGCCAGCTGGATCGGAGTCACCGCGGTGTCGCCCTGGCCGATCGCGAAGTTGACCGCGTCGCCGGCGCGGTAGGCGTAGCCCTCGACGCAGAACTCGCGGGCGAACCGGTGCAGGAAGTCGGAGCCGGGACGCTTGCCGATGCGGCAGTAGTAGTCCTTCATCGACGCGTAGTAGGCGCGCTTCCACCTGCGGTCCGCGATGCGGCCGCTGGCCTCCCCCGGGACGTCGATGCCGGTGGGCTCGCCGAAGCCGAACTTCTGCGCCTCCTCGACCAGCGGGTCGCGCGCCGTGACATCGGCGACGTCGGAGCCGTACTTCTGCCAGAAGTCGAAGCCCACGCGGTAGAAGAAGGTGTTGCAGGAGACCTCCAGGGCCTTCTGGAACCCGATGTTGCCGTAGGCGCCGGACTCGTAGTTCTTGAACACGCGGTTGCCGACCTGGAAGCCCGAGGAGCAGGGCAGCACCGTGGACTGGCGGTAGCCGTTCTGCAGCGCGCCGACCGTCATGAACGGCTTCCAGGTCGAGCCCGGGGCGAACTGGCCCTGGGTGGCACGCGAGAGCAGCGGGGTGCCGGCGTCGGTGGAGTAGAGGCGCTCGAGCTGGCGGGTGCTGATGCCGTCGGTCCACACGTCGGGGTCGTACGTCGGCTGGCTGGCCATCGCCACGACGCGTCCGGTCCGGGCCTCGAGCACCACCGCGGCACCGGAGTCCGCGGCGTAGCGACGCCCGGTCACCGGGTCCATCGTGCCGCGGGCGGTCTCGATCATCTGGTGGAGCTGCTGCTCGACGACGGCCTGCACCCGGGCGTCGAGCGAGGTGACCAGGGTGTCGCCGACCTTGCCCTGGACCTCGCCGGAGTCACCCAGCACGCGGCCCATCGAGTCGACCGCGACGTTCTTGTAGCCCGGGAACCCGCGCAGGTAGGTGTCGTACTCCTTCTCCAGGCCGGCCCGTCCGACCACCGACGCGCCGTGCACGGACTCGTCGTTCTTCGCCTCGGCCCGGTCGAGCTCGTCCTCGGTGATCGGGCTGAGGTAGCCCAGCACGTGGGCGGCGTTGATGCCGAAGGGCGAGGGGTAGGCCCGGACGTTCTGCCGCTCGACGATGACGGCGGGGTAGTCCTCGTTCTGCTCCATGATCGCCAGCGCGGTCTGCTGCTGGATGTCCTTGGCGATCGGGACGGGCTGGTAGGGCGAGCCGTTCCAGCAGGTGCCGCTGACCGCGCCCTCCTGCCCGCACAGCACCAGCCGCTGGCGGATCAGCTTGGGGCGCTGCTCGACCGCCTTGCCGATGCGCCTGACCAGCGTGCGCTGCTGGTCCTCGTCGAGCCGGTTGAGCAGCGTGCGGTCGACCGTGACGACCCAGGAGGTGCGGTTGGCCACCAGCGGGCGGCCCATGTCGTCGACGATGAGGCCGCGGGCCGGTTGGACGACGACCTCGCGGATGGACTGGTCGGCCGCCTTGGCCTTGTAGTCGTCGCCGCTGGAGACCTGGAGGTACCACAGCCGCCCGAACAGCGTCAGGAACAGCATGAGCACGAGGACCTGGATCACCCACAGGCGGTTGCGTCCGACCAGGCGCGTACGGCTGCCCACGCCCGAGGGCGCCCCGGTGGTCCGGAAGGCGGTGAACGTCGCCATCGGCTAGACCGCCAGGGCCGGGTCGGGGCGCAGCCGGCGGAACAGCCGCATGGCCAGCGGGAGCACGAACGGGGCGAGGAGCAGGTCGTAGACCACGGCCTCGGGCACGACGCGCAGCGCCTCGGTGACGGGCACGCCGGAGTCCTCGAGCAGCAGCCCGCTGAGCGCGAACACCGAGGCGCCGACGAAGGAGCACGCCGCCACCGTCACCAGCGCGCCCACGGTGGAGCGCTCGGCGTCGGCGCGGACCCGCCCGGCGAGGTAGCCGACGACCACGAGCGCGAGCGCCCAGCGCCCGGCGAGGTGGTCGGCCGGCGGGACCAGGTCGGCGGCGAGGCCGCCGGCGAAGCCGAGCAGCGCGGCGAACTCGGGGCCGCGGGTCAGCGCGGCCGCCACCACGACCAGCAGCACGAGGTTGGGCACGACGCCGTCGAAGGAGAAGGCGGCGAAGAAGCTGACCTGCAGCACCACGGCCAGCAGCGCCACGGCGAGGAAGACCAGACCACGGACCAGGCGCACCTCAGCGACCTCCCTGCTCGGACCCGGCGGGGTCGACGTCACCGGCGCGGATGACCGCCCGGTCACCCGTGGTGCGCTCGTCCACCACGACGCCCACGACGTCGAGGGAGGAGAAGTCGACGTAGGGGTCGATGATCGCGTGCTTGGCCTGCTCGCGCGGTGTGGAGTAGACCTTGGTGACGCTCCCGATCGGCACGCCGGGGACGTACGGCGACCCGCCGCGGCTGCCCCAGGTGACGACCACGTCGTCCTTGCCCGGGGTCTCGGAGTCGTCGACCAGGTCGAGGTCGAGAGGGCTGTCGCCGTCGAGCGAGCCGCGGCCGCGCAGGAAGCCGACCTCGGCGTTGGAGCCGAGGCGGGCGCCGACCATCGACCGCTCGTCGACGATGAGCAGCACCGTGGCGGAGTGCCGGCCGGCGGCGACCACCCGGCCGACGAGGCCGTCGTTGTTGATCACGCTGAGGTCGGGCCGGACGCCGGAGGAGGTGCCGGCGTCGATGGTGACGGTCTGGCTGAAGCTCTGCGCCGGGCCGACCGCGATCACGCGGGCCGGCACCAGCGCCAGTCCGCTGCGGCGGCTGGACCGGAGCAGGCCGTCGAGCTCCGCGGCGCGGTAGCGGACCTCGGAGGTGGTGTTGACCTGGCCGCGCAGGTTGGCGTTCTCGGCCTCGAGCCGGTGCACGTCGGCGCGCAGGTCGCGGTTGCTGGTGAAGAACTCCGGGACCTCGCGCAGCGGCCGGGCGACGGTGGCGGCGCTGCGCTGCAGGGGCGCGAGGGCGTCGCCGACGGTGGTGCGGGCCGACGCCAACGGGGAGTCGGCACCGCCCTGCGCGTCGACGGCCATCACCGTGACGCTGGCCAGGGACAGCACCGCGAGCAGCGAGCGCGAGCCGCGACGCCTGCGGTCCTCCTTGGTCAGGGGGCGCCGGGTGCGGGGGGAAGGCGACATCCGGTCCTCCTCAGCGTCGGTTCTCGGTGACGAGCACCTGCTGGAGCGCCTCGAACTCCTCCACGCACTTGCCCGCGCCGAGCGCGACCGAGTGCAGCGGGTCCTCCGCGACGTGGACCGGCATGCCGGTCTCGTGGCGCAGGCGCTCGTCGAGGCCGCGCAGCAGCGCGACGCCGCCGGTGAGCACCAGACCGCGGTCCATGATGTCGCCGGCGAGCTCGGGCGGGGTCTGGTCGAGGGTGGTGCGCACCGCGTCGACGATGTCGTTGAGCGGCTCCTCGATCGCGTGGCGGACCTCGCTGCTGGAGACCACCACGGTGCGCGGGAGGCCGGTGACCATGTCGCGTCCGCGGATCTCGGCCTCCGGCTCCTTGGTCAGCGGGAACGCGGTGCCGAGGGTCATCTTGATCTCCTCGGCGGTGCGCTCGCCCAGCATGAGCGAGTGCTCCTTCTTCATCCAGGCGATGATCGACTGGTCGAGGTCGTCGCCGGCGGTGCGGATCGACAGGCTGGTCACGATGCCGCCCAGCGAGATCACCGCCACCTCGGTGGTGCCGCCTCCGACGTCGACGACCATGTTGCCGGTCGCCTCGTGCACCGGCAGGCCCGCGCCGATGGCCGCGGCCATCGGCTCCTCGATGATGTAGACCCGGCGGGCGCCGGCCTGGTAGCCGGCCTCCTTGACCGCGCGCTGCTCGACCGCGGTGATGCCGCTCGGCACGCAGATCACCAGGCGGGGCTTGGCGAAGTAGCGGCGGCGGTGCACCTGCTGGATGAAGAACCGGAGCATCTGCTCGGTGGCGTCGAAGTCCGCGATCACCCCGTCCTGGAGCGGTCGGATCGCGGTGATGTTGTCCGGGGTGCGGCCCAGCATCCGCTTGGCCTCGTGACCGACCGCCAGCACCTCGCCGGTGGAGGTGTTGAGCGCGACCACGCTCGGCTCGTCGAGCAGGACTCCCTTGCCCCGGACGTAGACCAGGGTGTTGGCCGTCCCGAGGTCGACCGCCATGTCCCGGCCGATGAAGCTGTTCGCCATCCCTGCTCCGCACTCCCGTAGCACTCGCGTCACACGCGTCTCCCGGGAAGCGTAGGGAGCGGCCTGCCCTCATCCCGGCAGGACACGCACGCGACCCCGGACCCGTGCGACGGCGCCTCGCGAAGACCGCAGCGGGGCGGGTGGTGGCCCGCGCGGCCGGGCCGGCGCGGGCGCTGCTGGTCGACGCCGCCTGTGCGTCCTGGCCTCACGGTGGGGCGACCGGCTCTCCCGCTTCGCGGCGATGGCCGCCGACGTCGCCTGGGGCACCGGCCTGGCGCCGGCGCTGCTGGCCGTCGGGTCGGCGTACGCCGTGGCGACGCTCAGCCCGCAGCTGCGGCCGGCGTTGCGCGGGCTGGACCGGCTCTCGCCCGCGGCGGCCGCCTCAGGCCAGGCCGGGGAACCAGATCCCGATCTCGCGGGCGGCAGACTCCGGTGAGTCCGACCCGTGCACGAGGTTCTCGCGGTTGGACAGCGCGTAGTCGCCGCGGATGGTGCCGGGCGCGGCCTTGCGGCCGTCGGTGGCGCCGTTGATGCCGCGGACCACCTCGACCGCGGTGTCGCCCTCCAGCACCAGGGCGACCAGCGGACCGGAGGTCACGAAGTCGCGCAGCGGCGGGTAGAACGCCTTGTCGACGTGCTCGGCGTAGTGCCGGTCGGCCAGGTCCCCGTCGATCGTGCGCTGCTCCATCGCGACGATGCGCAGACCGCGGGTCTCGAAGCGGGACACGAGCGCGCCCACGAGTCCGCGCCTGACGGCGTCGGGCTTGAGCAGGACGAGCGTGCGCTGGATCGGGTGATCGGACATGGGGCGGAGCCTAGTGGCCCTGCGTCGGTTCCGCCGACGCGGCCTGCTCGGGCTGCTCGGACTGCTCGGCCTGCTCGGCCTCCCAGGCCGCGGTGCGCTCGGCACGCTCGCGGTCGATCTTGCGGCCGAGGGCCCACGAGCCGGCGTAGAGCGCGAGGAAGACCAGGCCGAGGCCCCACATGAGCGGGACGACCAGACCGGTCAGCACGGTGGCGACCTCGACCGCCCAGCCGAACCACTGTCCCGCGCGGGTGCGCAGCATCCCGGCCGCGACCAGGCTCGCCAGCGGGAGGCCCACCCCCAGGGCGACGGCGGTGCCGGTGGCCAGGTCGGTCAACGGCAGGAGCACGGCCGCGAACGGCACCAGCGCGATCGTCTGGAGCATGAGGATGCCGGCGCACATGCTGCGCTGGATGTAGGTCATCGCTCGCCGTCCCTGGCGCCGGTGCGCCGCAGCAGGATGCGTGCCTCGCCGACGGTGACCACGGAACCGGTGACCAGCACGCCCCCGGAGCCGATCGACTCCCCCAACGAGCCGCCGGTCTCGGCGAGGGTGACGGCCTGCTCGATCGCGTCGTCGAGGCGGGGCGCCACGCGCACGCGGTGCTCGCCGAAGATGTCGGCGGCGACCTGGGCCAGCTCGTGGGCCGGCATCGACCGCGGGGTGGAGTTCTCGGTGCACACGATCTCGGAGAGCACCGGCTCGAGGACGGCCAGGAACGCCTCGACGTCCTTGTCGGCCATCACGCCGACCACCCCGACCAGGGGGTCGAAGGTGAAGAAGTCGCGGACGGCCTCGACCGCCGCCTCCGCGCCGTGCGGGTTGTGGGCCGCGTCGAGCAGGACGGTCGGGCCGCGCCGCACGACCTCCATGCGCCCGGGCGAGGTCGCGCCGGTGAACGCCTCTCCCACGACCTGACCCGTGAGCGCGCCGTCGCCGAGGAGCGCGTGGACCGCGGCGAGCGCGACCGCGGCGTTCTGCGCCTGGTGACGACCGAACAGCGGCAGGAAGACGTCGTCGAAGGCCAGCGCGCCGACGCGCAGGCTCATCAGCTGGCCCCCGACCGCCGGGACGCTCTGCACGACGCCGAAGTCGAGGCCCTCGACCAGCATGGTGGCGCCGACCTCGCGGCAGCGCTCGGCCAGCACCGCCATCACCTCGTCGCTCTGGTGGGCGACCACGACCTGGGCGTTGGGCTTGATGACCCCGGACTTCTCGACCGCGATGACCTCCGGCCGGTCGCCGAGGTAGCGCGCGTGGTCGACCGCGACCGGCGTCACCACGGCGACGTCGCCGTCGGCCACGTTGGTGGCGTCCCAGGCCCCGCCCATGCCGACCTCGACCACCGCCACGTCGACCGGGGCGTCGGCGAACGCCGCGAAGGCCATCGCCACGCTCGCCTCGAAGAAGCTGACCGGGTGGGCCTCGGTGTCGTCGACCATCTGGAGGTACGGCGCGACGTCGGCGAAGGCGCGCACGAACGCCTCCTCGTCGACCGGCTCGCCGTCGAGGCTGATCCGCTCGGTCATCGACTCCACGTGGGGGCTGGTGAACCGACCGGTCCGCAGGCCCGCGGCCACCAGCAGCCGGTCGACCATGCGGGCCGTCGAGGTCTTGCCGTTGGTGCCGGTCAGGTGCACGACCCGGTAGGACCCCTGCGGGTCGCCGAGCAGCTCGACCAGCGCCTGGATGCGGTCGAGGCCGGGCTCGAGGCGATGCTCGGGCCAGCGACGCAGCAGCGTCGCCTCGACCTCGGCGTAGGACTCGGGGGGCTGCGGGGTGTGCTCCATGTCCCCTCGAGTCTAGGGCGGTCCCGTGCACCCGGCCCCGCTCGCGCGACCCGGCCGGGTGAACTGGTTCGCGACGCCCCGCGCGGCCTTCGTAGGATTCGGCCCATGACACAGACCCAGCCCCCGGCCACCGACACGACGACGCCCGACCGCGGCGTCGTCGTACCGGACCGCCCGGCGCTGGAGGGCCTGGAGGCGACCTGGTCGCAGCGGTGGAAGGAGCAGGACACCTACCGCTTCGACCGCACCAAGCCGCGCGAGCAGGTCTACGCCATCGACACGCCGCCACCGACCGTCTCCGGGTCGCTGCACGTCGGCCACGTCTTCTCCTACACCCACACCGACCTGGTCGCACGCTTCCAGCGGATGCGCGGCAAGGAGGTCTTCTACCCGATGGGCTGGGACGACAACGGCCTGCCGACCGAGCGCCGGGTGCAGAACTACTACGGCGTGCGCTGCGACCCGTCGCTGCCCTACGACGCCGACTTCACCGCGCCGGAGAAGCCGGACCCCAAGCGCCAGGTCCCGATCAGCCGGCCCAACTTCGTCGAGCTGTGCGAGGAGCTGGTCCAGGAGGACGAGAAGGCCTTCGAGTCGCTGTGGCGCCAGCTCGGCCTGTCGGTGGACTGGTCACAGACCTACACCACGGTCGGCAAGCGGGCCCAGACCGTGTCCCAGCGGGCGTTCCTGCGCAACTTCGCCCGCGGCGAGGCCTACCTGCAGGAGGCGCCCACGCTGTGGGACGTCACCTTCCAGACCGCGGTCGCGCAGGCCGAGCTCGAGGCGCGGGAGTACCCCGGCGCCTACCACCGGGTCGCCTTCCACGGGCCCCAGGGGCCGGTCCACATCGAGACCACGCGTCCCGAGCTGATCCCCGCGGTCGTGGCGCTGATCGCCCACCCCGACGACGAGCGCTACCGACCCCTGTTCGGCTCGACCGTCACCTCGCCGGTCTTCGGCGTGGAGATCCCCGTCCTGGCCCACCCGGCCGCCGAGCCCGACAAGGGCGCCGGCATCGCGATGTGCTGCACCTTCGGCGACCTCACCGACGTGCAGTGGTGGCGCGAGCTCGACCTGCCGGTGCGCACGGTGGTCGGCCGGGACGGCCGCCTGCACCGCGAGACCCCGGAGTGGCTCGCCGCCGAGCCCGCCGCCACGGCGTACGCCGAGCTGGCCGGCAAGACCGCCTTCTCCGCCCGCGAGGCGATGGTGGGCCTGCTGCGCGGCTCCGGCGACCTCGACGGCGAGCCCAAGCCCACGCAGCGGATGACGAACTTCTACGAGAAGGGCGACAAGCCGCTGGAGATCGTCGCCACACGGCAGTGGTACATCCGCAACGGCGGCCGCGACACGGCACTGCGCGACGAGCTGGTCGAGCGCGGCTCGGAGCTGCAGTGGCTGCCGCCGCACATGCGCCACCGCTACGACAACTGGGTCGGCGGGCTCAACGGCGACTGGCTGGTCTCGCGCCAGCGGTTCTTCGGCATCCCGTTCCCGGTGTGGTATCCGCTCTCTCAGGAGGGCGAGCCCGACTACGCCCACCCGCTGCTGCCCCGCGAGGCCGACCTGCCGCTCGACCCGTCGACCGATGCGCCCTCGGGCTACTCCCCCGACCAGCGCGGCCGGCCCGGCGGCTTCATCGGCGACCCCGACGTGATGGACACCTGGGCGACGTCGTCCCTGACCCCGCAGATCGCCGGCGGCTGGGAGAGCGACGACGACCTGTTCTCCCGCGTCTTCCCGATGGACCTGTGCACCCAGGCCCACGACATCATCCGCACGTGGCTGTTCTCGCGGGTCGTGCGTTCCCACTTCGAGCACGGCGTGGTGCCGTGGACCCACGCGATGATGTCCGGCTTCGTGGTCGACCCCGACCGCAAGAAGATGTCGAAGTCCAAGGGCAACGTGGTCGTCCCGACCGACATCCTCGACAAGTACGGCGCCGATGCCGTCCGCTGGCGCGCCGCCACCGCCCGCCCGGGTCTGGACTCGCCCTTCGACGAGTCCCAGATGAAGGTCGGGCGCCGGCTGGCGATGAAGGTGCTCAACGCCTCCAAGTTCGTGCTCAGCGGGCCCGGTGCGGGCGAGGTCGACCCGTCGGCGGCCACCGACCCGGTCGACCGCGCGCTGCTCGCCGGGCTCGCCCGGGTGGTCGAGCGCGCCACCGCCGCGTTCGCGGCGTACGACTACACCACCGCGCTCGAGGTGACCGAGCGGTTCTTCTGGTCCTTCTGCGACGACTACGTCGAGCTGGTCAAGGAGCGGGCCTACGGCGCGCGGGGCGAGGAGGCCGCGCGGTCCGCCCGGGCGACCCTGGCGACGGCGCTGCACGTGCAGCTGCGGCTGCTCGCGCCGTTCCTGGTCTACGTGACCGAGGAGGTGTGGTCGTGGTGGCAGGAGGGTTCGGTGCACCACCAGCCCTGGCCCACCACCGCCGAGCTGGGCGACCTTGGCGGTGACCCCGCGGTGCTGGACGCCGTCGGCGAGGCGCTCGCGGCCCTGCGCGGCATCAAGTCGTCGGCCAAGGTCTCCATGCGCACCGAGCTCACCGACGCGGTCGTGTCCGGCCCCGCCACCACGCTGGCTCAGGTGGGCGCGGCGAGCGAGGACCTGTGCGCGGCGCTCAAGGTCATCGGTGGCCTCACGCTGCAGGAGTCCGACGGCGAGGCCCTCACCGCTCGCGCCCAGGTCGTCACCGCCGAGAGCTGACCGCGCAGCCCGCCCGGACGGCAGCGGCCCTCCCCGATCTCGGGGAGGGCCGGTGGTCGGGCGAGGTGACGCGGCTCAGGCGGACTTCTTCTTCTTGGCCGCCGCGGCGCGCGGGACCAGCGTCGGGTTGACGTTGTCCCGGACGACCTCCTCGGTCACCACGACCTTCTCGACGTCGTCGCGCGACGGGACGTCGTACATCACGTGGAGGAGAACCTCCTCGATGATCGCGCGCAGGCCGCGGGCACCGGTGCCGCGCAGCATCGCCTGGTCGGCGACCGCGTCGATGGCGTCGGGGGTGAACTCCAGCTCGACGCCGTCGAGGTCGAAGAGCTTCTGGTACTGCTTGACCAGGGCGTTGCGGGGCTCGGTGAGGATCTGGACCAGCGCCTCGCGGTTGAGCTTCTCGACCGTGGCGATGACCGGCAGGCGCCCGATGAACTCGGGGATCAGCCCGAACTTGAGCAGGTCCTCGGGCATGACCTCGGAGAAGATCCGGTCGAGGTCCTTCTCCTCCTTGGTCGGCAGCTTGGCGCCGAAGCCGAGGGTCTTGGTGCCGATGCGCTGCTCGACGATCTGCTCGAGCCCGGCGAACGCACCGCCCACGATGAACAGGATGTTCGTGGTGTCGATCTGGATGAACTCCTGGTGGGGGTGCTTGCGGCCGCCCTGCGGGGGGACCGAGGCGGTCGTGCCCTCGAGGATCTTGAGCAGCGCCTGCTGCACCCCCTCGCCGGAGACGTCGCGCGTGATCGAGGGGTTCTCCGCCTTGCGGGCGACCTTGTCGATCTCGTCGATGTAGATGATGCCGGTCTCGGCCTTCTTGACGTCGTAGTCGGCGGCCTGGATCAGCTTGAGCAGGATGTTCTCGACGTCCTCGCCGACGTAGCCGGCCTCGGTCAGCGCCGTGGCGTCGGCGATCGCGAAGGGCACGTTGAGCATGCGGGCGAGGGTCTGGGCGAGGTAGGTCTTGCCGCAGCCGGTGGGACCGATGACCAGGATGTTGGACTTGGCCAGCTCGACCGCGTCCTCGCCGCGCGCGCGGTGGGCGCCCACGCCGACGCCGGCCTGGACGCGCTTGTAGTGGTTGTAGACCGCCACCGCGAGCGACTTCTTGGCGTTCTCCTGGCCGATGACGTAACTGTTGAGGAAGTCGAAGATCTCCTTCGGCTTGGGCAGCTCGTCGAGGCCGACCTCGGTGCCCTCGGTCAGCTCCTCCTCGATGATCTCGTTGCAGAGGTCGATGCACTCGTCGCAGATGTACACCGCAGGACCTGCGATCAGCCGCTTGACCTGCTTCTGGCTCTTGCCGCAGAAAGAGCACTTGAGCAGGTCGCTGCCGTCACCGATGCGTGCCACAGGCACGCCTCCTCATCATGTCGGGCCGGTCCCGGAGCGCGGGACCGACGGGCTGGGCCGAGGGCCTGGGAGGAAATTACCTCGCCGAGGGCCTCTTGGGGACAGGGACACGATGGTTGACCTGTCCTTCTGGGGCTGGTCGGGCTGGGTCGGGCTGGGTCGGAGGGGGGAGCCTCCGGCGGGTCAGGCCGGGAGCTCCTTCATCGACTGCAGGATCGAGTCGATCAGGCCGTACTCCATCGCCTGCTCGGCGGTGAGGATCTTGTCGCGCTCGATGTCCTTGCTGACCTCCTCGGCGCTCTTGCCCGAGGCGTCGGCGATCATCTGCTCGAGCAGCTCGCGCATGCGCAGGATCTCGTTGGCCTGGATCTCGATGTCGGAGGCCTGGCCGTAGGAGCCCTCGGTGTAGGGCTGGTGGATCAGGATGCGGCTGTTGGGCAGCGCCATGCGCTTGCCGGGCGTGCCGGCGGCCAGCAGGATCGCCGCGGCGGAGGCCGCCTGGCCCAGGCACACGGTCTGGATGTCGGGCTTGATGAAGCGCATCGTGTCGTAGATCGCGGTCAGCGCGGTGAACGAGCCACCGGGGCTGTTGATGTAGATGCTGATGTCCTGGTCGGGGTTCATCGACTGCAGGCACAGCAGCTGCGCGATCACCGCGTTGGCCACGTCGTCGGAGATCGGCGTGCCGAGGTAGATGATGCGCTCCTCGAACAGCTTGGCGTAGGGGTCGATGCGGCGGAAGCCGTAGGACGTCCGCTCCTCCCACTGCGGGATGTAGTAGTTCACGTCAGTCCTCGTTCTTGGAGTTGTGGGCGGGGCGACCCTGCTCGGCGACCTGACCGGCGTTGGCCACGACCTTGTCGATGAAGCCGTAGTCCTTGGCCTGGTCGGCGGTGAACCAGCGGTCGCGGTCGGCGTCGGTCTCGACCTGCTCCAGCGGCTGACCGGTGTGCTGGCTGATCAGCTCGAACAGCACCTTCTTGATGTGCAGCGACTGCTGGGCCTGGATCTTGATGTCGGAGGCCGAGCCGCCCATGCCCCCGGAGGGCTGGTGCATCATGATCCGGGCGTGGGGCAGCGCGTAGCGCTTGCCCGGCGCACCGGCGCACAGCAGGAACTGCCCCATCGAGGCCGCGAGGCCCATGGCCACGGTCGCGACGTCGTTGGAGATGTAGTTCATCGTGTCGTAGATCGCCATGCCCGAGTCGACGGAGCCGCCGGGCGAGTTGATGTAGAGGAAGATGTCGGCGTCGGGGTCCTCGGCGTTGAGCAGCAGCATCTGCGCGCAGATCGCGTTGGCGTTCTGGTCGCGGACCTCCGACCCCAGGAAGACGATCCGCTCGCGCAGCAGGCGCTGGTAGACGTTGTCGTCGAGGCCGTACGACGCTGCCCCGGCATTCATCGAGATGTCAGTCACGGGTCCGACCCTAGCCGCCGCACCGGACAGTTCCACGGCCAATCCCCCCGTGTTCGCGGACAGCGGACGAGTCGGCTCAGGACCGGCCCTCGACCTCCGCGCGGAGCCGCTCGAGGGTGGTGCGCATGCCCGCCTCCAGCTCGTCGGCGTGCGCGGCGGTGCCGCCCAGGAGCAGGGGCGTGACCAGGCGCGAGCCGAGGGTGAGGTCGCGCGGCACCTGGCGGCGCTGCACCAGCCGGGTGCCTCCGGCCTCGAGGTCGGTCAGCTCGAAGATCCAGCGGGCGCCGCTGGAGACGGTGTCCCATGCCAGCAGGCTGCCCGGTGCGAGCGCGGCGACCACGTTGCGGGTGGGCCAGACCACCGGGCCGCGCCGGTTGAGGCCGAGGTACTGCTGGCCGACCCGCAGTCCGCCACGCAGCAGCGGGCTCATCCGCACCAGCTCGGGGCTCCAGCGCGGCATGCGGTCGAGGTCGGTGAGCACCGCCCAGACCACCTCGCGGGGAGCGTCGAGCTCCACCTCGGCCCGCAGCTCGCGCCGCGGGTCCCTCGTCGTGGGTGGTCCCTGGGGGGTCGCCTGGCGGGTCACGCGAGCCAGTGTGTCATCGCGCGGTGGACCTCGGGGTGGTTGAGCAGGCCCCAGTGGTCGGTGTGGGGCACGTGCAGCAGGTCGGCGTCGGGGAACAGCCGCAGCATCCGGCGGCTGAAGGGCCGCGACTGCCCCGTGGCAGAGCCGCGTCGCACCAGCAGGTCGCCGAGCAGCCGGCCCAGGGGGCTCCGGGGCGAGCCGATGGCGGCCGAGACCAGGCGGTAGCGCACGTGCGGCAGCGGCGGGAGCTCGGGCAGTCCGTGCTCGAGGTCGCGGATGCCGGCCGAGCGATGGTCGAGGATGCGGCCGAAGGCGGCCGACTCCGCGGTCAGGCCGAGGAACCGCGCGCCGTGCCCGACCCCCTTGGCCAGGTCGGCGCCCAGGTGGGGGGTGCCGAGCGTGACCACGTCGCTCAGGCGCGCGACCCAGGGCTGCGGGTGCTCCGTGGCCACCGAGCAGGCGGCCCGGATGATCAGCCCACCCATCGAGTGCCCGACGAGCGCGATCCGGCGGACCTGGCCCGGCCAGGCGTCGACGAGCTGCTGGAGCAGGGCGGTCAGGGACACGCCGTTGTACGCCACCGGCATGCCGGTGTTGACCCTGAGGTAGACCGGCGTCCAGCCGGCCGCCATCTCCAGCCGCGAGCCGTAGGAGCCGCCGGTCTCCTCCCGTCGCAGGTCCCAGATGCCCTCGTGCTCCCCCAGACCGTGGACGAAGACCAGCACCCGCTCCCCGGCGTGCGGGAAGGCGCGACGCAGCGCCTCGCGCTCGACCGGCACGCTGCGACCGTCCACGCGGACGGTCAGCGGCAGCGCCAGGTGGGGGTGCTCCTGGCTCAGCCTCTCGCCGACCAGCCCGTTGACGGCGGCGTGCACCGCACGCCCGGACGCGCTGCCGTCGAGCGCAGGACCGGGGACCCCGGCGCGAGAGAGCCGGGCCAGTCCGCCCCCGGATGCCCGCAGCGAGAGGGTGATCGAGCCGTAGACGGTCGCCGCGACCCCGTCGTGCAGCCGCCGCGGTCCGGCCACGGCCGGCCCCGCGCCGATCCGCTCGGCGATCCCGAAGACCCGGTCGGCGACGGCCCGGTGGGTGTCGCGGGCCGTGCCCACGAGCATCTCGTCGGCGTAGGTCGCGGCGAGCGCGAGCGCGTCGACGACGCCGGGCTGCGCGGGCAGGACCGCGGGGGGCTCAGCCGGTCCGTCGGGGCGGACCAGCCGAGCGCCACCCGGCAGGTCGAGGGGCTGGGTGCTCACCCGCTCGATTGTTCAGTGCACGGGTGTGCACTGACAAGGCGACGCGCCGGTCAGGCCTCCTCGCGCTCCGCTGCGTCCCCTCGTCTCGTCGGTCCCGTCGGTCGTCTCGTCGGTCCCGTCGGTCCCGTCGGTCTCGCCGGGCGAGCCGAGCGTGCCGTCGCCGCGCAGGTTCGCCAGGTCCACCACGTGGCCGGACTCGTCGGTGACGGTGGCCTGCTCCACGAGGGAGGCCAGCGCCTTGCCGCGGACGATCTCGGCGACCAGCTCGGGCACGTGGTTGTGCTCGACCATGTGCTTGACGAACTCGTTGGGGTTCTGGCCGGACTGCTGCGCGCGCCGCATCATGTGCTCGGTCAGCTCCTGCTGCTCGACCTGGACCTCCTGGCTCTTGGCCAGCTGGTCCAGGACGAACTGCGCGGCGACCGAGTCGCGCGCGGACTTCTCCAGCTCGCCCTCGAACTCGTCGATGGTCTGCTCCTCGGAGTCGAGGTAGGCCTGCAGCTCCAGGCCCTGCATGGACAGCTGCTGCTCGATGTTGGAGCGGCGGGCCTGGACCTCGGACTCGACCAGCGTCTCGGGGATCGGCACCTCGACCAGGTCGAGGATCCTCTCCACCAGCGCGTCGCGGGCCGCGGCGGCCTGCTCGAGACGCTTGCCGTTGGCCAGGCGGACGCGGACGTCGTCGGTCAGCTCGGCGACGGTGTCGAACTCGGAGGCCATCTGGGCGAAGTCGTCGTCGAGGTCGGGCAGCTGCTGCTCCTTGACCGCGCTGACGGTCACCGCGATCTGCACGGCCTCGCCGGCCAGGTCGCCGCCGGCCAGCGTGGACTCGAAGCTGGTCTCGTCGCCGGCGGACCGGCCGGTGACGGCCTCGTCGAGGCCGTCGATCATGCCGCCGCTGCCGATCTGGTAGCTGATGCCGGACGCCTCGCCGCCCTCGACGGGCTCGCCGTCCGTGGTGGCGACCAGGTCGAGCACGACGAAGTCGCCCTCGGCGGCCGCACGGTCGACGTCGACCAGGGTGCCGAAGCGCTCACGCAGCGCCTCGACCTGGGTCTCGACGTCCTCGTCGGTGACCACGGCGTCGGGGACCGAGACCTCGAGGCCGGTCAGGTCGGGCAGCTCGAGGGTCGGGCGCACGTCGACCTCGGCGGTGAACTCCAGGGTGTCGTTGTCCTCGAGGCGGGTGATGTCGACCTCCGGCTGGGCGAGCGGCTCGAGGTCGTTCTCCTGCAGCGCCTGGACGTAGAGCTGGGGAAGTGCGTCGTTGATCGCCTCGTCGAGGACCGCTCCGCGGCCGACCTGGCGGTCGATGATCGCCGCCGGGACCTTGCCCTTGCGGAAGCCGGGCACCGAGATCTGCTGGGCGATCTTGCGGTAGGCGGCGTCCAGGCTGGGCTTCAGCTCGGAAAAGGGCACCTCGACGGTGAGCTTGGCCCTGGTGGGGCTCAGAGTCTCGACGGCGCTCTTCACAGATGTACTCCTCGTTCGGTGTGTGTCTCAGGCAGGCCGTGCAGGTCTCTGTCCCTGCGGGGCCGTGGTGCCCACAGCCGGTGACGATGACGGCGGGAGTCGGGGCGACAGGACTCGAACCTGCGGTCTCCTGCTCCCAAAGCAGGCGCGCTAGCCACTACGCTACGCCCCGTCGTTGACACCCTCGTGGACACGATGGGCAACCCACCGGAGTCTAGTCAGCGGTCCGGTGGGTGTCGAAACGACGTCCGCGTCGGGCGTCGCACGGGCGGTGTGGAAAGATGTCCGGCGCGCCCTGCGGAGGACGATCCCGTCCGGTCCGGGGCCTCGCGGATGTAGCTCAATGGTAGAGCCCCAGTCTTCCAAACTGGCTACGCGGGTTCGATTCCCGTCATCCGCTCCACGTCCGGGACCTGGCGTCCCGAGCCGGCCGCGAAGCGGTGCAGGACCACCAGCGCACAGTCGTCGGAGCGGGCGCCGAGCCGCTCGACCAGCTGGGTCGCGACCCCCTCGAACCCGCGGGCGACGAGCCGCTCGCCCTCGCCGATGAGCTTGTCGAGGCCGATGGACAGGTCGCGCCGGGCCTGCTCGACCAGCCCGTCGGTGAAGAGGAAGAGCGCGTCGCCGGGCAGCATGCGACCGACGACCGCGTCGTACGCCGCGTCCTCGACGATTCCGAGCACCGGCCCCTCGTAGTCCTCGTAGACCGCCCACCGGCCGGAGCCGGCCTGCAGGTGCACCGCCGGCGGGTGCCCTGCGGAGCGCAGCACGAAGTCGCCCGTGCGCAGGTCGAGGGTGAGCTGGATGGCGCTGGCGAAGCTGTCGTTCCACTCCTGGCGCCAGACGTAGTCGTTGGCCGCGGCGAGGAAGTCGGCCGGGTCGGACCGGGCGAGCAGCCCGCCGAAGGCGCCCGAGAGCAGCAGCGAGCGCGGGCCGGCGTCGATCCCCTTGCCCGAGACGTCCGCGACCACCAGGTGCAGGCGCTCCCCGCGCTCGAGGTGGGTGAGCAGGAAGTCGCCGGCGAACTGCGTGCCGCCCGGCGGAGCGCAGGGCGCTCTCCGCGTGCCAGCCGCTCGGCAGCGTCGGCATGACCGCCTGGCGGCGCAGGCGGGTGTGCAGCTCGGTGAGCAGGGCGTCGGAGGCGTAGCCGGCCACGCCGAGGGCGCTGCGGCGTCGGTTGAACGCCAGCACGAGACCTGCCATCGCCAGGGCGGAGGCGACCCCCACCACGCGCCGGGTCGGGGTGGCCGTGCCGAAGCTCAGCGCGGTCTGCACCACCAGCACCCCGACCACGCTGAGCACGAAGGCCGGGATGCGTCGCGGGGACAGCAGCAGGGCGCCGCACAGCAGCGGCACCATGAGCACGATCGCCCCGACCTGCTCGGGGTGGGTGTACATCAGGACGCCGATCGCCAGGACGGCCAGGTAGAGCGCGAGTCGCAGTCCACGCTCGTCGGCGCGGAGCCACCGCGCCCAGCGCTCCGGACCGCCCGTGATCACCGGTCGACCCTAGCGGGTGGGACCGGTCTCCCGTCGCGGCTTGGGCTGGCAGCGGGGGCACCAGAACGAGTTGCGCCCGGCGAGGACCTCGGTGCGGACCCGTGAGCCGCAGACCCAGCACGGCTGGTCGTGCCGACGGTAGACGTAGACCTCCCCGCCGTGGTCGTCCTTGCGGGCCTGGCGGCCCATCGCCTCCGGGGTGTGCTCGGGCCGCACGGTGTCGATCCGGCCGGTGCGCACGCCCTCGGCCATCAGGAGCACCAGGTCGTCCCACACCGCCAGGAACTGCTTGCGGGTCAGCCGCCGGCCCGGCCGCAGCGGGTGGATGCGCTGCCGGAACAGCACCTCCGCGCGGTAGACGTTGCCCACGCCCGACACGACCGCCTGGTCCATCAGCAGGTCGCCGATCGTGCGGTCGCTGCGCCGGACGCGCTGCCAGGCCCGGTCGGGGTCGGCGTCGGGCCGCAGCGGGTCGGGGCCGAGCCTGGCGCGCACCGCCGCCGCCTCCTGCGGGGTCACCAGGGCGCACACGATCGCCCCGCGCAGGTCGGCGTACGACGGCTGGGCGCCTCGGCGCTCGAGGCGCAGCCGGACCGCGCCGACGGGCGGCGGCGCCGGCCCGTCGACCACGTCGACCACGTCGAAGGACCCGATCAGCCCGAGGTGGACGTGGACGACGCGCTCCCCCGCCAGCTCGACGAACAGGTGCTTGCCCGCGGAGTCGGCGCGCTCGAGCACCGAGCCGTCGAGCAGTTCCGCCTCGGCCGCGAAGCGCCCCTGCGGGCTGCTCACCCGCACCGGGTGCCCGCCGAAGGCGTCGGTGAGCCGGTCGGCCAGGCGGCGGAGGGTGTGGCCCTCAGGCATCGCGCCGGGCGGACGGCGGGAGGGGCGGGAGCTCGCCGGTGCGCTCGTACTCCCCCATCATCGCGATGCGCCGCACGTGGCGCTCGTCGCCGGAGAACGGGGTGGTGAGGAAGACCTCGACGTAGCGGGTCATCTCCTCGAGGGAGTGCATCCGCCCGCCGACCGAGACCACCTGGGCGTCGTTGTGCTCACGCGCCAGAGCGGCGGTCTGCTCGCTCCAGACCAGCGCCGCGCGGATGCCGGGCACCTTGTTGGCGGCCATCTGCTCACCGTTGCCGGAACCCCCGATGACCACCCCGAGGCTGTCCAGCCCGTCCGCGCGGTCGGCGGCGACGCCGGCCCCCGCACGCAGGCAGAACACGGGGTAGTCGTCGAGCGGGTCGGGCACGAACGGCCCGTGGTCGACCGCCTCGTAGCCCTGGCCGGTCAACCAGGCGACCAGGTGGTCCTTGAGCTCGAGGCCGGCGTGGTCGGAGCCGATGTGCACGCGCATGGCGCGCATCCTGTCACCCGAGACGGGCCAGCCACGCCGCGGCCTCGTCGAGTGCGTCGCCGGCGGCGTCGAACTCGGCGGGGCGGCGCCAGAACCCGTGGATCATGCCGGCGTAGAGGGTGTCCTCGACCTGGGCGCCCTGCTCGCGGGCGCGGGTCACGAAGCCGCCGACCTCGTCGGCCAGGGTGTCGCACTCGGCCACCTGCACCAGGGTGGGCGGCAGCGCGGCGAGGTCGGTCGCGTGCAGCGGCGCCAGGTCGGGGCCCGCGTCGGGGTCGGCCGGATCCTGCCCCTCCGGGAGGTAGTGGCCCCAGAACCACCGGGCGTCGGCGCGGTCGAGCCCGCCGTCCAGCGAGGAGTACGACGCCGAGGCCGTCGCCGGGTCGAGGAAGGGGTAGACCAGGAGCGCTCCGGCCAGCGTGCCCGGACGCCGCCGGGCGACCCCGACGGCGAGGTTGCCGCCGGCGCTGTCCCCGGCCACCACGACGCGCCGCGGGTCGGCGCCGAGTGCCGCGGGCTCGGCGAGCAGTCCGTCGAGCACGGCGATCGAGTCCTCCAGCGCGGCGGGGAACCGGTGCTCGGGCGGCTTGCGGTAGTCCACGGCGAGGACGGCCCAGCCGGTGCGGTTGGCCAGCCGGCGCGCCTGCGCGTCGTGGGTCTCCAGGTCGCCGAGCACGAAGCCGCCGCCGTGCAGGTAGACGACCACCGGCAGGGTGCCGTCGGCGGGACGGTGGAGCCGGCACGGCACGCCGCCGATCTCGAGGTCACGGACCTCCTGCACCGGCGCCTTGGGCTCGGCCAGACCGGCCTCGCGCTGCTCCTCGCGAACCTCGGGGATCTCGTCCACCGTCACCGTGGCGAGCGGGTCGAGGCCTGCGGCCGCCTCGAGCGCGGCGACCGCCTGGGGGTGCAGGCGTGGGTCCCTCATCCCTGCGCCTCGAGCCGCTGCAGCTCCTCGTCGACCACGGAGGTCTCCAGCTTGGTGAAGACCGGGGTCGGCTTGGCCACCGGGGTGCCTGGGACCAGCTCGCGCCGGGCCCAGCGGGCAGCGCCGGCGTAGTCGCCGGTGATGACCGGGTAGCCGGGGCCGCCGTCGAGGTCCTCGACCTCCTCGATGTGGGGCATCGGCTGCAGGTCGCCGGCCCCGCCGAAGACCTCGTCGACCCGGTTGGCCGCGTGCGGCAGGAACGGGCTGAGCAGGACGTTGCAGTCGGTGGCGGCCTGCGCGGCGACGTACAGCACGGTGGCCAGGCGCTCCCGCTCGTCCTCGCCCTTGAGCTTCCACGGCTCGGAGTCCGAGACGTACTTGTTGACCTCGGCGACCGTGCGCATGGCCTCGCCGATCGCCTGCTTCTGGCGGTGACGCCCGATCAGGTCCCCGACCGTGCCGAAGGCCGCCTCGGTGCGGGCGAGCAGGTCGCGCTCGGCGTCGGTGAGCTCGCCCGGGGACGGGATCTCGCCGAAGTTCTTGGCGATGAGGCTGGCGGTGCGGTTGACCAGGTTGCCCCAGCCGGCGACCAGCTCGTCGTTGGTGCGTCGCACGAACTCCGACCAGGTGAAGTCGGCGTCCTGGTTCTCCGGCCCGGCGGCGGCGACGAAGTAGCGGAACGCGTCGACCTGGTAGCGCGCAAGCATGTCGCGGACGTAGATCACGACCCGCTTGGAGGAGGAGAACTTGCGCCCCTCCATGGTGAGGAACTCGCTGGAGACGACCTCGGTGGGCAGGTTGAGCTCGCCGAACTTGCCGGGCTCGCCGCCCTTGGCCCCCTTGCCGGAGTAGGCCAGCAGCTCGGCCGGCCAGATCTGGGAGTGGAAGGTGATGTTGTCCTTGCCCATGAAGTAGTAGGACAGCGCCTCGGGGTCGTTCCACCACTCGCGCCAGCGCTCGGGGTCGCCGGTGCGTCGCGCCCACTCCACGCTCGCCGAGAAGTAGCCGATCACCGCGTCGAACCAGACGTAGAGCCGCTTGGTCGGGTTGTCGCGCCACCCCTCCAGCGGCACCGGGATGCCCCAGTCGATGTCGCGTGTCATCGCGCGCGGCCGGATCTCCTGAGGATGTTCTGGCTGAAGCGGATCACGTTGGGCCGCCAGGTGCCGCTGGCCTCCCGCTCGTCGAGCCACTCCGCGAGCGCGTCGGCCAGCGCGGGCAGGTCGAGGAAGAAGTGCTGGGTCTCGACGAACTCCGGGGTCTCGCCGTTGATCTTGGAGACCGGGTCGATCAGGTCGTGGGGGTCGAGCTGGTTGCCGCAGGTGTCGCACTGGTCGCCCCGCGCACCGGGCGCTCCGCAGATCGGGCAGGTGCCCTCGATGTAGCGGTCCGGCAGCGTGCGGCCGGTCGAGGGCGAGATCGCGCCGTAGGTCGTCCGCTCGACGAAGTAGCCGTTGTCGTGGACCCCGGTGAACAGGTCCTGCACCACGGCGTAGTGGTTGCGGGTCGTGGTGCGCGTGTAGAGGTCGTAGGAGACGCCCAGGTCGCACAGGTCCTCCGCGATGAGGCGGTGGTTGCGGTCGGCGAGCTCCTGCGGCGACACCCCGGCCTCGTCGGCGGCGATGAGGATCGGGGTGCCGTGCTCGTCGGTCCCGGAGACCATGAGCACCTCGTGCCCCGCCATCCGCATGTAGCGGCTGAACACGTCGGACGGCACGCCGAAACCGGCAACGTGGCCGATGTGACGGGGGCCGTTGGCGTAGGGCCAGGCCACAGCGGAGAGCACGTGGGTCATGGGCCCGATCCTAGGGACAGCCCGTCAGCTGAAGTCGGGGCCCTTCTCCCGGCTCCGCTTGAGCTCGTAGAAGCCCGGCGTGCCCGCCACGAGCAGGACGCCGTCCCACAGCCGGCCGGCGTCCTCGCCCTGGGGAGCCGGGGTGACCACCGGGCCGAAGAACGCCACGTCGCCGACCTTGATCACCGGGGTGCCCACCTCCTGGCCGACCAGGGAGATGCCGCGCTCGTGGGAGACGCGCACCTTCTCGTCGTGCTCGTCGGTGTGCGCGGCCTGGGCGAGCGTGGCCGGGAGCCCGACCTCCTCGAGCGCCTCGGCGATCACGGCGTCCCAGTCGTCCTTGCGGTCCTGCAGGTGGATCCGGTTGCCCAGGGCGGTGTAGAGCGGCAGCAGCACCTTGTCGCCGAACCGCTCGGCGGCGGCGACGCAGACCCGGACGGGACCCCAGGCGCGCTGCATCAGCTCGGCGTAGTCCTCGGGCAGGTCGCGCCCCTCGTTGAGCACGGCCAGGCTCATCACCTGGAAGCGAGGGGTGAAGCCGCGCACCTTGCCGGCCTCGATCACCCAGCGCGAGGACATCCACGCCCAGGGACAGGCCGGGTCGAACCAGAAGGTCGGCTCCTGCTCGGTGGGCTCGGTCGCGCGCGGACTGCGGTCGGTCGAGGATGCTGGTCATGACAGACATATCCCCTCGATGACGTGTCATATTCCTTCGGCGGTCCAGCGCTGTGGTCGACCCGACACCCCAGGAGGTGCGCCGGAGGGGGTGCATTCGGCAAGGTGGACCGTGGCCTCCCGCGTGGACGCTGTTCCGACCCTCCGGGTCGGGCACGTCTGCGCACACCGGGCCGCGCCCTGTCCCCGAGGGAAGGACCCGACCGCGTGATCGCCGGACGCTACTCGCTGGGCACCGAGATCGGTCGCGGCGGCATGGGCGTGGTGTGGCGCGGCGAGGACGAGGTGCTGGGCCGTGCCGTCGCCCTCAAGCGCATCGGGCTCGCCCCGGGCGGCTCGTCGCCCGACCTGCAGCGCGCCGAGCGGGAGGCACGCCTCGCCGCCACCCTGCACCACCCCCACGTCGTCTCGGTCTTCGACCTCGCCGTGCAGGGCGACGAGCACTGGCTGGTCATGGAGTACGTCGAGAGCCGCAACCTGGCCCAGATCGTCCGGGAGGACGGCCCGCTCGGCCCCGACGAGGTGGCCCGGCTGCTGGCCGGAGTCGCCGACGCGCTGGCGGCGGCGCACGAGCGCGGCATCGTGCACCGCGACGTCAAGCCCTCCAACATCCTGGTCACGCCCGCCGGGGACGCGAAGATCACCGACTTCGGCATCGCCCGCGCCCGCGCCGACGCGACCCTGACCCAGACCGGCATGGTCACCGGCTCCCCCGCCTACCTCGCCCCCGAGGTGGCGTCCGGGGAGCAGGCCAGCCCGGCCAGCGACGTCTGGTCGTTCGGCGCGACGCTGTTCCACGCCCTGGCCGGCCACCCGGCGTACGACGTCGGCGACAACGTGGTCGGCGCGCTCTACCGCATCGTGCACGAGGAGCCGCCCCGGCTGCCGGACGCCGGCTGGCTGGGACCCGTGCTCGAGTCGACGATGGCGCGGGACAAGGACGCCCGCTGGTCGATGGCCCAGGTCCGCGACGTGCTGACGGCCGGTCCGGACGCGGCCACCCCGCCCGTGGCCGCCGGCGCCACCCGGCGCCTCGAGCAGCCCACCCGCACGGCGCCGCTCACCACGCCCGTCCGCGACGACCGGCCCGACCCGGCACCGGCGCCGCCGCGCATCGCCCCCGAGCCACCTCGCGGCCGCCGGCGCTCGCGCCGGCGGGTGGGCCCGCTGGTCGCGGCCGTCGTCGTCGCGGCGGCGGTGCTGGGCCTGGGCTGGGCGATCCTCGGCGTAGCGACGGCCAGGACCCGGGCGCCACCGGCGGTCCGTCGCAGACGCCCAGCGCGACGGACACCGCCTCCCCCACCCCCTCGACGTCGCCCTCCCCGACGCAGGACCAGGGCCCCACCGCGCAGGAGATGCGGGCGTTCGTCGAGGACTACCTCGCCACCGCGCCGTCCGACCCCGCCACGACCTGGCAGCGCCTGACCCCCGGGTTCCAGCAGGAGAGCGGTGGGTTCGGGTCCTACGAGGGCTTCTGGACGCAGTTCGAGTCCGCGACGCCCGGCGACATCAGCGCCGACCCGGAGCGTCTGGTGGTGTCCTACGGCGTGACCTACACCCGCAAGGACGGCGGCAGCCAGTCCGACTCGGTCACCCTCCAGCTCGAGCAGGACGGCGACCAGCTGCTGATCGCCGGGGAGAGCTGAGCCTCACTCGTCGCGCGGCTTGCGGCGCGGCTGCGGCTCGTCGCTGCGCAGTCGGTGCGCCACGCCGATGACCGGGTTGGACATCAGCTCCAGCGCCTCGACGATCGCGGCGTGGCTGGCCGCGGCGCTCTCCACCACCTCGGCCATCTGCCGCTGCAGCACGGCGAACGCCGCCATCGTCTCGGCGAGCTGACGCTGGCTGTCGAGGAAGAACTCCAGCGGCTTGGCGGTCGACCCGGCCAGGTCGCCCATCGCCGACGCCATCGCGGAGACCTGGGTCAGGACCTCCTCGGGACGGGTCACGCCCGCCTTGCCCATCTCGACCACCGTCGACATCGTGTCGACGAAGAGGCCCACGGCCGCGCGCTGGGACCGCGCGATCATCTCCCAGGGGTTGTCCGGCATGCCGCCAGGATGCCCCACGTCGGCCGCTCGCGGGAGGACCCCGCGCGCCCCCCGGCGCGGCTCTGGGGCGCCAGTGCAAGCATGGCTCCCATGCCCGGAACGAACCTGACCCGCGACGAGGCCGCGACCCGGTCCGCCCTCATCGACGTCACCACCTACGACGTCACCCTCGACCTGACCACCGGCGACCAGACGTTCGCCTCGACCACCGTGATCCGGTTCTCGTGCCGCACGCCCGGTGCCTCGACGTTCGCCGACCTGGTCGGGGCGACCGTCCACTCGGTGGAGCTCAACGGCCGCTCGCTCGACCCGGCCACGGTCTACGCCGACAGCCGCCTCGCGCTCGACGACCTGGCCGAGGACAACGAGCTGCGGGTCGTCGCCGACTGCCGCTACAGCCGCGTCGGCGAGGGCCTCCACCGCTTCGTCGACCCCGCCGACGACCGGGTCTACACCTACACGCAGTTCGAGGTCCCGGACGCGCGCCGGGTCTACACCACCTTCGAGCAGCCCGACCTCAAGTCGGTCTTCACCTTCACCGTCACCGCCCCCGAGGGCTGGACCGTGGTGTCCAACGCCGCCACCCCCGAGCCCGAGCCCGCCGGCGACGGCAAGGCCGTGTGGCGCTTCCCGCAGACCGAGCGGATGTCGACGTACATCACCGCCATCGTGGCCGGCGAGTACCACGTCACCTACGACGCCTACGAGGGCCCGCACGGCACGATCCCGCTGGGTCACCTGTGCCGCCAGTCGATGAAGGACCACCTCGACGTCGACGAGCTGCTCACGATCACCAAGCAGGGCTTCGAGTTCTTCGAGAAGGCGTTCGCCTACCCCTACCCCTTCGGGAAGTACGACCAGGCCTACGTGCCGGAGTACAACATGGGCGCGATGGAGAACGCCGGCTGCGTGACGCTGCGCGACGACTACCTCCCGCGCTCGCGCCAGACCGCCGCGTTCTACGACCAGCGCGCCAACACGGTCCTCCACGAGATGGCGCACATGTGGTTCGGCGACCTGGTGACGATGAAGTGGTGGGACGACCTCTGGCTCAACGAGTCGTTCGCCGAGTGGGCCGCACACCACAGCGCCACCCGCGCGACGAAGTACGCCGAGGCCTGGACCGGCTTCACCAACGCCCGCAAGAACTGGGCCTACCGCCAGGACCAGCTGCCCACGACCCACCCGGTCGCCGCCGACAACCACGACCTGCAGGCGGTCGAGGTCAACTTCGACGGCATCACCTACGCCAAGGGCGCCTCGGTGCTCAAGCAGCTGGTCGCCTGGGTGGGCGAGGCCGAGTTCCTCGAGGGGCTGCGCGCCTACTTCCAGCAGCACGCCTTCGCCAACTCCGAGTTCACCGACCTGCTGTCGGCGCTCGAGAGCTCCTCGGGCCGCGAGCTGGCCGGCTGGGCGCACGAGTGGCTGCGCACCAGCGGGGTCAACACGCTCGCGCCGGAGCTCGACGTCGACGACACCGGACGGATCACCGCGCTCCGGGTGCGTCAGGCCGCCTCCGCCGAGCACCCCGAGCTGCGCCGTCACCGCATCGGCATCGGGCTCTACGACCTGCGCGACGGACGCATCGTGCGCCGTTCGTCGACCGAGACCGACATCGCCGGCGCCACCTCCGAGGTCGCCGACCTGGTCGGCCAGGAGCAGCCCGACCTGCTGCTGCTCAACGACGGTGACCTGTCCTACGCCAAGATCCGCCTCGACGAGCGGTCGCTGGCCACCCTGGTCGAGCACGTCGACGCCCTCGACGACTCCCTCGCCCGGGCCCTGTGCTGGGGCGCGGCGTGGGACATGACGCGTGACGGCGAGATGGCCGCACGCGACTTCGCCACCCTGGTGCTGCGCGGCGTCGCCACCGAGACCGACCTGGTCGCGGTCGGCGCCCTGCTGCGCTACGCCACCCAGGCAGTCGACCAGTACACCGCTCCCGGCGCCCGCGCCGAGGTCCGCGAGGCCTGGGAGAGCGGGCTGCGCCGGCTCGTCGAGGAGGCCGCACCGGGCAGCGACCACCAGCTCGCGCTGGTCCGCGCCCTGGCCGGCACCGCTCGCTCCGAGGAGTCCCTCGACCGCGTCCAGGGGCTCTACGACGGCAGCACGCCGCTCGAGGGCCTCGAGGTGAGCACCGACCTGCGCTGGGTGCTGCTCACCTCGCTGGCAGCCGGCGGTCGCGCCGACGACGCGATGATCGAGGCCCAGCTCGAGCAGGACCGCACCATCTCGGGCAAGGAGCGGGCGGCCGCCGCCCAGGCGGTGCAGCCCACGGCCGCGGCCAAGGAGCGCGCCTGGCACGACGCGGTCGAGCGCGACGACGTCCCCAACGAGACCCAGCGCTCCATCGCCGGCGCCTTCCAGGTCGCCGGGCAGGAGGACGTGCTCGCCCCGTTCGTCGACCGCTACCTGCAGATGGCCGAGACGGTCTGGGAGCGCAAGGGCTCCAACGGCGCCCAGGTCATGCTGACCCTGCTCTTCCCGCGCACCGCGCCCGATGCGGCGCTGCTCGAGCGCGTGGAGGGCTGGATCGCGTCGACCGACGCCAACCCCGGGTCGGTGCGCTACGTCCGCGAGGGGGCCGACGACCTGCGCCGCGCGCTGGCCGCCCAGGCGAAGGACGCCGAGCTGGACCGCTGAGGGGTTCGGTTTCACTAGGGCCCTAGTGACTTTGTCACTTCCCGAGCGAAGTTTCGCTCGGGAAGTACCAGTTCCACTAGGGCCCTAGTGAAACCATCGCCCTACACGTGCAGGGCGGGAGGCTTGCGGGCGTACGCCGCGAGCTGGTTGATTCCACGCACGAGGGCCTCGACCAGATGCCCCTCGGTCAGCTCGGCGCGCATCTCGGCCACGACGAGGTTGACCTCGTCGTCGGCCAGGCTGCGGCGCACCTCGCTGCCAGTGACGACCTCGAGCGCCTTGCCGACCGGGTCGAGCAGGATCTGCACCGAGCAGTCCGGTTTGACCAGGCTGGCCAGCAGCCGGGTCGCGTAGGCGCGGGGCTCGCCGGCCGCCCGGCCGACGTACACCGAGAACTCGAAGCGGCAGGTGGTCTCGGCGTCCCGGATCGCCCGGTCGATCGCCGCCTTCTGCGTGGGCGTGAAGCCGTCACCAACGGGCACTTGCGCCTCCTGTGCTCTGGGGCTCGTCGGCCTGCTGGTCGACGCCGGTGCGCGGGCCGCCGAACCACTCCGAGTCCTCGGAGAAGGTCAGCGCGTTGTCGCCGCGGGAGCTGCGGACCATGCCCGGCAGGTAGCTGAGCAGCGCGATCACGGCGATGATGCCGAAGATCCAGCCGCCCATGGTCAGTAGTGCCTGCGCGGCCGACGGGTTGTCGGAGTCGCGCCAGGTGCTGGGCGGCGTCGCGCCGGCCGGGCCGGCGGACAGCGTGCTGGTGAGCACCACGGCGCCGAAGACCGTCGTCCGGAGCAGGCGCGTGGTGCGGCGAGGCGTCGTGCGGTCGGTCATCAGGGTCCCATCACGTCCGGGGTCGGTCCGGGGCCCAGCCTAGCGGCGTCGCCGGGGCCGACGCCCACCTCGGGGTGGAGGCGACCGGAGATCTCCTTCGCCCCCGCGTCCGGGCGCTGGGCTGGGTGAGGACAATGGGATGCGTGAGCGAGCCCCAGACGAGTCCCGAGGCCGAGCCGACGTTCTACGACGAGGTCGGCGGGATGGAGACGTTCGAGCGCCTCGTTGGCCGCTTCTACGAGGGCGTCGCGACCGACGAGGTGCTGCGGCCGATGTATCCCGAGGCCGACCTCGCCGACGGCTCGGCGCAGCGGCGGCTCACGCTCTTCATGGCGCAGTACTGGGGCGGCCCCACGACGTACTCCCAGGAGCGCGGCCACCCGCGGCTGCGGATGCGGCACGCGCCCTTCACCGTCGACGAGATCGCCCAGGAGCACTGGCTGCGG
The DNA here is from genome assembly GCA_963811385.1 of uncultured Actinomycetota bacterium. Classification (GTDB taxonomy): domain Bacteria; phylum Actinomycetota; class Actinomycetes; order Propionibacteriales; family Nocardioidaceae; genus Marmoricola_A. The sequence continues at coordinate 135,298 of CAWEQX010000010.1, read as the reverse complement.
CACTTCCGCGCCGCGATGGACGAGGCCGGGTTGACCGAGGAGCAGGACGCCAAGCTCTGGGGCTACGTCACCTACGCCGCGCAGTTCATGCGCAACGCCTGATCACTCGCCCCGCGCCTCGCGGGACTCGAGCACCGCACGGTTCTCGTCCGGGATCGGCGTCGAGCGGCCGGTGGCCTGGTCGATGACCACCATGACCGTGCGGCCCCGCGACAGCACGCGCCCGTCCTCCACCACGGCCCCCTGGACCACGAAGCTGGAGCGTCCGACCCGCTCGACCCACGTGTGCAGCGCGTAGGGCTCCTGGCGCAGCACCAGCGGTTCGCGGTAGTCCACGTCGGTGCGACCCACCACCAGGCCCAGGCCGCGCGACCCGAGCGGTGAGGGCTGCTCGCCGCCCTGGTCGTCGAAGTGGACGCCGGAGAGCCGCGTGACCAGCCCCACGCGGGCCTCCTGGAAGTACTCGAAGTAGGTCACGTTGTTGACGTGCCGGTTGGGGTCCACGTCGGAGAACCGCACGTGCACGTCGTACGTCGAGGCGTGCGGCGGCACGGCGACGTCCTGGAGCAACGGTCCCAGCCGCTGCTCGTGGGCCGGGCCGCGGTGCCTGCCCAGCAGCGCCTTCTCGGCCGGCGAGATCCGGCGCACCTGCTGGGTGGCGGGGTCCACGTGCACCAGGACCGAGCGGGCGCGGAGGTAGGTGTGGCGCCGGCCGCCGTGCTCGTCGTACACCTCGCTGTCGAGGGTGTACGACGCCGCGCGCACCTCGCTGACCTGCATCGCGACGCTGACCGGCTCGGGGCGGAACACCAGGGAGGAGACGTACTGCACCTCGTGGCGGGCCACGAAGACCGCGGGCAGGGGCCCGGCCTCGGGGCCGGCCTCGGCGACCAGCGCACGGAGCAGGTCGACCCGCGCCTCCTGCAGGTAGTCGACGTAGGTCACGTTGTTGACGTGGCCCAGCAGGTCCATGTCGGCCCAGCGCAGCGGGCAGCGGTAGACGTGCGGGGGCGGCAGGTCCGGTGCGGCATCGGTCACGCGGCTCATCGTCGCAGGTCACCCCGACGGGCTCGCAGGCCCGCTCACTAGGCTGGCGGCCCGGGCCGAGGTGGCCCGTGTCCCCAGCGAAACGGAGTCACCCATGCCCGAGGCCGTCATCGTCTCTGCCGCCCGCTCCCCTATCGGCCGCGCCAACAAGGGGTCGCTCAAGGACATGCGTCCTGACGACCTGACCGCGCAGATGGTGCAGGCGGCCCTCGACAAGGTCCCGGCGCTCGACCCGACCACCATCGACGACCTGATCCTCGGCTGCGGCCTGCCCGGCGGCGAGTCCGGCAACAACATGGGCCGCATCGTCTCGGTGCTGCTCGGCCTCGACCAGGTGCCCGGGACCACGATCACCCGCTACTGCTCCTCCTCGGTGCAGACCACGCGCATGGCGCTCCACGCGATCAAGGCCGGCGAGGGCGACGTCTACGTCAGCGCGGGCGTCGAGACCGTGTCCCGCTTCGCCAAGGGCACCTCCGACCACCTCCCTGACACCCGCAACCCGCGGTTCGCCGACGCCGAGGCGCGCACCAAGGAGTACGCCGAGGGCGGCCAGGACTGGCACGACCCCCGCGAGGACGGCCAGCTCCCCGATGCCTACATCGCGATGGGTCAGACGGCCGAGAACGTCGCCCGGATGCGCGGACTGTCGCGCAAGGAGCTCGACGAGTTCGGCGTGCGCAGCCAGAACCTCGCCGAGAAGTCGATCAACGAGGGCTTCTGGGCTCGCGAGATCAGCCCGGTCACCCTGCCCGACGGCAGCCAGGCCTCGACCGACGACGGCCCGCGCGCCGGCGTCACCTACGAGGCGGTCTCGCAGCTGCAGCCGGTCTTCCGTCCCGACGGCGTGGTCACCGCCGGCAACTGCTGCCCGCTCAACGACGGCGCCGCCGCGGTCGTGATCATGAGCGACACCCGCGCCGCCGAGCTCGGCCTCACGCCGCTGGCACGCATCGTCTCCACCGGCCTGACCGCCCTCTCGCCGGAGATCATGGGCCTCGGACCGGTCGAGGCCTCGCGCCAGGCGCTCGAACGTGCCGGGATGACCATCGACGACATCGACCTGGTCGAGATCAACGAGGCGTTCGCGGCCCAGGTCGTGCCGTCCTACCAGGACCTCGGTGTCGACCTGGACAAGCTCAACGTCAACGGCGGCGCCATCGCCATCGGTCACCCCTTCGGGATGACCGGCGCACGCCTGCAGGCCACGATGCTGAACTCGCTGCAGACCCATGACAAGTCCACCGGCCTGATCACCATGTGCGTCGGTGGTGGCCAGGGCATGGCGCTGGTCCTCGAGCGCCTGGGCTGAGGGGGCTCAGTTTCACTAGGGCCCTAGTGAAACTGGCACTCCCCGAGCGAAGTTTCGCTCGGGGAGTGCCAGTCCTGCCGCACGAGTACGGCGGCGCCGGTGGCGCCGGTGGCCGGTGGGGCCCGGTGGGGCCGACCCGGTCAGTCGCGGGTGAGGCGGCGGTGGGTGACGCGGTGGGGACGGGCGGCGTCGGCGCCGAGGCGCTCGACCTTGTTGGCCTCGTAGGCGGCGAAGTTGCCCTCGAACCAGAACCACTTGCCGCCGTCCTCGTCGTCGCCCTCCCAGGCGAGGATGTGGGTCGCGGTGCGGTCGAGGAACCACCGGTCGTGGGAGGTGATGACCGCGCAGCCCGGGAACTCCAGCAGCGCGTCCTCGAGCGACTGGAGGGTCTCCACGTCGAGGTCGTTGGTCGGCTCGTCGAGGAGCAGCATGTTGCCGCCCATCTTGAGCGTCAGCGCCAGGTTGAGGCGGTTGCGCTCACCACCGGACAGCACGCCGGACTTCTTCTGCTGGTCCGGACCCTTGAAGCCGAACGAGGCGACGTAGGCACGCGAGTTCATCTCGAAGTTGGCGACCTTGACGAAGTCCAGGCCGTCGGAGACGACCTCCCAGACGTTCTTCTGCGGGTCGAGGCCGCCGCGGCTCTGGTCGACGTAGGAGATCTTCACGGTCTGACCGACCTTGAGCTCGCCTGAGTCGGGCTTCTCCTCACCGGTGATCATCCGGAACAGCGTGGTCTTGCCGACGCCGTTGGGGCCGATCACCCCGACGATGCCGGCCTTGGGCAGGGTGAAGTCCAGGTCGTGCATGAGCACACGGCCGTCGAAGCCCTTCTCCAGGTCGTGGGCCTCGAGGACCACGTCGCCGAGGCGCGGACCCGCCGGGATGTTGATCTCGGAGGTGTCGATCTTGCGCATCCGGTCGGCCTCGGCCGCCATCTCCTCGTAGCGCGCGAGACGCGACTTGCTCTTGGTCTGGCGGGCCTTGGCGTTGGAGCGCACCCACTCCAGCTCGCGCTCGAGCATCTTGGCCCGCTTGGCGTCCTTGGCGCCCTCGACCTTGAGCCGCTCCTTCTTGGTCTCGAGGTACGTCGTGTAGTTGCCCTCGTAGGGGTGCGCGCGGCCCCGGTCGAGCTCGAGGATCCAGCTGGCGACGTTGTCGAGGAAGTACCGGTCGTGGGTGACGGCCAGGACGGCGCCGGGGTAGGAGGCGAGGTGGCCCTCGAGCCACTGCACCGACTCGGCGTCGAGGTGGTTGGTGGGCTCGTCGAGCAGCAGCAGGTCGGGCTGCTGGAGCAGCAGCTTGCACAGCGCGACGCGGCGGCGCTCACCACCGGAGAGGTGGTCGACGACCGTGTCCGGCGGCGGGCACCGCAGGGCGTCCATCGCCTGGTCGAGGCGGCTGTCGAGGTCCCAGGCGCTCGCGTGGTCGAGGTCGGTCTGCAGGTCGCCCATCTCGGCCAGGAGCTTGTCGAAGTCGGCGTCGGGGCTCGACATCTCCTCGGAGATCGCGTTGAAGCGGTCGAGCTTGGCCTTGATGTCGCCGACCGCCTCCTCGATGTTCTCCAGGACGGTGCGGCCCTCGGTGAGCGGCGGCTCCTGCTGGAGCATCCCGACGGTCGCGTCGGGATCGAGGATCGCGTCGCCGTTGTTGGGCTGGTCGAGCCCGGCCATGATCTTGAGCATCGACGACTTGCCGGTGCCGTTGGGTCCGACGACGCCGATCTTGGCGCCGTGGAGGAACGAGAGGGTGACGTTGTCGAGGACGACCTTGTCACCATGGGCCTTGCGCACGTTGCGCAGCGTGTAGACGTACTCAGCCATAGTGCGACCCAGCCTACGGGCCGGCCCGCGCGACCTGACAGCCCGGCCCCGCAGGTCACGCGGCCGCGTCTCCCATGGGCCGGTCGCCGGGCGTCACGCCCCCGCTGGTCGTCGTCGGCGCCTCGCCCGCGGTCTCGGCCGCCATCGCCGCCACCTCCTGCTCGAGGTCGCCGTCGGCCACCTCGGGCCGGCTGGCCTTGGCGAACGTGCTGACGCCGCGGCTCATGTCGTGGCCCATGTAGGTCGCCTCGACCTCGAGGGTGGTCACCGGCACGCCCTTGTCGTCGGTCCAGGAGCGCGTGGACAGGCGACCGTGGACGATGACCGCGTCGCCGCGGCGGACCGAGTCGCGGACCCGGTCGGCCAGGGCGCGCCAGGCGGTCACGGTGTACCACGTGGTCTCGCCGTCGGCCCACTCGCCGTTGCGGCGCACGCGCGGGGTGACCCCGACCCGCAGCGTCGAGACGCTCACCCCCTTGACGTCGCGGTGGCGGACCTCGCCGCCGACCCAGCCGTGCAGCGTGATGTGGGTGTCGTTCATCAGGTGCTCCTGTCGCTCGGAGGTGGACACCGGCGAGCCAACCCGAGGACGACCGGGCGTGGGTCCGCGGACCGACCGCCTGTGGACCACGAAAGGGTCCGGCCGCCTGGGGAGGAGACCTGGTTCAGGCGGGCTCAGGCGGGCTCAGCGGGCCGTGACCACGCCCAGGGCCGTGCCCACCGCCCGGTGCGCCTCCAGCTCCCGGTCGACCGGGGCCACGACGAGGTCGTCGACCACGCCGCCGATCGCCTCGTGCAGCCGTCGCCGCGCCCGCCGGCCCCGGGAGCGCGCGATCAGGCCGTTGACGAAGCGCCCCACCACCCCCAGTGCCACCCCACCCGCGATCCCGAGGACCAGCAGCCAGGTGGGCAGCGGCAGGCCGTAGCGGCGCGGCGTCGACGGCTCGGGCACCTGGAGGTAGCCGAGCACGAGCAGCACCAGCAGCCACACGGCCCCGGCCACGAGCGCCGCGGCGAACAGCACCTGCAGCAGGCGGGTCAGGCGCCACCACAGCGGCGTGCGCGACATGCCGAGGTCGGCGCCGGCCACGGCGCGGTCGAGCGCGTCGTTGAGGTCGGTCAGCCGGGAGGTCGAGGCGCGCCGGACCGCGGTCGCCCACGGCGCAGCCAGGTCGGCCCCCACCGCGTCGGCCGCTGCGCGCACCGCGGTGTCCACACGCGCGCGCTGCACCCGCGTCGGCTCGGGGACGGACGCGCGCCCGATCGCGGTCAGCTCCTTGCCCTGCTCGCCCAGGTCGAGGTGGAGCCGCTTGAGCGGGTCGGGCCGGAACCGTGAGAGCCACGACGTGACCAGCCAGCCGCTGTGCTGCCCGCCGCGGCGTACGACGGCCCGCTCGACGGCGCGCACCACCGTCTCCGCCCCGGCGGCATCGGCGAACGACTCCACGAGCTCGGCGCGCTCGGGCCGCCGCAGCGTGCCCGGGTCGGTGGAGCCGTGCACCTCGCGCAGCGCCGTGCCGGCGGCCACCAGGTCGGCCCGCAGCCGCTGGGCCACGGCCTTCTTGTCGCGCACCCGCCGGGCCACCAGGTCGCGGAGCTCCTCGACGCCCTGCCCCGTGCTCGCAGAGGTGGCCACGACCGGCACGGTCGGCAGCCCGTCGTCGACCAGCCGGCGCCGCAGGTCGCCCAACACGTCCGCACGCCGGTCGGGCGGCACCTCGTCGACGTGGTTGAGGGTCACCACGACCACGTCGGCGTGGGAGGACAGCCGCCGCAGGTAGCGCTCGTGGACCGCAGCGTCGGCGTACTTCTGAGGGTCGAGCACCCACACCATGAGGTCGACCACGCGGACCAGCCGGTCGACCTCGACGTGATGGGCCACCTCGGTGGAGTCGTGGTCGGGCAGGTCGAGCAGGACCAGCCCGTCGAGCCGGTCGGCCCACCCCGTCTCGCCCCGCCGGACGAGGTGGCGCTGGGGCACCTCGAGCCAGTTCCACAGCGCGACCGGGTCCTGCGCACCCCAGGCGACGCCCGCGGTCGAGGAGGTCGTCGGTCGCCGCACGCCGACTCCGGCGAGGGTCAGGCCGGACAGGGCGTTGAACGTCGAGGACTTCCCGGAGCCGGTCGCCCCGGCGAGGGCGACGACGGTGTGGTCGCCCGACAGCGCGAGCCGCTCCCCCGCGCGGCGCACGACGCCCTCGGCCTCGGCGACCAGGTCCGCCGGCAGCCGCCCGCGGCCGTGCTCGGTGACGACGCGCAGGGCGTCGACGCGCTCGGCCAGGGTGGGACCACCGCGCCCGACCAGACGCCTCGCGACGTCCTTCACGACCGGCGCCCCAGCCCGCGGGAGGCCGCCCACAACGCGTCGGTGGCCTCCGGCGACAGCCCGAGCGAGGACAGCAGCGCGTCGTAGCGCGACGCCTCGGCGGCGTAGAGCTCCTCGACCCGGGCCGCGAGGTCGCGCCGGGCGTGCTCGGCCAGACGGCGCACCGCCTGGTCGCCGAAGACCGCCTCGAGCAGCTTCTGGCCGATCACCGCGCTGCCGCCGGCGATGCCGGCCTCGGCCCCGGTGATGCCGGCGGTGTGGGCGAAGACGACCACCATGAGGGCCACGCTCAGCCCGTTGACGCCGAAGGCGAGGAAGCGCGCGGTGCTCCGCCGGTCGGCGCCCTCCTGCCGGACCAGGTCGAGCACGCCCTGCTGCCAGTCGCGCACGGCCCGCTCGGCCTCGGCCCGGAACCCGCGGGAGGCTCGGGAGAGCTCCTCTCCCCCGCTCGCGAGCAGCCCCCGCCCGGCGTCGACCGAGCCCCAGGCCCACGCCGCCTGCTCGGCCGCGGACTCCGCGTGCTCCACGAGCAGCGACTCCAGGCCGCTCTCCACCGCCACCGTGACCCGCTCCGCCTGCACCGGCTTGCCACGCACGAATCCCGTGACGCGGTCGCGCAGCCGGCCCACCCGGGTCTCCAGCGAGCGCAGCAGCTCGCCGGTGCCGACGAACTCCTGCCAGCGCGCGAGCACCTCGCCCCGCAGCAGCGTGCCGTCGGCGGACGCCTCGGCGACCTGCCCGACGGCCGAGCGGTAGGCCTGGTGGGCGTCGGCGCGCAGCCGCTCGACGGTGTCGACCTGGGCGGCGTGCGCGGCGGCGATCTCGCCCGAGCGCGAGCCTGCGGACCGCACCGCCCCGTCCAGCGTCTGGCGTACGACGGCCGCGCGCGCCGTGCTGTCGGCGGCGAGGCCGTGCAGCCACTCCCGCACCGGGGCGACCGCGGCGGCCGGGAGGAGCCCGGAGGCGTCGACCGCCGACTCGGTCACGGTGAACAGCGGAGAGCGACCGAGACCACGCTCGGCGAGCATCTGCCGCAGGTGCTGGGACACCTCGTCCTCGGCGCCCGGAGGGACGCGGTCGAGGACGATCGCCACGGCGGTGCTGCGCTCGGCCGCAGCGCGGAGGAAGTCCCACGGCACCTGGTCGGCGTAGCGCGCGGCGGAGGTGACGAACAGCCACAGGTCGGCGGCGGCGAGCAGCTGCGCGGCGAGCGTCCGGTTGCGGCTCTCCACCGAGTCGATGTCGGGGGCGTCGAGCACCGCGAGCCCCTCGTGGAGGGACTCGACGGGCACGAGCTGCAGGGCGGCCGGGTCCTGGGTCGGTGCGGTCGTGCGGGCCAGGTCGGGCAGGATCCGCCCGGCGTCGAACCAGCGCGCGTCCGCCGGGCTGAAGGCGAGCACGGGCGAGCGGGTGGTGGGGCGCAGGACGCCCGGCTCGGTCACCCGAGCGCCGAGCAGCGAGTTGACCAGGGTCGACTTGCCCGCCCCGGTCGAGCCCCCGACCACCGCGAGCAGCGGCGCCTCGATCTGGCGCAGCCGTGGCAGCACGTAGTCCTCGAGCTGGTCCAGGAGCTCCTGGCGGTCGGCACGACGTCGCGCCGCCTCGGGCAGGTCGAGCGGCAGCTCGGCGGCCCGCAGCGCCTCGCGCAGCGTCTCGACGGCGGAGACGAGGTCCTGCTCGGAGGCGCTCACCGATGCCACCCCGTCGCCCGGCGCAGCGCGGCCAGCCGGTGCACCATGAGCGTGCCGCGCTCGTGGGAGCCCGGCGGCGCCGTCCCGCGCATCACCCGCTGGTGCAGGGTGGCCAGCTCGACCACCTGCTGCTGGTAGTCGTGCACGAGCCGGCCCATCTCGGCACCACCATGCGCGGCGGCCCGCGTGCGGACGGTGCGGCGGGCGCGCAGCGAGATCAGCCCGGGCAGCTCGGCCGGCGACAGGTAGCCGTAGCGGGCCAGGTCCTGCATCGCACCGGCCAGCACCCGGCCCTCCCTGGCCCGGCTCCAGATCGCGAGCGAGACCATCGCCACGAAGCCCGGCACCATCGCGAACAGGTAGGTCAGCAGGAAGTACTGCCCGCCCCCGAGGAACGCCGAGCCGTTCCACCACGCGTGCAGCACCACCGCGACGGCGTACCCACCGACCGGCGCGAGCAGCTGCACGAGCCGTCTGCGGCTGGAGAGCGCCCAGGCCACCCCGAGCGCCGTGGCGGAGGTGAACAGCGGGTGCGCGAAGGGACTGAAGATCCCGCGCAGCACGAACAGCGACGTGGCCGACTCGATCCCCCCGGGACCGAACTCGGGTCCGCCGGTGTAGGCACCGGCGAAGTAGAGGATGTTCTCGGTGAAGGCGAACCCCACGCCGACCAGGCCGGCGTAGACCAGGGCGTCGACGAGCCCGTCGATCACGTGCCGCCGCAGCCAGAGCATCAGGAGCACGAACAGCCCCTTGGCGGCCTCCTCGGTCACCGGCGCGACCGCGATCGCCGACCACTGCTGGCTCGATCCGTTGACGGCCTGCTCGACCCCCTGCACCACGAGCGCCGCGCCCGTGGCCACCAGCGCGCCCCAGGCGAAGGCGACCACCAGCAGCCGGGTCGGCTCCGGCTCGTAGCGGTCGAGCCAGAAGTACGCCGCGAGGAGCGGCCCGACGGGCACGGTGGCCAGCACGAACCCGATCCCGATCGCTCGGGGCTCGCCGCTCGCCACGAGGACGAACCCCATCACGACGGCACCGAGCAGGAGCGCGACCGAGACCAGGACGGCGAAGAGCACGCCGCGGGCGCCGTACTTGCGCACCGTCGGAGGGATGGGCGGCACCGCCGGCCCACCGGCCGCGCCGGCAAGGACGGGGCCGGCGGATCCGGGGGCCTGGCTCATGCCTGCGAGGTTATCCACCGGGACCCGCGCCGAACCCGCGCCTACAGTGGGCACATGAGCGAGGAGACCAGCGAGCAGATCTCTGAGACGACGTCCGCGACGACCTCCGGGCAGGAGCGCACCGAGTCCCACGACCCCGCCGTGCCGGCGGCCTACGCCGCGTTCATGCGCACCGGCTGGGGCGAGCGCGAGCTCGACCTGCCGCGGCACCCCGTCGCCGACCCCGCCGAGCGGCGCCGCGCGCAGCTCGGCGAGCTGCTCCCCGACGAGCGGCTGGTCGTCCCCGCGGGCGGCTACAAACAGCGCTCCAACGACACCGACTTCCGCTTCCGGCCGCACACCGCGCACACCTACCTGACCGGCAACCAGACCAGCGACGCGGTGCTGGTCCTGGCTGCCGGCGAGGCCGTGCTCTACGCCCGTCCGCGGTCCTCGCGCGACACCGACGAGTTCTTCCGCGACCGGGTGTACGGCGAGCTGTGGGCCGGGCGGCGCCCCTCCCTGGGCGAGCTCTCGGACTCGCTGGGCCTCGAGTGCCGCCACCTCGACCGGCTCGAGGACGACCTGCGCGGGGACGCCAAGACCCGCGTCCTGCGCGGTGTGGACCCGCGGGTCGACGCGCTCCTCGCCACCGACGACGCCCGCGACGGCGAGCTCGCCCGCGTGCTGTCCGAGCTGCGCCTGGTCAAGGACTCCTGGGAGGTCGCGCAGCTGCAGGAGGCCTGCGACATCACCACGCTCGGGTTCGAGGACGCCGTCCGCGAGTGGGACCGCGCCCTGGAGCTGGGCGAGCGCTGGATCGAGGGCACGTTCTTCCGCCGCGCCCGGGCGATGGGCAACGACATCGGCTACGACTCGATCGTCGGCGGAGGCCGTCACGCCACGACCCTGCACTGGACCGAGAACACCGGACCGATCACGCCGGGCAGCCTGGTCCTGCTCGACATGGGCGTCGAGGCGACCAGCCTCTACACCGCCGACGTGACCCGCACCCTGCCGGTCGACGGGCGCTTCACCCCGCTGCAGCGCGACCTCTACTCCCTCGTCCTGCAGGCCCAGCAGGCCGGCATCGACGAGGTCCGGCCCGGCGCGCGCTTCCAGGCGCCGCACGAGGCCGCGATGACCGTGCTGGCGCACGGACTGGAGGACCTCGGCCTGCTGCCCTGCTCGGCGGAGGAGGCGCTGTCGCCCGACAGCAAGGTCTACGCCCGCTGGACCCTGCACGGCACCAGCCACATGCTCGGCATGGACGTGCACGACTGCGCCCAGGCCGCCACGGAGGTCTACCCGCGCGGTGAGCTCGCCGAGGGCATGTGCCTGACCGTCGAGCCCGGCCTGTACTTCCAGGAGGACGACCTGCTCGTCCCCGAGGAGATGCGCGGCATCGGTATCCGCATCGAGGACGACGTGATGGTCACCGCCGACGGCGCGCACAACCTCTCCGCGGCGCTGCCCCGGGAGCCGTCGGCGGTCGAGGCCTGGATGGCGTCCCTGCGCTGACGTGCCGCCGCCGGCCCTCGCCGGCCGTCGTGTCGGCCGTCGTGGTCCGCCGGTGGCGCTGGGTCACCCGACCACGCCGTCCGCGAGGCGCACGCCGGTCACGGGCCAGCGCGCGCCCGGCGGGTAGAAGTTGCGGTAGCTGGTGCGCGTGTGCCCCGGCGGGGTGAGCGCGCACCCGCCGCGCAGCACCATCTGACCGGACATGAACTTGCCGTTGTACTCCCCGATCGCGCCGGCCGCAGGCTGGAAGCCCGGGTAGGGCAGGTAGGCCGACCCGGTCCACTCCCAGCAGTCCCCCAGCATCTGTCGCAGCCCGCCGGTCGAGGCCGGCGCCGCGGAGGGGTGGTAGCCGACGAGGTCGGCCACGTGTCCCTCCTCGGCGCCCGTGGTGCGGGCCGCGTGCTCCCACTCGGCCTCGGTGGGCAGCCGCTTGCCGGCCCAGGTGGCGTAGGCGTCGGCCTCGTAGTGGCTGACGTGGCACACCGGCAGCGCCGGGTCGACCGGGTGCGTGCCGTGCAGGGTGTGCTCGACCCAGCCGTCGCCGCCGTCCTCGCGCGACCAGTACAGGGGCGCCTCCCAGCCCTCGGCCTGCACCTTGCCCCAGCCGTCGGAGAGCCAGAGCTCGTGGCGGTGGTAGCCGCCGTCGGCCATGAAGGCCAGCCACTCGCCGTTGGTGACCAGCCGGTCCGCGAGCCGGTAGGGCGCGACGTACTCCGCGTGCAGCGGCAGCTCGTTGTCGTAGCAGAAGCCGTCGTCGTCGTGACCGACCTCGACCAGGCCGCCCTCGAAGGAGACCCAGCCGAGCCGGTCGGGCCTGCCCGGTGCTGCGGCCTGTCCTGCGTAGACCGGCCGGAGCGGGTTGAGGCTGAGCACGTGCTTGATGTCCATCAGCAGCAGCTCCTGGTGCTGCTGCTCGTGGTGGAAGCCGAGCTCGAGGACGGGTCGCATCTTCTCGAGGGTGCCCGCGTCGGTGCGCGAGACCAGGTCGGCGACCCGCTGGTCGACGTGCTCGCGGTAGCGGCCGACGTCGTGGGCCCCGGGACGCGAGACGAGTCCGCGCAGGGGGCGGCTGTAGCGGGGCCCGATGCCCTCGTAGTAGCTGTTGAACAGGAACCAGTACTGGTCCTGGAAGGGTGCGAACCCGGGTTCGGCCTCGGCCAGCAGGAACGTCTCGAAGAACCAGGTGACGTGGGCGCGATGCCACTTGGTCGGGGAGACGTCGGGCATCGACTGGACCGTCTGGTCCTCCGGCGAGAGCGGCTCGGCGAGCCGCTCGGTGTGGGCGCGCACCGCGTCGAAGCGGGTGAGCAGGGCGTCCGAGTCGCTCATGACCCGATCGTGTCATCCCGGCGGTGACGGGACCAGGCCACGGCGAGGGGCAGACCGGGCCTCCGGGATGGTGCGGCATACTGGCGCCCCCGCCTCCGTAGCTCAGCTGGACAGAGCAGGTCCCTTCTAATGATCTGGTCGCAGGTTCGAGTCCTGCCGGGGGCGCCACCGGTCGGTCGGACCTCGGGCATCCGGCCGCGCGGCATCGCCCCTCCCCCTACCGTTGGGGCATGGCCGACCGCGACCGCACCCGCTCACGGCGCGCCCTCGCCTGGGCCGGCTGGGCCCTCGGACTCGGCCTCCTGACCGCCGCCACCACGGCGCCGCTGACGATCGAGCGCACGGTCGAGAGCCTGCGCTTCCCCGACCTGCTGGGGACCGTCCCGGTCGAGGTCACCCTGGTGCACAACGGCTACTCCGTGCTCGACACCGGCGTGCTGGGGTCGGTGTTCTGGGACCAGACCGGTCCCTTCGGTCTCGGTGCTGACCTGCGGGTGACGGGTCCGCCCAACGCCGGCGGCACGCTCGCCTCCTACGTCGACCCGGCGTTCCTCAAGGTCAACGCGCAGTCGCTCAACGACCCGGCGGCCCTCGGCCGCGCCTACGCCCGCCAGCTCTCGGACCGCTTCGGCGAGGGCTTCCTCGTGCGCGCAGGACTGCTCGGCGCCGCCGGGGGGGTCATCTGGACGCTCATCCTCACGCCCCGTCTGGGACGGCTGGGACGCCGGCGCCGCGTCCAGGTGGTCGGTGCCGGCGGGATCGCCATGCTGGTGGCCTCGAGCGGGGTCGCCGTCGTGCAGTACACCCAGTGGCCGGGCAGCGACGGCGTCCCTGAGCTCTACCCCCTGCCGGGCCGACCCGGCCTGGCCCTGACCAGCCCCCAGGCGCGGGAGGTCGCCGAGCAGGTGCAGCCGTTCATCGAGAAGAACGTCACCCGCGTCAAGGAGCGCGGTGCGGCCTACGAGGAGGATGCGGCCGCCTCGATCATCGAGGTGCTGCCCCGCGTGGCCGGTCGTCTCGGCCCGCGCCCCGGGGAGGTGGTCGTCCTGGCGGAGGCCGACCCGCAGGGCAGCCTGGTCGGCACCCACGTGCGCGAGGGCGTGTACGCCGAGCTGCAGCGCCTGCTGGGCCCCGACACCTTCGTCGCCCGCTCGATGTCCGGCGACATCAGCTCCAACGGCACGGTCGGCGAGGCGGGCTTCGTGAAGGGCGAGGCGCAGGCCTCGCCGGGCATCCCGGTCGTCGCGGTCAAGGGCGACCACGACTCGGAGGTGACCGTCGACCAGCTCGGGCGCGACGACGTCGCCGTGGTCGACCGCAACCTGGTCCAGGCAGGGGGCCTCACGTTCACCGGCGGGTCCGACCCGGAGTTCAAGTCGCTGTTCGGCGGCATGGTGACCAACCCGTCGGGGGTCTCACCGACGGAGCGCGGGGCGCAGACCCGGGCCCTCGTCGAGCAGGAGGCCCCCGGGGACGCGGTCCAGGTGATCCTCCACCAGCCCGACGCGGTGCTGGGCTACCTCGGCATCGACGACCTCGCGCTGCTGCGCGCCACCCGCGGCCACGAGACGGAGCCCTGGGACGACGGCATCCCCGACCTCCCCCCGGGGTCGGTGACCTACGGCCACTGGCACATCCCCGACGGTCCCTTCGTGGTGTGGAACACCGACACCGACAAGGTGAGCTGGACCGTGGTCGACCAGCTCGGCACCTCGGGCGGGGTCGAGGAGCGGCCCACGATCAGCCGGTTCTCCACCCCGTACTCCGCCCCGCTCAAGCCGATCAGCCTGCGGCTGCACTACGTGCAGGAGGACACCGGGCTGGTCACCGGCACCGTCGAGATCCGGTTCGACGTCGAGGGCCGGCTCAGCGTGGGTCAGCGCGTGGAGCTCGGGTCCGCGCAGTAGGCGTCGATCTCGCCGAGGAGGTCGCGCGTGCCGACCTCGTCGAGGAACGAGGCGCGCACCGCCGTCCGGGCCAGGTCGGCGACGCCGTCGGCGTCGAGGTCGAGCAGGTCGGCCGCGATCTCGTACTCCCGGTTGAGCCAGGTGCCGAACATCGGAGGATCGTCCGAGTTCACCGTCACCACCGCCCCGGCGGCCACCATCTCCTTGATCGGGTGGTCCTCGAGGCGCTCGACCGCCCGCGTGGCGAGGTTGGAGGTCGGGCACACCTCGAGCGGGACCGCCTGCTCGACCAGGTGCTGCAGCAGCGCCGGGTCCTTTGTGCACGAGGTGCCGTGGCCGATGCGCTCGGCGCCGAGCTGCTCGAGCGCGTCCCAGATCGTCTGCGGGCCGGTGGTCTCGCCGGCGTGGGGCACCGAGTGCAGCCCGGCCGCGCGCGCGGCGTCGAAGTACGGCTTGAACTGCGGACGCGGCACACCGACCTCCGGGCCGCCCAGCCCGAACCCGACCAGGCTGGGAGGGGCGACGTCGAGGTAGGTGAGGGTCTCGGCAGCGGCCTCGACGCCGAACTCCCCCGGCACGTCGTAGATCCACTGCAGCCGCACCCCGTGGTCGCGCTGGGCGGCCACGCGCGCGTCCTCGACCGCCTCGACGAACGCCTCGATCGCGATGCCCGCCTTGACGTTGGTGTACGGCGTGCAGGTGAGCTCGGCGTAGCGGATGCCCTGGCCGGCCATGTCGGCGGCGATCTCGTAGGTGATCATCCGGACGTCCTCCGGCTCCCGGACCAGCGCGACGACCGCGAGGTAGACCTCCACGAAGTGGGCGAAGTCGCGGAAGGTGAAGAAGTCCCGCAGCGCGTCGGGGTCCGAGGGCACCGTGCCGGGGTGCCGCTCGGCGAGCTCGGCGACGATGCGGGGCGAGACCGAGCCCACGTGGTGCACGTGGAGCTCGGCCTTGGGCAGTCCTGCGACGAAGCTCTTCAGGTCGGTCACGACAGCTCCTTCTCGATGCGCTGCTGCAGGGCGGCGACGGCCTGCGGTGCGTCGGCGGGCGGCAGCTCCTCGCCGTTGACCTTGACCGTCGGGGTCGAGCTGACGCCGGCCTTGGAGGCGGCGTCGGTGGCGTTGGTCACCCACTGGCGGAAGGCCCGTCCCCGGATCGGACCGGACACCTCGCTCTCGGTGGCACCGGCCGCGACGGCCTTGTCGATCAGCTCCTGGTTGCTCAGGCCCGGGGAGTTCTCCTGGGGCTGGTCCTCGAAGAGCGAGTCGTGGAAGTCCTTGGCCACCTCGGGCCCGGCGGTGTCCAGGACGACGGCGAGGGCGTTGGCCGCCCGGCTGGAGTACTGCGTCGAGGAGGCCCGGTCCAGGAAGCTGATCACGTGGTAGCGGAACTGCACGCTCTTGCCGTCGTAGGCGGCCACGAGCGGACGGCTGGCGGCCTCGAACTGCCCGCAGAACGGGCACATGAAGTCCTCGTAGACGTCGACCACGACCTGGGCGTCGCCGGGACCCACGCCGAGGGCGTAGGTGTCGACGGTGTTGCGGGGGTTGCGCGACACGACCCCGGTCGCGTCGCGGTTGGCCTGCACGGAGGCGCCGATCGCCACGACGAGGGCCAGGACCACCAGGCCGATCCCCGTGGTGGCCAGGTTGCGGCGCCGCAGTCCCTCCGCCTCCGCCTCGCGCCGGATCGCGGCCGCCCGCGCCGCGGTGCGAGCGCGCTCCGCCCGGCGCCCGGATCCCTCGGGCTCGGCGACGGGCGCCGGCGCCGCAGGAGCGGGCAGCACCACGTCGTCCACGGCGTACGTCGTGCGGGGGCGCCAGACCAGCAGGGCGCTGAGCAGGAGCAGGCCCACGTCGCGCGCGAGCTCCCACGGGTACTTGTCCGACGCGCCGGCCGCCGGTCCCCCGCCGCCACCGAAGCACCCGCACTCGATCGACAGGCCGCGCGCCCAGGCCGAGGAGATGCCGATGACGAAGGCGAGGAGCAGCAGCCCCGACACCACGGCCGACCAGCGCACGAACAGGCCGACGACCAGGCAGATGCCGACGACCAGCTCGAGCACGGGAAGCGTGTGCCCGACCGCCGGGACGATGCCCTCCGGGAGGAGGTCGTAGGCCCGCACCGCGCGGACGTTCTCCGTCGGGTCCGCGAGCTTGAGCCATCCCGCCGCGATCCAGACCCCACCGACCACCAACCGGGCGACGATCCCCGCCCACCGCGTCCAACCAGTCACCCCTTCACACTAGAAGGAGGCCCGCAGGGGTCACCGGTAGGGTCACCGGTGATGAACGACCGACTTGTCTGGATCGACTGCGAGATGACCGGGCTCAGCACCACGGCTGACGCGCTGGTCGAGATCGCTGCGCTCGTCACCGACTTCGACCTCAACGTCCTCGGCGACGGGGTCGACCTGATCATCACGCCGCCGGCCGAGGCACTGGCGCAGATGGTGCCGTTCGTGCGCGAGATGCACACCTCCTCCGGCCTGCTCGAGGAGCTGGACGCCGGGACGACCCTCGCCGACGCGGAGGAGCAGGTCCTGGCCTACGTCCGCGAGCACTGCGGCGAGGGCACGAGGCCCCCGCTGGCCGGCAACTCGGTCGGCACCGACCGGCTCTTCCTGGCCCGCGACATGCCCGACCTGGACGCGTTCCTGCACTACCGGATCGTCGACGTGTCCTCGATCAAGGAGCTGGCCCGCCACTGGTATCCCCGCGCCTACTTCGCGGCGCCGGCCAAGCGCGGCAACCACCGGGCCCTGGCCGACATCCAGGAGTCGATCGAGGAGCTGCGCTACTACCGCGCCGCGGTCTTCACCCCCGCGCCCGGCCCGACGTCGGCCGAGGCCAAGGCGATCGCCCAGGGGCTGCCCGACCCCGGTCAGCCGGAGGACTGAGAGCCGCTACACTTCTGCGTGCTCCTCCGAGGAGCCCTGGTGGGTGTAGCTCAGCTGGTAGAGCACCTGGTTGTGGTCCAGGTGGCCGCGGGTTCAAGTCCCGTCACTCACCCCACTGCCCAGCGGGCGGCACCAGGCCCCTGACCTGCAGCGATGCAGGTCGGGGGCCTTCGTCGTCCTCGGGCCTGCGCCCGACGAGGTCACGGAGCCGTCGCCGTCGTCGTCGCCGTCGTCGTCGTCGTCGCCGTCGTCGCCGTCGACGCCGTCGACGGTGCGGTGCGCGGCCAGGTCCAGGCGCACCGCAGGACGAGGGCGAGCAGGGTCAGCTCCAGAGCGACGCCGAGGCCGTAGAAGTACAGCCAGGACTCGCCGGTCAGGTTGAACGCCGTGACCGGGACGTAGAGCGAGGCCACGACGAGGTTCGCGGTGCGGTTCACCCGAGGGGGCAGCGTCACCGACAGCACGACCATGAGGATCGGGATGGCCACGAGGGCCAGCGCGGTGGTCGAGAAGGTCTGGGACAGGTCGAACTCGAAGACCCTGCCGTCGAGGATGTCCTCGACGACGCCGGGGGTGTAGAAGTTGAGGATGTCCACGTAGGCGTACAGGAACGTGAAGCTGGTCCACGCTGCGGCGAGCTTGGCGCTGACCGGGACCTGCCGGTCCTCCAGCGTGGTGGTGGGTCGAGGTGTTCTCATCATGGGCTCCGTCGTGGTGGTGTTGATCGGTGCGTCCACGTTCGCCGAGCCCGGCGGCCAGCACCTCGGTCCCGAGGCCGGGGTTCGCCTGGCCGATGGCACGGTCTGTCCCTCGTTCTTTCGGCGGGTACGCCGAGGCGCGCCGGTCCCTAGGCTGGAGCCGTGGTCACTGCCCGGCGCTCCCTCTGGCGTGAGCCGCGACCCGCGGGGGCCCCGCCCCTCGGTCGTCTCGACTGGCTGCTGGTGGGCGTGTTCGCGGCCGCCGTCGTGGTCGAGGGCCTCGTGCGACCGGGGCTGACCTGGCGACCCCTGACGACGGTGCTCGCCCTGGCGCTGGTGCCCGCCCTGCTCTGGCGGCGGGGCCGCCCCCTGGTGGCCGCCGTCGTCGGGTGGGGCGTCGCCGGGCTGCTCTCGGCCCTCCAGCTGGCTGCGCA
This sequence comes from uncultured Actinomycetota bacterium, assembly GCA_963811385.1. GTDB lineage: Bacteria > Actinomycetota > Actinomycetes > Propionibacteriales > Nocardioidaceae > Marmoricola_A. The sequence goes on along the minus strand of CAWEQX010000010.1, from coordinate 117,145 downwards.
CGCCGGGGACCTCGGGCTCTACTCCATGATGGCCGTCCTGGTCCTGCTCTACTCCCTGGTGCGGTGGGGCTCGGGCCGGGAGATGGTCGTGGGGACGGCGTTGGTGACGGTCGTCGTCGTCCTCGGCATGTACGCCGCCTCTGCGGGCCCGGCCGACGTCTTCGGCGGGAGCGTCCTCCTGCTGCTGCTCGTCGCCCTCGCGGCGGTGTTCCGCTACCGCGCGGACCTCTGGCATCGCCAGCAGCGCGAGGTCCGCAACCAGGAGCGGGTGGCGCTGGCGCGCGAGCTGCACGACATCGTGGCCCACCACGTCTCGGCCATCGCGGTGCAGGCGCAGGCCGGCGGCGTCGTCGCCGGCGTCCAACCCGAGAAGGCTGCTGAGGTGCTGGCCGCGATCGAGTCCGAAGCGTCGCGAACCCTGGCCGAGATGCGATCCATGGTGCGGGTGCTGCGCGAGGAGGAGGCCGTCGACTACTCACCGCAGCCGGGCGTCGCCGACCTGTCCGCGCTGGCGCGCGCCGACGCCACACCGACCGTCGAGGTCTCGCTGGACGGCTCGTTGACCGGGCTGGCACGGCCCGTGGACGCCGCGCTCTACCGGCTCGCGCAGGAGTCGCTGACCAACGCCGTGCGGCACGCACGGGGCGCGACCCGCGTCGGGATCGACGTACGCCGTGACGGCGATGCCGTCCGGCTGTGTGTCAGCGACGACGGACAGCCCGGTCCGGGGACGGCCCCGGAGCCCGGGTTCGGCCTGCGCGGCATGGCTGAACGCGCCCAGCTCCTCGGCGGATCGCTCTCCGCGGGGCCGGCGCCCGGGGGTGGCTGGGTGGTCGAGGCCGTGCTGCCGGTGGAGGCGATCGCATGAGCATCCGTGTCGTCGTGGCCGACGACCAGGACCTGGTCCGCACCGGGCTGGTGATGATCCTCGCCGCGCAACCCGACCTCGAGGTCGTGGGCCAGGCAGCCGACGGACTCGCAGCGCTCGACCTGGCGACCCGGCTGCGTCCCGATGTCCTCCTCGTCGACATCCGGATGCCCGGGCTCGACGGCGTCGAGGTGACGCGGCGCCTGGCCGGGCCAGGCGTGAGGGACCCGATGGCGGTGGTCGTGATCACCACCTTCGACCTCGATGAGTACGTCCTCGGCGCCCTGCGCGCCGGTGCCCGCGGGTTCCTGCTCAAGGACGCCGGGCCGGAGCTCCTCGTGCAGGCGATCCACGCCGCCGCCCACGGGGACGCGCTGATCGCCCCCAACGTCACCCGCCGGCTGCTGGCGACCCTGGCCGACCAGGCGCCGGTGGTCCCGGTCCAGCCCATCGACCCGCTCACCGGGCGTGAGGAGGAGGTGCTCGCGCTGGTGGCGCGCGGCCGGACCAACGCCGAGATCGCCGCCGAGCTCTTCGTCGGCCTGAGCACGGTCAAGACCCACGTCGCGTCGCTGATGACCAAGCTCGGAGCCCGCAACCGCGTCGAGATCGCGATGTGGGCCTACGACACCAGACGCGTGCGGGCCGAGTAGCGGCCAGACCCGTGGCGCTCACGCCGCAAGCACGGGCCGCCCCGGACGCCGTGGCCGAGCGCTCGAGGCATGGGATCGACGTTCGCGGGCTCTCGGCGACCCTGAGCCGGTGGAGGCGCTGACCGGGGCTGGGCCCGCCGGGGTCGTCGGTCCCCCCGCGACATGGCCGGGACGCAGCCGCAGTCACCCAGCCAGGTCCTCCGCGGACAGGTCGCCGGCCACCACCCGTCGCGCCACCCCGTTGAGCGGGACGCTGTGGCGACGGCTGTAGGCCCGCATGAGCTCGAACCCCGAGTCGACCCCGACCCGGCTCCGGGCGAGCAGCACCCCCTTGGCCTGCTCGATGGTGATGCGGCTCTGCAGGGCGGACTGCAGCTGCTGCGCGAGCACCCCGGACTCGCGCACCGCACGCTCCTGGAGCATGCCGATGGTCGCGACGTCGGCCAGCGCCTGGCCGAGCGTGACGTCCTCGGGGCTGAGCGGCACCTGCGCGGCCCGGAAGAGGTTCATCGCGCCGACGACGGTCTCCCGCAGTCGCAGCGGGAGGGCGTGGGTGGACCCGAACCCGACCTCCGTCGCCCTCAGGCTGAAGCGGGGCCACCGCGCCTGCGCCTCGGGAACGGCGACGTTGACCACGGCACGCCCGGTGATGAGGCAGTCCAGGCAGGGGCCCTCGTCGTTCTGCAGCTCGAAGAGCTCCAGCATCTCGGCGGTCTCGCTCGTCGCCGCCACGACGCGCAGCCGGCCGGCTGGGTCCTGCACGATCACCCCGGCCGCGTCGGCGTCGAGCAGCTCCACGCTGCGCTCGGTGAGGGTGGACAGGAAGTCCACCGCGTCGAACTCCGCGACCAGCGTGTCGGCCAGCTCCACGAAGACCTGCGCCACCCGGTGCTCCGACGTCATCCCGTCCCCCTTCGACCTGTGCAACCGGACTCCGCGCTCCGGCCCTCACCCATCGTGCCCCCCGTTCGGCTCGATGTGGAGCCTCTCGGCCAGCACGTCGCGAGCCACCTCCAGCAGGGGCCGGTCCCGGAGAAGGCGTGCGCGCGCAGCAGCAGCAGGGCCTCGCGCACCCCGACCGACGCCGTGACGGAGACGTAGCCGGTGGCCTGGTGCACCTCGGCGTTGTGCTCGAGCAGCGCGGCGGGCCCCCCGCCGAGGACCTCGCCGTCAGCGACCCCGGACTGCAGCCAGAGCAGGAGGACCACCGCGGCGTCGGCGTACGACTGCGCCGTCGAGACGGCCTCGCCGTCCCACGGACCGGCGACCGAGCGGTAGAGACCCAGGGCTCCGAGCCTCACCGTGATCGACTCGAGGGGGACCGCGAGCACGGCGCCCACACCGGCGGCCCGCGCCGCGGGGGCGAAGACGGGCCACCGCTGCACCGCGGCGTCGCCGAGGTCGGGGTGGGCCGACGGTCGCCGGGACCGGATCGCGTCGACCGAGGGCCCCTCCCCCAGCTCGAGCTGGAGCCGCTCCAGGCCCTCGACGACCGGCTGCGGGGCGCTCACCACGGAGGGCAGCCCGTCCTCCCCGGCCAGGGACATCGCCGCCCCCAGCAGACCGAGCTCGCGGGCGCACTGCACGCACAGCCGGTCGGGGATCGAGCCGCGGTCGACCGGCGTCGCCCACAGCGAACCCAGGATCTGGCTGGAGCTCCGCACGGGGCACCTCGGTCCTGGTCCTGGGCAGCCCGAGGCTGTGGCGGCTCCTCGCGTCGCCGCGAGCACATCGGCCACCACCCTACGCTCGTCGGGCCGGTCTGGACCGGCCGTGGGCTTCATCCGGCCGCGGGCACCCCGGGCGTAGGTTGGTCGACGAGCCTCCCGATGTGCCTGGACCCCGCGTTCGAGCGGCCGCCGTCCGCCGAGCCGTCAGGAAGCCCTGTGCACCTCATGCGTCACTGCCCCGTCCCCAGCATGCGCGACGGTCCCTCCTGAGTCTCCGGGCGCGGCCAGCCGCCCGGGAAGGGGCGGTCCGCTCGTGGGGGGAGGACCTGTCCCGCACACCGCGCCGTCGGTGGCGACGCACGCTGGCCGCGGACCCCACCGGCCCGGCCCGCCGGGCTCGGCCGGTGGGGTGCCCCCTCCACGCAGCCGGTCACGAGAGGAGAGGTTCCATGTCCACCTGGAGAGCCAGCGTCGAGTGGCGCCGAGACCATCGACCCGACGCCGACGAGCTCGCCGAGCTGCTCGCGCGACTGGGCGCCGACCACGAGCCGACCGTGGCGCACGTGCACGAGAGGACCTGGGTGGCCACGCTGACGCTCGAGGCGCCCACGCTGCGCCAGGCGATCGACCGGGCGATGCGGCTGGTGGAGCAGGCCGCGCACGCCAAGGCCACGCGCATCGAGGTCCTGACCGCGCGCGAGCACGAGCGCCGCCTCAGGGACCCCGTCGTCGCCTGAGCGCGGCCCGGGCGCGCGGTCACGTCCTGCCGTCGGCTCCGGGCCGCGGTGAGGGCTGTTGCCGGCGCGGTGCCGCGGAGCCGCTGAGCGTCGGCTCGCGCAGTGCGGCGAGCTCCTCGCGCAGCGCCCGGAGCTCCTGGTGCAGCGCGGCGAAGCGCGCCTCGTCCCGCGCCTGGTCCTCCTCCTCGTCCTCGTCCCGGTAGCGGTCGACCAGGAAGGAGGCCAGCGAGGCGGTGACGAGCCCGAGGAGAGCGATCCCGGCCAGCATCAGCACCGCCGCCACCGTCCGCCCCGCGCCGGTGACGGGGTAGCGGTCGCCGTAGCCCACGGTGGTGACCGTCGCCCACGCCCACCACAGCGCGTCCCCGAACGAGGCGATGGTGGCGCCGTCGGCGCCGCGCTCGGCGTCGAGGATCGCCAGGGCGCCGAGCCCCACGGCGGCGGTGGTGACCGCGACCGCGTAGGTCGCGACCCGGCTGCCGAGCCGCCGCCCGACGACCCGGTCGAGCACGGTGACGACCCTCAGGAGCTGCAGCGGCCGGAGGACGGGCACGGCCACGCTGAGCAGGTCGAGCGGGTGGTGCCGCACGAACGCCGCTCGGTGGTGGGCCAGGACCAGTCTCGCCCCGTAGTCGACGACGAAGACCGTCCAGGTGCAGATGATCACCACCGCGCTCACCCGGTGCCAGGTCGTCGGCAGGGACGGGTCGAGGATGGGCCAGGCATAGGCCACCAGGAACAGCAGCGCCGCGCCCATCAACGGCCACGTGGTCAGGTCCTCCCACCGGTGCCGGCGGGCCTCGAGGTCGGCCATGGCACCAGGATGCCCGACGCCGCCGCCCGTGCCGGACGACCCGGCGTGGGGACGCGTGCCGCTCCGGTACGTTGTGCGCGATGCCCGCACCCTGCAAGCAACCCAGGTACGACGTCGTGGTGGTCGGAGGCGGCCACAACGGCCTCGTCTCCGCGGCCTACCTCGCCGAGGCCGGCCTCTCGGTGCTGGTGCTCGAGCGCCTCGGCCACACCGGCGGCGCGGCCGTGTCCCAGGAGGTCTTCCCCGGACGCCCGGCCGCGCTGTCACGGTTCTCCTCCCTGGTCAGCCTCTTCCCGGACCGGATCGCCCAGGACCTCGGGCTCGACGCGCAGTTCCGCTCCCGCCGCACCGCGTCGTACACCCCGACCATCCGCCGCGGGCAGCACACCGGGCTGCTGGTCGAGCGCACCCCGGGCCAGCAGACCGCCGACTCGTTCCAGGCGCTCACCGGCTCGAGCCGCGAGTACGACCGCTGGCGCTCGTTCTACGGCCGCCTCGAGGAGATGGCCCGGGCGCTCGCCCCCTCGATGCTCGAGCCGCTCGTCGCCAGGAACAAGATGCGTCAGCGCATCGGCGAGGAGGCCTGGCGCTGGGTGGCCGAGCAGCCGCTGGGCCGGACCGTCGAGGAGATGTTCGACGACGACCTCGTGCGCGGCACGGTCGCCAGCGACGGGCTGATCGGCACCTTCGCCGACCTGCACGACCCCGACCTGCGGCAGAACCGCTGCTTCCTCTACCACCTCGTCGGCAACGGCACCGGCGAGTGGCGCGTGCCGATCGGCGGGATGGGCGCGCTCAGCTCCTCGATCGAGCGGGCGGCCTGGAAGCGCGGCGCCGAGGTGCTCACGCGGGCGTTCGCCCAGCGCGTCCGCTCCGACGGCACCACCGCCCAGGTGGTCTTCCAGCACGGCGGGGAGGAGCACACCGTCGAGTGCGACTGGGTGCTGGGCAACGTCGCGCCGTGGGTGCTGCACCTGCTCCTCGGCGAGAACCCCGGGCCCCGCCCGGAGGGCTCGCAGATCAAGGTCAACATGCTGCTCGACCGGCTCCCCCGGCTACGGTCCGGCCTGTCCCCACCACTGGCGTTCAACGGGACCTTCCACGTCGGCGAGGGTTACGACCAGCTCCAGCAGGCCTACGTCGAGGCGCAGGAGGGCGACATCCCCGAGACGCCGCCGGGCGAGCTCTTCTGCCACTCGCTCACCGACCCCTCGGTGATGGGCACGCTGGCGATGGAGGGCATGCACGCCTTCACGTTCTTCGGGCTGCACGCGCCGGCGCGGCTCTACTCCGGGCACGTCGAGGCCCAGCGCGACGAGACCGTGCTGCGCATCCTGGACACGATCAACGTCCACCTCGAGGAGCCGATCGAGAGCCTGGTCTCCCTCGACGAGAACGGCAACCCCTGCCTCGAGGCGATGGCGCCCCAGGACGTCGAGGCGGCCCTGGCGATGCCCGGGGGCCACGTCTTCCACGGCGACCTGGCGTGGCCCTGGGCCTCCAACCGGGCCGCGCCCGACACCCCGGCGCACGCCTGGGGCGTCGCGACCCACCTGGACAACGTGCTGATCTGCGGCTCCGGCGCGGTGCGCGGCGGCGCGGTCAGCGGCATCGCCGGCCACAACGCCGCGATGGCGCTGCTGGAGATCCTCGGCAAGCGCGAACGCGCCCGGGACGAGTAGTCCCGGGCGCGCCGCGCGCGCCCTGCGGCTCTCGAGGCTCAGACCGAGGTGGGGTCCACCGTCGCGATCGGCTCGGTCGTCGGCTGCTTGGAGCCGCCGTCGGGCTCGACCGTCACCGCGATCTCGGTGCCCTGCGTGGGGATGCCCATGGCCGCGCCGGTGGAGTCACCGGCCAGCACCGCTCGGCTGCTGGTCAGCCCGTCGTGGACCGCCCAGAGCTGGTAGACGTGATCGCGGTCGAGCTTGGGCAGCTCGCGGACGTCGACGGCCATCTCCTCGCGGGTCGCGGACACCGCGATGTGCAGCGTGCCGCCGTTGGCGGTCTCCAGGGCCACCTGCGAGGCGTCGGGTGCGTTGAACACCGCGCTGGCCTGGACGTCCAGACGGGCCGCCGGGTCGTCGCCGAGCCCACGGATCCCCACGAGGCCGCCGACGGCGGCCGCGACGACGGCGACCGCAGCGGCCAGCAGCAGGGCGGGCGAGCGACGGCGGCGTGCGGCCAGGTCGCCGGCGGGCTCGTCGGCGGGCGTGGCGGCGGGCTCGTCGGCGGGCGTGGCGGCGGGTGCTGCCGCCTGTCCGGGCTCCTCGACCCGTGCCGGCGGGCGCTGCTGGGGGGTGCGCTCGGCGGCGTCCAGGACCTTCCGGCGCAGCGACGCGGGGGGAGCGGCCCAGGACTGCTCGCCCATCGCGGTGACCACCGCGCGGAACTCGCGGACCTCGTCGCGGCAGGCGGAACAGCCCTCGAGGTGGCGCTCGAACTCGGCCGCCTCCTCGGGCGACAGCGCGTCGAGGGCATAGGCCCCGGACAGCGTGTGGACATCGATGCTCATGACGAGACCTCCATGCAGTCACGCAGGCGGATCAGCCCGTCGCGCATCCTGGTCTTGATCGTGGGAAGGGGCTTGTCCAGCACCGTGGCGACCTCGCTGTAGGTGTAGCCCTGGTAGTAGGCCAGCTGCACCGACTCCAGCTGGAGGTCGGTGAGGGTCTCGAGACAGTCGCGCACCTGCTGCTGCTCCTCGCGGGCGATGATCCCCTCGCCCGGGGTGTCGTGTTGCACGTCGTCGACCAGCGTCTTGGCCTCGTACTTGCGCGAGGCCTCGTTGCGGCGTACGGCGTCGACGGCCCGTCGGTGCGCGATGGTGAGGACCCAGGTCTTGGCGGTGCCCTTGGACTGCTCGTAGGTCGGCGCCTTGCGCCAGACCTCGAGGAAGACCTCCTGGGCGACGTCCTCGGCGCGCTCGGGGTCGCGGACCACGCGGCGGGCCAGGCCGTAGACCGAGCCGTTGAGGGCGTCGTACAGCCGCGAGAAGGCCACGGAGTCGCCCCGCGAGACCCGTCCCAACAGCTCGGAGACGTCGTCGCCGGCCTCGGGTCGCACGACCCGCAGCCCGGCGCGCTCGTTGCCCGCGCTCGCGCTCATCTGGTGCCTCCTCGTGAGGTACCCCTCGCACCCCTCAGTGACTGTTCGCCCCCATCGTCCCCCCGGATGGGTGGCGGCAGACCCGATTTCACCTCCCCCGTGGGCGCTGGTAACCTGGATCCCGCTTCGGGCGCCATTAGCTCAATTGGCAGAGCAGCTGACTCTTAATCAGCGGGTTGTAGGTTCAAGTCCTACATGGCGTACTCCTCCAGGCCAGGACCTCCGCGGTCCTGGCCTGGCGCATGTCTCGGGCACGTGCCCCCAGCCGCGACCCGGGTCCCGTTCCTGACAGACTCGGGAGGGTGAGCGACGTCGACCCGCTGCCCGAGCCGGACCCCGACCTGCCCGACCTGGACCTCCCCGACCGGTGGGTCGCCCGTGTGCCCGGGGCCGGTGACGTGCCGGCCCTGGCCGGGCTGGCCACCGAGGTGCTGCACGCCTTCCGGGGCGCCGGCACCGTGGAGGAACGGACGGTCGCGGCGCTGGTCACCGGCTCCGCTTCGTGGACCCGGCGCCAGGCGCTGGTCACCGATGCCGACGGGCACGTGCAGGCCTGGGTCTCGGTGCACGACCGGGCGGCCGGGCGCACGATGGTCGACCTGACGGTGCGCCCCGGACTGGGCGAGGGCGGGCGGGTGGCCGGAGCGCTGTTGGCGTGGGCCCACGACGTGGCCCGCGCGATGGCGGCGTTCCGGCAACTGCCCTCGACCCAGCTCGACGCCAGCCCCTACGCCGCCGACGAGCGGCTCAAGCGGTGGCTGACCGACGCCGGCTACGCCAAGGTCCGCACCTGGCTGCACCTGACCCGCCCGGTCGACGACGCCGACGACCTGCCCGGCCCGCGCGAGGGGGTCGTCGTGCGCCGGGTGGCGCAGCACGAGGACGGCAAGCCGGTGGCGGCCGACCTCCAGGTGGTGCACCAGATGCTGGAGGAGTCGTTCGCCGACCACTTCAACAGCTATCGCGAGAGCTTCCCCGAGTTCGTGCAGCGCCTGCGCGAGGACCCCGGGCACCGCTGGGACCACTGGTGGGTCGCGGAGATCGACGTCGACGGCGGCGCGACCCTGCCCGGTGGCGCCCTGGTCTCGTCGGTGCTCGGCGCGGACGCGTCCGGGTCGCAGGGCAGCTACGTGGACTACATCGGCGTGCACCGGCGCGCCCGCGGCCGGGGGGTCGCCAAGGCGCTGCTGCACACGGTGATCGAGGACGCCCACGACCGCGACCGCAACCGCGTCGACCTCGAGGTCGACGCGGACTCCCCCACCGGCGCCGACGGTCTCTACACCTCGATGGGCTGGACCCTCGACCACGTCACCGAGTCGTGGCACGCGGAGGCCGTGGTCTGAACCGGTCAGGTCTGCCGGTGCACCTTGTGCTGCGCGGCCTGGGCCCGCGGCCGGAGGACCAGCTCGTCGACGTTGACGTGAGGGGGCCGGGTGACCATCCAGGTGATCGCGTCGGCGACGTCGTCGGCGGTCAGGGGTTCGGCCACCCCGGCGTACACCGCGTCGGCCTTCTCCTGGTCGCCCCCGAAGCGCACCAGTGCGAACTCCTCGGTGCGCACCATCCCGGGCGCGACCTCGCAGACCCGGACCGGCTGGTCGAACAGCTCCAGGCGCAGCGTCTCGGTGACCACCTGCGTGCCGTGCTTGGCCGCGGTGTAGCCACCTCCGCCCTCGTAGGCGATCCGGCCCGCCGTCGACCCCACGTTGAGCACGACGCCGGCGCCGCTGGCCACGAGCGCGGGGAGCAGCGCCCGGGTGACCTGCACCAGGCCGATCACGTTGACCTCGTACATCGCCCGCCACTGGTCCACGTCGGCCTCGGCCACCGGCGCAGCGCCGAAGGCACCGCCGGCGTTGTTGACCAGCACGTCCAGCCGGGGTCCGACGACCTCGGCCAGGGCCGCGACGTCGTCGGCGGAGGTCACGTCGCACCGCACGGCGGTGCCGCCGACCTCGTCGGCCAGGGCCTCGACCCGGTCGGCGCGGCGGGCGGCGCACACGACGTGGAAGCCCGCCCCGGCGAGGTGGCGCACCGTGGCGGCGCCGATGCCGCTGCTGGCTCCGGTGACGACGGCGGTGCGGACGGGGGCGTCGCTGGGCTCGGCGGTCATGGGTCCATCGTGGCCCACGGCGTCACCGCCAGGTCACGTCAGGGCCCACCACGCCCCGGCGACGGCGGGGAGCAGCCCGAGGAGCAGCCACGGCGACAGCGGCGAGCGGCTGTGGATCAGCCGGCCGGTCACGATCGCGAGCACCCCGACGCAGGCCGAGACCACCAGCAGCACGGCGACCCCGGTGGCACTGAGGTCGCCGCGGAACGCCGCCAGCGCCGCGGTCCCGGCGGACAGGTGGAGGATCGTGCTGACCAGGAGGATGGAGAGCACCCAGCGCCGCACCTGCTCGAGCCCGGCGGCCGAGCCCTGCGAGCGCAGGTGGGAGCCCCGCAGGTCGGCCGGGTCGAGGAGGCCGCGACGGCGGCGGGCGGGGGTGTCGGTGTCCACGGAGCCATTCTCCCGCACGACCGTCGCCCTCACCCCCACGGTCCGCCGACCCGGTGTGGCACGGTGGACCGGTGAGCACCCACGCCACCGCGGCCGACGTCGCCGTGCACCACCCCACCGTGCACCCCGTGAGCGCCACCGTGGGCGACGTACGCCGGTTCCTGGCGGGTGGGCACGTGCACCTCGCGCTGGTCGTCGACGCCGACCGCCGGCTGCTGGCGGCGCTGGTCCGCGACGACCTCGAGGGCTGCGACGAGGACGAGCCGGCCACGTCGGCGGGCACCCTGGAGGGGCGCACGGTGCCGGCCTCCCTCGACGCCGAGGAGCTGCCCGACCGGATGCTCGCGGCCGGCGCACGCCGGATGGCCGTCGTGGACGACCAGGGCCGGTTGGTGGGGCTGGTGTGCCGCAAGCGCAACGGCACCGGCTACTGCAGCGACGAGGGCATCCGGAGCAAGCGGGCCCAGCGGCAGGCCGGCTGAGCTGGTTCGCATCGCCCGGCTCGGCGCTGTTCACACCCTGTGCAGGACTTGTGGAAACCGAGGTCGGTCTGGTATCGCCCAGAGAGCACGCGACCACCGACCGGCGGGGGCGGGACGGCGTCACGTGGCGGGCTGGCCTCAGTGGCGGGCTGGCCTCAGTGGCGGGCTGGCGGATGCTCCGTCCGCGCTCGTGCACCGCGGCGTACGCCGTGAACGCGTCACTCGTGCGCGCTCGGTGGCGACGACGGGCGAGGACCTGCGGCGGCCTGCTGGCCCTCGGTGGTGGAGGTGACCACCCCCCCAACCGTGCCGCCCACCCGGTGTGGAGGTGTCCCGTGGCGACGGCGTACCTCCGGTCGGCCAAGATGGAGCCATGACGACTCGCTCCGCTCGTTCCCTCCTGGCCATCGGCGCGCTCCTGGTCGGCGCGACGCTCACCTCCTGCGGTGACGACGAGCCGGCGGCGACCGCCCCGGCGAGCTCGAGCACCCCCTCGCCGAGCTCACCCTCGTCGGACGCCACCTCGCAGAGCCCGTCGCCCACCGACGACGCACCCAGCGGGCCGTCGCTCGCGATCACCGTGGACGGCGACACGATCTCCCCGACCAACAAGAGCCTCGAGGTGTCGGCGGGCGACACCCTGACCCTCGTGGTCACCTCCGACCGCGCCGGCGAGCTGCACGTGCACGCCTCGCCCGAGCAGGAGCTGGAGTTCGGGGCCGGCACCGTCGAGCTGCCGGTCACCCTCGACCAGCCCGGTCAGGTCGACATCGAGGAGCACGAGTCCGAGACCCTGGTCGCCCGCGTCCTGGTCAAGTGAGGCCGAGATGGTCGACTACCTGCCCCTCGGGGACTCCGGCCTGGTCGTCTCGACCGTCGGCGTCGGGTGCAACGCCTTCGGCACCCGCATCGACCAGGACTCCGTCGACGACATCGTCGACGCGGCGCTGGACGCCGGGGTCAACTTCTTCGACACCGCCGACACCTACGGACGCGGCCTCAGCGAGGAGATGCTGGGCCGCGCCCTGCAGGGGCGCCGCCAGGACGTCGTGGTGGCGACCAAGTTCGGCATGGACATGGACGGGGCCAACGGGCCCGACCACGGCGCACGGGCCTCGCGCCGCTACGTCCGTCGCGCCGTGGAGGCCTCGCTGCGGCGGCTGCAGACCGACCACATCGACCTCTACCAGCTGCACCAGCCGGACCTGCTCACCCCGATCGAGGAGACCCTGAGCGCGCTCGGCGAGCTCGTGGCCGAGGGCAAGGTGCGCTACGTCGGGTGCTCGAACTTCGCCGCCTGGGAGGTGGCCGACGCCCACCACGTCGCGCGCTCGCTCGGGGTGCCCGGGTTCATCACCGCGCAGAACGAGTACTCGCTGTACAACCGCGTCGCCGAGGACGAGCTCCTGCCGGCCTGCCGGGCACTGGGCCTCAGCGTGCTGCCCTACTTCCCCCTGGCCTACGGCCTGCTCACCGGCAAGTACAAGCGCGGCGAGGACGCGCCTCGGGGCAGCCGGCTGTCCGCCGAGGGCCAGCGCCGCCGGCTCCAGAACGCCGACTTCGACCGGATCGACGTGCTGCGGGGGTTCGCCGACGCCCGCAGCATCGACCTGCTCACCCTCGCCGTCAGCGGCCTGCTGGCCCAGTCCGGGGTGGGCAGCGTCATCGCCGGCGCGTCCCGCCCCGACCAGGTGGCGCGCAACGTCGCGGCCGCCTCGTGGCGACCGACGCGCAGCGACCTGGAGGAGCTGGCCTCGCTCAACCGCGACCCGCTGCCCGGGATGACCCACCGCACCTACGCGCCGCGGGCGTAGGGCTCGGTTTCACTAGGGCCCTAGTGGTTCTGTCACTCCCCGAGCGATGTTTCGCTCGGGGAGTACCAGTTTCACTAGGGCCCTAGTGAAACCGACACTCACAGGTAGAGCCCGGTCTCGCTGTCGTCGATCCGCTCGGCGGCCACCGCGTGCACGTCGCGCTCGCGCATGAGGATGTAGCCGTCGCCGTTGATGTCGACCTCGGCCTTCTCGTCGGGGTCGAACAGCACGCGGTCGCCGACCTGCACCGACCGGGCGTGCGGACCGACGGCGACGACCTTGGCCCAGGCCAGTCGCCGGGTGCCCACGGCCGCGGTGGCGGGGATCACGATGCCGCCGGAGGAGCGTCGCTCCCCCGCGTCCTTGTCGAGCTGCACGAGCACCCGGTCGTGCAGCATCCGGACCGGCGTCCTCAGTGCGTGACCTTCCGGATGACCACGAGGACCGCGACGAAGCCCGCCACGCCGCCGACGACCTTGAGGATGTTCTCGGTGCGGGGGTTGCCCTGGTCGTCGACGAAGGTGCGCTTGAGCGCGCTGACCTCCCGCTTGACCACGTTCTTGGGGTTGGTGCGATCGACCAGCTGGTCGATCGTCGAGGCCAGCCGCGCGCGCGTCTCCTCGATGTCCTGCTCGATGCGGTCGGGCTGGCTCACGTGGGTCTCCTCGCGACGGCCGGGGACGTACGACGGTCAGAGGCTACCGCGCCGCGCGGTCGGCCCCGGGAGGGGTCGTGCCCACATGCCGCGGGTCGAACCCGTAGGGCAGCTCGAGCCGGTGGGCGGCCATCAGCTCGGCGTCGCCCAGCACGTCGGGCGTGGCCCCGTCGGCCACGACGACGCCGCCGGAGAGGACCACCGACCGCGGGCACAGCTCGAGGGCGTAGGGCAGGTCGTGGGTGACCATGAGGACGGTGACCTCGAGGCTGCGCAGGATGTCGGCCAGCTCGCGGCGCGAGGCCGGGTCGAGGTTGGAGCTCGGCTCGTCGAGGACGAGGACCTCGGGCTCCATCGCCAGCACGGTCGCCACCGCGACGCGCCGCCGCTGGCCGAAGGAGAGGTGGTGGGGCGGGCGGTCGGCGTACTCCTGCATCCCGACCAGCCCCAGCGCGCGCTCGACGGCGGCGTCGAGGGCCGCACCGCGCAGGCCCAGGTTGCGGGGGCCGAACTCGACGTCGTCGCGCACCGTCGGCATGAACAGCTGGTCGTCGGGGTCCTGGAACACCACGCCCACGCGTCGGCGGACCTCGGCGAGGTTGGGCTTGGTCACCGGGAGGCCGGAGACCGCGACCGAGCCCGCGCCGGCGGTGAGGATGCCGTTGAGGTGCAGCACCAGCGTCGTCTTGCCGGCGCCGTTGGGACCGAGCAGCGCCACCCGCTCGCCACGGTGCACGTGCAGGTCGACGCCGAACAGCGCCTGGTGGCCGTCGGGGTAGGCGTGGGCCAGGCCGCGCACGTCGAGGACGGGGGTGCTCACGGCTGGTGCCCCCGCGAGAGCATCGCGAGGTGGACCCGCTCGCCACGCTCGTAGGACCGGATGAACAGCGCCCCGGCCGAGCGCGCCAGGACCGGCCAGTGCCGCGGGTTGCGCGCCTCGAAGCCGCGCGCGGTGAGGGCCATGCGCATGCGGGCCATGTCGGCGGTCACGACGTCGAGGTAGCGGATCATGAAGCCCATGATCTGCACCATCGGGGCCGGCACCCGCAGGCGCTCGAGCCCGCGCAGGACGTCGCGCGGCTCGGTCGTCGCCGCGAGGAGGAGGGCCGCCAGGACGCCGAGCGTGCCCTTGACCACGAGCGCGCCGGCCGCCACCAGCCCGGGACGGCTGAGCCGCGAGGCCGAGGACCTCGACCTGCTCCCCCGTGGCCACGAAGGGCAGCACCAGCGCGAAGACCAGGAACGGCAGCTCGACCAGCAGCCGGGGGCCGAGGTAGCGCACCGGCACGCGCGAGACCACGACCGCCCCGACCAGCAGGGCGGCATAGGCGACGAACAGCGGCCACCACGCGTGCGGCGTGGCGACCACGACGAGCATGAGGACCAGCACCCCGAGCACCTTGCGCTCGGGGCGGGCGCGGTGCAGGAGCGAGTGACCGTGGTAGTGGACCCGGTGGCCGTGACCGGCGCCCACCTCAGGCGCGATCCGCGTCGTGCGGGCGACGGCGTACGGCGTAGGTCAGGGCGGTGCCCAGCAGCAGCACCACGCCGACGCCGACCACGCCGGCGACCCCCGTGGACAGGCGGTCGTCACCGACGCCGCGCACCTCGTAGCCGGCCAGCGGGGAGTCCCCGGCCGCGTGGTCCTTCTCGACCTCGGTGATGCCCTTGTCGTCGGCCACCCGGCTGAGCCCGTCAGGGGCCCCGGAGGCGTAGAAGCTGACCACGCCCGCCAGGAGGAGGGTCGCCAGGAGGGCCGCGGCGGCGACCACGCGCAGGGGCAGGCGCCTCATGCGGCCTCCTCCGTCGCGGCCAGGCCCGGGCGCAGCTCGAGCTCGCGGGCGGCCAGGGTGGGCCGGGCGGCGCGGACCAGGTCGGGGCGGACCGCGACGACGCTGCCGACCACCAGGCCGGTGATCAGGGCCTCGCCGAGGCCGATGAGCAGGTGCCAGCCGAGCATCGCGGTCGTCAGGGCGCCGAGGGGCACGGGGGCCGCGCCGCCGACGGCGTACAGGCCGACGAAGGCGAGCGCCGCGACCGGGACCGACACGAACGCGGCGACCGCGCTGATCGGTGCGACCAGCGACGTGCGCCTGGGCAGCACCACCTGCAGGCCCCGCAGGACCAGCCAGCCGGCGCCGACGCCGACCAGGCCCATGAGCGTGATGTTGGTGCCGAGCGCGGTGAGCCCGCCGTCGGCGAAGAGGAAGGCCTGGACCATCAGCACCGTGGACAGGCAGAGCACACCGGTCCAGGGTCCGACGAGTGCGGCGGCGAGCGCACCGCCCAGCAGGTGACCGCTCGTGCCGGCACCGACCGGGAAGTTGAGCATCTGCGCGGCGAAGACGAACGCCGCGACCAGGCCGGCCAGGGGCGTGGTCAGCTCGTCGAGCTCGCGGCGGGCTCCGCGCAGCGCCAGGCCCACGCCGACGACGGCGACACCGGCCGTGGCCAGGGACGTCGGGGCGTCGAGGAATCCGTCGGGGACGTGCATGCGGGCCTCCGTTAGGTTGACGTCGACCCCGAACCTACCTTGTTGCACATCATGTGCAACAAGCAGACCCTCGCAGGAGATCCGCGATGAGCCGTCTCGAGCCGGGCACCTCCGCCCCCGACTTCACCCTCACCAGCGACACCGGCGAGCAGGTCACCCTCTCCGACCTGCGGGGCCGGAAGGTGATCGTCTACTTCTACCCGGCGGCGATGACCCCGGGGTGCACCACGCAGGCCTGCGACTTCTCCGACTCCCTGGAGTCCCTGCAGGGCCAGGGCTTCACCGTGCTCGGCATCTCCCCCGACGAGCCGGCCAAGCTGGCGAGGTTCCGCGACAAGGACGGCGTGAGGATCACCCTGCTCTCGGACCCGGACAAGGAGGTCCTCACCGCGTGGGGCGCCTTCGGCGAGAAGAAGATGTACGGCAAGACCGTGCAGGGCGTCATCCGCTCGACCTTCGTCGTCGGCGAGGACGGTGACCTCGAGCTCGCGCAGTACAACGTCAAGGCCACCGGCCACGTCGCCAAGCTCAAGCGGGACCTCGGGCTGGCCTGAGCGGCACCTAGACTGACCGCCGCGCGCCCGTAGCCCAATTGGCAGGAGGCAACAGGTTTAGGTCCTGTGCAGTGCGAGTTCGAGTCTCGCCGGGCGCACGCACCGCGTACGCCGCGGCGAGGGTCAGGCGCCGAGGGCGGCGGCCACGACCGGGGCGATCTCGCGCAGAGCCTGGCCGCGGTGGGAGATCGCGTCCTTCTCCCCCGCAGGCAGCTCGGCGGTCGTGACGTGGTGACCCTCGGCGCAGAACAGCACGTCGTAGCCGAAGCCGCCCGAGCCACGCACCTCCCGGACCACGCGGCCGCGCATCACCCCGTCGACGGCGTGCACCGCGGGCTGGCCCGCCTCGGTCGGGACCGCCAGCACCACGCAGCAGTGGAACTCCGCACCTCGTCGCTCGTCGGGCACGTCCGAGAGCTGGGCGAGCAGGAGGTCGTTGTTGGCCCGGTCGCGCTCGACCCGCGAGCCCGTGGCGCCGGCCCACCGGGCGGAGAGGACCCCCGGCATCCCGTTGAGGGCGTCCACGGCCAGGCCGCTGTCGTCGGCCAGCGACGGCAGCCCCGTCGCCGCCAGCCCGGCCAGGGCCTTGATCCGGGCGTTGCCCGAGAAGGTCGGCTCGGTCTCCGCCGGCTCGTCGTACGCCGGCACGTCGTCGAGCCCGAGCACCTCCACCCCCGGCACGTGCTCGGCGAGGATGCGCTGCATCTCCTCCAGCTTGCCGGCGTTGCGGGAGGCCAGGAACACCCGGGGCCGGTCAGCCATCCAGGGCCTCGCGCTGGATGCGGGTGAGGTCGGCGCAGCCCTTGGCCCCCAGGTCGAGCAGGGCGTCGAGCAGGCCGCGGTCGAACGGCTCGGCCTCGGCGGTGCCCTGCACCTCCACGAAGCGAGCGTCGCCGGTCATCACGATGTTCATGTCGGTCTCGGCCCGCACGTCCTCCTCGTAGGGCAGGTCGAGCCGCGGGACCCCGTCGATGAGGCCGACCGAGACGGCGGCGACCGAGCCGGTCAGCGGCTGGCCGCGCAGCGCGCCGCGTGCCCCGAGCCACCCGCACGCGTCGGCCAGCGCGACGTACGCCCCGGTGATCGCGGCTGTCCGGGTGCCGCCGTCGGCCTGCAGGACGTCGCAGTCGAGGGTGATGGTGTTCTCCCCCAGCGCCTTGTAGTCGATCACCGCCCGCAGCGACCGGCCGATCAGGCGGGAGATCTCGTGGGTGCGCCCGCCGATGCGGCCCTTGACCGACTCGCGGTCGGAGCGGGTGTGGGTCGAGGACGGGAGCATGGCGTACTCCGCGGTGACCCAGCCCAGCCCCGAGCCCTTGCGCCAGCGCGGCACGCCCTCCGAGGCCGACGCCGCGCACAGCACGCGGGTCCGGCCGAACTCGACGAGGACGGAGCCCGCGGCGTGGTCGAGCCAGCCACGGGAGAGCCGGACGGGGCGCAGGTCGTCGTCGGCGCGACCGTCCGCGCGGGGCTGGGGGTGCTGGGCACTCTGCTGGAGGTGGGGGGCCATGCGGCGACCCTAACGACCGCTCACTTCACCTCGGCCCGCAGGATCCGCCAGGCCCCGAGGGCCAGCGGGAGCGCCACCCAGATCAGCGTGGAGGTGAGCAGCTGGGCCCACTCCTGGCCGCTCGGGACGCCCGGCTGGCCCAGCACCTGCTGGGCGGTGCCCGTGTCCAGCCAGGGCCCGGCGTCCTGGAGCGCGGGCACGAGGTTGAACACCAGCGAGCTGATGACCGGCAGGACGAAGTAGGTCACGATCGCGGCCGCGGTGTTGAGGAAGAACATGCCGAAGGCCAGCCCCTGCAGGATGCCCAGCGACTGCAGCAGCCCGAAGCGCCACAGCGCGCCACCGACCGAGCCCGCCCCGCCGGCGTCCCAGGCCCCGGCTCCGCCGCGGACCGCGGTGACGAGCGCGGCGACGAGCACGGCGACGACCATCACGCCCAGACCGATCACCAGGGCGGCGAGGACCTTCGCGCCCACGACGCGACCCCGGCGTGGCACGAGCGTGAACGTGGTCAGCGCCGCGCGCTGGCCCCATTCGCTGGTCACCAGCAGCACGCCCAGCACCGGCAGCAGGAAGCCCTGCGGGCCGCCCGAGGTGCCGATGAAGTTGTCGAAGGTGCGGTCGGCGTCGGGGGCGAAGGTGGCGAACAGGCCGATCGCCGCGACCGTGAGGACGAGGATCACCACGATCAGCCAGAACCCGGCCCGGGTGTCGACCATCTTGCGCATCTCGACCTGCACCAGCCGGGTCAGCGGGACGTGGGCGTCACGGTCCTCGGGCAGGACCACGGTGGCCCCGGTGGCCCCGGTGGCCCCGGTCGCTCCGGCGGTGCTCATGCGACCTCCTCCCTCGCGGTGTCGGCGGTGAGCTGGAGGAACAGCTCCTCGAGCCCGGCCCCGTCGGCCGGACGCAGCTCCCTCAGCGCGATGCGGGCTTCGAGCGCCACCCGCCCGACCGTCGACGGGTCGGCGTCGGTGGTCAGTCCGCTGCCCCGGGGGCGTACGTCGTGGCCGGCGCGGCTCAGTGCCTCCGCGAGCGACGACTGCGCGGTCCCGTCGGTCGCGGCGGCGTAGGACCCCTGGGAGCTGAGCAGGTCGCGGGTGCTGCCCTGGGCGACCACCCGGCCTCGGCCGATCATCACCAGGTCGTCGGCGACCTGCTCCACCTCGTGCAGCAGGTGGGAGGAGAGCAGGACCGTGCCGCCACGCGAGGCGAAGTACTGCAGCATCTGGCGCATCCAGTGGATGCCGGCCGGGTCGAGGCCGTTGGCGGGCTCGTCGAGCACCAGCACCGACGGGTCGCCGAGCAGGGCGTGGGCGATGCCGAGCCGCTGCCGCATGCCGAGCGAGTAGTTCTTGACCCGTCGCTTCGCCTCGGTCTCGGAGAGCCCCACCAGGGCGAGCATCTCCTCCACCCGCTCGGCGGGCAGCCCCATCGTGGCGGCGCCGACGGCCAGGACCTCGCGGCCGGTGCGGCCGCCGTGCTGGGCCGAGGCGTCCAGCAGCACCCCGACGTGGCGGCCGGGGTTGGGGAGGTCGGCGTAGCGCCGTCCCTGGATGGACGTCGCGCCTCCCTCGGCCGGGGTCAGGCCGGTGAGGACGCGCAGCGTCGTCGACTTGCCGGCGCCGTTGGGCCCCAGGAAGCCGGTCACCCGGCCCGGCTGGGCGGCGAAGGAGACGTCGTCGACGGCGGTGAAGCCGCCGTAGCGCTTGGTCACGTGGTCGATCGTGATCACCGGCGCCACGCCCCCCGCCACTCGGCCCGCACCGGGAACGGGTGGGGGCGGCAGCCGGACAGTCCCTTGGACTGGGTCTGCATCACCGGCGCCAGGGCGCCGCGCCGCGGGCAGCTCGCGTGGTGGTGCCCCAGCCAGTGGCCGGTCTCGTGGTCGACGACCATGTGGCGGTAGTCGCGCAGGCTCTGCCCCGTGCGGTGCCACATCGGCGAGGCGTGCTGCCAGCGCATCTGGTTGATCACGACGTGGCGTCCCACCCGGCACGACCACTCGGCGCTGCACTGCGAGGAGAACCTCGGCAGCCAGCTCGCCTCGGCCAGCACGAGCGTGAAGTCGCCTCCGCGGGCCACGCGCCGGAAGGACACCCCACCACCGCGCCACCCGCGCGGGTCGTCGTACGTCGCCTGGGCGAGCCGCTCGAAGGCGCCGACGTCCGCGGTGATCCGGCCCCGGGTCTCGACGTGGTAGGTCACCGCGTGCCGGACGCCGGTCCGGTGCCCGACCCGGGGCGCGGCCGAGGTCACCGTGAGGGGGACGTAGCCCGCCCGCCGCACGGTGACCCGGAGCCCGACGCGGTGGCCGACGTCCGCGACGCCGAGGCGGTGGCGGCGCCCGGTCGCGCCGGCGATCGCGCGGCCGTCGCGGACCCAGGCGAGCCGACGTGACGTCGCCGACGGCGTGACGCCGAGACGGTCCAGCGACAGGGTGCGGCCGAACCTCGCGACGCCGGCGAGCCGCACCGCGGCGTGGTCGCCGAACCGCGCGCGGCGCACGGTGACCGGCGTGGAGGTGCGCGTGCCTCGCGAGAACCCCGCCCTGCTCGCGGTCACGGTCACGCTCAGCGCGTGGCCGAGGTCGCGCAGCCTCGGGGTGAAGGCCGGGGCGGTCGCGCCGGTGACCGGCGTGCCGTCCACCCGCCACTGGTAGGTCGTGGCGTCGGGCTCGGGGCTCCAGGCCCCGCGATGGGCGCTGACCGCGGTGGCGTAGCGCGGTGTGCCCACCACCACCGGCGGCGCGGTGCTCTCCACCGCCCCCTCCCGCGCCCACGCGGCCCCCGGCGCCGCGAGCGCCAGGCACGACAGCACGACGACCAGGATCCCTCGTCCGCCCCTCATGGGCCGCACCCTACGGGAGGCCGACGACGTTTCAGATCGAGTAGGTGCTGCCCTCGGCGGCCAGCGAGATCGGCCCCAGGAAGACCCCCTGGGCCTCACGGAGCGCGTCGCGCTTGTCGTGCCACGGCGGCACGTGGGTGAGCACCAGCGTCCCGCAGCCCGCGTCGCGGGCGACGGCGGCGGCCTCGGACCCGGTCATGTGGATCCCCGGCGGGTTGTCCGCGTCGTCGCGGAAGGCGGCCTCGGCCAGCAGCACGTCGGCGCCCTGGGCGAGCTCGACGAGCGCGTCGCAGGTGGCGGTGTCGCCGCTGTAGACCAGCGTCCTGCCGTCGTGCTCGATGCGGAAGGCGAACGCCTCGATCGGGTGCAGCACCCGACGTGCGGTGATCGTGAAGGGGCCGATGTCGAAGCTGGCGCGCCGCAGGCGCTTGAAGGCGAACTCGTCGTTCATGCCGGGGTCGAGCGGCAGGCCGTAGGCGCGCGCGACCCGCGCCTTCATGCCCCGTGGTCCCCAGACCGGGATGCGCGGCGCCGGTCCGGCGGGGTGGTACTTGCGCATCACGTAGTAGCCGCTGATGTCGAAGAAGTGGTCGGCGTGCAGGTGGCTGACCAGCACCGCGTCGACGAGCAGCGGGTCCACGTGGCGGTGCAGCGCGCCGAGGGCGCCGGACCCGAGGTCGACCAGCAGCCGGAACGTGCGGGAGGGCTCCTCGAGGTCGGGCGCCTCGAGGAGGTAGCACGAGGCCGAGGAGTCGGGGCCGGCGTAGGAGCCCGAGCACCCGATCACGGTGAGCTTCATGCGCCCACCCACGCGAACTGCTGTGCGGAGTCCATCTCGGGGCCGAGGAAGCGTCGACCGATCAGCTGGAACTCCTCGGGGTCGCCGGTGGTGAGGAAGCGGTGGGTGGGCGGCCCCAGCGCCGGGTCGCGCTCGATGCCCCGCAGGACCAGCTGGCGGTAGACGTCCTTGGCGGTCTCCTCCGCCGAGCTGACCAGGGTCACCTGGTCGCCCATGACGTAGGAGATCGGGGCGGTCAGCAGGGGGTAGTGGGTGCAGCCGAGGATGAGCGTGTCGATCCCCGAGGAGGTCAGCGGGTCGAGGTAGTCGTGGGCCACGCCGAGCAGCTCGGGACCGCTGGTGACGCCCGCCTCGACGAACTCCACGAACCGTGGGCACGCCTGGGTGTGCAGGGTGACGTGGGGCGCCGCGGCGAACGCGTCGTCGTAGGCCATCGAGTCGGCGGTCGCGCGGGTGCAGATCACCCCGATCCGGCCGGTGCGGCTCGCCGCCACGGCGCGCCGGGTCGCGGGGTAGATCACCTCGACGACCGGCACCTCGTAGCGCTCGCGGGCGTCGCGCAGCACGGCCGCCGAGGCCGAGTTGCAGGCGATGACCAGCAGCTTGACGCCGCGGTCGACGAGGTGGTCGAGGCACTCCAGGGCGTACTCGCGCACCTCGCCGATGGGTTTGGGGCCGTAGGGCTGGCGGGCGGTGTCGCCGAGGTAGAGCGTCGACTCGTGCGGCAGCTGGTCGATGACCGCCCGGGCCACGGTGAGACCACCGAAGCCCGAGTCGAAGATCCCGATCGGAGCGTCCGCCATGTCGGGCAGGCTAGTGCCCCGTCAGCCCCGCGGGTTGTAGGCGGCGACCACTTCCTGGCCGGTGAGTCCGGCGATGCGCCGCATCACCTCGTCGGTGATCTCGCGGCGCGCCCGGCCGGGGGGCACGCCGTCGTACCTCCCGGCGACCACGACGGGCTCCCCGAAGCGCACGGTGACCTTCACCAGGCGCGGCAGGCGGGATCCCACGGGCTGCAGCTGCTCGGTGCCGATCAGGCCGACCGGCACGATCGGGGCGCCGGACTGCAGCGCCAGCTGGGCCACGCCGGTGCGGCCGCGGTAGAGGCGTCCGTCGCGCGAGCGCGTGCCCTCGGGGTAGACGCCGAACGCCTTGCCCTGCTGCAGCACCTCGAGCGCGACGCCGAGCGACGCGATCGCCGAGCGGCTGTCGTCGCGGTCGACCGGGATCATGCCCAGCCCCTCGAACCACGCCCGCTGCAGGGCGCCCCGCACGCCCGTGCCGGTGAAGTAGTCCGACTTGGCCAGGAACACCACGTCGCGCGGCGCGACGGACGGGATGACCACGCTGTCGACGAACGAGAGGTGGTTGCTGGCCAGCAGCACCCCGCCGGTGCGCGGGACGTGGTCGACGCCCTCGACGACGGGACGCCACACCGCGCGCAGGGCGGGAGGGAGCACCGCGTGGAGGATTCGGTAGAGCACGGGAGCAGGCTACGCACCCGGCGCCGCGGGTGCGTGTCGGGAAGCGACCCGCGAGTAACCGCCCGGCCCGTCGCCCGGCCCGTCGACCGGCCCGTCGGCCGGCCCGTCGAGTCCCCCGGGGCTCGCCGTCACCACGGCCAGGCCCCCGACCACCAGCCACCACCGTGCGCCGACGGGGTCGACGACGGCCAGCGCGGCCACGACCAGCGCCAGGTACGCCGACCATGCCGTCCCCGCCCGCCCGCGGGCCAGGCCGAGGAGGACCAGCACGACGAGCCACAGCCACGCGCCGACCTCGAACAGCCGCCCCTCGGCCCGCCACCACGCGACCGCGCCGCCGGGCGGGTCGGGCGCCGACGCCGCGAGGCCCAGCGCCACCGCGGAGGTCGCCGTCATCACCGTGGCGGCGGCACCGGCGGCGAGCCGGCCCGCGCGTCCGCAGCAGCGGCGCGAGGCGACCAGCAGGAGAGCGGCCGCGGCGACCCAGAGCACGTTGCCGGCGACGACCGAGGCCCGGTGGTCGGCGTAGTAGGCCCCGATGCGTCCCGCCTCGGCCACGGTGGGCTGGCCGGCGAAGCAGACCTCCTCGGCGAGGACCACCAGGACCAGCGCCGTCGCACCCGCTGCCCGCACCCGCGCCGTCGGTCGCACCGCACACCTCCGCTCCTCCCCCGCCACGCTGGCAGGGACGGGTGCCGGCGGGCAGGGCCGGACGGGCTTCGGTCGGGCCCCGGTCAGGCCCAGGTCAGGCCCCGGTCAGGCCAGGTCAGGCCCAGAGCTGGCCCTCGAGGCGGTCCTCGGCCTGGTCGATCGTGCCCTCGTAGGCACCGGTGGAGAGGTACTTCCACCCCCCGTCGCAGACGATGAACGCGATGTCGGCGCGCTCGCCGGCCTTGACCGCCTTGGCGGCCTGTCCCAGGGCGGCGTGCAGGATCGCGCCGGTCGAGATGCCGGCGAAGATGCCCTCGGCGTCCAGCAGCTCGCGCACCCGGCGTACGGCGTCACGCGGTCCGACGCTGAACCTCGCGTCGATGAGGGAGGCGTCGTAGAGCTCGGGGACGAAGCCCTCGTCGAGGTTGCGCAGGCCGTAGACGAGCTCGCCGTAGCGCGGCTCGGCGGCGACGATGCGCACGTCGGGCTTGGCCTGGCGGAAGAACCGGCTCACGCCCATCAGTGTGCCGGTGGTGCCGAGACCGCCCACGAAGTGCGTGACCGAGGGCAGGTCGGCCAGGATCTCGGGCCCGGTGCCCTCCTGGTGCGCCAGCGCGTTGGCGGGGTTGCCGTACTGGTAGAGCATCACCCAGTCGGGGTGCTCCTCGGCGAGGCGCTTGGCCACCCGCACGGCCTCGTTGGAGCCGCCGGCCGCGGGCGAGGAGACGATCTCCGCCCCCCACATCCCGAGCAGCTGCTTGCGCTCCACCGAGGTGTTCTCCGGCATCACGCAGACGATGCGGTAGCCCTTGAGCCGCGCGGCCATGGCCAGTGAGATGCCGGTGTTGCCGCTGGTCGGCTCGAGGATCGTGCAGCCGGGCCGGAGCAGGCCCTCCTTCTCGGCGGCCTCGACCATCTTGAGCGCGGCCCGGTCCTTGATCGAGCCGGTCGGGTTGCGGTCCTCGAGCTTGGCCCACAGGCGCACGTCCGGGGACGGCGAGAGCCGCGGCAGGCCCACGAGGGGCGTGCCGCCGACCGAGTCGAGCAGGTTGTCGAACCGCATGTCGTCGTGTCCGGTGGTCGAGCCGGGCGGGCTCAGCCGCCCGCGACCGCGGGCAGGATGACGACCTGGTCGCCGTCGCTGAGGGAGGTCTCCAGGCTGCCGGTGAAGCGCACGTCCTCGTCGTTGACGTAGACGTTGACGAAGCGGCGCAGCTCGCCGTTGTCGACCAGACGCTCCTTGATGCCGGCGTGGTTGGCCTCCAGGTCGTCGATCACCGCGCCGAGGGTGTCGCCCTGCGCGGTGACGGACTTCTCGCCGTCGGTGTAGGTGCGCAGGATGGTCGGGACTCGGACCTCGATGGCCATGGCGGTGCTCCTCTTCCAGGTTTCGGTGACCAGTGTGCCGGGATCGGCGGGACAGGTGTCGCGTGTCTCGGCTCAGGCCTCGGGGAGGTGGTCGACGACCTCGACCGGCTCCTCGGCGACCTCGCCGTCCACGATCCTGTAGGACCTGAACTCCACCGGGCCCGCGCTATTCCCGGTCTCGCGTGTGGAGACCAGCACGTAGTGGGCGCCGGGCTCGTTGGCCAGGCCGATGTCGGTGCGGCTCGGGTAGGCCTCGGTCGCGGTGTGGGAGTGGTAGATCACCACCGGCTCCTCGTCGCGGGACCACATCTCCTGGTAGAGCGCGAGCAGCTCGCCGGAGTCGAACTCGTAGAACGTCGGCGACCCCGCCGCGTTGACCATCGGCACGAACCGCTCGGGGCGGTCCGAGCCCTCCGGGCCGGCCACGATGCCGCAGGCCTCGTCGGGGTGGTCACGGCGCGCATGGGCGACGATCGCGTCGTACGTCGCCTGGTCGATCCTGAGCACCCGTCCAGGCTAGAGGGCTCAGGACAGCGCCCTGACCAGGGTCTCCTGCAGGAACCCGAGCCAGTCGTAGATGTCGACCAGGTGCGCGCGCGGGTCGCTGTCGGGCAACGCCTCCATCGCCTGCTGGTCCTCCTCGTCCTCGATGCCGAGGCGGACCGCGATGGCCAGGCGCAGGTCGGTGAGGCCCTTGAGCCAGGCCATGGCCTGCTCGGCGTCGAGCTCGAGGTCGACCACGAGGGCCCCGGCGTCGGCCAGGCCCTCCAGGTCGTCGGGCAGCCCGGCGTCGACCAGGCCGTCGATCATCGTCGCGGCGGTCGCCGCCTTGCCGTCGCGCAGGTCGCTCTCGGTGTAGCGGCGGAACTCCGCGGCCGCGTCGTCGTCCTCGCGGTAGGCGGTGGGCAGCAGCCGGGCCAGCACGGGGTCGTCGGGCGGGTCGCTCGGACCGGTGAAGTTGAGCATCGCCTCGAGCGGGTCGGCCTCCTTGTCGACGACGGCGCGCTCGTTGCGCAGCAGCTCGACGAGCTGACCGGCGAGGCTGCGCAGCAGGTCGGCCTCGAAGGCGGTGAACGAGGCGATCGCCCCGCCGCCGCGCAGCCGGTCGAACCCTCGGTGCAGGCGGTCAGCCATCGGCGCGCTCCATCGTGGCCCAGAGGCCGTACTCGTGCATGGCCCGCACGTCACGCTCCATCTCCTCGCGGCCGCCGGTCGACACCACGGAGCGGCCGTCCTGGTGCACCTCGAGCATGAGCTTCTCGGCCTTCTTGCGCGAGAAGCCGAAGTACTGCTGGAAGACGAAGGTGACGTAGGACATCAGGTTGACCGGGTCGTTCCACACCACGGTCTGCCACGGCCGGTCGATCGCGGTCAGCTCCTCGACGTCCGGCTCCTCGATCTCGATCGGTGCAGGGGTCGACACGGCCTCCACCCTAGGCCCCCTCCGAGCCCCTCCCTAGGCTGGGCGGGTGCCCGACTCGACCGCATTGCTGACCGACCACTACGAGCTGACCATGCTCCGCGCCGCCCTGCACTCGGGCACCGCCCAGCGCCGCTCGGTCTTCGAGCTGTTCGGGCGCCGCCTGCCGGAGGGCCGTCGCTACGGCGTCGTGGCCGGCGTCGGCCGGGCGCTGGACCTGCTCGAGCGCTTCGTCTTCGACGACGCCACGCTCGACTTCCTGCGCAAGCGCGACATCCTCGACGACCCGACCCTGGAGCACCTCTCCGGCTACCGCTTCAGCGGCGACATCTGGGGCTACCCCGAGGGCGAGATCTACTTCCCCCACTCGCCGCTCATGGTGGTCGAGTCGACCTTCGCCGAGGCGGTCCTGCTCGAGACACTGCTGCTGTCGGTGCTCAACCACGACTGTGCGATCGCCTCCGCGGCCAGCCGCATGACCTGGGCCGCGGACGGGCGGCCCTGCGTGGAGATGGGCACCCGGCGCACCCACGAGGAGGCGGCGCCGGCCGCCGCCCGGGCGGCGTACGTCTGCGGCTTCTCCGCGACGTCCAACCTCGAGGCCGGCCGTCGCTACGGCCTGCCGACGATGGGCACCAGCGCGCACTCCTTCACCCTCCTGCACGACGCCGAGCGGGAGGCGTTCACCGCCCAGGTCGAGTCGCTCGGTCGCGGCACGACCCTGCTGGTGGACACCTACGACGTGGCCGAGGCGGTGGCCGCCGGCGTGGAGATCGCCGGCGGCGAGCTCGGCGCCGTGCGCCTGGACTCCGGCGACCTCGGCACGCTGGCCCACGAGGTGCGCCGGCAGCTCGACCGGCTGGGGGCACGCGACACGCGGATCGTGGTGACCAGCGACCTCGACGAGTACGCCATCGCGGCGCTGGCCGCGGCGCCGGTCGACGGCTACGGCGTCGGCACCTCCCTGGTGACCGGCAGCGGCCACCCGACCAGCAGCCTGGTCTACAAGCTGGTCTCCCGTGAGGGCGACGACGGCGAGATGGTGTCGGTGGCCAAGCGCAGCCAGGACAAGGTCTCCGTCGGCGGCCGCAAGTACGCCCTGCGCCGGCTCGACGCCCGGGGCGTCGCCGAGGCGGAGGTGATCGGCATCGGCCACCCCACCGAGGGTGACCGCAACGACCGCCAGCTGCTCCAGCCGCTCGTGCGGGGCGGCGAGGTCGTCGGCCGGGAGACGCTCGACGTGGCGCGCGAGCGACACGTGCGAGCGCGCGAGGAGCTGCCGGTCATGGCCAGGTCCCTGACCAAGGGCGACCCGGTCATCCCGACCGTGCACGAGTAGCTCAGACGAGCACGGCCCCGGCGGTGCGCATCTCCTCCAGGGCGGTCCTCGAGCTGGCCGGCGCGACACCGGCGCACAGGTCGGAGAGCAGCCGCACGCCGAAGCCCTCCTCGACCGCGTCCAGGGTGGTGGCACGCACGCAGTAGTCGGTCGCGATGCCGCAGACGTCGACGTCGGTGATCCCGCGTGCCCGGAGCCAGTCGGCCAGGCCCGTCCCGGCGGGGTCCTTGCCCTCGAAGCCGGAGTAGGCCGCGGCGTGCTCGCCCTTGCGGAAGACCGCGTCGAAGGGCTGCGGGTCGAGGTTGGGGTGGAAGGCGACCCCGTCGGTGCCGACCACGCAGTGGCGGGGCCAGGAGTGGACGAAGTCGGGGTCGTCGCTGAAGTGGTCGCCCGGGTCGACGTGGTGGTCCAGCGTGGCGACGGCGACGGCGTAGTCCGGCGCCTGGGGATCCTGCCTGGTCCAGTGGTGCAGCAGGGCCGAGATCCGGTGCGCGACCTCGGCGCCTCCCGTGACGGGAAGGCTCCCGCCCTCGCAGAAGTCGTTCTGGACGTCGACGACGATCAGCGCTCGCTCCATGGTCCGAGCCTAGCGGCGCGACTCCCCAACAGATGCTTGACAGTCAGCGGCGGGCGGTCGCAGACTCCCCCTCGAGCTTCGTGGAGGTCATCGTGCCCGAGTCCGCCGCGCACCTGCGCGCCCTGGCCCACCCGGTCCGGCTGCGCATGCTCTCCCTGCTCACCGGCGCCGACCTCACCGCCGCCGAGGTCGCGCGCGAGCTCGACCTCACGCACGCCAACGCCTCCTACCACCTCCGGTTCCTGCTCGACGCCGGGGAGCTCGAGGTCGCCGGCGAGGAGCGCATCCGCGGCGGGCTGGCCAAGCGCTACCGCCACCCGTGGCGCGCCGAGGACCGTCCGGAGCTCCCCGAGGGCGAGCCGGAGGAGCGCGCGCACGCCGGCGAGCTGTTCGTCGAGGCGGCCGCGGAGGAGCTGCGCCGCCGCTACGCCCAGCGCCGCCCCGGCACGGGCGGACTCGTCGCGGACGCCGAGGTGTGGGTCGCTCCCGAGGTGTACGCCGAGGCCAGGGCCCTGCTGGTCCGTGCCACCGAGCTGCTGCACGACCGGGCGCGCGCCCCGCGCAGCGAGGGCACCGAGCCGGTGTCGCTGTCGCTGTTCTCGTTCCTCATGGACCGCACGGACCCGCTCGCCGCGGACCGGTCGGCCGGGGACCGGGCATGAGGGCCTCCGACGCCTTCGGGCTGCTCCGCCAGCGCGACTTCGGGTGGTTCTTCGCCGCCCGCACGGTCAACCTGCTCGGGCTGTCGATGGCCAACGTCGCCCTGGCGTTCGCAGTGCTCGACCTCGACGGGTCCGCGGCCGACCTGGGGTTCGTGCTCGCCGCGCACACCGTGCCGATGGTGCTCTTCCTGCTGGTCGGCGGGGTGGTGGCCGACCGCTGGCCGCGCACCCTGGTGATGCAGGGCGGCAACCTGGTCTCGGCCGCCTCGCAGGGCCTCCTCGCCGTTCTCGTCGTGACCGGTCACGCCGGCCTCGCCACCGTGATGGCGCTCAGCGCCGTCAACGGCCTGGCCTCGGCGGTGACCTTCCCGGCGATGGCCGGCGTCCTTCCCCAGCTGGTCGACCGCCGCGACCTCCAGCAGGCCAACGTGCTGCTGTCGATGGCCCGCGGCTCGCTCAGCGTCGTCGGGCCCAGCCTCGCGGCGCTGCTCGTGGTCACCATCGGCCCCGGGTGGGCCCTCGGCGTCGACGCGCTGTGCTGGGCCGGGTCGGCGGTCGCGCTGCTCGGCGTACGTCTCCCCCCGCCGGCGCCGGCCGCCCCGAGCACCGCGCTGGCCGACCTGCGCGAGGGGTGGGACCTGTTCCGCGGCACGACCTGGCTCTGGGTCGTGGTGGCCGGCTTCGCGGTGGTCAACGCGCTGTACTCCGGCGCCTGGTTCACCGTCGGGCCGGCCCAGGCCAAGGCGACCTTCGGCGAGCAGGGCTGGGGGCTGGTGCTGTCCGCGGAGGCCGTCGGGCTGCTGCTCACCACCGTGGTGATGCTGCGGGTGCGGCTCGACCGGCCGCTGCTCTGGGGGATGTACGGCGTCGCCGTGGCCGGCCTCCCGCTCCTGCTGCTCGGGCTCGCCCCCCACCTGTGGCTCGTCGCCGCGGCCGCCGTCGCCGCGGGCATCGGCCTCGAGGTCTTCAACCTGGGCTGGAACCTGGCCATGCAGGAGCACGTCGAGGAGCGGCAGCTCTCCCGCGCCTACTCCTACGACGCGCTCGGCTCCTACGTCGCGATGCCCCTGGGCCAGCTGACGATCGGTCCGCTCGCCGAGGTCGTGGGCTACGGACCTGTGCTGGTCGGCTCGGGCCTGCTCTGGCTGGCGGTCTGCGCCGCGGTCCTCGGGTCGCGCGAGGTGCGGACGCTGCCCCGCACGACGCCGGCCGAGACCGCGGTCAGCGACCGGTGAAGGTCGGGCGCCGCTTCTGCACGAACGCCCGCATTCCCTCGGCCGCGTCCTCGGTGCCGAACAGCAGCACCTGACCGCGTCCCTCGCGGTCCAGGGCGTCCTCGAGCCCGCCCAGCGTGGCGGCGTTGATCGCGCGCTTGGTGGCCGCGAGGGCGATCGGCGGGCCGGCGGCGAGCCGGCGCGCGAGCCGGTCGACCAGGCCGTCGAACTCGTCGTCCGCGACGACGTGGCTGACCAGCCCGGCGTCGAGCGCCTCGCGCGCCGACAGCGGCTCGGCGAGCAGCGCCATGCGCATGGCCTTGGCCCGGCCCACGCTCGCCGGCACGCTGAGCGAGGACCCGCCGTCGGGCATCAGGCCGATCTGGGAGAAGGCCAGGATGAACGCCGCGGACTCCTTGCACACCGTCAGGTCCGAGACGAAGCACAGCGACGCCCCCACCCCGGCAGCCACGCCGTTGACCGCGGCGAGCACCGGCTTGTCCAGCTGCACGACCGCCCGGATGATCGCCGCTGCGCCCTCCATGGTGCGCTCGTCGAAGCCCTCGACCGGGTTGTCGCCGGTGAGGTCGGCACCTGCGCTGAAGGCGGACCCGCTGCCGGTGACCACCACGACGCGGACCTCGTCGTCCGGGACCGCGCCGTGCAGCGCCTCCACCAGGCCGCGGGCCATCTCCTCGCTCAGGGCGTTGAACGCCTCCTCGCGGCGGAACGTGACGCGCAGGACCCCGTCGGCCTTGGTGATCTCGAGCTGGTCGGTCATGGCCGGGACCCTAGCCGTCCCCGGTTCCTCCGGCTCCGTCGAGACCCAGCTCGGCCATCACCTCGGGGATGGCCTCCCCC
Source organism: uncultured Actinomycetota bacterium (assembly GCA_963811385.1). Taxonomy (GTDB): domain Bacteria; phylum Actinomycetota; class Actinomycetes; order Propionibacteriales; family Nocardioidaceae; genus Marmoricola_A. Next base: position 86,058 of record CAWEQX010000010.1, on the reverse strand, counting down.
ATCCGCGCCACCACCGCCTCCAGCCCGGACAGCGGACGGATCAGCACCGTCAGCCCGGTGACCAGGTCGCCGTCGACGGCCAGCAGGTCGACGCCCTGCACCTCGCGGTCGCCGACCCGCGCGACGAACTCGAGCACGTGGCCCTCCCCGCCCTGCTCGGCGAAGGAGCGCACGTAGCGGAAGTCCTCGAGCACCCGCAGCACCGACCGCAGCACGACCATCGTGGCGACCCTGCCGGCGTACGGACGGTGGACGGCCGGGCTGCGGAAGACCACGTCGTCGGCGAGCACGGCCGCCATCGCCTCCGGGTCGCGGGCGAGGACGGCCTCGCGGAACCGCGTCGCCGCGTCAGTCATCGGAGCCCCACTTGTCGTGCACGGTGCGGACCACCGCGACGGTGCGGGTGGTGGCCACGCCGAGCTGCTTCTCCACGACCGCGTTGGACAGCGTGCCGGACTGCGAGTCGTGGTCGGCCCACCAGTGCACCGCTCGGTGGCCGACCCGAGCGCCCTCACCCGGCGCGGACCAGGAGTCGAGCTCGTGGACGACGTCGCGGGGCGGCTCCCGCTTGAGCAGCGTGACGTACTGCCGCTCCGCGCGCGGCACGTCCTCGGCCTCGTCGAGGACCCGCCGCAGGTCCGGCTGGGTGAGCACGACGGTCGGCACCTCGAAGCCGAAGCGCGCGGCGAGTGCCTCCTCCACCGCCTTCTCGACGCCGTCGGTGGACCGGCGGGGCGACCGCACCCGGACGTTGCCCGTCGCCAGGTAGGTGGCCACGTCCTCGAACCCGGCCTCCTCCAGGCACGGCACCAGCTCCTTCATCGGCACCTTGCGCGTGGCACCCAGGTTGATCGCCCGCAGGAACGCGACGTACGTCGGCACGACAGCCCCTCTCCCACCGCGCGGCCGCCGGACGTCGGAGCGGACGCGAACGGTGCTCGGTGAAAACTCTTGCGACGACTCGGGAGAGCCAACCATGACCGAGGGACGACGTGCAGCCCGTCGCGGCTCCGCCGCCTCCGCCGCCTCCGCCGCTCCGCCGCGGTCAGTCCTCGAGCCGGCGGCCGGCCCACGACCAGGCGTAGCCCGGGTCCTCGCACGCCTGTCCGCCCTCGCCGAGGTCGAGCGGCCGGAACGTGTCGACCATGACCGCCAGCTCGTCGAAGTACTCCTTGCCCAGCGAGGCCTCGATCGCCGACGGCAGCGGGCCGTGGGCGTGCCCACCCGGGTGGACCGAGATCGAGCCGCGGTCGATGCCGCTGCCCTTGCGTGCCTCGTAGTCGCCCTCGACGTAGAACATGATCTCGTCGCTGTCGACGTTGGAGTGGTAGTAGGGCACCGGCACCGCGGCGGGGTGGTAGTCGACCTTGCGCGGGCAGAAGTTGCAGATCACGAAGTTCCAGCCCTCGAAGACCTGGTGGACCGGCGGAGGCTGGTGCAGCTTGCCGGTGATCGGCATGAAGTCCTCGACGTTGAACGTGTAGGGGTAGAGGCAGCCGTCCCAGCCCACGACGTCGAACGGGTGCGTGTCGTAGACCATCCGCGTGCCCACCACGCCGCTGGGACCGTGGCCCCGGTGCTTGACCAGCACCTCGACGTCGGTGCCCTCGACGAGGAACGGCTCGTCGGGGCCGTCCAGGTCGCGTTCGCAGTACGGCGCGTGCTCGAGCAGCTGCCCGAAGCGCGAGAGGTAGCGCTTGGGCGGGTGGATGTGGCTGTTGGCCTCGATGGCGTACCAGCGCGTGGTCTCGGCGGGCACCCAGCGATGCGTGGTGGCGCGTGGGACGACCACGTAGTCGCCGGTCCGGTAGGGCAGCGCCCCGAACACCGTCTCGACCACGCCCGAGCCCTGCTCGACGAAGACGCACTCGTCGCCGATCGCGTTGCGGTAGTACGGCGACGTGGCCGCCCCCACCGCGTAGCCGATGCGCACGTCGCCGTTGCCGAGCAGCAGCCGTCGCCCGGTCACCGCGTCGACACCGTCCACCTCCTCCTGGTCGAAGAGCCGGTGGGGCCGCAGGTGCCGCGGCTTGAGCGGGTGGTTGGGTGTCGTGGCGTGGTCGGGCAGGTCCCAGACCTCGCTGGCCACGACGGCCGACGGCACCCCGCGGTGGTAGAGCAACGAGGAGTCGGAGGAGAAGCCCTCCTCCCCCATGAGCTCCTCGTAGAGCAGGGAGCCCGCGTCGTCGCGGAGCACGGTGTGACGCTTCTGGGGAACGGTGCCGACCTGTCTGTAGAACGCCATGCCGCCAGACTCGTCTATGGTCACAAGGGTGTCCAGCGAGCCACGTGTGCCTTCGGAGTGGGTGGGCCTGGTCGACGACGCGGCGGTGTTCCCGCCCGGCAACGCCGACCTCGCCGACGCCGTCACCGACTACCTCGCCCGCCGCGACCACGAGCACTGGGCGCCCCTGGTCGGGCCGCTGGTCGTGGGTGAGCGGGGCCTGCCCTCGCTCGCCGACCTCGTGCCCGACGACGTGGCGCCCCTGCCCGTCACCGTGGTGGTGTCCGGAGGCGCCGGCGCGATCGCCCCGCTCCCCCGCTGGTTCGCGTCGCCACGGCTGCGGCTGGCCGGCATCGAGATCGCCCTGCGCGACCTCGACGACCTGCCCGGCAGCGCTCGCCGGGTGGTCGCCGCGGCCCAGCAGACGGCGTACGACCTGGAGGACGACGTGCCCGTCCACGTCGAGCTCCCCCAGCTGGGTGCGGCGGGGGCCCCCGCGGATCCCTCACCCGGCTGGCTCTCCGCGCTCGACGAGGTGGCGATGGCCGACCTGCGCGGCAAGCTCCGCACCGGCGGCACCGACGCCGACCTGTTCCCCTCCGAGGCCGGCGTCGCCGCGGCCGTGGAGGCCTGCCTGGACCGCGAGCTGGCGTTCAAGGCCACCGCCGGGCTACACCGCGCGGTGCGCCACCGCGCCGAGGCCACCGGGTTCGAGCACCACGGGTTCCTCAACCTGCTGCTGGCCACCCGGGCCTCGCTCGACGGCGACGACGTGGTCGCCGCCCTGGCCGAGCGCGACCCGGCCACGGTGTCGGATCGGGTGCGAGCGCTCGGGGCCGACGGGGTGCAGCGCACCCGTCGCTGGTTCACCTCGTTCGGGTGCTGCGGCGTCGCCGATCCGTGGCGCGACCTGCTGACGCTCTCCCTGGCCTGACCGGCCCTTTCGGCGTGACTTCCATGCGACGCGTCATGCGTTCGTAACGCTTTGGTGAACGACATCAGCCCGACAGGTGTCTATGGTGAGGCACATGACTCGACTTCGCTCCGCGCTTTCCCTGGCCGCCGCGTCCGCTCTCGTGCTCGTCTCGAGTGCGTGCGCCACCGACACCAAGACCACCGAGAGCGGGGTCAAGCTGGTCAAGGAAGGCCAGCTGACCGTCTGCACCTCGCTGCCCTACGAGCCGTTCGAGTTCAAGAAGGGCGGGGACATCGTCGGCTTCGACATGGACATGATGCAGGAGATCGCGAAGGCCAACGACCTCGACGTCAACCTCGTCGTCACCGGCTTCGAGGGCATCCAGTCCGGACAGTCCCTCAACGCCGGCAAGTGCGACATCGCCGCGGCGGGCATGACGATCACGCCGGAGCGTCAGAAGGCGATCGACTTCACCGACCCCTACTTCGACGCCACCCAGGCCCTGCTCACCAAGGACGAGTCCCTGGACTCGCTCGACTCCCTCAAGGGCAAGTCGCTGGCGGTCATGACCGGCACCACCGGTGAGCTCTACGCCAAGGACAACGCCCCCGCGGGCGTCAAGCTGAAGTCGTTCGAGGACCTCGGCCTCCAGACCACCGCGCTCAAGACCGGTCAGGTCGACGCGGTGATCCAGGACAACGGCCCGCTGCTCGACTACGCCAACAAGAACGAGGGCACCTTCGTCACCGCCGAGTTCGACACCGGCGAGTCCTACGGGTTCGGGGTCCAGAAGGACAGCAACGACAAGCTGCTCGAGTCGGCCAACAAGGTGATCGCGGACCTCAAGGACAGCGGCAAGTACGACGAGATCTACACGGAGTGGTTCGGCTCCGCGCCCAAGAGCTGACCCCGCAGCACCGGTCCCCTCACCCGCCTGCCTCCAGGAGCCAGCCATGGCGATGAACCCACGCAAGCGCGCCCAGGTGAGCCGCGCCATCCAGTACCTCGTGCTGGTCGTCGCGGTCCTCGCGCTCGCCTTCGCCGCGGACTGGGGGACGCTGCAGGACGCGTTCCTCCGCGGAGACCTGGTCAACGACCAGTTCCCCGAGGTCATCACGACCGCGTTGAAGAACACCGTCCTCTACACCTTGGGCGCCTTCACCTTCGGTCTGGTGCTCGGTCTCGTCCTCGCCCTGATGAGGCTGTCGCCGGTGGGGCCCTACCGCTGGCTGGCGACCGCCTTCATCGAGTTCTTCCGGGGCGTCCCCGCGCTGATCGTCTTCATCGGCCTCTACTTCGGCCTGCCGACCGCCTTCCCCGGGCGGCAGATCCCGGGCGGCACGTTCGGCACCGTGACGATCGCGCTGGGCCTGGTCGGTGCGGCGTACATGGCGGAGACGATCCGGGCCGGCATCCAGGCCGTGCCCAAGGGGCAGGCCGAGGCCGCCCGCACGCTCGGCATGTCGAGCACCCGGTCGATGATCTCGATCGTCATCCCGCAGGCGTTCCGGATCATCCTGCCCCCGTTGACCAACGAGCTGATCCTGCTGACCAAGGACTCCTCGCTGGTCTACGTGCTGGGACTGTCGGTCTCGGAGTACGAGCTGACCAAGTTCGGTCGTGAGGGCCTCAACGCCGCGGCCAACATGACCCCCCTCACGGTGGCAGCCCTCTGCTACCTGATCATCACTGTCCCGCTCTCCATCGTCGTCAGGCGGATGGAAGCCCGCTCGGAGAGGTCGCGCTGATGGCCGACGACAAGCCCGACCAGCAGCACAGCCCGGAGGCACGCGGCAACCACGCGATCGACGTCCAGGACCTCCACAAGTACTTCGGCGACAACGAGGTGCTCAAGGGCATCGACTTCACCGTCGATCCCGGCGAGGTGGTCTGCGTCATCGGCCCGTCGGGCTCGGGCAAGTCGACGCTGCTGCGCTGCATCAACCGGCTCGAGGAACCCACCTCCGGCACGATCTTCGTGGCGGGCGAGGAGATCACCCACCGCGACGTGGACCTCGACAAGGTGCGCGCCCGCATCGGCATGGTCTTCCAGCAGTTCAACCTCTTCCCCCACCTGACCGTGATGCGCAACCTCACGATCGCGCAGGAGAAGGTCAAGGGACGCAAGCGGGACGAGGCGGCCGAGATCGCCAAGCGCAACCTGGAGAAGGTCGGGCTCGGCCACCGCGAGGACGCCTACCCGGCGCACCTCTCCGGGGGCCAGCAGCAGCGCATCGCGATCGCGCGCGCGCTGTCGATGGAGCCGGACATGATGCTCTTCGACGAGCCGACCAGCGCGCTCGACCCCGAGCTGGTCGGCGACGTCCTGGCGGTGATGAAGGACCTCGCCTCCGAGGGCATGACCATGATGGTCGTCACCCACGAGATGGGCTTCGCTCGCGAGGTCGGCGACAAGCTGGTCTTCATGGACGGCGGCGTCATCGTCGAGGAGGGTGACCCCCGCGAGGTGCTGGGCAACCCCCAGCACGACCGCACCCAGGAGTTCCTCTCCAAGGTGCTGTAGAGGCTGGGTTTCGGTTTCACTAGGGCCCTAGTGATGTTGTCACTCCCCGAGCGAAGTTTTGCTCGGGAGGTGCCAGTTTCACTAGGGCCCTAGTGAAACTGGCACCCCACCGCTCAGAGGTTGCCGCGGGCCTCCTGCTCGCGCTCGATCGCCTCGAACAGCGCCTTGAAGTTGCCTTTCCCGAAGCCGAGGGAGCCGTGGCGCTCGATGAACTCGTAGAACACCGTCGGCCGGTCGCCCATCGGCTTGGTGAAGATCTGCAGGAGGTAGCCGTCCTCGTCGCGGTCGACCAGGATCTTGCGCTTCTTCAGCTCCTCGACCGGCACCCGGACGTTGCCGATCCTGCCCCGCAGCTCGGGGTCGTCGTAGTAGGAGTCCGGGGTGTCGAGGAACTCCACCCCGTTGTCGCGCAGCAGGTCCACGGTGCGCAGGATGTCGTTGGTGGCCAGGGCGATGTGCTGGCAGCCGGCGCCGGAGTAGAACTCCAGATACTCGTCGATCTGCGACTTCTTCTTCGCCACGGCCGGCTCGTTGAGCGGGAACTTCACCCGGTGGTTGCCGCTCGCGACCACCTTGGACATCAGTGCGGAGTAGTCGGTGGCGATGTCGTCGCCGATGAACTCCGCCATGTTGGTGAAGCCCATCACCTTGTTGTAGAACTCCACCCACTCGTCCATGTGGCCGAGCTCGACGTTGCCGACGCAGTGGTCGATCGCCTGGAACAGCCGCTTGGGGTGCCCCTCGTCACGGCGTACGCCGGAGCTGCGCGCGACGAAGCCGGGCAGGTAGGGGCCGTCGTAGCGGCTGCGGTCGACCAGGGTGTGGCGGGTCTCGCCGTACGCCGCGATCGCGGCCATGCGCACCGTGCCGTGCTCGTCGGACTCGTCGTGGGGCTCGACCAGCACGGTGGCGCCGACCGACCGGGCGTGCTCGATGCAGCGGTCGACGTCGGGGACCTCGAGGGCCAGGTCGACCACACCGTCACCGTGGCGGCGGTGGTGGTCGGCCAACGGGCTGGCCGGGTCGACCGCCCCACTGAGCACGAAGCGGGCGCTGCCGGACCGCAGCACGTAGGTCTTGGACTCGCGCCACCCCGTCTCGGGGCCGCGGTAGGCCTCCAGGTCCATGCCGAAGGCGAGCTGGTAGAACGACGCCGCCTGGGTGGCGTTGCCGACCGCGAAGCCGACCGAGTCCATCGCGGTCACCGGGAAGGGGTCGCGGCTGGCGTCGTACTCGACCAGGCCGACCAGCTCCTTGAGCTGGTCGAGGCTGAGGTCGGCTCGCAGCTCGTCCTCGGTCAGGGCGGTCGGGGTTCCGGACATCGGGGCGGTGGTCTGCTCGGTCATCTGGCCAGGATGTCCGAGCCGGACACCCTGCGCAATCGATCGGCGACACGCTGGGCACTCTGTGCAGCCGTCGCGGCACTCGGGGCTGTTTCTGTTCAGTCCAGCGCCTAGGCTGTGGACATGGACCAGCTCGACGTCGCCGTGCTCCGACTGTTCTCCGCCGAGCCGCGCATCGGGGTCCTGGAGGCCTCCCGGCGACTCGGCGTGGCCCGGGGCACGGTGCAGTCCCGGCTGGACAAGCTGACCGAGCGCGGTGTGGTCGCCGGCTGGGCCCCGACGCTCGACCCGGCCGCGCTGGGCTACCCCGTCGCCGCGTTCCTCACCCTGCAGCTGCGTCAGGGCGTGGGGCACGGCGTCGTGGCCGACCACCTCGCGGAGATCGCCGAGGTCACCGAGGCGCACACCATCACCGGCGACGGCGACATGTGGTGCCGGGTGGTGGCGCGGTCCAACGCCGACCTGCAGCGGGTGATCGACGCCGTCCTGGCCCACGAGGGCATCGTGCGCTCCACGACGGTCATCGCGCTCGACACGCAGATCCGGCCCCGGGTGCTGCCGCTGGTGCGCTGATCAGCGCCGGCGCGAGGTCGCCCAGTGCCGGATCCGGTCGATCCGCTCCTGGAGCTGGTCGGCCGACGCCACCGCCGCGGCCGGGCCGGTGCACTCGCGGCGCAGCGCCGCGTGGATCACCCCGTGCGGCTGCCCGGTGCGGTGGTGCCAGGCGGCGACGAGCGCGTTGAGCTCCTTGCGCATCCGGCCGAGGTGCTCGTGCGTGGCCTCCTCGCGGGCCGGGCCGGGCTCCGCGGCGGCGCGGGCGGCGCCGTCGGCACCGTCGGCGCGCGCGGACTCGCTCTGCTTGCGCGCCCGCTCGGACTGGCGGCTGCGCAGCAGGTCGCGCACCTGGTCGGGCTCGAGCAGGCCCGGGATGCCGAGGAAGTCCATCTCCTCGTCGGACCCGACGTGCACCTCGCCCGCGTGGCCGAACGCCGCGCCGTCGTAGACGACCTGGTCGAAGACCGCCTCGGAGCCCAGTGCCTGGAAGGGCAGCAGCTCCTGGTCGCCGGAGGCCTGCTCGGCCGCCTCCTCGCGGGCGAGGAGCTCGGCCTCCGCGGCGAAGATGTCGTCCTCGTCGGTCACCGGACGGCCGAGCACGTGGTCGCGCTCGACCTCCATCGCCGAGGCCAGCCCGAGCAGGTGGCCGGTCGAGGGCAGGAACACCGAGGCGGTCTCGCCGCGCCTGCGGGCCCGCACGAACCGTCCGACGGCCTGGGCGAAGAACAGCGGCGTCGTGGTGGTTGTGGCGTAGACGCCGACGGCGAGCCGAGGCACGTCGACGCCCTCGGAGACCATGCGCACCGCGACCATCCAGCGGTCGTCGGAGTCCGAGAAGCGCTCGATCCGCTTGGAGGAGGCCTTCTCGTCCGACAGCACCAGCACGGGCTTGGTGCCGGTCAGCTCGGCGAGCACCCGGGCGTAGGCCCGGGCGGAATCCTGGTCACCGGCGATCACCAGCCCGCCGGCGTCGGGGACGTGGCGGCGCACCTCGGTGAGCCGCCGGTCGGCTGCCTGCAGCACCGACGGGACCCACGAGCCCTGCGGGTCGAGCGCGGTCCGCAGGGCCTGGGCGGTGAGGTCCTTGGTCAGCGGCTCCCCGAGCCGGGCCGCGACCTCGTCCCCGGCCCGGGTGCGCCACTGCATCGAGCCGGAGTAGGCCAGGAACAGCACCGGTCGCACCACGTGGTCGGCCAGGGCACGGGCGTAGCCGTAGGAGTAGTCGGCGACGCTGCGCGGCACCCCGTCGGCGTCGGGGGCGTAGGTGACGAACGGGATCGGGTTGACGTCGGAGCGGAACGGCGTGCCGGTCAGGCCGAGCCGGTGGCGGGCGGGCTCGAAGGCCTCGCGGACCGCCTCGCCCCACGACAGCGCGTCCCCGGCGTGGTGGATCTCGTCGAGGATGACCAGCGTCCGGAACCGCTCGGTGCGCATGCGCATCGCCAGCGGGTTGGCCGCGACGCCGGCGTAGGTCACCGCGACACCGACGAAGTCGCGGCTGGTGCGTCCGGCGCTGCCGGAGAAGGTCGGGTCGATGGGGATGCCCGCCTTGGCTGCGGCGACCGCCCACTGGGTCTTGAGGTGCTCGGTCGGCGCGACCACGGTCACACGCTCGATCGCGCGCTGGGCGAGCAGCTCGGCGGCGATGGTCAGGGCGAAGGTGGTCTTGCCCGCGCCCGGGGTCGCGACGGCGAGGTAGTCACGGGGGCGCCGGTCGAAGTACGCGCGGACGGCCTCGGTCTGCCAGGCGCGCAGGCTCCCGGCGGTGCCCCACGCGGCGCGGTCGGGGTAGGCCGGCGGGAGCGGAGCGTGCTCGGCCGGGTCGTGGGCAGGCAGGGACGACGCAGGGTGCGGACGGCTCACGCGGTCAGGCGTCCGTGTCGTCGTCGGAGTCGTCGCGGAGGCCTTCCCAGATCTCCTTGCACTCCGGACAGACAGGGAACTTCTCCGGCGCGCGGCTGGGCACCCACACCTTGCCGCACAGGGCGACGACGGGCGTGCCCATCACCATCGCCTCGGTCAGCTTGTCCTTGTCGACGAAGTGGGAGAACCGCTCGTGGTCGCCGTCCTCGTAGGTCTCCAGGTCACGGTCGAGGCGCGTGTCCTCCAAGGTGTCCGTGCCGGGCAACGTGGTCGTGGTGGTCGTCGGCTCGTCGGTCACCGGACGAGTCTACGAGGCGTCCGGTTCAGTTGAGCGCAGCGTCCCCGGGGCGCGTCGCCACCCAGGCGAGCTCGCCCGGCTGGCGGCGCAGCACGTCGCCGCGCAGCCGCGCCGGGTGAGCGCCGAAGACGTCGTCGGGCACGCCGTCGACGACGTACCAGGAGTCCTGCTCGATCTCGGCCTCGAGCTGTCCGGGGCTCCAGCCGGCATAGCCGGCGAAGACCCGCATCCGGTGCAGGGCGGGCCCGAGCACCTCGGCGGGGGTGTCGAGGTCGATGATGCCGACGTCCCCGAAGAGCCGGCGGAACCCGATCGGGTCGACCACCGTGCCGGGGTCCCGCAGCGGGTCGCCTCCTCCCGTGACCTCGGCCAGCGCCAGGGCGGAGTCCTTGTGGACCGGTCCGCCCTCGAAGAGCACCTCGGGTGGCTCGGCCGAGGTCGACCAGCCGCCGAGCACCGAGGCCACGAGGATGGGCGTGGGCCGGTTGAGGATGACCCCGAGGGTGCCGTCGGCGTCGTGGTCGAGCACCAGCACGACGGCGTCACGGAAGCTGGGGTCGATCAGCTCGGGCGTCGCCACGAGCAGGCGACCGGTCGTGGGGTTGCCGCTGGAGGTGCTGAAGGTCGGGATGTCCAGCACTACGCAGGCCCCTCCCACGACGACGTCACGCCCCCATCCTGCCCTCCGAGGAGCAAACGAGGCATCACCTCGGGGAGGCCGGACCGGCCCGACCGCGCGGGTCAGCCGACGCGCAGGTCTCCGCCGTCGCGTGGCACCAGCTCGAGGCGCACCTTGCCCGGTGGGATCTCCAGCGGGCCCTGTGCGGTGCGCAGGGTGGGCACGGCGTCGATCCCGTCCTTGACCCAGGTGGCGCGGACCATGCGGCCGCCGTGGAAGACCACCGCCGGGCCCCGGCCGGTGAACTTGGTCTCCGGCACGGGGAAGCCCGCGGGGTCGAGGTAGCCCGCCAGCCCGACCTTGACCCGCAGCACCACCACGGTGTCGGGCAGGAAGTCGTCGCCGTGTGCGGCGTGGGTGTCGGTGTTGACGTAGTGGCCGCCGCGCAGCTCGAAGCTCGTGGCGCTGCTGGAGGAGAACACCGCGGTGAACCGCTTCGCCGGCTTGCCCTGGGGCAGCGCCTGGTCACCGAACGGCAGGTACGGCGACGGGGTGCTCCGCAGCTTCGTCATCGGCTCGACCAGGCGGTCGACGTCCATGAAGAGGTTGTACGGCGCGTAGCCCGGTCCGCGGTAGAACCCGGGTGCACCCTCGGTGATCGTCCGGATGCCGGCAGCGTGCACCCTCCGCACGGTCACGCCCGCGCCGCCGCTGGCGACCAGGACCGCGTCGAGCGGCTTGACGATGCCGATGTCCGTGGCGCGCATCGAGCGCATCGGTCCGGCGTCGTGCGGCACGGTGCGGTAGAAGAACGCCGCGAGGCGGGTGATCCCACCCTCGACCAGCTCCTCGACCACCAGGTCGGCCTTGCCCAGCCCGATCTGCGTGCCGTGGCCGGAGTTGTCGATCTTGAGGGCCAGGACCGGCCGTCGCGGCAGCCGGTCGAGGTCCTTGCCGGTGAGCGGGTCGACCCGCGAGAGCGTGGACTGCTGGCCGGTGCCCTGGGGGGCGGTGGGCTCCTCGGGTGAGGCCTTCTTGCCCCCGTCCCCGTCCCCGTCGCCGCCGCACGCGCTCAGCGCGAGCGCGGCGGCGGCGAGCAGCGCCCCGGCCCGGAGGAGGGGGCGACGGCTGGAGGTGCGGCCCGAGGTGCGGGCCGGGGTGCGGGGGGCGGGCATGGGACCAGGATCCTACGCACCCCCCGTCGTCACCGGCGCAACGTGCCGGGGAACCAGCGGTTGGTCCAGATCCGCTCGGTGCGCACGCGCGTCCCGGAGTACGGCGCGTGGACGATCAGGCGACGACCGTGGCTCCAGCCGGTGAAGACCCCGACGTGGTAGACCCGGCCGCCGTTGGTGAAGAACACGAAGTCGCCGGGACGCATCGCCGAGCGCTTGATGTGCCGCATGAAGCGCGACTGCGCCGAGGAGGTGCGGGGCACGCGCCGGAACCCGGCGCGGTGGGTGCTGAAGTAGACCAGGCCCGAGCAGTCGAAGGCGTTGGGGCCCGCCGCGCCGTAGCGGTAGGGGTCGCCCTTCTGGTGACGGGCGATCGAGAGGGCCGACCGCACGCGCGTCGTGACGGCGGCGACCGGCTTGGTCCGGGCGGTCACCACCGGACCCTGCGGGTCGGCCGCGCCCCGGCTGGGGGAGACGTGCGGCTGGGCGACCAGGAACAGGGCCGCCAGGGCGAGGACGAGGGTGTTGACCGCGAGGCGTCGCAGCACGAGAGCAGGCACAGGCATGCCGGGGTATCCCTTCTCACGCCTGTGAGGTGAGCTGTCGGGTTAGAGCCAGAAGGTGCTCCGCCACGCGGTCCGGGGGGACCGCGTCGCTTCACCCCGAGTGCCCGGACGGTCGGTGACCGTCGGAGGGGCACGGTGTTGGGTCCCCCACTCCTGCCGTGGAGAGTCGCAGGGCCCGTCACGGGTGGCAGGACTCGGCGGTCCCGGACGGGTGTTCAGTTGGCCGCTAGAAACTAGTTGATCCGTCCTGCGAAAGCCAGCCCGGGACCCGGAATCGCCCGTCCGGGTCACCCTGGGCGCGGCGTCCTGAGGCTCAGACCTTCGCACCGCCGTCGACGTAGAGGGTCTGTCCGGTGATGAAGGACGCCTCGTCGCTGCAGAGGAACGCCGCTGCCGCGGCGATGTCGTCGGGCTGCCCGACGCGGCGCACCGGGGTGGCCGAGGCCGCCGCCTCGCGGTAGGCCTCGGGCTCCATCCCCACCCTGCGCGCGGTCGCGTCGGTCATGTCGGTGACGATGAACCCGGGCGCGATCGCGTTGGCGTTGATCCCGAAGGGACCGAGCTCCAGGGCGAGGGTGCGGGTGAATCCCTGGATGCCCATCTTGGCCGCGGAGTAGTTGGCCTGCCCGCGGTTGCCCAGCGCGGAGACGCTGGAGAGGTTGAGGATCCGGCCGTACGTGGCCTTGACCATGTGCTGCTGGACCTCGCGCGTCATCAGGAACGCACCCTTGAGGTGGACCCCGATCACCGCGTCCCAGTCGTCCTCGGTCATCTTGAACAGCAGGTTGTCCCGGGTGATGCCCGCGTTGTTGACCAGGACGTCGACCCGTGCCAGCTCCTCGACGACCCGCGCCACGGCGGTCTGGACCGCACCGGCGTCGGCGACGTCCACGCCGACGCCGATCGCCCGCGCGACGTCGGTGACCGGCAGCGTCCCGGCCGTCTCGGCGGCCGCCGCCTCGTCGAGGTCGAGGACGGCGACGGACGCGCCCTCCTCGGCGAAGCGGCGCGCGGTGGCGGCACCGATGCCGCGGGCGGCGCCCGTCACGATCACGACTCGACCTGCGAAACGGCTCATGGAACTCCTCCGAACGTGGCGAAACGCACCGTCCTCACGGCGCGCACGGATGCAGATGTGAGTCTGGCACGGCTTAGGATGGTGGGATGCAGGCCGGTGGGTTCCGCTTCGCGACATGGGTGGCCGGGATCTTCCTGGTCGCCACGTTCGTCATGGCCTGGGTCTACGACCTGCCGGTGCGCGACCCCGACAGCGTCACCGGGCCGGCCTACCTGCGCCTCCCGGCGATCCTGCTCGCCGCCTTCCTCGTGGACGTCGTCCCGCGTGCCCTGTGGGTCTCGGGCCGACGGCCGTGGCTCGCCTGGCGCGCGGCCCGCACGGTCGTGCGCGAGCGCTGGCCGGCCTCCCACGTGCGCTTCGCCTTCATCGGGCTGGCGGCGTGGTACGTCACCTACGCCTCGTTCCGCAACCTCAAGTCCTTCGTGCCCTTCGTCAACCGCCACTTGTGGGACGGCCTCCTCGAGGACGTCGACCGGGTGATGTTCCTCGGGCACGACCCGGCGGTGCTGCTGCACGACTGGCTGGGCACCGGTCTGGCCGCGCACTTCTTCTCGTTCGTCTACATCGCCTGGATCGTCTTCGTGCCGGCGTCGCTGGTGGTGGCGCTGGTGTGGTCGCGCGACCACCTCGCGGGGGCGTGGTACGTCACCGCCATCGCCGTCGACTGGGTGCTGGGTGCCCTGACCTACTTCGCCGTCCCGACGCTGGGCCCGGTCTATGCCCGGCCCGAGGCGTTCGCGGGACTCGACCGCACCGACGTGACCGGCCTGCAGGCCTCGATGATGGCCGAGCGCCACGAGGTGCTGGTCAACCCGTTCACCACCCACGCGGTGCAGACGATCGCCGCCTTCGCCTCGCTCCACGTGGGGCTGTGCGTGACGATGGTCGTCATCGCCGAGCTGCTGCGGCTCCCCCGGGCGTTCCGGCTGTTCCTGTGGGTCTTCCTGGCCCTCACCGTCCCGGCCACGATCTACCTCGGCTGGCACTACGCCGTCGACGCGATCGGCGGCGCCGTGCTCGGCGTGGCCGGCGCGTGGATCGCCGCCAAGGGCACCGGCCAGGCGTTCCGCCGACGCCCGGAGCCGACCCGCATCCGCTCCCGGGTCGAGCAGGTCTCCTAGTCCGGTGAGAGCGCCGCGCGCAGCCGCGCGGCGTGCTCCTCGGCCTCGCCGTCGGCGTACCTCGTCCGCGGCCAGAAGAACCCGCGCAGCCCGTCGCCTTTGGTGCGCGGCACCACGTGCAGGTGCAGGTGGGGCACGGACTGCGACACGGTGTTGTTCAGCGCCACGAAGGAACCCTGGGCGCCGAGCCCGTCCACGACGGCGCGGCTGAGCCGCTGGGCGGTCTCCAGGAACGGGTCGCGCAGCGGGGCCGGCAGGTCCGGCAGGGTCACCACGTGCGTCCGCGGGACCAGCAGGACGTGTCCCTTGAACACCGGCCGGGCGTCGAGGAACGCCACCAGGTCGGGCTCGTCGAGCACCACGGCAGCGGGCAGGTCGCCGGCGACGATGCGGCAGAAGACGCAGTCCATGCGCCGATCCTGCCCCTCAGGCGAACAGGCGCAACCGCCGGGAGGGCGGGGTGAGCACCGGCCGCGGGAGACGCGCGACGAGCGGACCGGGGAGGTCGGCCTCGAGCACGGAGTACGCCGCCGGGAGCGCGCTGCTCACGCGGTGGGCCCTGGCGCCGGCCCGGCCCCGCAGGCTGAGGGTGAGCAGGGCGTGGGCCGCGGCGAGCGTCTGCTGGTGGACCGTGGCGGCACCGGCCGCGCAGGCCAGCCGCACGGCCTCCGCCTCGTGGCGCCGCGCCACCGGGACGAGCGTGAGCGCCCAGAACTCCAGCTCGGCGTCGGTCCATGCGTGGTCGCCCGACCTCGGCACCGTCAGCAGGGCCAGGACCGGGTCCTCGAAGCGCGCGGGCCGGCGCGCCGGCCCGCGGGCCGCGTGCGGGGTGCGCTGCGCCGGGAACCGGCGCGCGGCGAGGGCTGCCTCGACCGCGCGAGTGAGCGCGCAGAACGACTCGTGGACCTCCGGCGGGACCGTCCCGTCGGCTCGCACGTGACGGTCCGGGTGCAGCTCCCCGGCCCGGCGCCGGTAGGCGGCGCGGATCTGCTCCGAGGAGGCGTCGGCCGGGACACCCAGCACCTCGAACGCGTCCACTCCCCCACCTCTCGCCGTTGCGGTGGTGGGGGGGACCAGCGCGACTTCAGGTCCGGAGGCTATGCCGCTCGCGGTTCCGGCTGCCAGGGCCGGAGGTCACCTCAGAGGCCGAGCAGCCGCACCGCGTTCTCGCGCAGCACCCCGCGCAGCCAGTCCTCGCCGAGCCCGAGGCCGACCAGCGACTCGACCTGGTGCAGGTAGGGGTAGGGGATGTTGGGGAAGTCCGAGCCGAGCACGATCCGGTCCCCGAGCGCTCGCAGGCGGGGCAGCTCGGCCGGCGGGAACGGGCTGGTCTCCTCGGCGAAGGCCGTGAAGGCCATCGTCGTGTCCAGGTGCACCCCCTCGTGCCGCTCGGCCAGGGCGAGGAACTCGGCGTACTCCGGCATCCCGAGGTGGGCGACCACGAGCCGGAGCCGCGGGAACCGGCTCAGCACCTGCGCCATGGGACCGGGACCAGTGTGGGTGCCGGGCGCCGGGCCCGAGCCGCAGTGGACGACGACCGGGGCGCCGCTGTCCTCCAGCTGCCCCCACACCGGGTCGAGCAGCGCGTCGGTGGGGTCGTAGCCGCCGACCTGGACGTGGGCCTTGAACACCCGTGCGCCGGCCCGGAGCGCCCGGCCGACGTACTCCCCCGCCTCGGGCTCGGGGAAGAAGGTCGCGCTGTGCAGGCAGTCGGGCGTCTGGGCTGCGAAGCCGGTCGCCCAGTCGTTGAGCCACGCCGCCATCGCGGGCCGGTGGGGGTAGAGCAGGGAGGTGAACCGCTCGACGCCGTAGGCCCGCAGCCGCGCGACACGGGCGTCCTGGTCCTCGCGGTAGGCGATCGGCCAGCGGCGGCCCAGGAGCGGGCCGGCGCTGTCGAAGTAGGCCCACACCTTGGCCAGCACGTTCTCCGGCATGAAGTGGGTGTGGACGTCGACCAGACCCGGGAGGCCCAGCACCTGCTGGACCTCCCGGACGGCGGCGGCCTCCTGGCCGAGGTCGGGCGGGGTCACCGCCCGATCATGTCGCACGCCGGGTGAGCGGCAGCCGCGACGGCGTCACCACCCACCCCGCCACCGGCGCGAGCAGCGCGACCGCGGCGAGCGTGCCGAGGAAGGACAGCCACGGCACGTCGACGCCGGGCTCGCCGTTCATCTGCACGAACGCCAGGGCTCCTGGGAGCCCGACCAGGCGCATCGCCTCGCGCGTGCGGATCCGGTCGAGCTCGAGCGGGAGTGCGACGTTCTCGGCGGCGGTCAGGCTCGGCACCAGGTTGTAGTCCTGGAAGACGTAGCCCACGGCTCGACGACGTACGGCGGCCAGCTCGGCCTTGCGCAGCGAGCCCAGCTCCTGCCTCCGCACCCGGATGCGGCCCGCCGTCGCCTGGTCGAGCCCGCCGGCCAGGTTGAGCAGCGTCGACTTGCCGGAGCCGGACGGGCCCATGACCGCGACCAGCTCGCCGGGGCGGACGGTGAGGTAGAGCCCGCGCAGGGCATGCACGGCGGCGTCGCCGCGGCCGTGGATGCCCGAGACGTCGACCATCTCCAGGACCGGGGTGTCGCCCGGGATCGGGTCGGTGCTCATCGGTCGGTCTCCTTGCTCGTCATGGCGGGGGTGCGCAGCCCGGCACCGGTGCCGGGTCGCGCGGCTCGGGGCGGCGCCCGTGGCCGTGGCGGGCGAGGGTGACC
Source organism: uncultured Actinomycetota bacterium (assembly GCA_963811385.1). Classification (GTDB taxonomy): domain Bacteria; phylum Actinomycetota; class Actinomycetes; order Propionibacteriales; family Nocardioidaceae; genus Marmoricola_A. The sequence goes on along the minus strand of CAWEQX010000010.1, from coordinate 69,071 downwards.
TCGCGTCGAGCACCAAGGACCAGCTGAGCTCGTCGGCGGTCTTCTTGAGCCGGGTGAGGTCCTGCATCGAGACGATCGTGGCGGCGCGCTGCCGCTGGATGACCCCGGAGACGTCGACGCCCGGGACGGTGACCGCGAGCGCGAGCTTGATCGCCAGCTCGTCACGGGGCCGGTCGGAGCTGAAGACCGGCGACTCGAACCAGGAGGTCAGCTCGTGACGTCCGGTGTCGGTGATCGCGTAGCGCTCCCGGCCCTCGTCGTCCTCGCCCTGGGGCCTCACCAGTCCGTCGCGCTCGAGGCGCGCGAGGGTGGTGTAGACCTGGCCGACGTTGAGCGGCCAGGTCGACCCCGTCGCCGGTCTCGAACTCGGTGCGGAGCTGGTAGCCGTAGGTACATATCAAGTTTGCACCGCGGGTCGGCGCGGGCGCGGCGCGCTCACCCCAGCCGATAGACCCGGGTCGCGACGTCACGGGTCAGCCGGTCCAGGTCCAGCCCGTCGCCCAGCACCTCGACCAGCACGCCCAGTGAGGCCGGGACGGTGACGGTGGGCTTGTCCATCGGGAAGTTGGAGGCCCACATCAGGCGGTCGTTGCCGAAGACGGCATGGACGTGCTCGACCAGGGGCGCCACCGCGTCGACGAAGTGCCGGGCCGTGGGCAGGTCGGCCAGGTCGATCGCCCGGGGCGCCAGGTCGCTGCCGAGCACCGGCATGCCCAGGCCCGATAGCTTGGCGACGACGTGGGGCCGCTCGGCCAGCGCCGAGACGTCCTCGCGCCACACACTGAGGAGCTCGCGCACCTGGTGGGGGTAGCGCGCGGTGTGCCGCCCGCGCGGCCCGAGCGCGCCGACCGGGGTCCCCAGGTGGTCCAGCACGAAGGTCGCCTCCGGGTAGCGGTCGACCAGCGCCAGCGCGTGCGGCAGCTGGTGGGCGTAGCCCCACAGCTCGAAGGACAGTCCACGCTCGGCGATCGCGGCGAAGCCGTCGAGGAACGCCGGCTCGGACCAGACCGCCGGTCCGTCGGCGAAGTCGCGCACGCCGGGGTCCGGGTGGTGGGCGCCGCTGAAGCGCACACCCCGCACCTTGTCGCTGGCCGCCAGGTGGGCGTCCAGCACCTCGCCGACGTCGGGCCAGCGCGGGTCCACGTGCACGACGATGCCGCCCAGGTCGGGGGCGCCGTCCACGCCCCAGGACAGGCTCTCGACCCACCGGGTCTCCCCCACGCTCTCCAGGTGCGGCTCGTGGGGCCACACCGCCTCGATGTGGACCACGCTGCCCACCGGCAGCACGCCGGCGTCCTCGGCGTACTGGTGCGGCAGGTAGGGCTTGAGCACGTGGTGCGCGTCGCCGACGAACTGGCGGTCGGCCAGCGGCAGCAGCCGGTTGAGGCTGCGCGGCACGCGTGAGAACGGCCGGAAGACCCGCGCCTCGCGGGAGACCTCGCGCGTGGTCGTGAGCGGGTCCCACTGGTGGACGTGGGGGTCCACGACCCGGGCGGGCAGTCGGTCGAGCCAGTCGGGACGGGCGGTGGCGTGGGTCATCTCACTCCCGGTGATGCGTCGGTGCGGACGGGCCCAGCGTGCCCCTCTGGTCCCGCCCGACCTCCACCGGGGTCAGCCGACCGGCTCCCGTACGTCGTCGGACGACTCGTCCTCGACCGGCTGCAGCGCCTCCTCGTCCTGCGAGGCCAGCCGGCTGGGCCACCAGATGCGCTGCCCGAGGTCGAGGTTGATCGCCGTGACCAGCACCGAGCGCACGATCATCGTGTCGAGCAGGATGCCCAGCGCCACGGTGAGGCCCAGCTCGGCCAGGAACACCAGCGGGATCGTGCCGAGGACGGCGAAGGTCGCGGCGAGCACCAGGCCCGCCGAGGTGATCACGCCACCGGTCGAGCCCAGCGCCACGATGGAGCCCGGACGGGTGCCGCGCACCTGCGCCTCCTCCCGCACCCGGGTCATCAGGAAGATGTTGTAGTCGATGCCCAGCGCGACCAGGAAGACGAACGCGAACAACGGGAAGCTGGGGTCCGTGCTCTCGAAGCCGAGCACGTGCACGAACAACAACGTGGAGAGCCCGAGGGCGGCGCCGAACGACAGCACCACGGTCGCGAGCAGGATCACCGGGGCGGTCACCGCCCGCAGCAGCGCCACCAGGATCAGCAGCACGACGAGCAGGATCAGCGGGATCACGACCTTGTTGTCCCGCGACGAGGCGATCTTGGTGTCCAGGTAGACCGCGGACCACCCGCCCACCAGTCCGTCGGCCTCCGGCACCGCGTGCACGGCGTCGCGCGCCTTCTCGATCGTGTCGAACGTCGCCGGGTCGGCCACGTCGCCCTGCAGCGGTGCCTGCAGGAAGACCGTCCCGTCCTTGACCACCGGCTGCGCCGGGTCGCCGAGGCCGTCGATGCCGGCCAGTGCCTCGCGCACCGGGCCGACCTGGTCGGCGTCGGCCACCACCTGCAGGGTGTTGGAGGCATCGGTGAGGCCGTGGTCGGCGAGCATCTGCTGGCCCTCGACGGACTCGATGTCGGTGGTGTACTGCTCCTCGGTCGGGATGCCCGAGGTGTCGAGCTGCAGGGTGCCCAGCGCCGCCAGCAGGAGCAGCGCCGTGGTGACGACCCACACCTGGCGCGGCCGGCGGGCGATGCGGTCGGCCGAGCGTCGCCAGAAGCCGGTCTGCGTGGGCTCGTCGGAGCCGAAGGAGGGCCGTTTGGGCCAGAACACCCAGCGGCCGCAGATCACCAGCAGCGCCGGCAGCAGCGTGACCATGACCAGGTAGGTGATCGCCACGCCGATGGCGGCGACCGGCCCGAGCCCCGCGGTGGAGTTCATCTCGGCGAAGAGGAGGCAGAGCATGCCGGCGACGACCGTGGCCGCGCTGGCGAGCACCGCGGGCGCGGCCCGGTGGAGGGCGTAGGCCATCGCCTCGTGACGGTCCCCGTGCCGGCGCAGCTCCTCGCGGTAGCGCGCCACGAGCAGCAGGGCGTAGTCGGTGCCGGCGCCGATCACCAGGATCGACAGGATCGACTGGCTCTGCCCGTTGACGGTGAGGTCGGCGTACTTGGCCAGGAAGTAGACCAGTCCCTGCGCGACCATGAGCGCGACCACCGAGCAGAAGATCGGCAGCGCCCACAGGAACGGGCTGCGGTAGGTGACCAGCAGGATCAGGATGACGATGCCGAGCGCGGAGAAGAGCAGCGCCCCGTCGATGCCGCCGAAGACCTCCGAGGCGTCGGCCGCCTGACCGCCGGACCCGGTGATGTAGGTGGTGACCCCGTCGATGTCGGCGATGTCGCGCAGGTCCTGGGCGGTGTCGGGCATCTCCATCCAGCCGTTGGCCCCGAAGTTGAAGTTGACCAGGGTCTGCATGGCCTTGCCGTCCTGCGACGGGATCGGACCGACGACGTCACCCTCGACGCCGTCGAGCTGGGCGAACTCCTGCGCCTGCTGCTTGGCTGCCGCGATGTCCTGCGGCGTGAGGCCGCCGGACTTCTCGTAGGCCACCACCGTGGGGATCGTGTCCGGGTCGTAGAACGGCGCGAGCCGTTCGAGCGCCTGGGTCGACTCGGCGCTCTCGGGCAGCCAGGAGGACGCCTCGTTGTTCTGGACCTCCATCAGCTTGGAGCCGAAGGCGCCGCCGACCCCGAAGGCGACGAGCCAGAACACCAGGACCAGCCACTTGGTCCGGCGTCCGGTCAGCTTGCCGGCGAACGTTGCGTGCATGAGTGTGCTTCTCTCGCTCAGGCGGTCACCCGCGCCGTGGTCCCGAGACTCCGACTGCGCCCGGTCACCGAAGTCATCGGTCGCTGGTCCGACGATCCTGCCGCGAACAGTGTGACGATGGCCAACGACATTTTCTGGGCGCGTCGTGCCACTGCTGGTTCCTCCACTGGAGGGTGCCCGGTCTCGCGGCGTACCTCCTGCAGCGCCACGGCCCGACCGGTCCGTCGCGATCAGCTGCTGACGGTGACCGCGAGGCAGGCGATGTCGTCGCTGGTCTGCGAGGACTGGAAGTCCAGTGCCGCCCCGAGGACGGCTCCCACCACCGCCCTCGACCCGGCCGGCGCAGCCTCGAACGTCGTCCGGAGCCGCCCCTCGCCGAAGAAGCCCTCGGCGCTGCGGCCCTCCGTGACGCCGTCGGTGTAGAGCAGCAGGGTGGCGCCCGGACCCAGGTCGACCGGCACCGACGCGAACTCCGCGCCGGGGACCAGTCCCACCACCTGTCCCCCGGGCTGGACCGGCGTGCTGCTGCCCGTCGGCGTCCGCAGCAGGCCCGGGGGATGGCCTCCGGACGCGCAGAGTGCCTGCCAGGTGCCGTCGCCCTGCCGCCGCATCCGGCTCAGGATCGCGGTGCAGTAGCGCTCGGTGTCGTCGCGCAGGACCAGGTCGTCGAGCCTGGCCAGCACCTCCGTGGGGTCCTGGGTCACCTCGACCAGCACCCGCGCCGCGTGACGCACGAGGCTGGTCACGACCGCGGCCTCCACGCCCTTGCCCGAGACGTCGCCGAGGAGCAGCCAGCACTCGTCCGGCCCGGTGGGGAACACGTCGTAGAAGTCCCCGCCCACCTGGTCTCCGGTGCCCGCAGGCCGGTAGCCGCCGTACAGCTCCAGTCCCTCGACCTCGGGCAGCGACCGTGGGACGAGGGTCTGCTGCAGCGTGTCGACCAGGATCCGGCTGTCGCGCTCGGCCTCCTCGGCGCGCCCGCGGGCCTCCTGGGCCGACTCGGTCGCGCGCAGCAGCTCGCGCTCGTAGCGTCGCCGCTCGGTCGCGTCGAAGACGGCGAGGCGCACGATGCGCGGCCGACCGTCCTTGTCCACGTCGAGCCGCGCGTTGAGCAGCACCGGCAGCCGGCTGCCGTCGGGGCGGACCAGGTCGACGGCCAGCTCGCGCACGAATCCCTGCAGGCGCAGCATCGGGGCGTAGTGGGTCTCGTGGAAGATCCGCCCACCGGCGGTCAGCAGGGAGGTGAGCGGTCGCCCGAGGAGCTCGTCGGCGGTGTAGTCGGTCCAGTCGAGGAAGGTGGCGTTGGCCTTGACGACCACCCCGTCCACGGTGGTGGAGAGGTAGCCGCACGGTGCCCGCTCGTAGAGCGCGACCGGGTCGTCCTCCAGCAGGGCGGTGGCGAAGGCCTCGTCAGCGCGGCTCAGCGACACGAGACCGCGCCTCACGCCGCCACACGCGCCAGGTAGGAGCGGATCGCCGCGACGGTCTCCTCGGGGTCGCTGAGGTTGGGGCAGTGACCCACGGCCCGCAGCTGGACGAGCTCGGCGTCCGGGATCTGCTGCGCGACGTAGCGTCCGACCGCGGTCGGGGCGATCACGTCGTCGGAGCACTGGAGCACCAGCGTCGGCGCGCTGACCTGCGGCAGCACGTCGCGGGTGTCGGAGAGGAACGTGGTCCGGGCGAAGACGGCCGCGACCGCCGGGTCCATCCGGCAGAACGCCTCGGTGAGCTCTTGGCCGAGGTGGGGCCGGTCCGGGTTGCCGACGATGACCGGAGCCATGGCCGCGGACCACCCGAGGTAGTTACCGGCCAGCGACTCCAGCAGGTCGTCGATGTCGGGGCGGGTGAAGCCCCCGTGGTAGTCGCCGTCGTCGAGGTAGCGCGGCGAGGGGCCCACCATCACCAGGCGTCCGAACCGGTCGGGCGCCTGCACCTGGGCCAGCGCCCCGATCATCGCGGAGACCGAGTGCCCGACGAAGACCACGTCACGCAGGTCCATCGCCTCGACCAGGTCGACCACGTCGGCGGCGTAGCCGTCGAGAGAGGAGTAGCGCTCGGCGTCCCACGTCGCGGGGTCGGACCCACCGGCACCGGCGTGGTCGAAGGTGATCACGCGGTGGTCGGCGACGAACTGCGGGGCGACGTGGCGCCACATGCTCTGGTCGCAGCCAAAACCGTGGGCGAAGAGCATCGGACGGGCCTCAGCGAGTCCGCTCTCCCTGACGTGGTGCCGGGCCCGGATGCCCACAAGCGCCCCCTTCGCGAGCCGACTCTGCACGTGCAGTCTTCACCGTGGTGTCGGTGGCACGCAAACCTCGCACACGACCCGGTTCCCCTCGGACCCCGCGGCCCCTGACGGGCATCGCGGGATCGCTCAGCTCTTGGGGCGCTCCGACTTCGGGTCGTACATGGGCTGCAGCGACGCGCGTGCCGGATGGCGGCGGCCGGCCACCTCGATCTCATAGCTCGCGTTCTCGTACCAGGACCGCGGCAACCCCGCCTCCGGCGCGGTGACGTAGCCCAGACCCACCGCCCGTCCCAGCGTGTGCCCGTAGGCCGCCGAGGTGATCCGGCCGACCTGCTCCCCGTCCCGGAGGACCGGTTCCTCGTGAAGGAGCAGTGGCTGCGGGTCCTCCAGGGCGAGCTGTACCAGCCGGCGGCGCACGCCGCTCTCGCGGCGGCGCAGGAGGGACTCCCTGCCCTGGAAGCCGCCGGGCTTGTCCCAGGCGACCGCGAACCCCAAGCCGGCCTCCAACGGCGAGTCCCCCGTGGAGATGTCGTGCCCCCAGCTGCGGTAGGCCTTCTCCATGCGCAGCGAGTTGAGCGCGTGGTAGCCAGCCGGTCGAAGGCCGTACCGTTCACCGGCGTCGAGGACCGTGTCCCAGACGTGCACCCCGAGGTCGTGCGGCACGAGCAGCTCCCACCCGAGCTCGCCGACGTAGGTGATCCGGGTCGCGCGCACGAAGCCGAGGCCGAGGTCGAGGACCCGCGACGTCGCGAAGGGGAACGCGTCGTTCGACAGGTCGACGTCGGTGAGGCCCTGCAGGAGCGCGCGGGACGCGGGCCCCATGACCGACAGCATCGCGTGGTTGCCGGACACCTCGGTCACGACGGCCACACATCCGAGGTCGTCGCGGCAGCGCACCAGCCAGCCGAGGTCGCGGTACGCCGTGACCGGACCACTCAGGACGAGGAACCGGTCCTCGGCCAGACGGGTGACGGTCACGTCGGCCTGGATGCCCCCGAACCGGTCCAGCCACTGCGTGTAGACGATGCGGTCCGGCTCGACGTCGACGTCGTTGGCGCACACGTGCTGCAGGAGCCGCAGGGCCTCGGGACCCTCGACCTGGATCTTGCCGAACGAGGACAGGTCGAACACCCCCACGGCCTGGCGGACGTTCTCGTGCTCCTCGGCCGAGCGGTCGAACCAGCGCGGCCGGCCCCACGAGCCCGGCTCGTCACGATCGTCGTCGGGCAGGGCGTACCAGTTCGGTCGCTCCCAGCCGACGAGCTCGCCGAAGACGGCGCCGGCCGCCGCGGTGCACGAGTGCAACGCGCTGCGGCGCAACGGACGCGCGCTGCGGCGCTGCTCGAACGGCCAGTGGACCGAGTAGGCGAGGTCCAACGTCTCGGTGACTCGCTGCTCGAGGAAGCGGCGGTTGGTCTCGTGGGGCATCACCCTCCGCGGGTCGACCTCGGGCAGGTCGAGGGGCGAGCGGCCGTCGACGATCCAGTCGGCCAGCACCGAGCCCGCCCCGGGTCCGCTGAGCATGCCGACGGAGTTGAAGCCTGCCGCCACGAAGTAGCCGCGAAGGCCGGGGACCTCACCCAGGTGGTACAGCCCGTCGGGGGTGAAGCTCTCGGGACCGCCGAAGAAGAGCCTGATCCCGGCGTCGGCCAGGGCCGGGATCCGGTCGATCATCCGCTCGTAGAAGGGGCCGATGTGGTCCCAGTCCTCCGGCAGGTGGGTGAACGCCGCGTTCTCCGGGATGCCACGCGATGCCCACGGGTGGCTGCCCGGCTCGAAGAAGCCCACCATGAGCGAGCCCGCGTCGTCCTTCACGTAGGCGCAGTCGTCACCGCTCTTGATCGTGGGCATCCGGTCAGGCAGCCCGTCGATCTTGTCGGTGACGACGTAGTAGTGGGCCAGGGCCTGGACCGGGTGGGCGACGTCGGCCATCGCTCCGACCTCCCGCCCCCACATGCCGGTGCAGTTCACGACGTGCTCGGCCTCGACCTCACCCAACGGCGTCCTCACCCCGACCGCGCGCCCTCGGCGGGTCAGGATGTCGAGCACCGGCACACCTTCGACCACGGTGGCGCCGCGCATGCGAGCGCCCTTCGCCAGGGACAGCGTGACGTCGGTCGCCGTCGCTCGGCCCTCGTCGGGGTAGTGCAGCGAGCCCCGAAGACCCGCCGAGTCCAGCAGCGGGAAGAGAGCCACGGTCTGCTCGGGATCGAGCAGCTCGGCACGGATGCTGTTGGTGCGCGCGACGGTGGACTGCCGCAGCAGCTCCTCCCAGCGGTCGTCGGACATCGCGAGGTGCAGCGTGCCCGTCTCCATGTAGCCCGTGGAGAGGCCGGTCTCCTGCTCGAGCCCCCGGAACACCTCCAGGCTCCGCCTCACCACCTCACGAGTCCCCCAGGTGGGGCGTGCCTGGGTGACCAGGCCGGCTGCGTGCCACGTGGTCCCGGAGGTGAGGGTGTGCTGCTCGAGGAGGAGCACGTCGCTCCAACCTCGCTTGGCGAGGTGGTAGGCGACGCTGCAGCCCACCACGCCCCCGCCCACGACGACGACCTGGGCCCGCGAGGGGATACTGACCGGCACAGTGTTCCTTCCTGCTCGGTGCGACGTCGCCGCGTGGAGGATCAGGCCTGCGGCTCGACCGGCGTCCGTCGTCGGTCGGTCCCACCCGAGGTGGACTCGAGGTAGCCGCCACGGCCGGCGGGCCGCACCACGGCGAGCGTGACGACGACGTGCACCACGGCCGCGACGACTGCCGAGGGCAGCGAGGCACCGATCCAGGAGAACGGGTCGTGCACGGCGTAGGACTGCGGGTTGAGCAGGTAGAGGTAGGTCCCCACCCCGGCCGCCATGGCGAGCAGGGCCGCCGGGTTGAGCCCGAACCAGTAGGCGTAGGGCGCCTGCGGCGAGGGATCGTAGATGGCGCGCAGGACGATCCGCTGACGTCGCAGGACGAAGTAGTCGACGATCTGGATGCCGACCACGGGCGCGAAGAACACACCGATGTAGGCGAGGAAGGTCCCGAAGTGGTCGAAGAACCAGTCCGGGGTCACCACGCCGATCACCACGACCGGGGCCAGCGACAGGAGCAGGGCGGCGTTCCACGACATCCGACGCAGCCCGGGCACGGCCTTGAGGCCCACGGTGGACGCGTAGATCCCGGCTGTGGCGGTGCCGAAGTTCGCCGCCATCACGAAGACCAGGGCGATCGCTCCGAGGACGTCGCCGCCCACCGCGGTGAGCCACGTGGCCGGGTCGGAGGTCTCGAGCACCAGGATGCCGGCGAGGCCGACGAAGCTGAGCACCGGGACCGGCAGCCCCATCCCCAGCATCGAGGGCACCACGGCCGCCTGCGGGGACGGCGCCTGGCGCGTCATCGAGCCGATGTAGGGCCACCAGGAGAGCAGGCTCACCACACCGATCTCGATGCCGTACATGTAGTCCAGACGCTTGCCCGAGGCATAGGCCGGCTCGGCGGCGGTGAGCGCGCCACCCTCCTTGGCGAGGAGCATGATGATGAGGAACAGTCCCACGCCGACGATGAAGAAGAAGAGCACCATCGAGACCCGCTCGAGACCCGTGGCGCCGCGGACCAGGATCATGAAGACGGTGGCGCAGGCCACCAGGGTCCCCACCGGGACGATCCAGTTCTCCAGGCCGCTGCCGCCGATCCCGAGGGCGTTGAGGAACTCGGCGAGCGACTTCCCGAAGAAGATGAGCAGCAGGGCGTTCCATCCGATGATCGAGGCGTACTGGAGAGCCACCGTCACGACCCAGCCGTTGCGGCCGAACTGTGGGACCGCCGCCTGGATGGAGTCGATGCCGTAGCGCGCCGAGGACGGCACCACCGCCAAGGTCACCAGGAGCATCCCGATCATCGCTCCGGCGGTCATCGCCAGGAAGCCGGGCCACAGCGGAAGGTAGTACCCGACGTACTCGCCGATGACGTAGCACCACGTCGCGGAGGCGGCCACCAGGAGCACGATGAACAGCTGCCGCTGATGCCAGGTGCGCTCGGAGGGCAGCAGCGGCCAGGCGGTCTCGCCCTCGGCGCCCGCGAGGGTGACGGACCGCTCGTCTGCGCTCATGCCGGCCACCCGAGGAACCAGCCGAGCACCAGGCACGCGACCGGCAGCAGGATGCCGGTCGCTGCGAGGACCGCCCAGTCCCGCTCGATCAGTGGGCCGGGGTCGTTGCCTGGACGTTCGTAGTGCGCGATGCGCTCCTCCAGCGGGGCCGGGATCCTGTCGTCCATCGCCTCTTCCTTTCCTGGAGCCTGACCTGCCCGCTCAGCCGCGCGGGTAGGCCTCGTCGTCGCTGTAGGGGAACCACCAGAAGTCCTGCCTGCTCGCTCCGGGATCGACCATCACCAGCTTGGTGTGCCTGAACTGGTCGAGGCCCTCTGCCCCGAGCTGCCGCCCTGTGCCCGACAGCTTGCGGCCACCGAACGGTCCGGCATCGTTGTCGAGCAGCGGTGCGTTGATCCAGACCATGCCGCTCTCGAAAAGGCTGGTGGCGGCTGCGACCTCCTGGAGGTCCTGGCTGTAGAGGTTGGCTCCGAGGCCGTACTCCGACCGGTTCGCCAGCGTCATCGCTTCCTGGAAGCTGCTCACCCTCACCATCGGCGCCACCGGGCCGAAGCTCTCACCGTTGACGATCTCCGCGTCCGGGTCGACGTCGAGCAGCACCGTCGGCTCGTAGAAGTAGCCCCGATGCAGGTGCTCCGGACGTCGTCCGCCGACCGCCACGCGAGCGCCCTGCTCGATCGCGCGCTCGACGATCCGCTGGAACCTCTCGTACTCCTTGGCGCTCACCATCGGGCCGATGTCGACCTTGTCCAGGCCGTTGCCCACGCGCAGGGCCTTCACCTGGTCCACCAGCAACCGGGCGAAGTCGTCGTAGACGTCCTCGTGCACGTACAGCCGCTCGGCCGAGGTGCAGACCTGGCCGCAGTTGATGAACGCAGCGAACGCGGCACCCCGCGCGGCGGTCTCCAGGGGCGCACTCGGCATGACGAGGAACGGGTCGTTGCCGGAGGTCTCGATCAGGTGGGGCTTGAAGGTCTCAGCGCAAGCCCTCGCCACCATCCGACCGGTCGGGATGCTGCCGGTGAACGCCACCATGTGGGTGCCCTGGCTCTCGACGAGACGACCGCCGACCCGGCCACCGCCGGTCACGCACTGCACCACGCCGGCACCGAGCTCCTCGAACGCCTCGACGAAGCGAAGCGTGCTGAGGCTGGTGTACTCCGAGGGCTTGACCACCACGGCGTTGCCCGCTGCGAGGGCGGCCGCCGCCTCCCAGCAGAGCAGCACGAAGGGGTAGTTGAACGGCAGGACCACCGCCACGACGCCCATCGGTTCCTTGACCGTGTAGTGCATCTGGCCAGCGACGGCGGGGCCGAGGACGTGGCCCAGGTCGTGGCGGCCCACCTCGGCGTAGTAGTCGAGCGCGGTGATGGACCAGTCCACCTCGTCCGCGCTCTCCTTGTAGGGCTTGCCCATCTCGCGCGTGAGCATCTCCGCGAGCTCTGCGCGCATCCGGCGCAGGGTCTGCGCGACCCTGTGCAGCCGCTCGGCGCGCTCCAGCGCGGAGAGGGCCCACCACCGGGGCCACGCACCCGCAGCCGCCGACAGGGCCTCGTCGACCTCCTCGTCCGTGGCGTCCGCCACCTCACCGAGGTGCTCCTCGGTGGCCGGGTCGACCACGGCGAACGTCTCGCTGGCGGCGCTCTCCCTCAGCTCGCCGCCGATGTAGACGCTCCGGCTCACACGCTGCAGCTGCTTGACCGCCGACACGGTGCCTCCCCTGCTCACGGAAGCCCTGGCGCCACCGGGTGACGAGAGGGCTGAGGACCCCAGGCTAGGAAGACAGTGGCGTGCGTCACAATAGGTCGCACGTCTGAAGTTGGACACCCACTTCGTACGAAGGAATGAGACGCGATGTCGATCACCGTGGCCGGACTGCTCGCCCAGCCCGAGCTGGCCACGAGGGTGCTGGCGGGCGGTGCGGGACTGGAGCGCGCCATCGGTTGGGCACACGTCTGCGAGCTGCACGACCCCTGGCACTGGATCGGCTCCGGCGACCTCCTGATGACCACCGGGATCGGGATCCCCGACTCGCCCGCAGCGCAGGTCGCCTACGTCGAGCGGCTCGACGAGGTGGGTGCCGCCGGCATCGCTCTCGGGGAGAACATGGAAGCCCCTCCCCTCAGCAGCGAGATGCTTGCCGCTGCCGACTCCTGCGGCCTGCCGTTGTTGCTCACGCGGTACGAGATCCCCTTCATCGCACTCGCCCGCGCCGTCGCAGATGCCAGCGCCCGCGAGGAGCGGACGCGCATCGACCAGACCGTCGAGGTCTACGAGCTGCTGCGACGCACGAGCGTGCTGGAGCTACCCCGCGACGCGTTGCTGCGGTCCCTGGAGGATGTCGCCCGGTGCTCGCTGGACGTCGTCGACCCGGTCACCGGGCGCTCGGTGCTCCACGCCCGTCGTGCCGTGGAGGAGGTGCAGGAGGCGATCAGGCACTGGTGGGCCGGCACCGGGGACGAGGCTCCGGCGCTCCTCCACCTCGCGACGGGCGACGGCGTCGCCGTCCTCATGCCGGGGCCCCGACCCACCGTCTTGGTGGCGCGCTCGGACCACGGTCGGCTGCCCGACGCGACGGTGATGCGCCATCTCGCCGCAGCGGCGGCCCTGCAGCAGAGCTGGTTGTTCGCCGAACGCGAGCGGGCGCGTCGGCTGGGCGCCTCCTTGCTCGCGCAGCTGCTCGACCGTCGCATCGATCCTGCGCTTGCCCCGGTGCAGCTCGAGGAGCGAGGCCTGGCCCCAGGCCCGATGCTCCTGGTCGCCTGCGCGTGCGAAGCGGCCGACGAGGATCTGCACCACCTCCACCACGAGCTGGACGACGCCGGGGTCGACCACCTGATGCTCGCCCGGGCGAGGACCACCTACGTGCTCATCGACGAGGACGACGACGACCTCGAGCTGCTGGTCGCGCGCCTCCGCACCGGATGCGCCGCGGGTGCGAGCGACCCGGTCACCGACGTGGCCCAGCTGCCGGCGGCTCGCCGCGAAGCGCTGTGGGCCTTGCACCGAGCACAGCAACGCAAGCGTCCACTGGTGCGTCACGGCGACGAGCTGGGCGCCTCCCTGTTCCTGCCGCCTGACCGTGACGATGGCCGCGCCGTCGCCCGGCGGGTCGTCGGGCCCCTGCTCGACCACGACGCCCGCCACTCCAGCGACCTGGTCGGGACCGTGCGGGCGTTCCTCGAGGAGAACCGCTCCTGGCAGCGCACCGCGGCACGGCTCCACGTCCACAAGCAGACGCTCGTCTACCGGATCTCCAAGGTGGAGGGGCTGACGGGTCGGAGCCTCTCCGACACCGCGGACGTGGCGGAGCTGTGGCTGGGGCTCCAGGCGGCAGTCGCTGCGGCCCTGCTCGAGGACGAGGACTAGGCGGGACCGACCCCGCTGGCAGGCGCGTGCCAGCGCCTGGTCTCCCACGCTGCGATCGAGGTGACCTCCCACGCCAACGCCTTGAGGGGGACGACCTGCCAGGCCAGCGCCTCGGCCGCGGACTCGGCGTCCGGGAGGTACTCGGCGTCGTGCACGCGCCGGTACTTGGCGCGATAGGCCTCACCCAGGCCAGGATGGTCCGCCGCGGCGCCCGCGCGCCGGGCCGTCCCGTGCACGATGAGCGGACGCTCGGCGTCCTCGAGCGTGACCACGAGCCGGGGATCGGCGGTCAGGTTGCGTGACCGCACCGCGTCCGGGTGGCCGTAGAAGGTCAGCACGCCACTCAGAGCCACCCCCCACACGGGGACGGCGTGCGGGCCGTCTCTGCCCGTCGTGTGCACCCACCAGTTGCGCTCCTCGTGGAAGCGGCGCGCCGCCTCGTCCCAGTCCAGCTCATCCACCACCGTGTCCTCACTCTCACTCCCCGCGTCCGTGGAGCCCCTGCCCACGTCCCTCCTCCGGTCTACCAAGCGACCAAGGCGCACCCAGGTCGGCCACGAGCTGGCGGTCGGACCCGAGGAACATCCTCCCGCTCGACCACGACCGGTCGACCGAGGCGCCGTCGTCCTTGCCGGGTGAGCACCTGCAGGACGGGGTAGGAGGCCCACGGACCCGTCCGGGAGGAGCGCACCCATGACCCCAGACCGAGACGGCGATGGCGCGGCCGACTCCGCGCAGCGGGAGGGCGACCGAGTCGAGAGGTTCCAGTAGGAGCACACCTCGACCGCGGTGCCGGCCGCCGTGGTCCGCAAGCTCCCCGACGACAAGTCGACGAGCCTGGCGAGCATGATCGCCTTCTGGGCCTTCTTCTCGATCTTCCCGCAGTTCATGGTGCTGACGACCCTGTTGGGCTACTTCCTGCCCTCCGACGTCAAGCAGCACGTCCTCACCAGGGTGAGCCAGATGTTCCCCTGCTCGACGCCAGCACCTTGTCCGGGCTGTCCGGCTCCTGGTGGGCTCTGGAGGCGACGTACGGCAACTTCGCCACGGTCAGACGCCGATCCTCCTCTCGGGGTCGCCGACGTCCTCGATCTCGAGGTGGAAAGTGCCGGTGAAGCCGGTCCCATTGACGACGAAGTCCCACCCGGCGTGGGTGCCCTCCGCTGCGCCTACGCAGTGTCTCGCGCGCTGGAGCGGAACGGTCAGGCCCTCGTTGCTGGGGGCCGCGGCGTGGGCGTCGACCGAGGCGAGGTCGGGATAGGTGGTCGGGTCCAGGTACGTCTCGCCGCTGTGAACGAAGAGGGCGGGCTCGTCTCCCGGGAAGACTTGGGCGAACACCTGTTTGCGCAGGATGGCCTTGTCGGAGAACCCACCCGGGTCGTCTTCTCCGACGAAGAGGTCGAGACGGAAGATCGCGCCGTTGGGGGATTGGTTGAAGATGTTGTCGGCGTCGATCCAGCCCTCCCACAGCAAGCGACCGGGACCGGCCCACTTGGGTTCGTCGTGCTTCCACTCCGTGAGGGGTCGCCGGAGGGCTTCGGTGACATCCCCGCCTCCGGAGAGGGTGGTCGAGTCGAAGGGCCCGTAGCAATTCTGGGCTTCCATGCTCTGCTGGAAGAGGTTGAAGTCCACTCCGCGGGGCTTGACGGACACTCCGAGGTAGAACTCGTTGCGGAACGGACCCCAGTCCCCGCCCTGGGTGATGGAGGCATCCTCCAGCCGGAGGCTCACGTGGTGGGTGCCGTGCAGGAACCGCATCGCGATCTCGTAGGCCTCGCGCGAGGTGACCAGCGAGTCCCGACCACCGTGGCACTTGTGGATGAAGGTCCTCGGCGAGCCCGGCAGCTGCGCCGCGGAGTGCATGACCAGACCGTCGCTGTGGTTGCCGGCGATCCCACCGGCGTCGGCCAGGTTGGTGACCTGGTTGAGCGCGGTCGCGGCCTTGTTGCCATAGCTGCGGAAGTCCGTGCCGACGACGGTGAGGACGCGTCGCGATTCGAACATCGACTCGACGTCGAGATACTTGAGATTGTCGAAGTCGAAGGCGGCGAGCTCGTCCAGCGCGTCCTTGGCCCCCTTGGGGGCGTCCTTGTGGCGGCCGGGCAGCAGCCGTCGCAGATCGTTGACCACCTCGTAAGTCGCCGACAGTGCGTGCAGCAGGCCGGGTGGGACAGCCTGGAAGCGGATGCCGCGGTGAGGGGTCCCCAGGGTGACGACCTTGTTGATGCGGACCTTCGCGGATTGCTGGGGATCGCCGGACTCACGCGCACGGCGGTCGAGGATCCGGATCGCCTGGTTGACGACGAGGCCGCCCATGCTGTGCGCCACGATGTCGACCCCTCGCCACGGCGCGGGGTCTGCGCCGTCACGCGGGACCGCTGCCTGCTCCTCGATGAGGTCGATCAGCCGGACCAGCCCCTCGGCGTAGACCTGAATGCTCCGTGGCAGCAGGTCGTAGTAGCGGTAGACCCAGATCGTGCCGTCGACACCCCCACGCAGTCGCGCAGCCGCGACACCGGGGTCGAGCACGATGCGCCGCGCGTGGTCGGGCGCTGGGTCGGGGAGGTCCGGCACCTCGACGTCGCGACCGTAGTACGCGACCACATTCGTCGCGTCGAGGTAGCGATAGTGCTGCGACTTCAGGGCTCGGAGCACGAACCCTTCGTAGATGTAGCTGTCACCGCGGCGGTCGGGGTACACCGTCCCGTCGTTGAACCCCTGGTACGGGTTGCGCTGCTCGTCCTCGACGTCGAAGAACCCGAAGCCCCTGACGAGGATCAAAGGTCTGGGTCGAGCTGACATGGCAAGGACCCCCCAGCCGAGTTGTTCCCTCGGTCCCAGGTGTACCGCTCGTGTCAACCCCGGCCAGTCCCTCGCGCTGCCCGGGAGAGCCGCTGTCATCGGCAGGGGGACGAGCCCTGGCTCGAGCTGGCCGGGTTCTGCGTGTTCGCCGGCGGGGCGTGGGGTCGGGGGCGAGCCGCTCGAGAAGCAAGGACGTCGCCGAGCCGAGGAGGGCGGTTGCCGTGGCGGTGGCGACCGCGACTGCGATGCCGGAGGACCAGATGACAATGCGGTTCGTGGCATCCAGGTCACCGAGGTCAGACATCGACAGGCCCGCGCGCCGCGAAGCGGCCAGGTCGAAGAGCACACGTAGCGCCGTCAACAGCAGCGCAGCGATCCTCAGCAGGAGACCAACCAGCACCATGCGGATGGTCCGCCGTCCGAACGCGTTCACGCGGCCGCCAGGTCAGGCACACACGTCGACGTAGGCTCGGTCGCCGAACCAGGTCCGCCACTGGTCCCGGTCCAGTCCGTGCCCGAGGATCCGGCAGGCCGTGTCGACGGCATGCTCCATCCGGGTGTCCCAGAGGAACGTCGACCCGTCGGGGTAGGGCACCACCATCGTGTGGCCGTCGGCGAAGGCCGGCGCGACCCACTCGGACCCGAGGTGGACGGTGCCCAGGAGAGCGGCGGTGCGACCGTCTCGCAAGCTGACGCGGCCCTGTCCGTCGGAGGAGGCCAGCAGCCGGCCGTCGGGCGAGAACGTGGTGGTGATGCCCTCGGTCTCGGCCGTCGCTCCGGTGTCGGACGACACGGTCGCCCGTCCCGTGCGCAGGTCGACGACCTCCATGCCGTCGGGCGAGGCGGTGGCCATTCGCGTGTGGTCCGGCGAGACCGCCATCGACCAGGCCGGGGTGTGCAACCGCCCGCTGCGCAACGTCTTCCCGGTCGCGAGATCGACGACCTGCCACCGGTCGGCACCGACCGTCCAGTCGACGGGACCGGGCTCCGCGCCCGTCACCGCGACGGCCGTGTCCCGTCCTGGGCCTGGGGCCACGTGCGCCACGAGCTCGCCCGGAAGCCGCAGCGGCTCCGTGATGTCCGCCAGGGTGCGCGCGTCCAGCAGCGCGAGTCCCCCGGCGCCTGCGAGGAGGATGCGGCGGCCGTCCGGCGAGTAGACCGCCTTGTGCGCGGCGAGCGTGCGGCGCGCCACCACCTCGCCGGTCCTCCAGTCGACGACGCGCAGGTGGTCGGGGGCCCTCGCGACGAGCAGGTGCCGCCCGTCCGGAGACCAGGCGTGCGCGTCCTCGACCGGAGCGAGGAACGCTTCGCCGAGCTGGGAGAGCGTGCGGCCGGAGTCCCGTCCCTCGACCCGGAGCAGGCCCTTCGCCTGGTCGAGGTCGTAGGTGGAGACCGCGAGGACCGGTGAGTACGGCGAGGCGTAGCGGAAGCTGAACTGCTTCGGCGGCGGGGCCGGGTCCGGCGCGGTGACCCGGCGCACGTAGCGGTCCGTGCCGGTGAGGTCGAAGGTGAGCAGCAGGTCGGTCGAGGGCACGAACAGCTGCTCCCCTCGGGCGTCGAAGGCCACGTCGACCGAGTCCGCCTCGAGCGGGACGTGCTCCAGCCGACGGCCCGACCTGACGTCCCAGACCAGTGCCGCCGGCTCGTTGGAGACGGCTGCGACCAGCCGTCCGTCCGGGGAGAACGACATCCTCACCACAGTCCCCTGCGTCCCGTGCAGCCGTCGGAGCGCGCGTCCGGTCGTGACGTCGGACAGCACGACGTCGGGGCCGCGGCCGAAGGCCAGGGTCCGGTGGTCGGGTCCGAGCACGAGGGCCTGCCCGCCGTCGGCCCGTCGTGCGACCTGCTTCCCGGTCCGCACGTCGTAGATGCGAAGGCCCGAGCCGGCGGCGTCGGAGTTGGTGCCCGGGGCGGCGTACAGCTGCGTTCCGTCGCCAGAGAAGGCGACGTGGAAGGTGTCGCTGGGCAGACGGATGTGGTGCAGCGGTCGCGCCGGAGTGGTCAGGTCCCACAGGTAGGCCCACTGGCCACCCCCGGTCGGTGAGCTGTCGAGGTAGAGGCTGACCGCGACGTACCGCCCGTCGGGACTCACCTTGACGTCGGTGGGTTGAGCCCCGACCGGTTGCCCTGCCGGCTGCGGCACGACTGGCCGGCGGGTCCGCGGGTCCAGCAGCCGCACCACGCCTTCGTTGCCGTCCAGCAGAGCGACCGCGAGGCGAGAGCCGTCCTCGCTGAACGCGAGGGGCGACACGTTGCCCAGGATCCCCAACACGCTGCGGTCGGGGTAGGGGTCCCAGTCGCCGAGCAGCTCGAGGGTGTCGGCATCGTGGAACCACACGCGGTGGTCCTGGTCGAGGGTCACCAGCGTGTGGCCGTCGGGGCTGAGCTCCACCCAGTGGCCGCCGTGGGAGCGGACGGCGCTCAGCTCCGGGAAGCGGGCCAGCGCCTGGAGCAGGGTGGCACGGGACTCGGCGGTCGGCGCGACGCGCTGGACGGCGACGGCGAGTGCGAGCGCCCGGTCGACGGTGCCGGCGAGCTGCGCCTGGGAGGCGACGCGTCGCGCCACGGCGGCGTCGCCGGCCTCCGCGGCCCGGTCGGCCTGTCGCATGGCGAGCACTCCGGCGACCAGCGCCAGCACGAGCAGCAGCGCCGCTCCCACCAGCAGCCCGCGCAGTCGCCGGTTGACCCGCGCGTGGTACGTCGCCTGCGCGATCGCCGACTGCTCCTCCTGCCGCGCGCGCCGATCGCCGGCAGCCAGGAACTCGGCCTCCGCGGGCGCGAGGTCGGGCGCCGAGCGCGCCTGCCACTCCAGGGCTCGGGTCAGCCGTGTGCCGCGGTAGAGCTCGTCGTCCGGGCGCCCCATGGCCTCCCAGGTGTCCGCGGCGACCGACAGGTGCCGCAGGATGCGTAGTCCCTCGGTGTCCTCGTCGAGCCATCCCTGCAGCCGCGGCCACGACTGGGCCAAGGCCTCGTGGGCGAGCTCGACCACCTCGTCACCGCTGGTCACCAGGCGCGCGGCGACGAGGCGCTCGAGCACCTGGTCGTGCTGGGGGTCGGCGGTGAGCAGCCGGCGCGGGATCCTGGTCCGCACCGGCTCGCCGGCCGGACCGGGTGAGACCAGCCGCAGCATCGCGTCGCGCAGCATCGGCCGCTCACCGACCGACAGCTCCTCGTAGACCCGCTCAGCCGACCGGGCGACCGCGTCGCGGATCCCTCCGGTGGCGCGATAGCCGTCGAGGGTGAGGACCCCTCCCTCGCGGCGCTCCCACGTCTGGCGCAGGGCGTGCGAGAGGTGCGGGAGCGCGCCTGGCTGGCCCTCGACCTCCGCGACCAGCACGTCCACGAGCCCGGGCTCGAGGCGCAGACCGGCCATGCGTGCCGGTCCCTCGATGGCTTCCCGAAGGGCTTCACGAGTCATCGGGGTGAGGAGGTAGAGGCCTTGCTCGACGAGCCGGGCGAACTCGACGTGTCCTGCCAGGTCACCGAAGCGGTCCGCTCGCAGCACCACGAGGAGCCGACCGCGCGCGGCGTGGGACGTGAGGGCCACGAAGAACTGCCGGACTTCCGACGGGTCGTCGCAGAGGGTGACGGCCTCCTCTGCCTGGTCGACGACGAGCACGGGCGGCGGCCCGGTGTCGGGCAGGGCGGACAGCGCGGACATCGGGCGGCGTCCCGGGGTGATGATCACGACCCGTTCACCGTCCGCGCGGAGCGCGGCCGCGACACCTGCGCGGGCCAAGGAGGACTTCCCCGAACCGGACGGGCCCACCACGGCGAGCACCCCTGACGTGGCGAGTCGCCGTCGGCACGCCTCGATCTCGGCCGCGCGACCGAAGTAGGCGTCGGTGTCGTCGACGTCGTACGGCACGAGGCCGAGGTACGGGCAGAGGTCGTCCGGCTCGCGCACGAGGGGTCGTGGCCGAAGGCCGGGGTCCTGGGTGAGGATCGCCTGCTCGAGGGCGCTCGCGTCCGGTCCGGGGTCGATCCCGAGCTCCGAGACGAGCGTCCTGCGCAGCTGGTGCAGGGTGCGGAGGGCATCGGCCTGCTGTCCGCAGCGGTACTGCGCGAGCGCCAGCAGCTCCCAACGGCGCTCCCGCAGAGGGGCCTGCTCGACCAGGCTCCGGGCCTGCGACAGCACCTCGCGGTGGTGGCCGCCACGCATCGCTGCGTCGACCTGGAGCTCCTCGGCGTCGGCCCGCAGCTCGGTGAGCCGGTCGGCTTGCCGTCGACCGGGTTCCCAGTCGCCGAGGTCCCGGAGCGCGACTCCTCGCCACAGGCCAAGGGCGCGGTCGAGGGCGAACGAGGCTCGGTCGGGTTCGCCCCGGTCGATCAGCAGGCGGGCATGGCCGACGAGGCGCTCGAACTGGCAGGCGTCGACGTCGCTGGACGGGAGGGCGAGCCGGTACCCGTGGTCGACGGTGTCGATGGCCGTCGCCCCGAGGGTCTTGCGGAGGCGGACGATGACGGTCTGGAGCGCCTTGGGCCAGGTCGCAGGAGGGTCGTCGCCCCACAGAGCCTCGGCGAGCTGGTCTCGGCTCACCACGTCGCCGACGCGCAGGGCGAGCGCCTCCAGGACGACGCGCTCTCGCCTTGCCAGGGACGTGGCCGCCCCGTCGAGATGCAACGGGCCGAGCACCTCTATACCCATGACTTGAGGGTGATCGCCCGGTGGAGAACCGTCAACGAGTCTGTTACCAGGCCATGACCGGTGACGCCGGGGTCGAGCCGGGTCCGCCCCCGTGCGGTCTAGCGGTCCCAGCTGGGTGGGTCCTGGTGTGTCAGCCGGGTGCGTGACGTCAACGCTCAGCGCTGCGATGCGGTGCCGACGACATGAGGGGCTGTCGAGAGACTGACCAGCTCCGTGGCCTGACTTCCCTCCAAGGCGTGCACGTCCGCCTGAGGTTCGCGGGGGTCGTAGGCCAGCACGATGGTGACCACGAGGTCGAGCGCCGAGACGACGGCGAGAAGTGACCCCCCGTAGCCGACGGTGAAGTAGGCAGGGTCGTCCCCGACGTCCGTCACCCACCACTGATAGCCGAACCTGTCCGCGTGGTAGTGGCTGCTTCCCACGTCATCGCGAAGTAGTCCGATGGCGAGCTCTGGGTGTAGCGCTCCAGCACCGGCTCATCGTGCTGCGCGACCAGGATCGCCCTCACGTTGC
Organism: uncultured Actinomycetota bacterium; assembly: GCA_963811385.1. Lineage (GTDB taxonomy): Bacteria > Actinomycetota > Actinomycetes > Propionibacteriales > Nocardioidaceae > Marmoricola_A. The sequence continues at coordinate 47,683 of CAWEQX010000010.1, read as the reverse complement.
CCTCGGCGGACGTCGTCTCGAGAGAGGCATCGATGTCCGCCTCCAACGCCCTGACATCGATCTTGGACGAGGTAGCAGTTTCGGGCCGCGTTGGATCCATGAACAGTGACGGTCATGCAGCCTCGCCTCGGCCAGGACAGAGCCGGCCCCACAGGTCCAACGCTGTCGACGGCGTCACTCGCCGCACGGTCGTCCCATGGGATCACGGTCACCAGTCCGTGCCAAGGAGGCCGAATTGCCGCGAAGTGCGGGCGCCCAGCAGTTCGAGGAGGGGGCCGGAGGTTAGGCGCTGCTCGTCGTCGGCACTGCGCTATCCCGGAGGAGCTGTCCGTCGGACTGGGCAGGTGGGCAGGTGACCTTCCGGGGCGTCAGTCGGCCGAAACTCGGCAAACCTGATGCACCCGGCGCTCCACCATGAGCAGGGGGACGCGGAAGCCTGATGCCCCTTGTCGACGGACGGGGTTGCTCGACCGAAGGAGTGGCCGTTGCGCGAAGTCGTGACCCGTCGTTCACCAACGGTCTGCTGACCCACCTCGACCACGCGTGCATCTTCCTGCTCATCGCCGGCACCGACACGCCCTCCACCGTGCTGCTGGGGGGACCCAGCAGGTCCTCAGGCTGAGCATCGCCAGGGCGGAGCACTCGTGGGCGCGACGCTCCGCGTCGTCTGGACCGAGGCACCGTGCTGGCTCCACACCCCGGTGTACGTCGGCCTGGGCTGGGCGTCGGTCTTCTTCATGGACGACCTCCTCGCCCGTGGGGCTCATGGTCGTGGCGCTCGTCGTGGCGGGCGGGCTGCTCCACACGATCGGAGGCGTCGTGTACGGGCTGCGGCGGCCCAGCCCGTTCCCTCGTGGTTCTCCGACACCGGTGCGGCGGCCCGGGCATCTGCTCACCGGCCGGCTCAACCTCCTTCTCGCCGGTCTGCACCTCATGACAACGCAGCGGTGTGACTCGTCCCGGGAAGTGCGCCGTAGGCGGCCCACGATCGACAGCTCTGGACGCGGGGCAACGCCATGGCGCTACATCGCGGCCTCTCCAGCCTCGATGACCGCGTCGAGCTTGTCGAAGCTGTCGGCCCAACCGCCGCGATGCAGCTCGACCCTCTCCTCTGTGGCGAACCCTTCCTGGGTCAACGTCACCTTCGTCCTTCCCCCCAGTGAGTCCAGGTGCAGCTCGACGAGGGTCTCGCGGTCATCAGGCGTCGGCTCTTCCCAGCGAAAGGTGAACCTGAGACCGGACGGCGCCCGGATCTCCAGGAACTCCCCGGAAAGATGGAAGGACTCCCCCTCCGGCGGCTGCATGGTGAACCGGTAGCTACCGCCCACACGCAGGTCGAACCGGACCTCCGGGGTCGAGAATCCACGAGGTCCCCACCACTTGGCCAGTTCGGTGGGCTCGGTCAGCAGTCCGAAGACCCGCTCTGCGGGCGCCTCGAACACACGGGCTTGCTCCATGACCAATCTCCCGCGGTGGCTCGTCACATGCCAAGGGTCCCCCCTGGACCGGCTGGCTGCCAGCCCCGAGGCGCATGTCGGCAACGCTTGAAAATGAGGCCGATCCGACGCTCGAAAACGAGGCCACCGGTTCGTCGGTTTCTAGTCTGCCGTGTCTTGGGTTCTGATGCTGGGCAGGGTGTCGATTCCGCGGTTGCGTAGCCGGTAGCTGGCGCCCTTCAGGGTGAGGACGTCGGCGTGGTGGACGACGCGGTCGATCATCGCGGCGGCGACGGCCTGGTCGCCGAAGACACCGCCCCAGCCGCTGAAGGGCAGGTTGGACGTGAGGATCAGCGAGGCGTGTTCGTAGCGCGATGAGACGAGCTGGAAGAACAGGTTTGCGGCGTCTTGCTCGAAGGGCAGGTAGCCGACCTCGTCGACGATGATCAGCCCGTAGCGCCGCAACCGGGCCAGCTCTTGCGGGAGTCGTCCGGCGCGGTGGGCGTCGGTGAGCCGGGTGACCCATTCGGTCGCGGTCGCGAACAGCACCCGGTGGCCGTGGTGCGCGGCCGCGATGCCCAGGCCGGTGGCCAGGTGGGTCTTCCCGGTGCCGGGCGGTCCGAGCAGCACGACGTTGCGTGCCTCGGTGAGGAACCCACCCGATGCGAGTGAGGCGATCTGTTGACGCACCGCGGGTTGGGCGTCCCAGTCGAACTCCTCGAGCGTCTTGCGGGAACCGAATCCGGCAGCACGGATCCGCAGCTGGGCGCCCGATGCGTTCCGGGCGGCGACCTCGCGGTCGAGGACGGCGGCGAGGTACTCCTCATGGGTCCAGCCGGCATCGCGGGCGTGATCAGCCAGGCGGGCGGCTGCTTCGGTGATCCGGGGCGCCTTCAACGCACCCGCCAGGTAGGTCAGCTGCTTGAGCGCCTCGCTGGCGTCGGTCTTTGCCTTGGTCGCCATCAGGCCACCTCCTCACCGTCAGTGAGAGCGTCGGTGAGGCCACCGTCGATGAGGCCGAAGGCGCGGTCGTAGTCGGCCAGGTCCCGTGCCAAGCCATCGTGCGGATCCGGTGCCGGTCGGGGGCACTGGAACTGCTCACGCAGGACCTTCGCTGCCGCGACGTGGGCGGGATCGGTGATGGTCATGCCGCGCGCCCAGACCCGGTCATGACCCGCCACCAGGCGCCCTTCGTGGCGAACTTCGACCCGCGACAGGTCCGCATGGACGTCGACGAAGCGACCGATCACGGCGGGGTCGACGGAGTAGTCGGATGAGTCGACGCGGACGTAGTAGTCACGTCCCAACCGGACCCGGTTGACCCACCCGACTGCTGGCGCGAGCGGCGGTAGCGGCAGCATCGCCGTCTTGTCGGCATCGAGCAGGTCGACCGGCCTGGCCTTGATGGTGCGCACGATCCGGGCGTTCGCGAGTCCCAGCCACTCGGCGAACTGGGTGTTGAAGTCGGCCGGCGACGCGAAGTCACGCCCAGGCATGAAGGAGGTCTCGAAGAACCCGTTGCGTCGCTCCACGACTCCCTTCGATTCGGGGTCGTAGGGCTTCAAACGCTGCAGCGTGGTCGCCAGGGTGCCGGTGAACGCCCCGACGCCTTCGGCATGCCGCTTGCCCCTGCCGATGCCGGTCTCGTTGTCCCAGATCAGCCTGCGTGGGACCCGGCCCAGCCGCTGCAGCAGCTCCCACATCCCCAACAGCAGGTCCTGAGTGTGCCGGGTCGGGATCATCTGCCCGACCATGAACCGCGAGTGCGCGGCCGTGATCACCATGACCGGCAATAACGTCTTCGAGCCGTCCTCGAGCGGGATCTTCCTCGGCGGGAACCACAAGTCGCACTGTGCCGCGTCCCCGGGCAGCCACGTCAGCCGATCAGACGGGTCGACCGGCACGTGGTCAGGCCGCAGCCGCCGGACATTGTCCCGGAACCAGGTGATCGACCCGGTCCAGCCGACCCGCTCCGCGATCACCGTGGCCGGCATGTCCGGCGTGGCCTTCAACAGTTGCCGCACCGCCGGCTCGAACGCCGTGAACGACGTCGGCACAGCCGGCCGCTCGTACTTCGGCGGCCGATCCGACACCAACGCCCGCGCAACCGTCGACCGTCCAACACCCAGGTCCCGTGCGACCTGGCGCTGCGGAACACCGTCCGCGACCAGCCGCCGAATCAGAGCCCAATCCTCCATAGAGATCACCCATCCAATCTGTCTGGGTGGCCTCGTTTTCGACCGTCGCTATGGCCTCGTTTTCAAGCGTCGTCGACAGCGCAGCGGACCGTTCTGGCATCAGCCCACGGGGGTACGCGCCGGCCTCCGCCGACAGGGAGCCGGAGTGACGTGGACCCGGCCACCTTGCGCTGGCGATCACAGCAGGGTCCGCGACCAGGACCACAGGTCCTGACGCACTGCTTGGCCCTGGGTTTGGCGAGGCGGGCGTCCGGGAAGCGGGCGGCATGGCCGAACGGAACCCGAGCCGGTGAGCATCCGGAACCTGCTGGAGCGCGTCACGGGAGCCGTCGAGCGCTGGGAGCTGCTCGACGCGCCCGGCTACCAGCTGGAGCACGGCATCTCGTTGACCTTCTTGCTGACCGGGCGTTGGGCCCGGCCCCTCCAGGACGTGCTGCACGGTGTCTGGTTGGGACAGCCGCTGCACCCTGCGCTCGTCACCGTGCCGATCGGCGCCTGGACCACCGCCCTCGCCCTCGACGCTCTGGACGCCACCGGCACGGGCGGTGACGGTCTCGCGCAGGCCGCGCGGATCAGCGTCGGCGTCGGTGTGGTCGGCGCGGTGGCGTCCGCCGCCTCCGGGTTGACCGACTGGCAGCACGCCCACGACGGGGCGCGGCGGGTCGGCCTCGTCCACGCGGGCCTGAACAGCGTGGCGCTCGGACTCTACGGCTGGTCGTTCGCCGACCGGGGACGTGGCCGTCCAGTCCGCGCCCGGCTCAGCGCCGCAGCCGGGCTTCTGGTCACCCTCGCCAGCGGGCACCTCGGGGGAACGCTCGCCTACCGTCTCGGGCTCGGCACCGACCACGCCGTGCGGACACCGGAGCCGCGCGCGTTCACGCCGGTCGCCGACGTGGCGCAGCTCGTCGAGGGCATCCCCCGCGCCGTCGAGGTCGACGGGGTGCCCGTGGTCCTCGTCCTGACCGCCGGCGAGGTGCGAGCCGTCGGCGGCCGCTGCCCGCACCTCGGCGCGCCGCTCGCCGAGGGGTGGCTCCACCGCGGTGAGCTGGTGTGCCCCTGGCACGGGTCGCGTTTCGACCTGGAGACGGGAGAGCCGGCGCAGGGGCCCTCGACCGCCCCGCTCCCCTGCTTCGAGACGCGACTGCGCGAGGGCCGGGTCGAGCTGCGTCGGCGAGCCCACCGCCGGACACCGGCGGCGATCACGACGGCGCAGGAGGCGTCGCGATGAGAGCCGACGACGTGCTGGTCGCCCACCACGACGTGCTCCGGCGCTTGTTGCGTGACCTGGCGGAGACGACGCCGGGCCAGACCGACCGGCGACGGCAGCTGCGCTCGCAGTTCCTGCGGGAGCTGGAGATCCACGCCCAGATCGAGGACGAGATCTTCTACCCCGCCGTCGGCGAGGTCTCCCCCCTTCTCTCCGTGGCGCACGCGGAGCACCGGCAGATCGACGACCAGCTCGCGACGCTCATGCGCACGCCGGTGGACCGACCGGAGTTCCTCACCGAGGTGCTCATGCTCGAGTCGACGGTGCGTCACCACGCCTTCGAGGAGGAGCAGCGCATCTTCCCCCAGTCGCACGCACTCGGCGACGAGCGCCTCGATCAGCTCGGCCGCCGGCTGCAGGAGCGACAGCGCGAGCTCGCCCGATCCGGCGGCATGCGACTGATCATCCGCCTCAAGCGCGCGGCGCTGCGCCTGGTGTGAGGCTCCGGTCCCGTGCAGGCTCGGATGAGGGTCGCGTGCCCCCCCCCCCCCCCCCCCCCCCCCCCCGACGGGGCGTCGGCTGGTGAATGCCAGGGCCACGTGGCTGTAATCGGCGGCCTGCGCGGCCCGGCCCGCGACGACGCGATCCTCCCTGTGAGCCAGGAGGGCGCCGAAGTGCATCGCCGGCTCGCCGAGCGCGATGTTGGCCACGGCGCAGCAGTGGCTCACGACCTCGTCGGGGGCGTTCTTGAGCGGCCAGGCCAGGGCGGTACGGGGCGCCCGAGACCCCAACCCAACGCCGGGTCCCACGACGCGAACGGTCTCGCTGAGACAGCACACCGGGTCATCCGCCGGAAGTTGAGGCGGATGACCCGGTGTCTGTCTGTCTATGGGGTGTTCGCAGATCAGTCGATCCCGTGGTCAGCTATCGCAATCCGCGACGCTGTGCCAGCGGTTGCACCCACCCGGTCCAAGATCAGCACCTCATTGCGGCGCGTCAGGGCGTCAGCGCCCCCAGTGGTAGAGCGTTGTCGACGACACCTTGACCATGCCCGACCGTTCCAGGATGGGGCGTGAGTACTCGGTCGAGTCGCTGTGGATCAGCGTCTTCCCCATCCGCAGCGCCGACCTGGCCCGGGCTGCCGTCAAGGCGCGGTAGATCCCGCAGCCGCGCCATCGTGGGAGGGTCGCACCACCCCAGATGCCGCCAAAGTCGGTGCCGCGAACCGGTTCGAGGCGCCCTGCGCTGATCATCTGCCCGTTCGCCTCGGCAACCCACAGCTCCATCCCGTCGCGGAGGGAAAGCCGGCGTAGGAGGGCATCCGCCATCGCCTCGGAGACCGGGTCACCGAACGCCTCGTCCACCATCGCGCTCATCGCGCGGACGTCCCCCTCAGCCGTGACCGGCCGCAGCGTGACTTCCCGCGGCAGCGTCACCTCGACCGCGAGACTGCGTGCCTCGCCGACCATGATCGACTCTGAGTCGCCCTGCGTGAAACCGGTCTCGAGCAGCGCGTCGTGCAGTCCGGGAGCGTGGTCGTGCCCGCGGGTCTTCCACTCCGCGCGGCTGATCGCGGGATCTGCCCGGAAGTGGTCGAGCGCCACTGACGCGAGCGTGCGGAGGGCGTCCCTGTCCAAGCCATCGAGACCCCGGTAAGTGATGAACCCGCGTCCGGACGCGAACGTCACCAGGCGCAACGGTCCGCGCCGCGTGACGGAGACCGCGCTGGGCGTCTCGGCGTCAGTGCGCAGCTGCTCGTCGTAGGCCGCGAGGAGTCGCTCAGGGTCGATCACGGGAGGAACTGTGCCTGGCCCTCCCACGGTAGCCAACAGGTTTTCGAGCCTCCCCGACGTCCGCAGCCCGCACACCGGCGGCGACTCGATGGCCGGGGTTGCCCTGATCCGTCCGGGAAGAAGCGAGAGCCGCTCCGACTGTGTCGGAGCGGCTCTCGATCAAGAGGGCTGGACCGCCGCGGCTGACGCCACGACGGCCGGCGATTCTGCGAAGATCTCCGCTCCATTCTGCGAAGACCCCTCTGTGGAGCTGGCGGGAATCGAACCCGCGTCCTCGAGCGCAGTGCCAGGTCTTCTCCGGGTGCAGTCTGTGCAGGCGTTTTCTCAGTCCCGGCGCTCGCACAGACACGTCGCCGACGGACTCAGTCGGATGAAAGTCCCACGGCGCCCCTCCGACGAGGGCGACGCAGCAAGCCTCCTAGATGAGGCCAGGATCTGAGTCGGAGGCGACCTCAGCCTGACCCGTCACGCTCGCTGTCAGGCAGCGAGGGCGAACGAACTGCGCTTAGCGTTGGCAGTTGTTGGTTCCCAGGCGTCGTTTACGAGATGAGCCTGGATCCTCGACCCGCTTCCCCTGGGACGTACGTCCCAAGTCGAAACCGATCAGCCCCTCTTGAGTTGTGTTCCCCACTGTACGGGTCAACGCCGACGGAGCCCAGCCGATTCCCTTACGGGATCGGGCGACCTCAGCGCATGCCCTTGGCACGCCGGCCGATCGCGATCTCCGTCTCGCGCCTAGCGGTGCGCTCGGCGATGGCGTGGCGCTTGTCCCAGGTCTTCTTGCCCTTGGCCAGGCCGATCTCGACCTTGGCCCGGCCGTCGACGAAGTACAGCTGCAGCGGGATCAGGGTGTAGCCCTTCTCACGCACCTTGGACTCGATCTTGTCGATCTCCTCGCGGTGCAGGAGCAGCTTGCGGCGCCGGCGCGGCGGATGGTTGGTCCAGGTGCCCTCGGCGTAGGTCGGGATGTGCACCGCGTGCAGGAACATCTCGCCGTTCTCGACGTCGGCGAAGCCGTCGACCAGGGAGGCGCGACCGGCCCGCAGCGACTTCACCTCGGTGCCCTGGAGGACGATCCCGGCCTCGTAGGTGTCCTCGATGTGGTAGTCGTGGCGGGCCTTCTTGTTGGACGCGACGAGCTTGCGTCCGGTCTCCTTGGCCATGCCTCCAGCCTACGGCCTGGAACCACCGACGGGGCTCAGCGCACCCGCCACTGCTCGGCGTCGCCACGCCGCAGCGCCAGCCCGTGACCGGGGGCGGAGAGGTCGGGCCGCATGACGCCGTTGTCCGGCTCGATGCACCCGTCGAAGAGCAGGTGCTCGACGCGGTGGTGGTCGTGGAACAGCTCGAGCGGGCGCAGGTGCCAGATCGCGGTCGACGCCTGGGCGCTGAGCTGCGGCGCGCAGTGCGCCGACAGCTCCATCGACCGGGCATCGCACAGCGCCCCGACCCGCCGGAAGCCGGTGAAGCCGCCGCACCGGGTGACGTCGGCCTGCAGGCAGTCCACCGCGCCGGCCTGGAGCATCGCGTGGAACAGCGGCAGGCTCCAGCCGTACTCCCCCGACGCGACGGACATGCCACCCGGGGCGCGGTCCCGCACCAGCCGGAGCCCCTCCAGGTCGTCGGAGGACACCGGCTCCTCGAACCAGCGCACGTCGTGCTCGGCGTACACCTCCGCCCAGCGCAGCGCCTGGGCCCGGCTGTAGGCCCCGTTGGCGTCGACGTAGAGCTCCGTGTCGTCGCCGATGGCCTCACGGGCCACGGCCAGGCGGTGGCGGTCGCGGTCAGGCTCTCGCCCGGTCTTCATCTTCACGCGCGGGATGCCGTCGGCGACCCAGCCGCCGAGCTGGTCGGCGAGCTGCTCGTCGTCGTAGTTGCAGAACCCGCCGCTGCCGTAGACCGGCACCTCGTCGTGGACCGCGTCGAGCGCGACCGCGAGCGGCACCTGCAGGATCCGGGCCTTGAGGTCCCACAGCGCGACGTCGACGGCGGAGACCGCCATCGCCGCGAGGCCCGACTGGCCGTTGTTGCGGATGGCGTGCCACATCGCCGACCAGGCGGCGCCGACCGCCAGGGCGTCGCGACCCTCCACCTCCCCGGCCAGCATCCCGGAGACCACCTCGGCGGCACCGGTCTGGCTGTAGGTCCAGCCCAGACCGGTGCGGCCGGCGGCGTGCGCCTCGACCAGCACCACCGTGTGGGAGTCCCAGGTCAGCGTGCCGTCACTGGCCGGCAGTTCGTTGGGCACGGTGTAGGCGCTGACGTCGAGGCGCTCGACGAGGGTGTCGGCGCCCACGTCAGGACCCGGCCCCGGGGAGGTGCTCCTTCACCTCCGCCAGCTTGCCCTTGAAGCCCTTGGTGGCGACGCCCACCGCGTCCTCGTCACCGCTGGCCAGGCCCTTGACCGTCTTCTTCATCTGCGGCCACCGCACGTGGGGCGGCAACGGGCTGATCTGCGGGTCGGTGACGAACTCGAGCAGGACCGGTTTGTCCGCGGCCAGCGCCCGGTCCCACGCGGGACCGACGTCCTCCGGCCGATCGACGCGGATGCCCTCGAACCCCAGGAGCCGCGCGAAGTCGGCCGCCGGGACGTAGGGGACGGTCTGCGTCGCCGGATTCTTGGGGTCGCCGGCGAGAGCCCGCTGCTCGAAGGAGACCTGGTTGAGGTCACGGTTGACCAGGATGCAGAAGATCAACGTCGGGTTCTTCGACAGCAGCTGGTCGGCGTAGTGCTTGACCGTCAGCAGCTCGTTCATGCCCAGCATCTCGAACGCGCCGTCGCCGGTGAACGCGATGACGGGGCGCTCGGGGTAGGCGAACTTCGCCGCGATGGCGTAGGGGACCCCGGGCACCATCGTGGCCAGCGTGCCGGACAGCGAGGACCGCATGCTGCCGCGGTGGACGATGTGCCGCGCCCACCAGTTGGTGGCCGACCCGGAGTCGGAGGTCATGATCGTGTCGTCGGGCAGCCGCGTGTTGAGCTCGTGGAACACCAGCAGCGGGTTGACCGGGTCGCCCTCCTGGTGGGCGCGGTCGTCGAGGACCTTCCACCAGGCGTCGATCTCCATCTGCAGCTTCTCCAGCCAGCTGCGGTCCTCCTTGCGCTGCAGCATCGGCAGCAGCGCCTGCAACGTGTCCTTGGCGTCCCCGACCAGCGACACGTCGTTGGGGTAGCGGACCCCGATCATCTTGCCGTCGATGTCGATCTCGACGCACTTGGCCTGACCCTCCTCGGGCAGCCACTCGGTGTAGGGGAAGCTCGTGCCGATCATGAGGAGGGTGTCGCAGTCCTCGATCATCTTGTTGGTCGGCTCGGAGCCCAGCAGCCCGATCGGTCCGGTGACGAAGGGCAGGTCGTCGGGGATGACGTCCTTGCCCAGCAGCGCCTTGGCCACGCCCGCCCCGAGCAGGTCGGCGGTCTCGATCACCTCCTGTGCGGCTCCTCGGGCGCCCTGCCCGATGAGCATGGCGACCTTCTCCCCCTCGTTGAGGATGTCGGCGGCCCGCCGCAGCAGCGACTCGTCGGGCACCATGTGCGGCTGGCTCCACGTCGCCGAGGTGAGCACGCCGCCGTGCTGGCGGGGCGGGTCCTCGTACTCCATCTCCTGCACGTCGGAGGGCACGATGACCACCGCGGGCCGGCGCTCGCTCAGGGCCGACTTGATCGCGCGGTCGAGCACGTGGCGCGCCGAGTGCTGGTCCATCACGGTCGAGACGAACCCGGCGATGTCCTTGAAGAACGACTGCAGGTCGATCTCCTGCTGGTAGTGCGCGCCGACGGACATGCGCTTCTGCTGGCCCACGATGGCGATGACGGGCTGGTGGTCCAGCTTGGCGTCGTAGAGCCCGTTCGCCAGGTGGATGGCGCCGGGACCGGACGTCGCGATGCAGGCGCCGATCTCGCCGGTGAACTTGGCGTGGGCGCAGGCCATGAACGCGGCCATCTCCTCGTGACGGGTCTGGGTGAAGAGGGGGTCCTCGTCAACCTCGTCGAACGCGCCGAGGAACCCGTTGATCCCGTCACCGGCATAGCCGTAGATCCGGTGGATCCCCCACTCGCGCAGCCGCAGCAGCATGTACTCAGCGACGTTGGGCATGTCGTGTTTCCTTCCGATCTCGATGTCGGTCAGTGGTCCGGTCAGGTGAGTCGCCGTCGGGCCAGGACACCCGCGGCCGCAGCCATGCCCCCGGCGGCCACCACGAGCGTCGCCTCGCCGGCGATGCGCGCCGCGCGGCGTCCCGGTGGCGGGGTGGGCCGGTCGGCGGCCATGGCGTGCTCGACCGCGTCGGCGGAGACCGGTTGCTCCGGCCCCTGCCGCGCGAGCCGCATCAGCTGTGCGACGTGGATCGGCTGCCGCCCGGTCCCGGCGTGCTTGGTCTGCGTGCGGCAGGAGAATCCGTCGGCCACCACGAACGTGGACGGATCCGCCTCGCGGACGGCCGGGAGGAGCCCCTGCTCGCCGCAGTCCATGGAGATGTCGAACTTGTCGGCCTCGAAGCCGAACGAGCCGGCGAGCCCGCAGCAGCCTCCGTTGACGGGCTGGACGTCGACGCCCATCTGCTCGAGCAGGTGCTGCTCGGCGTCGGTGCCGCCGGTGGCCTTGTGGTGGCAGTGCCCCCAGAGCAGTGCGCGCATGCCCTCGGGCAGCGTCGGCGGCTCGATGTCGAACTTCTCGAAGAACTCCGCGAAGTGGTAGGCGTTCTGCGCCAGCCGACGGGCGTCCTCCTCGTGCGGCAGCAGCTTGGTCAGCTCGTCCTTGAACACCGCCAGGCAGCTCGGCTCCATGCCGACGACCGGTGTCCCGGCGCGCACGTGGTCGCGCACGCTCGCGACGGCGTGGCGCAGGTAGCGCTCGGCGACGTCGAGGAAGCCGTAGTCGTACAGCGGGCGGCCGCAGCAGACGTGTCCCTCCGGGATGATGACCTGCCACCCCGCGGCCTCGAGCGCCTCCACGCACGCGACGCCGACGTCGGTGTGCAGGTGGTTGTTGAAGGTGTCGGGCCACAGCACCACCGGCCGACCGTGCGGGTTGGTGGTGCCGCCCCGGTCGGCGAACCACCGCTGCAAGGTCATCGGGGCGAACCTCGGCACGGGTCGGTGCTGGGTGACCCCGCCCACGGCCCGCACCAGATGGACGAGCCCCGGAGTCCGGGTGACGAGATTGGCCAGCTCGGGCAGCGCGGAGGCCACCCTCGCGGCCTGGTCGATGAACCCCATGGCGTAGGCGTAGCGAGGTCGCCACCGGCGCCAGGACCGGTAGTGGTGGTGCAGGAACTCCGCCTTGTAGGTCGGCATGTCGACGTTGACCGGGCAGTCGTTGGTGCAGCCCTTGCAGGCCAGGCACAGGTCGAGGGACTTCTTCACCTCGTCGGACTGCCAGCCGTCGGTGATCACCTCGCCCTGGAGCATCTCCCAGAGCAGGCGGGCGCGGCCGCGCGTGCTGTGCTCCTCCTCCCGGGTGACCTGGTAGCTGGGGCACATCACCTGGGAGCTGTGCGGCACCCGGCACTTGCCGACGCCGACGCAGCGCAGCGCGGCGTGGGCGAAGTCGTAGTCGTCCTGGGCGTAGGCGAACTTCGTGTCCGGGTGTGCCGGCGAGTAGTCCGGCCCTAGACGCAGGTTGTCGTCGAGCTTGTAGGCATCGACGACCTTGCCCGGGTTCATCTTCAGCTGCGGGTCCCAGATGCGCTTGAACTCCCGCATCGCCTCCATCAGCTCCGGGCCGTACTGCCGCACCAGGAGCTCGGCGCGCTGCTGCCCGTCCCCGTGCTCGCCTGACAGCGTGCCGCCGTAGGAGACGACGAGGTCGGCGGCCTCCTCCAGGAAGGTGCGGTAGTTGGCGACCCCGTCGGCGGTGCGCAGGTCGAAGCTGATGCGGGAGTGGATGCAGCCCTGCCCGAAGTGGCCGTACATCGCTCCGCGCAGGCCGTGCTTGTCGTACAGGTCCTTGAGGTCGCGCAGGTAGTCGCCGACCTTGGTCGGCGGGACGGCGGAGTCCTCCCAGCCGGGCCAGTGGTCGTGCTCGTCGGGCGGGAAGGCGGTGGAGGCCAGGCCCGACTCGCGGATGGTCCACAGCCGGCCGCTGTCGCCTCCCTGCTCCTTGCTGGGCACGATCGACACGTCGGACTCGTCGGCGCCCTTCTCCGAGCACACCCAGTCACGGAACTCGCGTGCCCGGGAGTTCGTCTCGTCGTCGTCGTCGGAGCCGAACTGCACCATCAGCCACGTGCCGGACCGGTCCAGACCGGGAAGCTCCTGCAGGCTCCCGGGGTTGAGGTGGAGCTCGATCTGGTCCTGGACCAGCATGTCGTCGACGGCCTCGAGCCCGATCGGTCGCCACCGCTCGATGACCTCCGCGCACATGTCGCCGGCTGCACCGGAGTCGGGGCACCGCACGACCACGAGGGTGCGGTGCAGCATCGCCGGGGTGAGCTTCAGCGTTGCCTGCAGGACGGTCGCGCACGTGCTCTCCGTGCCGACCAGCGCCCGCGCCACGTTGAACCCCTTCTCGGGCAGGAGCTCGTCGAGGTTGTAGCCGGACACCCGCCGGGGCAGCTCCTCGACGGAGGGGTACCCGGCCCGGATGGCGTCGGCGTAGCGGTCCCGAAGGTCGCGCAGCCCGGCGTAGATCTCGCCCTTGCGCCCGCCCGCGGCGATGATCTCGTCGAGCTGGTCCTCCTCGTCGACCCCGACCCAGAACCGCTCCCCGTCGTAGGTGACCACCTCGAGGGCCTCGGTGTTGTCGGACGTGCGCGGTCCAGGGCCGTAGAGCTGCGACTGCACGGAGTGGACGCCGCAGGAGTTGTTGCCGATGTTGCCGCCGATGACGCAGCGCGAGTGGGACGAGGGATCGGGACCGAAGACCAGCCCGGACTCCCCGATCTGCTCGTTGAGCAGCTCGTTGATGACACCGGGCTGGCAGGTGACGAGCCGCTGCTCGACGTCGAGGTCGCCGATCTGGGTGAGGTACTTCGAGTGGTCGATGACGACCGCGTAGTTGACCGTCTCGCCGGACAGGCTCGTGCCGCCGCCGCGGTTGAGGACCGGCGCCCCGTGGCGCGAGGCGACCCGGTGGGTCGCGACCACGTCGTCGAGGGTGCGGGGGATGACCACGCCGATGGGGACCTGACGGAAGTTGGAGGCGTCGTTGGCGTACATCGCCAGGGACGCCTTGTCGAAGCGCACCTCGCCGTCCACCGCGGACCGCAGGTCGCGCTCGAGCGAGGCGACATCGACGACCCGCCGCGCCCGGGGCGGTCCGGGCACCCGGGGGTCGGTCTTCTCGGGGACGGTGCGCAGCTGCGGCATGCATGCCTCCTGTGGTGGGGACACCCGACTCGTGCCCCCGGGCTCGGGAACCCATGCGTCAGTGCAAACAAATCGGGGAACAGGTGGGACGACACCCGCTACCCCACCCAGTGAGGAGTCCCATGACGGCACAGGAGGCCACCCCACTGCCGCACGTCCTCCGCGAGTACGCCCTCGTGGCGGACGGCGAGCGTGGCGCCGTCCTGGGCCCCCAGGGCGACATCGCCTGGCTGTGCGCGCCGCGCTGGAGCTCGCCGGCCGTGTTCTCCACGCTGTGGGGCGGCGGCGGCTCCTACGTCGTCACCCCGTCGGACAGCTGGCACGTGTGGGGTGGCCGCTACGAGGACCGGTCGCTGATCTGGCGGTCGCGCTGGGTGACCTCGGAGGGCGGGATCGAGGTCCGCGAGGCGCTCGCGCTGCCGGCCGAGCCGGACCGGCTCGTCCTGCTCCGCCGCGTCGAGGCCCCGGACCGGGTGGCGGACCTGCAGGTGCGGCTGGACCCGCGCGCCGACTTCGGCCGACGACGCCTGCGCAGCGTGCGTCGTCGCGACGACTGCTGGGTCGCCCGGGTCGGCGACCTGCACATGCGGTGGCAGGGAGGCGCCGACGCGGAGGTCGTCGACGGCGCCCTCGTGCAGCACCTGCGCGTCCCGCACGGACGACGGCACGACCTCGTCCTGGAGATCTCCGAGCGGCCGTTCGACGACGCGCCCCCCGATCCCGACGAGCTGTGGTCCGCCACCGCGGCGGAGTGGGGCCGCCGGGTGCCGGCCCTGGATGAGACCGCAGGCGGCCGGGACGCCGCGCAGTCCTACGCCGTGCTCTCCGGCCTGACCTCCAGCACCGGCGGCATGGTGGCCGCGGCGACCGCGTCGCTGCCGGAGCGCCTGGATTCCCAGCGCAACTACGACTACCGCTACTGCTGGATCCGCGACCAGTGCTACGCCGGACGCGCGGTGGCCCAGGTCGGTCCCTACCCGTTGCTCGACTCCGCGGTGGAGTTCGTCTCGGGCCGCCTGCTCGACCACGGCTCGGACATGCGTCCCGCCTACACCGTCGAGGGCGAGGACGTCCCCTCGGAGCAGACCGTCGACGGACTTCCCGGCTATCCCGGCGGCGGCTGCAAGATCGGCAACCACATCAACAAGCAGTGGCAGCTCGACGCCTTCGGCGAGTCCCTGCTCCTGCTCGCCTCAGCGGGGCGGCGCGACCGGCTCGAGAGCCGCCACTGGCAGGCAGCGGAGAAGGCCGTTGCCGCTGTCGTCGAGCGGGCCGGACAACCGGAGGCCGGGCTGTGGGAGCTGGGCGACGCCCGGTGGACCCACTCGCGCCTGATCTGCGGTGCCGGGCTCAAGGCCATCGGTGCGGTGGCGCCCTCGCGCCAGGCCGCGGAGTGGACCGCGCTCGCGGACTCATTGGTGGCCGCGGCCGGTCGCGACTCGGTGCACCCCAGCGGGCGCTGGCAGCGGACGCCGGAGGACCCGCGCGTGGACGCCGCCCTGCTCCTGCCGGCGATCCGGGGCGCCGTGCCGCCTGACGACCCGCGCAGCATCGCGACGCTCGACGCCGTCTTGGAGGAGCTGACCACCGAGGGCTACGTGTACCGCTTCCGCCACGACGACCGGCCGCTGCACGAGGCGGAAGGCGCCTTCGTGCTCTGCGGCTTCATCGCCTCGCTGGCCCTGCACCAGCAGGGCCGCGACGTCGAGGCGCGGCAGTACTACGAGCGCAACCGGTCGGCCTGCGGGCCACCGGGGCTGTTCTCGGAGGAGTTCGACGTGCGCCAGCACCAGCTGCGCGGCAACCTCCCCCAGGCGTTCGTCCACGCACTCATGCTCGAGTCGTCGGCACGACTCGCGCAGGACTGGCAGCAGGAGACCGACACAGGCACCATCCGACGGAAGGACACCAGATGAACCCCACCACCGGACGCAAGGTCGCCGTCGTCACGGGCGGCACCGCAGGCGTCGGACGGGCGACGGTCCGGGAGCTGGCCTCCAGCGGCTACGACGTCGCGGTCCTCGCGCGCGGACGGGCCGGGCTCGACGGCGCGGTCGAGGACGTGCGCCAGCGCGGCGGCAGCGGACTGGCCTGCCAGGTGGACGTCGCCGACCACGGGGCGGTGCAGCAGGCCGCGGGTGAGGTGGAGGACCAGCTCGGCGAGATCGACGTGTGGGTGAACTGCGCGTTCACCGGCACGCTGAGCTTCGCCTGGGACACCAGCATCGAGGCGATCCACCGCAGCACCGACGTGACCTACTTCGGCCAGGTCCACGGCACGCTGGCCGCGCTCGAGCGGATGCGCCCGCGGGACCGGGGCGTGATCGTCAACGTGGGGTCCGCGATGGCCTACCGCTCGATCCCGCTGCAGTCGGCGTACTGCGGCGCCAAGCACGCCATCAAGGGCTTCACCGAGTCGGTGGTCACCGAGCTCGAGCACGAGAAGAGCAAGGTCAAGCTCTGCATGGTGCAGCTGCCCGGTCTCAACACCCCGCAGTTCAACTGGAACGACTCCGCGATGGAGGGACACCCCCAGCCGGTCCCACCGGTCTACCAGCCCGAGGTCGCCGCACGCGGCATCGTGCACCTCGCCGAGCACCCGAGGCGCAACATGTGGGTCGGGGTGCCCACGGCCTACACGATCCTCGGCGAGCGGCTCGCCCCGTGGTTCCTCGACTGGTACCTCGCCCGCACCGGCGTGAAGTCCCAGCAGACGTCGCAGGACCTCCCCCGCTGGGGCGCCAACATCTGGGAGCCCCAGGACGAGCACGAGGACCGGGGCGCGCGAGGTGCCTTCTCGGGCAAGGCGCACGACCGCGACCCCGTGCTGTGGCTCTCGCAGCACCGGCGCGGCCTCTCGGTCGCCGGGGTGGGGCTGGCCGCCGCGGTCGGGCTGCTGCAACGACGCAGCTGAGTCAGCGACGCGGCCGGTGGCCGGTCCGGCTCAGAACCACTTCATCGGGTCGACCGGCGCGCCGTTCTCGAGCACGGTGAAGTGCAGGTGGCACCCGGTCGACCACCCGGTGTTGCCGACGTAGCCGACCACCTGTCCGCGCTTGACCGTCTGGCCGGCCGCCACGGCATAGGCGGAGAGGTGGTTGGAGATCGTGGCGACCCCGACCCCGTGGTGGACGCCGTGGTCGATCACCAGCCGGTTGCCGTAGGCGGTCTGGTAGTACTCCGTGAGCACCTTGCCCCGGGCGGCGGCGCGGATCGGGGTGCCGCACGCGGCCCCGAAGTCGGTGCCGTCGTGCAGCGAGTGGTAGCCGTAGATCGGGTGGATGCGCCAGCCGAAGGGCGAGGTGACCCGTCCGTCGACCGGCCGGTCGAGGAAGCCGTTGCCGGTGACCGGGCCGGTGTAGCCCGAGCCCTTCGAGGCCTCGGCGGCGATCAGGTCGGCGATGCGGTCACGCTCGACGACGAGGTTCTTGAGCACCACCAGGTCGGCCTTCTTGGCCTGGAGCGCCGCGTCGCGGGCCTGGGCCCGCAGGTCCACCATGCGCGAGACCTGGGCCTCGGCGGACTCGGCCTGCATCTCCAGCGCCTGCTTGTTGGCCAGGTTGACCGCGGCCTCCTGACGGCGCTGGGCGACCTCGTCCTTGGCGTCCTCGGTCTCCTGGCGGTGCACGTCGAGCAGCACCTTGGTCGCCTCGAGCCGGTCGAGGATCGCCGACTCCTTGTTGACCACACTGCTGGAGGCGCTCATCGACCCGGCGACGTCGGCGGGCTCGCCGCCGGTCATGACCATCGACAGACCCATCAGGTCGGGGTCGCCCTGCTCGTAGCTGGAGACCACCATCGCGCGCAGGTCGTCCTCCTGCTCGGCCACCTGGGCCTGCCCGGCGGCCAGGTCGCGTCGCGCCTTGGCGAGCCGGGCCACGGCGGCGTCGAGGCGCCGTTGCATCAGCCGGTCGAGCGCCTCCGCAGCGGCGAGCTCGCCACGGGTCTGGTCGAGGTAGACCCGCGCGTCGGCCAGGTCGCCCTGCGCCGAGGCCAGCGCCTGGTTGGCGGCCTCGAGGGCCGCGCTGGACTCCTCCGCCTCGTGGTCGGCCTTGTCCAGCTTCTTCTCGACCCGGTGCTTCTTGTCCTTGAGGTGGTCGCCCTTCTCCGCGGCGTGCGCCGGGCCCGTCATCACCAGCGCACCCGCGGCGAGCGCCACGAGGGCGCGGCGGGACCCGGCAGGAGCAGCGGGGAAGCGACGCACGGCGACTTTCTGGTCGGAGTCGGGGACGGCCGCCCGTGAGGGACGGGCAGCACGACGCATCGTACGGGTCATCTCCCGCCGTTCGGGGTCAAACCCGGAGGTAGCGCCTGGTCAGGACCAAGGTGGGGACCAAGGTCAGCAGCAGCCCGACCCCGGCCATCGTCACGAGCGCGACCACCCCGTCGGAGTAGTCGACCCAGGCCACGAGGTTGGAGTTGGGCCGCAGCAGACGGTAGACGACGAGGTGGAGGAAGCCGAACACCGCTGCCCCCGCCAGCGCGACGCCGAGCACCGCGGCGACCAGCGACTCCAGCAGGAACGGCAGCTGGATGTAGAGGCTGGAGGCGCCGACCAGCCGCATGATGCCGATCTCCTTGCGCCGCGCGTAGGCCGCCAGCCGGATCGTGTTGCCGACCTGAAGGATCGCGGCGAACAGCAGCACGGCGGCGATCCCGATCGCGCCCCACTTGAACGCGCTGATCCAGAAGTAGATCGGCTGCAGGATCTGGCGCAGGTCACGCACCGTGCCGACGCCGTCGAGCGACTCGACCTGGGCCTTCAGCTCGCGGAACTGGCGGGGGTCCTGCAACGTGACCCAGTAGGACTCGGCCAGGTCCCTGGGCCGGATCGACTCGATCACCTGCTGCTGGGTGTCGTCGTCGCTGGAGGCGTAGACCTCGCGCCACTTGGCGTACGCCGTGCGGCTGCCCTCGAAGCGGTAGGACTTCACCTCGTCCGAGGACTCCAGCACGTCGACCACCGCGGCCTTCTGGGCGGCGGTGGCCTTGCCGTCGATGCACGAGGCGCGCGGCGAGTTGTCGGTGCACAGGAACACGGTGATCTGGAGCCGGTCACCCCAGAACTTCTCGGCCTTGTCGGCCTGCGCGTTGAGCAGCAGGCCCAGCCCCACCAGGGTCAGTGACACGAAGAGCGTCACGACGACGGCCACCGTCATGGAGACGTTGCGTCGCAGCCCGTTGCCGAGCTCGGAGAACACGTAGGTCAGCTGCATCTGGAGATTCCCCCGGGGTCAGTGCTGGTAGCCGTAGACGCCGCGCGCCTCGTCGCGGACGACCCGGCCGCCGGCCAGCTCGATCACCCGCTTGCGCATCTGGTCGACGATGCCGACGTCGTGGGTGGCCATGACGACGGTGGTGCCGGTGCGGTTGATCCGGTCGAGCAGCTTCATGATGCCGATCGAGGTGGTCGGGTCGAGGTTGCCGGTCGGCTCGTCGGCGATGAGGATCATCGGCTTGTTGACGAAGGCGCGCGCGATCGCCACGCGCTGCTGCTCGCCGCCGGAGAGCTCGTCGGGCAGGCGGTCGCCCTTGCCCTCCAGCGACACCATCTCGAGCACCTCCGGCACCGTCTGGCGGATCTGGGCGCGCGACTTGCCGATCACCTGCAGCGCGAACGCGACGTTGTCGTGGACGGTCTTGTTGGGCAGCAGCCGGAAGTCCTGGAAGACCGTGCCGATCTGGCGGCGCAGCTGGGGCACCCGGAAGCCGGGCAGCTTGTCGGTCGCCCGGCCGTCGATCAGCACGTGACCGCTGGTGGGCCGGGTCTCGCGCAGCACCAGCCGCAGGAACGTCGACTTGCCCGACCCGGACGCCCCGACCAGGAAGACGAACTCACCTCGGTCGACCTGCACCGACACCGCGTCGAGGGCGGCGCGGCGCTGACCGGGATAGGTCTTGGTGACGCTGTCGAACGTGATCACAGTGCCCCGATCGTAGGTCCCGGGCGCCGCACCCGGCCGGGACCACGCCGTGGGGCCCGCTCCGGGCCGACTCAGCCGGCAGCGGCGGCGTGGTCCGCGCCGCGCCGCCAGCGGATGCCGGCCTCGATGAAGTCGTCGATCTCGCCGTCGAGGACGGACTGCGGGTTGCCCGACTCGTGGCTGGTCCGCAGGTCCTTGACCATCTGGTAGGGGTTGAGCACATAGGAGCGCATCTGGTCGCCCCAGCTGGCCATCACGTCGCCCTTGAGCTCCTTGAGGTGAGCGGCCTCCTCGGCCTTCTTGAGCGCGAGCAGCTTGGCCTTGAGGATCACCATCGCCGAGGCCTTGTTCTGCAGCTGGGACTTCTCGTTCTGGCAGGAGACCACCAGGCCGGTCGGCAGGTGGGTCAGCCGCACCGCGGAGTCCGTGGTGTTGACGCTCTGCCCGCCCGGCCCGCTCGAGCGGTAGACGTCGACGCGGACCTCCTCCTCGGGGATCTCGATCTCGTCGGTCTGCTCGAGCACCGGCACGACCTCGACCGCGGCGAAGCTGGTCTGACGGCGACCCTGGTTGTCGAAGGGGCTGATCCGCACCAGGCGGTGGGTGCCGGCCTCGACCGACAGCGTGCCGTAGGCGTAGGGCGCGTGCACGGCGAAGGTGGCCGACTTGATGCCGGCCTCCTCGGCGTAGGAGGTGTCGAAGACCTCGACGGGGTACTTGTTGCGCTCGGCCCAGCGGGTGTACATCCGCATCAGCATCTCGGCGAAGTCGGCGGCGTCGACGCCCCCTGCGCCCGACCGGATGGTCAGCAGGGCCTCGCGGGCGTCGTACTCCCCGGAGAGGAGGGTGCGGACCTCGAGCGCCTCGACGGCCTTGCTGACCCGGCCCAGCTCGACCTCGGCCTCGGCCATCGAGTCGGCGTCGCCCTCCTCCTGGCCGAGCTGCACCAGCACCTCGAGGTCCTCGACCCGCGAGTGCAGGGAGGTGAAGCGGTCCAGCTCGTTCTGCAGGCCGGAGAGCCGGCCGGTCACGCGCTGGGCGTTGGCCTGGTCGTCCCACAGGTCGGGTGCCGCGACCTCCTCGCCCAGGGCGGCGATCTCGGCGCGCATCGCGTCGAGGTCGAGCACCTGCTCGATCGTGTGCAGGGTCGCCTGCAGCTCTTTGATGCGTGCGTCGAAGTCGGGACCGGCCATGATGGGCGAGCCTACCGGCAGAGCCCGGACTGACCCCTTCGGGGGACAGCCGGCACCGAGTGCGCCGGATGTGCCGGATGTGCCGTGGTATCGGCGTGGACGAGACCACCTCGCGGCTGGGGGGCTGGGGGGCGCGGCTCAGGTGCCGCGCAGCAGCAGGAGGGTGATGTCGTCGTCGATCGAGGTGCCGGGCGCCCGCTGGAGCAGCTCGGCGATGGCGGTGTCGGTGTGCTCGGTGCCCGCCAGCGTCCGGTCAGCGAGCTCGACCAGAGCCGCCAGGCTGACGTCGACCTCCTCCTCCCGGCGCTCGAACATCCCGTCGGAGACCAGCAGCAGCGCGTCGCCCGGGCCGAGGGTCAGCCGGCTGGACGAGGCCGGCGGCCCGTGGCTCGAGGTCAGCGCCACCACCCCCAGCGGCGGCAGCGCCTCGACCTCGAGGAGGCTGGTGCGGCCGCCCGCGCGCACGATGGGGCTGGGGTGGCCGGCCGAGGCGACGTCGACCTCCCCGGTCGCGGGGTCGAGGACCGCTACGACGACCGTGGCGATCACGTCGGGCGACAGCGCCGCGGTCGCCGCGTCGACCCGGGTCAGCAGGGAGATCGGCGCCGAGTCCTCGACGGCGTAGGCCCGCAGGCAGTTGCGCAGCATCGCCATCGCGCTGGCCGCGCCGAGCCCGTGGCCCGCCACGTCGCCGACGGCGAGCAGCATCTTGCCGTCGGGCAGCGGGACCGCGTCGTACCAGTCCCCTCCCACGCCCACCGAGGCCGGACGGCTGTGAGCGGCCAGGCTCCAGCCCTCGGCCTGCGGCAGGGAGTCGGGCAGCAGGGACTGCTGCAGCGTCTCGGCGACGAGGGCGACGGTGCGGTGGCGGTGGTAGAGGACCGACATCAGCTGCGCGCCGAGCTGCTGACCCGCCTCCTGCTCGCTCTCCCCCCACTCCTCGGCACGGCCGCGGACGGTCTCGCGCCACAGCGCGAAAGAGCCCCGCGGCGACAGCCGCGGCACGCCGTCGGCGTCGACGCGCAGCTCCTTGAGCCGGGGGTTGCCGCCCCAGTTGACGGTGTGGACGACCTCGGGGCGGAGGAACATCACGTCCTGCCCGTCGGCGAGCTGCAGCACCAGCACCCCGCTCGCGGTCGGCGCGAGATCGGCCAGGGCGGGCTCGTCGAGCGAGAGCCGGTCGGTGTGGACCATGAGGTCCGAGGAGGGCTGCGTCGCGGCCCACTCCCGCAGGCGGGCGATGCCGTCGGCGTCGGGGGTGTCGCCGGCGGTGTCGACCTGCCCCTCCAGGGACCACGCCATGCCGGTCGCGCCGAGCATCCGCATCAGCCCGGGCGCGGCCCCCTCGAGCAGGCCCTGCAGGTCCGCGCCCCTGCTGCCGGCGGCCTGGGCGAAGCCGACCAACGCCTCCTGGACGACCTTGGACTGCGCGGACCGCTCGTCCTGCTCGCGACTTGCGAGCAGCAGCGACAGCGTGTGGGCGAGGAACTCCGAGGTGGCCCTGACCGAGGCCGCGGGCACGAACGGCCCGGAGTAGTGGTGGCAGGCGATCATCCCGGCGAGCCGGCCACCGACGATCAGCGAGACCGACATCGAGGCGGTGACGCCCATGTTGCGCAGGTACTGGCAGTGGATCGGCGAGACGCTGCGCAGGGCGGACCCCGACAGGTCCAGCGGCTGGTCGTTGACCGGGTCGAGCGGCGGCACGAGCGGGGCGTTGACCGCGTCGACGTCGCGGATGAAGCGCAGCCAGTTGACGGTGTAGAGAGCGCGCGCCTGCGGGGGGATGTCGGAGGCGGGGTAGTGCATCCCGAGGAACGGCTCGAGGTCCTGGCGACGGGCCTCGGCCACGACCTGGCCGTTCCAGTCACGGTCGAAGCGGTAGACCATGACCCGGTCGAAGCCGGTCAGCTTGCGGAAGATCCGGGCCGCCCGGCCCAGCAGCTCGACGACCGACGGCGCCTGGCTCAGCCGGGTCACGGCGGTGCGCACCCCGGTCAGGGTGTTCTCGGTCAGGGGCGCCTCGGTGGCGCGCTCGAGCTCGATGATCCAGACGCCCTGCCAGTGATGGGCCAGCAGGTCGTAGACGACCGGGCGGCCCGTGCCGTCGGGCACCATGACCCGCCAGGGCGAGATCGTGCGCTCCCCCAGCGGGTCGGCCATGGCGCGCACCAGGACGCGGCTGGACGAAGGATGGAACAGGTCGACCAGCCGCGCGCCCAGGATCTGCCCGGGGCCGGCGCCGAAGACGTCCGCACAGTTGCCGCTGACCTGCTGGACCCGGCCGTCCGGCCCCGTGGTGGTCAGCAGGACGCCGTGGGGCTGCACGCTGCCGGGGATGTGGATCGGCTCGCGCTCGCAGTTCGACAGGTCGATCCGGGTGCCGAGCGAGACGAACGAGTCCGGCGCGTCCGCTGCCCCCGGGTTGCCGACCAGGTCGGTCACGAGGCCCGCCTCCTGCCCACGAGCGCGTGCAGCGACCCGAAGACCTCGACCGCGCGGTCCGCCGCCGCCGCAGCCAGCTCGAGGTGCGTCGAGGGGTGGGCCCGGGCCAGCGGCTCGCCGAGCATGGCCACCACCGCGCCCCAGAGGCGCGCCGAGTCGCGCGACGCCGCGTCGCGCAGGCCCGTGCGGGCCTCGGGGGCGAGGTCGTCGGGCAGCCCGCGGAGCAGCACGCGGGCGCCCTTCGCGGACCCGGCGAGGAGGTAGAGCGTGGCCAGCCCGCGGGCGTCGTCGTAGGTCTCACCGTCCACCGACGGTGGCGGGGCAGCCGGCGTGGCGGCCCCCAGGCGCGCGAGGTCGCCGGCGTAGAGGCGTGCCCTTTCGGGCAGGGCGGCCTCGCCGAGCGCCTCGCGCACCCACGGCGTCGCCGCGACCCAGACACGCAGGGGCGCCTCGGTCGCGGAGTGCAGCGAGGCGAGGACCCCCAGCAGACGCAGGTAGGCCGCGACGTCGCCGACGCGACGGTCCGCGCCGGCCAGCCCGGCGTCCAGGCCGGCGTGGGCGGTGGTGGTGCGCTCGCGCAGGATGCGGAGGGCGGGCGAGGGCCCAGAGCGTGGCACCACCACCCCGGTGGCGGTGCTGGCGTGCTCCCGAGGCACGGACACCCCTCTCGTTGGACGACGGCGCTGCCCGGCCGCGCCGGCGGGGCACCAGCGATCGGGGCTGGGGGACAGCCTGGCCTCACCCTAGGGGGGCGGGACCGGAGTGGGCACACCCCCTGGGTGGGTGGCACATCGGGACCTTCGGGCGGGCGATCCCACCCGATGTTCCCTGTCATCACACCCGACCGGACTGGACCATCACAGGGGGAGGCCGCGTCCTGGGGAGGGCGCTGCTGCCAAGGGGGTGGGGTTCGATGAGCAGTGTGATCGTCGTCGACGACGAGGAACGCGTCCAGTCGCTGCTGACGAGGTGTCTCGTCGGTGAAGGTCACTCGGTGACCACCGCGGACGATGGGCTCGAGGCGCTGGAGCGCCTGGCCGCGCGGAGCTACGACCTGGTGCTCCTCGACCTGGTGATGCCGCAGCTCAACGGCCTCCAGGTCCTGCACCGGCTGCGGGAGCGCGACGACGACGCTCCCCCGGTCATCGTGCTGTCGGGCGTCGGCGAGGTCGCGGCCCGGGTGGAGGCCCTCGACCGGGGCGCGGTCGACTTCGTCGCCAAGCCCTTCCACACCGCCGAGCTGCTGGCCCGGGTGCGCCGGCACCTCTCGGTGCTGGGGCCACCGCGGCCGAAGGACTCCCGCTCCGGACGCTTCCTGGAAAGTGGCGGCATCCGCCTGGACCTCAACCGTCGGCGAGCCGGGCGTGACGGTTGCGGCGTGCCGCTGAGCGAGCGCGAGTTCGCGCTGCTGGCGCACCTGATGCGACGGCAGGGCGACGTGTGCGGCCGCGACGAGCTGCTGCACGACATCTGGGGTCTCCAGTTCGACCCGGGCAGCAACGTGGTGGACGTCTGCGTCGGTCGGCTGCGCAGCAAGATCGAGGACGTGCCCATCGAGACCGTCCGAGGGGTCGGCTACTGCTTCACCGAGGCCTGAGCCGGTGACCACGCTCGCTCGCGACCGGCGGCTCTTCCTGCCCTGGGTCGCCCTGGCCTGCGTCTGCTGCGTGCTGATGTACGTGTGGCCCGGCGAGGAGACGCTGCCCTACCACCTGGGCTGGATCGCGATCGCCATCGCCTACGGCATCGAGCCGTGGCCGTGGCGCCAGACTGTCCTGGCCGTGCTGGCCTACACCGCGGTGACCGGCGGCATCCTGGTCGCCCGGGCCAGCAGCGGGGTGCTGATCTGGGGCGAGACCGCGGAGATCCCGATCATGTCGCTGCTGATGCTGGTGGTCGTGACCAGCGTCCGCAGCCGCCACGACGCCTACGCCACGCTCCGTGAGGCCGCGGCCCAGGAGCGCCTGCGCGCCGAGCAGCGGGAGCGCCTGGCCCGGATGACCTCCCACGAGATGCGCACCCCGGCCACCATCGCGATCGGCTACTGCGAGGTGCTGCTGGCCTCGGTGCACGACGAGGCCGTGCGTGCGGACCTCCACGTCATCCACGACGAGCTGTCGCGGCTGGTGCTGACCAGCGAGCGCCTCACCCGGATGATGCAGGTGCAGCTGCCCGGTGACGTCACGCAGATCGACGTGGCCGCCCTGCTGACCGACGCCGCCGAGCGCTGGAGCGTGCTGGCGGACCGGGACTTCGTCGTCGAGTGCAGCACCGGGCCCCAGGTGGCGTCCGCCGACCGGCTCCGTGCGTGCCTGGACACCTTGATCGAGAACGCCGTGCGCTACACCTCCGACAAGGACACGGTCAGGCTGTCCGGCTCGGTGGTCCACGACACGCTGGTGGTCTCGGTGGCCGACTCCGGCCCCGGACTCGATCCGCGGCTGGCGACCCGGGTGAACCAGGGCACTCCGCTGCAGCTGGACGGCCGACGGTGGGTCGCACCCGACCCCCGCTCGCGGACCGGGCTGGGGCTCGCGCTGGTCCAGGAGTGCGCCCTGGCCCGCGGCGGCCGTCTCGTCGCGGGACGCTCGCGCGAGGGTGGCGCCCTGCTCGCCGTGGCGGTCCCGGCGGTCTGGGACGGTCGCCGGGTCGCCCCGGCCCAGGTCGAGCCCGTCCAGGCGCCGGCCCCTCGGGACCCGTCCCCGCCGGCGGCCATCGCCGCACCCGCCTGAGCCGCGTCGCACGCCTCCCTCACCCGACCACGTCGAAGGCGTCGACGTCCGCCGCGCTGGAGGTCAGCCCGTGGGCGGTGCCGTCGAACCAGACCGACCAGCTGGAGCCGGTGAGCTCGAGCACGTCCTCGTCCTGGACCTTGCCGATCCCCGGCACCACGGTGTCGATGCTGGAGGAGATCCACAGCCGGTCCGGCCCGGCCCTGACCAGGCCGTCGAGGTTGGCCGAGGAAGGCAGTCCCGCCGCCGAGGCGTCCCAGGCGCGGGCGAAGCGCCGTCCGTCCCAGGTGTAGACGTCCGCGTCGTCCGCGGTCCCGGAGACACCGGGCGGGTTGACGTTGCCCAGGGTGGAGAAGGACAGGGTCCCGTCGCTCACGCTCACGCTCAGCGCGTCGATGTCGGCGCCGGCCGAGGTGAGGCCGTGGGCGGTCCCGTCGAACCACACCGACCAGGTCCCGTCGCTGTAGTGGACGACGTCCTCGTCCTGGACCGTCCCGAGCCCCGGGAGCCGGGTGTCCGTCGCGAACGAGGCGTAGAAGTGGGTGCCGTCCACGACGTCGAGACCGTCGAGGTTGGCGCGACTCGGGACCTGGTGAGCGGAGGCGTCGAACACCCGGGCGTACGACGTGCCGTCCCACTGGAGGACGTCGGCGTCGTCGGCCGAGCCCGAGAGCCCCGGCGGGTTGACGTTGCCGTAGGTCGAGAGCTGCAGGGTCGGTGCCGCCGGCGGAGGCGGAGGCGGAGGCGGAGGCGGAGGCGCTGTCACGGTGACGGTGCCGTCCACGACGTGGACCAGCGTGCCGGAGGTGGCGCTGAGGCTCACGGGGTAGGTGCCCGGGACCGTGGCCGCGGTGGTCGCGATCGTGAGCGTGGCCTGCCCGGTGCCGCCGGCGACGGTGGCCGGCGACAGGGACGTCGCCCCGAGCGCGGGCGGAGCGGTCACGGCGAGCGCGACGTCCTGGTCGAACCCGTGGTCGGGGGTGACGCCCACGACCCAGCTCGCGCTGCTCCCGGCCTCGACCGTCGCCTGAGCCGGGGTGAGGGAGACGGCGAAGTCGGGTGGCACGGGAGGCGGCGAGGCGGCGAGCAGCTCGACGGCGTCGACGAGTCCGTTGCCGTAGGTCTCGTCCGGCCCGACGACGCCCAGGTCCCGGCTGGTCGTGGTGATCAGCGACCACTGCTGGTCGGCGGTGAGGCCGGGTGAGGCGGAGAGCAGCAGTGCCAGGAGGCCGGCCGCGTGCGGTGCGGCCACCGAGGTGCCCTGGACCACCTGGAAGAAGCCGTAGCGGTCGGTGGTGTAGACGTTCTTGCCCGGTGCCACGACGTCGGGGAACACCCGCGCCCGGCCGCCGCACGTGCTGGGGCCGCGGCTGCTCGAGCCGACCACCCGGCCGGTGGCGTCGACGCCGCCCACCGACAAGGACTCGGGGTAGTTGGCCGGGCTGACGCTGGAGGACTGGCCGGGCCCGAAGTTGCCGGCCGGGAAGACCGGCAGGATGCCCGCAGCGCGCAGGGCCAGGACGTCGGGCCTGAAGGTCAGGTCGCAGCCGGGACCGGAGCCGATCGACCACGAGGCGTCGACCACGTGCGGCGCGTCCGCGGTGGAGGGGTCGTGGTCGGGGTCCAGCACCCACTGGAACGCCGCGTGCACGGCGCTGACCGAGGCGGCACCGGCGTCGTTGAACACCCGTGCGGCGATCCACTGCGCGTCCGGCGCCGTGCCGACCGCGGAGCCGCTGCCGCTCCCCCCGACCATCACGCCGGTGACGCCCGTGCCGTGGCCGCTCAGGTCGGTGGGGGCGGAGGGGTGCTGGTCGTAGGGGTCGTACCAGCTGTTGGTGCCGCCCCTCCACCGGGCCGCGAGGTCCGGGTCGGTGGGGTCGACGCCACTGTCCAGCGTCGCCACCACGACGCCGCGACCCGTCGTGCCGGAGGACCACGCCTCGGGTGCGCGGACGGCGGCCTGGTTGTCCGTCACGGCCGCCGGCACGAGGTCGATCGTGTCCGGCACCACCGCGGCCACGTCGCGGCGACGGGCCAGTGTGGCCACCACCTCGGGGCGCGCCGTCACGACCAGGCTGTTGCTGATCCACAGCCTCGTGCCGACTCCGGGCGCGGCCGAGCAGCACGGCCGGGGCCAGCGAGGCGAGCACCGGCTGCTGGGACACCGCGGCGTGGTCCTGCAGCCTCCGCACCACCCGCTGCAGGCGGGCACGCCGCGTGCTCACCGCCCAGGCCGGACAGGGCAGGGCGGTCGCGCAGGGTGACCACCACGGTCACCTGGTCGGGCCCCTGGTCGGGCCCCTGGTCGGGCGTCGTCGCGGCGTGCGCCGGCGGACCGACCATCGCGAGGTTCGCGGACAGCACCGTCATGGCGAGCGCCGCCTTCGTCGTTCTCCTCATCGCCCTGCCCCCACTCGTCGCCCCGACGTCCCCGACGTCATCCCGACGTCGCTGTCGCTGTCGCTGCTTCGTTGTCGTTGTCGTCGTCTCCGACCCGTCCGGTTGGACCGGGTCGTCGTGCAGTTCCTCCGGTCCCGGCGGTGGACCCGTGCCTCGCCGGAGCCGCACGACGAACGCCAGCGAGACCAGCAGCGCCAGGAGCACCAGGCCGGCCAGCACGTCCATCGCCCGGACGAAGGGACCCGTGCGTTCCTGGCTCGTGCGCGGCACGGTCCAGCCGCTGCTCGTGGTGACGTCGACGAGGCCTTGGCGGTGCACCGCCACCACGGCCGTCGACCGCCCCGGGGCGGGCGCAGCCGTGGCGGCCTCGTAGCGACCAGGCTCCGTCGCGGCGAGGCTCACCGTGCGCACGTCGCCCCCGGGGCCGGCCAGCGCGACGTCGATGCCCGTGACCGGCGCCGGCTGCGGTCGCTGCACGGCCCTCATCCGGACCACCAGGCGGACGGCACCGGGTCCCGCCGGCACCTGCTCGAAGGTGACGAACAGGCCACCGACGACGTCGCTGTGCACCGTCGAGCGGCGCTGCGCGTCGACGCTCTCGCGCGCGCTCGGCGAGGACGTCAGCAGCGCTCCCAGCAGCATCGCGACCGCGAGCACGCCCACCTCGACCCGGACGGTCCGGCCGAGCTGCGGACGCAGGCGGGTCAGGAGGTCGCGCGTGGCCGCCGGACCGCGCGCCGCGAGCCGGCGGCCGAGGCCGGGGTGCACCACGAGGGTGTTGCGCCCCGCGAGGGCCAGGGCGAGGAGGACGAGCCCGACCTTGAGCGCCACCGTGACGCCGTACCCGGTCGAGACGAGGGCCGCGACGTCCGGGACGTGGACACCGGCCAGGTAGAGCCCGCTCGCCAGCAGCACGCCGGAGGCGACGGCCGCCACGGGGCTCCAGGCACGCCACACGTCGCGGCACGTGTCGGCGACCCGGCGTCCCCGACCGGGCAGGAGGCAGACCAGCAGCACCGCGAGGCCACCGACCCACGCGCCGGCGGCGACCAGGTGGGCGGTCGCGGCCAGCCCGGCTCCCAGCGACGCGGGTGCGGCCGCCGCGTGACCCGACCAGGCCTCGGCCGCCGAGGCGGCGACCAGGGCGGCACCGGCCACGCGCGCGGACGCGGTGGATCCGGTGGACTCGGTGGCGTGCCTCCCCCACCGGACCAGGGCGAGCAGCGCGCCCAGCAGCGCCGCCTCCCGCACCGACCACATCCGCCCGCTCGGGGTCTGGGTCAGCACGAGCCAGGTCTGGT
This sequence comes from uncultured Actinomycetota bacterium, assembly GCA_963811385.1. Classification (GTDB taxonomy): domain Bacteria; phylum Actinomycetota; class Actinomycetes; order Propionibacteriales; family Nocardioidaceae; genus Marmoricola_A. The sequence continues at coordinate 17,742 of CAWEQX010000010.1, read as the reverse complement.
CCCACCAGAGGCCCAGGCCCTGGGTGGGGTCGAAGGTCCGGACGAACGGCGTGACGACGCCGGCGTACAGCGCGACCGAGGCGCCCGCGACGCCCAGGAGGTGCAGGCGGCGTCGCGCACCGGCCCCCGCGCCCCGTCGCACCGTGGCGCCCACGGCGACGCAGCCCAGGGCGACCACGAGCCCGCTGAGGTCGACCCATCGCAGCAGCACGAGCGCCACCGGGGGCAGCTCGCCCCGCTGGGTGGCCGGGGACTGCGGACGGATGCCGGCTCCGAAGGCGATCGTGCCGCTGGTCGTGTGCCCGTCCTCCAGCGAGAACACCCGCCAGTCGAGGGTGTAGACGCCGCGCGGAAGCGGGTCGGCGGCGTTCAGGTCGATCACGGTGGTCGCGCCGCCGGTGCGGTCGTAGTCCACCGGGACCTGGGTGCCGTCCTGCGCGCGCACCGTGAACGAGCTGGAGGCGCCGGAGACCTCCTCGCCGAACCACAACGTCAAGCGGGTCCGGCCTACGGCGACGATGCCGCCGTCCAGGGGGTCGGAGCGCTGCAGCTCGCTGTGGGCCGACGCGGGCGACGGCTGCAGCAGCAGCACCGAGAGACCCACCACGGCCACGGCCACGAGCCGACCGAGCCGGCCCCAGCGACTCACCCCGCGACGTGCCCGGCCCCCCGTGCTGCTCATCCCTGCGTCACCAGGTGCTCGAGCCGGGCGTCGCCGACGACCAGGGTCACCCCGTCACCGGCGTGCATGGCCGACCGGGTGTTGGCCAGGAGGAAGAAGTAGGTGCCGCCCAGCTCGAGCTCGGTGCCGTGGTGGTGCGGGGCCGAGGACATCACCAGGGTCTCCCCCGTCGTCTCGTTGACCAGCGCGGGCGAGAGGTCGCTGTCGTGCACCAGTGGGATCGCCTTGTCGGGGTCGACCACCTGGTAGCGCAGCTCCACCAGTCCGCCGGCGGCGGTGACCGCGACCATGTCGACGTGGATGCCGTAGCGCGCCGCCATGCCGTCGATGTCGACGGCGGTGGTGCCGTGCCGCACGTCCGAGGCGAGGTGGTCGGTCCACGCCTTGGCGCCCACGCCCAGACCCAGGAGGGCGACGAGCAGCACGACCAGGACCCATCGGCGTGACGGTCCCCTCCTGGCCTGCTGTGGTGCCGACGGGGCGTTCGTGCGGCTGGTCGTCTCGGTGGTCATGGTCCTCTTCCTCGTCGATCGGTGGAGAAAGGGCCCGGTCCGGGGGGGGGAGGCCGGACCGGGCCCTGGATCAGGGCAGGTCGAAGGCGTCGACGTCCAGGTTGTTGCTGGTCAACCCGTGTGCCGTGCCGTTGAAGTACACCGACCAGGTGCCGGCGTTGAAGGCCACCACGTCCTCGTCCTGCACGCCGCCCAGCACCGGGACGGTGGTGGTCGTCGGGGAGAACGAGAGGTAGAGGTGGGTGGCGTCGAGCACCACCGCGCCGTCGGTGTTGGCGCCTCCGGGCAGCCCGTTGGCCGAGGCGTCCCAGAACCGGCTCATCGCCGTGCCCGTCCACCGGTAGAGGTCGGCGTCGTCGGCGGAGCCGTTCACCCCGGAAGGGTTCTGGTTGCCCAGGGTGGAGAAGTAGAGCACGCCGCCCTCGACGTCGATGGCGTCGATGTCCCCGCTGCCGTTGCCGCCCAGCCCGTGCGCGCTGCCGTCGAAGAACATCGACCAGGAGCCGTTGTTCCAGGACACGACGTCCTCGTCCTGCACGGTGCCCAGACCGGGCAGGTTCACCGAGCCGGTGAAGGACAGGTAGAAGTGGGTCCCGTCCACCCGGCTGTAGCCGTCGACGTTCGCGCTGGTCGGGACGCGGTAGGGCGCCGCGCTCAGGTCGATCGACCTGCTGTGGTCGTTGCCGCTCCAACGGTAGATGTCGGAGTCGTCGGCGGTGCCGCCCACGCCCGGCGGGTTGCTGCTCCCGACGGTGGAGTACCACAGCGGTGCAGTCACCGTCAGCGTCGTGCTCACCACCGCGCTCCAGTTGCCCGCTGCGTCGAGGACCCGGGCCCGCACGGTGTAGCTGCCCTCGGCGAGCGTCGAGGTGTCGATGTCCGCGCTGAAGGTGTCCCCGGCACCCGCCGTCATGGCGGTCGCGTTGCCCTGACCGGGGTCGGTGGCTCCCACGAAGTACTCCGCCCGGACGACGCCGCTGGCATCGGTGCCGGTGACGTTGAGCGTCGCGGTCCGCGCACCCTGCGTGGGTGATGAGCCGGCGAACGAGGCCGAAGCGACCGGAGCCGTGCGGTCGACCGTGAGTGTCGTGGAGGCGAGCGGCCCCCAGTTGCCCGCGGCGTCCTTGGCCCGCACGGTCAGCGTGTGCGCCCCGCTGGACAGCTGACGCACCGTGCTCAGCGGGATGTCGACGTAGGCACCCTCCGTCGTGTCGCTGAACGAGCCGTCCAGCGCGACCATCTGGATCGCTGCGCCGCCGTCGACCCGGGCCTCGGCGGCCGAGATCGCGCTGTTGACCCCGTTGGAGATCTGGTCGCTCAGCGAGGCGGCGGTCAGGCGGATCACGTTGGTGCCGGCCGCGATCCCCTGGGTGCCGTTGGTGGTCGCCGAGGGGGCGATCGTCAGACCGGTCGACTCCGGCCCGGTGAGATCGATGACCAGCGAGCCCGCCGGGTTCGCCGGGTCGAGGGCCTCCCAGGCGCCGCCGGCGTCCATGCTGTGCACGAACACGGGGTGGGCACCCTCGGTCAGGCCCTTCTCGTCGGCTGCCACGAGGGTGCCGGTGAGCGCGACCACGGGCGCCGCGAGGTTGGGCGTCATGTGCGTCCCGGACCCGTCGGTCCCGGGAGCGTCGAGGAAGAACTCTGCGTCGGTGACGTTGGACCCGCCCGAGGCGGAGTCGTCACCGGTCGCGGTGACGGTGACCGCCACGCCCTGGTCGGCACCGCCGACCACCGGGCCGTGGTTGGCCAGACGGGGCGTCACCAGCACCGCCGAGGTGGTCGGGGCTCCGGCGTCGGCGCCGGTGACCAGCACCGAGGTGAACGGCCCGGCGTTGCCGGCGTGGTCGGTGGCCCGCACGTAGATCACGTGCTCCCCCGTGGCCACGCCTGGGACCCCGGTGGTGTCGACGTCCGCGGTCGCCCCCACGGCCCCGCTCAGCTGCTGTGCCGCCGCGGGCGCGAGCGAGTCGACGTAGTACTCCACGGAGTCGATCGAGCTGTTCCCGCGCTGGCTGTCGTCGACGTGGGCGCTCAGGGTGGTCCCGTCGAAGGTGACCTGGCTGGAGACGGGGCCGACGGTGTCGCCCGTCGCCGCCACCGGCGCGATGTCCACGGTCGTGACCATCCCTCCCAACGCCGGGGCGGCGAGCGCTGCACCCTGGGTGCTGTTGCGCAGCGATCCGGAGGCGTCGTAGACGGTCAGGCTGGTCGCCTGGGGCGCCGCCGCAGGGACCGAGACCAGGGCATCGGCGGTCTCACCGGGTCCGAAGGTCTGGGCCACGTAGGAGCGGGAGAAGTCGAGCTTGTTGCCGTCGGTGCCGACGACGGTCTGCCGCGAGCCGAGCACGCCCATCGAGTGGTAGGTGACGCCCGCGTTGACGTAGCGGAGCAGCACCGTGTGCCCTCCCTGGGTGGCGATCGGGTCGGTGTCGGGGTAGGCCTTGCCGTTGACCAGGAAGTACTTCGGGTCGAAGCCGCGCATGTCGAAGGCGGTCTTGGTGGCCGCGGTGTTGAGCGCGGGGTCGAGCTCGCTGAGCACGAGCACGGCGTCCTCGTCGTAGGCGGTGTCCGTGCCACCGTCGTAGGCAGTCGTGACCGGGTCGCCGTTGGCGTCGACCGGGTGGTCGGCGGGCCGCACGACCAGGGCCCCGTGGAGCCCCATCGCCGTCTGGTACTCCCGGTTGCCGAAGGGCGCGGCCTCGTAGAGGAACGTGCCGGGCTTGCCGGCGGTGAAGGTGTAGGTGGCGTTGCCGCCGGCGTCCTGACCGGTCACCGCGCGGTGACCCTGCACCAGCAGGGACGTCGCGGGGCCGCCCAGGGCGTTGTGCAGCGTCACGGTGACGACGTCGCCCTCGTCCACGGTGAGCGTCGGGCCCCCGGGGGCGCTGACGTTGCCGGCGGTGGTGCGGTAGCCCCAGACCGGGGTGGGTGCCGCCGCTCCCGGCAGCGTGGTGCTGCCGGTGACGGCGTACAGGTCGATGCCGATCGGGGCGGCCATCGCCGAGGCGGCCGGGAGGAGGCCCACCAGCCCGACGGCCAGCGCTCCGCTCACGGCGAGGGACGCGGTGGTGCGTCGCAGGTGTCGGTCCGGGGTTCCGGTGCTCACGATTCTCACGGTTCTCACGCCTCTCTCACTGGCAGTCGTAGTGGCCGGGAGGATCGACCCGCATGTAGGTGATCGGGCCGGTCATCGTGGCGCCCCAGGAGGTGATCTGGAACAGCGCGTGGTTGTGGCTGATGATGTAGTACTCGCCGCACTGGTTGAGGGTCGCGGTGTCCGTCGGCAGCTGCTCCTGCTTCCCGAGGTAGGGGCTCCCGCTGTAGAAGGTGCCGATCTCGGAGTTCTGCAGGCTCGGCACCGTGATGGGGACCGGGTTGGCCGCGGAGTAGTCCTCGGCGTCGTACCACCGGAACTTCACGTCCCAGGTCTGCCCCGGGCCGATGTTGATGTCGAACTTCTCGAACGAGAGGTCCTCACCCGCCGGCCCCTCGAGCGGGTGGCCGTCGCGACCGACCACCACACCGTTGTTGCCGTGCGGGTGGAACGGGTAGTCCTCGGTGCCGACGTTGAGGTAGCGCGCCAGAGCGGGCTCCCCCGGCAGCACCTCGGCCAGGGCGCCGTACGGCTGGGTGGGCAGCCAGGACGCACCGTTGTCGGCGATGCTGTCGGGGAAGCCACGACCGTTGATCAGCCAGTAGCGCGCCTTGTAGCTGTTGGGGTTGAAGGTCTTGCCCTGCTCGACGCGCTGGTGCTGGTAGGGGTCGATCTCCGAGAGCAGCACCATGAACTCGCGGTCCTGGGTGAAGTCGCTGTCGCTGCGGTCGTAGGCCTGCTGGGGGTGTCCGGCGGGGCGCACCACCAAGGCGCCGAAGAGGCCCATCCGCACCTGCTTCTGCGGGTTGGTCCCCGACTCGTAGAGGTAGGTCCCCGGCTTGCCGGCGGTGAACTCGTAGGTGATGGTCTCGTTGGTGGCGGCGGGCGGGGCCAGTGAGGCCAGCTTGCCGTTGCCGTCCTGCTGCGGGGTGGAGGCGATGCCGTCGGCCCGCACCTGGCTCTGGCCCGGGAACACGATCGAGACCGGGTCCGGCAGGGTGTTGTGCAGGATCACCGTGACTTGGTCGCCGGCGTCGACGCAGAGCACCGGGCCGGGGTGCTGGAACCCCTCGAAGCCGTTGGAGTAGCCCCACATGAAGGCGGTGTTGCCGTCGGGCAGGCTGATGTAGCCGGTCCGCGTGGTCAGGTTGAAGACCGGACGGCCGTCCACGCCCCCGTCGCCGTGGGTGCAGACCATCCCGACCTTGGCCGGGGCCGTCGCGGCCGACACCTCCGGAGGGAGAATCGCCGCGGCGCCGAACGACGTGAGCGCCACGACGGCCAGGGTGGCGGTGCGACGGCCCCGGTGACCCCGGGTGCGCGACAGGTGCTTGAGCGTCTTCATGGTCAGATCCCCCAGTCGTTCGGGTACTGCTGCGCGGCCACGGTGGAGCCCGGGTAGACCCGGATCTCGGTGGCCTGTCCACCGAGGCCGCCAGGCGCCCGGTTGTTGGACCGCAGGAAGTTGCGGTTGTAGAGCATGTAGACATCGGGGCCGCTGCCGCCCGAGTGCGGCGGCGCGGTGAAGAGCACGTCGTAGCTCTCGCCGGGACCGATGTCGATGGTGTCGGTCGCGTAGGAGGTGTCGGTGGAGTCGCGTCCGCGCATCGGGGTGGCGTCGCGACCGACGACCCGCATCGTGATCCCCGTCGTCGTCATCGCGGCCTCGCGGAAGCCGAGGTTGGCGAAGCGCAGCGCCACGCGCTCCCCCTCGTTGCAGGTCACGAGCGAGGAGTGCGGCTGGAACTGCAGCCGGTCGATCGGTGCTCCGTTGTCGTCCAGGGGTGCCAGGGGGAGCCCGGTGTCCGGGTGCACGCTCTTGGCGTTCTGGAACGGGTCGACCCCGTGACCGGTGCCGTTGGGGAAGTAGCCGCCGTTGCGCTCCACGGTGTCGGGGTAGACCCGGCCGTTGACCAGTGCGAAGTCGGCGCGGTAGTCGCTCCACTCGGGCAGCTGGATGTGCGCGTCGGCCCAGTGGGACTCCGCCCAGACCTCGGAGAGGAACATCGCGAACTCGCGGTCGAACCGCGTGGACCGCTCGGCGGGCGTGCCGGCGGGGTCGTTGTAGAGGTAGTCGTCGCCCTTGAGCGGGCGGACGAACACCAGCCCGGTCATGCCCATGTGCACGTGCTCCACGTCCTCGACGTGGCAGTGGTACATGTAGGTGCCGGGGTCGCGTGGCCGATAGACGTAGGTGAACTCGCGCCCCGCCCGCACCGAGATCGACCCCGTGGGCTCGCCGTCGAAGAACGGGATCACGTTGCGGAACCCGTGCCAGTGCAGGGTGTGGGCGTCGAACAGGTCGGGCCGCAGCTCGAGCCCGAGGTTGGTGAGCTTGACCTTGAAGTCGACCGGGTTGGCCGGGTCGAACTGGCGGACGTAGAACAACGGGGCGCTGTGCTGTGCGCGGTTCTTCTGGTCGTGCGTGAGGTCGACGGTCCCGCCGCCCTGTGCCGGCATCGCATTGAGGCCGGTGAGGTTGCGGAACCCGAAGATGTAGGTGGTCAGACCCTCCGGCGCCAGCGGGTCGGGGTGGAAGGGAGCGATGGCCGGCGTCGGCGGCAGGTGCATCCAGCCGTCCGTCCCGCCCAGGAACAGGTCGTAGGGCTCGGCCGCCGACGCTGCCTGCTCCGGGACGAGCACCCGGCCGGCCCAGGCCGCGGAGCCGAGGAGCACGGCTCCGCCGCCCAGGCGCAAGAAGCCGCGCCTGCCGAGCTGGGGTCCGGCGAGCTCGCTCGCCGCGACCGTCCGGGTGAAGCCGGGGATGTTCGTGCGCTTCATGGTGTCACCTGGCTTTCGTCGTGAGGTCACGGGAGGTCGAACGCGTCGACGTCTTGGAGGAGCGTGTCGAGTCCGTGCGCCGTGCCGTCGAAGTAGACCGACCAGACCCCGTTCTCGAAGAGCACGACGTCCTCGTCCTGCACCACCCCGAGACCCGGCACCGTGGTGTTCGGCGCGAAGGAGAGGTAGAAGTGCGTGGCGTCGGTGCGGACGTAGCCGTCGACGTTGGCGGCGCTGGGGATGTCGGCCGCCGAGGCGTCCCAGACCCGGGCGAACTTCGACCCGTTCCACGAGTAGATGTCGGCGTCGTCCGCGCTGCCGCTGACTCCCGGCGGGTTGGCGTTGCCCGTGGTCGAGAAGTAGACCGTGTTGCCCGAGATGCTGATCGCGTCGAGGTCGAGGGCCGCGCTGGTCATCCCGCGTGCGGTCGCGTTGAACCACACCGACCAGGTGCCGTTGTCCCAGTACACGATGTCCTCGTCCTGCACCGTCCCCAGCCCGGGGACGGCGGTGTTGCCGGCGAAGGACAGGTAGAAGTGGTTGGCGTCCACCCGGTCGAAGCCGTCGACGTTGGCCGAGGCCGGCAGCTGGTACGGCGCCGCGGTGACGTCCATGGACCGGGTCGTGGTCGTCCCGTTCCAGGAGTACAGGTCGGCGTTGTCGGCCGTGCCGCTGACCCCGGTCGGGTTGAGATTGACCAGCGTCGAGTAGAGCAGCGGCCCGTTGCCGTTGCCACTGCCCGCGGGCGGCGGCGGAGGCGGCGGCGGGTTCCCACCGGGCGCCGTGGGCAGGGAGAAGGCGTCGATGTCCTGCGAGCTGTCCGTCAGCCCGGCGGCCGTGCCGTCGAACCACACCGACCAGGTGCCGTTGGCGTACTCGACGACGTCCTCGTCCTGCACCTGTCCCGCGCCCGGCAGCGTGGTGTCGCCGTCCTCTGAGAACGAGGCGAGGTAGTGCGTCGCGTCGTAGACCACGAGCGAGTCCGCGTTGGCCGTCGTGTCGTTGACCGCGAGGAAGCGGCTGACGTTGTTGCCACCCGTCCAGACGTAGATGTCGTTGACGTCACCGCTCAGCCCGTTTCGCAGGCTGGTGGTGCTGTTGACCGAGAAGTAGAGGGTGGTGCCGACGACGCTGATCGCGTCGAGGTCGATGCCCGTGCTCAACCCGTGGGCGCTGGCGTCGAAGAACATCGACCAGGAGCCGTTGTTGTAGTAGGCGACGTCCTCGTCCTGCAGCCCACGCAGACCGGGCAGGTTCACCGCACCGGCGAACGACACGTAGAAGTGGTTCGCGTCGACCATGCTCAGGCCGTCGATGTTGGCGAAGAGCGCCCCGAGGTCTGCGCCAGCAGCCTTCGCCCGGTCGAAGGCGCCGTCCTTGTAGTGCATCACGTCGGCCGGCAGACCGTTGACAGGGCTGAGCGCGATGCCCGTGGTCGAGAAGTAGAACTCCTTGCCCGCGGTCGGCGGGGGCGGCGGCGGGGCCGCCGTCGCGCCGAACTCGTCCGACCCGGCGTCGTACTGTGGCGGGGGTCGTGGTGCCGGCGGGACGCACCTGGTCGTCGATGTCGAGACCGGGGGCGTCGACCGTCCCGCTCCCGGGTGCGGTCGCCGCCTTGCTCGCGGCACCCAGGTCGATCGCCGGGGACCCGGCGGTCAGGTGGTAGTCACCGAGCTGTCCGGCAGGTGCCTCCACGGCGGCCAGCGTGGCGTCCACGAAGGCCGCGTTCTGGCGCCAGGTGGCGAAGCTGACCGAGGTGTCGTAGGTCTGCACGACGTTCGGCGCCGAGGTGCTGTTGGTGCCGCTCGTGGTGTAGGCGTGCTCACCGGCGTTCTGCTGGACCACCGAGGTGGTCGGCGTGAGCGAGCCCGGCCCCTCGGCGACCCCGACGTCCCAGTGGTCCACGGCTGAGCCGTCGCCGGCGAGGCCGATGCCGGTGACCGTGGTCCCCGCCCGGGTGCCCGCGCGGTTGTCCCACAGGATGTTGTTGAACAGCACCGGGTCGCTGAAGCTCGGCGATCCGCCGGGCAGCGTGGCCTGCAGCTGGTCGCTGTTCTGCGACGTCGAGATGCCGGCCGGGGCAGGCGAGCCGTCGGAGGTGACCGCGGTCGCCGTGGTCATGTTCTTCATGATCGTGTTGTTGTAGATCCGCACCTGCGGGGCGTCGTTGAGGCTGATGCCGCCGCCCTCGTGCGTGGACACGTTGTTGGTGATCGTGTTGTCGTGCACGTTGATCGGGAAGTTCCCGGCCTGCAGGAAGCGGATGCCGCCGCCGTCGTCGTTGGCCAGGTTGGCCTTGATCTCGTTGGCGTAGATGTCCACCGGACCGGTGCCGGTCGAGAGGTTGGCCGGGTCGGCCGGCAGCTGACCGGCGATCATGATGCCGGCGCCCTCGTCGTTGGAGTTGTTGTAGACGATCCGGTTGTGGTGGATCTTCCCGTTGGGGCTGTTGCCGTAGACGCTGAGGCCGGCGCCGTACTCCAGGGTGAAGTTGCCGCAGATGTCGTTGTGGTCGACCTCGTAGCCGGTGGTCCCGCCGAAGATGCCGATGGCACCGGCCAGGTTCGTGCCCGCGTTCTGCACGATCCGGTTGTGCGAGACGACCGCGCCGTCGTTGTGCTGGTTGCTGCCGGCGCCCGGGAGGTCCGGGGTGCCGAAGCGCAGGGTGCCGTAGGCGCCGCCGTTGTTCTCCACCACGTTGTTGGTGACGTGGAGGTTCTTCACGTAGGCGTTGGCGAAGACCGCACCACCCTGGGTGGTGACGTTGGGCGGCAGGCCCGTGGCCGCGCCGGTCAGGTCGTTGATGTTGCCCGGGAAGCCCTGCTGGTCACCGCCGCGGAGGTCGAAGCCGTCGACGGCGGCGGAGAAGCTGCCGGTGAACGACCTGGCGTGGACCGCGTCGGGGTTGTCGGGGTTGCCCCCGCCGGCCCCCTGGTCCCAGGCGAGGACGTAGATGCCCTCCCCGTCGCTGACGTTCTGGTTGCCGCTCCAGGCGAGACCACCGACGAGGTTGTACCAGTCGGTCGCCAGCTGGGTGTCGCCGGCGAAGCCGGAGGCATCCAGCACGGTGCCGGGCACGTAGTGGGTGCCCTGGAACCCGCCCGGGCCGACTCCCTGCAGCTTCGCCGGTGAGGCCATCACGAGGTTCTCGTAGTAGGCGCCACGCGGGTTGGCCTGGGTGGCGTTGTCGGGGTAGACGACGACGAGGTCGTCACCGTTGTTGGTGGCCGTGTTGGCGAACGCCGCGTTGAGCGCTGCCTGGATGGTCGCGTACTGCTTGCCGGGGCCGACCTCCTTGACGGCCGGGTTGTAGCCCGAGCCGAGGACGTGGAAGGTCAGGCCGTTGACCGTGTGCAGGCCGTTGTCGGCGGTCACGACCAGGGCGTGTGCACCCGTCGCGGACCCTGCCGGCACCGAGGCCGTGATGCTGGTCGCGCTCCAGGCGGTGGTGTCGATGGGCGTCCCGTCGAGGGTGACCGATCCGGCACCCTTGGCGCCCCCGAAGCCGGTGCCTTCGATGGTGAACGAGCCGGAGCCGTTGACATACGGCTTGTTCACCGCGAACAGCTGTGGCTGCGCGTCGTCCACCGGGCAGGTGACCGCGATGTTCTGACCGGTGGTCGGCGAGACCAGGGTCGAGCCCACCTGGGTCGGGGCGAGGTCGGTCGGGATGGTGACCCCGGGCATCGCCTCGAACTCGGTCGCGATCGTGCGGTAGCGCGGGTTGTAGTTCGGGTTGAGGCGACCGGGTGCGCCCGGGTCGTTGCCGACGAAGCGGTACATCCCGGTGCAGACGCCCGACGGGGTCGGACAGCTGATGTGGTCGGTCGAGGGCAGCAGCGCCTCGTAGTACCCGTTGAAGTCGGACTCCAGGGTGTCGACCAGCCGGTTGTTGAAGTCGTAGATGCCGACCGGGGCGAATGGGACGCCCGGCTTCTCGCCGTACAGGACCGAGCGGTTGTCGGTGCCGTAGGCGATGTCGTCCACGATCAGCCCGTAGAGCCGCGACGGGATCGGCACGTCGGTGAACAGGTTGAACATCGGCACGATCGACTTGCCGTTGTTCAGCGTCACCAGCTTGGTGTCGCAGGTCGGCTTCTGCTGGCCCTCGTAGGGCGAGCCGCCGATGTCGACGAAGGTGGGGTTGTCCACCGGGGTCGAGGCAGGGACGTGGACGCCGTTGGGCTGGTCCACCGGGTCGTAGCCGTCGGTGCCGAGGCCGGCGACGTCGACGGTGTGCAGCGCACCGGCGCAGGCGGGCGGCGGCACCTGCGGGACGATCTGGTCGCCGTGACCGATGTTGATGTCCTCCTCGCCGGTGGCCTTGTACATCGGCTTGTCGCTGCGGTCCTTGGGGATGTCCACGGAGACCAGGTAGTCGCCGGACCCCAGCGGGTCCATCGCGACCTCGGTGCCCGCCGCGTCCAGGCAGACCGGGTTCTCCGGGTCCGTCGCGTCAACGTGGGTCCCGGCGGCCAGGCACCCGTCCCCGAAGCCGTAGTTGCCGTCGACCGTGGCGCCGAAGTTCGCGTCCGGCGTGCCCTGGTCGGTGGCGTAGGTGCCGAACTGGACGCTCTGCATGATCGCGGAGATGCACTCTCCCGAGGTCTCCTGGTCGGTCACCAGGACGTTCTCGTCAACCCCGTGCACGAGGGCGTTCTTGTCGGCGTCACGAGCGGTGCACCCGGTCGGGCGCTGCCAGTGCTCGGAGACGTAGGTGTTGAGCAGCTTGCCCTTGAGCAGGGAGCCGTCGGAGTCGACCGCATAGGTGTCGGTCGGGTCGCACGGCGTGACGTCGTCGAACGGGCAGTCCACGGTCGCGTGCAGCTCGACCGGGAGGTCGCTGATGCCCGGCTGCCAGTCCTCCGACGCCGCGTAGGTCGGGTCGAGCTCGTTGCGGGTGGTGTCATAGCTGATCGAGCCGACGATGCCGCCGTTGCGCGGGTCGATCCCGTTGGTGCCCGTCGGGTCGTAGGGGTGCACACCCCAGTCCAGGGTGCCGCTGAGGCCGATCACGTTGAGCGTGCTGACGTCGACGCCGGCACCCTTGATCGTCGTCGGCCGCGGCTGGTTGTCGGCCTGATAGGTGATCCCGGTCGTGTAGAACGAGTCGCTGTAGGCCTCCATCACCGTCCATGCGCTGAGCGGGTAGGCGGCCTCGAAGGAGTAGTGGCCGGTGGCGTCGGTCACCGCGGTGGTCGAGCCGCGGTCCATCAGCGAGTTGTCCTGCTTGCGCATCGTGAGCGTGAAGTTCGGGATGCCCTTCTCCCCGGCGTCGCGCACCCCGTTGCGGTTGGCGTCGTTGAAGACGTAGCCGTCGTACTGGGTCCACCAGCCGTTCAGCGGGAGCTGACCCATGTCGGTGACCTGACCGTTCCGCACGCTGATCTGCTGCAGGCCGAGGATGTAGTTCTGCGGCTCGTCCCACCAGCTCAGGTTGTAGTCGCCGTCGGGCACGTGGGGGATCGTGAACGACCCGTCCGCGCCGCCGCGGCCCACCCACACCGCCTGGTCGCCGTTCTCCAGGTCGGCCAGCGAGAGCACGGGGTTCTCGATCGGCTTGTCCACCACGCTGCCGGTGAGGCCGTTGTAGAGGTTGGCCGTGCCGCCGGTCGGCGGCGTGTACTGCTTGACCGCGACGACGACGCCCTTGACCGAGCCGGACGCACTGGTCCCGAGGTCGTTGTGCGGCTTGACGAAGCCGAACTGCGGGGTCGGGACGGGCTCGCCCGCGACGAGCGACTCGGTGTCGTAGCCGGTCCCGCCCTCCATCACCCAGGCGTCCCAGTCGTGGTTGCCCTCCAGCGTCGTCGTCTGGATCCAGTCCGAGCCGTCGGGCGGGGTGGCCAGCATGGTGTAGCGGGCGGGGCCGAGGTGCGGGATGGTGAGCATGCCGGTGGCGTCGCTGAGGCACGTGCCGCCCTTGACCGCGACGACCGGGGAGCCGTCGGCGTCGAGCCGGGCCGGGTCGATCACGTGCGTGTCCGGGTCCTCGCCCTGGTAGGTGGTGCACAGGGGGTTGCCGTAGACGTCGGTGGTGACCTCGCCGAGCGTGTCGTTGATGTGGCCCTGGAAGCCGGCGAGGCCGGCTTCGCCGTTGTCGATCGCGCCGTTGGTCATCGCCTCGTCGTCGTAGACCTGGGCGCGCAACGTCGAGTCGGGCAGCGGGTCGGGCTGGACGGCGACGGTCACGACGTCGTTGTCCGCCAGCGGCATCGTGAAGTGCTCACCGTCGAGCTTGAAGCCGTCGGCGAGCACGGAGATGAGGTAGCGCCCGTCGGGCAGGTCGATCGAGTCGGCGTCCGTCTCGTCGCCCTGCCAGACGATCGGTGCCGTGGTGTGCGGCATCTCGCGGATCGAGGGCCAGTGGCAGGAGCCCGGGTAGCCGGGTGAGGACGGCGAGCAGCCGGCCGACGGGGTGCGCTGCTCCGTCGTGCCGGTATTGTCCTCGTTGATGATGAACTTGTAATGGGTGACCGGGTCGCCCTCGTGCACCGTGCCCTCGGTGCGCGCGCTCTCCACCTGGAGCGTCAGGTGGTTCGTCGCTGCGTGGGCGGGCGCCGCGATCGGGAGCGACACCAGGGAGGCGCCCGCCACGGCCAGCGCCTCGGCGACCAGCCAGGCGGTGCGCGATCGCACCCTCTCCGCCCGGTGGCGACCCCCTGCTGTGACGGCCTTCGTGCTCCCCAGCAGAACGGCCCAGCGTCGTGCACCCATGTCCTCACCCCTCGCTTCTCGGGACCCGAGTGGTCACACCTTGGGGCTCCGGGTCCCTGGACGGGGGCTGCGTGACAGAAGCCTCAGAAGACTGTCACGCACGCTCAGACGACGGTCAGGACCGCGTCATCGGGGCGTGAGCGAGTCCTCACCACGTCGTCATGAACACGTCATGTGAGGCTCGTCAGGGGGTCACCGCGACAAAGGCCGACGCCCGACCCGTGACGCGGGTCCCCGACCGCCAGCCGGGCGGCACGAGCGGCAGGCGCAGCGGCGCGTGCAGCACCACCTCGACGGCGTCCGCCCGGACGGTGACCTCGGGCACGAGCCCCGGGTGGTCGCCCCGGGCGCCGAGACGGTCCAGGTAGTCCGCGACGTAGGCCCGGGCCAGCGCCGGGTCGAGAGCGGCCCGCTCCCCCAGCCCGTGGGTGTAGACCTGGGCACCCTGGAGTCCGTCGGCCGCGGCCAGCGCAGCGCCGTCGGCGAGGGCGTCGAGCTCCTGGCGGCGCAGGTAGGCCGCCGAGGCGTCGACCACGACGACGACCAGCAGTACCGCGACGAGGAAGAAGCCCACGACCAGGAGCGCGGTCTGGCCGTCGTCGCCGCGGGGCCTCACCGGTCCTCCCGGAAGGTCCCGTAGGACACCGTGCTGGCCGCCTCGACCCGGAAGCTCGGGGCCTGCGAACCCAGTGCCGTCGGCACGAGCGGCAGCACCACCTGGTGGCGCACGTCGACCCTGATCAGGCTGCCGGGCGCCAGGCAGTTCGCGGGGTCGGGACGGCAGCTCACGGTCACCACGGCGTCGGCCGGCGCGATGTCGTGGTCGGCCAGGACGAGCGCGGCCGCGGCACGCGCGCGGCCCAGCGCCGAGGCCTCGTCGGGCGCGAGCGAGTAGGCGCGGGCCGCCGCGCGCGCTGCGCCGCTGACCGCGAACGATCCCGACTGGACGGCGAAGACGGACAGGACCACGTAGACCAGCGGGACCAGCAGCAGCAGCGAGAGCCAGGTGACCTCCACCAGCGCCGACCCGCGCTCGCCCCGCCGGCTCACGGGAGCGTCTCCTTGACCGCGTGCCCGGCCACGTCGAGGTGCAGCCGCGGTCCCCACAGCCCGAGGGCCGGCACGTCGGCGGAGACCCGGACCTCGACACCGGGCTGTCCCTGCACTGTGGTGTCGCGCGCGCGTACGGCGACGTCGAGGCGTCCGGTCAGGGCCCCGGCGACCTGCTCCCGGGTGCGCGCCCGACCGTCGGCGAGCCCGCGGTCGACCCGGGCGGCGTACCTCGCGCCCTCGGAGGCCGCTGAGGTCAGGGTGTTGCGCACGTGCAGCACGAGCCCGACCTGCAGGATGCCGAGGAACAGCGGGACGAGCACGACGAGCACCAGCACGAAGTCCACGACCGCGGCGCCGCACTCACCGTGATCCTCCCGGTGCGGCTGCCCGACCCTCACTGGACCGAGGCGAGCGCCTCGCGCAGCATCCGCTCGAGCTCGGGACCGGCCACCGCCCACAGCCCGGCCACCAGGCCTGCGGTCATGACGGTGACGAGCACCCAGCCGGGCACGTCGCCCCGCTCGTCGGCCGTGCGGCGGCCGGCTCGGGTGCAGCAGGCCGGCGAAGAAAGCCATCAGGTGGGTGACGATGAGCTGCACTGCGATCTCCTCGGGTTCAGGGTGTGACGAGACGGAGTCCGACCAGACCAGGCCAGAACGCGAACATGACGGTTGTCGGGAGGACAAGAAAGACGACCGGCACCATCATCGCGATCTCACGACGGCCGCCCGACTCGATGAGCTGGCGTCGCTGCGCCTCCCGGACGTCGGCCGCCTGTGCATGCAGGACGTCGGCCAGTGGGGTCCCTCGTTCGACGGCCACCGCCAGGCCGTTGGCGAACCGTGCCACGACCGGCACCCCGGTGCGGGCGGCGTAGTCGTCGAACGCGGTGGCCACCGGGGTGCCGGTGCGCACCGCGGCAAGGACGCGGGCCAGCTCACGCGACAGCGCCCCGCTGCTGCGGCCGACGACCCGGTCAAGGGCGGAGACCGGGCCTTCACCGGCCGCCACGGACAGGGCGAGCAGCTCGGCCAGCGCGGGCAGCTCGGCCAGGACCTCGCGCTCGTGCGCCCGCACCTGGACGGTGAGCCGATTCTCGCGCAGGAGCACGCCCAGGCCCCCGGCGACGAGGGTCAGCACCACCATCGGCGCGGCACGACCGGGGCTGCGCAGCGCCACCACGACGGTGAGGGCACCGCACGAGCACAACGCGACCAGGCCCCAGGTCGCCTGCTGGACCCGGAGCTCCGCGACGGTCAGGTCGAGGTCGGCCCGCTCGAGCCGGCGGCGCACCGAGGCCGTGCCACCCAGGACCTTGCCGACCCGGGCTCCGGCGAGCGCCAGGACGCGCCGGCCGACCGGCACCGCGACCGGCACCCGCCCGCCGCCGAACTCGGTCAGGTCGGCAAGGTGCCGCAGCACGCGGCCCGCGAAGTCGGGCCGCCGCCGTGCCTGCACGTGCGACGCCACCAGCAGCACCCCACCGGCGAGGACGAGGCCGACGACGCCACCTGCCATCGACCAGGTCATGACAGGACCCGCCTCTCGGTCGGCAGCCGGCCGATGCCCAGCATCGCGCGGTAGGCGACCAGGCACAGGAGTGCGCCCAGCGCGAGCACGACGACGCCGCCGGGCGTGGAGTAGCGGGCGATGACCTCGGGCTGGAAGGACAGGAAGAGGAGCACGAGCCAGGGCGCGGCCACCGCCAGCCGTGCGCCGTTGACCGCCCAGCTCTGCCGGGCGACCAGCTCGGACCGCGTACGCGCGTCGTCGCGCAGGTGGGCGGAGAGGTTGCGCAGCAGCCTGCCGAGGTCGCCGCCGCCGACCTCGCGGGCCACCCGCAGCCCCTCCACGACCCGGTCCCCCACCGGATCGGCGAGCCGCACCTTGAGCGCGTCGATCGAGTCGCCGAAGCGGCCCGACGCCTGGTAGTCGCGGGCGAAGGCCCGGAACGGCTCGCGCAGCTGCTCCGGGCCCCGATCACCGAGCCCGGCCAGCGCGTCGGGGAGGGAGAGTCCGGCCCGCACCGCGCTGGCCAGGTTGTCGACGGCGTCAGGCCAGACCTCGGCGAGCTCGCCCTGCCGCGACCGGACACGCGAGGCGAGCCAGGCGTGCGGCGCGTAGGCGGCCATCCCGGCGAAGACCAGGGCGACCGGCGGTGTGCGCGAGACCAGCAGGACGACCAGGAACGCCACCACGAACAGCGCGGCCGACGCCGCGACGACGGTGCGAGGCGACGCCCCGGCCAGCCCGGCACGGTCGAGCTGCTCGCGCAGCCGCGAGGTACGGCGGGCACCGGGCTCGGCACGCGGTGTGGCGAACGCGCTCCACACCAGCAGCAGGCCCGTGCCGAGCAGCAGCCCCACCACCGCGCCCATCAACGACTCCCGAGGATGCGGGTGAGGTCGATGCCGGCCCGCTCGAACCGGTCCAGCCGCGGCGGAGTGCCGTTGGCCCGGAGCAGCTCGTCACCGCGCCGCACGAACACCGGCTCGGTCTCGATGACGTCCCGCTCGACCCGACCTGGGACGGCGACGACCTCCTGCACGGTGCGACGGCCGTCGGGCCGCAGGCCGAGGTGCACCACCAGGTCCACCGACGACGCCACCGTCGGGACGACGAACCGGGCCGAGATGTTCTCGCCGGCGAGCAGGGGCAACGTGCACATCTTGACCAGCGCCTCGCGGGCGCTGTTGGCGTGCAGGGACGCCATGCCCGGGAGGCCGGCGTTGAGCGCGAGGAGCAGGTCGAGGCACTCCTCCGCGCGCACCTCCCCGACGATCACGCGCGACGGCCGCATCCGCAGGCTCTCCTTGACCAGGTCACGCAGCCGTATCTCGCCGGTGCCCTCCAACCCGCTCTGCCGGGTCTGGAGGGCGACCCAGTCCGGGTGCCGGAAG
>CAWEQX010000009.1:0-24762 GCA_963811385.1 uncultured Actinomycetota bacterium | reverse complement strand
CCTCACTCCCACTCGATCGTGCCCGGGGGCTTGGAGGTGACGTCGAGGGTCACCCGGTTGACCTCGGGGACCTCGTTGGTGATGCGGGTCGAGATCGCCTCGACGACGTCGTACGGCAGGCGCGCCCAGTCGGCGGTCATCGCATCCTCGGAGGTGACGGGCCGCAGGACGATCGGGTGGCCGTAGGTGCGGCCGTCGCCCTGGACCCCGACCGAGCGGACGTCGCCGAGGAGCACCACGGGGAACTGCCAGATGTCGCGGTCGAGCCCTGCGCGGGTGAGCTCCTCGCGGGCGATCGCGTCGGCCTCCCGCAGGATCTCGAGGCGGTCGTGGGTCACCTCGCCGATGATCCGGATGCCCAGACCCGGGCCCGGGAAGGGGTGGCGCCAGACGATCTCGGCGGGCAGGCCGAGCTGCTCGCCGACCAGGCGGACCTCGTCCTTGAACAGGGTGCGCAGCGGCTCGACGAGCTGGAACTCCAGGTCCTCGGGCAGGCCGCCGACGTTGTGGTGGGACTTGATGTTGGCGGTGCCCGATCCGCCGCCGGACTCGACCACGTCGGGGTAGAGCGTGCCCTGGACCAGGAACTGGACCTTCTCCCCCTGCTCGGCCGCCTCGCCGACGACCTCGGCCTCGGCGGCCTCGAAGACGCGGATGAACTCGCGGCCGATGATCTTGCGCTTCTCCTCGGGGTCGCTGACGCCGGCGAGCGCGTCGAGGAAGCGCTGGTGGGCCTCGACGACGTGGAGGGACACCCCGGTGGAGGCGACGAAGTCGCGTTCGACCTGCTCGGCCTCACCCTTGCGCAGCAGGCCGTGGTCGACGAAGACGCAGGTCAGACGGTCGCCGATGGCCCGCTGGACCAGCGCGGCCGCGACGGCGGAGTCGACGCCACCGGACAGGCCGCAGATCGCGCGCCCGTCCCCGACCTTGGCGCGGATCGCCTCGACCTGCTCCTCGACGATGTTGACCATCGTCCAGGTCGGGCGGCACCCGGCGATGTCGTGCAGGAAATGGGTCAGCACGGCTTGGCCGTGCTCGGAGTGCAGCACCTCGGGGTGCCACTGGACGCCGGCCAGGCGTCGCTCGAGGTCCTCGAACGCCGCGACCGGCGAGCCGCCGGTGCTGGCCAGCACGGAGAAGCCCTCCGGCGCGGCGACGACCGAGTCACCGTGACTCATCCACACCCGGTGCTCGGCGGGGACCTCGGCCAGCAGCGTGCCGGACGTGGTCACCTCGACCGGAGTGCGGCCGTACTCCCGGACCCCGGTCGGGGCGACCTCTCCCCCGCACGCCTGGGCCATCAGCTGGAAGCCGTAGCACATGCCGAACACGGGGACCCCGACGGTGAACATGGTCGGGTCGATCCCCGGGGCGCCCTCGGCGTAGACCGAGGAGGGGCCGCCGCTGAGCACGATGGCGCGGGGGTTCTTGGCCAGCATCTCGGCGACCGGCATGGTGTGCGGGACGATCTCGGAGTACACCCGGGCCTCGCGCACCCGGCGGGCGATCAGCTGGGCGTACTGCGCGCCGAAGTCGACGACGAGGACGAGGTCGTGGGAGGTGCTCACACGCGGCCTTTCGGGTCGGACGAGGAGACCCCGCAACTCTATCGCCCGACCACCGCCCGAGAATTCCGGTGACCGCCCGTCACGAGCGCCCCGGTCGGGTCGTTGCGAGGGTGAGCGCACTCGGCGACCCTCCCTCCGGCCGGGCCCGTGACCGCGTTCCGCGGCCGGCGCCCGCGACCGGGCTGGCTAGGGTGCGGGCCATGGCCCGTCCCCCTGTGCGTCGCGTCGTGCGCCGCGTCCTCCTCGCGATGGTGCTCCTGCTGGTCGTCGGGCTGGTCGGCGGCTACTGGTACGCCCGCCCCCTGCTGTTGACCGGCACCGGGTACGCCGCGCACAACGCCTGCGCGGTCCGCCTGCTCGCCGACCGGGACGACCCCGAGGCCGACCTGCCGCCCAACCCGCTGGTGCCGTTCCTGCGCACCTCCGAGGACGGGGCGCAGGTCACCGGCTCGCTGCTGGGGCTCCTGGCGAGGCAGGAGGCGCACTACACCGAGGGCTACGGCTGCACCCTGGGCGACCGGGCGCCGGACCTGGAGGCCCCCGACCCGGTGTCCGGGACGTCGCCCGTGCAGGACGGTGCGACCGATCCCGCCTACGACGCCGCTCTGGACCGCGCGTTCGGCACCGACCTGTCCCCCGCCGCGCGCGAGGACCTCGGCACCCGCGCCGTGGTCGTGGTGAAGGACGGTCGCGTGGTCGCGGAGCGCTACGCCGACGGCTTCACCGCCGACACCCGCCAGCTCGGCTGGTCGATGACCAAGTCGGTGACCAACCTGCTCGTCGGCCGGCTGGTCGCCCAGGGGCAGGTCCGCGTCGACGAGGACCGGCTCCGCGAGGGGTGGACCGACGGCCGCGCCGCCATCACGATCGACGAGCTGATGCGGATGACCAGCGGACTGGAGTGGGACGAGACCTACGCTCTCGGCACCCCGATCACGCGGATGCTCTACCTCGAGGACGACATGGGCGCCTACGTCGCCTCCCAGCCGCTGGCCCACCGGCCCGGGTCGCACCTGCAGTACTCCTCCGGCTCGACCACCCTGCTCTGCGACATCCTGCTCGACCTCACCGGGTCGGACGCCTCGCTGCCGAGCCAGCAGGTCTTCGGCCCGCTCGGCCTGTCCTCCTTCGTCGTCGAGCCCGACGCCGCGGGGACGCCGGTGTGCTCGTCCTACGGCTGGGCGACGCCGCGCGACTGGGCCGCGATCGGTCAGCTCGCGCTCGACGAGGGCGTGGTCGACGGGCAGCGACTGCTCCCCGAGGGCTGGATGCAGCAGGCCACGACGGCGACCCAGGCCGAGGAGTCCGAGGAGGACCAGCCCTACGGCGCGGGCTGGTGGCTCAACCGCCTGCCGGACGGCACGGCGTACGACGACCGGATGCCGCTCGACACCTACGAGGCGCTCGGTCACGACGGCCAGAGCATGGCGGTGATCCCCTCAGAAGGGCTCGTGGTGCTGCGGATGGGGTTCACGCCCAGGACCGAGGTCGACGACCGGTTCGGCGACCTGGTGCAGGACGTCGTCTCGGAGCTCGGCTGATGGACCTCCTGGACCATCTCCGCCGGCGGGAGGGCGGCGTGGTGCTGTTCGCGCTCACCCCGCCGCGGCTCTCGACTGCTCCCGACCGGGTCGCGGAGATCGCCGCGGCCACGATGGACCGGCTGCGCCCGCTCGGGCTGGACGGGCTCGTGCTCTACGACATCGACGACGAGAGCTCGCGCAACCCCTCGGAGCGGCCGTTCCCGTTCAGCCCGACGCTCGACCCGGCCGACTACCTCGGCCTCCTGGACGGCTGGGCGACGCCGGTGGTCGTCTACCGGGCGGTCGGCAAGCACGGGCCGGACGACCTCGAGACCTGGCTCGCGTCGCAGGACACCTCGCGGGTCGCCACGGTGCTGGTCGGCCCGTCGAGCTCCGCGTCCGCCCCTGCCCTCCCGCTGTCGCGGGCCCAGGAGCTGCGCCGCGACCTCGCCCCGGACCTCGTCCTCGGCGGGGTGGCCATCCCCGAGCGGCACCGCCGGCGCGGCGACGAGCACCATCGGCTCGTCGCGAAGCAGAGGGCCGGCTGCGGGTTCTTCGTCACCCAGGTCGTGTTCGACGTCAACGCCGCCAAGGACCTGGTCTCGGACTACCGGTGGGAGTGCGAGGCGGCCGGCCTGCACCCCGCCCCGGTCGTGTTCACCTTCTCGGTCTGCGGGTCGATGAGGACCCTGGAGTTCCTCCGCTGGCTGGGGGTCGACGTGCCCCGGTGGATCGAGAACGACCTGCGCCACTCCACCGACACGCTCGCCACCTCGTTGGAGCAGGCCTCCGCGGCCGCGGTGGAGCTCATCGCCTTCTGCCGGCGCCTCGGGGTGCCGTTCGGGATCAACGTCGAGAGCGTGTCGATCCGCCGGGTCGAGATCGAGACGTCGGTCGAGCTGGCCCGGCGGCTGGTCGAGCACGTGCGAGGCTGACCGGGTCGCCGCAGCTCGATCACGCCGAGGCCGACCGGGCCGCGGCGCGGCAGGTCGATCCCGCCGAGGCCGACCGGGCCGCGACGCGCCGGCGCGCTGGCCGGACCGCTGGCCGGCGTACCTCGGCGGGAGAACTGGCACTAGTGAAACCGAACCCCAGCGAGGACCGCCTCAGGTGACCGCGACGATCGGCAGGCGCAGCGCGGCCGGGGCCGAGTCGGGCACGGCCGGGTGGGCCGGCTCGACCGGGGTGACCCGCTCGTACTCCGAGCCCAGCTCGGGGCGCGGGTCGGGCTCGCCCTTGTTGGGCCAGAACGACATCGCGCGCTCCGCCTGGGCGGTGATCGTCAGCGACGGGTTCACCCCCAGGTTGGCCGAGATCGCCGAGCCGTCGGCGACGTGCAGGCCGGGGTAGTTGAAGACGCGTTGGTAGGCGTCGACCACGCCGTCCTCGGGCGAGCGCCCGATCGTGGCGCCGCCGATGAAGTGCGCGGTCATCGGCATGTTGAACGGGTCGCCGATCGCCCCACCGGGGGTGCCGCCCATGATCTCGGCCATCTTGCGCACGACCTGGTGGGCCACCGGAATCCAGGTCGGGTTGGGCTCGCCGTGGCCCTGCCTGGAGGTCAGGCGCCACTTCTTGGTGCCGGGGATGCGCTTGGCGTAGGTGGTGATCGAGTTGTCCAGCGTCTGCATCACCAGCGCGATGACGGTGCGCTCCGACCAGTGCCGGACGTCGTAGAGGTCCACGATGCTGCGCTTCTGCAGCCACAGCTCGCCCAGCCAGGTGCGCCAGCGCGGCACCGGGCCGTCGCCGTCGGTGAGCACCGTCTGCATCAGCGACATCACGTTGCTGCCCTTGCCGTAGCGGCAGGGCTCGACGTGGGTGTCGGCGTCGGGGTGGAAGCTCGAGGTGATCGCGATGCCCTGGCTGTAGTCGATCGTGGTGTCGGGCGCGATCGCGCCGAGGATCGCCTCGGAGTTGGTGCGTGAGAGGTAGCCCAGCCGGTCCGACAGCTCGGGCAGGTGGCCTTGCGCCTTCATCTTGTGCAGCAGCTTCTGCGTGCCGATCGCGGCGGCCGCCATCACCAGCTGCTCGCAGGTGAGCGTGCGGGTCACGGACCTGCCGTTGCGCAGCGTGGCCTTCGTGTACTTCACCTTGAGCTCGTAGCCGCCGCCCTCGAGCGGTGTGATCCGGGTGACGGTGGTCAGCGGCATGACCACGGCGCCCCTCTGCTCGGCGAGGTAGAGGTAGTTCTTCACCAGGGTGTTCTTGGCGTCGTACTTGCAGCCGGTCATGCAGTCGCCGCACTGGAGGCACACGTGGCGCGCCGGTCCGGCGCCGCCGAAGTACGGGTCCTCGACCTCCTCGCCCGC
This sequence comes from uncultured Actinomycetota bacterium, assembly GCA_963811385.1. GTDB lineage: Bacteria > Actinomycetota > Actinomycetes > Propionibacteriales > Nocardioidaceae > Marmoricola_A. The sequence continues at coordinate 19,356 of CAWEQX010000009.1, read as the reverse complement.
ACGCGCGTCCGGGCCGCCGAAGAACACCCCGACCGGCGTCGGGTGGAAGGTGTCGCCGACCCCGAGGTCGTTGGCGACCTTCTCCATCACGTCGTCGGCCGGCGTGCGCAGCGGGTTCTCGACGACCCCGAGCATGCGCTTGGCCTGGTCGTAGTACGGCGCGAGCTCGGCCTTCCAGTCGGTGATGTCGGCCCACTGCGGGTCCTGGTAGAACTGCTCGAGCGGCTCGTAGAGCGTGTTGGCGTAGACCAGCGACCCGCCGCCGACCCCCGCGCCCGCCATGATCAGCGAGTCGCGGACGGCCTCGATCCGCTGGATGCCGTAGCAGCCGACCTCGGGGCGGAAGAGGTAGCGCTTGAGGTCGAAGGAGGTCGTGGCGAAGTCCTCGTCCGAGAAGCGGGCGCCGGCCTCGACCACGCCGACCGAGTAGCCCTTCTCGGTCAGGCGGAGGGCCGAGACGGACCCGCCGAAGCCGGAGCCGATGACGAGGACGTCGAAGTCGAAGCTGGTGCTGCTGGTCACGGGCGGGAGCCTCTCACGTGCGGCCGAGCTTGGTCATGAGCTTGACGTTGGCGGTCATGAACCTGGCGTAGCCCGCGTCGCTCATGCCGAGCATCGGGGCGAAGCGCAGCAGCCGCTGGGTGGCGACGGCCTGCGGCTCGGTGTAGCGCAGGATGCCCTCGGCGCCCTGGCGCCGGCCCATGCCGGACTCGCGCATGCCGCCCATCGGGGCGGCGATGCTGGCGAACGTCGCGCCGAAGGCCTCGTTGATGTTGACCGTGCCGCACTTGATCCGCTTCGCCAGCGCGCGGGCTCGCGGGCCGTCCTGGCTGTAGATCGAGGCGTTGAGGCCGTACTCGCCGTCGTTGGCGCGCTCGACCGCGTCGTCCTCGTCGGCGAAGCGGTAGAGCGAGATCACCGGCCCGAAGGTCTCGTCGCCGAAGCACGTCACGTCCGGGGTCGTGCCCTCGAGCACGGTCGGCTCGTAGACGTAGGGCCCGAGGTCGGGGCGTGCCCTGCCTCCGGTCAGGACGCGGACGCCCTTGCTGCGCGCGTCCTCGACGTGGGCGGTCACGGTGTCGAGCTGGTCCTGGGAGATCAGGCTGCCCATGTCGACGCCCCAGTCGGTGCTCGCCCCGAGGCTCATCGCGTTGACCCGGTCGACGAACTTCTGCACGAACCTGTCGTAGACCTGGTCGGCGACGTACATCCGCTCCATCGAGACGCAGAGCTGGCCGGCGTTGGAGAACGCGGCGCGTACGGCGCCCTCGGCGGCGCGGTCGAGGTCGGCGTCGCGCAGCACGAGGATGGGGTTCTTGCCGCCCAGCTCGAGCGAGCACCCGATCAGCCGCTCGGCGCACTGCCGGGCGATCAGCCTGCCGGTCGCGGTCGAGCCGGTGAAGCAGATGTAGTCGGCGCGCTCGATGATCTCGGTGCCGATCACGCGACCCGGGCCGGACACCATCTGCCACAGGTCCTCGGGGAACCCGGCCTGCTGGAGGATCTCCAGCCCGATCAGCGCGCTCAGCATGGTCTGGGCGTCGGGCTTGGCGACGACCGCGTTGCCGGCCATGACCGCGGGGAGCCCGTCGCACAGCGCCAGCGTGAAGGGGTAGTTCCAGGGGCTGATGATCCCGACGACCCCCTGGGGGACCCGGTTGACCTCGACCCGGGTCAGGCCGGGCACGACGCCGGCCACGCGCTTGGTGCCGAGGTGCTGCTGGGCCGTGCGGGCGTAGTAGCGCGCGGTCAGGGCGATGTGCAGCGGCTCGTCGAAGGCGTGCTTGCGCGCCTTGCCGGACTCCCAGCAGATCAGGTCCATGATCTCGTCCTGCCGCTCGAGCACGAGGTCGTGCAGGCGCAGGAAGATCTCGGCCCGCTCCTCCAGGCTCGTGCGCGCCCACCGGGCCTGGGCCTTGCGCGCGCGCTTGAACGCCTCGACGACGTCGGCCTGACTGGACTGCGGGACGTCGCCCAGCGGCTGGCCGTTGATCGGGCTGATCGCCGGCCTGGTCTCGCCGCTCGTGGCCCGCAGCAGGCCCGTCAGCCGGTTGACCTGCTCCGGCTCGAGCGCCAGCGAGGCGCTCGGGTCGTGGTCGGGGTCGCGCAGCTCGGCGGTCACGCCGTCGTGGGGGTCCGGAGCGTTCATATACCGAGGGTATCTGAGACGGCGCGACGCGCCTAGAGGTGCCGAGCACCTGCTGGCTAAGGTCAGCCTGAGAGCCGCGTCACACACCCGGAGGTTATCCGTGCAGGTCCCCATGACCGTCAACGACTTCATCCGCCGTGCGGAGCAGGTGTACGGCGAGCGGGTGGGCGTGGTCGACGAGCCGCAGCAGCCCGCCCCGTCGCTCGGCGACCTCACCTACGCCGAGCTGGCGCACCGCGCGCGGCTGATGGCCCGCGCGATGGAGGACCTGGGCATCGCCGAGGGCGACCGGGTCGCGATGGTCTCCCACAACTCAGCGCGGCTGCTGACCGCGTTCTTCGGGATCTGCGGCTACGGCCGGGTCCTGGTGCCGATCAACTTCCGGCTCTCCCCCGACGAGGTGTCCTACATCGTCGAGCACTCGGGCGCCCGCGTGCTGTTCGTCGACCCCGAGCTCGAGGAGTCGTTGGCGGGGGTGGCCGCCGAGCACCGGTTCGTGATCGGGGACGACGACCACCTGTTCGCCTCCGCGGACTCGGTGGACCCGACCCCGTGGTCCGCTCCGGACGAGAACGCGACGGCGACGATCAACTACACCTCCGGCACGACCGCGCGACCCAAGGGCGTGCAGCTGACCCACCGCAACCTGTGGACCAACGCGCTGACCTTCGGTCTCCATGTCGGCGTCACCGACCGCGACGTCTACCTCCACACGCTGCCGATGTTCCACTGCAACGGCTGGGGCATGCCGTTCGTGACCACCTCGCTCGGCGTGCCCCAGGTCGTGCTGCGCAAGGTCGACGGCGCCGAGATCCTGCGGCGGGTCGAGCAGTACGGCGTCACCTTGATGTGCGCCGCCCCGGCGGTGATCACCGCGATCCTCGACGCCCTGCCCGACTGGGAGGGCGAGGTCCCCGGCCGCGACCGTGTGCGCATCGTCGTCGCCGGCGCTCCCCCGCCCACCAAGACGATCGTGCGGGTGCAGGAGGAGCTGGGCTGGGAGTTCATCCAGATCTACGGCCTGACCGAGACCTCGCCCCTGCTCACGGTCAACCGCACCCGTGCGGAGTGGGACGACCTGTCGGCCGAGGAGCTCGCGTCCCGCCTCGTGCGCGCCGGCGCTCCCGCGATCGGGGTCTCCCTGAGGCTCCAGGACGGCGAGGTCCTGGCCCGCTCCAACGTCTGCCTCGACGGCTACTGGGACAACCCGCAGGAGTCCGCCCGCTGCCTGGCCGACGACTGGTTCCACACCGGCGACGGTGGGGTGGTCGGCGGCGACGGCTACCTCACCATCCAGGACCGCAAGAAGGACGTCATCATCACCGGCGGTGAGAACGTCTCCTCGATCGAGGTCGAGGACGCGATCTTCTCCCACCCCGACGTCGCCGAGGTCGCGGTCATCGGCGTCCCCGACGAGAAGTGGGGCGAGACGATCAAGGCGCTCGTGGTCAAGGCGGAGGGGTCCTCGCTCACCGAGCAGGAGCTGATCGACTACGTCAAGGGGCGGCTGGCGCGCTACAAGGCGCCCTCGTCGGTCGAGTTCCGCGAGCTGCTCGACCGCACCGCCACCGGCAAGCTGCAGAAGTTCAAGCTGCGCGCGCCCTACTGGGAGGGCCGGGACCGGCAGGTCAACTGAGCCCGATGACCGACCGCCTCCGCTGGGGCCTGGCCGTCGGCTCGTGCCTCACGGTGCCGGTGCTCATCGTCGTGGTCTGGACGATCCCGGCGCTGGTGATCGGCTCGCGGACCATGGTGGTGCTCGGTCTCGTCGTCGCGGTGGCGACCTTCGCCTGGAACCTGCGCCGGGTGCGGCGCCGCACGCTCTCGGTCGGCGACGACGGGCCGGCCGTGCAGCGCGACCCCGACCGCCTGGTCAGCCTCGTCGACCGCGACTGGCACGACGGGCCGGTCGGCGACCACCCGAGGACGGCGTGCCTGGCGTGAGGACCTACCCCGTCCGGCCGGTCGTCGCGGCCTGGTCGTGCCTGACCGCCCCCCTGGTCATCGTGCTGGTCACCTGGGCGCTCGGGTCGTCGTACGACGCCTCGGGGCGCGGCCTGCTCGTGGGGCTGCTGGCGGGTGGCACGCTGTTCGCGCTGCACTTCCGGCGGGCCCGGCGTCGGTCGCTGACCGTGACCCAGTGCGGGGTCGAGCTGCAGTACGACGCCTACCGGCTCGTCGCCCCGTGGTCGGAGCTGTCGGTGCACACCGGGCGTGGCGCCTTCGGGCTCGACCGCGACGAGCTGGCGGTGGCCTCGGCGTCGGTGCTCGCCCTCGGCGCCGACGGCGAGCCGACCAAGGTGCCGGCCCGGATGACCTCCCGGGCGGTCGCCACCGACGTGCGGCTGGCCGACTTCACGCGGGACTGGCGCGACGGACCGTTGGGGCGGTTGGTCCCGGCGGACGCCTGAGGGCCGCACCGCCCGCCCGCCGCCCGCGGCCCTTCCCGCCCCGCCGCGCGTACTCCGACGTACGTGCTGCAAAAAGTGCCGGCAAGCAGCACGTACGTCGGAGTACGCGGGGGGGGGGGGGGGGCGGGGGGCCGGGCCGGGGCGCGGGGGGCGGGGGGCAGGGCCGGACGGCCGGGTGGGGGCGCGGCTCAGAGGCCCAGCACGTCGCGGGCGGTGACCCTCGCCTCGTCGGCCTCCTGGTCGGTGAGCTTCTGCTGGCTGGCCCGCTCGGCGGCGACCCGGCGCAGGTAGTGGTCGACCTCCTCCTCCACGACGTCGTCCGACCAGCCCAGCGGACCGGCCATCAGCGCGGCGGCGGGGCGGGCCGAGGCGACACCGCGGTCGAAGGTCTCGATCGAGACGCGGGTGCGGCGGGTCAGCACGTCGTCGAGGTGGCGGGCGCCCTCGTGGGTCACCGCATAGACCACCTCGGCCCGCAGGTAGTCCTCGGCGCCCTCGAGCGGCTCGCCGAGCGAGGGGTCCTCGGCGACGAGGGCGAGCACCTCGTCGACCAGGTCGCCGTACCTCCCGAGCAGGTGCTCGACCCGCGCCGGGTGGATGCCGGCCCGGTCGGCGAGGGTGTCGACCTGGTGGCAGCGCACGGCGTAGCCCTGCGCCCCGACCAGCGGCACCTGCTCGGTGATGCTGCGCGGGACTGCGCCGCCGAGCGAGTGGGCGGCGGCGTCGACCGCGTCCTTGGCCATCACCCGGTAGGTCGTGTACTTGCCGCCGGCGATCAGCACCAGCCCCGGCACGGGCGTGGCGACGGTGTGCTCGCGGCTGATCCGGCTGGTCGGCTCGGACTCGCCGGACAGCAGCGGCCGCAGCCCGGCGTAGACGCCCTCGACGTCCTCGTGGCCCAGCGGCTCGCGCAGCACGGAGTTGACCCGCTCCAGCAGGTAGTCGATGTCCGCGCGCGAGGCGGCCGGGTGCGCCTTGTCGAGGTCCCAGGCGGTGTCGGTGGTGCCGATGATCCAGTGCCGGCCCCACGGGACGACGAACAGCACCGACTTCTCGGTCCGCAGGATCAGGCCGCTGCGCGAGCGGATGCGGTCGCGGGGCACGACGAGGTGGATGCCCTTGCTGGCCTGGACGTGCATGACACCGCGGCCACCGACGAGCTCCTGGATGTCGTCGGTCCAGACGCCGGCCGCGTTGAGGACCACGCGGGCTCGCACCTGGACGTCGGTGCCGGCCTCGAGGTCGGTCGCGGTCACGCCGGTGACCCGCTCGCCCTCCCGCAGGAACCCGGTCACCTTGACCCGCGTGGCCACGTGGGCGCCGTGGGTCGCCGCGGTGCGGGCGACCATCATGGTGTGGCGCGCGTCGTCGACCTGCGCGTCCCAGTACTGCACCGCCCCGGTCAGCGCCTCCGGCCGGAGGTCGGGCACGACCCGCAGGGCCTTGCGCTTGGACAGGTGCCGGTGGATCGGCACCCCGCGGGGGTACGGCGACGCCGCGGCGAGCGAGTCGTAGAGCGCGAGCCCCGCGCCGACGTAGGGCCGCTCGAGGTGGGAGGTCAGCGGGTAGACGAACGACACCGGTCGGACCAGGTGCGGGGCCAGCGTGGTGATCAGCAGCCCGCGCTCGGCGAGCGCCTCGCGGACCAGGCCGAAGTCGTACATCTCGAGGTAGCGCAGCCCGCCGTGGATGAGCTTGCTGCTGCGGCTGCTCGTGCCCGAGGCCAGGTCGCGCTGCTCGAGCAGGCCGACGGAGAGACCGCGGCTGACCGCGTCGAGCGCGATGCCCGCGCCGGTCACTCCCCCGCCGACCACGAGCACGTCCAGCTCGCCGCCGCGCATCGTCTCGATCGCGGCGGTCCGCTGGTCCGGGCTCAGTGCGCTCATGCGGTCAGTCTGCCGGTCGGTGGTCGAGCCCGGTCAGGACAGGTGGCCCGGGTGCGGCTCGCTCGGGATCGTGCCGAGGCGTCCGGCCTGGAAGTCCTCGAAGGCCTGCCTCAGCTCGGCACGGGTGTTCATCACGAACGGGCCGTAGGCCGCGACGGGCTCGCGGATCGGCTTGCCGCCGAGCAGCAGCACCTCCAGGGCCGGGCTCTGGGCGCCTGCCTCCCGCGCGTCGCCGGTCAGCTCGATCGAGTCGCCGGACCCGAAGACCGCGAGCTGGCCGCTGGAGAGGGGCCGCCGCTCGGCGCCGACCGCGCCGCGACCCGCCAGCACGTAGGCCAGCGCGTTGAACTCCGTCGGCCACGGCAGCTCGAGCCGCCCGCCCGGCTGCACGGTCGCGTGGACCAGGGTGATCGGCGTGTGCGTCGAGCCGGGCCCCGGGTGACCCGCGAGGGAGCCGGCGATGACGCGCAGCAGCGACGCCCCGTCGTACGACGAGAGGAGGGCGACCTGGCCGCCGCGGATGTCCTGGTAGCGCGGAGCCGCCATCTTGAGGCTGCGCGGGAGGTTGACCCACAGCTGGACGCCGTGGAACAGCCCGCCGCTCATCACCAGCTCCTCCGGCGGCGTCTCGATGTGGAGCAGGCCGCTGCCGGCCGTCATCCATTGCGTGTCGCCGTTGGTGATCAGGCCGCCACCACCGTGGGAGTCCTGGTGCTGCATGACCCCGTCGATCATGTAGGTGACCGTCTCGAAGCCGCGGTGCGGGTGCCACGGGGTGCCCTTGGGCTCGCCGGGGGCGTACTCCACCTCGCCCATCTGGTCCATGTGGATGAACGGGTCGAGCCGCGCCAGGTCGACGCCGGCGAAGGCGCGCCGGACCGGGAAGCCCTCGCCCTCGAAGCCGCGCGGCGCGGTCGTCACCTGAACGACGTCGCGCGGGCGGGCGTCGAGCGCCGGGCGGTCGACGCGGGGCAGGACGGTGAAGTCGGGGACGGTCACGGCGGGCATGCGGATCACCTCTCCAGAAGGTCAGGCTCAGTGTCCGTCCAACGTGCGTGACACGTCAACTATTCCGCCGGCGCCACCGCCGCCCGGCCCGTCGAGCCCGCCGACCCTTCGCCCGTCCCGCGGCCGGAGCCCCGTCGTGGCTGGGACGAAGCAGCGTCCGGGTCCGGCCGGACATGGACAGGCGCACCGGCGCGGCAGGAAGCGCGGGACCGCGCGAGGTCACCGTGGCTCGCCCCCGCCGCGCCACCAACCGTGCCTGCCGCGGGCGCCCCTCGACGAGGAGCTCGCACGGGATGTCGGCCTTGCCCTCGGCGTGCAGCCGCGGGAGGGCCAGCTCCACACCACCTCGGACGGACCGCACGTCGGACCGGCGCGCGCCCGCCGCGGCGATGAAGCGCGCCAGGTCGCCCGAGAGGTCGAGCGCGAGCTTGCCGGTCCGCGTCCGGTACACGACGGCCGTGCGACCCTCGATCAGCGCGCCGCTCGGCCGCCTCATGGACGTCGTCACCCGACGCGCGTCCCCGAACCCGAGGCGCGGGACCCGGATGAACACGTCCCAGACGTCGCCGGCCAGGGGTCCTCCCAGCGCCGCGGTGCGGGGATCGATCGTCGCTCGCAGGTCGAACCTGGCCACGGGACCGGATGCGGAGTCGACCACCTCGACCGTGGTGCGGGCGGGGATGATCCAGTCGACGCCCGTACGTCGTGCGCGAAGCACGATCTCACCCGCCGCTCCGCGCAGCGCGTCGGTGAAGTCCCAGTCTGCGGGGGTGGTCTGCGCCTCGAGGGACGGCGGGACCTCGCGGTACAGGCGCCCGTCCTCCTCGCGGATGGGGACCGGTGACCGGGCGCCGTCGACCAGGCGAGCCCGGACCCCGAGCACCAGCGACCCGTCGGACCACGAGACGCGGGACCTCCTCACCTCCAGGCGCACCCCCCGGTCGAGCTCCGACAGCTCGAGGAGCTCGTCGACGGCCCCCGCTCGCAGCAGCCGGGAGCGCGGGCGGTCGGCCGGGTCCAGCCCGGCGTCGAGGTGGGGCGGGAACAGGTCGAGGAGATCGGACCAGGTCCTCATCAAGCGGTCGACGTCGTCGCGCGCCAGCCTGCGCAGGTCCCGGACTCGCTGCAGGACCCGGCTGCGGTACCAGCGCAGAAGCATCTGGTCCTTCTTCGGACCGGCGGGCATCTCCAGCACCGGCTGGACCGATGCCCGGAAGGAGTCCCAGTAGAGGTCGAAGTCGACCTCCTTCTTGTGGCTGTTGTCGGAGTGGATCTTCCACTGGTAGCAGGGATACCCGGCCAGGACGCCGACCGAGTCCGTGCGGGACCAGGCCAGGGCGTTGAAGGCGAAGTCCTCCAACCTCACGTCCCCCTCCGGGAAGCGCAGGTCCTGCTCCTGGAGGAACGCTCGGCGGTAGAGCTTGTGCGGGGTGATGCACTGCAGGAGCGACTGCGTCCACTCCTCGACCCGCGGGGTGTCCGCCCGCCACCCGTCCCAGAACGGTCGCTTCCACCCCTTGACCACCTCCTTGGGGAGCAGCACGTCCAGCCTGTGCTTCACCGCGAACTCGTGCATCCGCTGGAGCGCCTCGGGAAAGAGGAGGTCGTCGTGGTCGGCGAAGAACACGTACTCCCCGGACGCCTGTGCGATGCCGACGTTGCGCGGTCGTCCTGGCCAGCCCGAGTGCGGGATCCGCAGCACCTGGACGTGCGGACGGCTCGAGGCCATGGCGCAGAGCCATTCGTGCGTGCCGTCCGTCGAGCCGTCGTCGACGAAGATGATCTCGAGCTCGTCCGACGGCAGGCTCTGCGCGTCGAGGGAGGCGATGAGACGCTCGACGTCCGGGAGCACGTTGTACCGCCACCACAACAGTCACCTTCACTGCCACCGTCGCAACCTAGCCGACCTTCGCGGCGCGACCTCACCCGGCAGGCCGCCCGGCGCGGGTGCTGCCCGACCGCCGGCTCGGGCCGTGGCCGGGTCAGCCGGCGACCGGGGCCGCGACCTCGCGATCGGTGCGGTCCCGCCGCTCGTAGGCCCAGCCCGGTCCACGCAGCAGGAACGACCACCGGTCGGGCCAGGTCTCCGCGGTGGCGACGTCCTGGGCGATGTCGCGCCACTCGTGCGTGGCGATGACGACCGGGTGGTGGGAGTCGATGTTCTTGGTCAGCCCGTAGACGACCGGCTCGCCCTCCTCCTCGAACGTGCCGAACAGCCGGTCCCAGACGATGAGGATGCTGCCGTGGTTGCGGTCGAGGTACTGCCGGTTGGACCCGTGGTGGACGCGGTGGTGGCTCGGGGTGTTGAGCACCTTCTCCAGCGGGCCGATCGACCGGATCGCCTCGGTGTGGATCCAGAACTGGTAGAGCAGGTTGATCCCCCGCGCCTGCTCGATCAGCTCAGGGCGCACGCCGAGCAACGCGAGGAGGCCGTAGGGCACGTTCAGCACCAGGCTCTCCGCGACCGGCTGCCGCAGCGCCGTCGAGAGGTTGTAGCGCTCGCTGGAGTGGTGCGCCACGTGCATCGCCCACAGCCAGCGCGACTCGTGGTCCAGGCGGTGGTTCCAGTAGTAGACGAAGTCCCAGCCCAGGACCGCCGTCGCCCAGGCGACCCTGCCCGTGCCGAGGTCGGGCAGCCCGCGGCCGAACAGCCGGCGGCCGGTGGTGTGCGCGGCCCAGACCGTGCTCGTGGTGAGGGCGGTGGACAGCACCGCGCTGACCGCGAGGGCACCGTGGGCCCTGGTCAGCGCGGGGCGGGGGCGGGGCGGGCGCTGGTCGCGCGGGGTCGCCCTCGCCTGCCGCAGCGCGGCCAGCTCGTCCTGCGCCGCGCGTACGTCGGCCGGGAGCGTCTGCGGGGCGGGCAGGCTCCCGTGGCGCAGCCGTGTGCGCACCACGTCGCCGACCGTCGTGGCGACCGCGGCCGCGAGGCCGAGACCGAGGAACGCACGGCCGTGGCGACCGACGCCCGGCGTGACCGGGTCGAGCAGCCGCTTGGCGACGTACGGCGCGGCGAGGCTCCCCACGCCCATGCTCAGGCTGGCCAGGGTGTCGGCCAGCTGGTAGTCACCGGCCCGGGTCCCCGGCTCGACCGGGTGGGCGCGCTGCCAGGCGTACTCCGCCCCCATGGCGCCGATGAACGCCGGGATCGCCAGGACGGTGAGGTCGACCTTCATGGCGAGCATGATCGCAGGCGGGCCGAGCCGGGGGTCGCGCCCGCCGGGACCAGTGGTCGGGTCGTCGCCGTCGGGTCAGCTCAGGACGGCGACCAGCGCGCCGGACAGGCAGACCGCCGCGCCGAGCAGGCGCACCCGGTCGGCGGCGAGCAGCCGACCGACGAGCGCGTCGGTGCGTCCGGACCCGAGCCGGCCGTGGGTCGGCGCGGCGACGGCGGCGGTGCTGAGGAACGAGAGCGCCGCACCGGCGGCGGCCAGCAGCAGCCCGGCACCGACCGGACCGGCGACGAGGGCCCAGAGGCCGACCCCGAGGAGCGGGAGGTAGACGAGCACCACGACGACCGAGATGCGACGGGAGTGCGCCGCGTGCGCGCTCGACCAGCCGTCGACGGCGACGTCGGCCAGTGCCGGGTAGACGACCAGGGTCACGGTCAGCTGGAAGCCGAGGTGCAGCGCGGCGGTGGCGAGCAGCCACGGACCCCAGCCGGTCACGAGTGGAGGACGACCTCGACGCGCTGGAACTCCTTGAGCTCGGTGTAGCCCGTGGTCGCCATCGCCCGGCGCAGCGCGCCGACGAGGTTCATCGTGCCGTCGGGTGCGGTCGAGGGGCCGAACAGCACCTCCTCGAGCGAGCCGGCGGTGCCGATGTGGATGCGCTCCCCCCGCGGCAGGTGGGGGTGCCAGGCCTCGCTGCCCCAGTGGAACCCGCGGCCGGGTGCCTCGGTCGCGCGCGCCAGCGGCGAGCCGATCATCACCGCGTCGGCGCCGCAGGCGACCGCCTTGGCCAGGTCGCCCGACCTGCCGATCGAGCCGTCGGCGATGACGTGGACGTAGCGGCCGCCGGACTCGTCCAGATAGTCACGACGCGCGGCCGCCACGTCGGCGACGGCCGAGGCCATCGGGACCGAGAGCCCCAGGACCGTGCGGGTGGTGTGGGCGGCGCCGCCGCCGAAGCCGACCAGGACCCCGGCCGCGCCCGTGCGCATCAGGTGCAGCGCGGCCTGGTAGGTCGCGCAGCCGCCGACGATCACGGGCACGTCGAGCTCGTAGATGAACTCCTTGAGGTTGAGCGGCTCGGCCTGGCTCGAGACGTGCTCGGCGGAGACCGTCGTCCCGCGGATGAGGAACATCTCCACACCGGCGTCGACGACGGTCTTGGCGAACTCCTTGGTGCGCTGGGGCGAGAGGCTGCCCGCGACGGTCACCCCGGCGGTGCGCATCTCGCTGAGCCGCTGGCTGATCAGCTCGGGCCTGATCGGCTCGGCGTAGATCTCCTGCAGACGCCGGGTGGCCATCGCCGCGTCGAGGGAGGCGACCTCGGCGAGCAGGTCGGACGGGTCGTCGTACCTCGTCCACAGTCCCTCGAGGTCGAGCACGCCGAGGCCGCCGAGCTTGCCGAACTGCACCGCCGTGGCCGGCGACATCACCGAGTCCATCGGCGCCGCGACGACCGGGATCTCGAAGCGGTAGGCGTCGATCTGCCAGGCCGTCGAGACCTCCTCGGGGTCACGGGTGCGCCGTGACGGCACGATGGCGACGTCGTCGAAGGACCAGGCCCGGCGGGCCCGCTTGGCGCGGCCGATCTCGATCTCCTGCACGCACCGCACCCTACCGGCGGGCCCGCGGGGTGCGGGGGCCCGGCTGCGACGCGTGGGGGCGACGGACCCGGGCCGCCGGCTCAGCGGGTGTAGTTCGGGGCCTCCGCGGTGATCTGCACGTCGTGGGGGTGGCTCTCCTTGAGCCCCGCCGAGGTGATCCGCACGAACTGCCCGCGCTCGCGCAGCTCGGGGATGGTGCGCGCCCCGACGTAGAACATCGACTGGTGGAGCCCTCCGACGAGCTGGTGGGCGACGGCGGCGAGCGGGCCGCGGTAGGCGACCTGGCCCTCGATGCCCTCGGGGACGATCTTGTCGTCGCTGGTCACGTCGGCCTGGAAGTAGCGGTCCTTGGAGAACGACTTCTTGCCGCGGCTCGACATCGCCGCGAGCGAGCCCATGCCGCGGTAGGACTTGTACTGCTTGCCGTTGACGAACACCAGCTCGCCGGGCGACTCCTCGCAGCCGGCGAGCAGCGAGCCGACCATGACGCACTCGGCGCCGGCGACCAGCGCCTTGGCGATGTCGCCGGAGTACTGCAGGCCGCCGTCGGCGATGACGGGGACGCCGGCCTCGGCGCAGGCCTGCGCCGCGTCGTACACCGCGGTGACCTGGGGCACGCCGACGCCGGCCACCACGCGGGTGGTGCAGATCGAGCCGGGCCCGACGCCGACCTTGACCGCGTCCACCCCGGCCTCGACCAGCGCCCGGGCACCGGCGCCGGTGGCGACGTTGCCGCCGATCACCTGCACGTGCGACAGGGCGGAGTCGGCCTTGAGCTTGCGGATCATGTCGAGCAGGAGGCGGGCGTGCCCGTGGGCGGTGTCCACGACCAGCACGTCGACGCCGGCCTCGACCAGGGTGGCGGCGCGCTGCCAGGCGTCGCCGAAGTAGCCGACCGCCGCCCCGACCATGAGCCGGCCGTCGGCGTCCTTGCTGGCCTTGGGGAACTGCTCGCTCTTGACGAAGTCCTTGACCGTGATCAGGCCGGCGAGGTGGCCGGCGTCGTCGACCAGCGGGAGCCGCTCGCGCTTGTGCTTGCGCAGCAGGAGCGTCGCGTCCTCGCGGGAGATGCCGGGCGGGCCGGTGATCAGCGGCATCTGCGTCATCACCTCGTCGACCTTGGTGGTCGCCCACTCCGCGACCGGGGTGAAGCGCAGGTCGCGGTTGGTGACGATGCCGAGCAGGCGGTCCTGGGCGTCGACGACCGGGAGGCCGGAGACGCGGTACTGCCCGCAGACCTCGTCGAGCTCCTCCAGCGTCGCGTCGGGGCCGATCGTGACGGGGTTGCTGATGATGCCGGTCTGGGTCCGCTTGACCAGGTCCACCTGGTAGGCCTGGTCCTGGATCGAGAGGTTGCGGTGCAGCACGCCGAGCCCGCCCTCGCGCGCCATCGCGATCGCCATGCGCGACTCGGTGACGGTGTCCATGGCGCTGGAGACCAACGGGATCCGCAGGGAGATGCCGCGGGTCAGGCGGGTGGCGGTGTCGACCTCGCTGGGGATCACGTCGGTCTCACCGGGCAGGAGCAGCACGTCGTCGTAGGTCAGCCCGAGGGGCAGGAACTTGTCGGGGACTCCGGCCGGGGGGAGGCTCATGCAGGTGATCCGATCGCGTCGGCGGGGCGGGTTCCCAATCCTAACGAGGCGGGGGCCGCCTCAACTCCCGCCCGGCGCCCGGCAGTCTTCACAGATCCTTCACCGCGACCGCGCCGATCCTGCGCGGCCCCGGCCCTAGGGTCCTTGGCATGGGTCCGGGCCAGGTGTCGTCAGCTGCTCCGCACGTCCTCGTGGTCGAGGACGAGCCGGAGATCAACGAGGCGGTCAGCCTGCGCTTCCGGGCGGAGGGCTGGCGCGTCACCTCGGCGTACGACGGGCCTGCGGCGGTCACCGCGGCGGAGGACCACGAGCCGGACCTGGTGGTCCTCGACGTGATGCTGCCGGGGTTCGACGGGCACGAGGTGTGCCGGCGGATCCAGGCCCGGACCCCCACGCCGGTGCTCATGCTCACCGCACGCGACGACGAGACCGACGTACTGGTGGGGCTCGGGGTGGGGGCCGACGACTACCTGACCAAGCCGTTCTCCATGCGCGAGCTGGTCGCCCGCGCCCAGGCGCTGCTGCGGCGGGTGGAGCGCGCCGCCGAGCTGGCCCAGCGCACCGACGGCGTGCGGACGCTCGGGCCCGTGCGGGTCGACGTCGCCGGCCGCCGCGTCATGGTGGGCGGCGATCCGGTCGCCCTGACCCGCACCGAGTTCGACCTGCTGGCCTGCCTGACCGAGTCGCCCGGCACGGTGCTGAGCCGCGCCCGCCTGCTCGAGCAGGTCTGGGACTGGCCGGACGCCTCGACCCGCACCGTCGACAGCCACGTCAAGGCGCTGCGCGCCAAGGTCGGGCCCGGGCGGATCCGGACCGTGCACGGGGTCGGCTACGCCTGGGAGACCTCGTGAGCACCCCCGACCCCCAGGGGCCGGCGGCGCTGTGGGGCTCGTTCAAGGTGCGGCTCGCCGCCGTGGTCGGGCTGGTCGTGCTCGTCGTGGCGACCCTCACCACCGCCGCCTCGTCCGCGGGCGCCCCGGCGTACGCCGTCGTCACCGTCTCGGTGCTCGTCGCGCTCGTGCTCACGCACTCCCTGGCCCGGGGCATGACCGTGCCGGTGCGGGAGATGACCGCGGCGGCGACCGCGATGGCGCAGGGCGACTACTCCACCCGGGTGGTGGTCGCGGCTCCCGACGAGATCGGCGACCTGGCCCGCGCCTTCAACGTGATGGCCGAGGAGCTCGGGACCGAGGACCGCCGGCGACGCGAGCTCCTCGCGACCGTGTCCCACGAGCTGCGCACCCCGGTCGCCGCGCTGCGCGCCACCCTGGAGAACCTCGCCGACGGCGTGGTGGCGCCGACGCCCGACGCCCTCGGGGGGCCGCTGCGCCAGGCGGAGCGGCTCTCCGACGTGGTCGGCGACCTGCTCGACCTGAGCCGGCTCGACGCCGGACTGGTCGCCCTCGACCTGTCCGAGGTCGACGCCGGGGCCCTGCTCGGCCGCGTCGCCGACGAGGCCCGCCTGGCAACCCGCCGCCCGGTCCGGCTGGTCGCCGAGAGCACGCCCGGCCTGGCCCTGGCCGGGGACGAGCGGCGACTGCACCAGCTGCTGGCCAACCTCGTCGACAACGCCGTGCGGCACTCCCCCGACGGCGGGACCGTGGGCCTCTCGGCGCGTCCCGGCCACGGCGGCGTCGTGCTCGACGTCCACGACCAGGGGCCCGGCATCCCGCCGGAGCACCGCGACGACGCGTTCCGCGCGTTCCGCACCGGCGTGGCCGGTGAGGGCGGCGGCACGGGTCTCGGCCTCGCCGTCGCGCACTGGGTGACGGTCCTGCACGGCGGCCGCATCCGCGTCCTCGACGACCCCGCCCGTCCCGGGTGCGTGGTGCGCGTCGAGCTGCCACCCGCACCCCCGACCCGGCCCTCCCCCGCACCCGTTGCGTCGCCCGTCCCCTCACCCCGGCACCAGGAGGCTCCCGTGACCACGACGCCCGCCGCTCCCCCGGCCGCACGCACGCCGCGCCCCGGCGCCATGGACGCCGCCTTCGGCAGCGTGTGGCCCGAGCCGCGTCCCGAGGGCCGGCCCTCGGTCGTGCTCGCCGCGCTCGGCGTCGGCCTGGTCGCCGGGCTGATGCTGCCGTTCCACGACGTCGGGCTCGGGTGGTGCCTGGTGCTGGTCGCGATGGTCGGCGCGGTCTCCTGGACGGCGCGGACCCGCCTCGACGCCTTCGGCTGGGTGCTGCTCGCCCTCGCGGTCGCCCTCACGCTGCCGGTCGTGCTGCTCTCGGCGGGCTGGATCGTCACGCTGTGCATCCTGGCCGCCGGGCTGCTGGTCGCGGTCGCCCTGACCGGGGCGGAGACGCTCGTCGGCTTCGCGGCGGCGCCCGTCGCGGTCCCCCTGGCCGCGCTGCGCGGGTTGCCCTGGCTGGGCCGCAGCCTCGAGACCGGTGGCGGTGCGGTGTCGTGGCGGGTCGCCCGGACCACGCTGGTGTCCCTCGCGCTCGTGCTGGTCTTCGGCACGCTGCTCGGCTCGGCGGACGCGCTCTACGGCTCGTGGCTGGGCCGTCTCGTGCCCGACCTGCGCGTGGACACCCTGTTCGCCCGCGGGTTCTCCACCTTCGTCGTCGGCGGCGTCACGCTCGCCGCGCTCTACGTCGCGCTCAACCCGCCGCAGGTCGACCTCGGCCCGGCCGAGCGGCACCACGCCCGCTCGGTCTGGGAGTGGCTGGTCCCGGTCGGGCTGGTCGACGTCCTGCTGGTCGGCTTCGCGGCGGCCCAGGCGACGGCGTTGTTCGGTGGGCGTGACCACCTCGAGCGCACCGTCGGGATGACCTATGCCGAGTATGTCCACCAGGGCTTCGGCCAGCTCTGCGTCGTCACGGTGCTGACCCTCGCGATGGCCGCGACCGCCTGGCGCGTGGCCGATCGGGAGACCGACCTGTGGTCGCTGCGCGTCTCGGTGGGCGTGCTGTGCGCCCTCTCGCTGATGGTCGTGGTCTCGGCGCTCATGCGCATCGGGCTGTACGACGACGCCTACGGCTGGACGCGCCTGCGCGTGCTGGTCGCGTTCTTCGAGGGGTGGCTCGGGCTCGTGGTGCTGTTCGTGGTCGCCGCGGGCCTCCTCGGCCGGGCCGGCTGGCTGCCCCGCACGGTGCTCGCCACCGGTGCCGCGACGCTCGGCCTCCTCGCCGCGCTCAACCCCGACGCCCGGATCGCCGAGCACAACCTGGCGCGGCAGGGCGAGGTGCCGACCGACACCGCCTACCTCCTCGGGCTCTCCGACGACGCCGTGCCGAGCCTTCCCGCGGGCCTGCGACGCCAAGCCTGCGAGCAGCGGCTCACCTCCTTCGCCGCGCGCACCGGCCGCGCCACCGACAGCGTCTGGTCGTGGAACCTGAGCAGCAGGCGGGCCGACCGCGCCTGCGCGTGACGTCGGCGGGCAGGGCTACCGTCACACCCGTGACCGCCACCCGGACCCCCGCCACCGCGCAGCCCACCCGCGACTGGACCGCGATCGCGGCGGTCGGGGTGACGATGGTGCTGTGGTCCTCGGCCTTCGTGGCGATCCGCCACCTCGGCGACGAGTTCGGCGCCGGCTCACTGTCGCTCGGCCGCTGTCTCGTGGCGGCCGTGCTGCTCGGCGGGCTGGCGGTGGGCCGGGGGCTCACCCCGGTCCGACGGCGCGACTGGTGGCGGCTGGGGGTCATCGGCGTGCTCTGGTACGCCGTCTACAACCTCGCGCTCAACGAGGGCGAGCGCCACGTCGACGCCGGGACGGCCGCGCTGCTGCTGCAGTTCTCCCCGCTGATGCTCGCCGTCCTGGCCGCGGTGGTGCTCAAGGAGGCGTTCTCCCGTGAGCTCGGCCTCGGCCTCGCCGTGGCGCTGGCCGGCGTCGCCGCGATCGCGTTCTCCGGGGACGCCACCGGCACCACCACCCGGCCGGTCCTGGGAGCCGCCCTGTGCCTGGTCTCGGCCCTGGTCTACTCCGTCAGCGTCGTGGTGCAGAAGCCGTTGATGACCCGGTTGCCGGCGATCCAGGTCACCTGGCTGGCGGTGTCGGTCGGTGCGGTGGCGTGCCTGCCCTGGGCCGGCGAGCTGGTGCACGACGTGCGTGCCGCGCCGGCGTCCTCGGTGTGGTGGGTGGTCTACCTCGGCGCGTTCCCGACCGCGATCGGGTTCACCACCTACGCCTATGCGCTCTCGCGCATGAGTGCCAGCAGCCTCGGCGTGACGACCTACCTCGTGCCGGTGGTGACGATCGCGCTGGCGTGGCTGCTGCTCGCCGAGGCGCCCGCCCCGCTGGCCTACGCCGGCGGCGCGCTCACGCTCCTCGGGGTCGCCCTGGCCCGTCGCCGGCCACGCCGTCGGCCGGCTGCCTCCCCCTGAGACCCGGGCCGTCCGCGCCGGGCGGGCTCCTCAGGCCTCGCGGTGGATCGCCAGGCGGGGCACCCCGCCGAGCCCGAGGCGGTAGCGCACGCGGCCGTCGTACCCCCCGAGCGTCTCCCACAGCCGCTGGTGCGCCGCCCAGGGCAGCGGGTCGTCGCCGGTGCGCCAGCTGTCGCCGAAGGCGATCCACACCGGGGTCCACTCGGCGGCGTCGTCCCACTCCCCGCGATGGGCCTGCAGCATGCGGCGGCGGATCTGGAACGCCTGCCGCACGCCGTCGACGCAGATCGGGGCGGTGGCCACCGGCCACACCCACAGGTCGTGGCTCATCAGGTCCAGCTCGAGGTCGCGCAGGGCCGCGGGGTCGACCAGGACGGTCGCGACGTTCTCGTGCGGCGGGCGCCTCATGCGCAGGACGCTAACGCCGGTCCGCCCCGCCGTCTACGCACCGACAGGTGGGGCTGCGTCGCCAACGGGTCGCGCTGCGGCAGTCAGTCCAGGTCCCCGACCAGGACGGCCTCGGCCTCGGTCGTCTCCGACCCGTCGGCGTGGGAGGCACGCAGCGCCTGCGAGACCGGCCGGAAGCCGAGTGCGAGGACCAGGACCCCGACCAGCACGCTGGCGGCGCCGAAGGCGAACGGCGCGTGCACGTGGACCTCCGGCGGGAGGCCGAACAGCTTGAGGGCGACGTAGGGGCCGACGGCGCCCCCGCAGAAGCGCACGAAGGAGTACGCCGCGGAGGCGACCGGGCGCTCGACGGGCGCGGCCCCCATGACGGCCTCGGTGATGAGGGTGTTGTTGTTGCCGATGAAGGCGCCCGAGGCGATGATCCCGACCGTCACCACGGCGGCGTGGTCGGCCCACACGGCCATGGCCGCGAGGTCGGCGGTGAACAGCGCGAGGGTCGCCAGGATCGCCGGCGCCGTGCCGATCGCGCGCTGCACCAGCGGCGCGACGACCACGGACACGACCGCGACCAGGACGCCCCAGCCGAAGTAGATCCAGCCGATCTCGATGATCCCGGCCTCCGGCAGCGCGAAGGGACCGGCGGCGAGGATGGTGAAGAAGCCGATGTTGTAGAAGATCGCGGTCAGGGCCAGGAGCAGCAGCGGCGTGTGGCGCAGGGCGCGGAAGGGGTCCGCCAGGGAGTGCGCGCCGGAAGCCATGGGCGACGCTCACCGCGCAGGAACCCGCGGTCGCCACCAGC
>CAWEQX010000008.1:0-407463 GCA_963811385.1 uncultured Actinomycetota bacterium | reverse complement strand
TGCTTGTTATGCACGTGATCTTTCAGGACATTTCGAGGAGCCGTTGTGGCTGCCTGTCGACGGAGCTGGAGGCCTCGAGATGTCCCTGTCCGACCCATGCCTGATCCGCACGCGAGGACCGTCCGGGGAGCCGGTGGTCCGGCTCGGGATGCCGCTGGCCGACGACTACCTGGAGTTCCTCGAAGGACGGTGTCGGCCGAACACGGTGCTGGCTGCGGCCTATGACCTGAAGGTGTTCTTCGGCGTCGTCGACAAGCCTCCGGCGGACGTCGTGCCAGCTGACGTGTTGGGGTTCATCACCGCCCAGCGCACCGGACGCGCCAGCGACCAGCGACTGCAACCGGTCGACCCGGACGCGGAGCGAGCTGGCGTGGCGATCAGCACCGTCGCTCGACGGCTGTCGATCGTCTCGGGGTTCTTCGCCTATCTCCAAGCTCGTGGGGACATCACCGCGAACCCGGTGCCCCGCGGGCTGCCGACCCGGCGGGAACGCAGCCGTCCCGGGCAGGGCGTCCCGCTGACGCGGCGGACGCGTCGGCTCCCGCGGATCCTCATCCCGACCGAGGTCGACCAGCTCACTGCTGCGCTGCGCACCCACCGGGACCGGGCGATGGTCGCAGCGATGGTCTTCGGTGGGCTGCGGCGGTGCGAGGTCCTCGGTCTGCGGCTGGAAGACCTGCGGGTCGCCGAACGACGAGTGTTCATCGCCGACGGCAAGGGCGGCCACCAACGGCTGGTGCCGGTATCGGGCCGGTTCTTCACCGCGGTCGCTGCCTACCTCGACACCGAGCGGCCACCCCGCCCGGGCACCGACCGGGTGTTCGTGGTCCTCAAGGGCTCCAACCGCGGCAACCCGTTGACGGCGCGGGGACTGGACGAGATGCTCGCCGGCGCCAAACGCCGAGCCGGGTTGGCGCACGCGACCTGTCACGAGCTGCGGCACACCTGTTTGACCCGGCTGCGGGAGGCCGGGATGGCACTGGAGGCGGTCCAGGCTCAGGCCGGGCACGCCTCGATCGAGTCGACCCGGATCTACCTCCACCTGGCCGATGACTGGCTGGCCTCGCAATACCGCAAGGCTGCTGAGGTCCTCGACGCCCAGCTCGCCGCTGGTGGTGGCCGATGACCACGCCGGCGCGGTCAGGAGTCCTGGGTCGCAACGGGATGGCGGCGTTGCCGTCCTGGGACCAGCTTGAGCCGGCCGTCCCCGACATGGTGGCCACGATGCGCCGCTATCTGGAGCAGATCGCGTGCGTGCTGCGGCCGGGCAGCGTGAACAACACCGACCAGGCGCTGCGCGCGTTCGCGGGATTCCTGGTCGAAAGCGCACCGGAGGTCACCTCGATCGCGCAGGTGACCCGACGTCACGTCGAGGACTACAAGCCCTGGTTGGCCAAACGGCCCGGACAGAACAAGACCCGGGTCACCACCGCGACGCTGGCGCACCGGCTCGGGACGCTGCGGATGTTCTTCGTCCGCATCGACGAATGGGGTTGGGACGAAGCACCGGCGCGGGTGCCGATGTTCCCCGGCGACCTGCCCCGCCAAGACCACCCGCTGCCCAAGGCCCTGGACGACGCCGCGGCCGCGAAGCTGCTGCGCGCCGCAGCCTCCGACAAGCGGTTGCTGGTCAGGGTCACCGTCGAAGTGCTGCTCCGCACCGGGCTGCGCGTCGGCGAGTTCACCGCCCTGCCGGCTGACGCCGTCGTCCAGATCGGCGCCGCACCCTGGTTGCACGTCCCGGTCGGCAAGCTTCGCGAGGACCGCTACCTTCCGCTGCATCCCCAACTGGTGCGGCTGATCGACGACTACCGAACCCGGCACGTCCCGGCCGGGCACCCCTTGTTGTTGCCGCGGGAAAACGGGCGAGGACTGGACCGCCATGCGGTGACCCGGATCCTCAACAACGTCGCCACCGCGGCCGGCATCGGCCACATCCATCCCCACCAGCTGCGCCACACCCTCGCGACCCAGGCCATCAACCGTGGGATGAGCTTGGAGGCGATCGCGGCGATGCTCGGCCACCGCAGCATGGACATGACACTGCGCTACGCCAAGATCGCCAACCGCACCGTCGCTGATGAGTACTTCGCCGTCACCGACCAGGTCGACGCCCTCTACGCCACCGCCGACCCACTACCCGCCGACGCCATCGGACCCAAGATGGCCCGACTGCGCCGCGAGCACCACCGACTCCTCGGCAACGGCCACTGCACCCGACCCGCCGAGCTCGACTGCGGCTTCGAAGCGATCTGCGAGAACTGCTCGTTCTTCCAGACCAGCATCGAGTTCCGACCCACCCTCCAAGCCCAACACGACGACGCCGAAACCAAGGGCCAGCACCACCGCGCCGACCTCTTCGGCCGACTTCTCGATGGTCTCAAGGAAGGCGAAGCATCATGACCGAGCACCCCACGGATCACGTGCATAATGCCGCGATGTGTGCAGTGCTGCCGATGTGCCTGCACTCGCAGGCGGTCACCGGGCGCTGCGAACCACCGCCGCACCCAAGGCGCTCATCGTCGCCCCCAAGGCCATGAGGAACCACGCCGAAGGGGGAGCCAGCAGCGAATCGTAACCAACGAGCGCCGGAATCGCGGTGAGCACTAGCAACGCGCCCGCCGCTGCAAAGAACGCCCCCTGTCGCGGCGAGAGACCTGCGCGCAAGTTGCAGGAGAAGCAGTGAGGTCACTCCCACGACTACCGCGAAGACGAGGGTGATGAACCCTTCGACGGTCGCCCATCCAGTTTCCTGCTCCTCTGCGCTCTCGGCATAGCCAAGTAGCAGAGCGAGACCGAGACAAACGAGGGCCCCTGCGACTGCGAATCCCATCCAGCAACCGAAGCGCGCCAGCCGAAGGGCCCGTCCACGCCCAGCGTGCGGGTGAGGTTCGTCCATGCCCAGGAGGCTACCGACCGTGCGCCCGCTCATAGCCGCTGTCGGGGCGGCGCCAAAGGCTGGGAGCTCACTCGCTGTGCCGTGGGTGGTTGACCTTGTGGGTTGGCGGTGCGCCACTCGTTCGATGAACGCCATCCTCATCCCGACTCCATTGGTCCCCGGTCAAGACCGGACGTGGCGCGCTGCAGCGGCCTACCTCGCGCAGTACAAAGGACTGACTCGTCAGCACGCCGAGTCCGACCTCCGCTCGTACCTGCTCTGGTGCGCCGAGCATCAGCTTGACCCCCTAGACGCCAAACGCGTCCACATCGAACTGTTCTTGCGATGGATGCAAGAAGAACGCCGCTACAAGCCAGCGACCGTCTCCCGTCGACTGTCCATCCTGTGCGGCTTCTACCGGACCTGTCTCTTCGACGGACTCCTGCCGCAATCACCTGCCGAACATGTCCGTCGTCCACGCGTGCCGGCAGAGTCACCCACCCTGGGACTGACCCACCTCCAGTTCGAGGCGATGCTCAGCGCCGCGCGAGACTCCAACAACCCTCACGATTTCGCTCTGGTCTCGATGCTCGGCCTTCTCGGGCTCCGCATCTTCGAAGCCACCGGCGCTGACGTCTCCGACCTGTCCGAGATACACGGGCACCGAGTTCTTCACGTCATCGGCAAGGGAGAGAAGGTCGTCGATATCCCGCTGCCTCCGGCCGTAGGTCGAGCCCTCGACCGGGCTGTCGGTGATCGCACCGGAGGACCCATCCTGCGCAGCACCACTGGTCACCGCATGGATCGTCACTGCGCTACCCGCCGCCTCCACGCGCTCGCCGATGCGGCCGGCTTGGCCGTGAACGTGCACCCCCACATGCTGCGCCACACCTACGTCACGACGATGCTGGACGCGGGAGTGGACCTGCGTGATGTCCAGATCGCCGCACGCCATGCCGACCCGCGCACGACCATGCGATACGACCGCGCCCGCAACAATCTGGACCGACACGCCAACTACGTCCTGGCGGCATTCATGGCAGCGGGAACCTGAACCAGCCCCGACCACCACTCACCGCCGGCGTCGAAACGCTCCGCGCTCCCACCAATCGCTCGGCGGCATCTCGCTGATCCATCGCGCGGTGTCGACTGCGTTGTTCAGTGGGCAGAACTTCCAGAGCTCCTTCGGCGCACGGCTGTACTGGAACAGCTCCTGGTCGACCTCGAAGGCATCGATCTCCCCAGACTCGAACCGGCCCAGCGCTTCCTTCACATGCACCAGCAGCGCGCCGAGCTGAGCCTCGTGATACTCCCCAACGACCGCAGCGGCGACCTGGTGTTGTGACCGCGCCATACCTGCAGGCTACGAGCACAGCACCTCAGCGACCAGGACCAGCTGCTACATCGAAAGCAGCCAACACACTCCGCCCCGACAGCGGTCGGGCTCCGCCCGAGGTGCGGCATGGTCGGGCTACTGGATGGACCCATCCATGTTCCAGCGACGCATGAGGCCAAACATGGGCTCCGCGAACACCGCCCGTTCTTCCGAGACACCTCTGACCCTGTAGACCTCGACCTTCCTGGGCTTCTGTCCGGGGCACGCCGCGACCTCGCCAGTCCCCAAGAGGGCACCGATGCGCACCTTGCGGCTTCCGAGTTCGGGCACGGACTTCGCGGCGAGGTACTCCCTGCCGTCGAAGGTGATGCTGGCAGCAAGGTCGCAGGTGGCCGAACTCATCTGCTCCTCGCTGCAGCCAGCGGCCAGCAGCGGCAGGATGAGCGACAGAAGCAGGGTCGCAAGACGCATGGTCATCAGACGACAGTCTGCCGCGAGTGGTTCCCGAGTGCCCGACCATCGGCACGACCGAGCGACAGCATCGCGGCATGTCAGTGTGTTGCCCGAAACACCTCGATCTGACATCTCGGTCCGGTGGCCCGTGCAAGCCTCCGGTCGCCGGTCAGCAGGACAACGTCCAGAGCCTCTGCGAGCGCCACGTACGACGCGTCATAGATCGTGAGGTTGTCTCGCAGTGCCCAGCATCGCGGCAACAGAGGCAGATGCGGCGCTCTCCTCAGTGGCATCACAGCGAGGTCTTGGAGCGCGAGGTCAGCTCGCTTGGCGTCAATCGACCCGACGAGCAGTTGACCACGTAGGACCGAACCCACCTCGAGGTCCAACAGCTCAGGGGCGACGAGGTCCTCGCCGCGAAGCCGCTCTCGGGCAGCCTCTCCATCCATGCCGTCGTCGGCCAGCGCGACCGCGAGCACGCTGGCGTCAACGACGAGCACGGTCGTTACGGAGGGTGGCCACCGCGGTCTTGAGGGGTACGGACCCACCCGAGCGTCCACCAGCGCGGTCGAGAATCTCATCAAGGGTGGGCCGACTCGCCTCGGCGATCAGGCGGGAGCGTAGGTACTCCTGCAGCGACTGGTGAGCAGCGGCAGCACGCTGGCGGAGCACGGCGTGGATGTCATCCGGAACATCCTTGATCTGCACACTCGGCATGGCGCCATTATGGCGCCAGTGGCGTCGAAGTGCAATCGCACCCAACTCGGCACGGCCGGGCAGGTCGGTGCTCAGAAGGCGAGCTCGACGTCGAGGTCCTGGTCGGGTGGGTAGTAGAGCTCGATGCCGTCGCCGGCGTCGAGCATCTGCCGCGCTTGGGCAGGATCGATCCGGTGGGTGCCGCGGTGGTCGACCAGGAACGCCATGCCGTGGGGTGTGGTCCAGACGTAGCGGCCGTGGCCGCACTGCTGGGAGGTGTAGCCGGCGTGGGTCTTCCAGCGGTGATGTCGTCGACCCAGGGGGCCGGAGTTGTGGGTGCCGGTCTGCGGTGGATCATCCGGTGGTGCACCTGGCCGGTAGGGGGTGGGGTGGTCGTAGTCGACGCGGCGACTGGTCGAGTGGGCGTAGGGCCAGTAGTCGCGTGCGACGGTGAGGTGGACGCGTTCCTTGACCGTCTCGGGGTGCTCGTAGGCGGTGGTGGTGACCCGGTCGGCCAGGTCGATGACCGGTGTGACGCTCACGGTGTGTCCGGTGAGGAGGACCTGCAGCTGGGACAGGGTCATCGGGCCGAGTCCCTCGACCCGGGCGACGCCCTCGCCGGTGAGCAGCGTGGTCTCGTGCAGGTGCACGTACAGCGTGGACTGCGGCGCCAGCCGGGCCGCGATCGCCGGGTCGCGCAGCAGGTCGAGCACCTGCGCCGGGATCGCGAACACACGGGCGAGGACGGCGGAGTCGCCGTCGGGGTCGCCGTCGGGGTCGGGGTCGGGGTCGGTGTTCGGGTCGACGGTGGGGTCGATCCCGGTCAGGAGCAGCAGGAGGAGCTGCCCGAGGCGGCCGAAGCACCCCAGCGCGATGGAACGCCGCTCGTCCAGGGACAGGTCCGGGTGGGTGGTCAGGACGTGAACCGCGACGGCGTCGAGGACCGCGTCGATCCCGGCGCCGTCGGCGGCGGTGACCTTGCCGACGACCATGCGCATGCCGTCCTCGTCGGACTGCCCGACGGCGGCGAACCGGGTCGCCTCGGCGTGTGCGGCCTTCTCCTCATGGACCGCGGGGGCGGCCTCGACGATCTTGGCCTCGGCGACCTGCAGGGTGCGCCACACCGACTCGGTGGCGATCATCGCCGCGACGGCCTGGTCGACGATCCAGACCCGGTCCGCGGGCAGGTGACGTGACAGGGACGCGACCTTGCGGGCGACCCAGACCTCGGCGTCCCCGGACCGGCACACCGCCCAGGTCAGGCGCAGGCGGTGCTGCAGGTCCAGCACGTCGGCCATCTTGTGCCGGGTCGCGGTCTCACCGGCCCCGCAGGCCAGCGCGATCTCGCCGAGGCAGAAGTCCTGCACCCCCGGCGTGCCTTCCCCGCCGACCTGCCGCAGGACCTTCCCGATCCGCCGGGCGTGCGCGGCCTCGCGGGCGTCGAGACCCTCCAGCGGGTCCGCGCCGTGCAGCGCGGCCCACTGGGCCAGCGCCTCCAGCTCCTCGACCTCGGCCAGGCGTCGTGCCCGGACCCGCGCCGTGGCAGCGGCCAGCACCCCGGCCGGGGAGGCGTCGCGGAGGTCGGTGGGCATGCCCCCAGTCTACCGCGTCTCAACGACAAACGAAAGCATGTTCGATTGCTGTGAACGAAACCCGGCCCACCCGGCCCGGTCGGACCACCCGGCCCGGTCGGGGCCGGCTCAGTGCGATGCCGCCGCGGGCGCCGGGGCGGCGTTGCCGGTGCCGAGGTCCTGGTGGCGGATCCGGTTGAAGACCAGCGAGATCACGCCGGCGAGGGCGAGCATCGCCGAGCACCACAGGAACCCCTCGGTGGCGCCGTGCACGAACCCGACGCCGAGCACCTCGCGCGAGGGCCCGTCGGCGCAGGCGCCCTGCGAGGCCAGCCCACGGCACAGCTGCCCGATCTTGTCGTCGTTGGCGTTGAACGCGATGGTCGCCAGCGTCGCCAGGCCCAGCGCGCCGCCGACCTGCTGCATGGTGTTGAGCACGCCGGAGGCGATGCCGCCGTCGGCGGGGCTGACCCGGTGCAGGACGCTCATCGTGTTGGGGATGAACATCAGGCCCATGCCGATCGGCATCAGCATGATGAACGGCAGGATGTCCGTGGCGTAGGAGATGTCGACGCCGATCCCGCCGGCCAGCGCGTCGTCGTACGGCATGCGGGACATCCCGAAGACGGCGACGGCCGCGACCAGGCCGCCGATGCCCGCGAGGATGCCGGGGTTGACCTTCTGCACCAGGCGCGAGACGAAGCCGGCCCACAGGACCATGACCACGCTGAACGGCAGGAACATCAGGCCGGTGCGCATCGGCGACTCGCCCATCACGTTCTGGATGACCAGGGTGAGGAAGAAGAACATCGTGAACATCGCGGCGGGCGCCAGCATCATCACGGAGTACGCCGCCGCGCGGTCCCGGTTGGCCAGGATGCGGCCCGGCAGCATCGGCTGCGCGACCCGGGTCTCGACCAGCACGAAGGCCGCGAGGAGCGCGGCCCCGACCACGAGGGCGGTCACCGTCCACTGGTCGCCCCAGCCGTAGGAGCGGTCGCCGGCGCGGGTGATGCCGTAGACCAGCGCCAGGAGGCCGGTCGTCGCGGTGAACGTGCCGGGGATGTCGAGCTTGCCGGCGTGCTTGTCGCTCTCGGTGAGCACGGCCAGGGCGCCGAGCGCGGCGGCAGCACCGATCGGCACGTTGATCAGGAAGGTCAGGCGCCAGCCCTCGACGTCGACGCCGAACAACGAGGGGTTCGACCCGGTGAGCCAGCCACCCAGGAGCAGGCCGACCGCCGCGCCGACGCCGGACATCATCGCGTAGACCGCGAAGGCGCGGCTGCGCTTGGGGCCGGGCTCGAAGGTGGTGTTGATCAGCGCGAGCGCGTTGGGGGAGGCGAACGCCGCGCCGAGGCCCTGCAGGGCGCGGGAGCCGAGCAGCATCGCCTCGTTCTGCGCGAAGCCGCCGATCAGCGAGGCGATCGCGAAGACGGTGAGGCCGAAGACGAAGGCCTTGCGGCGACCGAGCATGTCGCCGACCTTGCCGCCGAGCAGGAGGAACCCGCCGAAGGTCAGGGCGTAGGCGGTGATGATCCATGGCAGCGCGTGGGCGCTGAAGTCCAGGTCGGCCTGGATGTAGGGCAGCGCGATGTTGGCGATCGTGGCGTCGAGCACGACCATCAGCTGCGCGGTGCAGATGATGGTCAGCGCCCAGCCCAGATGGCGGTGGGCGCCGGACGGCGCCGCCTCGGCGGCGGGCTCGGTCTCGGACAGGTCGGTCACGGTGTCTCCTGGTCGGGTGGGTGGGGGGCCCTCGCGGCGGGTTCGCACCCGGCGGCGGGGAGGATGATCTGGTCGACGATGTGCTCCAGGACGGTCCGGTCGACCGGCTCGCCGAGCACGAACGAGCGGTGCAGGACGATGCCGGCGAGGCTCGCGGTGAGCAGGCCGCCGTCGACGTCACGGGTGATCTCGCCGCGCTCGCGGGCCCGGGCGATGATCACCTCGCCCGCGCGCCGGCGCGGGTCGACGAACCGGTGGCGGAACTCCTCGGCGAACTCCGGGTCGGTGAGCAGCGCGGTGAAGACCGCGGCGACCGCCCGGGTCTCGCCCTGGCCCGGTCCCACGGGCTTGCCGGCCTTCGGCGCGACGAGCGCGAGAAGGTCGGCGCGCAGGCTGCCCTGGTCGGGGACCTCGGCGTGGGTGGCGCCCTTGTGCCGCAGGATCGCGTCGACCACGAGGGAGGACTTGGACTCCCAGCGGCGGTAGAGCGTGGCCTTGCTCGCCCGCGCCGCCCGCGCCACCGAGTCGAAGGTCAGCCGGTCGTAGCCGACCTGCAGCAGCTCGGTGAAGGTGGCGTCGAGGATCTCGTCCTCGCGCTCCCCGGCGACGCGGGGACGCGGGTGCGGCGGGCGGGTGCTCGAGGTGGCCATGGGGGTGGGGCTCCGGGGGGATGGAACGGTACGGTTTCGTTCCATCCAGGGTAGTCCCGGGGCGGGTTCCGGCCAAACCGGATCAGCGAAGGAACATCGCGATGACCCTGCGCCGGACGGTGGCGTTCCAGGTGTGCAGCCCGTCCATCATCGTGTGGCCACGGGGCCCCATGTCGACCATCTCCACGTGCGAGGCGACCCCGGTCGCCCGCTCGAGCAGCGCCTCGGTCTCGGCGTAGGAGGTGACCGTGTCCTTGCGTCCGTGCAGCGCCACCAGGTCCTTGCCTGCGACCGGGTGCACGGGCTCGCCGGGCGGGAACCAGGGGGCCAGGGCCACCACGCCCCGCACCAGCGGGTCGTCGGCCACGGCCAGCGAGGTGCGGGCGCCCATCGAGTGACCCAGCAGGACGACGCCGCGGGGCCGGGGGTAGCGCTGGCGGGCCTCGTCGAGCACCCACCGGGCGTCGCGGACCGGGGCGGGTGGGGCTGCGGAGGTGGCGTTCCACCCGACCTCGCGGTAGCGCACCAGCCACAGGTCGAGGCCCGAGCGGTGCAGCGCCGGGGCGACCTGCTTGGCCAGCAGCCGCGCGCGCAGCCACGGACGGCTGCTCCAGGTGACCGCGGACCGGTCCTCCTCGGCGCCCCCGTGCAGCAGGACCACGAGCCCGCGGGGCGGGGTGCCGACGTGTCGGCGGCCCGGACGCTGCAGGACCAGCGGAGCCGAGGCGTCCCGGTGCCGCTGGGCGCGGTCGTGGTCCTCCGTCGTCACGGTGCCATGTCTACCCGACGGCGCTGCGGGGCGTGCGCGGGTTGTCGGTGCAGGTGGGCAGGATGGGCCCATGGCCGACGCTTCCCAGCCCGCCGTCGAGGCGGAGCCCGTGACCGACGTGCCCGTCGAGGTCCGCGCCGAGCACCGAGACCTGGCCGAGCGCGTGGAGGACGCCCGCTGGCGCTACTACGTCCTGGACCAGCCGACCGCCTCCGACGCGGAGTTCGACGGTTGGATGCAGCGCCTGGAGGAGCTCGAGGCGACCCATCCCGCGCTCCGCACCCCCGACTCGCCGACCCAGAAGGTCGGGGGCGCGGTGTCGACCGAGTTCACCGCCGTCGACCACCTCGAGCGGATGATGAGCCTCGACAACGCCTTCAGCCGTGAGGAGCTCGAGGCGTGGGAGGCCCGGCTGCGCCGTGAGGGCGTCGAGGACGCCGACTACCTCTGCGAGCTCAAGGTCGACGGACTGGCGATCAACCTGCTCTACGAGGACGGCCGTCTGATGCGGGCCCTCACGCGTGGCGACGGTCGCACGGGCGAGGACGTCACCCAGAACGTCCGCACCATCGCGGGCATCCCCACCCGGCTCCGGGCCTCCGAGGAGTTCCCGGTGCCCGCACGCGTCGAGGTGCGCGGCGAGGTGTTCCTCTCGGTGGCCGCGTTCGAGCGGCTCAACGCCTCGCTCCGCGACGCCGGCAAGGCCGCGTTCGCCAACCCCCGCAACTCCGCCGCCGGGTCGCTGCGCCAGAAGGACCCTCGGGTCACCGCGAGCCGCGACCTGGCCATGGTCTGCCACGGCATCGGCTTCCGCGAGGGCTTTGAGGCCCAGCGCCAGTCCGAGGCCTACGACGCGCTGCGGGCCTGGGGCCTGCCGGTCAGCGGGCGCACCCAGGTGGTCCCCGACCTGGCCGGCGTGATGGCCTACGTCGAGCACTACGGCGAGCACCGCCACGACGTCACCGAGCACGAGATCGACGGGGTCGTGGTCAAGGTCGACCAGGTCGCGCTGCAGCGCCGGCTGGGCTCGACCTCCCGCGCGCCGCGGTGGGCGATCGCGTTCAAGTACCCCCCCGAGGAGGTCAACACCGAGCTGCTCGCGATCGAGGTCAACACCGGGCGCACCGGCCGGGTCACGCCGTTCGGCCGGATGCGGCCCGTGGTGGTCTCCGGCTCCACCGTCGAGCTGGCGACGCTGCACAACGCCTCCGAGGTCAGGCGCAAGGACGTGCGGCCGGGCGACACCGTGGTTCTGCGCAAGGCCGGTGACGTCATCCCCGAGATCGTCGGGCCGGTCCTCGACCTGCGTCCCGAGGGCCTGGCTGAGTGGGTGATGCCGACCGAGTGCCCCTCGTGCGGCACGACGCTGGCCCAGCAGAAGGAGGGCGACGCGGACCTGCGCTGCCCCAACCACCGCCACTGCCCGGCGCAGGTGCGCGAGCGGGTCTTCCACGTCGCCGGCCGTGGGGCGTTCGACATCGAGGGCCTCGGCTACGAGGCCGCGGTGGCCCTGATCGAGGCGGGGGTCATCGCCGACGAGGGCGACGTCTTCGACCTCGACGAGGCCGAGCTCGTGCGGACCGCGCTCTTCACCCGGGCGCCGCGCAAGGGCGAGGAGGGCCCGCAGCTGTCGGCCAACGGGCGGCGCCTGCTGGACAACCTCGCGGCGCGCAAGGACGTCCCGCTGTGGCGGGTGCTCGTCGCGCTGTCGATCCGCCACGTCGGGCCGACCGCCGCGCGCGCCCTCGCGACGTCCTTCGGCTCGCTCGAGGCGATCCGGGCCGCCGACCTCGAGCAGCTCGCCGGCGCCGAGGGCGTCGGCCTGACCATCGCCGAGGCGGTCCAGGCGTGGTTCGAGGAGGACTGGCACGTCGAGATCGTCGACAAGTGGCGCGCGGCCGGCGTCTCCCTCGAGGACGAGCCCGACGAGTCCACGCCGCGCACCCTCGAGGGCCTCTCGGTGGTGGTGACCGGCTCCCTCGAGGAGTGGAGTCGCGACCAGGCCAAGGAGGCGATCCTCGCCCGGGGCGGCAAGGCGGCGTCGTCGGTGTCCAGGAGCACCGCGTTCGTCGTCGTGGGGGAGTCGCCGGGCTCCAAGCACGACAAGGCCGTGAGCCTCGGCGTGCCGATCCTCGACGAGGCCGGCTTCGGCGTCCTGCTCGCTCAGGGACCCGACGCCGCCCGTGCGGTCGCGCAGGTGGGCGAGGCCTGAGGTCATGATCCGCGGGCAGACGGGGTAGGAGTGCCCTATGCCCGAATCCCTCGCCTCCCAAGGTGCCGAGACCTCCACGGGTGACGGTGAGAGCACCCGCACCGTCATCATCGCGTTCTTCGCCAACCTGGCGATCGCCATCGCCAAGAGCGTGGTGGCGATGATCAGCGGCTCCGCCTCGATGCTGGCCGAGGCCGCCCACTCGTGGGCCGACACCGGCAACCAGGTGCTGCTGTTCATCGCCAACCGGCGCAGCAACAAGGACCCCGACCCCTCCCACCCCTTCGGCTACGGACGCGAGGCCTACGTCTGGTCGATGTTCGCCGCGCTCGGACTGTTCTCCGTCGGAGCGGCGGTGTCGGTGTGGAACGGGATCAGCCAGCTGATCAGCGGGGGGGAGGACGCGGAGTACCTCTGGGCCTACATCGTCCTCGGGGTCTCCTTCCTCTTCGAGGGCACCTCGTTCGTGCAGGCGTTCCGCCAGACCAGCGAGGAGGCCGACCACCTCGACCGGGAGGTGCTCGACCATGCGCTGCGCACCTCCGACCCCACGCTGCGCGCGGTGTTCGCCGAGGACTCCGCGGCCATGATCGGCATCGTGCTCGCCGTCCTCGGCGTGGGCCTGCACCAGCTCACGGGCGAGGCGGCGTGGGACGCCGCCGGCTCCATCGCGGTCGGCCTGCTGCTCGGGGTCGTCGCGATCGTGCTGATCCGGCGCAACCTGCGCTTCCTCACCGGGGAGGAGAGCGACGAGCGCCTGCGCCAGGCGGCCATCGACACGGTCAAGTCGATGCGCGAGGTCGAGCGCGTGACCTACCTGCGGATGGAGTACGTCGGCCCGCGCAAGGTCCTGCTCGTCGCGGCGGTCGACATCCGGGGCGACGCGCAGGAGTCCGACGTGGCCCGCCGGCTCCGGGCGGTCGAGGCCGAGCTGGAGAAGGACCCCAACATCGTCGACGCCGTGCTGACCCTGAGCACCCCCGACGAGAAGGACCTCTGACCGGCCTACGATTGCCGGCATGCCCGACATCACCCGCGACGACGTCGCGCACCTGGCGGGGCTGGCCCGGATCCAGCTCGACGAGGCCGAGCTGGACCGCCTGGCCGCCGAGCTGCCCAAGATCCTCGACGCGGTCGCGACCGTGACCCAGGCGCTCGAGGGCGCCGGTGAGGTCACCCCGATGAGCCATCCCACCCCGCTGACCAACGTGTTCCGCGAGGACGTCGTGCGCCCGACGCTCTCGCCCGAGGACGCGCTCGCCGGTGCCCCCGCCAGCGAGGAGCAGCGCTTCCTCGTGCCCAAGATCCTCGGCGAGGAGTGAGATGAGCGAGCTCTCCGACCTGACCGCCGCCGACCTGGCCGACCACCTCGCGTCCGGCGAGGTCTCCTCCCGCGAGGCCACCCAGGCCCACCTCGACGCGATCGCCGCGCACGACGAGACGATCCACGCCTTCCTCCACGTCGACGCCGAGGGGGCGCTCGCCGCGGCCGACGAGGTCGACCGGCGACGCTCCGGCGGCGACGCGCTCGGCCCGCTGGCCGGCGTCCCCGTCGCGGTCAAGGACCTGCTCTGCACGACCGGTCAGCCCACCACGTGCGGGTCCCGGATCCTCGAGGGCTGGGTGCCGCCGTACGACGCCACCGTGGTCACCCGCCTGCGCGAGGCCGGCCTGCCGATCCTCGGCAAGACCAACCTCGACGAGTTCGCGATGGGCTCCTCGACCGAGCACTCCGCCTCCGGGCCGACCCGCAACCCGTGGGACACCGACCGCACGCCGGGCGGCTCGGGTGGTGGCTCGGCGGCCGCGGTCTCCGCGCACCTGGCGCCGCTGGCCGTCGGCACCGACACCGGCGGGTCGATCCGCCAGCCCGGCGCGCTGACCGGCACGGTCGGGGTCAAGCCGACCTACGGCGGGGTCTCCCGCTACGGCATCGTCGCGATGGCCTCCTCGCTGGACCAGGCCGGCCCCGTGACCCGCACGGTGCTCGACGCGGCGCTGCTGCACGAGGTGATCGGCGGGCACGACCCGAGGGACTCGACCTCGATCGACGCGGCCGTGCCGCCGGTGGTCGAGGCCGCGCGCCGCGGCCACGCCGACGGCGTCGCCGGGCTGCGCGTCGGCGTGGTCCGCGAGCTCGGTGGGGAGGGCTTCCAGGCGGGCGTCCAGCAGCGCTTCGACGAGGCCGTCGCGCTGCTCACCAAGGCGGGCGCCGAGGTGGTCGAGGTGTCCTGCCCGAGCTTCACCCAGGCGCTGGCGGCCTACTACCTGGTCATGCCGAGCGAGGTGTCGTCCAACCTCGCCCGCTTCGACGCGATGCGCTACGGCCTGCGGGTCGGTCCCCAGGGCGTGGCCGACCCGAGCGCCGAGCAGGTGATGGCCGCGAGCCGCGACGCGGGCTTCGGCGACGAGGTCAAGCGGCGGATCATCCTGGGCACCTACGCGCTGTCCAGCGGCTACTACGACGCCTACTACGGCTCGGCGCAGAAGGTGCGCGCGCTCGTCGCCCGCGACTTCGACCGTGCCTTCGAGCAGGCCGACGTGCTGGTCTCGCCCACCTCGCCGACCACGGCGTTCCGGATGGGGGAGAAGCTCGACGACCCGCTGGCGATGTACCTGCAGGACGTCGCCACGATCCCGGCCAACCTCGCCGGTGTCCCGGGCCTCTCGCTCCCGGCCGGTCTCGCCGAGGACGGGCTGCCGGTGGGCGTGCAGCTCCTCGCGCCGCTGCAGGCCGACGACCGGCTCTACCATGCCGCCGCCGCGCTGGAGCGGATGCTGGTCGAGCAGTGGGGTTCGAGGCTGAGACCGGACCTCGAGCGGCTCGGTCGCGGAGAGGCAGGTGCCCGATGAGCACGACCACGCTGGTTCCGTTCGAGGAGGCGATCGAGCGCTACGACGTGGTGATGGGCCTCGAGGTCCACGTCGAGCTCAACACCGCCACCAAGATGTTCTGCGGCTGCCCCGCGCTGTTCGGCGGCGCGCCCAACACCCACGTCTGCCCGGTGTGCCTGGGCCTGCCGGGCGCGCTGCCGGTGGTCAACGGCAAGGCAGTGGAGTCCGCGATCCGCATCGGGCTGGCGCTCAACTGCGAGATCGCCGAGTGGTGCCGCTTCGCGCGGAAGAACTACTTCTACCCGGACATGCCGAAGAACTTCCAGACCTCGCAGTACGACGAGCCGATCGCCTTCGAGGGCTGGATGGACGTCGAGGTCGAGGGGGAGACCTACCGGATCGAGATCGAGCGCGCCCACATGGAGGAGGACACCGGCAAGTCCACCCACATGGGCGGCGCTACGGGTCGCATCCACGGCGCGGACTACTCCCTGCTCGACTACAACCGGGCCGGCATCCCGCTCATCGAGATCGTCACCAAGACGATCGAGGTGCCCTCGCACCTGGCGCCCGCCGTGGCCCGGGCCTACGTCACCCAGCTGCGCGACCTCGTGCTCGCGCTCGGGGTCTCCGACGCCCGCATGGACCAGGGGTCGCTGCGCTGCGACGTCAACCTCTCGCTCAAGCCCACGGGATCGACGACCTTCGGCACCCGCTCGGAGACCAAGAACGTCAACTCCTTCCGGTCGGTCGAGCGGGCGGCGCGCTTCGAGGTGACCCGGCACGCCGGGCTGCTCGACGCCGGCGAGCGGGTGGTCCAGGAGACCCGGCACTTCCACGAGGACACCGGCACCACGTCCTCGGGCCGCGAGAAGTCCGACGCCGAGGACTACCGCTACTTCCCCGAGCCCGACCTGGCGCCGGTCGCGCCGACGCGGGAGTGGGTCGAGAAGCTGCGCGCGACGCTGCCCGAGCCACCGGCCGAGCGGCGCCGCCGCCTCCAGGCCGAGTGGGGCTTCTCCGACCTGGAGATGCGCGACACCGTCGGCGCCGGTGCGCTCGAGCTGGTCGCGCAGACGGTGGGGGCGGGCGCGTCGCCGCAGTCGGCCCGCAAGTGGTGGCTCTCCGAGCTGGCCCGCCGGGCCAACGAGCAGGGGGTCGAGCTCGCCGAGCTGGCGATCACCCCGGCCCAGGTGGCGCGGATCCAGGCGCTGGTGGACGAGGGCACGGTCAACGACAAGCTGGCCCGTCAGGTCTTCGAGGGCGTCCTCGCCGGCGAGGGCGAGCCCGACGCGGTCGTGGAGTCGCGCGGGCTGGCGGTGGTCAGCGACGACGGCGCCCTGTCCGCCGCGGTGGACCGCGCGATCGAGGCCAACCCCGGTGTGGCCGACAAGATCCGTGACGGCAAGCACGCCGCGGCCGGGGCGCTGATCGGCGCGGTGATGAAGGAGATGCGGGGACAGGCCGACGCCGCCAGGGTGCGCGAGCTGATCCTGACGAAGCTCGCCTGACGTGGCCCGCTCGCACCACTGGTCCGACTGGTCGCTGGGCGACCTGCTCGACGCCAAGGCCGCGGGCGGGCACTCGGTGAGCCTCGTCGTGCCCGCCCGCAACGAGGCGGCCACCGTCGGCGACGTGGTCGGCCGGGTGCGCGAGGCGCTGGTGGAGACCACGGCCCTGCTCGACGAGGTCGTGGTGATCGACTCCGACTCCACCGACGCGACGTCGGCGGTCGCGGCGGGGGCGGGCGCCGAGGTGTTCAGCGCCGCAGAGATCCGGCCGGACCTGGGCACCTTCCCCGGCAAGGGGGAGGCGATGTGGAAGTCGCAGTTCGTCACCCGTGGCGACCTCGTGGTCTTCATGGACGCCGACCTGGTCGACTGGGACACCCACTTCGTGCCCGGGCTGCTCGGCCCGCTGCTGGTCCGGCCCGAGGTCCAGCTGGTCAAGGGCTACTACGAGCGGCCGTTCCGCGACGCGCAGCACCCGGAGTCGGCCTACGAGGGCGGACGGGTCACCGAGCTCGTCGCCCGCCCGCTGCTGGCCCTGCACCGCCCCGCGCTCGGCGGACTCGTGCAGCCGCTCGCCGGGGAGTGGGCGGTGCGCCGCGACCACCTCGCCTCGCTCGCGGTCCCGACGGGGTACGCCGTCGAGATCGCCAGCGTGGTCGACACCTACGACCGGCTGGGACTCGAGGCGATCGCGCAGGTCGACCTCGGCCGCCGCGCCCACCGCCACCAGGCGCTGCTGGACCTCGGGCGGATGGCCGCCCAGCTCACCGCGGCCGTGGCCCGACGCTCCGGTCTCGACGCTCCGGTCGAGGTCCTGCCGCTGACCCAGTTCGTGCCGGGCCCGGCGCGTGACGACCGGGTCTCCGACCCGGTCGCCACGCTACATCCGGTCGACGTGCGCGAGCGGCCTCCGGCGGCGTCCTTGGCGGCGGGTGGGAGGCTGTCGCCGTGACCGCCGCCCCCCGCGAGCCCAGCGAGCTGAGGCTCGGCCGCCACGCGTTCCCGCCCGAGGCGACGCTGGTGATGGCGATCGTCAACCGCACCCCGGACTCGTTCTACGACAAGGGCGCCACCTGGGCCGAGGACAGGGCGTTCGACCGGGTCACGCAGGTGGTCGAGCAGGGCGCCGACGTCGTCGACATCGGCGGCATCAAGGCCGCGCCCGGGGACGAGGTCGACGCCACCGAGGAGCGGCGCCGGGTCGAGGGGTTCGTGGCGCGGGTGCGCTCGGCCTTCCCCGACCTGGTGATCAGCGTCGACACGTGGCGCGCGGAGGTCGGCGAGGCGGTCTGCCAGGCCGGCGCCGACGTGCTCAACGACGCCTGGGGCGGCGTCGACCCCCGGCTGGTCGACGTCGCGGCCAGGCATGGGGCGGGCATGGTCTGCACGCACACCGGCGGGGTCACGCCGCGCACGCGCCCGTTCCGCATCGAGTACGCCGACGTGGTCGCCTCGGCGATCGCCGACACCGTCGCCTACGCCGAGCGCGCGGTGGCCGCCGGGGTCGACCCGAGCCGACTGGTGATCGACCCGGCCCACGACTTCGGCAAGAACACCCTGCACTCGCTCGAGCTCACGCGACGCCTGGAGGAGATGACCGCGACCGGCTGGCCGGTGCTGGTGTCGCTGTCCAACAAGGACTTCGTCGGCGAGAGCCTCGACCTGCCGGTCGGCGAACGCCTCGTCGGCACGCTTGCCGCGACCGCGGTCAGCGCGCTCAAGGGGGCGCGCGTCTACCGCGTGCACGAGGTGGTCGAGACCCGTCAGGTGCTCGACATGGTCGCCGCGATCCAGGGCACCCAGCGGCCGCGCCGGATGGTCCGGGGGCTCGCGTGACCACCGTGCTGGTGCCCTCCACCCTGCTCCTGCTCCCCGAGTACGCCGGCCGGGTGGACCCCGTGCCCGCGCTGCGGTCCGCCTGCCGCGAAGCCGTGGCGGCGCTGGCGGACGGGCCTGTGACCGTGGTGACCGCGCCGGCCCGCGAGGACAACGTGACCCGGGGCGCCGAGGTGCCGGCCGGCGTGCGGATCGCCCGCCACCTCCTCGTGGAGGCCGGGTGGTCCGGCGAGCTCGCCACCGACCTCGACGGCCCGGTGCTCGTGGTCGCCAACGGGTCGGCCTGCCGCACCGAGAAGGCGCCGGGCCACCTCGACCCGCGCGCGGCCGGCTTCGACGAG
Source organism: uncultured Actinomycetota bacterium (assembly GCA_963811385.1). GTDB lineage: Bacteria > Actinomycetota > Actinomycetes > Propionibacteriales > Nocardioidaceae > Marmoricola_A. Next base: position 388,650 of record CAWEQX010000008.1, on the reverse strand, counting down.
ACCCTCGAGAAGGCGCTGCGCGGCGGCCCGGCCGACGACGCGCTGGCCCTCGACGAGGCCCTCGCCCGCGAGCTGTGGTGCCACGACCTGCCCGTCCTGCAGTGGCTGGCCCGGGCGACCTGCGGGGCCGCGGGCGGGCTGACCCACGCCGAGGCCACCCACGGTGTGGCCTGGTGGGTGGGCTCGTGGGAGCGGCCCTGATGCGGCTGCTGCTCGGGCCCGGCGCCCCGCGCGAGCTGACCGACGACGAGGTGGCCGGGGCCTACCGGCCACCGCCGGGTCCCTGGCTGCGGGCCACCATGGTCAGCACCCTCGACGGCAGCGCCACCGGCGCCGACGGCCGCAGCGGGTCGATCAACGACGAGGCCGACCACGTGGTCTTCGCCGCGCTCCGCCGCCACGCCGACGCGGTCGTGGTCGGCGCCGGGACAGCGCGCGACGAGGGCTACGGCCCGGGCGCGGTGCCGATCGTGCTGGTCAGCCGTCGCGGCCAGGTGCCCGACCGGCTGCGGGACGGTGGTGCGCTGCTGGCGACGTGCGCCTCCTCGCCCGGGCTCGGGCTGGCGCGCGAGGTCCTCGGCGACGACCGGGTCCTGGTGCTCGGCGACGACGAGGTCGAGCTGGCCCGCCTGCGCCCGGCGCTGCACGAGCGGGGGCTCGACAGTCTGCTGTGCGAGGGCGGACCCCGCCTGCTCGCCGACCTGGTCGCGGCGCGGCTCGTCGACGAGCTGTGCCTGACCACGGTGCCGACGCTGGTCGGCGGCGACCACCCGCGGGTCATGAGCGGCGCCGGGTCGGCCGTCGGCGCACGGCTGACCAGCCTGGTGGAGGCCGACGGCACCCTGCTGGCACGCTGGGCCCTGGCCACAGGTCGAGACGGAGCGGAGCGCCGATGAGCGAGGAGCACGAGGTCGTCGTGGTCGGCGCCGGGCTGGCCGGGCTGGTCTGCGCCCGTGAGCTGGCCCGGGCAGGGCGCGAGGTGGTCGTGCTCGAGGCCTCCGACGGGGTCGGCGGGCGGATCCGCACCGACCGGGTCGACGGGTTCCGGCTCGACCGCGGGTTCCAGGTGCTCAACACCGCCTACCCGGCGCTCTCGTGGGCCCTCGACCTCGACGCGCTGGACCTGTGCCGTCTCGACGACGCCGTCGACGTGCGGCAGGGCGGCGAGATGCACACCATCGCCAACCCGCTGGCCCAGCCCACCGGCCTGCCGGGCCTGGTCACCACCGACCTGGTCCCGTGGGGCCAGAAGCTGCGGCTCGGGGCCTACGTCGGCGCCTGCGCCGCGCTGCCCGTCCCGCGCCTGCGGGCCCGCGACGACGTGCCGGCCCGGGAGGCCTGGCGCCAGGCCGGGCTCACCCCGCGCACCCTCGAGGTGGTGCTCAAGCCGTTCTTCGCCGGCCTCGCCCTGGAGCCCGAGCTGCGCACCTCGCGCCGGTTCGTCGACCTGATGGTGCGGATGTTCGCCCGGGGCCGCTCCACCGTGCCGGCCCGCGGCATGCAGGCGATGCCCGAGCAGGTCGCCTCCGCGCTGCCCGAGGGCGCCGTGCAACTGGAGACCCCCGTCCGTGCGGTCGCGGCCGACGGCGTCGAGACCGACTCCGGCCGGGTCGCCGCACGTGCCGTCGTCGTGGCCACCGACCACTGGACGGCCCACGAGCTGCTCCCGACGCTGGGGCCCGTGCGGGGAGCGGGCGGGGTCACCACGTGGTGGCACTCGACGCCGGTGTGGCCGGGCCAGCGGGGCCGCCTGGTCACCGACGCCGACGGGTCGCCGATCGCCAACACGGTCGCGATGTCCGCGGCAGCGCCGTCGTACGCTCCGAGCGGGGTGGGGCTGGTCGCCACCTCGGTGATCCACCGCCGCGGCGAGGCGCTGCCCGACGAGCGTCGCGTGCGCGAGCTGGCGACCGCGCTGCACGGCGTGCCCGACGAGGGCTGGGAGCTGGTCGGCCGCCACGACGTGCCGCACGCGCTGCCGCTGATGCTGCCGCCCTACTCGTTGCGCCACCCGGTCCGTGTCCCGCACGCGACCGGTGAGGTGCACGTGTGCGGCGACCACCGCGACACCAGCTCCATCCAGGGGACCCTGGTCTCCGGGCGACGGACCGCGGCGTCGGTCCTCACGACCCTGCGCTGAGCACCTGCTCCACGAGGTCCGGGGTCAGCGCGGTCACGTCCTCCAGCACGACCGCCGCGCCCTCGAGCTCGGCCTCGGAGAACCCGCCGGTCAGCACGCCCACGCACGGCAGGCCGGCCCGGTGCGCCGCCTCGACGTCGTACGGCGTGTCCCCGACCAGCAGCGCGCGCCGCACGTCGGCGTGGTCCTCGCGCACCTTGGCCAGCGTGGCGTCGACGAGCTCGGGGTCCGGCTTGGACTCCTCGGCGTCGGAGCTGGTGGTGAGCACGGTGACGAGCTCCTCGATGCCCAGCTGGGTCACGGCCTTCTCGGCGAACGTCCGCTCGCCCGAGGAGGGCAGCGCGACGACGTAGCCGGCATCGACCAGCGCGCGCACCGTCTCCGCGGCCCCGGGGACGGGACGCACGAGGTCGGCGACCTCGGCGTACTCCTCGCCCCAGGCCTCGCGCAGCGCGTCGCCGTCGCGCTCCTCGACCTCCTGGCCGCAGGCGGCGGCCGGCAGCCGGTCGCCACCCATGCCGATCAGCCGGTGCAGGCGGTTGACCGTGACGTCGTGGCCCAGGCGGGTGAAGGCGCGGTGCCAGCACATGGCGTGGTGGTAGGTGGTGTCGACGAGGGTCCCGTCGATGTCGAACAGCAGGACGTCGCGGGGCTCGCTCACTCAGGTCTCCTCGATGGCTCCGTGGCGGCCGTCCGGGAGGACCTGGCGGGCCCGCCGGGTGCAGTACACATATCCGAATACCCCGAGTCCCAGCCCGGCGAAACAGGTCCACAGCCACCACAGCCGGCCCGTCTCGCGCATCCAGTCGAGCTGGAAGACCAGCAGGTAGAGCGTCGCGCCCAGGAAGCCGGTCGTCCCGACGCCCACCGTGCGCAGGCCGGTGACGTCGAGGGGCTGGATGGGCGCCTCGACCACCTCGCCGCGCGTCATGCGCGCCTTGATCGGCTGCGCCACCGGCTCGGTCGCCGGCTCCGGCTGGGGTGACTCCACGTGCTGAACCTACAGGCCCAGGACCCGCGCAGCGGTGCCGCGGGAGGCATCGGGGTACCGGCGCGGATGACCCAGAGCCTCGCCTCCGTCCCCGCCCCCCTCGCCCTGGTCACCGGGGCCTCCACCGGCCTCGGCCGCGCCGTCGCCGCCGAGCTCGCCGACCGCGGCTTCGACCTGGTGGTCGCCGCCGACGAGCCCGAGATCGAGACCGCCGCCGCCGAGCTCGCCGCGGGGGGTGGCGGCGTCCAGGCCGTCCAGGTCGACCTCAGCACGCGCGAGGGCGTGGAGGAGCTGCACGCCGCCGTGCGGGCGACCGGCCGTCCGCTGCACGCGCTCGTGCTCAACGCCGGCGTCGGCGTCGGCGGTCGCTTCGACCGGACCGACCTCGAGGAGCACCTGCGCCTGGTCGACCTCAACTGCCGCTCGGTGGTGCACCTGGCCCACCTGGTGCTCCAGGACATGGTCGAGCGGGGGACCGGGCACGTGCTGGTGACCGCCTCGATCGCGGCCACGGCTCCCGGGCCGTGGCAGACGACGTACGCCGCGTCCAAGGCCTTCGACCACAGCTTCGCCGAGGGACTGCGCGAGGAGCTGAAGGACACCGGCGTCAGCGTGACCTCCCTGCTCCCGGGTCCGACCGAGACCCCGTTCTGGGACCGCGCCGACATGCGCGGGACGCGCGTCGGGGCCGGCCCCAAGGACAGCGCCGAGCGGGTCGCGGAGGAGGGCGTCGAGGCGATGCTCGACGAGGAGGCCTCGGTGGCCGGCGGCGGGCTCAAGACCGCGATCCAGGTCGCCGTCTCGGGCCTCGTGCCCGACACGCTGCTGGGCAAGGTCGCCGGCGCCGCGACCAAGCCGGACTCGGCCTGAGGTTGCGTGCGGGCGATCCGGCACCTGCGGCGCACGCGAGCCGGTCTAAGGTTCTCCCGGCACGGGCGCAACGGCGCGCACCGCCGTGCCCGGCTCACTGTGCGAGAGGCAGCCCACTCACGTGGACACGTTCTTCAAGATCACCGAGCGAGGGTCGACGGTCGGTCGTGAGGTCAGAGGTGGCGTCGTCACCTTCTTCACGATGGCCTACATCATCGTCCTCAACCCGCTCATCATCGGCACCCAGACCGACGGGGCGGGGAAGTACCTCGGCGGCGGCGACGCCCCGAACACCCCGCTGATCGCCCTGGCCACCGCGGTCGTGGCGGGCCTGATGACCATGCTGATGGGCGTGGTGGCGCGCTACCCGCTGGCGCTGGCCACCGGTCTCGGTCTCAACGCGTTCGTCACCTTCTCGATCGCCAAGGTCTACACCTGGAACCAGGCGATGACCTTCGTCTTCCTCGAGGGCGTGATCATCCTGGTGCTGGTGCTCACCGGCTTCCGGACCGCGGTCTTCAGGACCGTGCCCGCGTCCCTCAAGACCGCGATCAGCGTGGGCATCGGCCTGTTCATCGCGCTGATCGGACTGGTCGACGCGGGGTTCGTGCGCCGCACCGGCGCCGGTCCGGTGCCGGTCGAGCTCGGCATCGGCGGCCTGCTCGACGGCTGGCCGACGCTGGTCTTCGTGGTCGGGCTCTTCCTGGTGATCGCGCTCTACTCGCGCGGGGTGAAGGGCGCGATCCTCATCTCGATCCTGGCGACGACGATCCTGGCGATCCTCGTGGAGGCCCTGGCCGACGTGGGTCCGACGGTCGTCTCGGCCGACGAGACCAACCTCAGGGGCTGGAACCTCAATGTCCCCACCCTCCCCGGCGACGTCGTCTCCTCCCCGTTCAGCCAGCTCGACGACCTGTGGCACCTGGCGATCTTCGACGACATCGGCAAGCTCGGCGACACCATCGGCGGCTACGACGCCGCGGCGTTCATCGCGATCGCGCTGCTGATCTTCACCCTCCTGCTGGCCGACTTCTTCGACACCATGGGCACGATGACCGCGATCGGCGCGGAGGCCGGCCTGCTGGACGCCCAGGGCATCCCGCCCAAGAGCGAGGCGATCCTGATCGTCGACTCGATCGCCGCCGCGGCCGGTGGTGCCGCTTCGGTGTCGTCCAACACCTCCTACATCGAGTCCGCCTCCGGTGTCGGCGAGGGCGCCCGCACCGGCCTGGCGTCGGTGGTCACCGGCGCGCTGTTCCTGCTGGCGACGATCTTCACGCCGCTGGTCGAGATCATCCCCAACGAGGCCGCGACGCCGGCGCTGGTGCTCGTCGGCTTCCTGATGATGACCCAGGTCAAGAACATCGACTGGGACGACCTGGAGATCGCCATCCCGGCGTTCCTCACGATCGTGCTGATGCCCTTCACCTACAACATCACCGTCGGCATCGGTGCGGGCTTCATCGCCCACGTCGTGATCAAGCTCGTGCACGGCAAGAGCCGCGAGATCGGCGGTCTGATGTGGGTGGTGGCGGCGATGTTCGTCGTCTACTTCGCCATCGCCCCGATCCGCCAGCTCCTCGGGGTCGAGTAGCCGAGGCGCGGCGGAGGCGCCTCCCTGACCACTTTTGTTAGCAAAGGTAATGACCTAGACTAACGACATGCCTGCTGCTGCCGAGACCCGCAACGTGTCTCCGGCGCTGGCGTCCTCCTTGCGCGTGGCGATCGCCCGGGTGAACCGCCGCCTGCGCACCGAGCGTCTCCACGGGGCCGAGGTCAGCCTCGGCCAGATCGGGGTCATCGCCCGCCTGCACTGCGACGGCGACCTGAGCATCGGTGCGCTCGCGGAGTCGGAGGGCGTCAAGCCGCCGTCGATGACCCGCACCATCGCCTCCCTCGAGGAGCTCGGCCTGGTCAGCCGTCGCCCGCACCCGAGCGACGGCCGCCAGGTCCTGGTGACCCTGACCGCCGAGGGCAGGGACACCCTCGTGGCCGACCGGCGCCGTCGCGACGCCTGGCTGGCCCGTGCCCTCGCCGAGCTGGCCCCCGACGAGCGCGCCGTCCTCGCCGCCGCGGCGCCGCTCCTCGAGCGGCTGGCGGGGAGCTGCCGGTGAGCCCGACGTTCCGCAGCCTGGCCCACCGCGACTACCGCCGCTACGCGGCGGGCGGCTTCGTCTCCAACGTCGGCACCTGGATGCAGCGCGTCGCCCAGGACTGGCTGGTGCTGGTCGTCACCGGGGGCAGCGCCTCCGCGCTCGGCATCACCACCGGCCTGCAGTTCCTGCCGATCCTGCTGTTCTCGGCGTACGCCGGGGCGCTGGCCGACCGGCTGCCCAAGCGCACGATGCTGATGATCACCCAGGCGTCGATGGCCGTGCCCGCCGCCGTGCTGGGCGTGCTGGCGCTGACCGGGTCGGTCGAGGTGTGGCACATCTACGCCCTGTCGTTCAGCTTCGGCATCGCCACCGCCTTCGACGCCCCCGTGCGGCAGTCGTTCGTCAGCGAGATGGTGGGCCCCGACGACCTGGCCAACGCGGTCAGCCTCAACTCGGTCTCGTTCAACGCCGGCCGCATCGTCGGCCCCGCCGTCGCGGGCCTGATGATCGCCGCGCTGGGCTCGGGGGAGTGGGCCACCGGCGTGGTGATCCTGATCAATGCCGCCTCCTACGTCGCGGTGCTCACCGCGCTGTCCGGGGTGCACGCCGGACGCCGCGACCGGTCACTGGACCGCAGCCGCCCCAAGGGCAGGATCCGCGACGGGGTGGCCTACCTGCGCACCCGCCCCGACCTGATCCTGGTCATCGCCGTGATGGGGTTCACCGGCACGTTCGGGCTCAACTTCCAGATGACCTCGGCGCTGATGGCGACCCAGGCGTTCGGCAAGGGCGCGGGTGAGTACGGCCTGCTCGGCACCACGATGGCCTTCGGCTCGATCGCCGGCTCGCTGCTGGCCGCGCGGCGCGAGCGCCCCACGGTGCGGCTGGTCGTGGTGGCCGCGGTCGTGTTCGGCTCGGTCGAGGTGGTCTTCGGGCTGATGCCGACCTACACCACCTTCGCGCTGATGACCCCGCTGATCGGCATCACCGCGATGACCACGATCACCTCGGCCAACGCGGTGACCCAGCTCACCGCGCCCGCCCACCTGCGCGGCCGGATCATGGCGATCTACCTCATGGTCTTCATGGGCGGCACCCCGCTGGGCGCCCCGCTGATCGGCTGGCTGGCCGACATGTTCGGTCCCCGGTGGTCCCTGATCGGAGGCGGTCTGGGCACCCTGTTCGGGACGCTGGGCGTGCTGGCCCTCCTGGTCGCACGCCACGGCAAGGACGCTCTCTACAATCCTGGGAGTGAACCCCCGCTACCGTCGCCTGGTCATCCCGGGCGCCCTGGTCCTGCTGATCGTGATCGTCGTGGTCAGCGCCGTCACCCGTGGGTGAGGGTCCCGGGGGTCCCGGTCGACACCAGCGAGCCGGCGACGCCGCAGCGCAGGTCCGCCTAGCCCTCCTCGACGCCGAGGGCCTGCGCCGCGCCGTCGCGTCCGGGCGGCAGCGCGGGGCCCAGCCCCGCTGGCGCCGCGTGGAGCTGCGCTACGTCGACCTCAAGGCCGGTCGCCGTCTCCAGGTCGTGGCCTACGACGACACGCAGGCGTTCACCGCCAACCACGACCCCGGGGCGGCCCCGGAGGCCGTGGACGAGCTGCTCGCGGAGGGGTTCGCCAGCTGGCACGTGGAGACCGCCGCCGAGACCCTGCAGGCGCGGGTGACCAAGAAGGGGCGGCTGCTCGTGCACCGCGGCAGCGCCACCACCCAGGCGCCGCCGGAGCGCACCCACGACCGGACCAAGCCGCGGCTGCTGCCCGAGGACGACCCGGTGCTGCGCGAGCTCGGCATCTCCGACGCCCAGGGACGGGTCAAGCCGAGCCGCCAGGCGAAGTACCGCCAGGTCGAGGAGCTGGTCCGCGCGCTCGACCTCGCCCTGGCCGAGGCGATCGCGTCGGGGGCGGTGCGTCGCCCCACGGACGAGCAGCCGCTGCGGGTGGTCGACCTCGGGTGCGGCAACGCCTACCTCACCTTCGCCGCCCACCGCTACCTCACCGCCGTGCTCGGGCTCCCGGTCCGCACGACCGGCGTCGACGTCAAGACGCAGTCACGCGACCACAACTCCGGCGTGGCCGAGCGGCTGGGCCTGGTCGGGGAGACCGAGTTCGTGGTCGGGGGCATCGACGGGTGGGCGCCGGCCGAGCAGCCCGACGTCGTCCTGGCGCTGCACGCCTGCGACACCGCGACCGACGACGCGCTGGCCCAGGCCGTCGCGTGGGGGGCTCCGCTCGTGCTCGCCGCCCCGTGCTGCCACCACGACCTCTCCGTCCAGCTGCGGGCGGTGGCACCGCCGCCGGGCCACGGCGCGCTGCTGCGCGACGGCATCCTGCGCGAGCGGTTCGCCGACACCCTGACCGACGCGGTGCGCGCCCTGCTGCTGCGCACCCGGGGCTACCGCGTGGACGTGGTCGAGTTCGTCGACAGCGCCCACACCCCCCGCAACACGCTGCTCCGCGCGGTGCGCACCGGTGGCGACGGCGCGCAGGCGCAGGCCGAGCTCGACGAGCTGCTCCGGCAGTGGCCCGTGCGGCCCGCGCTGGCGGAGCGTCTGCGGTGATCCCGGCGCTCCTGGCGGCGAGCCTCGTGGTGGCGCCGGTGCTCGCCGACGACCTGTTCACCCTCCAGGACCCGCAGATCACCGAGTCGAGCGGGCTGGTGGAGGTCGGGCGCGGTCCGGCCCACCGGGTGCTCACGATCAACGACTCCGGCGACGGCGCGGTCGTCTACGTGCTCGACCCCCGCACGGGCCGCACGGTCGGCCATGCGACGTACGCCGGGGACGCGGTCGACGTCGAGGCGATCACCCGCGGTCCCGGCGGCCACATCTGGGTCGGCGACATCGGCGACAACGGCAGCGTCCGCGCGGGGGTGCAGGTCTACCGCCTGCCGGCCCTGCACGACGGGGACCGCGAGGTGCCCTCGACGCGCTACGACCTGGCCTACCGCGACGGTCCGGTCGACGCCGAGACGCTGCTGGTGCACCCGCGCACCGGCCGGCTCTACGTCGTGAGCAAGGGCCTCCTCGGCGGCCGGGTGTACGCCGCCCCGCGGGACCTGCGCACCGACCGGCCTCACCGGCTCCGGGCGATCGGGCAGGCGCCGGGGGTCGTCACCGACGGGGCGTTCTTCCCCGACGGCCGCCACGCGGTGCTGCGCGACTACTCCCGCGCCTACGTCCTCGACACCACCGGGGAGCCGTGGCGTCGCGTCGACAGCTTCGAGCTGCCCGACCAGCGGCAGGGCGAGGGCGTCGACGTGCGCCGCGGCGGGCGGAGCCTGCTGATCTCCTCGGAGGGTGCGGGCGAGCCCGTCCAGGTCGTGCCGATCCCGCGCCGCATCCTGGCCGAGCTGCGCCCGGCCGAGTCGGCCGAGTCGCGCGTGACGCCCGTGCCCCGGGACCAGCCGGAACCGCGCCTGGACGCCCTGACCCGGCAGGGCGCGGTGCCGTGGACCCTCGTCGGGATCGTGCTCGGCACCTGCTCCCTGGTGGGTCTGGCCTTCCGGATGCGGCGGCTCAGAGCCGCCCGACGACGTGGTCGATGGTCACGGTGAGCGCCTCGACGTCGGCAGGGTCGATGGCGGGGTACATCGCGATCCGCAGCTGGTTGCGGCCGAGCTTGCGGTAGGGCTCGGTGTCGACCACGCCGTTGGCCCGCAGGACCGCGGCGACCCGGGCGGCGTCGATCGACTCGTCGAGGTCGACCGTGCCGATCACCAGCGAGCGGTGGCTGGGGTCGGTGACGTAGGGCGTGGTGTAGGACGTGCGCTCGGCCCAGCCGTAGAGCGCCTGGGAGCTCTGCGTGGTGCGCTCGACCATGCCCTTGAGCCCGCCGCGGGCGTTCATCCAGTCCAGCTGCTCGGCCATGAGGAACAGCGTCGCGACCGACGGGGTGTTGTAGGTCTGGTTCTTGGCGGAGTTGTCGATCGCGGTCGGCAGGTCGAAGAACGCCGGCACCCAGCGGTCGCTCGCGGCGATCTCGGCGGCGCGCTCGAGCGCGGCCGGGGACATGATCGCGACCCAGAGGCCGCCGTCGGAGGCGAAGCACTTCTGCGGCGCGAAGTAGTAGGCGTCGACCTCGGTCAGGTCGACCGGCAGGCCGCCGGCGCCCGAGGTGGCGTCGACCAGCACGAGCGCGCCCTCGTCGGCGCCCTCGACCCGGTGGACCGGGGCCATCACCGCGGTCGAGGTCTCGTTGTGCGCCCAGGCGTAGGCGTCGACCCCGGGCTCGGCGACCGGGTCGGGGCGGCTGCCGGGCTCGCTGCCGACCACCGAGGGGTCGGCGAGGAAGGGCGCCTCCTGCGCGGCCTTGGCGAACTTGCTGCTGAACTCGCCGAAGCTCAGGTGCTGGCTCCTCTCGCGGATCAGCCCGAACGTCGCGATGTCCCAGAACGCCGTGGCGCCGCCGTTGCCCAGCACCACCTCGTGGCCCTCCGGCAGCGAGAAGAGCGCGGCCAGCCCCTCGCGCACCCGGCCGACCGTCTGGCGCACGGGTGCCTGGCGGTGGCTGGTGCCCATGAGCGAGGTGCCCGTCGCGGCCAGCGCGTCGAGGGCCTCGACCCGGATCTTGGAGGGTCCGGCCCCGAAGCGGCCGTCCGCGGGCAGGAGGTCGGCGGGGATGGTGATCGCGTCGGTCACGGGTCCTTCTCTCGCAGGGGGCGGCACGGTGTGTGGGGGTCCTGACGACGCTGTCGGGGCTCTCTATTCTGGCATCCCGTCCCGACGTCGTCTGGAGTGTGTCCACGTGCCCGTGAGCCTCGAGGAGGCGGTCTACGACGACCCGCGCGTGCAGCGGCTGGTCGAGGAGGTCCAGGCCGAGTACGTCGTGCGCTACGGCGGTCCCGACGAGGGCCCGGTGGACGTGGCGGCCTTCGCCGCCCCGCAGGGCCGGTTCTTCCTCGCCGAGCTCGACGGGCGGCCGGTCGCGATGGGCGGCTGGCGGCTGCGCCCCGACCTGGTGGGAGTCGTGGGCCTCGAGGGCACCCGGGTCGCCGAGGTCAAGCGGATGTACGTCGCCCCGGCGGCACGCCGCACCGGTCTCGCCCGGCTCGTGCTGCGGAGGCTGGAGGCCTCGGCCCGCGAGGACGGCTGCGACGTGCTCGTGCTGGAGACGGGGCTGCGGCAGCCGGAGGCGATCGGGCTCTACGAGTCCTCCGGCTACGTCCGGGTCACCCCGTTCGGCCACTACAAGGACTTCCCGACCGCGCGCTACTTCGGCCGCCGGCTCGACGACACGCTGACCGGGCCGGCGAGGGACACGCGGGCCGACTGACCGATCGGTTGCTTCTCGTCGGGCCCCGGGTTGGGGCAGGATCGGCGGATGACCCAGCCTCCCGCCCGCGCCCTGGTCCGTCTGCCCGGCATCTCCTCGCGCGCGTGGGAGCATCCCGCCGACAAGGGCGCGCTGGTCGCGATGCGCCGGCTCAAGGGCTTCGACACCCTGCTCAAGGCGATGTCCGGACTGCTCTCGGAGCGCGCGTTCCGGTTGATGTTCCTCGGCTCGGCGGTGCGCGTCGACGAGCGCCAGTTCGGCACGTTGCACCGGCTGCTGGCCGAGGTCGGGGCGACGCTCGACGCGCCACGCCTGCCGGAGATGTACGTCCGGGCCGACCCGACCCTCAACGCGATGACGGTCGGCATGGACAAGCCGATCATCGTGCTCAACTCGGCTCTGGTGGACCTGCTCGACGAGGAGGAGCTGCGCTTCGTCATCGCCCACGAGCTCGGCCACGCGCTCAGCGGCCACGCGCTCTACCAGACGCTGCTGCAGCGCGTGCTCGCGATCAGCGGCGTGCTGTCGGCGATCCCGCTCGGTGGGCTCGGCATCCGGGTGATCCTGGCGGCGCTGATGGAGTGGGCGCGCAAGGCCGAGCTCTCCGCCGACCGCGCCGGCCTGCTCGCGACCCAGGACCCGGCGGTCGCGATGCGCGCCCACATGAAGGCGGCGAGCGGCGGTCACCTCGAGGAGCTGGACGCCACCTCCTACCTCGAGCAGGGCCGCGAGTACGACGAGAGCGGCGACCTGCGCGAGTCGATCCTCAAGATCATGCTGATGGAGCGGGCCAGCCACCCGTTCCTGGTGGTGCGCTCCAGCGAGCTCCGGCGGTGGGTCGACTCGGGCGCCTACACCACGATCCTCGGCGGGGACTACCCGCGGCGCGAGGACGACGACAGCGCGAGCATGGCCGGCGCCGCGGCCGAGGCGGCGCAGTCCTACTCCGAGGCGTTCGGCAACACCGGGGACGCGTTGGGCCGCTTCGTGCAGGAGACCGCCGGGGTGGTGGGCAGCATGCAGCGCTGGTTCGACCACCACCTGCGGCGGGAGACGCCGCCGCAGGACTGAGCTCAGCCCAGCCGGCAGGCGGCCGCGCCGTCGTCGCCGACGTGCGGGGCGCGGTCGACCCGGACCGTGAGCGTGACCTCCCGGTCGACGCTGCCGTCCACGGTCACGGTACGGCGGCCGGTGCCGACCGCCCGGGAGGTGTCCTCGTCGGCGTACGCCGTGACCGTCACGGTGACCTGCTGGGGTCGCGGGACGACCCCCTCGAGGTGCACCCGCGCCTCGACCCGGCCGCCGGCGTAGACGCACGGCGCCGACCCCTCCCGGCCGGCCCAGGTGGCGCGCACGCCCGTGGGGACGGTGACGTCGTCGCGCGAGGCGCCCACGGCGTACACGACCGCCCCGGCCAGCAGGACGGCTGCGATCGTCAGCAGGCGACGCTCGCGCGGTGACCGGCCGGGCCGGTCACTCGTCGACGCCACCCACGAGCTCGTCGTCGGCGGTGGTGTTGCCCCAGGCCTCGTTCCAGCCCTCGATCTCGGAGGCCGGACGGGTGCTCGGGCCGGTGTAGATCGCCGACGGGCGGATCAGGCGGCCCGTCGTCTTCTGCTCGAGGATGTGGGCCGACCAGCCACCGGTGCGTGCGCAGGTGAACATCGAGGTGAACATGTTGGCCGGCACCTCGGCGAAGTCCAGGACGATGGCCGCCCAGAACTCCACGTTGGTCTCCAGGACGCGGTCGGGGCGGCGCTCGCGCAGCTCCTTGAGCGCGGCCTGCTCGAGCCGCTCGGCGACCTCGTAGCGGGGTGCGCCCAGCTCCTTGGCCGTGCGCCGCAGCACGCGGGCCCGCGGGTCCTCGGCGCGGTAGACGCGGTGGCCGAAGCCCATCAGGCGCTCGCCGGAGTCCAGCAGCTGCTTGACGTAGGCGTCGGCGTCGCCGGACTTCTCGACGTCCTCGATCATCCCGAGCACCCGCGAGGGCGCACCGCCGTGCAGCGGGCCGGACATCGCGCCGATCGCCCCCGAGAACGCGGCGGCGACGTCGGCGCCGGTCGAGGTGATCACGCGCGCGGTGAAGGTGGAGGCGTTCATGCCGTGCTCGGCGGCGCTGCTCCAGTAGGCGTCGATCGCCTTGACGTGCTTGGGGTCGGCCTCGCCCTTCCAGCGGATGAGGAACTTCTCCGCCAGCGTGGCGCCGCCATCGACCTCGGCCTGCGGGACGATCGGCTTGCCGAGGCCGCGCGCGGCCTGGGCGGCGTAGGAGAGCACCATCACCGCGACGCGGGCCAGGTCGGTGCGGGCCTGCTCGTCGCTGATGTCGTAGGTCTGGCCCATGCCCAGCATCGGGGCGAGCATCGCGACGGCCGACTGCACGTCGGCGCGGACGTCCCCGGTGTGGATCGGGAGGGTGTAGGGCTCGGCGGCCGGGAGGCCGGGCTCGAACCTGCCGTCGATGAGCAGGCCCCAGACCTTCTCGAACGGGATGCGGCCGACGATCTCCTCGATGTCGACACCGCGGTAGCGGAGCGCGGAGCCCTCCTTGTCGGGCTCGGCGATCTGGGTCTCGAACGCGACGACGCCCTCGAGCCCGTGGTGTACCTCGGTCATTCGGCCTCCTTGGCAGGTATGCGTGTCGCTCGGCATTCTGCCCCACCTGTCGAGAGCGCGGTCAGCAGCGTGCGCCACGCTCGCGACCAGGTGGCTAGATTCGCGACATGCCCGACGGTCCCGACCTGCGCCCCGACCGGCTCCCCGAAGCCGGCACCCACCGCTCCGCCGACCTGCGGGCGGTGCGCGAGGACTACTCCCTCGCCGGGCTGTCCGAGGAGGAGGCCGGCGACGACCCGCTCGCGCTGCTGCGCCGGTGGATGGACGAGGCGATCGAGGCCGACCTCTACGACCCGACGGCGATGGTGGTCAGCACGGTGGGGGACGACGGCCGGCCGTCGTCGCGGATGGTGCTGTGCAAGGGGTTCGACGAGCGCGGTCTGGTCTTCTACTCCAACTACGAGTCCCACAAGGGCCGCGAGCTCGCCGCCCACCCCGCGTGCTCGTTGCTGTTCCCCTGGCACCCCCTGCAGCGGCAGGTGCGCGTGGAGGGCAGGGCGTCCCTCGTGGAGGCCAGTGAGAGCGACGACTACTTCGCCTCCCGCCCGCGGCCCTCCCAGCTCGGTGCCGTGGCGTCCCCGCAGTCGCAGCGGGTCGGGTCCCGGGCGGCCCTCGACCGGCGGCTCGAGCAGCTCGAGCAGGAGCACGACGGCCGCGACGTCGCGCGGCCGCCGCACTGGGGCGGCTACCGCGTGGCGCCGACGTACGTCGAGTTCTGGCAGGGACGGAAGGGTCGGTTGCACGACCGGGTCGTGTTCGAGCGTCGCGAGGACGGGTCCTGGGAGCGCTACCGGCTCGCCCCCTGAGGTCGCGGTGTCACTGCGGTCGACCCGGACCCGCCCGCGACGCCCTGCGCGCGCTCGGCATCGACCAGGTGGACGGGACATCGAGTTGTGAGTGAGCGCTCACTCACTTAGGCTGGCGGGCATGACCCCCCGCGCCGCGCCGATGGCTCCCGAGGAGCGACGCCACGCCCTGGTCGCGGCGGCGCTCCCGCTGGTGATGGAGCACGGCCGGGCGGTCACCAGCCGCCAGATCGCCGACGCCGCCGGGGTCGCGGAGGGCACGATCTTCCGGGCCTTCGGGTCCAAGGACGCGCTGGTCGAGGCGGCCGCGCTCAGCGCGCTCGACCCGAGCCCGCTGGTCGAGGCGATCCGGCGCATCTCCCTCGACCAGCCGCTGCGCGACCGGATGCTCGCGCTGGTCGGCCTCTACCAGGAGCGGTTCCACCGCGTGGGCGGCGTGATGCGCGCGATGGGCTGGATGGGACCCTCGTCGGTGCACCTGCGCACGGTGCGCGGCGGCCAGGCGGGCGCGAGGTGCGGCCCGTCCGCGGAGGAGGTCCGCTCCTGGCGCACCGCGGCCGACGGGGCGATCGACCGGCTGCTCCTCGACGACGCGGCGTCGTTGCGGGTCAGTCCGCGGCAGGCCGGCCGGCTGCTGGGGATGCTCACCTTCTCCGGCTCCCACCCCGAGCTCTCCGGTGGCGAGCCGCTCTCGGCCGACGAGATCGTCGACACCGTCCTGCACGGCGTCCTCCGCGATGCCCCCGCACCCGCGTCCCGGGAGGCGCGGTGAACCTCGTCCGGCTGGTCCGCGAGCTCCTCGCGCCGTATCGCCCCGCCGTGGCCGCCATCGTCGCGCTGCAGCTGCTCAACGTCGTCGGCATGCTCTACCTGCCCAGCCTCAACGCCGACCTCATCGACAACGGCGTGGTGACCGGGGACACCGGCTACATCGTCCGCACCGGCGGCTGGATGCTGCTGATCTCGCTGGTCTCGATCGTCGCCGCCGCGACCGCGGTGTGGTTCGGTGCCCGCACCGCCATGGCGCTCGGGCGCGACCTGCGCGGGTCGCTGTTCCGCCGGGTCGAGTCCTTCTCGACCCGCGAGGTCGAGCAGTTCGGCGCCCCCTCGCTGATCACCCGCACCACCAACGACGTGCAGCAGGTGCAGATGCTGGTGGTGATGGGGCTCAACATGTTCGTCTCCGCCCCGATCATGCTCGTCGGCGGCGTCCTCATGGCCATGCGTGAGGACCTCGGGCTGTCCTGGATCGTCGCGGTCCTGCTGCCGACCCTGGTGCTCGCGCTGGGCTTCATCGCCTCGCAGATGGTGCCGTCGTTCCGGCAGATGCAGCAGCGCATCGACCAGGTCAACCGCGTGCTGCGCGAGCAGATCACCGGCATCCGCGTGGTCCGGGCCTTCGTGCGCGAGCCCCACGAGCGCACGCGCTTCGCCCGGGACAACCAGGACCTCACCGACGTCTCGGTGCGCGCCGGCCGCTGGTTCGCCGCGATGTTCCCGACCGTGTTCACCATCCTCAACCTGTCGATGGTGGCGGTGCTGTGGTTCGGTGCCCACCGGGTCGACGGCGGGACCACCCAGGTCGGGGAGCTGACCGCGTTCCTGTCCTACCTCGCCCAGATCCTGATGTCGGTGATGATGGCGACCTTCATGCTGATGATGGTGCCGCGCTCCGCGGTCTGCGCCGACCGGATCACCGAGGTGCTGGAGACCGAGTCGAGCGTCCCGCTCGCCGCGGGCGGCGTCCCGGCCGACGACTCGGTGCGCCGGATGCTCGGTGACCGGGGGCACGGGGCGCTCGAGCTGGACCACGTCTCGTTCTGCTACCCCGGTGCCGAGCAGCCCGTGCTGCGCGAGGTCTCCCTGACCGCGGCCCCCGGCCGCACGGTCGCGGTGATCGGCTCCACCGGTGCCGGCAAGTCGACCCTGGTCAACCTCGTGCCCCGGCTCTTCGACGCCACCGGCGGCGCGGTGCGGCTCGATGGGGTCGACGTGCGCGACCTGCCGCCGGAGGTGCTGTGGCGCACCGTCGGCCTCGTGCCGCAGAAGGCGTTCCTGTTCTCCGGCACGGTCGGCAGCAACATCCGCCACGGCAAGGCCGCCGCCACCGACGACGAGGTCTGGGAGGCCCTGCGGGTCGCCCAGGCCGACGACTTCGTCGAGCGGATGGGCGGGCTCGA
Organism: uncultured Actinomycetota bacterium; assembly: GCA_963811385.1. Lineage (GTDB taxonomy): Bacteria > Actinomycetota > Actinomycetes > Propionibacteriales > Nocardioidaceae > Marmoricola_A. The sequence continues at coordinate 371,678 of CAWEQX010000008.1, read as the reverse complement.
CGCGGCCATCGCCCAGGGCGGCACCAACGTCTCCGGCGGCCAGCGCCAGCGGCTGGCCATCGCGCGGGCGCTCGTGGGTCGTCCCGGGATCTACCTGTTCGACGACTGCTTCTCCGCGCTCGACGTGGGCACCGAGGCGCGCCTGCGGGCCGCGCTGCGGCCCCTCGCCCAGGACGCGACGGTCCTGGTGGTCGCCCAGCGCGTGTCCAGCATCCGCGACGCCGACGAGATCCTCGTCCTCGAGGACGGCGCGGTGGTCGGGCGCGGGCGGCACGACGAGCTGCTCGAGACGTGCCCGACCTACCAGGAGATCGTGGCCTCCCAGGCGAGCGCGGAGGAGGCCGCATGAGCGCCGACACGACGCCGCAGACCGGCGGCACGGCGCCTGGTCAGGGCGACCGGACGACGATCAAGGTCACCGAGCGCGCCGTCGCCGGCCCGATGCCCGGTCGACCCGGCGGCGCCATGGTCGGCCAGAAGGCGCACGACTTCAAGCCGTCCGCCCGGCGCGTGCTCGGCCTGCTCCGGCCCGAGCGCGGGCGCGCCCTGGTGGTCCTCGCGCTCGCCGCCGTCGCCGCGACGCTCAACGCGCTCGGGCCCAAGATCCTCGGCCGCGCGACCGACCTCATCTTCGCCGGCGTGATCGGGCGCACCCTGCCGGCCGGGGCGACCCAGGAGCAGGCCGTGCAGCGGCTGCGCGACCGAGGCGACGACCGCCAGGCCGACCTCCTCTCCGGCATGACCCACCTCGTGCCGGGTCAGGGAGTCGACTTCGCCGCGGTGCGGTCGGTGCTCCTGCTCGTCGTGGTCCTCTACGTCGCCTACGCCTTCGTCTCCTTCGCCCAGGGCTTCCTGATCAACGAGGTGGTGCAGCGCACGATCTACCGCCTGCGCAGCGAGGTCGAGGACAAGGTGCACCGCCTGCCGCTGGAGTACTTCGACCGGCAGCCGCGCGGCGAGCTGCTCAGTCGGGTCACCAACGACATCGACAACCTCGCGCAGAGCCTGCAGCAGACGATGAGCCAGCTGCTCACCTCGCTGCTCATGCTGGTGGCCGTGCTGTCGATGATGTTCTGGATCTCACCGACCCTCGCGCTGGTCGCGCTGGTCTCGGTGCCGGTGTCGATCTTCGCCACCACCCAGGTGATGAAGCGCTCCAAGGACCAGTTCGTGGCCCAGTGGCGCACCACCGGGCGGCTCAACGCCCACATCGAGGAGTCGTTCTCGGGCCATGCCCTGGTCACGGTGTTCGGCCGGCGCGACGAGGTGCTGCGGGACTTCGACGAGCACAACACCCAGCTCTACGACGCCTCGTTCCGGGCGCAGTTCGTCAGCGGCCTGGTCATGCCGATCCTGATGTTCGTCGGCAACCTCAACTACGTCGTGGTCGCGGTCATCGGCGGGCTGAAGGTGGCCGGCGGGTCGATCAGCCTGGGCGACGCCCAGGCGTTCATCCAGTACACCCGCCAGTTCGGCCAGCCGCTGACCCAGATCGCCTCGATGGCCAACCTGCTGCAGTCCGGCGTGGCGTCGGCCGAGCGGGTCTTCGAGCTGCTCGACGCCGACGAGCAGGTGCGCGACGACGTCCACCCCGCGTCCCTGCCGGCGCGGGGCCGCGGCGAGGTGCGGTTCGAGGACGTCACCTTCTCCTACGACCCGGAGCGGCCGCTGATCACCGACCTGTCGCTGGTCGCGCGGCCGGGGGAGACCGTCGCCATCGTCGGCCCCACCGGCGCGGGCAAGACCACGCTGGTCAACCTGGTGATGCGGTTCTACGAGGTGCAGGGCGGCCGGATCACCCTCGACGGGGTCGACGTGTCCTCCGTGCCGCGGGCCGACCTGCGCAGCCGGATCGGCATGGTGCTGCAGGACACGTGGCTGTTCGGCGGGACGATCCGCGACAACATCCTCTACGGCCGGCCCGAGGCCACCGAGGCGGAGCTGCTCGAGGCGGCGCGCGCGACGTTCGTCGACCGCTTCGTGCACTCGCTGCCCGACGGCTACGACACGGTCATCGACGAGGAGGGGTCCAACCTCTCGGCGGGCGAGAAGCAGCTGGTCACGATCGCGCGGGCCTTCCTCGCCGACCCCGAGCTGCTGATCCTCGACGAGGCGACGTCCTCGGTCGACACGCGCACCGAGCTGCTGCTGCAGCACGCGATGGCCTCGCTGCGCCAGGACCGCACCTCGTTCGTGATCGCCCACCGGCTCTCCACGATCCGTGACGCCGACCTGATCCTGGTGATGGAGGAGGGGCGGATCGTCGAGCAGGGCTCCCACGAGGAGCTGCTCGCGGCCCAGGGCGCCTATGCCCGGCTCTACCAGTCGCAGTTCAGCGCGGCGGTCGCCTGAGGGGCTCCCGCGCGGCGTCGACACGCGTCGGGACCGGCCGTGTGGACCGAGCTGGTCGGCGTGCCGGGAGAACGGACGACCCGCAGGCGGTTGGTGTTCCCCCGGTCGGACTTGTCGGGGCGCCTGCGGGTCGGGTGTCTGCCGTTGGATTCACCAGCCGCGCGGCCGACGGACGGTCGAGCCGACTGGGTCGGGCGCTGCTAGCGGGCAGCCACCTCACGTGTCCGATAAGAACTCATTCTCAGGACCACCTCCTTCCTCGTGTGCGACCACGATAGGTCGGCCCCACAAGGGCGACAACGGCATTTCGGGGAAAGCCCGCGACCACCCCAGCGCTCAGGCCAGCTCGCGCTTGAGCACCTTGCCGGTCGGGTTGCGGGGCAGCGCGTCGAGGACGACCACCTCGCGGGGGACCTTGGAGCGCGCGAGGTTGCGCCGCACGTGCTCGCGCGCCTCCTCCTCGCCGAGCGACGCGCCCTCGTGCAGGACGACGAACGCCTTGAGCCGCTGGCCGAACTGCTCGTCGGGCACGCCGACCACCGCGGCCTCGACGACCGCGGGGTGCCGCTCGAAGAGCTCCTCGACCTCGCGGGGGAAGACGTTCTCGCCACCGCTGACGACCATGTCGTCGTCGCGCCCGTCGACGAAGAGCAGCCCGTGGGCGTCGACGTGGCCGACGTCGCCCGAGGACATCAGGCCGTCGATGGTCTCCTTGGTGCCGCCACCGGTGTAGCCCTCGAACTGGACCGGGTTGCCGACGAAGATCCGCCCGGTCCGTCCGACCGGCACGTCGCGGCCGTCGTCGTCGACCAGTCGGACCACGGAGCCGCGCAGCACCCGGCCGACGGTGCCGGGGTCGATCGCCAGGTCGGCGGGGGAGGCGACGGTGGCGACCGCGACCTCGGTCGAGCCGTAGAGGTTGTAGACCACCGGTCCGAGCCGGCGCAGCGCCCGCTCGGCCAGGGGAGCGCCCAGCTGCGAGCCACCGCACAGCACGACCGACAGCGACGACAGGTCGTGCTGCGTGCCGGACTCGTCCTCGTGGTCGAGCATCCGCGCCAGCATCACCGGGACGACGACCAGCTCGTCCGCCCGGTGCCGCTCGACGTCGTCGAGCGCGCCGGCCGGCGAGAACCGGCGGCGCAGGACCACGGTGTCGCCGAGCGCGATGCCGAGCATCAGCGTGGCGAAGCCGAGCGAGTGGAAGACCGGTGCCGCCACCACCATCGTCCGGCCGCTGCGGAACGGCACGGTGCCCAGCAGGCCACCGATCGGGCCCAGGCTCTTGGGCGTCGGCCGCGAGGCCCCCTTGGGCGTGCCGGTGGTGCCGCTGGTCAGGATGGTCACCCTCAGCTCGGAGGTGGGACGCGGTGGCCGCGTCGCCGAACTCCGCTCGACCAGGGAGGCGAGGGTGCCGGCCGCGGCCCCCTCGTCGGCCCCCTCGTCGGCCCCCTCGTCGACCCAGGCGCGCCACCGGCCCAGCCGCACCGCCACGCCGGCCAGCTGCCCGGCGTACTCGTCGTCGTGGACGAGCAGGTCGGTGCCCTCGCGGGCGGCGACCTCCCGCAGCTGGGGTGCGGCGAAGTCGGTGTTGAGCAGGATCACCTTGGCGCCGCACTTGGCGCCGGCGAAGAAGGCCTCGACGAAGTGGCGGTGGTTGCGGCACAGGATCGCGACCCCGTCCCCGGACCGCAGACCGTGCGCCAGCCAGCCGTTGGCGATCGCGTTGGCGTGCGCGTCCAGCTCGGTGTAGGTGATCGCGCCGAGCTCGTCGCGGATCGCCACCCGGTCGCCGTACTTCAGGGCCGCGGCGTTGAGCAGCCCCGCGACGCTGCCGTGGGTGAGGAGGCCGAGTCCCATCCGCGCCAGCCGCAGCGGCGGCACCGGGCCCAGGATCCCGCTGCGGGCCAGGGCGCCGACGAAGTACGCCTCGTCGGCGGCACGACGCACGAGCGCGACGGGGTCGGGCAGGGGCAGGTGGCGGTGCAGCACGGGGCCGAGGATAGGCCCGCGGGTCAGCCCTGGCGGGCCTTCTCGTAGCGCGACAGCGCCTCCGCGCGCTCCTCCTGGTGGTCCACGATCGGCGCGGGGTAGCCCTCCACGCCCTCGGGCTCGTGGATCTCCTTGGCCGAGAGGTGCGCCAGCTCGGGGACCCAGCACCGGATGTAGGTGCCGTCGGGGTCGAACTTCCGGCCCTGCAGCGTCGGGTTGAAGACCCGGAAGTACGGCGATGCGTCGGTCCCGGTGCCCGCCACCCACTGCCAGCCGTGCTGGTTGGAGGCGAGGTCGCCGTCGGCGAGCCGCTCCATGAACCAGCGGGCGCCGTGGGTCCAGTAGACGTGCAGGTCCTTGGTCAGGAACGAGGCGGTGATCATCCGCAGGCGGTTGTGCATGAAGCCCGTGGCGGCGAGCTGGCGCATGCCGGCGTCGACGATCGGGAAGCCGGTGCGCCCGGCCTTCCAGGCCTCGAAGCCCTCGCCCGGGTCGTCGTAGCGCAGCCTGGACAGCGCGGGCCGCAGGTCCTCGCGTGCGCTGTGCGGGTGGTGGTGCAGCACGTCGGCGTAGAACTCGCGCCAGGCGAGCTCCTGGCGATAGGTCTGCGCGCCCTTGCCGGAGCTGCCCGCGAGGTCGGCCAGCATCGTGCGTGGGTGGATCTCGCCCCAGCGCAGGTAGGTCGACATGCGGCTCGTGCTCTCACCGCCCGGCACGTCGCGGGCGTCGTGGTAGCCCGACAGCGCGTGGTCGCGGAACCGGGACCAGGCCTTGCGGGCGGCGGTCTCGCCGGACGTGACGATGTCGGTGCCCCTGGGCAGCTCGGCGGCCGCGATGGGCTCCCCCGTCATCTCGGCCCAGGAGGGGTCGCGGGGGGCGTCGACCGGGGCGCGCCAGCCGTGCGAGGCCCAGGCCCTGGAGAACGGCGTGAAGACCTTGAACGGCTGGTCGCTGCCGTTCCTGACCCGGCCCGGCGCGACGGCGTACGGCGAGCCGGTGCGCTCGAAGGTCACCTCGATCCCGCCGAGCGCCTCCTCGACGGCCTCGTCGCGACGGGAGCCGTAGGGGTTGAAGTCGGCCGCGACGTGCACGCTGCCCGCCCGGACGTGCTGGGCGACCTTGCGGACCTCCTCGACCGGGTCGCCCCGGCGTACGACGAGCGCGCCGGCCATGGACTCGTCCAGCGCGCGGAGCGACGCCGCGAGGTAGGCCCGGCGTACCGGCCCCGACCGCCCCCACAGCACCGGGTCGAGGACGAACAGCGGCAGGACCTCGCCGCACGACAGGGCCGCCAGCAGCGCCGGGTTGTCGTGCAGGCGCAGGTCGCGGCGGAACCACATGACGGCGGTCGAGGACGACGACATGCCCCCACCCTCCCCGATGGCCGCTCGGGCATGCCGGTGCCCCCGGCCGTCGGCGGCCGGGCCCCTCGGCGGCGGCCGGGGTGGGTCGAGGTCCCTGGGGGACAATGGCCGCGTGAGCGACCTGATCGACACCACCGAGATGTACCTCCGGACGATCTACGAGCTGGTCGAGGAGGGCGTCGTGCCGCTGCGGGCCCGCATCGCCGAGCGCCTGCACCAGAGCGGTCCCACGGTGAGCCAGACGGTCGCCCGGATGGAGCGCGACGGGCTGCTCACGGTCGAGGGCGACCGGCACCTCGAGCTCACCGAGGAGGGTCGGCGGCTCGCGATCCGTGTGATGCGCAAGCACCGGCTGGCCGAGCGGCTCCTCACCGACGTGATCGGCCTGCCGTGGGAGCTCGTGCACGCCGAGGCCTGCCGGTGGGAGCACGTGATCTCCGAGTCCGTCGAGCGGCGGCTCCTGGAGCTGCTCGACCACCCGACCGAGTCGCCCTACGGCAACCCGATCCCCGGCCTCGACGAGCTCGGCGAGACTGCCGCCGGCGGGTTCCGCGAGGGGGTGCAGCCGTTGTCGGGCGTCGAGGCCGGGCCCGAGGAGTCCCGCGTGCGCATCGGCCGGATCGGCGAGGAGGCACAGAAGGACGAGGCGCTGATGGGGGCGCTGCGCCGGGTCGGCGCCCTGCCCGGGCGCGAGGTCTCGGTGCGCGGGTCGGAGGGCGGCTGGCTCGTCGGGTCCGGCGGCGAGACCGCCGAGCTCGACCAGGCCGCGGCCGAGCACGTCTTCGTGCTGACCCGCTGAGACCGCACGCCCCTCAGGCGTAGCGGGCGGCGGACCGGGCCCGCGCCTTGGCCGCCTCGACCTCGCGGTCCTTGGGCGGCGCGGTGGTGGTCAGGTGGTCCAGCAGCCGCTGCGTCGCCTCCGCCACCTCGCGGACCGCGGCCTCGAACGCGTCCTCGTTGACCTGGCTGGGCCGCGTCGAGCCGCTGACCTTGCGGACGTACTGCAGGGCGGCCGCCTGCACCTCCGCCGTGGTGGCGGGAGGCTCGAAGTTGTGGAGCTGACGGATGTTGCGGCACATGCCGCCACGGTACGACGGCCCGGCCGCCGGTCAGCCCGCCCGCACCGCCGTCACCGGGCCCGCACCACCGTCACCGTGTCCCCGACGAGGGCGACCCGCCCGTCGCCGAGCGGCAGGGCCCGGGGGGTGGCCGGCCCGGTGGGGGAGGACGCCGAGCCGAGCGGCCACGAGCGCCCGCGGGTGAGGGTGCCGTCGGAGCCGACCACCAGCTCGAGCACCGAGGTGCGACCGTCGAGCTGGCTGGACGCCCCGACCAGCGCCACCCCGGCACCGTCGCCGGCCGGCAGCCAGGTCAGCGCCCGCGGGTCCCACTCGGCGATCAGCGTCGCGTCGTCGACCGGGAGCCGGGACAGCCGGCGCGGGTCGGCGAGGTCGGAGACGTCGAGCACCGAGGCCTGCGAGCCGCGGACCTGTCCGTCGAGCGAGGCGTCCTGGCCGAGGCCGAGCAGCCGCCCGTCGCCGAGGGGGTGCAGGTAGGTGGAGAACCCGGGGATCTTCAGCGCCCCGAGCGTCCGCGGCCGGCTCGGCACCCGGAGGTCGACGGTGTAGAGCGGGTCGGTCTGGCGGAACGTCACGACGACCGCCAGGTCGTCGAACCACCGCACGGACTTGACCTCCTCGTCGGGGCCGAGTCCCCGCACCGAGCCGAGCACGTCGAGGCGCTCGCCGTCCTCGCGCAGCGTCACGACGCCGTTGTCGGCGGCCGCGCCGGTGCCCCAGCCGCCGTACGCCACCGCCAGGCGCAGCACGCCGTCGTGCTCGTCCATCGACCAGCGGTCGCGCACGGTGCCCTGCACCGTGCCCGACGCGGTGTAGCGGGTGCTCGCCCCGTCGAGGGCGAAGGCGTGCACGTCGGTGGTGGCCTCACCCGCGGACAGGGCGAGGTAGAGCCGATCGGTGGAGGAGTAGACCGTCGAGGCGGCCGTGGTCACCGCCGTCGCGGTCGTCGCGGTCGGGTCGCTGAACGGCAGGGTCACCACGCTCAGCGTCCCCAGGTCGGTCCCGTCGCCGGTGCCGGGGTGGCGCACGTCCCGGCAGTCGAGCAGGTCCTGCGCCGTCCCCGAGCCGCTGTCGCGCACCTGCGGGAGCCAGTCCCAGACCTGCGACTCCCGCACGATGCGGCGGTTCTCCGCCAGCGCCTGGCCCGCCGTGCGGCCCCGGTTGGGCGCCACGAAGTCCAGCGTCGGCGACTCGGTCTGCAGCACCAGCCGCACGACCGGGGCGCCGGCGGCGTCGTACTGCCGCGCCGACAGCAGCCTGCCGCCGTAGGTCCGGTCCGTCAGCACCCGCGGCGACGCGGGATCGGTCAGGTCGACCTCGACCACGCGGCTGGTCTCGAGGGAGTACGGCGCGAACGGCAGCGGCTCGATCGGGTCGACCGGCCCCGCCGGCGAGGACGAGGCGGGCATCTCGGGCAGGAGGTCCACCGCCGGGCCGGGCACCGCCGCGGCGTACGACGACGGGGAGCCGACCACCAGCACCCGGGTCCCGGACAGCAGGAGCTCGGAGGCGGCGAGCCCGGCGGGCAGCCCGAGCGAGCCGACGTCCTGGACGGCGCCGACCTGCCCGTCACCGACCCGTGCCACCACCAGCCGGTCTCCCCGGACGCGGACCACCAGGTCACCGTCGGTCTTGGCCAGGTCCGGCTCGTCGACCCCGGTCTCCTGCACGTTGGTGCCGGTCCCGCTCGAGGTCTGCGAGTCCGCCGCGGGTGCCTGGGGGGCGGGTGCCGACCCCGGCATCGAGCCCGACGAGGAGCCGGAGGAGGAGAGGGCGCGACCGGACCCGACGGAGTCCTCCATCGCGCCGTAGGCGATGGCTCCCCCACCCAGCCCGTACGGCCCGACCAGCGGCAGGGCCCGGTCGACGTACCACTGCCGGAGCTGCTCGCAGCCGGAGAACGCGCGCAGTGGGGCAGCTGCCGCCGCGGGCGTGCCGGACCCGGGGAGACCGAGCCCGACGGTGAGCCCGAGGGCGGCTCCGGCCGCGACCCCGACGAGGGCGGTGAGCCGGGCGGAGCGGGGCTTCCTGGGGGTGGTGGTGAGGTCGCTCATGGGGGTGGGACGCACGGCGGGGGCCTGCGGTTCCCCTGTCACACTGGGACCGCCGTCCGACCCGACAGGAGCACCACCGTGGCCGACCCCTCGCACACCTCTCCCGGGGCGCAGCAGCCCGACCGCGAGCACGACGTCGTCGTGTTCGGGGCGACCGGGTTCACCGGCGGGCTGACCGCCGACTACCTGGCCGGTCACGCGCCCGCCGACTGCCGCTGGGCGCTCGCAGGCCGCAACCGGGCCAAGCTCGAGCAGGTGCGCGACCGGCTGGCGGCGGAGCACCCGGAGTGCGCCGACCTGCCGCTGCTCGTCGCCGACGTCACCGACGCCGACTCGCTGCGCGCGGTCGCCGAGTCGGCGCGAGTCGTGGTCACCACGGTCGGGCCCTACCTCGAGCACGGCGAGCCGCTGGTCGCCGCGTGCGCCGAGGCGGGCACCGACTACGTCGACCTGACCGGCGAGCCCGAGTTCGTCGACCGGATGTACCTCGCCCACCACCAGCGCGCCACCGAGACCGGCGCACGCCTGGTGCACTGCTGCGGCTTCGACTCGATTCCGCACGACCTGGGCGCCCAGTTCACCCGCCAGCACCTGCCCGCCGACCAGCCCGCGGCCGTCCGCGGCGTGGTCCGCTCCAACGCGGCGTTCTCGGGCGGCACCTTCCACTCGGCCCTCGGGCAGATGTCGCGGGGGCGCCAGATGCAGAGGGCGGCCGGGGAGCGCAGGGCGCGCGAGCCGCGTCCCGAGGGCCGCAGGGTCCGTGCCCGCGGTGGCCGGCCGCAGCGTGACCCGGTGCTGGGCTACTGGCTGCTGCCGCTGCCCACCATCGACCCGGTCATCGTCAAGCGGTCCGCGGCGGCGCTGCCGGAGTACGGTCCCGAGTTCACCTACTCCCACTTCGCCGGCTTCAAGTCGCTGCGCTACGCCGCGGGCGCCGTCGCCGGGATGTCGGCGCTGCTGGGCGCGATCCAGGTGCCGCCCCTGCGGCACCAGCTCGAGAAGCGCGTGCCGCAGGGCAGCGGCCCGAGCGAGGCCAAGCGGGGCCGCTCCTGGTTCACCGTCGAGCTCGTCGGCGAGGGCGGTGGCCGCCGGGTGGTCACCAAGGTCGCCGGCGGCGACCCGGGCTACACCGAGACGGCCAAGATGCTCGCCGAGTCCGCCCTGTGCCTGGCTTTCGACCCGAACCCCAGGACTTCCGGTCAGGTGACCACGGCGACGGCGATGGGTGACAATCTGCGTGAACGCCTGACGAAGTCGGGCATTTCATTCACCCTGGTCGAGGACCAGCCGATCAGGTAGGACGAGACCGCCGGGGGAGTGCGGCTCTCGCGCCCGCAGCGGCTGGGGGAGACACGGGACGACACGAGGGAACCACTGTGCTGAAGCCGCGCCTCCGCGCCCACCGCGGAGGATCCCGGGAGGCCGTCGACGGCACCCGCACGCCCCACGTCCTGGCCGCCACGGTGCTCGGAGGAGTGCTGGCCGGCGCCGGCGTGGCCGCCGGGATCACCGCCGCGCTCGCGGCGACCCCCGACCGCGCCGCGACCGTGCAGGAGGCCGACGCGCCGCCCGAGGCGGCCCTGCAGGTCACCCTCGTCCAGCGCGTCATGCAGCCGGTGGTGATCCGCTCGGTCCGGGACCCCAGGTCGCACCTGAGTGCCAACGGGCGCGACCTCTGGGCGGTCAGCTCCGAGGGCAGCTTCGACGTCCCCTCGGCCGCGCTGCGCGCCTACCAGCACGCCGCCGACGAGGTCGACCGCGTGCGGCCGTCGTGCCAGATGCCCTGGACCCTGCTCGCCGGCATCGGCCGGGTCGAGTCCGACCACGGCCGCTATGGCGGGTCGCAGCTCGGCACCGACGGGCTCCCGCGGCCCGCGATCGTCGGGATCGCGCTCGACGGCCAGGGCCCGGTCGCGGCCATCCACGACTCCGACGGCGGTCGCTGGGACGGTGACACCGTGTGGGACCGGGCGGTCGGGCCGATGCAGTTCATCCCCGGCACGTGGCGCTCCTCGGGACGCGACGGCGACGGCGACGGCGTCCGCAACCCCAACGACATCGACGACGCAGCGCTCGCGGCGGCGTACTACCTGTGTCCGTCCTCGGGCAGCATCCGCTCCGACGCCGCCATGGACGCCGCGATCCGCAGCTACAACAACTCCGCCTACTACGTCGACCTGGTCGAGGCGTTCGCGCACGGCTACGAGACGGGCGTCTTCGTGATCCCCTCGCCGCCGGCGGCCCCGGGCGTCGGCGCCGACGCCCCCAAGGTCAAGCCGGCCGTGACCAAGGTGGACAAGCACGGCAAGCCGGTGACCTCCCGCCCCGCCAAGCACGGCACCAAGCACGCGACGAAGCACGCCCCTTCGGGCGGTGCGCACTCCTCCAGCGGGGGGTCGAGCGGCGGCTCGCACACGGGCACCGCCGGCGGGTCCCGCCCCGGCGGCTCGACGGGCTCCGGTGGCTCGACGCCGGCCCCCACGCACACCCCGACGCCCAGCCCGACCCCGACGCCCACGGCGACGCCCACCCCCACCACGACGCTGCTCAAGGGCACGCTGACCGAGACCGGCGGCGTCTACTCCGTGTCGGGCGCCGGACGGGTGCTGGACTGGCGCTTCGGCGAGGGCGACGCGGCGGCGGCCAAGCGTGCCCGGCTCGACGCGCTGGTGGGCACGCCGGTGACGGTGAGGCTCCAGGGTGACGTCGTGCTGGAGCTCGACGGCCAGGCCTGGTGAACCCGCCTCACCCCTTCGGGGCCCCGAGCCCGTGCCCTAGCCTGTCCTTCCGCGGTCGAGCCCAGGCCTGCAGCAGCACGGACGACGAGGTCCGCCCGCAATGCCCCGTGGAGACAGCACCGCTGCCTTCCTGAGCGCACTCGCCGCCGAGCTGTCGGCCGTGCGCGACGAGACCGGCACCGTCACCGCGATCGTGACGCGCGCGGTGGAGGCCGTCGCCGACGCCGAGGCCGCCAGCCTCACGGTGCGCGCCGGGCGCCGTCGGCCCCGCTACGCCACTTCCGGCTGGACCGACCGGCGGTGCGCGGAGGCCGACAGGTTGCAGTACGACCTCGACGAGGGCCCCTGCCTCGACGCGGTGAGGGACGCGCAGTGGGTCCGCACCGGTGAGCTCGGGACGGACGCGCGCTGGCCGGCCTGGGGGCCACGCGCCGCAGCGCTCGGCTTCGGCTCGGTGCTGAGCGTGCGGCTGACCTCGCGGGGCGAGCCCCTGGGCGCGCTCAACCTCTACGCGAGCCGCCGCAGCGGCTTCGTCGACTCCGACCAGGTCGGCCTCGCCACGCTCTTCGCGGTCCACGCCGCCAACGCCCTGGCCTCGGCCCGGGAGCGCACCGGCCTGGAGATCGCGATGTCCTCGCGGCACGTGATCGGGATGGCGCAGGGGATCCTGATGGAGCGCTACGGCCTCGACGAGAAGCGTGCCTTCGCCTTCCTGGCCCGGTTGTCGTCGCACCAGAACCGCAAGCTGCGCGACCTGGCCGCCGACCTGGTCGCCACGCGCACGGTCCCGGAGTCCGACCAGGAGGTGCTCGAGGGGCTCGCGGGGGACGGCGGGGACGTGGACGGCGCCTCGGCCGGGGACTGAGCGGTCACGCGCCAGGCCGTGAGAGGTCCCAGCTCAACCGCCCAGCAGCGGCGGCGCCTGCACGAGGTCACCCTTGCCGGGTGTCTTGATGGTGACGTCCTCGCCCCAGTCGCTCAGGTCCATCGTGATCGTGGTGCCCCCTCGCTCGTAGGCCAGGCGGCGCACCCGGTCCTCGTCGTCGAGCCAGATGTCGTAGACCAGCGTGTCGGGCAGCCCACGAGCCGCGGCCTGACCCGTGCCGTCGAACGCTCGGGTGGAGTCGACGTAGAGGCGGTAGTGCGTCGTCGGGTCACCGCCGACCTGGTCCGGGCCCACCTCCTCCACCCGTTCGAGCCCGGACTCGATCGCGGAGAACGAGTCGCTCGGTGAGAGGCCGCCCTGGAAGGCGCTGAACGCCTGGTCGCCCCCGTCGACCTTGAAGTACTTGCCACGGCCCATGAGGCCCGGCAGCGACAGGTAGACGCGGTCGTCGACCAGCAACACCTGCAGGGTGCCGGGCACGCCCCCCATCTTCATCCTCAGCCGGATCTTGCTGCCGTCGGGACCGTAGACGGTGTCCCCCTCGGCACGGCTCTCCACCGCTCCGTCGGTCCGCAGCACGACGTGGACCGAGCCCTCCTCGCCGAACCCCTCCTGCAGACGGTCGACGAACGCCGCGCTCGACTCCTCGTCGCTCTGTGGCGCCGGGGAACCCGTCGCCTCCGTGGGTGAGGGCTCGGTGGACCCGGTGACCGACGGTGAGGCGGTCTGCTGGGTCTGCTCGGAGCTGGGCTCGGAGTCGCTGCTGCAACCGGCCAGCGGGAGCAGCACCAGGGATCCGGAGAGGACGGAGGCCACCAGCGACGTGCGCATGTAGCCCAGGCTAGCCCGGCGAGGAAAACGTCCGAGCGGACCACGACCAGGGGTTCGGGACCGGGCGGTGCGGCTCGCCGCGGGAGTCGGGGACACTGGCAGGCATGAGTGAGACACCGTCGGACCCTGCGCAGCCGAGTCGGAGGAGCCGGCGCACGCGGCCCCGCTCGAGGGCGGTGCGCATCGTCGCGTGGGCGACAGGTGGCCTGGTGCTGCTCGTGGTCGTCGCCCTGGTGGGCGGCTACCTGGCGTTCCGCAGCCTCGACCGCCAGGTCCAGGTGCTGCGACCCGACCTCGGCCCCCAGCGTCCGGCGCGGGTCGCCCAACCCGGGCCGACCCAGCCGCTCAACGTGCTCGTCATCGGCTCGGACGACCGCACCGGTCAGTCGACGATCAAGGGCACCGGCGGGGACCTCTCCGACACCACGATCCTGCTGCACGTCTCCGCCGACCGGCAGCGGGCCTACGGGGTCAGCGTTCCTCGCGACCTCATGGTGAGCCGCCCCGACTGCCCGTCGAAGACCGACGGCGACGTAGTCGTCCCGGGGGCGAGCCCGGTCATGTTCAACACCGCCTACGGGGTGGGGCACGAGGGCTGCACGGTGCGCACCTTCGAGAAGATGACCGGTATCCGCGTCGACCACTTCGTCGTGGTGAAGTTCGACGGCGTGAAGCAGGTCGCGGACGCCGTCGGCGGTGTCCCCGTGTGCGTGCCCCAGCCCATGGGCCGCCCGGGGACCGCGGGCTTCCTTCCCGCCGGCTCCTACGCCGTCGAGGGTGACCAGGCCCTCGCCTACGTCCGGACCCGGCTCGGGGTCGGCGAGGGCAGCGACATCGGCCGCATGCGCCGCCAGCAGGAGTTCCTCGCCTCGCTGAGCAACCAGGTGCTGGAGCCCGGCGTGCTGGCCAACCCGTTCCGGCTGTACTCCGTCGTGGACTCCGTGCTGGCCGCGGTCCAGGTCGACCCGGGCCTGGGGTCCCTGAGCAAGGTGGCACGACTCGCCCGGCAGCTCAGGTCGCTGGGTGCCTCGTCGACCACGTTCTTCACGATGCCGATCACGGCCTACCCCCCGAACCCGAACCGGGTCGCCGCCGGACCCCGCGCGCCGGAGCTGTGGCGGCTGATCCGTCGCGACGAGGCGGTCCCGCGCGAGCTGCTCGAGAGCAGCACCTCGGCCGCCGACGCCCCCGGGCGGGCCGCCCCGGCCGGCCGCGCGGCGCCCCTCGGTGCGACGGTGGCCGCGGCGCCGCCGGCCCTCGACGACGAGGCCGAGCGCTACGGCCTGTGCTCGTGACGCTGCGCAGCCGCGGCCCCGAGCACCGCTGACCGTTCGGTCCGTCGACGTCACCTGGCCGGCCCGTCACCACGCGGAAGGCTGGTGCCCCAGGCCAGAGTCGAACTGGCGACCTTTCGCTTAGGAGGCGGCTGCTCTATCCACTGAGCTACTGGGGCGCGGCGCCCATCCTCTCAGAGCAGTCGCGCGAACCTGCCGCGGGTCGGTGACGCCGCACACGTTGCGGCCCACCGCCGATGTGACGGACGTGACTCTGGTTTCATCGGCGTGTCGACCGGACAGGATGCGGAGGTATTCTTCTCGGTCGCGGACCGCTGCGCGACGATGCGCCGGTCACACGCGGCGACGGGTCCGGGGGGTCGGGCCGACACGAGCGGGAATCGAGGACTGTGGCGTACTACGGCAAGCACCTGTTGGGCCGACGCCATCCCGTCGTGCGCGCCGTCGCCGTGTCCACGGTCATGGTGCTGCTCGCGCTGGGCTGCAGCGGCTACCTCGTCTACCGCCACCTCGAGGGCAACGTGACCGTCTCCGACGCCTTCGACCAGATCACCGAACCCCGCCCGGACCGGGAGGTGGTCGAGGGGCCCGCCGAGCCGCTCAACGTGCTGGTGCTCGGCAACGACTCGCGCGAGGGCCAGAAGGCCGTCGCGGGCAGCACCCCCGGCCTGTCCGACACCACGATCCTGCTGCACCTCTCGGCCGACCGCTCCCGGGCCTACGGCATCAGCGTGCCGCGCGACCTCATGGTCGAGCGTCCCGCCTGCACCGACAAGCACACCGGCGAGGCGCTGCCCGCCGAGAAGTCGGTGCAGTGGAACGAGGCCTTCGCGCTCGGCGGCGAGTCCTGCACGATCCAGCAGTTCGAGAAGATGACCGGCGTCCGGGTCGACCACTTCGTGGTCGTCGACTTCCAGGGGTTCAAGGACATGGTCGACGCGCTCGACGGCGTCCCGGTCTGCCTCCCCGAGGAGGTCAACGACCCGATCGGCCGCATCTACCTCCCGGCCGGCTCCTACACCGTCAAGGGATCGCAGGCGCTCGACTACGTCCGCGTGCGGCACTCGATCGGGACGACCGACACCGGCGACATCGGCCGGATGAAGCGCCAGCAGACGTTCCTCGCGGCGATGGCCAACAAGGCGCTGTCGGCGGGCACGCTGTTCAACCCCAAGCGGCTCTACGACTTCCTCAACGCCGCCACCAAGTCGCTGACCACCGACCCGGGCCTGCGCAAGCTGACCACGATGGGGTCGCTGGCCAACGAGGTGAAGGGCATCGGCCTGGACCGCGTGCAGTTCCTCTCGATGCCGTTCGAGACCTACGAGCCCGACCCCAACCGCCTGCAGGCCGCCCCGGGGGCCCGGCGGCTGTGGCGCCTGGTGCGGCAGGACGAGAAGCTCCCGCCCGCGTTCACCGCCGACTCGGCCAAGGCCTCGGACAAGACACCCGAGCCCGGCCGGTCGCCCTCGCCCAGCGAGGACCCGACGCAGGCCGCCGAGGCCGCCCGGGCCGGACTCTGCGCCTGAGACGGGACGGGCCGCACCGCCCCCGTCGCGCGCGCGGTCCCCGACTCCGGCTCCTGGGTCACACCTCGACGCCGGTCAGACCGGCCGGGGTGGCATAGCGCTGCAGGTAGGTGGTGATCAGCACGATCGCCTCGGAGACGATCGCCGGGTCGCCCTCGAGGGTCTCCTCGTAGGCCAGCTGGAAGAGCCGGTCACCCATCTCGACGGCCAGCTCGGCGATCAGCACGGTGGCCTCCGGCGCGGTGAGCCCCAGGTCGGCGGCCAGGCCGAACAGCAGGGCCGCGACCTTGCGGTTGTGCTCGCGGCCGTAGTCGCGGATCGCCTGGTTGGTGCGCCCGCGGAGGTAGATCATCACGAAGGCCGGCCGCTCGGCGTACACCTGGGTGAAGGCGCTGATCGTGGCCTCGACGAGGCTCTCCAGGCTGATCGTGCGCAGGGACCCCACCTCGCGAGCGACGCGGTCGTCCATCTCTGCCATGTCGCGCTCCACGAGGGCGAGCAGGATGTCGTCCTTGTCGGCGAAGTACTGGTAGAGCGAGGCCACCGGCACGCCCGCGAGGTCCGCGATGGTCCGGGTGCCCACGGCGTCGACGCCCTCGGCCACCACGATCCGGGCGGCGGCGTCGAGGATCGCCTCGACCCGCCGACGGCTGCGCTCCTGCTGGGGGACCCGCCGCATGCGCGGCTCGCCTGGGTCGACCGCCAGCGGAGGGGTCTCGGGGGTCTGGTGCGTCATGCGAGGAGTGTAGCGATCCGGACCGGAACCTGAGCGTCACTCACCTCCGGGTCCGCCGCGGTCCGCCGGACCCGGCGAGAGCCGTCCCGGGTCGCCCCAGCCCTCCGCCGTCACGTCGGGTCGAGCCTGCCGGGAGCGCGCCCGCCCCTGGCCGTGTCACCATGGCGCCACGGGGTCACGGAGAGGCGAGAGGAGCGCGATGACCAGCACGACGCAGCGGTTCGGGGACGTGGGGGAGACCCTGTCCAGCCAGGACCACATCGAGATCACCGAGCAGCACGCGGCGCACAACTACCACCCGCTGCCCGTCGTCCTCGCCTCCGGTGAGGGCGCCTGGGTGACCGATGTCGAGGGGCGCCGCTTCCTCGACTGCCTCGCGGGCTACTCCGCGCTCAACTTCGGCCACTGCCACCCCCGGCTGGTCGCTCGCGCGGAGGCGCAGCTGCACCGGCTCACGCTCACCTCCCGCGCGTTCTACAACGACCAGCTCGGGCCGTTCGTCGAGGCGTTGGGCCGGCTGACCGGCAAGGACATGGTGCTGCCGATGAACAGCGGCGCCGAGGCGGTGGAGACCGCGCTCAAGGTCAGCCGCCGCTGGGGCTACCAGGTCAAGGGCGTCGAGCCCGAGCAGGCCTCGATCGTGGTGATGCGCGGCAACTTCCACGGTCGGACCACGACGATCGTGAGCTTCTCCGACGACGACGACGCCCGCGAGCACTACGGCCCCTACACCCCCGGCTTCCGGGTGGTGGAGTACGGCTCGGTGGACGCGCTGCGCGCGGCCGTCGACGACAGCACCGTCGCGGTGCTGCTCGAGCCGATCCAGGGGGAGGGCGGCGTCGTCATCCCGCCGGAGGGCTTCCTGCGCGAGGTCCGCGCGGTCTGCGACGAGCACCGCGTGCTCATGGTCGCCGACGAGATCCAGTCCGGCCTGGCGCGGACCGGCCGCACGTTCGCCTGCGACCACGAGGACGTCGTTCCCGACGTCTACGTCCTGGGCAAGGCCCTGGGCGGCGGGCTCTACCCGGTCTCCGCGGTCGCGGCCGACCGCGACGTGCTCGGCGTGATCACCCCCGGCTCGCACGGTTCGACCTTCGGCGGCAACCCGCTGGCGGCCGCGATCGGCCACGAGGTCGTGCTCATGCTGCAGACCGGCGAGTTCCAGCAGCGCGCGGTCACCCTCGGCGCCCGGCTGGCCGCCGGTCTCGAGCCGCTGGTCGGGCACGGGCTCGACGCGGTCCGGGTGCGCGGCCTGTGGGCCGGCCTCGACGTCTCCGAGGCCATCCCGGGCCGGGTGGTCTGCGAGCGGCTCCTCGAGCGTGGCGTCCTGGCCAAGGACACCCATGGCAGCACGATCCGCCTCGCCCCGCCGCTGGTCGCCACCGAGGACGACGTCGACCTCCTGCTCGAGGCGGTCCGCACCAGCCTGGGCTGACTGGCCCGGCCGGAGGTGCCGGCCGGGTCAGAGCTCGGCGACGGCCTTGTCGTACGCCGCCGCGGCGGCGGCCCAGGGGCCGACCAGCGGGTGGTCGCCGAGCCCCAGCAGGTGCGGGGTCAGGTCGGCGGAGAAGGTGACGCTGGCCTCGCGGGGGAGCAGCGAGGGCAGGTTGTCGACCGCGATGACGTCCATGACACCGCCCTCGCGACCGGTCAGGCGGCGGACCGGGTCCGCCCAGGTCGTGATCGCGGTGTTGACCGGCAGCATGTTCGTGTCCGAGGTGACGTCGCAGGTGACGTCGGCCAGCAGCCGCAGGCGGCGCCGGCGGTCGAGGTCGTCGGCGGTGACGAACGGCGTGGTGGGCGTCGTGGTGAGCACGCAGTTGACCAGCAGGTCGTGCTCGAGCAGGTGGGAGACGTCGCGGGTGCGGCTCTCCGAGCGGTCCCAGCGCATCGGGGCCAGGCCCGCGACCGCCAGCGCGTCGACCGCGCCGCGCCCCGACCGACCGCGGGCGCCGGTGACCACGGTGAGGGTCTCGACCGGGTCGAGCCCGGTGGCGCGCACCTGGGCGTCGAGGATCTGCTGGTCGGTCGGCGCCAGCGGGGTCCCGAGCTGCCCGGCGAGCTCGAGCACGCCGAGGGCGGCACCGACGTAGCCCGCCCAGTAGCCGAACGCCACGACCCGGCGGCCGTTGTCGTCGGTGAGGTACTCGATGTCGTAGAGCCGCCCGCGCCCCTTCTCGAACCGGGTCAGCGTGTCGACCGCCTCCTCCTGGCCCTTGAAGGAGTGGGCGAAGTAGATGTGGCGGTGGTGCAGCTCGCCCGGCTCGTCGGGCAGCTCCTTGATGCCCAGCACGAAGACGTCGTCGGGCGCCTCGACCCACGACCCGGTCCCGGCGACCTCGGCGCCCGCCGCGGCGTACTCCTCGATCGGGAAGACGCGCTGCGGGGACTCCTCGACGGTGACCCGGACGCCCGAGGCGACCAGGCGGCGTACGTCGTCGGGGACGACGGGCGCGCGGCGCTCGGTCGAGCGGGCCTCGTGGCGGACCCAGACGTGCGGGGACAGGGACGATCCGGTGGGCATCGGACCATTGTCGGGGAGGGGGCCGGAGGGCCCCAAATCGAGCGGCCCCCGGCGGCCTCGCTCCGCGGGCTACTTCTCGATGACGTGGCCCTTGCCGATGACCGTGATCCCGCCCTCGGAGACGTCGAACCCGCGGCGGCGGTCCTCGTCGTGGTCGACGCCGATGAGGCAGCCGTCGGGGACCACGACGTTCTTGTCGATGATCGCATTGCGCACGACCGCGCCCTTGCCGATCTGGACGTTGTCGAGCAGCACGCTGCGGAACACCGTGGCGTGGTCGGAGACGTAGCCGTGGACGCCGACCACGCTGGCGTCGACCGAGGCGCCGGAGACGATGGAGCCGGCGCAGACGATCGAGTCGCGCACCGCGGCGCCGGAGACGAACTTCGCGCCGGGCAGCTCGCTGTGGTGGGTGAAGATCGGCCACTCGGTGTTGTAGAGGTTGAAGATCGGCACCGCCGAGACCAGGTCGAGGTGTGCCTCGTGGTAGTTGTCGATCGTGCCCACGTCGCGCCAGTAGTCGCGGTCGCGCGGCAGCGAGCCGGGCACCTCGTTGCGCTTGAAGTCGTAGACCGCCGCCCGGCCGTCGTCGACCATCATCGGGATGATGTCGCCGCCCATGTCGTGGCGCGAGGAGGGGTCGCCGGCGTCCCGTTCGAGCGCCTCGACCAGTGCCTTGGCCGTGAAGACGTAGTTGCCCATCGAGGCGAACGACTCCTCGGGCGAGTCGACCAGGCCCGGCGGGTCGGCGGGCTTCTCGAGGAACTCCTCGATCGAGACGCCGTCGTCGCCGGTCGCGATCACGCCGAACTGCCAGGCCTCCTTGCGGGGCACGCGGATGCCGGCCACGGTCACGTCGGCCCCGGACTCGATGTGCGCGGCCACCATCTGGGAGGCGTCCATGCGATAGACGTGGTCGGCGCCGAAGACGACGATGTACTCCGGCTGCTCGTCGCGGATCAGGTTCATCGACTGGTAGATCGCGTCGGCGCTGCCCTGGTACCACCGCGGGCCGCGGCGCTGCTGGGCCGGCACCGGGGCGACGTACTGCCCGAGCATCGGGGCCAGCCGCCAGGCCAGCGAGATGTGGCGGTCCAGCGAGTGCGACTTGTACTGCGTGAGCACCGCCACGTGACGGAACCCGGCGTTGACCAGGTTGGACAGGGCGAAGTCGATCAGCCGGTAGGAGCCGCCGAACGGCACGGCCGGCTTGGCCCTGTCCTCGGTCAGGGGCATCAGCCGCTTGCCCTCCCCGCCTGCCAGCACGATGCTCAAGACGCGAACCATGCGGCCAACCTAGCCCCGCGGCTAGGTTGACGTCATGCGCGCAGCCATCCTCACCCGTGAGTTCCCGCCCGACGTGTACGGCGGTGCGGGGGTCCACGTCGACTTCCTGGTGCGCGAGCTGCGCCGGCTGGTCGAGGTCGACGTGCACTGCATGGGCGAGCCGCGGGAGGGGGCCACGGCGCACTCCGAGAGGGACCCGCGGCTCGAGGGCGCCAACCCCGCGCTGCAGGTGCTGAGCACCGACCTGGAGATGGCCGCGGGCCTCGCCGGCTGCGACGTGCTGCACGCGCACACCTGGTACGCCGCCCTGGCCGGCCACCTGGGCAAGCTGCTCCACGATGTCCCGCTGGTGATGACCGCCCACTCCCTGGAGCCGCACCGGCCGTGGAAGGCCGAGCAGCTGGGCGGCGGCTACCGCGTGTCCACCTGGGCCGAGCGGACGGCGTACGAGAACGCCGACGCGGTGGTCGCGGTGAGCCACCAGATGGCCGGCGACGTCGTGGACGCCTACCCGGCCGTCGACCCCGCGCGGGTCCACGTGATCCACAACGGCATCGACACCGGCTTCTACCGTCCGGACCCCGACCGCGCGGTGCTCGAGCGCATGGGGGTGGACCCGGAGCGGCCCTACCTCGCGTTCGTCGGACGCATCACCCGGCAGAAGGGTGTCCCGCACCTGCTCCGCGCCGGCCTGCACCTCGACCCCTCGATCCAGCTGGTGCTGCTCGCCGGTGCCGCCGACACCCCCGAGCTCAAGGCCGAGACCGACGCCGCGATCGCCGACCTGCGGGCTGCCCGCGACGGGGTGTTCGTGGAGTCGACGATGCTGCCACGCGAGGAGGTGCGCCAGGTGCTCACCGGCGCCGCGGTGTTCTGCTGCCCGTCGGTCTACGAGCCGCTCGGCATCGTCAACCTCGAGGCGATGGCGTGCGAGACCGCGGTGGTCGCCTCTCGCATCGGCGGCATCCCGGAGGTCGTGGAGGAGGGCGAGACCGGCCTGCTGGTCGACCTCGACCCGGCCGACCCCGCCGGCTTCGAGCGGGCCTTCGCCGCAGCCGTGGAGGCGGTCGCCCTCGACCCGGACCGGGCCCGGGCGATGGGGCGGGCCGGACGCGAGCGGGCCGTGCGCGAGTTCGCCTGGCCGGCCATCGCCGAGCAGACCGTGCGGCTGTACGAATCCGTGTGCTGAGGGTCTCGGCCTGGCCGATCACGTGTCACCGGCGTCCCAGGCCGGAGGACTTGCGTGCGTCCGGCAAGCATCCGGACTTGCCGTGACCTGATCGTTACCGCATGATGGGGCGGGTTTTGGACCGACCAGGAGGTGGTGCGTGAGGGTCGCCGTCGCCGGTGCCGGCTCAGCCGTGGGGTGCTGCGCGGTGCCGTGGCTGCAGGAGTCCGGTCACGAGGTGGTCAGTCTGGGCGGCACGATGCGCAGCCTGCTCGACGTCGACCAGATGGCTGCCCTGCTCGAGGGCTGCGACGTCGCCCTGCACCTCTCGCCCCCCGAGCCCCCCGGCTGGTCGGTGGCCGCGTGGCGTCGTGACTGGCGGCTGCACGACCTCAGCCTGACCCTCGGCGTGGCGCGGCTGCTCGAGGCGGCGCGCGCCGCGGGGGTGCGTCGGGTCGTGGCGCAGAGCGCGTCACTGGTCTATGCCGACCAGGGCGAGGACTGGATCACCGAGGGCTCGCCGATCTGCGTGACCGCGGCGACCGAGCCGGCCTCCGACGGCGAGCTGGCGGTGCAGGAGTTCGCCGCCGAGCCGTGCCACACCGGCGTCATCCTGCGGATGGGCCAGCTGGTCGGCGACTGCAGCCACACGCAGGACTCCCTGCGCAAGGCCGCCCGCGGCAAGGCCGTCGCCGTCGGCGAGCCGGAGGGCTTCGTGCACCTCATCCACAGCGACGACGTCGGTCCGGCGATCGAGGCCGCCCTGACGGTGGGGTCGGGGGTCTACAACGTCGGGGCCGACCCGGTGCGGCGCAGCGAGCTGGCCGACCGCCTGGCAGCGGCCGTGGGCCGGGACCGGGGCGCCTTCCTGGGCCCGCTGCGCCGGCGCCTGGGTGGCGAGCGCATCGAGCCGCTGCAGCGCTCGCTGCGGGTCAGCTCGCGGACCTTCGCCCACGCCACCGGCTGGATGCCGCGGCGCACCTCGCTCGACGCCACGTGGTTCGAGCTGCCGCCGCGAGCCGGCGCGCTGCGGTGAGCGAGCGCCCGGACGAGCGCGACCAGCCGGACGAGCGCGACCAGCCGGACGAGCGCGACGAGGCTCAGCGCCGGGCCGAGCAGGCACGAGCGCGCGCCCGGCGACGGGCCGAGGTCTTCGGTGAGGTGCTGCCGGAGTCCACGCGCGACGACCGGGAGCCGTCGGCCCCCTCGGGAGGCGATGCCGCCGAGGAGTGGCTGCGGCGCCAGGTGCCGCCGCACCACGGCTGAGCCGGCGGCTCAGACCGTCGGGGTCCCCGTGCCGGACGGACCGCCCCGCGAGACGAGCGCGTCGCGGATCTGGGTCAGCAGGGCGACCTCCTCGGTGACACCCTCCTGGGCGACCTCGTCGGGGAAGAAACGGGCCTTGGCCCGCTGGTAGGGCTGCACGACGAAGAAGTAGACGACCGCCGCCAGGATGGCGAAGGCGATCAGTGCGGTGACGAAGGCCCCGACGGGGAGGTCGCCCGGCTGCCAGCCCTTGAAGTCGGGGGTCCCGCCGACGAGCTTGGCGATGACGCCGAGCAGCAGCGCGGTGAACGAGGTCACCACGGTGGCGAAGGCGCCGCCGATGATGAAGGCGACCGCGAGCTCGACCAGGTTGCCGCGGAGCAGGAACGCCTTGAAGCCACTCATGGGGATCTCCTGTGGGGTGAGGTGGGTGGGCGGTGAGCATCCTAGTCACTCCACGTCACCGTGAGGAGTCGGGTGCTCGCGGCCGCCACGAGGCCGAGCGCCCGGTCGGGAGGCACCGCGACCACGACGAGGCCGCCCCCGACCGCGTCGACCGCGGTCGCCGACCGGGCCTCGTCGTCGCGCGGGACGGTCACCACCTGCGCACCCGGTGCCGCGACGTAGGCGCGGCCGCCCCCCTGCACCGGCGCGGCCACCAGGTCGACCACGTCGCCGACCCGCAGCAGGTCGAGCACGCCCGCCTCGGCGACCCGCACCGGCACGGCCACCAGGCCGGGGTAGCCGGCGACGAGCCCCCCGGCCACCACCCGGCGGTCGGTGAGCGCCTCCCCGGCGCGCACGGGCGCGGCGAGCGTGCGGCCCGACCAGGACGTGGCCGAGCCGGTCGTGCCGGAGGGCACCGCCTCCGGCGGCAACCGGCGTACGGCGAGGTCGGCGTCGCTCAGCACCGCGCCGGAGGGCAGGTCGCGCGCGGCCACGACCACCGCCCCGGTGGGCGGGTCCGGTGGCGCGGTGCCGCGCAGCGCGAGCAGCACCGCGAGACCGGCGAGGGTCGCCGCGACCCACCGGCGCCGCAGGACCAGGAACCGGTGGACCCGGCGACGCAGGGACCCGAGCCCGTGGGGAGCAGCCATGACCGGACGCTAGGCCGGGCCGCGCGAGGGACACGCCGTCTCTCCCCAGGGGGATGATTCCCGGCCCGACCGGTTGTTTGGGATCATGTCCCTCGCCCCTGACACCGACCCGGAGGAACCCGTGCCGACCTACCAGTACTCCTGCACCGAGTGCGGTCACTTCTTCGAGCAGGTCCAGAGCTTCACCGAGGACTCGCTCACGGTGTGCCCCGAGTGCCAGGGCCGCCTGCGCAAGGTGTTCAACGCGGTGGGCGTCGTGTTCAAGGGGTCGGGCTTCTACCGCACCGACAGCCGCGCCGGCGACGGGTCCTCCGACGGGGGCGCCGCCTCCTCGACGAGCAAGGGCAAGGACACGCCCGCCCCGACCGGCGACAGCGGCAGCACCTCGACCGGCGCCAGCACCTCCACGGGCTCGAGCGGCTCGAGCGGCCCGAGCGGCTCGAGCGGCAGCGCCGCGACCGCGGGCGTCTGAGCCCCCGGGTGAGCCTGGGGTCGAGCGACGAGGAGCCCGCGCCCTCGCGGGTCCGCCGGTGGCGGGGACGGCCGCGCTGGGTGCGCTGGCCGGCCTACGCCGCGCTCGCCGCGGTCCTGCTGGTCCTCGCCGGTGGGGTGGTCGCGGTCCGCACCCTGCGAGCGTCGTTCCCGCAGACCGAGGGCACGGTGGACGTCCCGGGCCTCGACGGTCGTGTGCGGGTGCTGCGCGACGACGCCGGCGTGCCCCAGATCTACGCGACCACCTCGCACGACCTCTTCCTGGCCCAGGGCTTCGTGCAGGCCCAGGACCGCTTCTTCGAGATGGACGTGCGCCGCCACCTGACCGCCGGCCGGCTCTCGGAGCTGTTCGGCCCCACCACGCTCGAGGCCGACAAGCTCGTGCGGACCCTGGGCTGGCGTCGCACCGCCGAGCGCGAGGTGGTCCGGCTCGACCCGGGGACCCAGGCCCACCTCCGGGCGTTCAGCGCGGGCGTCAACGCCTACTTGCGCGACCGGCCCTCCGGCGACGTCTCGCTGGAGTACACCCTGCTCTCCCTCGGCGGCCTCGACTACGTGCCGCAGAAGTGGACACCGGCGGACTCGGTGGCCTGGCTCAAGGCGATGGCCTGGGACCTGCGCGGCGACGTGCAGGACGAGGTCGACCGGGCGCTGGCCTCGACCCGGCTCGAGCCTGCCGAGGTCGCCGAGCTCTACCCGGGCTACCCCTACCACCGCAACGCCCCGGTGATCCCCGGGCCGGCCGCTGCCGCGGGACGTACGCCGCCCCCGGTCACCCGCGCCGGAGCCGTCGCCGCCCTGGCCCGCGTCCGCCAGGCGCTGACGCACCTGCCGGCCGCGCTCGGCACCGGCGAGGGGCTCGGGAGCAACGCCTGGGCGGTCGACGGCGCGCACTCGAGCACCGGCAAGCCGCTCCTGGCCAACGACCCGCACCTCGGCACCAGCCTGCCGGGGGTGTGGTACCAGATGGGCCTGCACTGCGCACCGGCCGGCGACGGCTGCCCCTACGACGTCAGCGGGTTCACCTTCGCCGGCTTCCCCGGCGTGGTGATCGGGCACAACCGCGACATCGCGTGGGGGATGACCAACCTGCGACCGGACTCCAGCGACCTCTACCTCGAGGGCGTGGACGGTGAGCGCTACCTCCGCGGCAAGGTCTACGTGCCGTTCGAGCGACGGCAGGAGACCATTCGCATCGCGGGCGAGGACGCCTACACCTTCACCGTCCGCTCGACCGTGCACGGGCCGGTGCTCTCGGACATGAGCCAGACCTATGCCACGGTGGGGGCCAACGCCCCCGACGGCGGCTACGGCTCCGGCGAGCCGTCGTCCCCGCCCGGCCCCTACGCCGTCTCCCTGGCCTGGTCGGCGCTGCGGCCCTCGCGCACGGCGGCGTCGGTGTTCGCCCTCGACCGGGCCACCGACTGGTCCTCGTTCCGGTCCGCGCTGCGCGGCTTCGCGGCGCCGGCGCAGAACCTCGTCTACGCCGACCGCGACGGGCACGTCGGCTACCAGGTGGCGGGCCGCGTCCCCGTGCGCCGGCCCGGCGTGAGCGGCGAGGTGGCGGCTCCGGGATGGGTCCGCCGCTACGACTGGGCCCCTGACCCCCTGCCGTTCGACGAGCTGCCGTCGGTGCTCGACCCCGCGGAGGGATTCGTGGTGACCGCCAACCAGCCGCCGGTCGGCCCACCCGCGGCGGACCGGCTCACCACCGCCAAGGGCTACGGCTACCGCAGCCAGCGCATCCGCGAGCGCCTCGAGCAGCTGGGCACCGTGACGCCCGCGCAGATGTCGCAGCTGCAGCTGGACACCCGCAACGGGTTCGCCCCGGTCCTCGTGCCCCACCTGCTCCGGGTGAGCGCGGGCGGCCCCTACTACTCGGCCGGCCAGCGCATGCTCGAGCACTGGGACTTCTCCCAGCCGGCCCGCTCCCCGGCGGCGGCGTACTTCGCCGCGGTGTGGCGCCACCTGCTGCTGCTCACCTTCGGCGACGACCTGCCGGCCTCGGTGCCGATCAGCGGCGGCGAGCGGTGGTTCGAGGTGGTGCGCGGCATCCTCGACGACCCGAGCAGCCGCTGGTGGGACGACCGGACGACCGAGGGTGTGGTCGAGCAGCGCGACGACGTCCTGCGTGCCGCGATGCGAGTGGCCCGCGACGAGCTCACCCGGCTGCAGTCACGCCGGGCGACGGCCTGGACCTGGGGTCACCAGCACACGCTGGAGCTGGAGAACCAGTCGCTCGGGCAGTCCGACCTGGGGCTGGTGCGGCGGCTGCTCAACCGCGGGGGGTGGCGGGTCGGCGGCAGCAACGGCGCGGTCGACGCGACGAGCTGGGACCCGCGCGAGGGCTACACCGTCGCGGCGGCGCCCTCGATGCGGATGGTGGTCTCGCTCGGCGACCTCGACCGGTCGACCTGGGTCAACCTCACCGGGGCCAGCGGGCACGCCTTCTCCTCGCACTACACCGACCAGACCGACCTCTGGGCCGCCGGGCGCACGCGCCGGTGGCCGTTCACCTCCGAGGCGGTCGAGGCGGCGACGCAGGAGACGCTGGTGCTCAGGCCCGCCGCGGTCGGCCGCAGGCGCTGACCCCGCGCGGGGTGGCGACCGCGGTCACCGGGCGGTCGTGGGGGTCGACCGGCACGTCGACCGGCCACTCCCCGGCGTAGAGCAGCGTGCACACGAAGGTCCCCACCGGGACCCGCCCGAGCGCCCGGTCGTAGGAGCCGCCACCGCGTCCGAGCCGGTGCCCGTCCACCGAGACCGCGAGGCCGGGCGTGACCACGACGTCGGCGGTGCCGATCGAGTCGGGGCCGAGCCGCCGGCCCGCGGGCTCGAGCGTGCCTCGCGCGCCGCTGAGCAGCGAGTCGGGACCCTCGTAGGCCGCCCAGTCGAGGTCGTTGTCCCCCAGCAGGACGGGCACGACCACCCGCTTGCCCAGCGCGCGGAGCCCCTCGAGCAGCGGGCCGGTGCCGGGCTCGCGGCCCACCGAGACGTACGCCGCGACCGTCGCGGCCCGCCGTACGGGCAGGGAGCCCAGGAGGTGCGCGGCGATGGCCTCGGCGTCCTCGCGCAGGTCGAGCAGCGAGCGCCGCCCGCGGGCGGTGACGATCTGGTCGCGCAGCGCCGTCTTGGCGGCTGCGGCGCTGTGCTCGAGTGCCACGCACGTCAACGTATCCGGCTCGTGGGCACCGGACGGTTTCCCTGGGTATGCCGAGGACCTGCCACCTCCCCAGGCGAATTCACCTGGGGAGGTTCCAGGTTGCCGGCATACCCAGGGAAACCGACCCGCCCTAGGCTCTGACTCTATGAGCGATCAGGGGCTGCGGCAGGCGCGCGACAAGATGGAGGCGGAGGGCGTCGACGCCACGGCGATCGAGGTCTTCACCCACTACTACCGGCTGGTCGAGAGCGGCGAGACCGGCATGGTCCCCGAGGAGACCATCGAGCCGGTCGAGATGGACTCGCTCGCCGACGTCGACGTGCCCGACGACGAGGCGGTCCGCGCCCTGGCGGGCACCGTCGTGGTCAAGCTCAACGGTGGTCTCGGCACCTCGATGGGCATGGACCGAGCCAAGTCGCTGCTCGAGGTGCGCGACGGGCTGTCCTTCCTCGACATCACCGCGCGCCAGGTGCTGGCGCTGCGCGAGCGCCACGGCGTCCGGCTGCCGCTGCTGCTGATGGACAGCTTCCGCACCAGCGAGGACACGCTCGGGGCACTGTCGGCGTACGACGACCTGGAGACCCCCGACCTGCCGCTGGACTTCCTGCAGAGCAAGGAGCCCAAGCTCCGCTCGGACGACCTGACCCCGGTGACGTGGGAGCCCGACCCCTCGCTGGAGTGGTGCCCGCCGGGCCACGGCGACCTCTACCCGTCGCTGCGCTCCACGGGCCTCCTGCGGCGGATGCTCGACGCCGGCTACGAGCGGGTGTTCGTGGCCAACGCCGACAACCTCGGCGCGGTGGCGGACCCCCGGGTCGCGGGCTGGTTCGCCCGCAGCGGGGCGCCCTTCGCGATCGAGGCGGTGCGCCGCACGCCGAGCGACCGCAAGGGCGGCCACTTCGCGCGGCGCAAGGAGGACGGGCGCCTGGTGCTGCGCGAGACGGCGCAGACGCTGCCGGAGGACCAGGAGGCGCTGCAGGACCTCAGCCGCCACCGGTACTGCTCCACCAACAACCTGTGGTTCGACCTGCGCGCCATGGTCGACCTGCTCGACGAGCGCGACGGCGTGCTCGGCCTGGCGCTGATCAAGAACACCAAGACCGTCGACCCGGCCGACCCCGACAGCCCCGAGGTGATCCAGATCGAGACTGCGATGGGCGCGGCGATCGAGGTGTTCGAGGGGGCGGTGACGATCGAGGTGGGCCGCGACCGGTTCGTGCCGGTGAAGACCACCAACGACCTGCTCGTGCTGCGCAGCGACTGCTACGAGCTCGACGGCGACTTCGTGCTGCAGCAGGTGCCCGACCGGGTGCCGTTCGTCGACCTGCCCCGGGCCTACAAGCTGGTCGACGACTTCGAGCGGCTGGTGGAGGAGGTGCCGTCCCTGCGCGAGGCCTCCAGCCTGCGCGTGGAGGGGGAGTGGACCTTCGGGACGGGCGTGCGAGTGGTGGGCGACGCGGCCCTGGGCCAGGACGGTTCCCCGGGCCGCGTGGAGGACACGGTCCTCGGGCCGGACGCGGGTTAGGGTCCGGGCATGGCGTTCGAGCCGCACGACCGCGACCCCCTCGTCACCGTCGAGGAGCACCTGCAGCGCGTGCTCGAGGGCGTCGAGCCGCTGCCCGCCTTCGAGCAGCCGCTGATCGAGGCCCTCGGGCTCCCGGTGTGCGAGGCGATCAGCTCGACGATGGACGTGCCGTCGTTCGACAACTCCTCGATGGACGGCTATGCCGTGCGCCACGACGACCTCGAGGGTGCCGGCGAGGACTCGCCGGTGCAGCTGCCGGTGGTGGGGGAGTCGGCGGCGGGGCAGAGCAAGATCCTGGGCATGTCCGGCGGTTCGGCGGTGCGCATCATGACCGGCGCGCCGGTCCCCCAGGGCGCCGACGCGGTCGTCCCCGTGGAGTGGACCGACGGCGGGTCCGCGAGCGTGCGGATCACCCGCTGCCCCGAGCGCGGCCAGCACATCCGGCGCCGCGGGGACGACGTCCGCGAGGGCGAGCTCCTGCTCGAGGCCGGAGCCCTCGTCGGGCCACGCCAGATCGGTCTGCTCGCCAGCGTCGGGCTGGCCCGGGTGACCTCGCGTCCGCGGCCCCGCGTGGTCGTGATCTCGACCGGCGCGGAGCTGCGCGAGCCGGGCGGACGGCTGTCGCACGACACCATCTACGACGCCAACTCGTTCATGCTGGCCGCCGCCGTGCGGCAGGCCGGCGCGATCGCCTACCGGGTGGGCATCGTCAGCGACGACCCGACCGAGTTCGCCGACGCGCTGTCGGACCAGCTCGTCCGCGCCGACCTGGTGATCACCAGCGGCGGGGTGAGCAAAGGCGCCTACGACGTGGTGAAGGAGGTGCTCAGCCAGACCGGCACGGTGTGGTTCGGGGGGCTGCGCATGCAGCCGGGCAAGCCGCAGGGGTTCGGGGTGGTCGGCGAGGACCGCATCCCGGTCTTCGCGCTGCCGGGCAACCCCGTCTCGTCGTACGTCTCCTTCCAGGCGTTCGTGCTGCCGGCCCTGCGCAAGATGATGGGCCGCACCCCCTGGTCCCGCCCACGGGTGCGCATGGAGGTCGACGAGGGCTTCCGCTCCCCGGCCGGCAGGGCGCAGTTCGTCCGGGCCAGGGTGCGCCCCCACGCCCACGGCGGCTCGGTGGTCAGCCCGGTCGGTGGTCACGGCTCCCACCTGCTCGGCGACCTGTCCGCGGCCGATGCCCTGGTCGTCGTGCCGGAGGACACCGAGGTGGTCGAGCCCGGCTCGCTGGTCGACGTGATGCTGCTCGACCAGGACTTCTGATGGCCGGCTCCATGGAGGGCCGGCGCCTCACCCACGTCGACGAGTCCGGCGCGGCCCGGATGGTCGACGTGTCGGCCAAGGACGTGACCACCCGCCAGGCCGTGGCCACCGGCCGCGTGCTGGTCAGCGCCGACGTCGTCGCGCTGCTGCGCGGCGAGGGGGTGCCCAAGGGCGACGCCCTCGGGGTGGCGAGGGTCGCCGGGATCATGGCGGCCAAGCGCACCCCCGACCTGGTCCCGTTGTGCCATCCGCTGGCGATCAGCGGCGTCGTGGTCGACCTCGACGTCGCCGACGACGCGGTCGAGATCCGCGCGACGGTGCGCACCACCGACCGCACCGGGGTGGAGATGGAGGCGCTCACGGCGGTGTCGGTCGCCGCCCTGACCGTGGTCGACATGGTCAAGGCGGTGGACAAGGGCGCGGTGATCACCGACGTGCGGGCGGAGACCAAGACCGGCGGCAAGAGCGGCGACTGGTCCCGGAGCCCCGGGTGAGGGCGGCGGTCGTGGTCGCGTCCAACCGGGCCAGCCGGGGCGTCTACGAGGACACCACCGGCCCGCTCCTCGTGGCGGCCCTGCGCGAGGACGGCTGGGAGACCGGCGACCCGGTCGTGGTGCCCGACGGTCAGCCGGTCGCCGACGCCATCCGCGCCGCCGTCGACGCCGGGGCCCGCGCCGTGCTCACCACCGGCGGCACCGGTCTCACGCCCACCGACCTGACCCCCGAGGTCACCCGGGTGCTGATCGACCGCGAGGTCCCCGGCATCGCCGAGGCCGTCCGCGCGTACGGCGTCGCCCAGGGGGTGCCCACCGCGGCGCTCTCGCGCGGGGTCGCGGGGGTCGTCGGTCGCGCCCTGGTGGTCAACCTGCCGGGGTCGCGCGGCGGGGTGAAGGACGGCCTGGCCGTCGTCATGCCGCTGCTGCGGCACGCGGCCGAGCAGGTTGCCGGCAGCGACCACGCCCGCGAGGACGCCGGCTCGTGAATGGTGCGCCGCCGGGCTGGTCGACGCTGACCCTGCGCCACGGACCGGTGGGGCTGCGCCCGCTGGCGGGCCGCGACCGGCGGGCCTGGGCCGAGACCCGCCTGCGCAACCGCGGGTGGCTCGAGCAGTGGGAGGCCACCCGGCCCGCGGACGCGCCGCCGGGGCACCAGTCCTACCGCAGCATGCTCCGTGAGCTGCGTGCGCAGACCCGGGAGGGCCGCTGCCTGCCGTTCGCCCTCACCGTCGACGACCAGTTCGCGGGTCAGGTCACGGTGAGCAACATCGTGGCCGGCTCCGCGCTGTTCGCCTCCCTCGGCTACTGGATCGACCAGCGGCACGCGGGTCACGGCTACATGCCGGTCGCGGTGGCCATGGCGGTCGACTACTGCTGGGAGCAGGTCGGCCTGCACCGCATCGAGATCGCCATCCGGCCGGAGAACACCGCGTCGCTGCGCGTGGTCGAGAAGCTCGGGTTCCCCGAGATCGGCTACGCCCCCCGGTTCCTGCACATCCACGGGGACTGGCGGGACCACCGGATCTTCGCGTTGTGCCGTGAGGACGTGCCGGGCGGGCTGCTGCGACGACTCTTGTCATCCTGACAACTTGTGCCGGCGCGCCCGGAGAGCCCGGTTCGGAGCAGGTTTCACTGCAGTCCCACGAGTTCGCGTGCGACACACCGTCCGGGGTGCCCCTCTGCGGCCTTCGCCCCTTTTAGCGTTCTCCCATGCTCTCCGGCGTCATCTTCGTGGCTCTCGCCCTGCTCTGGGCGCTCTTCCTCATCCCCAAGGCGCTCCGGTCCCACGACGAGGCCGCGCGGCCGCGGTCGGTGGAGAGCACCTCCGAGCAGGCCCGCGTCCTGCCCCGGCGCGACGCCGCTCCAGTCGACGGTCCCGCGCTCGACCTCCCGACCCTGCCCGAGCAGCGCCGCCCCTCGGCGCGCGCACTGGCCGAGCGGCAGCGCCGCGCCGCAGCCACTGCGGCACGGCGCCGCCGGGCCGTGCTCGGAGCCCTGCTCGCCGCGACCCTCGTCGTGGCCGTGCTCGCCGCCACCGGGGTGCTCCTGCCCTGGGCGCCCGTCGTGCCGGTCGCGGTGGTCGCCGCGTTCCTCGTGGTCGCACGGGTCACGGTCCGCCGCGAGGGGGCCCGCTGGGACGCTGTGCGCTCCCGGCTGGCCGCGGCGCCCGACAGCTTCGCCGAGGCCGTCGCCGAGCTCGCCCGGGTCGAGCCGAGCGCCGAGGCCTCCGAGCACGACGGAGCCGCGCGACCGGTGCTCGTCCCGGTCGCCCGCAACGACCAGGGCGTCGCCGTGGTCAGCGAGGTGGAGGACACCTCCGCCTTCTCCGCCGAGCTGCTGGCCGAGGCGGTCGGCGCCCCGGCGTCCTCGACGCTGTGGGACCCCCTCCCGGTGACCCTCCCGACGTACGTCGGCAAGCCGCGCGCCACGCGCTCGGTGCGCACCATCGACCTCAACGCCCCGGGCGTGTCCAGCTCGGGCCGCAACGCCGCCGACAGCGCGCTGGTGGCCGAGTCGGCGACCGCCACGGTCGCGGACCAGGACGCGACCGGGCGGCGCGCGGTGGGCGGCTGACCCCGCCCGGAGCCTGGTCGCCCGGTGTCCGGCGGGTGGTGCACTCCTGATAATCTTCCGGACGTCCTCGCCGCTCGTCGGCGGGCATGGGGCTGTGGCGCAGTTGGTAGCGCGTCTCGTTCGCAATGAGAAGGTCAGGGGTTCGAATCCCCTCAGCTCCACCGAAAGAATCCCCCGGGTGACCTGCGGAAACGCACGGATCACCGGGGGATTCGCCGTCGTTGCTCGGCTGTCGTCCGGCGGATGCGCGCCAACCAGAGGCAGGCGGCCGTGTGTCGCAGGTCGTGGACGCGGCGGCCCTGCCCGGTCCGCTCCCACCTCATCGTGCGCAGCACCGCGGAGCGGTGAAGGCGGGAGCCGGCCTCGGTGGTGAAGAGCAGGTCGCTCGGCAACTTGTCGACCTTGAGCCGCTCGACGATCGGGAGCACGCGGTTGGCGATCGGGACGCGCCGTGATCGCCCGCTCCTGGTGGCCTTGGTGGCGATACCTTCGGATGCTGATCGGCGAACGACCAAGCCCGGTGCCGGCACCTCCATCACGTCGCCCACGGTCATCGCGCGGGCCTCGCCCCAGTTGAGTCCAGAGACGTGGTGTACGACGGGCCCCGGTCTGTGCGTGGCGTCGTGACGTAGCGACGGCCACCGCGTGATCCTTCAGAAGACCTGCGAAAGCACGACTGAAGGGGACGCCACGATGACCGTCGACCCCAACTCTATTGACCTGCGTGCGTTCATGGCCGAGCACCTGCACAAGGCCGAGCCCGACCTGCTGCGCAGCATGCTGTCCACGTTGACCCGACCGCTCTTCAGCCGAGCTCGGAAGCGGCCGTTCGGGGTCTTCGAGACGCTCACGTGGAGACCTTCTCCAACCAGCTCTCGACGTCGGAGCGCCGATAGCGCGGGCAGGCCCTCGACATCCACGTCACCCGTGGTCCGCAGCCGGACTGACGCCACCGACACGGCGTCGCTTGGGGACCCTGCGCAGCGCGTCGACGGTCCCCGTGGGCTCCACGAGTCGGCGGTCGACCGCGTCCCGCATCGGGACCCCTCCGTGAGGCGGCGCTCGTGCGCGCGCGGCTCCTCCCGATCTGTCCGATGCAGTAGCACCGCGGTAGCATTGCGGTATGAAGCTCAGCGTCAGTCTGCCCGAGGAGGATGTGGCCATCCTCGACGAGTTCGCCCGTGCCGCCGGCCTGCCCTCGAGGTCGGCCGCGTTGCACCATGCCGTGCGCATGCTCCGCCTGCCCGACCTGGAACAGGACTACGAAGCCGCATGGCAGGAGTGGGAAGCATCGGGCGACCAGGAGGCGTGGACCGCGACCGCGGCAGACGGAATCGCCGATGCTGCGCGGTGAGATCCGGCTCGTCGACCTGGACCCGGTTCGTGGCAGCGAGGCCAACAAACGACGCCCGGCAGTGATCGTCAGCAACGATCGAGCGAACTCCATAGCGGCGCGCCTCGGACGCGGAGTGGTCACCGTCGTACCGGTGACCAGCAACACCGACCGGGTCTTCCCGTTCCAGGCACTGCTGCCGGCAGCTGCGACCGGCCTTCGGCAAGACTCCAAGGCTCAAGCCGAGCAGGTCCGCTCGATCGCAGTTGAGCGACTCGGCGCGGTCCTCGGCCGTGCGCCCGCTGACGTCATGGCGCAACTGGACGAGGCACTTCGTCTCCACCTCCAGTTGTAGCCACATCGCCATTCCGCGGCAGGATCCGCATTCGGGACGCTCTGACGCGGTGTAGAAGCACACTCTCATGCTTGTATCAGTGCGCGGACGCGTCGGTCCGGTGGCCGTGAACGAGCCGTGCGGACGTCACCCGACCGCTCGAGTCAGCGGTCGGTCCGCCCGTGGATGCCGTCGCAGAGTGGGCAGGTGGAAGCAAGGCGCACCTTCGCGATGAGAAGGTCAGGGGTTCGAATCCCCTCAGCTCCACCGCACTCGCGCTGGTCGGCGGGCCCGCGCCGGATCACCGACGTCGATGCCCGCCCGACCCACCCCGACCCCCGAACAGGCCCGGGTGATGGCTCAGCTCGACCCTGGTGCGGCGGATGTGGAGGGCGAGGACGTCCTCTGCTGCCGAGGAGTCGCGGCGCTCGATCGCCTCGATCAGGAGCCGGTGCTCGGAGTTCGTCACCCAGGAGCTGGAGCCGCCGGAGAGTCGGACGAACTCCCTGCGATAGTGCTGCGTGGTGTCCCAGAGGCGCGCCACCATCGTGGCCAGGAGCGTCGTCTGGTGTCCCCGGTAGCTGATCCAGTGGAGGGTCCGGTCGAGGGCGAGGAACTCCTCGACGTCGTCGGTGGCCTCGATCGCCGCCTGGGTCTGGTGCAGCTCTGCGATGTCGGCGTCGGTGAGGCGAGGCAGCGAGTCGAGGAGGAGCAGCGGTTCGACGCGCTCCCGGATCTGGTAGCTCAAGGACAGGTCGTCCGCGGTCATGTCCGTGACCCACGCGCCGCTGTTGGCGCGGAGAGCGACGAGGCCCCGGGACTCCAGGATCCGCAGTGCCTCCCGCACGGGCACGCGACTGGCCCCGAGCTCCGCGGCCAGCTCCTCCTGCTTGATGCGCGTGCCAGGTGCCAGCGCCCCGCTCAGGATGCGGGCGGCGATGACCTCGGCGACCCGCTGGCTGGCGACCGGGTTGCCGCGGGGAGTGCTGACCATGTCTCCTCTGCTCGACTCTGCTCGACTCTGCTCGACAGGGGCCGTGCGGGCTACGCGAAGTCCTCGGGGTGGTGGTCGAAGGCCTTGCCGTCGGGGTAGGAGACTAGCTCGAACTGCATGCCCCACGGACTGAGGAAGTAGATCCAACGCTGACCGGCACTCGCGCTCGTGCTGGTCACGGGATCGCCGAGCACCGTGAGGCCGTGGGCGTGCAAGGCCTGCACCGCGAGGTCGAGGTCGTCGACGTAGAGCGCCACGTGGTGACCGCCGACGTCGCTGTTGCGGGGAGGGGTGCCGACCTGGTCCGGAGCGGCGTACTGGAACACCTCGAAGATCGCCTGGCCGCCGAGCCGGTAGAAGTGGAGCCGCTCCATCACCGCTCGGTCGTCGACGGCGAGCTGCCGGCTCATCCAGTCGTCGTCGTGCTCGAACGGTCCCAGCCGGTACATGTACTCCGCGCCCAGCACCTCGGTGAAGAACGCGTGCGCCTCGGCCAGGTCAGGCACGGTGATGCCGACGTGGTCCACCCGTCGCAGGCCGGGCACACGGGCGGCTCGAGTCATGATCGCCTCCTTGTAATGGATCCATCCGGAGCCTAGGGTAAGCCATGTCGCGCCTGTGATCGAGAGAAGCGCGGCCAGTTTCCGCTTAAATGGATGCATTGACGGTCACGAGCACGTGGAGGGTCGAGATGTCGAAGAGTCGTGCGCTGGAGGCGGCTGCACCGTGGGTCGAGCTGACGGCCGACCGGGACGACTGGGCGGCGGCCGACCCCGACCTCCTGCTCCAGCTCCTGGGCCGGGCCCAGTGGATCCGCTCGTTCGAGGAGTACGTCCTCGAGCTGGCCGGCCAGGGCTTGATCCACGGCCCGGCCCACTCGAGCGTCGGCCAGGAGGGCGGCGCGGTCGGATCCGTGCTCCCGCTGCGCTCCGACGACTTCGTCAACGGCTCGCACCGCGGCCACCACCAGTTCCTGGCCAAGGCGTTCGGGCACGTCCTGAAGGCGACCCCGGGCGAGCTGCCGACCGTGACCAGTGAGGTGCACGCCGTGCTCCACAAGACACTGGCCGAGATCTGCGGCCTGGCCGAGGGCTACTGCCGCGGGCGCGGCGGCTCGATGCACCTGCAATGGCGCGAGGCCGGAGCGATGGGCACGAACGCGATCGTCGGCGGAGGAGTGCCCCAGGCCGCCGGCTTCGCGTGGAACATGCTGCACGCCGGCACCGACGCGGTCTCGGTGACCTACTTCGGCGACGGTGCGGTCAACATCGGCTCGGTCCTGGAGACCTTCAACCTCGCCGCGGCCTGGAAGCTGCCCGTCTGCTTCTTCATCGAGAACAACCAGTACGCCGTGTCGACGCCGGTCTCCAAGTCGACGGCCGAGACCCGGCTCTCGGCCCGTGGACTCGGCTTCGGGATCCCCAGCTGGCGGGTCGACGGCATGGACGCGCTGGCCGTGCACAGCGCCATGTCGGAGGCCGTGGCGCACATGCGAGCCGGCAACGGCCCGACCATCGTCGAGGCCGACCTCTACCGCTACCTCCACCAGAACGGCCCCTTCCCGGGCTCCGCCTTCGGCTACCGCGACAAGGCCGAGGAGACCGCCTGGCGCGAGCGCGACCCGATCGCCCAGCTGGCCGGTGAGGTCGTGCGCCGTGAGCTCGCCTCGCAGGACCAGGTCGAGGACGCCAAGGCACAGATCGACGCGGCCATGAAGGAGATCGGCGACGGCCTGCTCGAGCCCGTGCCCGACGGCAAGCCCGGTCAGCGCCGCATCATCGGCTCGCTGTGGCCCGAGCCCGGCTTCGTCGACGTCGGTGTCCGCGGTGACCTCTCGGAGCTCGACGGCGTGCGCTATGAGGACGAGGACGACTTCTCCGGCGAGCTGGGGGAGCGCAGGTTCATCGACTGCGTCAGCGACGTGCTGGGCCGCCGGATGGAGGCCGACGACCGCGTCGTGGTGATGGGCGAGGACGTCGAGGGCCTCAAGGGCGGCACCAACGGCGCCACCCGGAAGGCCTTGGACGTCGCCCCCGACCGGGTGCTGGGCACCCCGATCAGCGAGAACGCCTTCGCCGGACTCGCCGGCGGCATGGCCCTCGACGGCCGGTTCCGGCCCGTGGTGGAGTTCATGTACGCCGACTTCATGTGGGTCGCCGCCGACCAGCTGTTCAACCAGGTCGCCAAGGCCCGTCACATGTTCGGCGGCGACAACCCCGTCCCCTTCGTGCTGCGCAGCAAGCTCGCCGCGGGCACCGGCTACGGCTCCCAGCACTCGATGGACCCGGCAGGGATCCTGGCCACCGCGCCCGGCCTCCGCGTGGTGGCGCCCTCGACCCCGTTCGACTACGTCGGGCTGATGAACACGGCGCTGGCGTGCGAGGACCCCGTCGTCGTGCTCGAGCACGTCGACCTCTACACCAGCACCGGGGTCGGCCCGGTCGACGACCTCGACTACCACCTGCCGGTCGGCACGGCGGCGTTGCGTCGCAGCGGCGACGACCTCACGGTCATCAGCTACCTGAGCATGGTCGGGCACTGCCTCGAGGCGCTCGACCAGGTCCCCGACATCGCGGCGGACCTCATCGACCTGCGCTGGCTGGACCGGGCCTCTCTCGACTGGGAGACGATCGAGGCCAGCGTGCAGAAGACCAACCGGGTGCTCATCGTCGAGCAGGGTGCCATCGGCACGTCGTACGGCGGGTGGCTGGCCGACGAGATCCAGCGGCGGCTGTTCGACTTCCTCGACGCGCCCATCGAGCGCGTCACCGGCGCCGAGGCCTCGCCGAGCATCAGCAAGGTGCTGGAGCGTGCTGCGATCGCCAAGACCGACGAGGTGGTCGCCGCCCTGCGCGCGATCGCCGCCGAGTGACCACCAGGGCGCCGCAGAGGACGAGAGGAACACGTCATGGCTGAGCTCTTCGCCGTACCGGAGATCGCCGCGGGCACCACCGAGATCGTCGTCGCCGACTGGCTCGTCGAGCCCGGCGCCGCGTTCAAGGCCGGAGACGCGATCGCCGTCGTCGAGACCGACAAGGCCGTCGTCGAGGTGGAGGCCGAGGCGGACGCGACCCTGCTGCGCGCGCTCGTCGAGGCGGGGCGCACGGCCGAGGTCGGGTCGCCGATGGCCCTGATCGGGTCCGCGGAGGAGGCGGACGGTGACCTCGACGCCCTCCTCGCCGACCTGGGGGTGGGCGCCCGTGCCGACGGCCAGCAGCCGGCCCGGCGGCGCGAGGAGCCCGAGCCGGAGTCCCAGCCCGCGCCGGAGTCCCAGCCCGCGCCGAGCCGTGGGGGCCGGCTCTTCATCAGCCCGATCGCGCGCAAGCTCCTCAGGGACGCCGGGCTCTCCCCGGACGGCATCGACGGATCCGGGCCGAACGGGCGCATCCGGCGTCGGGACGTCGAGGCGGCCATCGCCGAGGCGTCTCGTGGCTCGTCGGACGCACCCGCCCCTCGGGAGGCCACGGCGGCGCCCGCTGCGACGGCCGCGGCCCCAGCGAGCGTGGGCGCGGGTTGGACCGAGGTGCCCCACTCACGACAGCGTCGCGCCGTCGCCCGGCGGCTCACCGAGAGCAAGCAGCAGGTGCCGCACTTCTACGTCCGGCGCACGGTCGTCCTCGACGAGCTGCTGAAGCTCCGCGCCCGGGTCAACGCCGCCTCGCCGACCAGGATCTCGGTCAACGACTTCCTGATCCGCGCCATGGCCGTCGCCCACACCGACGTTCCCGACGCCAACGTCGTCTGGACCGACGAGGCGATGCGGCGATTCGAGAGCGTGGACATCTCGGTGGCGATCGCCTCCGGACGAGGCCTGGTCACCCCGGTCCTGCGCGGTGTGGAGACCAGCTCGCTGTCGGCGATCTCCGCGCAGGTCAAGGCCTTCGTCGCCACCGCCGACGAGGGCAAGCTGCAGCAGGCCGACCTCGAAGGCGGCTCGATCACCATCTCCAACCTCGGCATGTACGCGGTCGACGACTTCTCGGCGATCATCAACCCGCCACAGTCGGCGATCCTCGCGGTCGGTGCAGGTCGCCGCACCCCGGTGGCCGTGGGCACGAAGGTGAAGATCCGCACCGCCGTCGAGCTGGTGCTCTCCGTCGACCACCGTGCCATCGACGGCGCCCTGGCGGCGCAGTGGATGACCGCCCTCGTCGACGCCGTCCACCAGCCGCTCCGGCTCCTGGTCTGAGCAGAGAGGCGCAGCATGCACCACGACGTCGACGTCGTCATCCTCGGCGGTGGCAGCGGCGGGTACGCCACGGCCCTGCGGTCGGCCCAGCTCGGGATGAGCGTGGCCCTGATCGAGCAGGACCGCCTCGGTGGCACCTGTCTGCACCAGGGGTGCGTGCCCACCAAGGCGCTGCTGCACGCCGCGGAGCTCGCGGACGCCGCCCGTGAAGGGTCCTCCTACGGCATCCGGTCGACGTTCGACGGCGTCGACATGGTCGGCGTGCACGCCTACAAGGACCGGGTGGTCGGCCGCCTCCACCGGGGACTGCAGGGTCTGGTGTCGTCCGCCGGCGTCACCTTCGTGGCGGGGAAGGGCCGGCTGGTCGGCCAACGCACGGTGCGCGTCGGGGACGACGACTACCGCGGCGGCTCCCTCGTGCTCGCCACCGGCTCCTTCGCCCGCACCCTCCCGGGCCTCGAGCTGGGCCCTCGGGTCGTCACCAGCACCGAGGCGCTCCAGCTCTCCGAGGTTCCCGAGCGGGCAGTGATCGTCGGCGGGAGCGTGATCGGTGTCGAGTTCGCCTCGGTGTGGCGCTCCTTCGGCGCCGAGGTCACCGTGCTCGAGGCATTGCCCGGCCTGGTCCCTCTCGAGGACCCCGCGCTCGGCAGGCAGCTCGAGCGGGCCTTCCGCAGGCGAGGCATCGAGGTGCGGACGAGCACGCGCCTCGAGAGCGTGGAGGAGACCGACGACGGGGTCGTGCTGGCCCTCGAGGAGCGTGAGACCATCACCGCCGACCTCCTCCTGGTCGCGGTCGGTCGCGGTCCGGCGACCGCAGGGCTGGGCTACGAGGAGCACGGCATCGCACTGGATCGCGGGTGGGTGGTCACCGACGAGAGGCTGCGGACCTCCGTGCCGGGCGTCTACGCCGTCGGGGACCTGGTCCCCGGCCTCCAGCTGGCTCACCGCGGGTTCGCGCACGGCATCTTCGTCGCCGAGGAGATCGCCGGGCTCGAGCCGCCGGTCGTCGAGGACTCCGCCGTCCCCAGGGTCACCTACTGCGAGCCCGAGATCGCCTCGGTCGGCCTCACGGAGCCGCAGGCACGCGAG
The DNA here is from genome assembly GCA_963811385.1 of uncultured Actinomycetota bacterium. Classification (GTDB taxonomy): domain Bacteria; phylum Actinomycetota; class Actinomycetes; order Propionibacteriales; family Nocardioidaceae; genus Marmoricola_A. Next base: position 330,528 of record CAWEQX010000008.1, on the reverse strand, counting down.
CGGCTTGGCGAGGTGACCACCTACGAGTACGACCTCGCCGGCAACGGCAAGAGCCAGATCCTCGGCACGGCAGGCTTCGTCAAGGTGGTCCGCGAGGCCGACGGGCCGGTGGTCGGCGTGCACATGATCGGCTCCCGGATGGGTGAGCAGGTCGGGGAGGCGGCCCTGTGGGTCAGCTGGGAGGCGCTGCCCGACGACGTGGCCCGCTTCCTCCACGCACATCCGACCCAGAACGAGGCGCTCGGCGAGGCGGCCCTCGCCCTGGCGGGCAAGCCGCTCCACGCCCACGGGTGAGTCTCGAGCCACCCGCGCGGGGGGGCCCGGGCGTGTCGACCCGCGAAAATCCGGCGGGGGCGTGCACACGACGGCCCGGCGACCTACTCTGTTCACCACCGCTGATCGCCAGCGGAGAACAGTGAGGGGGCCTTCGGGTGACCGTGAACGAGGCTGAGAGTGAGTGGGTCGCGATCGGTGAGCGCCTGCGGACCGCACGCGAGTCGGCTCGGATGAGCGTGCGCGAGCTGGCGCGGCGGGTCGAGGTCTCACCCAGCCACGTCTCGCAGGTGGAGCGCGGCCTGGCGAAGTTCAGCGTGCGGACGCTCTACAGCGTCGTGAACGAGCTGGGGGTCTCCATGGACAGCCTGTTCGCCGACACCGCCGCAGCCGCGCCGGTCGAGGAGATGACCGCCCCGGCCGCGACCGGGCCGGACGACCCGCTGGAACGCGACGGCATCGTCCTGCGTGCCGAGCGCCGGCCGACCATCCCGCTGGCCAGCGGGACTCGCTGGGAGCGCCTGACACCTCGACCCGAGTCGGGCGCCGAGTTCATCGAGGTCGTCTATCCGCCGGTCCAGGAGGCCGACCTGCACGCGGTCTCCTTCGCCCGGCACTCGAGCCGCGAGTACGGCATCGTCGTCCGTGGCCGGCTCACCGTCCAGGTGGGCTTCGAGAAGTCGGAGCTGGGCCCCGGTGACTCGATCGCCTTCGACTCCATGATCCCCCACCGGTTCTGGAACGAGACCTCCGAGGAGGTCCGCTGCGTCTGGTTCATCCAGGAGACCCCGCACTCCGAGGGTGACCACGAGGGACGTCCCCGGGACGTGCACGCCTTCGGAAGTCACCTCAGCGACTCCTAGTCGGGACGCGGCCGGACGGCGGCCAGGCCCAGATGTTCTGTACCAAAGCACATTGTCGTGCACGAGGTCTTCCGAAGTGTGCTCCAACAGCGTACAGTCCTCGATGTGACACGCCCCACACGGGGTGACGGTCACGCCGATGGTTCCAAGCTGAAGGGAGCGCCCTCGTGTCGGGAACGCCAACCGCAACCTCCACCTCCGTGGTCATCGAGGCCGACTCGATCACCAAGCGCTTCGGGGGCACTGTTGCCGTCAACGACGTGAGCGTCGCCGTGCGAGCCGGCGAGGTCCACGCCCTCGTCGGCGAGAACGGCGCCGGCAAGTCCACCTTGATGCGGATCCTCGCGGGGGTCCTCACGCCCGACGAGGGCATCGTCAAGATCGACGGGAAGCCCATCGAGGGCGGCACCCGAGCCGCGCTGGAGGCCGGCATCGCGCTGGTGCACCAGGAGCTCAGCCTCGTGCCGGAGATGACCGTCGCCGAGAACATCATGCTGGGCGCCTTCCCGACCAGGAGCGGGATGATCAGCTCCGCGAGGCTCCGGGAGCTCGCCGGCGAGGCGTTGGAGGAGATCGGGGTCGCCATCGACCTGAACGAGCCGGTGTCGCGGCTCTCGGTGTCGCTGCGTCAGTTCATCGAGATCGCCCGCGCCGTCGCTCGCAAGCCGCGTGTGCTGATCCTCGACGAGCCGACGGCCACGCTGACGCCGGCCGAGACCGAGTACCTCCTGCAGATGCTGCAGCGGCTGGCCGAGGGCGGCCTGGCGATCGTCTACATCTCGCACCGGCTGCCGGAGATCTTCGCCATCTGCGACCGCGTGACCGTGCTGCGCGACGGTGCCCTGATCGACACCACCGACATCGCCGAGACCGCTCCCGACGCGCTGGTCGAGAAGATGGTCGGTCGCGAGCTCGAGCGTGACCTGGGGATCGTGCGCGAGAGCCACCCGGGCGAGGTGGTCATCTCGGCGCGCGACGTCACCGCTCCCAAGGTCGAGGGGATCGACCTCGACGTGCGAGCCGGCGAGATCGTCGGTCTCGGCGGTCTGGTCGGCGCCGGACGCAGCGAGTTCGTCCGGGCGATGCTGGGTGTCGACGTCCGCACCGGTGGCGAGGTCACGGTCATGGTCGACGGCCGCGTGCGCCGTGTCGGCGGCTACCAGTCCGCGGTCCGCCACGGCATCGCCTTCGTGCCGGAGGAACGGCGCCAGGACGGCCTGGCGCTCTCGATGTCGGTCAGCGACAACATCGCGCTGCCCAACCGTCGTGACCTGGCTACCGCCGGGGTGATCAACCCGGCCAAGCAGGTCGCCTTCGCCCAGGAGCTCGCCGACCGGGTCGGCCTGCGGCCACCGGACGTCAAGCGGGACGCCGGGAACTACAGCGGCGGGAACCAGCAGAAGATCGTCATCGCCAAGTGGCTGGGCCGACGCCCGCGTCTCATCGTGCTCGACGAGCCCACCCGCGGTGTCGACGTCGGCGCCAAGGCGGAGATCCACCGACTCGTGCGCGAGCTGGCCGACCAGGGCACCGCGGTGCTCGTCATCAGCTCCGACCTGCCCGAGCTGCTCGACCTCTCCGACGTCATCCACGTCATTCGTGACGGCAGGATCGCGGGCACCCTCACCCGCGCCGAGGCCGACGAACGCAACGTCATGTCACTCGCAGCAGGAGAAAGCATGGTGGCCAGCTCATGAGCAGACTCGCAGTTTCCCCAGGAGCCGCGGCGTCGACGACCGCAGGCGGGACCGAGCCGGACCGGCAGTCGACGGCCGCCCGCGTCCTGCTCTGGAGTGCCGAGCGAGGCATCGTCGTCTTCACCCTCCTCCTCATCCTCGCCTCGGTCGTCCTGGTCGACGGGTTCGCGTCCTCGGTGAACATCAGCGACGTCTTCCACCGCGCGGCGCCCATCGGGATCGTCGCGGTCGGGATGACCTTCGTCGTCATCAGCGGCAACTACCTCGACCTGTCCGTCGTGGCACAGGTGGCCACGGGTGCGGTGATCCTCATCGGCGTGAGCAACAGCCACGGCATCCCGCTCGCCATCCTGACCGCGCTGGTCGTGGCGGGCCTGTACGGGCTGATCAACGGCGTCGCCGTCGGCTACTTCAAGGCGAACGCCGTCATCGTCACCTTGGCGACCACCTACGTCGGCCTCGGCATGCTGCGCTGGCTCTCGGGCGGCAGCATCTACTTCGGTCCGAAGGACGGCATCATCGCGGCCATCGGGGACGTCAAGGTGGGACCGGTCCCGATCTCGGCGATCGTGCTGATCGTCATGGCGATCGTCCTCGGCTTCGTCCTCAGCCGGACCAGCTTCGGCTTCCTCGTCCGTGCCTTCGGGTCGAACAACGAGTCCACCCGGCTCAGCGGGGTGAACACGCCGCACGTGGTGCTCGGTGCCTTCCTCATCACGGCGTTCGCCGCGATGGTGGCCGGCTTCGTCCTGGCGGCGTTCTCCAACACCGCGGTCTCCTCCATGTCCGACGGCTACGACTTCCGCGCGCTCGCGGCCATCATCCTCGGCGGCACCAGCGTCTTCGGGGGGCGAGGCAGCATCCTGCGGACCGTCCTCGGCGTCGTCTTCGTCAGCGTCCTGACCAACGTCCTGGTGCTCTCCAACGTCGGCTACGGGTGGCAACAGGTCGCCATCGGCTCACTCATCGTTCTCGCAGTTTCCGTCGACGCACTGGCCCGGAGGATGAGCAGGACATGACATCGACACAGAGCATGAACCTCGGGGATGCCGCCCCGACCACCAAGGCCCACCGACTGCGCAACGTCCTGCGTCGGCGCACCGAAGGTCGCGCCGTCGCACTCCTGGTCGTCGTCGCCGTCGCCGCGCTCGTCCTCGAGCCGCTGGTGTTCTCCGCCTACTCCGTCACCTTGAGCCGCGTCGCACTCGTCGGTCTGGTGGCGCTGGGGCTGACCGTGGTGATCCTGATGGGCGAGCTCGACCTCAGCGTCGCGAGCACCGTGGTCCTGGCCGGTGTCGTCATGGCACAGATGCCGAACATCCCCCTGGGGATCCTCGCCGCACTGGCCACCGGGGTGGTCGTGGGCCTGGTCAACGCGTTCTTCGTCGTCAAGGTCGGGATCAACTCGTTCATCGCGACCCTGGGCATGCTGTTCGTCCTCAAGGGTCTGGCCGTCGTCATCTCGGACTCCAAGCCGATCCCGCTCGACAACATCACCTTCGCGATCAAGTTCGGCCTGCCGCTCGTCGGTGCGCTCACTCCTCGCATCCTCATCTTCGTCGTCGCGTTCATCCTCCTGCACCTGTTCCTGACCCGCGCCCGCGCCGGCCGGGAGGCATTCGCGGTCGGTGGCAACCGGCAGGCCGCTCGCGACGCGGGCATCCCCGTCGACCTCCGCCTGGTGACCGGGTTCGTCATGTGCGGGGTGGTCGCCGCCGGGGCGGGCGCCATCGACACCCTCGAGCGCACCGCAGCCGACCCCACGGCCGGCTCGACCGTGCTCCTGTCCAGCTTCGCCGCGGCCATCATCGGCGGCGTCGCCCTCACCGGCGGCCGAGGCTCCGTCCTCGGCACCCTGATCGGGGCCTTGTCCCTCGGGACCCTGGAGGTCGCCCTCACGCTCACCGGCGTGCAGGTCGACATCCAGCAGATCTTCATCGGCGGCGTCCTGCTCCTGGCGGTCATGACCGACCCCGCGAGCCTCAGGGCCGCCGGCTCCTCCATCCGCACCTTCATGCAGGGCCTGCGAGCACGGTCGGACCGTGAGCTCGCACCACCGAACACGTTGGCCTCGTGAAAACCGAAAGGAACACCATCATGCGCAGCACCCGAACAGCAGCCGCAGGCGTTGCCCTGATCGCCGCCGTGGCGGCCCTCACGGCAGGCTGTGGCTCCGACGGCGGGAGCGCCGGTGCAGACGGCAAGAAGGTCTATGCGCTGCTTCCGCAGGGCAACGACCAGCCGTACGGCACCGAGTACCTCAAGGCCATGAAGGCACAGGCCAAGAAGGACGGGATCAACCTCACGATCACCAACTCCCAGTACGACGCGGACAAGCAGGCGAGCGACTGTCAGGTCGCCGTGGCCGCGAAGCCCGACCTCATCATCCTCTGGCCGGCCGTCGCCGACACCGTCCGCCCGTGTCTGGAACGCGCCAAGGCCGCGGAGATCCCCGTGACGATCACCAACTCCGACGTCAAGGAGCAGGACAAGAGCCTGACCGCCGGCTACTCCGGTCCCGACACCTACGGGCAGGGCGCGGCCTCGGCCGAGCTCATGTGCGAGCTGGCCGGTGACAAGCCCACGAACATCCTCGAGGTCGAGGGACTCACCGGCAACACCACGGCGATCAACCGCAAGGCCGGCTTCGACGAGACGATCGCGGAGAAGTGCCCGAACGTGAAGATCCTGGCGTCCCAGCCCGGTGACTGGAACAAGGACGACTCGCAGACCGTCACCTCGGAGATGCTGACCGCCGCAGGCGGCGCCAAGAACGTGCAGGGCCTCTATGCCGCCGACGACACCATGGTCGCGGGCGCGATCGACGCCCTCAAGGCGCGCGGCGTCGACCCCAAGTCGATGCTGATCACCTCGATCGGCAACACCAAGCTCGGCAACCCGCTGGTGGTGAACGGCCAGCTGGACGGCACCATCTTCCAGTCCTCCGAGTGGGACGGACGCAACGCCGTGGTCCTGGCCGACAAGGTGCTCTCGGGTGAGGAGATCACCGACGACCTGTTCATGCCCTCGGAGAAGGTCACCGCTGACAACGCGACCGACCCGTCCGTGGCGCCGAACTGGTGACCGTCCCGCTGCCGCCACCGGCGTGCCGCTGACGCAGCCCACGAGGGGCCGGGGACCTGCTCCCCCCGACCGTCCCCGGCCCCTCGTGCCCTTCGAGCCCGGAGATCCATCGTGACCATCACCCAGTCCCATCCCGTCGAGACCCCGGCGCTCGACTTCGGCGGACGACCCATCCCGGCGCCCGGGCACATGGGGGTCGACTACGAGTCCCGGGTCGACTTCGACCGCCTGCGCCGCTACCGACTGGGGCGCGCGCAGGCAGCGCTCGAGGCCAGCGAGTGCGGTGCCTTCCTGCTCTTCGACTTCTACAACATCCGCTACACGACCCAGACCTGGATCGGTGGAGCGCTGGGCGACAAGATGATCCGCTACGCGCTCCTGGTCCGGGGCCAGGAGCCGGTGCTCTGGGACTTCGGGTCGGCGGTCAAGCACCACAAGCTGCACTCGCGCTGGACGCCGCCGGAGAACTACCGCGCCGGCTTCCTCGGCTTCCGGGGTGCCGTGGCGCCCACGGTGGGCCTCATGGAGTCGGCGGTGACCGAGATCAAGTCGCTCCTCCTCGAGGCCGGGGTCGTCGACCTGCCCGTCGGCGTCGACATCGTCGAACCGCCGTTCCTGTTCGAGCTGGAGCGTCAGGGCCTGCGGGTGGCAGACGCCCAGCAGTCGATGCTGGACGCGCGGTGCATCAAGTCGTTCGACGAGATCCTGCTGCTCAACCAGGCGGCAGCGATGGTCGACGGCGTCTACCAGGACATCGTCGACGTCCTCAAGCCCGGCGTGCGCGAGAACGAGATCGTCGCCCTGGCCAACCGCCGGCTCTACGAGCTCGGGTCGGACCAGGTCGAGGCGGTCAACGCCATCTCCGGGGAGCGCTGCAACCCCCACCCGCACAACTTCACCGACCGGATCATCCGGCCCGGCGACCAGGCGTTCTTCGACATCATCCACTCCTACAACGGCTATCGCACCTGCTACTACCGGACCTTCTCCGTGGGGAGCTCGACCCCAGCGCAGCGCGATGCCTACGCCCGGGCGCGTGAGTGGATGGACCGTGGCATCGAGGGGATCAAGGCCGGGGTCGGCACCGACGAGGTGGCGGCGCTGCTGCCCCGGGCCGAGGAGTTCGGCTTCGGCAGCGAGATGGAGGCGTTCGGCCTCCAGTTCGCCCACGGCCTCGGCCTGGGACTGCACGAGCGACCCATCATCTCCCGGCTCAACTCGATGAAGGAGCCGGTCGAGCTGCAGGTCGGCATGGTCTTCGCGCTCGAGACCTACTGTCCCGCCTCCGACGGCTTCTCCGCGGCACGCATCGAGGAGGAGATCGTGATCACCCCGGACGGACCGGTCGTGCTGACGCTCTTCCCAGCCCAGGACCTGTTCGTCACCAACCCCTACTGACCCCTACTGACCCCTCCCGGACCACTCCCGACCACTCCCGACCCCGGCACCACCACGCATCCAGCACACACCCACACTCGAGAGGAACTCCCGTGGACACCACCCGTCTCGCAGGCAAGAACATCCTGATCACCGGTGCCGCCCAGGGCATGGGGGCCGCGGTCGCACGCGACTACGCCGCCCAGGGCGCGAAGGTCTGTCTCGGCGACGTGAACGTCGACGGCGTCGCCGAGGTCGTGGACGAGATCCGCAGCGCGGGAGGCGAGGCGACCCACGTCAGGCTCGACGTCAGCAGCCAGGAGGACGCGGAGGCCGCCGTCGCACACACGGTCGAGGCCTTCGGCAGCATCAACGTGCTGGTCAACAACGCCGGGATCAACAAGCCGCTGTTCTTCCTCGACATCACCCGCGAGAACTGGCAGAGGATCATGGACGTCAATGCGTGGGGCACCCTGAACTGCATGCAGGCCGCGGCCCGCCAGATGAAGGCACAGGGCAAGGAGGACCATCCCTACAAGATCATCAACGTCGGCTCGATCCTCTCCCGCGAGGTGTTCGACGACGTGGTCGTCTACTCGGCCAGCAAGCACGCCGTGCTGGCGATGATCAAGGGCGGCGCCAAGGCGCTGATCGAGCACAACATCACCGTCAACGGCTACGGCCCGGGCGTGGTCCGGACCGAGCTGTGGGAGCAGCTCGACAAGGACCTGGTCGAGATCGGCAAGTTCGACAAGCCCGGGGAGTCGATGGACTCGCTCGCCGAGAACATGATCCTGATGAAGCGGTACTCCTTCCCCGAGGACGTCGTGGGCACGGCCTCCTTCCTCGCCAGCTCTGAGAGCGACTACATGACCGGTCAGCTGCTCATGATCGACGGCGGCATGGTCATCCAGTGACCCAGCTCCTCGACGAGACGCTGGCCGCTGTTCCCCGCGGCCTGCTCATCGGCACCGGCTGGGTCACGACCGACCGGACCTTCGAGGTCGCCGACCCGGCCAGTGGCCGGCCGCTCGCCGAGGTCGCGGACGCCGGCGCCGCGGAGGCGCTCGAGGCCGTCGCCGCCGCCCACGAGGCCTTCGGCGTCTGGGCGGCGACGGCACCCCGGGTCCGGGCGGAGGTGCTGCGCCGGGCCTACGAGATCATGTCCGCCGAGCTCGAGCAGTGCGCCCGGCTGATCGTGCTGGAGAACGGCAAGGCGTGGAGCGACGCGATCGGCGAAGCGGCGTACGCCGCCGAGTTCTTCCGCTGGTTCAGCGAGGAGGCCTCACGCGTCCCCGGCGACTTCCGCCTCGCCCCGGGCGGGGACAAGACGATCATCGTCGACCACCAGCCGATGGGCGTGGCGTACATGATCACGCCCTGGAACTTCCCGGCCGCCATGGCCACCCGCAAGCTCGCTCCGGCGCTGGCAGCAGGCTGCACCGCGGTCCTCAAGCCGGCAGCGGAGACCCCGCTCACCGCACTGTGGGTGGCCGAGGTGCTGCGCCGCGCCGGTGCCCCGGCGGGCGTGGTCAACGTGGTCACCACCTCCGAGCCGGGGCCGGTCTCGGAGTCCGTGCTCGCCGACCGCCGCACCGCCACCCTGTCGTTCACCGGCTCCACCTTCGTCGGCAAGCTGCTGCTCGAGCAGACGGCCCGGCGGGCGCTGCCGTCCTCGATGGAGCTGGGCGGCAACGCCCCGCTGCTGGTGCTCGAGGGCGCCGACGTGGAGCAGGCCGTCGAGGGGGCGGTGGTCGCCAAGATGCGCAACGGTGGCTCGGCGTGCACGGCGGCCAACCGGTTCTACGTGCACGAGTCGCTCGCGGCCGAGTTCACCGACACCTTGGAGCGCGCACTCGGCGCCCTCACGGTCGGCAGCGGCCTCGATCCCACTCACGACGTCGGCGCGCTCGTCAGCGTCAAGGAGCGGGACAAGGTGCTGGCCCTCGTCCGCACGGCCGAGGCGGAGGGTGGGGCTGCGTCCGCGACCTCCGAGGCGCCGGCGGCAGGTGCGTTCCTGGCGCCGTACGTCGTGCGCGGGGTGACCCACGGACAGACGCTGACGCGCGAGGAGATCTTCGGCCCGGTCGCACCCATCGTCACGGTCCAGAGCACCGACGAGGCCGTGGAGATGGCCAACGACACCGACTACGGACTGATCTCCTACGTCTTCGCACCCGACGCGGGGGAGGGCCTCCGCGTCGGGCGCCGCCTGGACTCGGGGATGGTGGCGGTCAACCGTGGGGTCGCCTCCGACCCGGCAGCGCCGTTCGGTGGCATGAAGGAGTCCGGCCTCGGGCGCGAGGGCGGCTTCGCCGGCATCCACGAGTTCCTCGAGACCAAGTACATGGCGGTCGACCTGTGAGGGCACCGGTGGGCTGAGCGGGCGCCGAGCACCGCCCCGGTCGGGTCGGAGCCGCTCCCTCCGCGAGACCCGTCCCGATCTGGGGACCTCTGCCGCTGGTCCGCGCCGCCGCGATGGCGTGAGATGGGTGGGACCCGACCTGAAGGAGACGCGATGTTCGCCGACCGGGAGGACGCCGGCCGCCGGCTCGCCTCCGCCCTCGGGCCACTGGACAAGCAGGACCCGGTGGTCCTCGGCCTCCCGCGCGGCGGGGTGCCCGTCGCGGCGGAGGTCGCGCGCGAGCTCCAGGCACCGCTCGACGTCGTCGTGGTGCGCAAGCTCGGCGTGCCGCACCGGCGCGAGCTGGCGCTGGGCGCGATCGGGGAGGACGGGGTCCTGGTCCTCAACCCGACGGTGGTCCGCGGCTTCGGTGTGCCCTCCGCCGAGGTCGAGCGCATCGACGCGCGTGAGCGACGCGAGCTCGAGGACGAGGTCGCGCGGTTGCGCGGCGATCGCGCCCCGCTCGACCTCGAGGGGCGCACGGTCGTGGTCGTGGACGACGGCCTCGCCACGGGCGCGACGGCCCTCGCCGCCTGCGGGGTGGTCCGAGCCCGCGGCGCGGCCCACGTCGTCGTCGCCGTCCCGGTCGGGGCACCCGAGGCCGTGCACCGGCTCGAGGAGGTCGCCGACGGGGTGATCTGCCTGCAGGACCTGTCCGACGGCGGCGCGGTCTCCCAGGCCTACGTCAGCTTCGACCAGGTCCCCGCCTCCCGGGTCGCCGAGCTGCTGCGCTCGGCGGGGCTGCGCGCGGGGCGCTGACCGGGCCACGGGCGGCACGCCCGGGGAACGCGGCGGTCCGGACCGACCCGCACCGACCTGACCTGGGTGTTTGGTCTTTGCACACGCGAGGCGTACGGTCGAGGGATCGGGAGCTTCCCGGGTCGCGTCCACGCTGCCCGTTCCCGTTTGGAGTTGAGCGGAGCTCGTCCTCCGCGGACAAGGCCACGGGTGGCCCCATGCCTACGTCGCACGTCCAACACCCCCACGTCCCCTTCAGCATCGACGCCGCCATGCACGACGGGCACCTCGCCCTCGGCCTGAGCGGCGAGCTCGACCTCGCCTCCACGGACCTGCTCGGCCAGGACGGCCACGACGACGACGCCAACGTGTTCGACGTGGTCGTCGACATGTCGCACCTCGAGTTCATCGACACCGCCGGTGTCCGCGCGCTGATCGAGGTCAAGAACCGCCACGTCGACCGCGGGCGCACCGTCGAGATGGTCAACCCGGTCGCCCTCGTGCGCAAGGTCGTCGGCCTCTACGGCCGCTCGGACCTGCTGCGCCCCGCCGGCTGAGACCGGGACCCAGCCCTCCTGGCACAGCACCAGCACCCGCAGGTCCGGCGAGGCCTGGGGCAGCCGCGGCTCGCAGCGCGGATCGAGGCGCCACTCCAGGTGGTGGCGCTCGACACCTCGGCGTAGGCCTGCTCGGGCGTGACGCGCCGGTCAGCGCCTTGCTCACCGGGCCGTTGGCCGTGGCCCCCTCCGCCGCCGTGACGAAGGGGTCCTCGTCGAGGTCCTCGGCCTCGCCGCGCCCGGTCAGCGTGATGCCGGTGAGGCCGAACCCGCCGTCCGGGTCGGGCCCGAGCTCGACGTCGGCCCGCACCTCCAGCGACGGCGCGCGCCGCTCGACCGGGCCGGAGCCGTCGTGGAGGCCGCCGTTCCCGGCGGCGCGGGCGGTGCGAGGGGGCATGGGCCGGGTCCCTTCGGTGTCCGAGACGCGCGTCGGTCGCGGGCAGCCTTCCCGCGTGCGCCGGACCCGACCGGCCTCAGGCCGGCGCGCTCGCGGAGGCCATCACTCGCCGCAACCGGTCCCAGGTGGCCAGGGAGCGCACGCCCTCGTCGTGGAAGGACCGCAGGGCCGGGTCGCCCCCCGGGTCGATCGCGGCCGCCTCCTCCCACATCGCGCGCTCCTGCCGGCGCCAGTCCGGACGCTCCTGCACCGAGACGTCCTCGAACCCGGCGCGGTGCAGACCGCCGGCGAGGTCGACCCCGCGCAGCCGTGCCGGCACGTCGGGGTCCTCGCGGTCGCGCGGCTCCCAGCAGGTGAGCACCACCCGTCCGCCCGGGCGGAGCAACCGCCGGACCTCGGCGTACGCCGCGGAGGGGATGGCCGGGAACTGCACGGCATCGAGGCACACCACGGCATCGGCACACCCCTCGGGCAGGCCGGTGCAGGCCAGGTCCCCAGCGACGAACCTCGCCTCCCGTCCCCACGCGGTCGCGAGTCGCTCGGCCTGGTGCACCGCCTCGGCGGAGAGGTCGACGCCGGTGAGCCGGGCGGTGGCCCGGGTCGCGAGCTCGAGGCCGTAGCCACCGCGACCGCAGGCGAGGTCGACCAGGTGGCCGCCGGGGGAGAGCCGCAACGCCTCGAGCACGGTGCGGATGCCGTCCCAGGACAGGAGGCTGGTCGAGAGCAGCCGCTCCGGCAGCCCGAGGTGGCGCTGCTGCACCTCGTCCTTGCGCCGCCCCTGGTGAGACGGTCGGGCCATGTCGGCGTACCACCGGTCGAAGTAGTCGGCCAGGGCGCGGGTCTGCTCGTCCACCCGTCGAGTCTTCCATCGGCCGGGTGGACGCACGGCCGCGACGGGTGCGCTGCTCATCCCGCTCGCGGTTATCCGGGCCCTGGCGCGGGTAGACCTCGGGCAACCCACCCCCGTGGAGGAGGACCCCATGGCCATCTTCGGTCGGGGCTCGAGCACCCATGAGCCCCACGACACCCGTGACGAGCACGGTGCGACCCGCACCGACGAGCGCGCGACCAGCGACCGCACCACCACGACGCACGACGACCGCGCCGAGCGCGCGACCCTCGCCCGCGACAACGCCCGCGACCGCTTCGGCGGCGTCAACTGGGGCGCGGCGTTCTTCGGCTGGCTGGTCACCATCGCCGTGACCGTCCTGCTGACCAGCATCATCGGCGCGATCGTCGCCGCGGTCAGCGACAGCACCAACGTGACCCAGAGCCAGGCCGAGCGGCAGGCCGGCACGATCGGCCTCGCCGCCGCGATCACGCTGATCGTGGTGCTGGCGCTGGCCTACTACACCGGCGGCTACGTCGCCGGCCGCATGTCGCGCTTCGACGGCGCTCGACAGGGTCTCGGCACCTGGGTGACGGGCCTGGTGCTCACCATCCTCGCGGTGCTGGTCGGCTGGGTGGCCGGCGACCAGTACAACGTGTTCGACCGCGTGGACCTGCCCCGCATCCCGATCCCGAGCGACCAGGCGACGGTCGGGAGCATCGTCCTCGCGGTGGCCGTCCTGCTGCTCACGCTGTTCATGGCGATGCTGGGCGGCAAGATCGGCACCCGCTACCACCTGCGCGTGGACCGGGCCCACACCGCCTGAGCCCGTCCGGACCCGGTCCGAGATCCCACCCGACGTGCGGGACCCCGGCGGCACCTGCCCGCCGGGGTCCCGTCGCGTCCGGGCTGCGGTTCAGTGCTCGAGGATGCGGTCGAGCCGGGAGCGCAGCAGGTCGGCGCGGTGCTGGTTGCCGTAGAGCTCGAGGTAGCGCTCGCCGAAGATCGCCAGGAGGCTGTCGTCGAGACGCCGGACCGCGCCGGGAGGGTACTTGTAGCCCATGTGGGCGGTGACCTCCTCCTCGTCCACGGTGTCCAGCACGACCGCCAGCGCGGCGACCGAGGTGACGCCCAGCTCCATCAGGAGCCCCGAGACCCACTCGTAGTGGTCCGGTCGCGACCACCCGGCCTCGAGGTAGCGCTCGGTGAGGAACTGCGCGAGCTCCTCGGTGCCGATGCCCAGCGAGCTGGGCAGGCCCAGCGGCGGGGTGTACGACGACCCCTGCAGCCGCTCGTGGATGGCGGAGAACTCCTGGTCGGCCAGCTCGAGCAGGCCGGCCGCGAGGGTGAACCGCCGGTCGAGGTCCTGCACGTGCTCGTCGGGGACGATCCCCTTGTAGCGGGTGGCGTGCTCGAACTCGGCCCACGCGTGCTGGAGGACCGTGCGGACCTGGACCTGCGCGGGGTGGGCCCGCATCTCCTCGGTGCCGACGCCCTCGCGCAGCCGCAGCACCAGGTGCCGGCTGGCGTAGCCGAACCGGCCCTCGCTGGCGGTCTGCAGCCCGAGGTCACGGTCGTCGAGGACCTCGAACTCCTCGTGCAGCACCCGGGCGACCACGTCCACGTCGCCGCGCAGGTAGGTGATCACCCGCAGTCCGATCTGGTCGGTGATCTCGTGGAGCGGGTCGGCGAACATCGGGCGGCCCTCGCGCAGCCGACCGGCCTTCGCGGCGAACGAGGCGATGCCCTTCGCCCGGCCGCTGACGCTGAGGTAGTTGAGCCCCGACTGGTCGAGGAGGTCGGTGAGCATGGCCACGAAGCCGTCGGTCGCGCGCTGGAGCGCGGAGTGCCCGGCGGCGTAGGTGCGCACCAGGCGGGTCATCGCGTCCTCGTCGGGCAGCTCGACCGGGTCGGCCGGCGGGCGCGGCTCGAGCGGCGACGGCTCGTGGCCCTCGGGCAGCGTGGGGGTGACGATGTAGCCGGTCTCGCCGTCGCCGTACACGGTGGTGCGCTCGGGTGTGCGCTGGCGGAACAGCGCGAGGTAGGCGCACAGGACGGCGTCGACCTGGTCCTCGGCCCGGCGCAGGTCGGCCTTGCGCTCGGCGTCGTGGACCGAGGCGACCAGCTCTTGCCAGCCGTCGTGGTCCTGCAGGTGCAGGGCGACCTCGGCGTGCCGCAGGTCCTCGAGGTGGCCGACCAGCTCGAGCAGCGCGGTGCGCATGTCCTCCAGCGTGCGTCCCGGGCGGCTCTTGTACTTCAGCGTCCGGCCGAGGGCGAACAGCGCGATCGTCGCCGGGTGGGGGTAGACCTCGATCGCCCGCCGCGAGGAGCCCGACGTCGGGGCGAGGTCGAGGTCGAGCCGGTCGCACAGCCGGGCCGCGCGGCTGCCCGAGGCGAACTCCGGCTTGCCGGTGTTGGCCGGGTGGCAGCCGGCCTCGAAGCGGCCGAAGTCGGCGTTGAGGGCGGCCTCGCAGGGCCGGTTGCCGGTGGGGTTGACCACGATGAGCGGGGCGTCGACGGCCACCAGGCACTCGCCGTCGACGTGGGTGCCGAGGGCCTCGACGATCTCCTCGTCGGTGGTCCAGGAGGCCAGCTCGAGCAGGTGCCCCTCGTCGTCGAGGACGGCGACCCCCGTGGGTCGCTTCTCCCCCCAGGCGAGGTCGAGTCCGATGAAGTGCACACCCCCACCCTGCCGCATCCGCCCGGCGGGGTCAGATCCAGCGCCGGAACCAGATCCGGTCCAGCCACGCGGGCGTGGTCAGCAGCTGGTGGGTGTAGATCGGCCAGAACCACGCGAAGTTCACCATCACCAGCACCACGACGGCGCCGGCGAGGGTGGCGCCGAGCACGCGCCGGCGGCGTGGCGCGCGGGGGCTGCCGAGCACGCGACCGAGCACCAGCGTCAGGGCCAGCACGGTGAAGGGCAGCGTGACGATCGCGTAGAAGGAGAAGATCGGTCGGTCGGCATAGCGCAGGAACGGCGCCCAGGTGGTGAGCACGCCGACCAGGACCAGGCCGTGGCGCCAGTCGCGCCGCGCGACCCAGGCATAGACCGAGTAGAGCAGCGCGGCCGCGGCGGCCCACCACAGGGCGGGGGTGCCGAGCAGGATCACCTGGCGCAGGCAGGTCGAGTCCGCGGGGGCGTCGCACCCCTGCGTGCCGGGCTTGATGCCGAGGTCGGCGGCGACCCCGACGGGCCGGTTGAGGATCAGCCAGCCGTCGGGGTTGGAGGCGTAGACGTGGGTGACCCCGTCGAGCCCGTGGCTGTGGAAGGACCACACGTCGCGGTGGTAGTGGTAGAGGCTGCGCAGGCCCTGCACCAGGCTGTCGACGAAGCCGTGGGCCTGCGTCCTGGTGTAGCTGCCCCAGAAGGGGCCGTAGTTGTTGTCGCTGAGGTGGACCTCGTAGGTGTGGGCGTGCAGCAGCCACCCGGTCCAGGTCGCGACGTAGACGACCAGGGCCACCCCGACCAGGTAGACGAACGCCGGCACGCCGTCGACCACGGCCGCCTTGAGGAAGGCCCACCGGACGCCGACCGCACGCCGCGCGCCGGCGTCCCAGAGCACCACCAGGACGCCGAAGCCGGCGAGCGGCACCACGGCGCTCCACTTGGACCCCACGGCCAGCCCGAACAGCACGCCCGAAGCGAGGAGCCACGGCCGCCAGAGCATCCCGCGCACGGGGCCGAAGCCGCGGTGCGTCGTGCCGGTGGAGCCGTCGGGTCCGACCAGCGCGGCCAGGCGTGCCCGACCCCAGTCGCGGTCGGCCACCAGGCAGGACACCGCCGACAGCAGGAAGAACGCGACGTAGATGTCGAGCAGCGCCAACCGCGAGAGCACGAGCTGCAGGCCGTCGAAGCACAGCAGCAGGCCGGCCACCCCGCCGAGCAGGTTGGAGCCGGTCACCCGCCGTGCCAGCCGGATCATGACGAGCACCATCAGCGTCCCGACGACCGCGCTCGGGAAGCGCCAGCCGAACGAGTCGAAGCCGAACAGCTGCTCGCCCGCGCCGATCAGCCACTTGCCCACCTCGGGGTGGACCACCATCGAGGGGGTGTCCTTCTGCATCGACGGGTTGTAGCGCCCGTCGACGATCGCGTCGTTGACCTTGTCGACCCAGTCCCGCGCGTAGCCGAACTTCCACAGCGAGAAGCCGTCCTTGGCGTAGTAGGTCTCGTCGAAGAGGAACTGGCGCGGGTAGCCGAGGTTCCACAGGCGCAGTACGGCGGCGAGCGCGGTGATGCCCAGGGTGACGATCCAGCCGACGAGCCGGTCGTCGGGCTCGCGGTCGGTCCAGCCGGCGAGGCGACGGCGGGCCGGTGGCACCTCGCGCCCGTCGGCGGTGCGCGACAGGCTGCGTCGCGGCCTGGCGGCCTCGTCCGTGGCGGGGGCGGTCGCGGTCACCGGGCAAGAGTACGGGGAGCGGGTCCGCTCCGGACGCAGGTCGCAGCCGCTGCACGACCCGGGCACAGGGGACGCACAGGGGCGCGGGGGAGCGTGAGGACATGAGCGAGAACCCGAGCACCCCGACCTCCTCGCGACCGGTCCACGAGGCCGTCGCGGCCCACGAGCGGCGCCGCCGCGCGCGGCGGGGGCTGCTGGCCGGTGCCCTCGCCTCGACGCTCGGCCTCACCGTCGCGTGCGGTGCGGTGGCGTCGGGGACGGCCGGGGGGAGCACCGCGACGACGGGCACCACCGGCGGCACGACCGCGTCGGACGGCTCGTCCTCGACCTCGTGGTGGTCCACCGGCGGCGGGGTCGGCACCTCGACCGGCGCGAGCCACGCCACCTCGAGCGGGTCGTGAGCGCCGCCCCGGCGTACGCCGACTGGTCGCTGTGGAGCACCACGGCGCGGCTGGTCGTGACGGACGCGGACACGCTGCCCGAGGCCCGCCGCCTGCTCGACGGACTGCTCACCGAGGTGGAGAGGGCGTGCAGCCGCTTCCGGGACGACTCCGAGGTCCGTCGCCTGCGGACCGGGCCGGACGGCAGGGTCACGCTCGGCCCCGTGCTGGCGGAGCTGCTGCGTGTCGCGCTCGAGGTCGCCGAGCGCACCGACGGAGCGGTCGACCCGACGGTCGGGTCGGCGCTGCGCGGCCTCGGCTACGACCGCGACCTGCGGCTCGTGCCCCGCGACGGCAGGCTGGTGGCCGTGGTCAGGCCGGTGCCCGGTCACCGTGCGCTGCGGCTCGACGGCGACGTGCTGCAGGTGCGGCCCGGCGTCGACCCCGCCGAGGTGATCGACCTCGGGGCGACGGCCAAGGCGTGGGCCGCCGACACGGGCGCGCGCCTGGTGGCCGGCACGCTCGGCACCGGGGTGCTGGTCTCCCTCGGTGGCGACGTCGCGACGGCGGGACCCGGTCCGGACGGGGCGTGGCGGGTGAGCGTCGCCGACGACGTCCGGGACCCGGCGCAGACCGTGGCGCTGGAGCCGGGCTGGGCGATGGCGACCTCGTCGACCGTGCGGCGCACCTGGCGTGCGGCCGACGGCACCCACCACCACGTCGTCGACCCCCGCACGGGCCGCGACGCGGACCCGGTGTGGCGCACGGTCACCGTCGCGGCCCCGTCCTGCCTGCGGGCCAACGCCGCGTCCACGGCTGCGGTCGTGCTGGGACCGGACGCCCCGGCCTGGCTCCGGGACCGCGGCCTCGACGCCCGGCTGGTCGGGGCGGACGGCCGGACCACGCTCGTCGGCGGCTGGCCGGACGGGAGCACCCACGCGGCCTGACGCCGTACGCCCTGAGAGACTGGCCGGCATGGAGACGGCCGGGGACCCGACGCAGGGCGAGGGAGTCCTCGTGCTCGCGGGCACCCCGATCGGCCGGGTCGCGGACGCCCCCGCACGGCTCGCCGAGGAGCTGGCCGCCGCCGACACGATCGCGGCCGAGGACACCCGGCGCCTGTCGCGCCTGACCGGCGAGCTGGGCGTCGAGGTGCGCGGCCGGGTGGTGTCCTACTTCGAGGGCAACGAGGTGCAGCGCACGCCGTCGCTGGTCGAGGCCCTGGAGCGTGGCGACCGGGTGCTGCTGGTCACCGACGCCGGCATGCCTTCGGTCTCCGACCCCGGCTACCGCCTGGTCGCCGCGGCCGTGGCGGCCGGGGTCCGGGTCACCGCGGTGCCCGGACCGAGCGCGGTCCTCACCGCCCTCGCCGTGTCGGGTCTGCCGGTCGACCGGTTCTGCTTCGAGGGGTTCCTGCCGCGCAAGGCGGGGGAGCGGTCGCGCCGCCTCGCCGAGGTCGCCGCCGACCCCCGCACGCTGGTCTACTTCGAGGCCCCGCACCGCACGGCCGCGACCCTCGCCGCGATGGCCAATGCCTTCGGGCCCGACCGTCGGGCCGCGGTGTGCCGCGAGCTGACCAAGACCTACGAGGAGGTGGTGCGCGGCCCGCTGTCCGAGCTGGTCGCCTGGGCCTCCGGCGAGGTCCGCGGCGAGGTGACCCTGGTCGTGGCCGGCGCCCCGCCGGTCGAGGTCGGCGACCTGGACTGGGCCGCGCTGGTCGAGGCGGAGACCGCCTCCGGGCTGTCCCGCGCCGACGCGGTCAGGGCCGTCGCGCGACGGCACGGCGTGCCCAAGCGCACCGTGTACGACGCCGCGCACCGCCCCTCCGCCGGCGCCGACCCACCGAAGGAGGACACGTGACGCCGCGCCCGCCGGCCCCCGAGCCGCTGCCCCACCCGGTGGTCGACAACCACTGCCACCTCGACCTGACCCTCGACGGGAGCGAGGAGTGGTCGCCCGAGCGCGCCCTGGCCGCCTCCGTGGCGGTCGGCGTGACCCGCCTCGTGCAGATCGGCTGCGACCTCGGGGGCGCCCGGTGGGCCGTGGACGTGGCCGAGCGGGTGCCCGGCATCGTGGCCGGCGTCGCGCTGCACCCCAACGAGGCGCCGCGGCTGGCCGAGCGCGGGGCGCTCGAGGCGGCGTGGGCCGAGATCGAGCGGCTCGCCCGGCACCCCCGGGTGCGTGCGGTGGGGGAGACCGGGCTCGACCACGTCCGCACCGGTGAGGACGGGCGGGCCGCCCAGGAGGAGTCGTTGCGGTGGCACGTCGACCTCGCCAAGCGGCTCGACCGGACCCTGGTCGTCCACGACCGGGACGCCCACGACGACGTGCTGCGGGTGGTCGACTCCGAGGGAGCCCCCGAGCGGGTGGTCATGCACTGCTTCTCCGGCGACGCCGCCTTCGCCCGGGCCTGCCTCGACCGGGGGTTCTGGCTGTCCTTCGCCGGCACCGTCACCTTCAAGAACGCCGTCGCGGTGCGCGAGGCGATGGAGCGGGCGCCGCAGGACCGGGTGCTGGTGGAGACCGACGCGCCCTTCCTCACCCCCACCCCGCACCGGGGGCGCCCCAACGCGTCGTACCTCGTGCCCCTGACGGTGCGCTTCATGGCCGAGCGGCGCGGGGAGGACCTCGCGGCCCTGTGTGCCGCGGTCGAGCGCAACACCTTCGCCGCGTTCGGTGGGGACTGGGAGCCGGCCGCGCCCGGCCCCGCCTGACCCGCACCTCCTGCGGGGTGGGTGGCGGTCTGGACCGACACATCGCGTCCACGCTGTGAGACGGGTCACCATTGACCTCGGACTTCCGCCTGGATCGCCCTCGACGCCCCGCTGAGGCGGCGTAGGTCACCTCAGCGGATTTTGTGGGTCGCGTGACCAACTTGTTACGGTCCTACGGACAGCCGGGAGCGGTCGCACACCTGCACCGCGCCGCGCCGTCGCCACCCGCACGCGCACCTCCTGCGCAGGCCCGCCCACCGAGGCCGACGGGACGGTGCGACGGCTCGGCCTCCGTGACCCGGACAGCACGAACATTGGAGAGCCGTGGCCGCCGACGCGACCCCGACCACCACCATCCCCGAGCCCGACCGCACCACCCCCCGCCGCCGCAAGCGCCTGGCCCTGGTCCTCTCGACCCTGACGCTGGCGCTCGTCGCGGCCACCGTGGGCTTCTCGGTCGCCGGTCACCAGATGACCCTGAGCCTCGACGGCAAGGCCACGCAGATCCGCAGCAACGGCGCGACCGTCGCCGACGTGCTGGACGACCAGGGCGTCGACCTCGGTGCGCACGACGTCGTCGTCCCCTCGCTGGACAGCAAGGTCGGCTCCGGCTCGCGCATCGCGGTCCGCTTCGGGCGCCCGCTCGAGGTCAAGGTCGACGGCCGCACGTCGTCGCACTGGGTCACCGCGACCGACGTCGCCACGGCGGTCGACCAGATCGGCCTGCGTCTGGGCGACGCCCGGCTGTCCACCAGCCGTGGCGCACCGATCAGCCGCGACGGTCTCAGCCTCACCGTGGTGACGCCCAAGACGGTCAAGCTGGAGCTCTTCGGCCGCAAGCCGGTCAAGCGCACGATGACCGCGCTCACCGTCGGCCAGGCCCTGCGGATGTACGGGCTGAAGGTCGACGGCAACGACCTGGTGCGGCCCTCGCGCGGCCGCCTGCTGCACGACGGCGACAAGATCGTCTTCGACCGCGTCAAGGTGGTCCGCCAGCGGGTGAACGACGAGCGCATCGGCTTCACCACGATCACCAGGTCGGACTCCTCGATGCTCAAGGGCGAGGACAAGGTCGTCCGGGCCGGCCGCGCCGGCAGCCGCGACGTCGTCTACCGCCTGCGCCAGGTCAACGGCCACGTCGTCGCCCGCAAGGTCGTGCGCGTCAGCGACCGGCACGCCCCGGTCGCGGCGATCGTGGCGGTCGGCACCAAGGAGCCCGCGCCGGAGCCGGCGCCGGCCCCCGCCCCCGCCCCCGCTCCCGCCCCCGCCGCGAACTACGCCTCCGGCAGCAGCGTCTGGGACCGGATCGCGCAGTGCGAGTCCGGCGGCAACTGGGCGATCAACACCGGCAACGGCTACTACGGCGGGCTGCAGTTCAACCTGTCCACGTGGCACTCCTACGGTGGCTCGGGCTACCCCCACCAGAACAGCCGCGAGACGCAGATCATGATCGCCGAGCGGGTCCGCGCGGCCACCGGCGGCTACGGTTCCTGGCCGGCCTGTGCCTCCTCCCTCGGGCTGCCCATGTGACGTGGGTCCCGAGCACTAGGCTCGGCGGGTCATGACGCGACCTGCCGACCAGCTCCCCGAGCACGACTCCTCCGCCGGTCCGAGACTCCTCGGGCCGGCGGAGGTGCGTCAGCTCGCCGCCGCGCTCGGCCTGCGCCCGACCAAGCAGCGCGGGCAGAACTTCGTCATCGACGCCAACACCGTGCGTCGCATCGTCCGGACGGCGGGGGTCGGGGCCGACGACTGCGTGCTCGAGGTCGGTCCCGGCCTCGGGTCCCTCACGCTCGCCCTGCTCGCCGTGGCCCGCCACGTCGTCGCGGTCGAGATCGACGAGGTGCTCTCCGCCGCCCTGCCGGCGACGGTCGCGCGCTTCGCACCGGACCAGGCCGACCGGTTCACCCTGGTGCACGCCGACGCCCTGCGCGTGCGCGAGCTTCCCGGCCCCCCACCGACCGCGCTCGTGGCCAACCTGCCCTACAACGTCTCGGTCCCGGTGCTGCTCCACCTGCTGCAGGAGGTGCCGTCCCTGCGCAGCGGGCTGGTCATGGTGCAGTCCGAGGTCGCCGACCGGCTCGTCGCGCCCCCCGGCTCGCGCACCTACGGCGTCCCGTCGGTCAAGGCCGCCTGGTACGCCGACGTACGCCGGGCCGGTGCGGTGGGCCGCAACGTCTTCTGGCCGGCGCCCAACGTGGACTCCGGCCTGGTCGCCCTCACCCGTCGCGAGCCGCCGCCCCACCGGTCCGGACGCGAGGCGGTCTTCGCCGTCGTCGACGCGGCCTTCGCCCAGCGGCGCAAGGCCCTGCGCGGCGCCCTGGGCTCGCTGGCCCCGACCCCCGTCGTCGAGGAGGCCCTCGCCCAGGCCGGTGTCTCCCCGCTGGCGCGCGGGGAACAGCTCGACGTGACCGACTTCGTCCGCATCGCCGACGCCCTGGGAGACCTGACGTGAGCAACGAGGTGCGCGTGAGCGCTCCCGCCAAGATCAACCTGCACCTCGGCGTCGGTGCCGTGCGGCCCGACGGGTTCCACCCGCTGGTGACGGTGTTCCAGGCGGTCGGCCTCTACGACGAGCTCACCCTGCGGCCGGCGCCGGCCTCGGCGCTGACCGTCTCCGGCGAGGGCGTCGACGTCACCGCGGTCCCGGACGGCCCCGCCAACCTCGTGCTCCGGGCCGTCGAGCTGCTGGCCCATCACCACGGCCGCACCGACGTCGCGGTCAGCGCCCACCTGCGCAAGCGCATCCCCGTGGCCGGGGGCCTGGCCGGCGGCAGCACCGACGCCGCCGCCGCGCTGGTCGGCGTCGACTCCCTCTTCGAGCTGCGCACACCGCGCCAGGAGCTGCACGACCTGGCCGCCGTCCTGGGCAGCGACGTGCCGTTCTGCCTGCACGGCGGCACCGCCCTCGGCACGGGTCGGGGGGAGGAGCTCGCCCCCTTGATGTCGCGCGGCGACTACTGGTGGGTGCTGCTCACCGACGCCGACGGCCTCTCCACGCCGGCGGTCTACTCCACCTTCGACCTGCTGCACCGCAGCGAGCCGGAGCCGGAGGTGCCGGCCGACCTGCTGTCGGCGCTGCGCGTGGGCGACGTCGCCCGGGTCGGCGAGCTGCTGCACAACGACCTCGCCGCGGCGGCCTACTCCCTGCGCCCCGACCTCGCCCAGGTGGTCGCGGCCGGCACCGGGTGCGGCGCCTTCGGCGGCCTGGTCTCCGGGTCCGGCCCGACCGTGGCGTTCCTGTGCAGCGACGCCGACCACGCGGCGTACGTCGACGCCCGGCTGCAGGACACCTTGGGGACCGCCCCGGCGCTGGTGGTCAACGCCCCGGCCCACGGGGCGCGCGTCGTGGGCGCTCGGGTGGGCGGGATCTACCAGTGAGCGTGAGCAACCTGGTCAACCTCGAGCGGGTCTCGAAGTCCTACGGCATCCGCATGCTGCTCGACGAGGTCAGCCTCGGGGTGGGCGTGCGCGAGCGGATCGGCGTCGTCGGTCGCAACGGCGACGGCAAGAGCACCCTGCTCGACCTGCTGGCCGGCGCCGCCGAGCCCGACACGGGACGGGTGTCGCGCTCCCGCGACCTGCGTCTGGGCCACCTCGTGCAGGGCGACCCGCTCGTCCCGCACGAGACGGTGCGCGACGTGGTGCTCCAAGGACGCGCGGAGCACGAGTGGGCCGCCGACCGCACCACCCGCGAGGTGGTCGAGGTGCTGCTGGCCGGGATCGACCTCGACCGGCTGGTCGACGGCCTGTCCGGCGGCGAGCGCCGCCGCTGCTCGCTGGCCCGGCTCCTGCTCGAGGACCACGACCTCGTCCTGCTGGACGAGCCGACCAACCACCTGGACGTCGAGGCGGTCGACTGGCTGGCCCGCCACCTCGTCGCCCGGGACACCGCGGTGGTCGTGGTCACCCACGACCGGTGGTTCCTCGACGCGGTGTGCGAGCAGACGTGGGAGGTCCACGACGGGGCGGTCGACGTCTACGACGGCGGCTATGCCGCGTTCGTGCTCGCCAAGGCCGAGCGCCAGCGCCAGGCCGCGGCGTCGGAGTCCCGCCGGCTCAACCTGGTGCGCAAGGAGCTGGCCTGGCTGCAGCGCGGGGCGCCCGCCCGCACCTCCAAGCCCAAGTTCCGCATCGACGCGGCCAACGAGCTGATCGAGGACGTGCCGCCACCGCGCGACCGGCTGGAGCTCCAGCGCTTCGCCACCCAGCGGCTCGGCAAGGACGTCGTCGAGCTCGAGGACGCCGACCTCGTGCGCGGCGACCGCCGGCTGCTCGACCACGTCACCTGGCGCCTCGGCCCGGGCGACCGGGTCGGGCTCGTCGGCGTCAACGGGGCCGGCAAGACCTCGGTGCTGCGGCTGCTGGCCGGCGACCTCGAGCCCGGCCACGGCCGTGTCCGCACCGGTCGCACCGTCGCGCTGGCCCACCTGACCCAGCAGGTCGAGCTCGGCGACCCCGCCGCCGCGGACCTGCGCGTGCTGGACTCCGTCGAGCGCATCCGCCGGGTCACCCGCACGCGCGACGGCGAGGTGACCGCCAGCTCGATGCTCGAGCGGTTCGGGTTCACCGGCGAGCGGCTGACCACCCGCGTCTGCGACCTGTCCGGTGGCGAGCGCCGCCGGCTGCAGCTGCTGCGCCTGCTGCTCGGCGAGCCCAACGTGCTGCTGCTCGACGAGCCCACCAACGACCTCGACATCGACACCCTCACCGTGCTCGAGGACTTCCTCGACGGCTGGCCCGGCACCCTGGTCGTCGTCTCGCACGACCGCTACTTCCTCGAGCGCGTCTGCGACACCGTGCACGGGCTCTACGGCGACGGGTCGCTGCGGCTGCTGCCCCGCGGTGTCGACGAGTACCTCGAGCACCGCCGCGCCGCCCTCGCCGCGGAGGCCGCGGCCGCCGCGCAGGACGGCCCGGCCGGCGTACCCGTCACCGACGCGGCCGCCCAGCGCGAGGCCCGCAAGGCGATGGCGCGGCTCGAGCGTCAGGTCGAGCGGCTCCAGGCCGACGAGGCCCGGCTGCACGACCGGCTCGCGGCCCACGCCGCGGACTTCGAGCGGCTCGCCGAGCTCGACCGCGAGCTGCGCGAGGTCGTCGCGCGGCGCGAGGCGCTCGAGGAGGAGTGGCTCGCGGCCGCCGAGGCCGCCGAGTAGCCGCCTCGTCCGGTTGAGCACGCGCCCAGGCGCGTGCTCAACCGGACGCGGGCCGCTCGACGGCCGTCGAGAGCTGCCGCAGGAGCATCGCCAGACGGCGGCGGTCCGACCGGGTCAGGGACGACAGGAGTCCCTGCTCGCGCTCCAGCAGCCCGGCCAGCGCGCCGTCGACGGTGTCGCGCCCGGTGTCGGTGAGCCGGACCAGCACCCCGCGACGGTCCTCGGGGTCCGGGAGCCGGACGACGAGGCCGCGGGCCAGCAGACGGTCGACGCGGTTGGTCATGGTGCCGCTGGTCACGAGCGTCTCGCGGATCAGTCGCCCCGGCGAGAGCTCGTACGGCGCCCCGGCGCGACGCAGCGCGGCGAGCACGTCGAACTCCCACGGCTCCACCCGGTGCGCGGCGAAGGTGCTGCGCCGCAGCTGGTCGAGGTGGTGGGCGAGGCGGGTGACCCGGCTGAGCACCTCCATGGGGGAGAGGTCGAGGTCGGGGCGCTCACGACCCCAGGCCTCGACGAGCCGGTCGACCTGGTCGGCCGTGGGCTGCTGCGCCATGGCCCCACCCTAGTCGCGCGGACGCCGGTCAAGATTCTTGACGTCGACAGGACCGGGACCTGCGTCGCCGGGGTCGTAGGGTCGGAGCATGCTGCTCGGCGTCCACTACGCGAACTTCACCCACCCCGACTGGCCGACCACGCTGGCCGACCGCCTCGACGAGACCGCCCGGGTCGCCGACCAGGGCGGCGTCTCGCTGCTGTCGGTGATGGACCACTGGTTCCAGATGGAGATGCTGGGCGGGCCGCCCGAGCCGATGCTCGAGGGCTACACCACCCTGGGCCACCTCTCCGGGCTCACCGAGCGCGTGCGCCTCACGCTCCTGGTCACCGGGGTGACCTACCGCCACCCCGGCCTGCTGGCCAAGCAGGTGACCACCCTCGACGTCCTCTCGCGCGGCCGCGCCGTGCTCGGGATCGGGGCGGCGTGGTACGAGCGCGAGCACGAGGGTCTCGGCGTCCCGTTCCCGCCGCTGGCCGAGCGGTTCGAGCGGCTCGAGGAGACCCTCGAGGTCTGCCACCAGATGTGGAGCGACGACGACGGCGCGTTCGAGGGGCAGCACTACCGGCTGGCCGAGACGGTCTGCGTGCCGCCTCCGGTGCAGCAGCCACACCCCCTGGTGCTGATCGGCGGCAGTGGTGAGCGCAAGACGCTGCGCCTGGTGGCCAGGTACGCCGGCGCGTGCAACCTCTTCGGCGCCGACCCCGAGGTGATCGGGCACAAGCTCGACGTGCTGCGCGGCCACTGCGAGACCGAGGGCACCGACTACGACGCGATCGAGAAGACGGTGCTGGTCAGCCTCGAGGACGACGGCTGGGAGGGGCTCGTGCGCCGTGCGGAGGCGCTGGTGCCGCTCGGCGTCGACACCGTGGTCACGATGCCGGCGAGCGGCGACCCGGTCGCCGAGACCACGACCCTGGTCGAGCAGGTCGTGCCGCGGCTGGCCGACCTGGGCTGACTGGCCTGGCCTGGGCTGGCCTGGGCCGACCCGGGCTGGCCGAACGGCCAGGACGTCCGGCCTGGACCAGCCGGGTCCGCTGCGGGAGCATCCCGCCATGATCAAGCTCGAGCTCGCCCTCGGACTGTTCGTCCTGGCGCTCTGGGTCTTCTCGGTGGTCGACGTGATCATCAGCGACGAGGGGGCCATCCGCTCCCTGCCCAAGGTGCCCTGGCTGCTGCTCGTGCTCTTCTTCCCGCTGGCGGGGTCGATCGCCTGGCTGGTCGCGGGCCGTCCCGCCGGGCCGCCGCGCGCCACGCCGTACGAGCGCGCCGTGCCGACCTACCCGGAGTACGACCGTCCCGGACGCGCCGCGGCGGTGAGCCCGGAGGAGGACGAGGCGTTCCTGCGACGCGTGCGCGAGCGTGCCGAGGAGCAGCGCCGCGCCTACGAGCAGCGCCGGCAGGCCGAGGGTGGCGAGGTCTGAGCGGCTCGTCCGGACACTAGGCTGGGGCCCGCCATCCCCGGTTGGTCTGTCGGCAGGGCCCGCCGCACTTTGAATGCGGACAAAGCGACGTAGGTTCGACTCCTACCCGGGGAGCGACCCGTCCCCGACTCCCGCAGGAGCCCATGTGAGCCGTCCGGCCGCCGTCATCGTCCTCGCCGCGGGCAGCGGCACGCGGATGAGGTCCAAGACGATGAAGGTCCTGCACCCGATCTGCGGCCGCTCGATGGTGGGCCACGTGCTCACCGCCGCGCTCGCCGTCGAGCCCCGCCGCGTCGTCGCCGTCGTCGGGCACGGCCGTGACCAGGTCGGCCCCCACGTGCTCGAGCAGGTGCCGGAGGCGGTCCTCGCCGTGCAGGAGACCCAGGACGGCACCGGCCACGCGGTGCGGATGGGCATGGAGGCCCTGCTCGCCCACGACCCGGCGGGCGCCGACGGGACCGTCGTGGTGATGACCGGCGACACCCCGCTGCTCGAGGGCGCGACCCTGGTCGACCTGGTCGCCGACCACGAGTCGGCCGGCCGCGCGGTCACCATCCTGACCGGCGAGGTCGCCGACCCCTTCGGCTACGGCCGGGTGGTCCGCGACGGCACCGGGGAGGTCGACGCGATCGTCGAGGAGAAGGACGCCACCGACGCACAGCGCGCGGTGCGCGAGATCAACTCCGGCATCTACGCCTTCGACGGCCGCTTCCTGGCCGAGGCGCTGGTCCGGGTCACCAACGACAACGTCAAGGGGGAGTACTACCTCACCGACGTGGTCGCGATCGCTCGCGCCGACGGCGTCGCGGTGGGTGCGCACGTCACCGACGACGTGGTGCAGACCGAGGGCGCCAACGATCGCGTCCAGCTGGCCGCGCTCGCGGCCCACCTCAACCGCCGCACGCTGGACCGGTGGATGCGCGACGGCGTCACCGTGGTCGACCCGGCCACCACCTGGATCGACGTCACGGTCGCCCTCGAGCCCGACGCCACGATCCTGCCCGGAGTCCAGCTGCTCGGAGCCACGACCGTCGCCGAGGACGCGGTGGTCGGTCCCGACTCCACGCTCAAGGACTGCGAGGTCGGTCGCGGCGCCAAGGTCGTCCGCACCCACGGCGAGCTCGCGGTGGTCGGTGCGGGCGCCGACGTCGGTCCGTTCTCCTACCTGCGGCCCGGCACGGTGCTGGGGGAGCGCGGCAAGATCGGCGCCTTCGTCGAGACCAAGAACACGCGGATCGGCGACCGGGCCAAGGTGCCGCACCTGTCCTACGTCGGCGACGCCGAGATCGGGGAGTCCAGCAACATCGGCGCGGGCACGGTCTTCGCCAACTACGACGGGGTCGCCAAGCACCGCACCACCGTCGGGCGTCACGCCCGGACCGGCAGCAACAACACCTTCGTCGCGCCGGTGAGCATCGGCGACGGCGCGGTCACCGGCGGCGGCACCGTCGTACGCCGCGACGTCCCGCCGGGCGCGCTGGCGGTCAACGACGTGCAGCAGCGCGTCGTGGAGGGCTGGGTCGAGCGGCGCCGGCCGGGCTCCCCGGCTGCGGAGGCCGCAGCAGCCGCAGGCGCCCCAGCCGCATCGCGTGACGAGACCGACACGTCCCAGGGGCCGACCGGGGACGACGAACCACCCGTCCCTGGGTGAGAATCGAGGCAGGCTCAGCGGTGACGACCGACGTACGACCCAGGGAGACCCACGCGTGACCAGCATCAAGCGGACCACCGAGAAGAACCTGATGGTCTTCACCGGCCGGGCCCACCCCGACCTCGCCGAGGAGGTCGCCTCGCTGCTCGGCATCACGCTGGTGCCGACGACGGCCTACGAGTTCGCCAACAGCGAGATCTACGTGCGGTTCCAGGAGTCCGTCCGCGGCTCGGACGCCTTCGTGATCCAGAGCCACACCGCTCCGGTCAACGAGTGGATCATGGAGCACCTGATCATGGTCGACGCCCTCAAGCGCGCCTCGGCCAAGCGCATCACCGTGGTGATGCCGTTCTACGGCTACGCCCGCCAGGACAAGAAGCACCGCGGCCGCGAGCCGATCTCCGCCCGCCTGATCGCCGACCTGTTCGCCACCGCCGGTGCGGACCGGCTGATCGCGGTCGACCTGCACACCGCGCAGATCCAGGGCTTCTTCGACGGGCCGGTCGACCACCTGATGGCGCTGCCGATCCTGGCCGACTACGTCAAGGACCGCTACGGCGACCAGCGGCTCGCCGTGGTCTCGCCCGACGCCGGCCGGATCAAGGTCGCCGAGCAGTGGTCGAGCCGGCTCAACGGCGCGCCGCTGGCCTTCATCCACAAGACCCGCGACATCACGCGCCCCAACGAGTCGGTGGCCAACCGGGTCGTCGGTGACGTGAGCGGTCGCATCTGCATCCTGGTCGACGACATGATCGACACCGGCGGCACGATCGTGAAGGCGGCCGAGGCCCTGATGAAGGACGGCGCCGCCGGCGTGGTCATCGCCGCCACCCACGCGATCCTCAGCGACCCGGCGCTCGACCGGCTGAAGAACTCGCCGGCCGTCGAGGTGGTGGTGACCAACACCCTGCCGATCCCCGACGACCGGCAGTTCGACAAGCTCACCGTCCTGTCGATCGCCCCGCTGATCAGCCGGGCGATCCAGGAGGTCTTCGAGGACGGGTCGGTCACCTCCCTGTTCGACGGCCACGCCTGAGCCGCCCGCCGCCCGGCCCGCCCCCCGCCCCCCGTCGACCCCCGCCCCGCCCCGCGTCGAATTCCGTCCACAAGAGCGCTCTTCGGCCTCGGGCAGCCCGACCCGCGCGCAACATCGTCCATGGGGGCGATCTCGTGCGCGCGTCGCCG
This sequence comes from uncultured Actinomycetota bacterium, assembly GCA_963811385.1. Classification (GTDB taxonomy): domain Bacteria; phylum Actinomycetota; class Actinomycetes; order Propionibacteriales; family Nocardioidaceae; genus Marmoricola_A. The sequence goes on along the minus strand of CAWEQX010000008.1, from coordinate 300,843 downwards.
AGTAGTACGTCGAAGAGCGCTCTTGTGGACGATCTTGCGCCGCGCGCCGGGCACCGCGCCGGGCACCGCGCCGGGCACCGCGCCGAGCGCTGGCCGGCGGCCCGCTCCCGGGCCCGATTGGCCCTCGGCTCCGGGCCACCGCTAAGATCGTCAGGTTGCCTCGGCGAGGGAGACCCACCGGACCATCCAGGGCCCTCCGTGATCGACGCGGTCGCGCCCTCGGGGTGCGCGCGCTCACGTCTCGCCGGCAGCCGGCCGGTGCCGCCCAGCGGCACTACCACGTACGAGATGAAACCGAGCTGAGGAGTTCCCCCAGATGTCCGAGACCAAGCTGACCGCGGAGACCCGCACCGAGTTCGGCAAGGGTGCCGCCCGCCGCATTCGCCGCGACCACAAGGTCCCTGCCGTCCTCTACGGCCACGGCACCGACCCCGTGCACATCACGCTGCCCGGCCACGACACGATGCTGGCGCTCAAGCACGGCGGCACCAACGCCCTGCTGGCCATCGACGTCGAGGGCGCCGAGACCCTGGCCCTGCCCAAGCAGGTGCAGCGCCACCCGGTCAAGGGCGAGCTGGAGCACCTCGACCTGCTGATCGTCCGTCGTGGCGAGAAGGTCGTCGTCGAGGTCCCGATCCACGTCGTGGGCGAGGCGGCAGCGGAGACCCTGGTCACCGTCGAGCACTCCACGATCTCGGTCGAGGCCGAGGCCACGCACATCCCCGACGCGTTCGAGGTCTCGGTCGAGGGCGCCGAGGCCGGGACCCAGGTCCTCGCCAAGGACGTGACCCTGCCGACCGGCTCGATCCTGCACACCGACGCCGAGGCTCTCGTGGTCAACGTGTCCTCCGCGCCGACCGCCGAGGAGGTCGAGGCCGAGCTGGAGGAGGCCGAGGCCGACGCCGGCATCGAGCGCGAGGCCTCCGACGAGGCCACCGCCGCTGCCGGGTCCGAGGCGTCCGCCGCGGGCGAGTCCGGCGGCTCCGAGGGCGACTCCGACAACGAGTGACCTGCCGGACCCGCACCTGAGATGAGCGAGACTCCAGGGTCCTCCGGGACCTGGGTGGTCGTCGGGCTGGGCAACCCCGGCACCGAGTACGCCGGCACCCGCCACAACGTCGGCTACCTCGTCGTGGACGAGCTGGCGCAGCGGATGGGCGGCCGCCTGCGCCGGCACAAGTCCAACCGCGCCGACGTGCTCGAGGGCCGGCTGGGCATCGGCGGGCCCCGCGTGGTCCTGGGCCGGGCCCGGACCTACATGAACGAGTCGGGCGGCCCGGTGAAGGCGCTGACCACCTTCTACCGGGTCCGCCCCGACCATCTCGTGGTCGTGCACGACGAGCTCGACCTGCCCTTCGGGCGGCTCCGGGCCAAGCTCGGCGGTGGGGACAACGGCCACAACGGCCTGCGGTCGATCCGCTCGGCCCTGGGCACGGGCGACTTCCACCGGATGCGTCTCGGCATCGACCGGCCCTCGGGAGGACACCGGTCCACCGCCGACTACGTGCTGGCCGGGTTCACCTCGGCCGAGCGCAAGGAGCTCCCCGAGCTGGTCACCCGTGGTGCCGACGCCGTCGAGTCGCTGCTGACGCGGGGGCTCGAGGCGACGCAGACGTCGTACAACTCCTGACGTCACCTAGGCTGCGCCCATGAGGATCTCGGTCATCGGCTGCGGCTACCTCGGCGCCGTCCACGCCGCCTGCATGGCAAAGCTCGGCCACAACGTGGTCGGGTTCGACGTCGACGCCGAGCGGCTCGCCGCCCTGGCCGGCGCCAAGGCCCCGTTCTTCGAGCCCGGGCTCGACGGGCTGCTGGCCGAGACGCTCGAGTCGGGCCGGCTCCGGTTCACCGACGACGTCGCCGACCTGGCCGGCGCCCGGGCGCACTTCATGTGCGTCGGCACGCCGCAGCGCCGTGGCGAGTACGCCGCGGACCTCAGCTACCTGCACCAGGCGATGGCGGCCCTGACGCCGCACCTGCGCGCGGGCGACGTGGTGATCGGCAAGTCGACCGTGCCGGTCGGCACCGCCGAGCGGATGCGCGAGGAGCTGGAGGCCACCTCACCCGGGGTCGGGCTGGTGTGGAATCCCGAGTTCCTGCGCGAGGGCCACGCCATCGAGGACACGCTCGCGCCCGATCGGCTCGTCTACGGACTCCCGCGCGAGGGGGACGCCGACGCCTCGCGCGCAGTGCTCGACGAGGTCTACGCCGACCTGCTCGCGCGCGACACGCCCCTGGTGGTGACCGACCTGAGCACGGCGCAGCTGGTCAAGGTCGCGGCGAACTCCTTCCTGGCCACGAAGATCTCGTTCATCAACGCGATGGCGGAGTTCTGCGAGGCGACCGGCAGCGACGTGGTGGCCGTGGCCGACGCGATCGGCTTCGACGAGCGCATCGGTCGTCGCTTCCTCAACGCCGGGCTGGGCTTCGGCGGCGGCTGCCTGCCCAAGGACATCCGCGCGTTCATGGCCCGAGCGGGCGAGCTGGGCGTCGACCAGGCGCTGACCTTCCTGCGCGAGGTCGACGCGATCAACATGCGCCGCCGCGTCCGCATGGTCGACCTGGCCCGCGAGGAGTGCGGCGGCTCGGTGGCCGGTCGCACAGTCGCGGTCCTCGGCGCCTCGTTCAAGCCCCACAGCGACGACATCCGCGACTCGCCCGCGCTCAGCGTGGCCGAGCAGATGCGCCTGCAGGGTGCGCGCGTCGTGGTCACCGACCCGGTCGCGATCCCGCACGCCGCGGCCCGCTACCCCGAGCTGGGCTATGCCGAGACCGTGGAGCGGGCCGTCACCGGCGCCGAGCTCGTGCTGCTGCTCACCGAGTGGCCCGAGTACGTCGGCCTCGACCCCGACGCGCTGGCGCCGCACGTCGCCTCGCGGCGCATCCTCGACGGGCGCAACGTCCTCGACCCGGCCGCCTGGCGGGCGGCCGGCTGGACCTACCGCGCGCTGGGGCGCCCCTGACGCACGCGGCGGCCGCTGGCGCGCTCGCGCAAGAGCTGCCCACGAGCCAGGCGCTCGAGCAGCGCCTCGTATCCGATGGCCACGTCGTCCCAGCAGTACTCCGACGCGGCCCGCTTCTGCAGCAGCCGTCCGCGCTCCCGCGTCTCCGGCACCGAGGCCTCCCGCTTCTCGACGACGGACCCCAGGGCCGAGGGCGAGTCGAAGAAGTCGCCGTGCTCGCCGAGCACCTCCCGGTTGAAGACCACGTCGAACGCCGCGACGGCCGTGCCCGCGCCCATGGCGCGCAGGAGCGAGGGGTTGGTGCCGCCGACGGAGTGGCCGTGCAGGTAGACCAGCGCGTCGGCGTACAGCTCGTCGAGCAGCTCCTGGTCCCAGACCCCGCCGAGCAGCCGGATCCGTGGGTCACCCTGCGCGACCTTGCCGACCTGCGCGGTGTAGCCGTCGGCATAGGGCGCGGACCCGACGACGACCAGGGGAAGCGCGGCGCGGGAGGCCGAGTAGCCCCGCACGATCTCGAGGACGTGGTTCTCCGGCTCGAAGCGCGCCACCACCAGGTGATAGGCCCCGGGTTCGAGCCCCAGCTCGCCCACCCTGCCCGTGCTGGGCTGGTCCTGGATCGGCGCGCCGTAGGTGAGCAGCTCGGTCGCGACACCGAACTCGTCGCGGTAGTAGTCCGCGATCCCGCGGGCGTCGGCGATCAGCGCGTCGGCCCATCGGACCGAGAGCGCCTCGGCGAGGTGGTAGTAGAGCCGCCCCGCGCGACCCCATTTGGCGCGCCGCAACTCCAGGCCGTCGACGTGCACGGCGACCGGGATTCCTGCGCGACGCAGGCCTGGCACGAAGGGTGCGTTGGCGGCGTTGAAGACGACCGCGACATCGGCACGCCGGCCGCTGCGGCGCAGGTGCCGTGCCGAGACGGCCGTGTGGCTCAACGTCTCCAGGCTCTTGCGGTGCACCGCGGGCAGGTGCACCAGCTCCATGCCGAGGTGCTCGACGAGGGACTCGTCGGCGCCCCCCCGGCAGTAGACGACCACCTCGTGGCCGCGACACACGAGGCGGCGGCCGATCTCCTCAACTGCGGTCTCGAAGCCGCCGTACGCCGCCGGGACACCTCGGGTGCCCACCATCGCGATCCTCACCGGACGGTGTCGGCGGTCGGGGTCGAGGCGACCGGGGCATCGAGCGCACGCAGCTCGCCCCACCACTTGCGCAGCCCCCAGACCAGGGCGGCGGTGTTGGCCGCCGCGAGCAGGCCGTAGCCGACGACGAACGACGTCGACCAGCCCAGCAGGGCGAAGCACCACAGCAGGGTCCCGTAGTCGGTGGGCAGCAGCAGCCAGGTGCGCAGGGGATGCTCGGCGCCCGGCGCGGTATCGGGCGTGGGCGTGCCTTCCTTGCGGCGCAGGTAAGGCATGAGGATGAGCTCGAAGTAGGTCACGGTCTGGACGAGCGTGAACACCAGGGGCACGAGCAGCACCCACGACCCGTCGACCGGCGGGAAGCGGTAGAACGAGACCAGGACGCACAGGTGGAGCCCGGTCGTCTTGAAGCAGTCGACGGTGTGGTCGAACCACTCGCCGCTGCGGGAGCCGGAGCCGGTGAGCCGGGCGAGCTGGCCGTCGACGGAGTCCATGACGTAGCCCGCCGCCAGCAGGACGGCCGCCAGGATCCCGACCCACGGCTCCGGCCGGACGAGGGCCACCAACAGCAGGGCCGCCCCCGACAGGCAGGCGCTGACGACCGTGGCCGCGTTGGGCGACATGCCGCTCAGAGCGGCCGCCGCGGCGACCCGCCGCCCCAGCGGCCGGTTGACCAGCCGGCTGTAGGCAGCGGTGCCGCGGGCGGGCTTCTGGGCTCGCCGGAGGGACTCGAGGTTGCCGTGGTAGCTACCCGGCGCCTCCCGGGCAGGGCTCGTCTGGGTCACGGGACGATATGATCGCACGACACGTCAGCCGAGGGGGGAGAACATCGCATGGGCACGGTCGTCGGCTACGCGCCCGGGGTCTACGACCTCTTCCACGTGGGCCACCTGAACATCCTGCGTCACGCCCGCGCGCGCTGCGACCGCCTGATCGCCGGCGTCGTCTCCGACGAGATGTGCCGCCGGGCCAAGGGCGTCGACCCGTTCGTGCCGGCCTCCGAGCGGCTCGAGATCGTACGGCACATCGACTTCGTCGACGACGTCTTCGAGGAAGTCGTCCCGGACAAGCTCGAGACCTGGAAGGCCCTGCGGTTCGACCGGATCTTCAAGGGCGACGACTGGCGCGGGACGCCCAAGGGCGACAAGCTCGAGGCGGACTTCGCCTCGGTCGGGGTCGAGGTCGTCTACTTCCCCTACACCGCCCACACGTCGAGCACACGCCTTCGCCTGGCGCTCCAGGCGGTCGGGAGCGACACCGCGGACTTCGCCATGGGCGAGGGGGCGGCCGTCGGAGAGCGTTCCTCCGCGACTGAGTAGCGCGAGCTTGCGTCCCCGCATGCATGCCGCGGGGTTCAGCTCCCTTTGACCCGCCCGTACTCCACGTAGCGCACCCCCCAGGCGCCGCTGACCATGCCGATCCCGCGAGCAACGGTCCGGCAGCCGCGTGCACGGTGACGGTAGGACCCACGGATCCTGCCGTACGTCGCCCTCGCCGCACCGACCCCGACCCTGGCTGCGCCGACCGCGGTCATGCGCAGACGGGCCCGGGTTCGGGCGCCGACGCCCCGGGCAAGCCCGACCTCGATGCGGCTCCAGCCGTTGCCCGACCGGAAATGACGCTGCAGCACCCACCGGCGAGTGAGGCGGGCTGTCCGGATGTGGTCGACCACGACAGCCTCGTCGCACCACACGATCTCCCCTCCCCGGGCCACGATCTCGCGAGAGAACTTGGTGTCCGAGCCGCCGCTCAACCCGAAGCGCGGGTCGAAACGGGGACTTCCCAGGTCTTCAAGCCTCGACAGGTCCAGCAAGAGGTTGGCCGTGCTGGCAGCGGGTTGGCGCGTGCCCGTCGCGTGACGCTGCCGCACGAAGAAGCCCCCCTCCCGGATCCAAGGGTCCGTGAGCCGGCCGACGTCAGGAATCACCGCTCCGGCGACAGCAGCCGCAGCATGGGTCTCGTGGCACTGCAGCAGATGAGAGAGCCAGCCGGCGTGAGGGCGCTCGTCGTCGTCGATGAAGACCAACAGTCGCGCACCTCGGGCCTCGTCGAGCACGCGGTTCCGCGCAGCGGCGATGCCGGGTGCTGCCTCCACCACGTAGCGCACGTCGACGCCGTGCTGGACCCGGACAGCCTGGGCCGTCTCCTCCACCACCGCGCGAGCACTGGCTCGGGGATCGTTGTCCACGACGAGCACCCCGACCTCCGCCGAGACGCTCGTCGCTTCGCGAGCGAGCAGCGGCAGCAGCTCGGGGAGGTCGTCTGGTCGTTTGAAGGTCAGGGCCGCGATGACGACAGGTGCAATCACGTGGTCATGATCTCCTAGCCTGACGTGCCTCCGCCCGCGCCTCCGGAGATGACCCATACTCGTACCGTGACCGATCAGGCCGTTTCGGGGCAGGACCTGCTGGCTGTGCTCGCGCAGAGGCAGCGCCGAGGCGTCAAGGCGCGACGGGCCGACGACGACTCGCGGCCGGTCCGTGAACGGTGGGCCGTCCTGATCATCGTCGCAGTGTGGGGCTGGACCGTGGGGCCTCGAGTCATCCAGACGCTGACCGCGCCCAAGCTCCGCTCGAGCGTGGGGGAGCAGTCCGTCGACAGTCCGCTGGCCGCGCTGGCGACCTTGCTCTTCACGGTGGTGCTCCTGGGCTTGTGCGCGCTCGTGGCGCTCGTGGCCTCGCAGTACCACCACCCGGGCCATGTCGGGGTCTTGGCGCTGATGATCGCGCCGTGGTTCTACCTGGTGGTGCGAGACCTCTTCGCAGGCGATAGGCCGACGATGACGGCGCTGGTGTACCCGGCCGTGGTGGTCGCGCTCTGGCTGCTCAGACCGCGTTTCCAGGTCCTGGTGGTACTCGGCCATCTGCTCAGCGTCACCGCGGCGATGGCGATGCTCCTAGGTGCCCTGCTGCCCGCCAAGGGCATCTTTTACACCGCTCCGGGGGAGTTGGCCCTGGCCGACAAGGCCATGCTCCCCATAGGCGTCCTCGTGGGATTCCTCTCCCACGGGAACACCTTGGGAACGTTTCTCGCCCTCAGCCTGCCGATCGTGTCCGTCGTCCCGGGTCGCTGGACGCGGCGAGCCCTCATGGCGCTGTGCCTCCTCGCCCTAGTGTGGTCCTCCTCGCGAGGAGCCGTGGGCGCTGTGGCGCTCGGCGTCCTGGCCGCGGTGATGATCCGAGCGGTCCCGCGAACGAACCGGCGAGCAATCACCCCTGCGATCGCACTTCTACCGTTCCTCGCCATGGGCGCCGTGCCGTTCGTGACGCACGATCAGACGGCCTTCACCAACCGAGGCTTCATCTGGGCACACAGCCTCGCGTGGTGGCGGGACTCGCCGTGGTTCGGGCTGGGCTCCGACTGGTACAACCAAGTCGGCCAGACCTCAGCCAGGCTCGCAAGCACCGCCTTCCATGGGCACAACCAGGTGGTCCAGCTTCTCGTCACCGGTGGAGTAGGGCTGGTGCTCCTGGTGGGGCTGATGATCTTCGGGGCTGCCGTTCGGGCCGGCGGGTTCGCCGCCGAGGGCCGGACCTTCGGCATCGTCTATCTCACGGTGCTCGCCGGCTGCAGCGTGCTAGAGAAGCCGCTGACCTTCGTGGACAACTACAGCATGTTCCCGGTGGTGGTCCTGCCCCTCGCCATCCTCGTGTTCGCCGAACGCTCCGAGGACGGATCGGACCCGTCACCCGACCCGTCGACGTCAGTCTGTACGCAGGTACTCGGTGACCCGGTGTCCGTAGAGCCCCGTGAGCAGTCCGGCGCCACTGGCGACGTCGCACTCGTAGAGAGCGCGGGTCGCCACGTCCGACCGGAGGCGCGAGACGAGGGACAGCAGGATGCCGCGGGCCATGCGCGAAACTGCACGCGCTGAGAGACCTGCCCGGACCTTGGCCCGCTGCCGCGGGCCGGGCGCCATCTCCAGAGCCACGCGCGCGGTCACGTTCCCGCTGCGCCGCTTCCGGCGCAGGACCCAGCCCCTGGTGGCCCGAGTGCTCGGGACCCACTCCGAGACGATCGCCTCGTCGCACCACACGATGCGTCCGCCGCGCGACACCAGCTGCCGGGTAAGCATGGTGTCGCTGCCGCCGGTCAGTCCGAACCGGTCGTCGAACGACAGGCCCAGCGCCTGCAGCGTGCCGAGGTCAAGAAGCAGGTTGTTCGTCGCCGCGGTGGCCAGTGCCGTGCCCGTAGGGCGACGGCGTCGCGCGAAGGCACCGCTGCCCCGGACCCAGGCGTCCGCATCCGGTGGCAGATGGGAGAGCACCGGGCCGGCGACGGCGTCTGCTCCCGTGGTGCGCCAGCAACGGACCAAGGCCTGCAGCCAGTCAGAGGCGGGGGTCTCGTCGTCGTCGAGAAACACCAGGGCGCGCTCCCGTGGACCGGGCGGCACCTCGTACGGGCTGCCGTCCGAGAGGGCGGCGCTGAGGGCGGCGTTGCGCGCCGCGGCGATGCCGGGTCTCGGCTCGTGCACGTAGTGCAGTCCTGCGGTTCCCGTAGCGGCTCGGACAGTTTCGACCACCGGACGCGCTCCGCCCGCTGAGTCGTTGTCCACCACGACGACCTCGGCACGCACCCCCAGCGCGCCGGCCTGCTTGAGGAGGTGGGGCAGCAGGTCCTGCAGCATGGCCGTGCGGCGGTAGGTCGCCAGGGCGACGGTGACGGCTGAGGGCGGGGTCTCGCTGGTGCCTGACGTCACGCGGCGCAGGATAGCGGCCCGGCCGGGGACCGAGGTCATGGTGTCCCGGGCCGGAGGGCCTCAGTCGTGGGCCGAGGATGGCATTTCGGACATCCTGGGTTAGCATTCTCGGACTGGGTGGGGGTGACCTGTGGGGTCACTGCGAGCGTCGGTTTTCGCGACAAAATGGTGCCCGATCGGTTCCACGTGTGGGGGTTTGTCGTAGTGAAAAGCATGCAGCGCATGATGTCGCGCGGTGTCATGGCAGTCGCCGGGAGCCTCGTCGCAGCGGGGTTCGTCCTGGTGCCGTCGGCACCCGCCGCCGCCGACACGGCGCCCGCCGACCCGGCCGACCCGGCCACCCCACGAACCGTCTCCACCGATCCACTGCCGACCGTGCAGATCAACGGCGTGGTCTGGTCCCAGGTCGTGCTCGGCAACCGGGTCTACGTCGGTGGCGAGTTCACCCAAGCGCGCCCGGCCGGAGCCGCGCCCGGAACGAACCAGACCGCCCGGGCCAACCTGCTGGCCTACGACATCCGCACGGGCCAGCTGATCAACAGCTGGGTGGCCGACACCAACGGGACCGTGAACGCAGTCACGGCCTCGCCCGACGGCTCCCGCATCTACGCCGGCGGAACCTTCACCACGGTGAACGGGCTCACCTACCGGCGCATCGTGGCGCTGGACCCATCGACCGGTGCCGTCATCCCGGGCTTCTCGCCCAACCCCGACTCCCGGGTCCGGGCGATCAGCGCCACCAGATCCACCGTCTACTTCGGCGGCAGCTTCGGCCGGGTCGGCGGCCTCGACCGCGGCCGGCTCGCGGCGGCGCGCGCCTCCGACGGCGCGGTGCTCGACTGGGCCCCGGTCGCCAGCGCGACGGTGGACTCGATCCTCGTGTCCCCCGACCAGACCCAAGTCCTCGTCGGCGGCACGTTCACCACGCTCAACGGCTCGAGCAACCCGGGCTACGGCCTCGGTGCAGTCGACGCGGTGACCGGCGCGCTGCGCCCGTGGGCCGCCAACAGCATCGTGCGCAACGCCACGCCGCAGAACTCCAATGCGGCGGGGTCGATCACCGCACTGACCACACGCGGAAACTCTGTCTACGCCAACGGCTACACCTGGCAGCGCGCCGGAGGCAACCTCGAGGGCACCGTCAAGATGTCGTGGGACGGCGGCACCATCCAGTGGCTGGAGGACTGCCACGGCGACTCCTACGGCAACTACCCCGTCGACGGCATCGTCTACGTGGTTGCCCACAAGCACTACTGCGGCAACCTGCCCTCCGGCTTCCCGCAGAACGATACGTGGCGGTACCGCCGAGCCACCGCCTTCGTCGACCGGGCCGACTCGGTGCTCCGGCAGGAGTACAACGGCTACAGCAACTTCGAGGGCACTCCTGCGCCGTCACTCCTGCACTGGTTCCCCGAGATCGACTCCGGCGACTACACCGGCCAGGGGCAGGGCGCCTGGGCGGTGACCGGCAACGACGACTACGTCGTCGCGGGAGGCGAGTTCCCGCGCGTCGAGCGGCAGAACCAGCAGGGGCTGGTCCGGTTCGCACGGCCCGGTATCGCACCCAACAACGAACTCTTCGATGACAACGGCAGCAACACCAACCCGACCGTTCGCGCGGTCGGAGCCGGGCAGGTGCTGATCAGCTGGAAGACCAACTTCGACCGCGACAACGCCGACATCACCTACCGGATCATCCGCAACGGCAACAACAACAACCCGATCGAGACGCGCACTGTGTCCTCGACCGACTGGAACGAGCCGTACGAGAGCTTCCTCGACAGGGGGGCGACCCCCGGTTCCACCGCGACCTACCGGCTCTTCACCAGCGACCCGTGGGGCAACGAGACCCGCAGTGACACCATCTCGGTCGACGTGCCGTCCGACGGCGACGCCGACGCCTACGCGCGATCGGTGGTGCAGGACGGACCGAAGCACTTCTGGCGCTTCAGCGAGGGCTCCGGCTCGACCGTCGCCGGCTACACCGGGCTCGAGGACGGCACCCTCACGGGAGATGTGACCCGCGGGGTCGAGGGCGCAATCAGCGGGGACTCGGCGGCCCGCTTCAACGGTGGCGCATGGATGTACAACTCGACCCCGGAGGTCGCCCCCTTCTTCTACTCGGTGGAGGCGTGGTTCAACACCACGACCACGAGTGGCGGGAAGCTCGTCGGCTATGGCAATCGCAACACCGCCACGAGCTCCAGCAGCACCTCCGACCACGCCCTCTACATGGACAACAGCGGGCGCATCCTGTTCGGTTCACGACAGGGTTCGTCCAACCGCACCGTCCAGAGCGGCACTGGCCTCAACAACGGCCAGTGGCACCAGGCCGTCGGCGTGCAGGGACCGGACGGAATGGCGCTCTTCGTCGACGGCGTTCGCGTAGGGCAGCGCAACGACACCCGAGCCGCTCGTGCCTTCGAGGGCTACTGGCGCGTGGGCGGCGATACGCTGAGCGGCTGGGCGAACCGTCCGAGCAGCGACAGTTTCAACGGCAGCATCGACGAGGTCGCCGTATATACGCACCCCTTGACGGGCAACCGCGTGAGGGCCCACTACCTGGCCAGCTCGCGCGCTTTGGGCGCAGTGCCGACAGCGGGCTACGGCCAGGCGGTCTATGACAGCGGCCCCGACCTCTACTGGCGCCTAGCAGAGACCGGCGGCACCACCGCCGCCGACTCCTCGCTCAACGGCAGCACGGGCACCTATCTCAACGGCCCGACCCTTGGCGGCACGAGCGCGGTCGGGGAGGCCGACGACCGGTCCGTCGGTTTCGATGGGTCCAACGACACCGTGGCCAGCTCGGCGTCGCAGCCGGGGCTGCGTGAGTACTCCGCGGAGACCTGGTTCCGGACCACGTCCTCGTCCGGTGGTCGGATCTTCGGCTTCGGATCGAGCCAGAACGGCTCGAGCTCGGCGACGGATCGCAACGTCTACCTGACCGACACCGGTCGAATCCGCTTCGGCACGGTGTTCAACGGCGTCGAGGCCACCCTGGTCTCGCCTACTGGCTACCGAGACGGCGCGTGGCACCATGTCGTGGCCACGCAGGGGGCGTCCGGGATGGCGCTGTACGTCGACGGAGCGCGCGTGGCGAACAACGGGGTCGCAATCAACAGCACCTTCTCGGGCTTCTGGCGCATCGGGGGCGACAACCTGGCGGGCTGGACCGACCAGCCCACGAGCAGCTACCTCGACGGATCCCTCGACGAGGCGGCCGTATACGGGCGAGTGCTGCGCGACACCGAGGTCGCGGCTCACTTCGCGGCTGGCGGCGGCGCACCCGCCAACCAGCCCCCCGTGGCCGACTTCAGCTCGTCCGTGACCAACTTGGCGGTGTCGTTCAGCAGCGCGGGATCCACCGACCGGGACGGCACGATCGCGTCGCGGGCGTGGGACTTCGGTGACGGAGCGACCAGCACGCAGGTGAACCCCAACCACACCTATGCGGCGGCCGGCACGTTCCCGGTGAAACTGACCGTCACCGACGACCAGGGTGCCTCGGCTAGCGTCACCAAGGACGTCACCGTGAGCGAGGCCCCGAACCAGGCTCCGACGGCAACCTTCACAGCGACGCCGACTGCGCTGGACCTGAGCGTGGATGCGTCGGTCTCCGAGGACCCGGACGGGACCGTGGCGTCGTACGCCTGGAACTGGGGCGACTCGACCCCGTCGGGCAACGGGGTGACGGCATCGCACACCTACGCCTCGGGTGGCACCTACACGGTGACTCTGACCGTCACCGACGACGACGGCGCGACCGACCAGACAACCCGGTCGGTCACGGTGACGCAGCCGGGTTCGCCCTCCGTGGTCGTGTCCGACCAGTTCGGCCGCTCGGTCGCCTCAGGCTGGGGATCGGCCGACACTGGTGGGGCCTGGACAACCACGGGGCCCGCTAACCGCTGGTCGGTCGCAGGCGGGCAGGGCGTCTACACCGCACCGGCCGCCGGGCGTGGAAACAAGGCGTTCCTCGATGGCGTCTCCGTGCGCGACCTCGAGGGTGGAATCGACGTGTCGATGGACAAGGCCGTGACCGGGAGTGGGATCCTTTGGACGCAGATCGTCCGCCGCGACGGGGACACCTACTACCAGTTCGTCACGCGGATCCAGTCCGGTGGCGATGTCCGCGCCTGGATCTCTCGTGTGGTCAGTGGCTCCGAGACCGAGATTGCCGATCGCATCACCGTCCCGGGCGGGCCGCTTGCGCTGGGCGACAGGCTGCGGATCAAGTTCGCAGCCACCGGTGCGGCGCCGACAGCCCTTCAGCTCAAGGTCTGGAAGATCGGGTCGGCCGAGCCGACCGGCTGGTCGACCTCGGCCAGTGACTCCACGACCGGGCTGCAGGATGCGGGAAGTGTGGGTCTTTACACCTACCTGTTCGGCTCGGCGACCAACGCCCCAGTCGAGACCCGCTTCGACAACTTCGGCATCACCTCCGGAGGTGGCGGCGGCCCGGCCCCCAACCAGGTCCCGACGGCGTCCTTCACGGCCACGCCGAGTGATCTGGCGGTGAACGTGAACGCGTCGGCTTCCGACGACGCCGACGGCACCGTTGCGTCCTACGAGTGGGGCTGGGGCGACGGCACGCCGGCAGGAAGCGGAGTGACGGCCTCGCACACCTACGGTGCGGCAGGGACCTATACCGTGACTCTGACCGTGACCGACGACGACGGCGCCAAGGACCAGACGACCCGGTCGGTGACCGTGACGAATCCGGGCTCGCCGACTGTCCTCGCCGCCGATCTCTTCGAGCGCCTGGTGTCGGCCGGCTGGGGCTCCGCTGACACGGGGGGGGCGTGGACCACGACCGGACCGAACCGCCGCTGGTCAATCGCCGGTGGACGGGGCGTCTACACCGCGGAGGCCGCAGGGCGCGGCAACCAGGCGTTCCTGCAGGGCATTTCGCGGGCCGACGTGTCCGGACTGATCGACGTGTCGATGGACAAACCGATCACGGGGACAGGCGTCCTCTGGACCACGATCGCGCGCCGCAACGGCAACTCCTACTACCAGTTCGTCACGCGGATCCAGACGGGAGGTGAGATCCGTGCGTGGATCTCGCGTGTGGTGAACGGCTCGGAGACCGAGATCACCCCGCGCATCACGGTGCCCGGTGGCACGTTCGCCGCCGGAGACACCCTCCGCGTGCGCTACGAGGTGACCGGGTCCGGGCCCGCTGCTCTCCGGATGAAGGTCTGGAAGGTGGGCACCTCGGAGCCGGCGGACTGGTCCCGAGAGACGACCGACGCTACGACGGAGCTGGCCGGGGCGGGCAACGTGGGTCTGTACACTTACCTGTTCGGCTCGGCGACCAACGCCCCCGTCCAGACCCTGTTCGACAACCTGCGGCTCGTCAGCCCCTGACCGATCAACTTTGGCACGCTCGATCCCCGTCGAGGCGCGAGCGTGTCGGTCGGCGGGGCGATGCCTTCGAGCCGGTGCCGCCGGGCCTATGCTGTGTCGTCGTTGGCCGTTGACGAGGGAGACCGATGAGTCTGCGGGACTACTTGCGCGCCCTGCGCAAGAACTGGCTGCTGGTCGTGGTGTGGACCTTCGTCGGCACCGGCCTGGCGGTGACCTATGTCTACCGGGCCACTCCGATCTACGAGGGCAGTGTGGAGTTCTTCGCCACGACCCCGAGCACGGACTCGCGGTCGCCTCTGCAGGGAGATCAGTTCGGCCAGCAGCGCGTCAACAGCTACGTCGAGCTGCTCAACAGCCAGCGGGTGGCCAAGCGGGTACTCGATGCCACGTCGTTGAACCTGAGTGAGCGCCAGGTGATGCGCGCGGTGAATGGTGAGGCTGACCTCAACACCGTCCTGTTCACCGCCTACGTCCACCACTCGTCACCAGGGACCGTCGAGAAGATTGTCGACGCCCTGGCGAATGAGTTTCCGCAGCTGGTGGAGGAGATCGAGAGCCAGGGCGGAAGAACCGATCCGCCCGTCAGGCTCGACGTGGTCTCGGGGCCGTCGGTCGGGGACGAACCGGTCAGTCCCGTCGAACAACTGGCCATCGGCCTCGGCGTGGTCCTCGGCATCATCCTCGGCGTGGCTTTCGCTCTAGTGCGTGCGCTCCTCGACCGGACCATCCGAGAGCCGGAGACGCTGCGCGAGACGGCAGGAGTCCCGGTTCTCGGAAGGATCCCGCAGGTCGCTTCGTCGAAGCGGACGCAGCTCCTGCGGGACGGGGGCAAGAGCTGGAGCCGGGCAGAGGCGTTCCGTCAACTCCGGACGAATCTTCAGTTCGTTGACATCGAGCGCCCGGTCGCCGTGCTGGTGGTGACTTCGTCTGTCGCAGCGGAAGGCAAGTCCACCACGGCGGCCGACCTCGCAATGTCGTTCGCGCAGGCTGGGCGACGCGTTCTGCTCGTGGATGCGGACCTCCGCCGTCCCACGCTGGCGGGGCTGTTGGGGCTCGAGCGTTCGGTCGGGCTCACCAACGTCCTCGCGGGTCAGGTCGGACTCCACGAGGTCGTTCAGCCGTGGGGCGAGCACGGCATGCGCTTCCTCGCCAGTGGACCGATTCCGCCGAACCCCTCTGAGTTGCTGGGGAGCGAGCACATGGTGGACGTCATCGACCAGGCGAGGCAGGCCTACGACCTCATCATCATCGACACTGCGCCGCTGCTGCCGGTCACCGATGGCGCGATCGCAGCGGCGAGGGCCGACGGCGCCGTGGTCGTCGTGCGCTATGGAAGGACACGTCGGGGGGAGGTCGAGCGAGCCGTCGACTCCTTGCGTGCGGTGGACGCGCGCGTCGTGGGCGCCGTGCTGAATGGAGTCCCGGTCAAAGAGACAGCGGGGTACACCTACGAGGGCTACCGCACTGCTCAGGCATCGACCCCGGAGGAGGACGACACCGTGCCGGCATCCCGTTGGCGGCGTCGCAGGTCGGCACGAAAGCAGGCTGCCGGCTCGAGCTGACCATCGGCTGGGCAGGACCCGCCGCATGGAGGGGGTGGCCCCGATACCCTGCTCAGGTGAGGATTTCCGTCATCGGTTGTGGGTATCTCGGGGCAGTTCACGCCGCTTGCATGGCACGGCTCGGGCACGACGTCGTCGGCTTCGACGTCGACGACGTGAAGGTGCAGGCGCTGTCGGCCGGGAAGGCGCCCTTCTTCGAGCCAGGCTTGGACGACCTCCTGGCCGAGACGCTGGCGTCTGGACGACTCCGCTTCACCGACGAGCCAGCGGAGCTGGCGTCCTGTGACGCCCACTTCCTGTGCGTGGGGACACCACAGAAGCGAGGCGAGAATGCAGCCGACCTGACGTTCGTGGACGCCGCGGTGGAGACCTTGATCCCTCACTTGCGCGACGATGCGGTCATCATAGGAAAGTCGACCGTCCCGGTCGGCACGGCAGAGCGGCTGGCCGAGACTGTCGCGACTCGCGTTCCCGGCGTGTCGCTGGCGTGGAACCCGGAGTTCCTGCGGGAAGGCTTCGCTGTCGCGGACACGTTGCGACCGGACCGTCTCGTCTATGGACTGCTGCCCGGAGCGCCGGGCGAGCGCTCGCGCGACGTCATGGACGAGATCTATGCCGAGCTCCACACGCGCGACACCCCGCTGGTGGTGACCGATCTGAGCACTGCTCAGCTGGTCAAGGTGGCCGCCAACTCCTTCCTGGCCACCAAGATCAGCTTCATCAACGCTATGGCGGAGTTCTGCGAGGCGACGGGCAGTGATGTGGTGGCGATCGCGGACGCCATCGGGATCGACGCCCGCATCGGGAGGAAGTTCCTCAACGCTGGTCTGGGCTTCGGCGGCGGATGCCTTCCCAAGGACATCCGGGCGTTCATGGCGCGAGCCGGCGAGCTCGGTGTCGACCAGGCCCTGACCTTTCTCCGCGAGGTCGACTCGATCAACATGCGTCGTCGAACCCGCATGGTGGACCTGGCTCGCGAGGAGTGCGGCGGCTCCATCGCGGGTCGGCGTGTCGCTGTCCTGGGCGCGTCGTTCAAGCCGAACAGCGACGACATCCGCGATTCTCCTGCGCTGAGCGTGGCAGAGCAGATGCGGCTGCAGGGCGCGACGGTGGTCGTCACGGATCCGGCAGCACTTCACCCCGCACGAGCGCGCTATCCCGACCTGCGCTACGAGGCTCGGGTCGAGGACGCGGTACGCGGGGCAGAGCTCGTACTCCTCCTCACCGAGTGGGAGGAGTACGTGAATCTCGATCCGACCGAGCTGAAGCAAGCAGTGGGGCAAGCACGGATGTTGGATGGACGCAACGTGCTCGACCCCGCCGTCTGGCGCTCAGCCGGGTGGACCTACCGCGCCCTGGGACGCCCGTGACCACGCCGCACCGATCAGCCTCGGACCGCCTTCAGACTCTGCCGACATGGGTCAAGGTGGTGATCCCCCTGTGTGCGGTACTGGTGATCGTCCTCGTCATCGGCCTGACGTTGACGGGCGAAGGCAAAGACTCGACCGATGGCGCGACCTCGGGTCCCACATCGGGTCGGCCCGAGCCAATTGCGACGCCGAGCGACGCCGACGGCGTCTCGCGTCCCACCCGGAGCCCAGGGCAGGTTGCGCCGGCACCGGCGCAGACGCCCAGCGGTCTGCCGCCCGCCCCCGTCCGGGTCGCGCTCGACAACCCTGCCGACCTCGGCAACGGCGTCACGGTGAAAGTCACCGACATCGAGAGCGTACGCGGCATCGGGCGAGGCCCGGGCGAGTCCTCCGGACCCGCGCTCCGCGTGAGCGTTCTCGTGCAGAACGACTCCCAGGAAGCGCTCGCCATGACCTCGTCCGTGGTGACGTTGTCGTACGGCGATCAGAGGACCCCGGCCGACGATCTGTCCGCTCCTGGAGTCCGGCGCTTCCCTGAGCGCATCAAGCCCGGGGGGGAGGGAGCTGGGAGCTTCGTCTTCCAAGTCCCCTCGGACCGGCGGGACCAGATCGCAATCGACTTCCGCTACACCACTGAGGCCCCGACTGCGATCTTCCGGGGTTCGGCGCCGTGAGCTGGGGTGTGAACCGGCGCCGGGACCCTCGAGGCACGCGCCCTCTCTCGGCTTGGGGCTCCTAGTCGAGGCGTCCCGGCGAACCTTTGCCACTCACGGCGCGGCGGGCCACTCTGACCAGCCGTTGGCGTGCCACCCGACCGGCCGTCATCACCCGGACGGGATAGGAGTCCGCCGGCTCCTCCTGCCAGAGGCAGGCGAATCGTTCGGGCCGTGACCCGATGCGTGGGAGTGATCCACCTCCGAGGACCGACTCGTTGTTGGTCTCGTGCAGCACCTGGAGCCACTGGGGTCGGTGCCAGACGGTGCGCGTCGGCTGGGTGGCGAGCACCTGCGCGTGGGACATGCACCAGACCGTCTCCGGGAGAGATCCGAACTCGACGCGTTCGATCAGGGAGACGAAGGGGTTGGACCTCCAGACCCGGGTGTAGAGCCCGTGACGATAGCTCTGAATGCCCACCGGAAACTCGACGAAGCTCCGCTGCTGATGCGAGAACTGCGCCTGGACGGTTGCCAAGAACGTGCGGGCAAGCGCGTCATCGCTGTCGACCCGGCTGGTGATGAGATACGGGGCATCGACGAGTCCGGTGGCGTGCACTGCTTCGGCCAGTGCTGCCGGCGTTCCGGGCCCCTCGAGGTAGACAGGGGTGGCTCCGCTGGTGCTCTCGATCTCGGACTTGAACCACGACGGGCTGGAGGCGTCGCACAAGACGAGCCAGGGCACCGGCACGGTCTGCCCCGCCACCGAAGGCGCGCAGTAGCGACGAAACGGCTGCAGTCGCGAACGGAGCCACACATCGTCGAGGCGCTGAGGAGCTGGAGCGAACTCGGTCATGATGTTGAAGCGCGTCAGGAGCAGGTGCCGAAATGGCCGCATGGGGGCACAGCATAGGTTGCCGGTGACTGCTGACGTGCCACGGGAGGGGATTCGGTGCCCCGGGCGTTGAACCCGCTCGAGCCGGCGTCCGGTTGTCCGGTCTGCCCGGACGTCGTCGCGAACGGACCGGACTCCTCATGTGCATGGCCGGCGGGTCAGAGCCGGGTCGAGATCCGTACGTTGTCGAGGAAGGCATAGCCCGTGCGGTTGCTGGCCCAGGATCGGTCGCCGCCCCCGCGGAAGATGGCCCAGTAGAGGTGGTTGATCCTCACGTCGCCGCGGGTTCGGAACGTGTAGCTGGTGTTGTGGAAGACCACGTGGCCGTCGACGGCAGCGACGAGGGTCCCGTTTTTCTTCCCCGGTGTGTTCATGCGGTAGCACTGCTTGAAGCGGTGCCACTCCCCGGCCTTGAAGGCCCGGTTCCACCGCACGTTGTCGCCGTAGGTGGAGGTCATCCGAGGGCTATACATGTACGAGACGGCCTGGTTGTCAGGTCCAGCCCACGAGTAGGCCTTGGGGCCGAGCCACATCATGCGGCCCGACCAGCCCTTGTCGCCGGGGTTGCCCCCGCCGGTCGGGGTGGCTGGTGAGATGCCGGGTCGGACGCCGCCAAGACCAGGAAGCTTGCCGCCAAGGGACCAGTCGAAGCCCTCGCTGAACCGGAGTCCGTAGGCGATGCAGGCGTTGTCGACGGCCCTGGGGAGCGGCACGATTGCGTTGATCCCGTTGTTGCCGGCGGGGTAGTTCTTGAAGGACCCCGCGTCGAGCTTGACTCGGTAGGCCTTCCCTTCGCCTCTGCGAACGATCTGGCTGTCGTCGAAGATCGACTCACCACGAAGATGCGTGTGCATCTGGCTGTTGAACTCGGTTGCGGACACGCGGCCGAGGGGCAGGCGGTCGAAGTTCGCTCTCACCAGGACGTCACTGGCCGTCCGCGCAGCGATGGTGGTCGCTGGGCTCCCGGCGCCCGGGGCGATCGCGGATGCCAGCGATCCGGTCGCGGCGAGTGGTGGAGCGGTGATCACGGTGGTGGTGATGGCAGCAAGGGCAGCACTGATACGTCGCAAGGCTCTCTCCCGTGAGTCATTGCAGGTGGTGACCTGATCGGGGGATCAGGGGTCGTCCGCGGTGATTACGCCGGACTGACCTGTCGAGGTCCGGACCAGCGTAGGTTCAACCGGGGTCTAAAGTCCTGAAATCACCGGGACTGACATCTTGAATCCGGAGGAGACGGCCGCATCGGCCCAGACCAAGGGTCGGTGGCTCGACGCTTGAGTCCCGCACGTCTCGACCACCTCGTCAAGACGTGCGGGACTGTCCGAGGTCAGCTCGTGGTGGCCGACGTGGTGACCACGACGTTGTCGAACTCGATGTTGCTGGCTCTGGCACCGGCCCAGGCCACATCGGCGCCTCCGCGGAACACCGCCCAGTACATGTAGCCGATGTGCACGTCGGGGTGCGTGCGGTAGACGTAGTGCGTGTCCTCATACACCAGGACCCCGTCCATCCATGAGCGCAGGACGCCGTCGGCCTGACCCAACGTGTTCATGACGTAGCACTGCTTGACCTTGTGCCAGACACCCGCCTTGAACGCCTTGTTCCAGCGAAGGTTGTCACCGTAGGTGGACTTCTGGTCTGGCGAGTACATGTAAGAGACGGCCATGTTGTTCGGGCCTGCCCAGGAGTAGGCCTTGGGACCGAGCCACATCATGCGACCGGACCAGCCCTTGTCGCCGGGGTTGCCGCCGCCGGTCGGCGTACCGGGGGAGACCCCGGGGCGCACCCCGCCGAGTCCGGGCAGCTTGCCGCCCAGGGACCAGTCGAAGTTTGAGTCGAACTTGATGTCGTAGGACATGCAGGCGTTGTCCACCTCCTTGCCCAGAGGCACGATCGCGTTGATCCCGTTGTTGCCGGCGGGATAGTTCTTGAAGGAACCGGCGTCGAACGTCACGCGGTAGGCGGTGCCGGCGTCCCTGTCCACGATCGAGCTGTCGTCGAAGATCGACTCGCCCTTGAGGCGCGAGTTCATCTCGGCGTTGAACGTCGAGGCGGTCATCTGGCCGCGGGCGACACCCTCGAAGTCCGCGTTGACCAGGTACTCCAGCGTGGGCGGTGTGGTGGGTGTTGTCGTGGGGGGCGTCGGCGACGTCGTCGAAGCTGCGGCGTCGCCGCTCAGGGACAGGTTGTCCCAGGTCACCGCGAGCGGGGCATTGGTCGCCGAGGACGAGAGGTAGTTGTAGAGCCGGAACGCGCCCTCACCGCCCAGCCCGCTGGCGTCGACCTGCTCCAGCGTCGGCGTGCTGGGTCGTGCGGTGCCGTCCTGCCACATGGTGGCCCGGACGATGGTGGGCGTGGAGCCGGTGACCTCGAAATCGAGGTGCAGGACAGCGCCGGCCCGGTAGGTCAGTGCAGGCACCGTCACCCGGTTGCCCAGCGGCGAGTCGGTGCCGGCCGCGAAGCGGCTCGCAGCGATCGACACGGTCCCATCGGCGTTCAGGCGAGGAGAGATCCGATACTCCCCAGCACTCGTGGCCCGGGTCGCGACGTAGGTGTGAAGGCCCCCGCCGGACACCAGCTTGTCGGTGGACAGGTCGACGGAGCCTTGGACGTCAGCGGCGCTGACGTTCAAGGTGCTCGAACCACCCACGCCGGGTGAGTCCATCGTGTATGTGCCACGGCCTTGGCCGACCGACCACCGGCTGGCCTGTCCTGACCCGCTCCAGGTTGCCCCCGAGTCGGCCGTGCCCCAGCCGTTCGAGACCGACCGCGCGAAAGTGTCCGTCGCCAGCGCGGCGGTGGGGACGGGGGCGGACGTGGGGCTTGGGGCCGGTGTGGGGGTTGGGGCGGTCGTCGGGGCTGGCGTGGGCGTGGGCGTGGGCGTGGGGATCGGTGCCGGTGCGCTCTCCACCATCGAGGCGTTGTCGACGTAGAGGCGCTGGCGGGAGCCGAGCGTGGCGCGCACCTTGAAGTCCAGCGAGGAGTTCGTCAGCGCGGGCTTGAACTCAAGCCGCGCGGTCATCCAGCTCTTGGCGTTCAGCGTGACTGGTGCCGTGTGGGACACCGTCCGGGTCCCGTCGGTCTCGCGGACCACTAGAGCGGCGCTGACCGTCGGGCGGTCCGTTCGAAGGTCGACGCGTGAGATATAAGTCGCGACGGGGTTGGTCGCGGCGACGGTGCGGCCGGTGTCGGTGAGCACGGTGGTGGTGTAGCTGCCGGCTCTGGCCGCGCCGCGCCGACCCTCGGTGGTCAGGTTCATGGTGCCAGCGCGATGGCGCACCGGACCGACCCTGCGCGTGAGCAGGTGCTGGTTGCTGCGCCAGTATCTGCGGCCGTTGTTGAACTGGGCGTTGCGGATCAGGTTCCGGGACGTGATCACGCTGCTGGCCGTGCGCGCCGCGGTGGTGGCGTTGGTCGTGCCGGCCACGGCGACAGGCGCCGGCACCAGCAAGGCGGCTGCGCAGGCCAGGGCAAGGGTGATGGAGCGGTTCAAGGCTGCCTCCCAACAGACTTGGCGTGCCTGCCGATCCACTTCAGGGGGCTGGACCGGTGGCGCGGAGCGAGGGGGAACTCTCGCCGATGTCCATAACGATAAGTCCGAGTCGGGACGTCAGTAGGTCAAATCGGGACGTAAGTCCTAAATAGCGAGGACGAACTAGTTCCTCGCAGTCCGAAATGACCACACTGCGCCGGTGGGTCGAGTCGCTCACGGTGTATTCGCGCGCTGGCGCTCGCACAGCCGGTCCAGTCGTTTGGGGCGCGGCGCGCCGCGGGTCAGCTGCGTCGCAGAGCCCGGCGTAGGAACGAGTGCAACATCCGCACGTCGTCGCCCACACGCTGGTTCAGCACGGTGATAAGCACCAGGTACGCCGTCGCCCCGATCGCGCCGGCCCCCAGCTGGGCGATGGTCCCGATGTCGACGAGTGTGGCGGTCCATGCGACGACGCCGGCCGGCGCACCGACCAGCAGCACGGTGCGGATCCCGTTGACCAGCAGGAGCCGAGAAGCCACGCCGGTGACGCGGCCGGCGTGCAGCGTGGAGATCCACCAGAACATCGCGAACCCGACGCTGTGTCCGACCGCGACGCCCATCGGACCCCACGGCAGTCCCGCCAGCATGAGGACGATCATGAGCGGCCGCGTGAGCAGGATCATCCGGAGTTGAGCACCGGTGTGACCGCTGGCGAGGTAGGTCCAGTAGGCGACCTGCTGGATGGAGCGGAAGATGCCACCCACAGCGAGGACACCGAAGATCGGAGCCGTCGGTGCCCATCTGTCACCGAACAGCAGGAGGATCAATGGCTCGCTGAGGCCCGCGGCGACGGCGAACACTGTGGCCGTGACGTAGCAGCCGACGAGCTGGGCACGGGCCAGGTAGTGCTGCAGCCGCTGCAGGTCGTCCTGCACCCGCGACAGCACTGGTAGGGCCACTCCGGTGAGCGGGGCGTTGATCTGGTTGAGCGGAGCCATGAGGAGCTGGTACGCGCGGCTGTAGTAGCCGAGCTGCACAGGGCCCCGGACGATGCCCAGCGCGATGTTGTCGACGTTCTTGGTGAGATAGGTCAACAGCTGGGTCGCCAGGAGGTTGCCGCCGAAGCGGTAGAAGCGCCGTAGGCTCACCCCGCGCCGCGGCAGCCCGGGGACCCACTGGGCGAACAGACCGTTGCCGAGCAGCGTGAGCCCGGCCTGCGTCAACTGTTGGGCGACGAGCGACCAGACTCCGAGACCGGCAACAGCGCAGCCGATGGCGACCACGAGCGCCGTCGTCTGGGCGAGCACGTCGGTGGCGGCCAACGGGAAGTAGCGCATCTCTCGCGTGAGGTCCGCGCGGAACTGGGTGTTGAGCCCGCTGAGGAAGAACGTCCACGCGAGCGCCAGGACGATGGAGACAAGGGCAGGCTCGTCGTACAGGTCCTGGATGAGCGGCGCGCAGGCCGAGATGACCACCGTGCACGCAGCGCCCAGCGCGGCGTTGACCCAGAACAGGTTGGTGCGCTCCTCACCGGAGACCGTCCTGGCTTGCACCGCGGCCGCAGACAGTCCGAAGTCGCGCAAGAGATCCGCGACACCCACCACGGAGATCACCATGGCCACCAGACCGAAGTCCTTCGGTGACAGCAAGCGGGCCAGGACGACGAGGGAGATGAACTGCAACGCCACACGCACGGCCTGGCTCAGCAAGACGATTCCCGAGCCCCGGACGGCCTGGTCGCCCAGCGACCGCGAGAAGCCCTTCTCGGTCTTAGTCACCCCTGTCCTTCCCCGGATCGACGCGACCGCACGGCTAGCACCCGTCGGCAGACGGGGAGCCTCAGTTGACCGTGACCGGCACGACGGCCGAGTACCGTACGTTCCCTAGTGGGTCCGTGGCACGGACCCGGTAGGTGTAGGCCCCCGAGGCGAGACCGACGTCGTGGGTCCTCAGCTCCTGTGGGTCCCAGAAGCTGGACTCGCGCGTCACGGAGTCGACGACGGTGGTGCCGCCAGTGGCCCGCAGGACGTCGTAGGTCAGTCGAGCGTTGTCGCGGTCCCAAGCGGTGTTCCACACGATCTCGACCTGTCCAGGACCTACCTGCGACGCGGTGGGGGTGAAGCCGACGGCCGTTGAGCGCGGGCCCTGCTTGTTGGGCACCGCGTCGACCGTCGGCATGGCGAAGCGAGTCAGGCCCTGCTGCCCGGCGCCGTTGGCGTGCAGGAACTCGCCTGCCACCGCGACATACCGCCCGCGCCCGGTGACGTGCCACGCGCCCTGCCTGCTCACGGTAGTCGTGCCGGTGTCGAAGTTGGGAAACCAGGTCAGCAGCGTGGGAGCCGGGCGCCCCGTGAAGCTGTGGTACTTCGATGCTGGCGGTTCCGCGGCGTTCGTCCCGGTGACGGCGTTGCTGAAAGCGAGCGCCTTGTGATATTCGCGAGGGTCGGTGTCCGGGAATCCGCCGATGGTGGCGCAGGTGTGGGCATGGCCGGCCGTGTAGACCGCGCGCGGCGTGGGATAGACGCTGTAGGTGTCTCCGTGGCAGCTCTCCAGCCAGACCAGGCTGCCGTTCGACCAGCGCGCTTTGAACGAGCCCTCGAAGTTCCCGTCGCGGTATCCCACTGCGTAGGCGGAGCCGTAGACGTACGTCCCATCGCTGACTAGCGAGGTCACACCGGCATTCGTGCCGGCGTTGCGGATGACCCGGTTGACCGGCAGTGGCAGCAAACTCCCTGACTGAGCGTCGAGCCTGGCCAACCCGTAGCCGGGACGGCTCGATCCGTTGACGCGCGTGAACCGTCCTCCAGCGACCACCTGTCGGTTGTCACGGCTGAGGGCGAGCGCGCTGACAGGCCCTCCGGTGGCGCGGGGAGCCCACCGCCTCAGCACTCCGTCGCTGGCCCGTACCTTCGCCAGCGAGCTCCGTCGTTGGCCGTTCGTCGCGGTGAAGATGCCGCCCAGCCACACCGACGTGCGACCGGCCACGATCGCCCGGACCGACCTGTCGGTTCCGGCCTTGAAGCTTGCCACGCGATAGCCGGTCTGAGGGTTGATCGCGGCGATGTGGTTCGCCGCTCGACCGTTCACGTGGGCGAACGTGCCGCCGAGGTACAACCGCTTGCCATCCGGCGACTTCGCGAGTGTCATCACGGTGCCATCGATCCGCGGACGGAAGCCGCCCTTCAACCGCCCGGACACGAGGTCGTAGGCGAGCAGGTTGTGCCGCGGCACCGTCCTGGTCCCCGGAGCGGCGCCAGGCGGCCTCGCCGCGCTGAACGTGCCACCGACATAGACCGTCCGCCCGATGACGACCTGGGTCAGACCCACGCCGTCCATCTGAACCGTGGGCAGTGCGTCCGCCGTCACTGTCCGGGGCGTGGCTGGGTCCGTGGGATCGGTGGGTGCTGAGTCTGCGTCTGCTGGCAGTCCATAGGCTCCGAGGAGCACGACGACGGAAGTCGCGGCAACGACTGCGATCTCTCGCATCCCCGTCTGCGGCCGACTGGTGACACACTTGTTTACTCGCACGCTAAGCCCTCCTCCGCGCGTTCGACGCGCGCCCGTTCCACCCGACCAGGCTGCAGCGTAATCCCGACTGGTCGGCTAAGAGCGTTTATGGGGATCGTGGCCCGACTCGCCGGCGGCGAGACGCGCTGGCCAGCTCCTCGCACAATGCTCTCACCGCCAGGTGGTAGGCCGGTACGGCGAAGAGCGCCGCGGCCCGACGCTGGGCCTGTTCGGCGAGAGTTCGAGCCTGTTGCGGATCGGCGAGGAGCTCGGTCACGCGACTGGCCATGGCGTGAGGGGCGCCGACCGGGCACAGCAGACCGGTCTCGCCCTCGATCACGGTCTCGAGATGTCCCTCCACGGCGGTGGCCACCACCGGTCTTCCTGCCAGCTGGCTCTCGATCACAGCATTGCCAAGGGGCTCCGCAGTGGACGTGGCCAGGAAAATGTCGTTGCGCTCCAGGGCGGGCCAGACCGGATGCTGGTATCCGGAGAAGCGGACTCGTCCGGCGAGGTCCCGCGCGTGGGCACGGCGTCGCACCTCCTCGAAGTACGCGTCCTGTCCAGGCACGGGGGACCCGCACAGCTCCAGGACGACATCGTGGCCGCCGGCGAGGAGCAGCGAGGCCACTTCGAGCGCGTCCAACGTTGCTTTACGCGCAGAGATCCGCCCGACGCTCACCAATCGGGTCGGCTGACCCCCAGGAGGTCGCTTGTCGAGCGGCGCCGGAGGTCCCGGCACACCGTTGTAGACGAGCTTCATGCGCCCCGACAACTCAGGTTGTGCCTGCGACGTGCTCCGCAGAGTCGCTCGGCTGTTCACCACGACGCAGTCCGCCAGGAGGAGCGGCGCAGTCAAGCCACGTCCCACCATCCGCCGGACCCCTGGCTCGGCCTCATGGACGTGACACAGCGACGGCGTGCCGGTCATCCTCGACGCAGCCAGCCACCAGGGGATCGTCAGTGTATTCACGTAGAGCAGGTCGGTTCCGAGCCGGCGAATCTCCCTCCGCATCGCAGCCAACCGCTGAAGTCCCCTCGCTCCGAGTCGTGCAACACCCCGGGGAGTGGCATCCGCGCGGCGGAGGACGGGAAACTCGATGACCTCGGTGCCCGCTCCGATCTCCTCCAACCGATCTTGCAGGGGTCCGGGGCGCGGTGCGACGACCTTCGCGCGCCATCCGTGGTCGGTGAGCGCCCGGACGCTCTCCAGCATCTGCAGGTCGGCACCGTAGACGTCGAAGGAGGGGTTGGCGACCAGGACGGTGGGACTGCTCACAGTGGCCCTTCGGTGCGGGAGCGGGACGGGCTGATCCTCCCACGAGCACTCAGGGACACACCGGCCACCGTCGACCCAGGTCAGGCACCGCCAGGTAGTCCCTTCGGTCCCGACCCGTGGGCCGTTCGGGCGCCGCCGCGCGTCGGAGGAAGGGACCGATCCGGGTCCAACTCGGGACGTTCGCCCGGGGTGGCTCGGGACTGCGAGGTCGTAAAGTCCAGGTGTGAGCGACGCCGATGTGGGCACTGCTGGCCATCGAGGGACCGGCCGCGAGGCCGGTCGGGCGGTGGAAAGCGAGTCCTGCGAAGCCGTAGCGTGGGGGTCGATCGCTCGTTGAGGGGGAGCGGGGCAGTTGCGGCCTGACCGGGCCACGTCCGTCCCGTTGGAGTAGTAGGTCGTGTATCACCCGGGGTGCGCACGTCTCGTCAACTGAACACACCGTCCCGTGGGGGGACGGTCCGATGCACGAACCATCCGTTTGGGGGCTGGGGGACATGCAGTCGATGCCTACGACGGGCACCGTCACCGACGCTCGTGGGGTCGAGCGTCCCTACGTCGAGTCCGTGCCCGCGGAGCGCCGACGACGAGGAGCGGTCCACGTCGAGCTGGGCTTCGCGGCCATGGCTGCCGCGGCCACGGCGCTGACCTTGACCACCGACTCGGTCCTGCTCCTCGGGCAGCTCGTGCTGTGGGCCTGCCTGACCTACCGCCGCCCGGCGGCGATCTCGGGTCCGCCGCTGCGCCAGATCCGTCCTCTCGTCCAGTCCGCCGGCGCGGTGCTGGCGCTGACGACCCTCGGCATCGCCGTCGGCCTCAATGACGCGACCGGCCCCGCGACCGCGCTCCCGCTCACGGCCGCCGCCCTGGCCGCCGCCGTGGCGCGGCTCCTGGTCAACCACCTGTCCGGCCCGACCCGGATCCTGGTGGTCGGTGACCTCGTCGCCGCGTCGCGGGCCAACCTGTCGTGGCGCGGCAGCCGGCAGGTCAAGATCGTGGGCAACCTCGTGGTGCAGCCCGGCGACGACCCGAGCCGCCCGCTCAAGGAGCTGCTCGGCGTCCCGGTCTGGAACGACCTCGGCGAGCTGCCGGCGCTGGCCGAGGCGAGCCACGCCGACCTCGTCGTGCTGGCGCCCGGCACCGGCCTGACGGGCTCCGACGTCCGTCGCATCACCTGGGCGCTGCAGGACCACCAGGCCGGGGTGGCCATGCTCGGTCTCTTCGACGCGGTCGCCCCCGAGCGGATCAACGCCGGCCGCATCGGTCACGAGACCCTGTGCGAGATCAGCCCGCCCAAGGGGTCGGTGATCGCGTCGATCGCCAAGGGGTCCCTCGACCGCGCCGCGGCAGCGTTGCTGCTCGCCGTGACCGCGCCGCTGCTGGCGCTGGTCGCCCTGGTCGTCCGCCTCGACAGCCCGGGTCCGGCGCTGTTCCGCCAGACCCGCGTGGGACGGCACGGACGCCTGTTCACCGTCTACAAGGTCCGCACCATGCGCACCGACGCCGAGTCGATGAAGCGCGAGCTGCTCGAGGACAACGAGTCCGACGGCGTGCTGTTCAAGATGCGGCGCGACCCCCGGGTCACCCGTGTCGGCGCGTTCCTGCGCAAGTCGTCCCTCGACGAGCTGCCGCAGCTGATCAACGTCCTGCGCGGCGAGATGTCGCTGATCGGGCCCCGTCCGTGCCTGCCGGCCGAGACGGCCGCGATGAGCACCGACGAGCTGCGCCGGCTGGCGGTCAAGCCGGGCATCACCGGGCTGTGGCAGGTCAGCGGGCGGTCCGACCTCGAGTGGGGGGAGGCCGTCGAGCTCGACACCTACTACGCCGACAACTGGAGCCTGGGGGCCGACGCCCAGATCGCCATCCGCACCGTGGGCGCGGTCATCAGTGCGAAGGGCGCCTACTGAGGCGTGAGAAGGTGTCGGCGTGACCGACACCTCCTCGTCCGAGTCCTCCCTCGCGGACGTCGTCTCCGGCTTCGACGCCGGCCGGCCCGAGCAGGCCGTCGTCGAGGACGACCACCGGCTCGCCGCCTGGCTGGCGACCGTCGCCGGCGACCTGCTGGTGCAGGTCCGCGGGACCGGTCTCGAGGGCCGCGAGCTCAAGGACGCCGGGGACCAGGCCGCGCACGACCTGCTGATGCGCCTGCTGGCCGAGCACCGGTCCGGGGACGCCGTGCTGTCCGAGGAGGGCAAGGACGACAAGGCGCGGCTCGGTGCTTCGCGGGCCTGGATCGTGGACCCGCTCGACGGCACCCGCGAGTTCTCCGAGCCGCCGCGCGACGACTGGGCGGTGCACGTCGCGCTGTGGTCGCACGGGGACCTGGTGGCGGGGGCGGTGGCGCAGCCGGGCCTCGGCACGACCTTCCACACCGGTGAGCCCCCGGTCGTGCCCGCGCGCACCTCGCAGCGCCCGCGGATCGCGGTCTCGCGCACCCGCCCGCCCGCCTTCGTGCAGGCCCTGGCCGACGAGATCGGCGCGGAGCTGGTCCCGATGGGCTCGGCCGGCGCCAAGGTGATCTCGGTGGTGCGCGACGTCAGCGACGCCTACGTCCACGCCGGCGGGCAGTACGAGTGGGACTCGGCGGCGCCGGTCGCGGTGGCGCGGGCCGCCGGGCTGCACACCAGCCGGGTCGACGGCAGCCCGCTGGTCTACAACCAGGACGACGTGCTCCTGCCCGACCTGGTGGTGTGTCGCCGCGAGCTCGCCGAGCCGATCCTCGAGTTCATCCGGACCCACGGCACCGAGTGAGCAGAGGGTGACCCCGGCGTTCCGCCCGGCCGCGGTGCTCTGGGACGCCGACGGCGTCCTGCAGACGGTGCCGCGGGGCTGGGAGCACACCATGCGACCCGTGGTCGAGGGGCACGTCGACGACGTCGAGGCGTTCCTGGTCGAGGCCTTCGAGGCCGAGGCGCCCTCGCTGCGGGGCGAGGTGCCCTGGACCGAGCAGCTCGCCGCGCTGCTGGCGCGCTGGGGCGTCCCCGAGCTGCGTCAGCCGGCCCTCGACGCGTGGTTCACCATCCTTCCCGTCGCCGAGACCTGGGACCTGGTCCGCCGGGTGCGGGCAGGCGGCGTGCCGTGCCACCTCGCCAGCAACCAGGACCGCACCCGCGCCGAGCACATGAGCACCGAGATCGGCTACGACGGCCTGCTGGACGGCTGCTTCTACAGCTGGGCGCTCGGCGTGGCCAAGCCGCAGGCGGAGTACTTCCGCCGCATCCTCGACCAGCTCGGCCACGCACCCCACGAGGTGCTCTTCGTCGACGACAACCCGGTCAACGTCGCGCGGGCGACCTCCCTGGGGATGCGCGCGCTGTGCTGGAACGACCGCGAGGACGTGGACCTCCTGCAGGCGTGGCTGGTCGAGCAGGGCGCGCTGGGCCGCTGACCTGGCCGACCCGGCGGGCCCGTGGGTCAGCCCTGCGCCGGCTCGGGCGGTGGCCCGGCTCCCTCGGCCTCGTCGCGCGCCGCCCACTCCAGCAGCGGCGCCAGGTCGAAGACCGCCTCGTCGATCCCCTCGTGCAGGTCGCCGAGGTCGGCGAAGCGCGCGGGGACCGTGCCGAGGGTCAGCTCGCGCGGCTCCACGTCGCCGACCTCGTCCCAACGGATCGGGGTGGACACGGTGGCGTCGGCGTTGCCCCGCACGGAGTAGGCCGCGGCGATGGTGTGGTCCCGGGCGTTCTGGTTGTAGTCGACGAACAGCGCGGCCGGGTCGCGGTCCTTGCGCCACCACGCGGTCGTCACGTCGTCGGGCGCGCGCCGCTCGACCTCCCGGGCGAAGGCGAGCGCTGCCCGGCGTACGTCGCCGTGGCCGTGGTCCGGCCGCACCCGGACGTAGACGTGCAGGCCGTTGCCGCCGCTGGTCTTGGGCCAGCCGACGGCGCCGAGCTCGTCGAGGACCTCGTGGACGACGTGCGCGACGCGGCGGACCCGGTCGAAGTCGCACTCCGGTCCGGGGTCGAGGTCGATGCGCCACTCGTCGGGCTTCTCGGGGTCGTCGCGCCGGCTGTTCCACGGGTGGAACTCCACGGTCGACATCTGCACGGCCCACACCACCGCCCCGAGCTCGGTGACGCACAGCTCGTCGGCGGTGCGCTCGAACCGCGGGAAGAACAGCTCGACGGTCTCGACCCACGGCGGTGCCCCGGAGGGCAGGCGCTTCTGGTGCACCTTGGCTCCCGGGTCGTCGCTGACCCCCTTGGGGAAGCGGTGCAGCATCGTGGGCCGCTCGTAGAGCGCCCGGACGATGCCGTCGCCGACGGCCAGGTAGTACTCGACCAGGTCGAGCTTGGTCCAGCCGTGCGCGGGGAAGTAGACCCGCTCGGGGTTGGTCACCCTCACCACGCGGCCCTCCACGTCGATCTCGAGGGCCGCCCCGTGGGAGCCCGACGCCACCGGTGCCTCAGCCCTTCGGGTCCGCGCGGTGGGCGTCCCGGCCGCGGCTGCGGCGCTGCTGCTTCATGCGGGCCTCGAAGGCGTGCCGCACCCCGCCGGTGAGCTCGCGCGACTCCCGCTCCAGCCCGCGGAACAGCTCGTAGTAGGTGTCGTCGAACTCCTCGACGACCTGGAAGGTCCACCGCCCGTCCAGGACGTTGCGCCCCATGAGCTCGGTGGCGAGCCGGTCGGCGAACTCCTCGTGCCCGGCCTCGCGCAGCAGGTCCGCGGCCTCCTCGACCAGGAAGTCCGCACGCCCCATGAGCTGGTGGAAGGAGTAGAGGTGGCCCTTGGCACGCTCGATGTACTCGAAGGCCTCCGAGAGCCTGCCCACCCCCTCGACGGTCTCCTCCGACACCTCGTCGGGGACCTCGTGGTCGCTGGCGCGGACCGGCTCGCTCATCGGCTTCCTCCTGGGACGACGGACCTTGGGCCCACCGTAGACTGGGCGCCACACCCCCTTCCGCTCGTCGGAGGGGGCTGCTGTGCTGTGCGGGCGGTGCCCGCCAGCGCGCTGGGCGAACCGGAGGGAAGGCGTCGATGGGTCTGTCGGGACTGGCCGAGTGGGTGCTCGGGGAGCCGGTGCTCGCCGGTGCGCTCGAGGACGCCGAGGGCACGCACCACACTGCCCTGGACCTCACCGGGCCGGCCGCGCTGCGGCCGTTCGTGGTCAAGGGACTCGTCGACGCCGGCCGCACGGTCCTGGCCGTCGCCGCGACCACCCGGGAGGCGGAGGACCTGGTGGAGCAGCTGGGCAGCCTGCTCGACCCGCACCGCGTCGCGGCCTACCCCTCGTGGGAGACGCTGCCGCACGAGCGGCTCTCGCCCCGCAGCGACACCGTCGGCCGCCGCCTGGCGGTGCTGCGCCGCCTCGCCCACCCCGGTGACGACGAGTCCAACGGCCCGCTCTCGGTGGTGGTGGCGCCGGTCCGGTCGCTGCTCCAGCCGCAGGTCAAGGGCCTCGCCGAGCTCGAGCCGGTCGAGCTGGCGCCCGGTGGCCGGGCCGACCTCGACGACGTCGTCGCCCGGCTCGCCGCCGCGGCGTACACCCGTGTCGACCTGGTCGAGCGGCGCGGCGAGTTCGCCGTCCGCGGCGGCATCGTCGACGTCTTCCCGCCCACCGAGGAGCACCCGCTGCGCGTGGAGTTCTGGGGCGACGACGTCGAGGAGGTGCGCACCTTCTCCGTCGCCGACCAGCGCACCCTCGACAAGGTCGAGCGGCTGTGGGCACCGCCGTGCCGCGAGCTGCTGCTCACCGGCGAGGTGCGCGAGCGCGCCCGCCGGCTGGGGGAGCAGCACCCGGCGCTGCGCGAGATCACCGACAGGATCGCCGAGGGCATCGCGGTCGAGGGCATGGAGTCGCTGGCGCCGGTGCTGGTCGACGAGATGGAGCTGCTGGTCGACCTGATGCCGACCGACACCCACGTGCTCGTGATGGACCCCGAGCGGGTGCGCAGCCGCGCCCACGACCTCGTCGCGACCAGCGAGGAGTTCCTCGCCGCGTCGTGGGCCGGCGCCGCCACAGGTGGGCAGGCACCCATCGACCTGGGCGCCGCGTCCTACCGCGAGATCGGCGACGTGCGGGAGCACACCATCGCCTCGGGCCGCGCCTGGTGGACCCTGAGCCCCTTCGGCCTCGACACCCCCGAGGAGGACCCCGCCGGGTTGGCCGCCTCCGACGTGGGGGTCGAGTCACGCACGGTCGGCTTCCGTCCCGCGGCGACCTACCACGGCGAGGTCGAGCGCGCCGTGGCCGACATCCGCGCCTGGCTGGCCGCCGGCGGCCGCGTGGTGACGGTCTACGAGGGCCACGGCCCGGCCCAGCGCATGGTCGAGGTGCTCGCCGACGCCGACGTGCCCGCCCGGTTCGTCGACCACGTCGACTCCGCCGCCGACGTCCCCAGCGGCGTCGCGGTCGTCACCTGCGGCTGCCTGGCGCACGGCCTGGTCGACGAGACGCGGCAGCTCGCCCTGGTCACCGGGGACGACATCGTGGGGCAGCGCTCCTCGACCAAGGACATGCG
The DNA here is from genome assembly GCA_963811385.1 of uncultured Actinomycetota bacterium. Lineage (GTDB taxonomy): Bacteria > Actinomycetota > Actinomycetes > Propionibacteriales > Nocardioidaceae > Marmoricola_A. The sequence continues at coordinate 267,479 of CAWEQX010000008.1, read as the reverse complement.
CAAGATGCCGGCGCGCCGCAAGAAGCAGATCGACCCGCTCGAGCTCAAGGCCGGCGACCTCGTCGTCCACGAGCAGCACGGCGTCGGACGCTACGTCGAGATGAAGCAGCGGGTCGTGCAGGGCGCCACCCGCGAGTACCTCGTCCTGGAGTACGGCGCCTCCAAGCGCGGGGCGCCGCCGGACCGGCTCTACGTCCCCACCGACCAGCTCGACCAGGTGACCAGGTACGTCGGTGGGGACATGCCCAGCCTCGACCGCCTCGGCGGCGCCGACTGGGCCAAGCGCAAGGGCCGCGCCAAGAAGGCCGTGCGCCAGATCGCCGCCGAGCTGATCAAGCTGTACGCCGCCCGGCAGGCCACGCGCGGCCACAGGTTCGGCCCGGACTCGCCGTGGCAGCGCGAGCTCGAGGACGCCTTCCCCTTCACCGAGACCCCCGACCAGCTGAGCACGGTCGAGGAGGTCAAGCGCGACATGGAGCGCGAGGTGCCGATGGACCGGCTCGTGTGCGGCGACGTCGGCTACGGCAAGACCGAGATCGCGGTGCGGGCGGCGTTCAAGGCGGTGACCGAGGGCAAGCAGGTCGCCGTCCTGGTGCCGACCACCCTCCTGGTGCAGCAGCACTTCTCGACCTTCGCCGAGCGGATGAGCGGCTTCCCGGTGGTGCTCAAGGGGCTGAGCCGCTTCCAGACCGACAAGGAGGCCAAGGAGGTCATCGAGGGCGTCAAGGAGGGGTCGGTCGACATCGTCATCGGCACCCACCGGCTGCTCAACCCCGACATCGCGTTCAAGGACCTCGGCCTGGTCATCGTCGACGAGGAGCAGCGCTTCGGCGTCGAGCACAAGGAGCTCCTCAAGCGGCTGCGCACCGCGGTCGACGTGCTGGCGATGTCGGCGACGCCGATCCCGCGCACCCTGGAGATGGCGGTGACCGGCATCCGCGAGATGTCGACGATCGCCACGCCTCCCGAGGAGCGCCACCCGGTGCTCAGCTACGTCGGCGCCTACGAGGACCGGCAGATCGTCGCGGCGATCCGTCGCGAGCTGCTGCGCGACGGCCAGGTGTTCTACATCCACAACCGCGTGCAGTCGATCGAGAAGGCCGCCGCCCGCATCCGTGAGCTGGTGCCGGAGGCCCGGGTGAGCACCGCCCACGGCCAGATGGGGGAGCACGCGCTCGAGCAGGTGATGCTCGACTTCTGGGAGAAGCGCTTCGACGTGCTGGTCTGCACCACGATCGTCGAGTCGGGCCTGGACGTCTCCAACGCCAACACCATGGTCATCGAGCGCGCGGACGCCCTGGGCCTGAGCCAGCTGCACCAGCTGCGTGGCCGGGTCGGCCGCAGCCGCGAGCGTGCCTACGCCTACTTCCTCTACCCGCCGGAGAAGCCGCTGACCGAGACCGCCCACGAGCGGCTCGCGACCATCGCGCAGCACTCCGACCTCGGGGGCGGCATGGCGATCGCGATGAAGGACCTGGAGATCCGCGGCGCCGGCAACCTGCTCGGCGGCGAGCAGAGCGGCCACATCGCCGACGTCGGCTTCGACCTCTACGTGCGCCTGGTGGGTGAGGCGGTCAGCGAGTTCAAGGGCGACGGGGCGCCGGAGCTGAACGAGATGCGCCTCGAGCTGCCGGTCGACGCGCACCTGCCGCACGACTACGTCCCCAGCGAGCGGCTGCGCCTGGAGATGTACAAGCGCCTGGCCGAGGTGCGCTCCGACGACGACGTCGACCTCCTGCTGGAGGAGCTGCGCGACCGCTACGGCGACCCGCCGGCGGCGGTCGGCAGCCTGCTCGACGTGGCGCGCTTCCGGGGGCGCTGCCGTCAGGCCGGCCTGACCGACGTCACGGTGCAGGGCACCAACGTGCGCTTCGCTCCGGTCGAGCTGCCGGAGTCGGCGCGGCTGCGGCTCCAACGGCTCTACCCGCGCAGCGTGGTCAAGGAGGGCGCCCGTACGATCTTGGTGCCGCGCCCGCGGACGCGTCCGGTGGGTGGTGAGCCGATCCGTGACGCCGAGCTGCTGTCCTGGTGCCGCGAGGTGGTCGACTCGGTCCTCGACCGCCCGGTCGCCGTCGGCGCCGCCACCCCCGGCGCCTGAGGCGTGCTCGGACTTGCAGAGCCGTCGCAGACGAAGGAGAGTTCCCCCGTGCCCGTCCTGCCCCTGACCCGCCGCCGCGCCGCCGCTGTCGCCGCCGCCGTCGTCCTCCCACTCTCGCTCGCCGCCTGTGGCGACGGTGTGGGACCGGGCGTCGCGGCACGGGTCGGCGGCGACACGATCAGCGTCGACCGGGTCGACGACCTCGCGCGCGTCATCTGCGCCACCCAGCAGGGTCAGGAGGGAGGTGCCGACTCGCCGACGGCCTCGGTCCGCGCGCTGGCGCTCAACGTCCTGCTCGGCATCGAGGTCGGCAAGGGCCTCGGCGACCTCTCCTCCGCCGACCAGCAGACGGTCTCCCAGAGCCTGCAGTCGGCGGCACAGGCGCGCGCCCTCGTCCCCGAGGACGACCGTGCGATGTTCGACGAGGTGGTGCGCGACTCCACCGCCGCCCAGCTGGTCCTCGCCGAGCAGGCGGCCCAGGAGGTGCAGGCTGCCGGCGGCGACCCGACCGACCAGAACGCCCTCCAGGCCGCGGCGGCCGCGCTCCAGGCCTCCTACCTCGAGGACGCCGACGTCGAGGTCGCGTCCCGGTTCGGCAGGATCGTGGACGGCCGGCTGGTGGCCGGGGAGGGCTCGCTCTCGGTGCCGGTCTCCGAGACCGCGACGTCGTTCAAGGGCGGCTCCTCCGATGACCCGTTCGGCACGGGCAGCACCGCGGACTACCCCGCCAACCAGCGCTGCAGCTGAGGGGCGCGGACGGCGATGAGCGACTCGCTCCAGCGCCTCGTGGAGGTGATGGACCGGCTGCGCACCGAGTGTCCCTGGGACCGCGAGCAGACCCACGAGTCGCTGACGCGCTACCTCCTCGAGGAGACCCACGAGGTCCTCGAGGCGATCGAGAGCGGCGACCGCGGCCACCTGCGCGAGGAGCTGGGCGACCTGCTGATGCAGGTCTACTTCCACGCCCGCATCGCGCAGGAGACGCCCCGTGACCAGGGCGGCTTCGACCTCGAGGACGTCGCCGCCGGCATCGCCGACAAGCTCGTGCGCCGTCATCCCCACGTGTTCGCCGGCCTCGAGGTGGCCGACGCCGACGAGGTCGAGCGCAACTGGGAGGCGATCAAGGCGCGCGAGAAGCAGCGCGCGGGGGTCACCGACGGCATCCCCGCCTCGTTGCCCGCCCTGGCCTACGCCGACAAGGTCCTGGGGCGCCTGGAGCGGTCGGGCGGACCGGTCGGCGTCGACGGCGCCGGCGGCGACGACGTCGGGACCAGGCTGCTCGCCCTGGTGGCGCAGGCCCGCGCCGCCGGTCTCGATCCTGAGAGGGAGCTGAGAGTCGCCGTACGTCGGCTCGTGGAGGACGGCCGCAGTCCAGGATGACCCCATGCTCGGGATCCCCACCGCGGTCGCACGCGTGCTCGCCGTCCTCCTGCCGGCGCTCGCCCTCGTCCTGTCCACCCTGTCCGCCCCCGCGCAAGCGGCGACCGGGCCGGCCCTGACCCTCGCCGGGGCTCCGCCCGCGCCCCGCGGCTCCCAGATCGCCCTGGTCGCCGCGCTGACCGACGCCCAGGGGAGGGGCGTCCCCGGGCAACCGGTGCGCCTGGAGTCCCTCTCCGGCGGGACCTGGGTCGCGGTCACCACGGCGCCCACCGGTGCGGACGGCACGGTCAGGCTCCCGGCCGCGCTGAAGGCGACCACGCGCTTCCGGGCGGTCACGGAGGGCGGCTCCCCGCTCACGTCGCCGGAGGTGACGGTCCAGGCCTACGACGCGGAGACGTCGCTGAGCCTCACCGGCCCCGGCGCGCCGTACGTCGACAGCGCGCGGCGGCTGCGGACCGTGCTGACCCGCGCCGGCGGCGAGCCCGTCGCGGGGGAGACGGTCCGCCTGCAGCGGCGGTCCGGCCAGGAGTGGCGCACCGTCGGGTCGGCGGTCACCGGCCCGGACGGCGCCGCGACCTACACCTGGACGGTCCCGACGAGCACGACCGTCCTGCGCACGACCTACGCCGGCCGCTTCGACCGGCAGGGCACCCCGGACAACCTCGCCGGGTCGGCCAGCGGCCCCGTCACCGTGACCCCGCTGAAGCGGGCGACCGTCCTCACGCTGACCGGTCCCGCTCGCGTCGTCGACGAGACCTCGGTGCCACTGCGGCTGCGCTGGCGCGCCGGCAACGGCACGCCCGTGCCGGGCAGCGTGGTCGTGCAGCGCCGGCTCGCCGGCGGCACCTGGACGCGCTACGCCACGATCGCCCTCGGTGCCGACGGCGCCGCCACCTTCCGCGTGGGTCCTCGCGTGGACAGCCGCTGGCGCGCCGTGGGGGCGACCGGTCGCTGGTGGCAGGCCGCCGCCTCCGCGGTCAAGGTGCTCGACAACGTGCCACCGGGCACGCCGGTGGCCTACCCCGCCGCCGCGCCGCGCCCCGCGGTGTGGTTGCCGAGGAACGCCCGGGCCGTCGGCGGCGGTCCCCACGCGACCGTGAGCCCGATCAGTGACGCCACGTGGGGCTCGATGGTGGGCCGCACCTGGCACCGCGGCTGCCCGGTGGGCCGCAGCCAGCTGCGCGTGGTGCGGGTGAACTACTGGGGCTACGACGGCTACCGCTACCGCGGCGAGATCGTCCTGCGCGACACCGTGGCCGCGCGCGGTGCGGCACTGTTCGCCTCGATGTACCGCCAGCAGCTGCCCATCTACCGGATGTACCGCGTCGACCGGTTCGGCTGGAGCGCCTACCTGCACGGCGGCGACGACTACCGCTCGATGCGCGCGGGCAACACCTCCGGCTTCAACTGCCGCGGGGTGACCGGCAACCCGAGCGTCACCTCGCCGCACTCCTACGGCCGCTCGATCGACCTCAACACCTGGGAGAACCCCTACCGCTCCAAGCGCGGCCTGGTGCCGAACTCGTGGTGGCAGTACCACGCCCACCCCCGCATCGCCTGGCGCTCGCGGTCCCACCCGGTCGTCCAGACGATGGCGGCGCACGGGTTCCGCTGGACCTACGGCCTGGGCGACACCCAGCACTTCGACGGCTGAGCCGGCTGAGCCGGCTGAGCCCTCCGGTGGTCGCGCCACTCGGGACCACGGGTGGGTCACAGCCGGGCTGCGCGGTCGTCGCGGTCTAGGCTGAGACCGACCCGGAGCAGCGAGCAACCCGACGAACCCAGGAGCACCACCGTGGCGGCGATCGAAGCTGTAGGCGCACGCGAGATCCTCGACTCCCGAGGCAACCCCACCGTCGAGGTCGAGGTCGCCCTCGACGACGGCACGGTCAGCCGGGCGGCGGTGCCCTCCGGGGCCTCGACCGGCGCCTTCGAGGCCGTCGAGCTGCGGGACGGCGGCGACCGCTACGCCGGCAAGGGCGTGACCAAGGCCGTCGACGCCGTGCTCGACGTGATCGGTCCCGAGCTGGTCGGCCTGGAGGCCTCCGAGCAGCGGCTGGTCGACCAGACCCTGCTCGACCTCGACGGCACCGACAACAAGGCCAAGCTGGGCGCCAACGCGATCCTCGGCGTCTCCCTCGCGGTGGCGCGGGCCGCGGCGGACTCCGCCGACCTGCCGCTGTTCCGCTACGTCGGGGGTCCCAACGCCCACGTGCTGCCCGTGCCGATGATGAACATCCTCAACGGCGGCTCCCACGCCGACTCCAACGTCGACGTCCAGGAGTTCATGATCGCGCCGATCGGTGCGGCCACCTTCAGCGAGGCGCTGCGCCAGGGGGCGGAGGTCTACCACGCGCTCAAGTCGGTGCTCAAGCAGCGGGGCCTGGGGACGGGCCTCGGCGACGAGGGCGGCTTCGCTCCCGACCTGGGCTCCAACCGCGAGGCGCTCGACCTGATCGCGGAGGCCGTCTCGGCCGCCGGCCTCGATCTCGGCGCCGACATCGCGCTGGCGATGGACGTCGCCGCCTCCGAGTTCTTCGACGACGGCACCTACGCGTTCGAGGGCGGCCGCAAGTCCGCCGAGGAGATGTCGGCCTACTACGCCGACCTGGTCTCGGCCTATCCGATCGTCAGCATCGAGGACCCGCTCGACGAGGACGACTGGGCCGGCTGGGCTGCGGTGACCAGCGAGCTCGGCGACCGGGTGCAGATCGTCGGCGACGACCTGTTCGTCACCAACGTGACCCGCCTGGCGCGCGGCATCGAGGAGCGCTCGGCCAACGCGCTCCTGGTCAAGGTCAACCAGATCGGCTCGCTGACCGAGACCCTCGACTCGGTCGAGCTGGCCCACCGCCACGGCTTCCGCTGCATGATGAGCCACCGCTCGGGCGAGACCGAGGACACCACGATCGCCGACCTCGCCGTGGCGACCAACTGCGGCCAGATCAAGACCGGTGCCCCGGCGCGGTCCGAGCGCGTGGCGAAGTACAACCAGCTCCTGCGCATCGAGGAGGAGCTCGACGACGCGGCGCGCTACGCCGGCCGGGCCGCGTTCCCGCGCTACTCCTCGGCCCGGTGACCTGCGCGTCCCATGGCTGAGCGTCGAGGCACCTCCGTCCGCCGACCCGGCGCGCTGGGTCGCGGCGGTCGGGCGCGCCCGAGCGGCCGTCCGTCGTACGCCGGGGCAGGGCGGGCGCTTCGTCGCGGCGCCGAGGCCGCGGTCCTGCGCTCGCGGCTGACCGGCCGCGCCGCCGTGCTGGTGCTGGTCGTGTGCGCGCTCCTGGTCTCCTACGCCTCGAGCCTGCGGGCCCACCTCGACCAGCGCAGCCACCTCCAGACCCTGGAGCGCAGCATCGCCGACTCCCAGCGCGAGATCACCGCGCTCGAGCGGGAGAAGCTGCGCTGGAAGGACCCGGCCTACGTCGAGGCGCAGGCCCGCGCCCGCTTCGCCTTCGGCTTCCCCGGCGAGGTCGGCTACCAGGTGCTCGACGGCGACGGCACCCCGCTCGACGCCGACTCGATCCTCGACCAGCCCCCGGCCGGCAAGGGCGACGGCCACCCGGAGTGGTGGCAGTCGACGCTGTCCAGCCTCGACGCGGCGGCGCGGCCGGCACGCGCCGAGCCGAGGCCGCCGGGCGTGATCAAGGCGCCGCCGGGCGACGCGCTGTCCGGCTCCGGGGGCGGCTGAGCGGTGGGGGAGCCCCTGACCCCGAGCGACGAGGCGGTGGTCGGCGCCCAGCTCGGCCGGCGCCCGCGCGCGATCCACGAGGTGGGCCACCGCTGCCCCTGCGGCCACCCGGACGTCGTCACCACCGAGCCCCGGCTGCCCGAGGGCACGCCGTTCCCCACGACGTACTACCTCACCTGTCCGCGCGCGGCCTCGCTGATCGGCACGCTCGAGGGCTCCGGCCTCATGGCCGAGATGACCGAGCGGCTGCGCGCCGACGAGGAGCTCGCCTCGGCCTATCGCCGCGCCCACGAGCGCTACCTCGAGGCCCGGTCGCGGCTCGGCAGCGTGCCCGAGATCGAGGGCGTCTCCGCGGGCGGCATGCCCGACCGGGTCAAGTGCCTGCACGTGCTCGCCGGCCAGTCGCTGGCCCAGGGTCCCGGGGTCAACCCGCTCGGCGACGAGGTGCTCGAGCGGCTCGGCGAGTGGTGGGCGGCCGGCCCGTGCGTGGACGGCGCTCCGTGACGGTCCGCGCCGCGGGCATCGACTGCGGCACCAACACGATCAAGCTGCTCGTCGCCGACCTCGACCCCGACACCGGCGACATGGTCGAGCGGGTCCGCACCGCCCGCATGGTGCGGCTCGGCCAGGGCGTGGACGCCACCCGCTCACTCCATCCCGACGCGCTGGAGCGGGTGCTGTCCGCCGTCGACGAGTACGCCGGCCTCCTGCGCGAGCACGAGGTGTCCCGGCTGCGCTTCTGCGCGACCAGCGCCGTGCGTGACGCCACCAACCGCGACGTCTTCGCCGAGGGGGTGCGCGAGCGGCTCGGCATCGAGCCCGAGGTGCTGACCGGCGGTGAGGAGGCCCGGCTGTCGTTCGCCGGCGCGACCCGTGCCCTCGGCGACGTCCCAACCCCGGTGCTCGTGGTCGACATCGGCGGCGGCTCGACCGAGCTGGTCCTGGGCGACCGCGACGGGGCGCACGCCGCGCACTCCCTCGACATCGGGTCGGTCCGGCTGACCGAGCGGTTCCTGGCCTCCGACCCGCCGACGGACGGGGAGCTGACCGCCCTGCGTGAGGCGGTCGACCAGGCGTTGGACACCCTGCCCGGTCACGGCGTCGACCTGTCGCTGGCCCGCACGGTCGTCGCGGTCTCCGGCACGGGCCTCACCGTCGCCGCCGCGGTCCTCGACCTGCCCGAGCTGAGCCGCGAGCGGGTCGACCGCGCGGTCGTGCCGGTCGTCGCGGTGCACCGGGAGGCGTCGCGCCTGGCCGCGATGTCCGTGGCCGAGCGCCGCGCGCTGCCCTACATGCACCCCGGCCGTGCCGACGTGATCGGCGCCGGGGCGCTCATCCTCGACCGCGTGCTGGCCCGGGTCCCGGCCGACGACCTCGCGGTGTCGGTCAGCGACATCCTCGACGGCCTCACCTGGTCGGCCGCGGGGCTCGCGTGAGCCACCCCCACCCGGTCACCGGCCAGTCCTTCGGGTCGCCGGTGCCGCCGGGCACGGGGTGGCCCGACGACCCCGCCACCGCGGCCACGCCGGTCGCCCGCGACGGCGCCGAGGTCGCCCGGCTCGCCGCCGACCCCGCACTGTCCGAGCTCACCGCGCGAGTCTCGGTGTGCCGGGCGTGCGAGCGGCTGGTCACCTGGCGCGAGGACGTCGCCGAGGCCAAGCGCGCGGCGTACTCCTCGGAGCCCTACTGGGGCCGTCCGATCGCCGGCTGGGGCGAGGAGGCTCCTGCCGTGCTGGTCCTCGGGCTCGCTCCCGCGGCGCACGGCGGCAACCGCACCGGACGGATCTTCACCGGCGACCGGTCGGGCGACTGGCTCTTCGCCGCTCTGCACCGCGCGGGCCTCGCGACCCGGGCGACCTCCGTGCACGCCGGCGACGGGCAGCGGCTGATCGCCACCCGGATGGTCGCGGCCGTGCGGTGCGCGCCACCGGCCAACAAGCCGACCACCCAGGAGCGCGACACCTGCGCCCCGTGGCTCGACCGCGAGCTGGTCCTGACCGCGGCGTCGGTGCGCGTGGTGGTGTGCCTGGGGTCGTTCGCCTGGGCGGCCGGGCTGGGCGCCTACCGCCGCCTCGGCATGGACGTGCCGCGACCGCGGCCGCGCTTCGGTCACGGGGCCGAGGTGCCGCTCGAGGGCCCGACCGGAGCGGTGCACCTGGTCGGCAGCTACCACCCGAGCCAGCAGAACACCTTCACCGGCAAGCTCACCGAGCCGATGCTCGACGCGGTGCTCACCCGGGCCCGGGCACTGGCCGGTCTCGACTAGCGTGCGGGTGCCGCCCCCGTAGCCCAACGGCAGAGGCAGAGGTCTTAAACACCTCGCAGTGTGGGTTCGAGTCCCACCGGGGGCACTACCGGGGGCACCACCGGGGCACCACCGGGGCACCACCGGGGCACTCCGTCGAGACCCGGTCCGCACCGGCCGCAGGACGTACGGCGCTCGCGCGTCGGCCAGTCAGCCCAGCCCGGGCGAGGAGTCCAGCAGGCGCTTCTTCTCCGCCTCCACGTCGAAGTCGGGGTCGGGCCAGTCCAGCCCGACGGCGCGGAGGGTCTCCAGCAGCAGGTGGGCGACGGCGAGCTTGCGGTACCACTTGCGGTGCGCCGGGACCACGTGCCAGGGAGCCGCGTCGGTGTTGGTCCGCTCGAGCGCGACCTCGTAGGCGTGCATGTACTCGTCCCAGTGCGCGCGCTCGTCGAGATCGGCCGGGTTGTACTTCCACCACTTGGTCGGGTCCTCCAGCCGCTCCAGCAGCCGCTCGGCCTGGCGCTCCTTGGAGGCGTGCAGCATCACCTTGAGGACCGTGCAGCCGGACTCGACCAGCTCGGCCTCGAAGTCGTTGATCGCGCCGTAGCGCCGCTCGATCTCCTCCGGCGGTGCGAGCTGGTGCACCCGGCCGATGAGCACGTCCTCGTAGTGCGACCGGTCGAAGACCCCGATCATCCCGGGGCCGGGCAGGGCCTTGCGGATGCGCCAGAGGAAGTCGTGGCGCAGCTCGGCCCGGGTGGGCTTCTTGAAGGACCGGATGTGCAGGCCCTGCGGCTCCATCAGCCCCGCGGCGTCCTTGACGATCCCGCCCTTGCCGCAGGTGTCCATCCCCTGGAGCACGAGCAGGATCCGCCGCTCGTCGCCGCCCTCGACCCCGTTGGCGAAGAGCCGCTCCTGCAGGTCGGCCATCTCCGGACCGAGCAGGTCGAGCGCCTCCTTGCCCGCGCTCTTCTCCTCCGGGTCCCAGCCCGGTGTGGCCCGGGTGTCGTAGCCGTCCAGCTCGACCGGCCCGGGCAGCACCCGCAGCTCCTCGCGAAATCCCATGCGAGGTACCTACCACGGACACGCCCCGGCCAACCGGTTCCCGGCCGGGCGGTCCGGGTACGACCTCCGCGTCCAGCACGCGGGTCGGGCCCGGAGACGAGGAGGCAGCATGACGACGGACGGACTCGACGAGGTCTGGGACGACTGGAAGGACGCGGTGACCATGACCGCCGCCGAGCTGGAGAGGTGGCTCGACACCGAGGAGTCCAAGTCCGTGGGCCAGGGCGACGGCGAGTCGACCGGCCACCGCAGCGGCCGCCGGATCGTGGCCCTCCTGCGGACCAGGAAGGGCGACCTGACCGACGCCGACGTCGCGCACATGCGCAAGGTGGTCGGCTACGTCCACCGCCACCTCGCCCAGCGGCCCTCGGGCGACGTCGCGGACACGGCCTGGGCCTTCTCGCTGAAGAACTGGGGACACGACCCGACCAAGGGCTGAGCAACCGGCCGCGAGCCCGCGACGTGGCTAGCCTGCTGTGGTGATCAAGTACCTCGGCTCCAAGCGCACGCTGGTGCCGGTGCTGGGGGAGATCGCCACCGCCGTCGGGGCGCGCACCGCCCTCGACCTGTTCACGGGCACGACCCGGGTCGCCCAGGAGCTCAAGCAACGCGGCCTGCACGTCACCGCCAACGACCGCGCCCACTACAGCGCGGTGTTCGCCGACTGCTTCGTCGCCACGGACGCCGAGACCGTCGACCTCGCCGAGCTCGACCGGCTGCTGGGCCACCTCGACGCCCTGGAGGGGCGCCCGGGCTACGTCACCGAGACCTTCTGCGAGAGGTCGCGCTACTTCCAGCCCCACAACGGCGCGCGCATCGACGCGATCCGCCACGCGCTGAGCACCGACCTGGCCGGCCACCCCCTGTGGCCGGTGCTGATGACCAGCCTGCTCGTGGCCGCGGACCGGGTCGACTCGACCACCGGGGTGCAGATGGCCTACCTCAAGCAGTGGGCGGCGCGCAGCTACCGCGACCTGCGGCTGGAGCGGCCGGCGCTCCTCGCCGGGCCGGGGGCGACGCTGCGGCTCGACGCCGCCGAGGCCGTCGACGTCGTGGGCCCGGTCGACCTGGCCTACCTCGACCCGCCGTACAACCAGCACCGCTACGAGACCAACTACCACGTGTGGGAGACCCTCGTGCGCGGCGACGAGCCCGAGCACTACGGCGTCGCGTGCAAGCGCGTCGACAGCCGCGACCTGAGCCGCAAGAGCGTGTTCAACATCAAGCGCGCGATGCCGACCGCCCTGGCGGACCTGCTGGCGCAGGTGCGGGCCGAGGTGGTGGTCGTCTCGTGCAACGACGAGACCTGGGTCGCCCCGCCCGACCTGGTGCAGTGGCTCGGTGCCGCCGGGCACGAGCGGGTCGCGCTGCTGGGCTTCGACGCGCGGCGTTACGTCGGCGCGCAGATCGGCGTCTTCAACGGCGCCGGGCAGCGGGTCGGGCGGGCCGGCCGGCTGCGCAACGTCGAGCACCTGGCGATCGCCGGACCGGCCGACCGGGTCGAGGCGGCGGTGCGCGCGGTCGAGACCGGGGTCTTCCCGGCCCACGTGCCTCAGCTGGCGCCGACGTAGCACCAGCGGCCGCCACGCCGCTCGAAGGTGCTCACCTCGTGCAGCGACCCGCGTGGCGCGTCGTGCTCGGCGCGGAACTCCACGACGCCGTGGTCGTCGTCGGGGCCGCCCGCCTCCGTGCGCAGCACCGTCAGCCCGGTCCACACCAGGGCGGGGTCCACCGTCACCTCGGCCGGGCGGGTGCGCGGGTGCCACGTGCGCCAGACGTGCTCGAGGTCCCCGACGGCGTACGCCGTGTAGCGCGACCGCATCAGCTCCTCGGCCGTCGCGGCGGGCCGCTCGGCCCGCAGCAGCGGACCGCAGCAGGCGTCGTACGCCTGCCCGTCGGGGCCTCCGCAGGGGCAGGGGCGGGTGGGAAACACGCCCCCAGGCTAGGCGTGCGGGTGTGGGAGGGTGACGCCATGAGTCTCACGATCGGCCTCGACGTCGGCGGCACCAAGATCGCTGCCGGCGTCGTCGACGACGCGGGCACCGTGGTGCAACGGCTCCGGCTCGAGTCGCCCAAGGCCGACCCCGAGCTCCTCGGGGACGCCCTGCTCGAGGCCGTGCGGACCCTGCGCGCCGACCACGAGGTCGCCGCGGTGGGGGTGGGCGCCGCCGGCTTCGTCTCCTCCGACCGCGACCACGTGTTCTTCGCCCCGCACCTCGAGTGGGGCAAGGAGGGCGTGGGCACGCGCCTGTCGGAGCGGATCGGCCTGCCGGTCGTGGTCGAGAACGACGCCAACGCCGCCGCCTGGGCCGAACGCACCCACGGCGCGGGAAAGGGCCACCGCGACCAGCTCATGGTCGCGGTCGGCACGGGCATCGGCGGCGGCATCATCCTGGGCGACCGGCTGCACCGTGGCGGGCACGGCGTAGCCGCAGAGATCGGTCACCTCACCCTGGTCGAGGACGGCCGGCTGTGCGAGTGCGGGCGGCTCGGCTGCTGGGAGGAGTACGCCTCCGGCTCCTCGCTGGTCCGCATGGCCAAGGAGGCGGCGGCCCGGGGGGAGGCTCCGCAGCTGATCCGGCGAGCGGGCAGCGTCGTCGGCATCACCGGCGCGATGATCACCGAGGTGGCCCGGGAGGGCGGCGAGGACGCGCTGCGGCTCTTCGACCAGCTCGGGCACCACCTCGCCGCCGGCATGTCGACGCTCATCGCCGTGCTCGACCCGACCCTGATCGTGCTCGGCGGCGGGGTGAGCGAGGCCGGTGACCTGCTGCTGGTGCCCACGCGCGAGGCGCTGGCCCGGGAGACCCCGGGCGACGGCCGGGTGCCGCTGCCCGAGATCGTGCTCGCCCAGCTGGGCAACGACGCGGGCATGGTCGGCGCGGGCGACCTCGCCCGCCGCGCCCTCGGCTGACCCCGCCAGCTCGCACCGGTGTTCTCCGGGGTGTCTCAGCGCCACCTCAGGTTGCCTTCCTAGAGTGGGGTCAGCTCAGTCAGCGCCCACCGGGCGCTCCCATTCACCTCGAGGATGTGACATGCAGAGCAGCAACCCGGTCTTCAACCGGTCCGAGGGGTTCAACGGACGCGGTGGGACCACCTACGCCGGCAACGGCACGAGCTACCCGGCCTACGGTGCCCCTGCCGAGCCGGGCCAGTGGCAGGACGGCACCCTCGCCGGTGACCCCGGCCGCATGAGCGTCGACAGCGTCGTGCAGAAGACCGGCATCACGCTGGGCGTGGTCTTCGTGGTCGCCGCCGCGACCTGGATCCTCACCGGCGACATCGACAGCCAGAGCACGCTCAACACCCTCTACGGCCTGTCGATGCTCGGTGCCTTCGGCGGCTTCGCGCTGGCCATGGTGAACTCGTTCAAGAAGGTGATCAGCCCCGCGCTCGTCATCGCCTACGCCGCGGTCGAGGGCCTGTTCGTCGGGGCCTTCTCCAAGGTCATCGAGGCGCAGTTCAACGCCGGCGGCAACGGTGGCCTCGTCATCGGCGCGGTGGTCGGCACCTTCGGTGCGGTCGCCGGCACGCTGGCGGCGTACAAGTTCTTCGACATCCAGGTCGGCTCGCGGTTCCGCAAGTGGCTCGTGGCCGCGATGTTCGGCTTCGTGGCCGTCTCGCTGCTCGACTTCGTGCTGCGGCTCTTCAACGCCGACTTCGGCTTCAACGGCTACGGCGGCATGGGCCTGCTGTCCAGCGTCATCGGTCTCGGCCTCGGCGTCCTGATGCTGATCCTCGACTTCGACTTCGTCGAGCGCGGCATCGCCGCCGGGCTCCCCGAGCGCGAGTCGTGGCGGGCGGCCTTCGGCCTCACCGTGACGATCATCTGGATCTACATCGAGCTGCTGCGGATCCTGGCGATCCTGCGCGGCCAGGACTGACCCGGACCATCACCGGTCCTCCTCGGAGGACCACACGGAGCCCCGGCCAGGTGGCCGGGGCTCCGTCGTGTCGCGGGGGGATCGGTTTCACTAGGGCCCTAGTGAAACGCTCACTTCCCGAGCACAACATCGCTCGGGAAGTGACAACATCACTAGGGCCCTAGTGAATCCGAACCGGCCTCCACGGCGTCCTCGGACTCCTCGGGGGCCTGGACGTCGGTCCCGGGCTGGCGGCGGCGCCGGCGCAGCGTGGCGAAGCGACCGCCGCCGGGCGCGCCGACCTCGTCGGACAGTGGCTCCACCGACGCGCCGGCGTGGCGGGCCGCCTCGAGCACCGCGATGTCGATCGGCAGCACCGCCTCGCCGCGGTCCCACTCGGGGGTCTCGTCCTCGGGCGCCAGCCCGAGGGCGGCCAACAAGGTCGGGAGTACGGCGGCGCTCATCCGGGCATAGCCGGCCGCGGAGGGGTGGAACCGGTCGGGGCCGAAGAGCAGCTCGGAGAAGGAGGCGAACTCCTCACCCAGCACCGAGCCGAGGGCGACCGCCCGCGCGTCGGCCTGCACCGCGACGGTGGCCTGGGCCGCGGCCAGCTGGCGCGACCAGACCCGGGCGATCTGACGCAGCGGCGTGCGCAGCGGCTCGATCGTGCCGAGGTCGGGGCACGTGCCGACCACCACCTCGACGCCCTGCGAGCTCAGCCGGGTGACGGCGAGCCGCAGCAGGCGCTGGGAGGTCTTGACCGACACCGCGTGGGTGACGTCGTTGCCGCCGATGAAGATGACCGCGACGTGGGGCTCCATCGGCAGCACCCGGTCGATCTGGCCGGCGAGGTCCTTGGACTGGGCGCCGACCCTGGCCACCGAGGAGAGGTAGACCCGGCGGTCGGCCGCCTCGGCCACACCGGAGGCGAGGTAGGCGCCCGGGGTCTCCTCGACGGTGTCGACGCCGTAGCCGGCGGCCGAGGAGTCACCGAGCAGCGCGATCTTGAGGGCCGGGCCCGGCCGGCCGTGGCCGTACCATCCCGACGGGGCCGGCGGTTCGTCCTCGGCGTTGCCGATCTGCCGACGGGCCAGCTTGGCCTCGGCGACCAGCACGCCCCACAACCCACCGCCGACCGCGGTGAGCCCGCCGCCGGCGTAGGCCAGGCCCGTGGCAGCACGACGCAGCCGGGAGCCGGGGGAGAGGGTCACTCCGCCACCCTAGCGAGGCGCCTCGATTAACGGTCCGCCGGGTTTTTTGCGTAGACTCCTACGTCGGCCCAACGTGGGTTCGTTTCGTGCTGCCTCGCGGCTGCCCCGGTCTGCTCGTCCCGAGCGACCAGGGTCGAGGTGCACGGCGGCGCCACGAGGTCCACCCCGGGCACCAGCGCGGGGGCGGTTCGCGGGCCACCCGGAAGACACCATCTGACCACCACAGGATTGCGGAGGACATGCCGAAGAAGGAAGGCGTCATCGAGATGGAGGGCACCATCGTGGAAGCCCTCCCCAACGCGATGTTCCGAGTCGAGCTGAGCAACGGGCACAAGGTGCTCGCGCACATCAGCGGCAAGATGCGACAGCACTACATCCGCATCCTCCCGCAGGACCGGGTCGTCGTGGAGCTCTCGCCGTACGACCTGACTCGCGGCCGGATCGTCTACCGGTACAAGTAGGCCCGGGGGCTCCGCCCCCGGGATCCCCGGCCGTGGTCACGACCGCGCGGGCCGAGGGAAGCCAAGCCGACACGGAGAAAGACACACCATGAAGGTCAACCCGAGCGTCAAGCCGATCTGTGACAAGTGCAAGGTGATCCGTCGCCACGGCCGCGTCATGGTGATCTGCGAGAACCCCCGCCACAAGCAGCGGCAGGGCTGAGCAGACCTCGGCGCCGCGGCGCGAGCCGCACGCAGCAGGACCCACAACTGAACACCGACACACAGAACGTGATCGCTCCTCGCCCGTGACGGACGAGGTCACCGCCGGCCCGGAGGCCGGCGCCCGCTGGCCGCGGGACGCGACACGACACGAAACCTCCGGACGACCGAGGGACCAGGTCCCTCAAGGAAGGCCAACGCATGGCACGCCTCGTTGGTGTCGACCTGCCGCGCGACAAGCGCATCGAGGTCGCACTCACCTACATCTACGGCATCGGCCGTACCCGCGCCCAGCAGGTCCTGGAGGTCACCGGGGTCAGCCCCGACCTCCGCGTGCACCAACTGGGTGACGAGGAGCTGGTGAAGCTCCGCGACGAGATCGAGTCCAACTTCAAGATCGAGGGTGACCTCCGTCGCGAGGTCCAGGCCGACATCCGTCGCAAGATCGAGATCGGCAGCTACCAGGGCCGCCGGCACCGGATGAACCTCCCGGTCCGCGGTCAGCGCACCAAGACCAACGCCCGCACCCGCAAGGGTCCCAAGCGCACCGTCGCCGGCAAGAAGAAGGCTCGCTGACCTCCGGTCCCCGGAGAGTCGAGCAGAGCCTCACCACCAGCTTCCGACACACAGGAGTACACACCACATGCCTCCCAAGAGCCGTCAGGCCGCGGCCAAGACCAAGGTCCGCCGCAAGGAGAAGAAGAACGTCGCCCAGGGCGAGGCCCACATCAAGAGCACGTTCAACAACACCATCGTCACGATCACCGACCCGACCGGTGCGGTGATCTCGTGGGCGTCCGCCGGCACCGTCGGCTTCAAGGGCTCCCGCAAGTCCACCCCGTTCGCCGCGCAGATGGCCGCCGAGGCCGCTGGTCGCCGGGCGATGGAGCACGGCATGAAGAAGATCGACGTCTTCGTCAAGGGTCCGGGCTCGGGTCGCGAGACCGCGATCCGCTCCCTGGGTGCGATCGGTCTCGACGTCGGCACCATCCAGGACGTCACGCCTACGCCCCACAACGGTTGCCGCCCGCCCAAGCGCCGGCGCGTCTGACCCGCTGTCGACCAAGACTGAGGAAGAGAGACATCTGACATGGCCCGCTACACCGGCCCCATGACCAAGAAGTCGCGTCGACTGGGTGTTGACCTCGTCGGCGGCGACATGGCGTTCGAGCGCCGCCCCTTCCCGCCCGGCCAGCACGGCCGCGGCCGGATCAAGGAGTCGGAGTACCTCCTGCAGCTCCGCGAGAAGCAGAAGGCCCGCTTCACCTACGGCGTGCTGGAGAAGCAGTTCCGCCGCTACTACCACGAGGCGTCGCGCCGTCCCGGCAAGACCGGTGACAACCTGCTGCAGCTCCTCGAGTGCCGCCTGGACAACGTGGTCTACCGCGCCGGCTTCGCCCGCACGCGCCGCCACGCCCGCCAGCTGGTCAGCCACGGCCACTTCCTGGTCAACGGCAAGAAGGTCAACATCCCCTCGTTCCAGGTGACGCAGTACGACGTCATCGACGTGCGGGAGAAGTCGCTGGAGATGACCCCGTTCATCGTGGCGCGCGAGACCTTCGGCGAGCGCGTCGTCCCGGCGTGGATGGACGTCCTGTCCGACCGCATGCGGATCCTGGTCCACCAGGTGCCGGTGCGCGCGCAGATCGAGATGCCGATCCAGGAGCAGCTCATCGTGGAGTACTACTCCAAGAAGTGACGGTCGGGGGGCTTCGTCCCCCGACCACCCCCCGGCCCTGCTCGCCTTCTGCTTCCCCGGCGCGCTTGGCCGGGGCACAAGTCCATATCGAACGACATCCCCACCCTCAGTGGCTGCGCCGCTGAGGACCGTCGGAAGCGGCGTCGCCGCTTCCTCCGCGAGACCCTCAAATAGTGGTCGGTCTCGGAAAGGAACACACCAGTGCTGATCTCCCAGCGCCCTGCACTCTCCGAAGAGGTCGTCGACGAGTTCCGCTCGCGCTTCGCCATCGAGCCGCTCGAGCCCGGCTTCGGCTACACGCTCGGCAACTCCCTGCGTCGCACCCTGCTGTCCTCGATCCCCGGCGCGTCGGTCACCAGCATCAAGATCGACGGCGTCCAGCACGAGTTCTCCACCCTCGACGGCGTCACCGAGGACGTCACCGAGGTCATCCTCAACCTCAAGGGCCTCGTCGTCTCCTCCGAGCACGACGAGCCGGTCTCGATGTACCTGCGCAAGCAGGGCCCCGGCACGGCCACCGCGGCCGACATCGAGGCGCCCGCGGGCGTCGAGATCCACACCCCCGACCTCGTGGTCGCCACGCTCAACGAGAGCGGTCGCCTCGAGATGGAGCTGGTCGTCGAGCGTGGCCGGGGCTACGTCAGCGCCACGCTCAACAAGGGCATGGACAACGAGATCGGCCGCATGCCGGTCGACTCGATCTACAGCCCGGTCCTCAAGGTCACCTACAAGGTCGAGGCCACCCGTGTGGGTCAGCGCACCGACTTCGACAAGCTGATCATCGACGTCGAGACCAAGAAGTCGATGCGTCCCCGCGACGCGCTCGCCTCGGCCGGCAAGACCCTGGTCGAGCTGTTCGGCCTGGCCCGCGAGCTCAACGTCGAGGCCGAGGGCATCGACATCGGCCCCTCGCCGGTCGACGAGCAGCTCGCGGCCGACCTGGCGCTGCCGGTGGAGGAGCTCAACCTCACCGTCCGGTCCTACAACTGCCTCAAGCGCGAGGGCATCCACACCGTGGGCGAGCTCATCTCCCGCTCCGAGCAGGACCTGCTCGACATCCGCAACTTCGGTGCGAAGTCGATCGACGAGGTCAAGCTCAAGCTGCACGAGATGGGTCTGGCGCTCAAGGACAGCGCGCCCGGCTTCGACCCGTCGCTGGCCCTGGCCAACTACGACGACGACGACTCGTCGTTCGTCGAGGACGAGCAGTACTGAGCTCGCCCTCGCGGCCCCTGCGGTGGTCACCTCGGGTGACCACCGCACCCGGGGCGGTCACGTCCGTGTCCGCCTGACGACTATCCGAGTACCTGACACGGCTCGGGAGGAACGAGGAAACCCATGCCAACCCCCAAGAAGGGCGCCCGTCTCGGCGGCAGCCCGGCCCACCAGAAGCTGATCCTGGGCAACCTGGCGACCGCACTGTTCGAGCACGGCCGGATCACCACCACCGAGGCCAAGGCGCGCGCCCTGCGTCCCCACGCCGAGCGGCTGATCACCAAGGCCAAGAAGGGCGACCTGCACAACCGTCGCCTGGTGCTGCGCACCATCCGTGACAAGGGCGTCGTGCACGAGCTCTTCACCGAGATCGCGCCGCGCTTCGCCGACCGTCCCGGTGGCTACACCCGCATCACCAAGCTCGGCCCCCGCAAGGGCGACAACGCGCCGATGGCCGTGATCGAGCTCGTCACCGAGCCCTACGAGCCCAAGCAGAGCACCTCGCGCGCCACCACGACGACGGCCGCTCCGGCGCCCGCCCCCGTGGAGGAGCCCGCGGCCGAGGAGAGCGAGACCGGGTCCACCGAGTCCGAGGTCCCCGAGGTCGAGGTCGCCGATGCCGAGGCCGCCGTGGCCGAGCAGGTGCCGGCCGAGACCGAGGAGCTCGCCCCGGCCCCCGTCGGCACCGAGGACTCCGAGAGCACCGGGAGCACCGGGAGCACCGACGAGGACGCCGACAAGGCCTGAACCGTCCGACCTGGTCGGTGGCCCGTCGAGGCCCTGCGCGAGGGCCCGTCACTCCGAGAGGGTGACGGGCCCTCGCTGCGTCGTCGGGGCGTGCGCGGCGTGGGCGCGGCTGCCCGGCTGGTGCAGGTCCTGGCGCAGCAGGCGGGCCGCGAGCGCGACCGCAGGCCCCAGGAGGACGATGACCGCGATCGTGCCGAGCCCGACCGCGGCGCCCTGCCACCAGCCGACGAGCGCGCCGAGCGCCTGGGCGGTGTTGTAGGACACCGCGAACGGCACGGGCGGGTCGAAGCCCAGCGCCGCGGCCTCCACCGGCCCGGCGCCGAGACCGACGCCGAGGTAGAGCGCGATGCCCGCGGCGAGCACCGGGAAGGCGACCAGGAGCAGACCCACCCTCGCCCACAGCGACTCCGGCTGCTCGAGCGTCTCGAGCCCGAGGTTGACCACCAGGCTCACCACCGCCACCTGGGTCAGGGTGCCCAGGCCGGGTCGGACCCCGCGCATCCAGCCGAGGCCGACGAAGGCGAAGCCGACCACGACGCTCATCCACAGGAACGGCACGTCCAGCCCGATCGAGAGTCCGTTGACCAGCGTGGAGTAGCCGTCGGACCCTAGCCCCGGCACCAGCGCGAGCGTCACGCCCACGCCCAGCACCACGCAGCCGAGGAGCAGCTGGAGGGCGCGGGCCGCCGGGTGCAGGGGGGAGCGGGTCACCTGCCCGAACCTACCGACCCCTGCGAGGATGGCGCCGTGCGCGTGCGGCTCGACCTCTCCTATGACGGCGCCGGCTTCCGGGGCTGGGCCGCGCAGCCCGGACTCCGCACGGTGCAGGGCGACCTCGAGGAGGCGCTGCGGACCGTGCTGCGGCGTCGTGAGGTCAGCACGACCTGCGCCGGCCGCACCGACACCGGGGTGCACGCGCGCGGCCAGGTCGTGCACGTCGACCTGGCCGAGGACGCCCTGTCCGCCACCGTCGGCCGGTCCCGGGACACCCCGGTCGAGGCGCTGGTGCGCCGGCTCAACGGGGTCCTCGACCCCGACGTGAGGGTGCGCGGCGCCGCGGTCGCGGCGCCCGGGTTCGATGCGCGGTTCTCCGCGCTGTGGCGGCGCTACGTCTACCGCGTGGTCGACGCCCCCGCCGTGGCGGACCCCCTGACCCGGGGCCACGTGCTGGCCTGGCCGCGCCCGCTCGACGTCGCCGCGATGCAGACCGCGGCCGACCTGCTGCTCGGCGAGCACGACTTCGCCGCGTTCTGCAAGCGCCGCGAGGGGGCGACGACGGTGCGCACGCTGCTGGACCTGCGCGTGGGCCGGGTACGCCGCGGTGGCGGCGAGGGCGTGGACCTCACCGTCCGCGCCGACGCGTTCTGCCACTCGATGGTGCGTGCGCTGACCGGGTGCCTGCTCGCGGTCGGCGAGGGGCGGCGGGAGCCGGCCTGGGCCGGGGAGGTGCTGGCCGGGGCACGACGCGACCCGGCCGTGCTCGTCGTACCCCCGCACGGGCTGTGCCTGGAGGAGGTCGGCTACCCCGACGACGCCGGCCTGGCGACGCGGGCGGAGCAGAGCAGGCGGGTGAGGGTGCTCTCCACGGGCTCGACGGTCGCCGGCTCCACGGGCCCCTAGGTCGCCAAGGTCCGGGACGGTGGTGCGTGCGCGCCCGGAGGAGGTGGCCCCGCGCTCGGCACCCGGTGGAGGCGCGATGATGGGGCGGTGAGCAGCGTCGACGAGGGGCCGGACGAGCACTACTTCACCGCCGACCCGTCGGTGCCGTTCACGCGCAAGCCCGTGCACGCCCGCGTGTGGGGCCACGACCTCGCGCTGGTCTCCGGCTCGGGGGTCTTCGCCCAGGGGCGGCTCGACAGCGGGACCGCCGTGCTGTTCCGCGAGGCCGAGCCGCAGGCGCCCGACGGGCCGTTCCTCGACCTCGGCTGCGGGTACGGCGTCGTGGCGCTCGCGCTGGCCGCCGCCCGGCCGGAGGCAGAGGTCTGGGCCGTCGACGTCAACGAGCGCGCCCTGCTGCTGACCCGCGAGAACGCCGGGTCCGCCGGGGCTCGCGTGCACGCCGTACCCCCCGGGGAGGTGCCGGCCGACCTGCGGTTCAGCGAGATCTGGTCCAACCCGCCGATCCGCATCGGCAAGCCGGCGCTGCACGCCCTGCTGCTGACCTGGCTGCCCAGGCTCGCGCCCGGTGGTCGGGCCGTCCTCGTGGTGGGCCGCAACCTGGGGGCGGACTCGTTGCAGCGGTGGCTCGGGGAGCAGGGCTTCCCGGCCACGCGCCTGGCCTCGGCCAAGGGCTTCCGCGTCCTGGAGGTGCGGCACCCACCCGGAGGGGCTGCGATGGGGGCAGGATGAGGTCATGACCACGACGCGCTACGTCTATGACTTCACCGAGGGCGGCAAGGACCAGAAGGACCTGCTGGGGGGCAAGGGTGCCAACCTCGCCGAGATGACCAACCTCGGCCTGCCGGTCCCGCCGGGGTTCACGATCACCACGGAGGCGTGCCGGGCCTACCTCGAGTCGGCCACGACCGACGCGCGCGGCTCGATGCCCGGGGGGCTCGCCGAGGAGCTCGCCGAGCACCTGGCGGCGCTCGAGGAGGCGATGGGCAAGCGGCTCGGCGACCCTGAGGACCCGCTGCTGGTCTCGGTGAGGTCGGGCGCCAAGTTCTCGATGCCCGGGATGATGGAGACCGTCCTCAACGTCGGCCTCAACGACGAGTCGGTGCAGGGGCTGGCCCGGCAGAGCGGCAACGCGCGCTTCGCCTGGGACTCCTACCGTCGGCTCCTGCAGATGTTCGGCAAGACCGTCCTGGGCGTCGACGGCGACCTGTTCGCCGACGCCCTGGACGAGCTCAAGGTGACGCGCAGCGTCGAGCACGACGTCGACCTCGCCGCCGAGGACCTCGAGCGGCTCGTGGACACCTTCAAGTTCCTCATCGCCGAGCACAGCGACGTCGACTTCCCCCAGGACCCGCGCGCCCAGCTCGACCTGGCGATCGCGGCGGTCTTCGACTCGTGGAACACCGAGCGCGCGGCGATCTACCGCCGGCAGGAGCGCATCGCCCACGACCTCGGCACCGCCGTCAACGTCTGCTCCATGGTCTTCGGCAACCTCGGCGCCGACTCCGGCACCGGAGTGGCCTTCACGCGCGACCCGGCCTCCGGCGCGCAGGGGATCTACGGCGACTACCTGCCAGACGCGCAGGGGGAGGACGTCGTGGCCGGCATCCGCAACACCGTCCCGCTGGCCGACCTCGAGCAGATCGACAAGCCGTCGTACGACGAGCTCCTGCGGAACATGCAGACCCTCGAGGAGCACTACCGGGACCTGTGCGACATCGAGTTCACCATCGAGCACGGCAAGCTCTGGATGCTGCAGACCCGGGTCGGCAAGCGCACCCCGGGCGCAGCGTTCCGGATCGCGGTGCAGCTGGTCGACCAGGGGCTGATCGACCTGGACGAGGCCCTGCGGCGGGTGACCGGCGCCCAGCTCGCGCAGCTGATGTTCCCCCAGTTCGACCACGACGCCGACGTCGAGCTGCTGACCAAGGGCATGAACGCCTCGCCCGGAGCCGCGGTCGGCAAGGCCGCCTTCGACTCGGCCACCGCCGTCGAGTGGGCCGAGGCGGGGCACAAGGTCATCCTGGTGCGGCGCGAGACCAACCCCGACGACCTGTCGGGCATGGTCGCCGCGTCGGGGGTCCTGACCTCCCGCGGCGGCAAGACCTCCCACGCCGCCGTCGTCGCCCGCGGCATGGGCCGCACCTGCGTGTGCGGCGCCGACGACCTCGACGTCGACGTGCGGGGCGGCCGGTTCCGCACCTCCGCCGGGGTCGAGGTCCACGAGGGCGAGGTCATCTCCATCGACGGGACGACCGGCGAGGTGTTCCGCGGCGAGGTGCCGGTCAAGGACTCGCTGGTGGTGCGCTGGTTCGAGGGGGAGGAGGCGCTGACCGGGCAGGACGACCTCGTCGAGGCCGTCGCCCGGGTGATGCAGCACGCCGACGGGGCCCGCCGGCTCGGGGTCCGGGCCAACGCCGACACCCCCGCGGACGCGGCGCGGGCGCGGCGCTTCGGGGCGCAGGGGATCGGCCTGTGCCGCACCGAGCACATGTTCCTCGGCGAGCGCCGCGAGCTGGTCGAGCACCTGATCCTGGCCCAGGACGAGAAGGGCCAGGCCAAGGCGCTGGAGGCCTTCCTGCCGCTGCAGCGGGAGGACTTCACCGAGATCCTCGAGGCGATGGACGGGCTCCCGGTGACGATCCGGCTGATCGACCCGCCCCTGCACGAGTTCCTGCCCGGGTTCACCGAGCTGTCGATGAAGGTCGCGGTGGCCGAGGCGTCGGGCCGGCCCAACAAGCGCGACGTGCGGATGCTGGCGGCGGTCAAGCGGATGCACGAGGAGAACCCGATGCTCGGCTTGCGCGGGGTGCGGCTGGGCATCGTCATCCCCGGTCTGTTCGGCATGCAGGCGCGAGCGATCCTCGAGGCGGCGGCCGCCCGGGTGAGCGCCGGCGGGGACCCGCGCCCCGAGATCATGATCCCGCTCGTGGCGACCGTGCAGGAGCTCGAGCACATGAAGTCCGACGTGGATGCGGTGGCCCGTGCGGTGGAGGCGGAGACCGGCATCACGGTGCCCTACAAGGTGGGGTCGATGATCGAGCTGCCGCGCGCCGCGGTCACCGCCGACCAGATCGCCGAGCAGGCGGAGTTCTTCTCGTTCGGCACCAACGACCTGACCCAGATGACGTGGGGCTTCTCCCGCGACGACGTGGAGGCGGCGTTCTTCAGCCAGTACCTCGAGCGCGGCATCTTCGGGGTCTCGCCGTTCGAGACCCTCGACCGGGTGGGGGTGGGGGCGCTCATCCGCGAGGCGGTCGAGCGCGGGCGGCGCACCCGCCCCGACCTGCACCTGGGCATCTGCGGCGAGCACGGCGGCGACCCCGACTCGATCCACTTCTTCGAGGAGGTCGGGCTGGACTACGTCTCGTGCTCGCCGTTCCGGGTGCCCGTCGCCCGCCTGGAGGCCGGACGCGCCGTCTCCGACTGAGTCCCGGCCGGGACCCGGGACCGGGACCCGGGACAAGGTCGGGACACCGGTCCGCTGTGACCGGGACGCCGGGCCGGGTTGTCTTCTCTCGACGACAAACGGCCCGCCTGGGCCACGACGAGAGGAACTCCCATGCGCATCCCCTTCACCGCCCGCCGCTCCGCCACGGTGGTCGCCGCTGCCGGCGCCGCGCTCGCCATCTCCGCCGGTGCCGCGTCCGCGCACGACTGCTTCATCCCGATGCAGAGCCTCAACGGTCCCGTCTCCGCCAACTGGGAGGCGCTGACCGCCCAGGACGGCGCGTTGTTCCTGATGGGCTACGAGGCGTCCTGCGACGGGGCGGTCAAGGCGGGGTACGCCGCGCTCAAGGCCGCCGGGCTGCCGGTGGGCGTCAAGATCTACGTCGGCAGCAACGCCGGCGGCGAGATGACCATCGGCGAGCACTCCGCCAACCCGAACCTCGCGAACGGCAAGGGCCTGGAGAACTTCGTGGCCGGCAGTCCGGTGCCCGAGCAGATGATCACGACCTGGGTCACGGGCGCCTCGGCCTTCCCCTGCTGATCCCGGCCTCGCAGCGGCCGGCGGGCCCGGGGGTCCGCCGGCCCGTGTGCGTTATCGGCTCGACCCACGACCGGCCAGCGGAGAGAATCAGCCCATGGGTCACGTGGACGTCGCCGGGGTGCGCTTCGAGCTGCCCGACGGTCGGGTGCTGCTCGAGGACGTCTCGTTCCGGGTCGGCGAGGGCGCCAAGGTCGCGCTGGTCGGCGCCAACGGTGCCGGCAAGACGACGCTGCTGCGCATCGTCACCGGTGACCTCGCGCCGCATGCCGGCACCGTGACCCGCTCCGGTGGCCTGGGCGTGATGCGGCAGGTGGTCGGCCGCGGCGACGAGACCGTGGCCGAGCTGCTGCTCTCCGTGGCGCCCGAGCGGGTCCGGCGGGCCGCCGCCGAGATCGCGCGGCTGGAGCTGGCGCTGATGGAGTCCGAGGACGAGCGCACCCAGATGGCCTACGCCACCGCGCTGGCCGAGTGGGGCGACGCGGGGGGCTACGACCTCGAGGTCACCTGGGACGTGGTCTGCATCCACGGCCTCGGCGTCCCCTACGAGCGCGCGAAGTACCGCGACCTGCGCACCCTGTCCGGCGGCGAGCAGAAGCGCCTGGTGCTGGAGTACCTCCTGGCCGGCCCGGACGAGGTGCTGCTGCTCGACGAGCCGGACAACTTCCTCGACGTCCCCGGCAAGCAGTGGCTCGAGCGCCGCCTGCGGGAGTCGCCCAAGACGGTGCTGTTCGTCAGCCACGACCGCGAGCTGCTCAGCAACGTGGCCACGCGGGTCGTCACCGTCGAGCTCGGGGTCGCCGGCAACTCCACCTGGACCCACCCCGGCGGCTTCGCGTCGTACCACCAGGCCCGCAAGGACCGGTTCGAGCGCTTCGAGGAGCTGCGCCGCCGCTGGGACGAGGAGCACGCCAAGCTCAAGGCGCTCGTGCTCCGCCTCAAGATCAAGGCCGAGTACAACGACGGCATGTCCTCGCAGTACAAGGCGGCCCAGACGCGCCTGCGCAAGTTCGAGGAGGCCGGACCTCCGACGGGGCAGCCGCGCGAGCAGCAGGTCACCATGCGCCTGACCGGTGGTCGCACCGGCAAGCGCGCGGTGGTCTGCGAGCAGCTGGAGCTGACCGGGCTGATGAAGCCGTTCGACCTCGAGGTCTGGTACGGCGAGCGCGTGGCGGTCCTCGGCTCCAACGGCTCGGGCAAGTCGCACTTCCTCCGACTGCTGGCGGCCGGGGGGAGCGACCCGGACGTGGAGCACCAGCCGGTGGGGGAGAGCCGGATCGCGCCGGTCGCGCACACCGGCCGGGCGCGTCTGGGCGCGCGGGTGCGCCCAGGCTGGTTCGTGCAGACCCATGCCCACCCCGAGCTGCGCGGGCGCACGCTCGTGGAGATCCTCCACCGCGGGGACGACCACCGGGACGGCATGCCGCGCGAGCAGGCGTCACGGGCGCTCGACCGCTACGAGCTCGCGGTGGCCGCGGAGCAGCGCTTCGAGTCCTTGTCGGGAGGGCAGCAGGCCCGCTTCCAGATCCTGCTGCTCGAGCTGTCCGGGGCGACCCTGCTGCTGCTCGACGAGCCGACCGACAATCTCGACGTCGAGTCCGCCGAGGCGCTCGAGGACGGGCTGGCCGCCTTCGAGGGCACGGTCCTGGCGGTCACGCACGACCGCTGGTTCGCGCGGGGCTTCGACCGCTGTCTCGTCTACGGTGCCGACGGCTCGGTCTACGAGTCCGACCAGCCGGTCTGGGACGAGCGGCGTGTGGAGCGCACCCGCTGAGACGCACCGGAGCCCGGCCCCCGAGGGGACCGGGCTCCGGCGTGGCCGTGGCCGTGGGCGTCAGGGGAGCGGGATGCTCCAGATGCCCCGGCCGTGCGTGGCGGCGTAGACGTTGCCGTCGTCGGCGACCTCGACGTCCATCACCGCGGTCAGCGGCAGGTTGCCGCCCAGCTTCTGCCACGCGGTGGACCCGGCCGGGCGGACGAGGACACCCAGGTCGGTGCCCAGCACCAGCGCGCCGTCGGCGGTCTGCTTGATCGAGCTGGTCGGCACGTCCGGCAGGTTGCCGGAGATGTTCGTCCAGTGCAGACCACCGTCGGTGGTCTGGAACACGTGCCCGACGCCCGCGCCCGGCCCCTCGGTGAAGCGGCGGCTGAAGCCGTTCATCGCGAGGTAGGCGTGCTTGCTGTCCGCCGGGTCGATGGCCACGCCACCGATGTAGCGGTTGGGCACGGCCGCCGGCAAGGTGATCGCCTTCCAGGTCTTGCCGTCACCGGCGTTGGTGGCCAGCCCACGGGTGAAGCCGGCGTTGTTGCACGGTCCGCACCACCCGACGTAGCCGACACCCTGGTCCATCGCGACGGCCGTGGCCGAGTGGCCGGCGCCGAGGTCGAAGGCCTGGGTCCAGTCCTTGCCGGTCTTGATCGCCCAGCCCTTGTCCCAGGTCCACACGAAGCGTCCACCGGCGATCCAGGAGTCGGGGTCCGACCGGTCGTAGTCGAACGGCGCGATGAACCGCGGCGACGGGTCGGCCGGGCCGACGTTGCGCGAGGACGCGGTCTCCGGGCTCAGCGCCCCCGGGTTGAGCGCACAGTTCTCGGTCACCGAGAGCGACAGGTTGACGTACTCCTGCAGCTGGCGGCAGCCGTCCGCCGGGTCGGCGAAGCCGTCGCCACCGTCGCCACCGAAGTTGGAGCCCATCACGCGTCTCGGACGCGGTGCCGTTCGGGCTGACGCCGAACAGGTTGCTGACCCCGTTGTCCTGGGCGCCGCCGGAGATCACCAGGCCGCCGTTCTCCTTGTCCGCTCCCCACGCGACCGAGTAGTACTGCAGCGCGTCGAGCGACCCGTCCTTCGCCAGCGAGGACCAGTCGGCGGCGTGCCCGTCGCGGTCGGCCTTGCCCTCGACCGGACGGCTGTAGACGCCGCCGTCGTTGCCGGCCAGGAAGGTCGGCACCCCCTTGATCGTGCCGATCGCCGCCGCGTGCTGGTCGGGGTGGGTGGTGTCCGAGCAGGAGTTCTTGGCATCGGAGATGTCCCAGCAGGGGAAGTAGAAGTTCCAGTAGGGACCGGGCGTCGTCCAGGTGCTGCCGGAGCTCTTGGTCTCGTAGACCTCCTCGAGCCCGACGTAGACGTGGTTCGGGTTGGCCGGGTCGACCTGGAGGAACTGGTTGTACCAGGCCTGGATGCCCGGGCCGTAGCCCTTGCCGCCCACGCTCTGCTTGAGCGCCGAGCCGCTGTTGGCCAGCTTCTGGCTGTCGGCGATCTTCGTCCACGGTCCCGCGATCGACCCGTTCTTGGAGACGTAGACGCCGTCGAGGTAGGAGTTCACCGTGCCGGTCGCCTTGTTGAGCAGCTTGGGCGACTGGTTGATCGCGTAGAGCTTGGAGGAGTCCTTGGCCCAGCCGAAGGTGACGTAGCCGATGTCGTTCGCCGGCATCGCCCCGGTCGGGTTGATCTTGCGCCAGGTCGTGGCCGCGTCCCTCGACTCGTAGAAGCCGTTGTAGGTGTCGCCGCTGCGCCACCCGATCGCCGCCACCAGGTGCGTGGCGTCGAGCGGGTCGACCGCGATGTCGTTGACGATGTTCTTGTAGCCGGCGTTCGTCGGGCCGCACGAGGTGCTGTCGGTGCAGCTGGCGCCGGCCGGGACGAGCACGTTGCCCGCGTCGTCGGTGATGCGCGGCATGAAGGCCAGGTTGGGTGCGTAGTGGAACGTCCACGCGCCGTCGGCCGTGTCGGCCCGGTGCGACCAGATGCCGCGGTTGGTGGCGGCGTAGACGCGACCGCCGCCGAAGCGCAGCCGTCCGATCGTGGTCGACTCCAGCTCCTGGCCCCCCACACGGTCGGTGGGGGCGAACGCGCTCTTGCTCGAGCTCGGGTCGGCCAGCCGGTAGACGCCCGACCCGGCGTAGCTGGTGCCGCCGGTGTTGGCCTCGCCCGAGGCGAACCACAGCGAGCCGTCGTCGGCCACCTCGACCGCGCCACCGGACTCCGAGGGGAGCTGGTCCGCGATCGGCACCCAGCCGCCCGTGCCCGAGGCGGAGCGCCACACGCCGCCGTTGGCGGCCGCGGCGTAGACGGTGCCGTCCGTGCCGACGGCCAGACCGGTCACGCGCCCGGTCACGAAGCCGGCCCCGCCGCTGGAGTTGGAGTTGTAGTCGCGGTAGCGCGGGTCGTCGGCGTCGTAGGGCAGCCGGGTGACGTCGTACCAGCTCGACCCGGCGACCCCGAGCGCGCTGAGCTGGGAGTACGCCGCGCCGTAGGCCCCGGCCGAGACGACGCCCGGCGCCGTGCGGGCCTGGGCGTACTGCTCGGCGATCGTGGCCGCCTCGCGCGACTCCTCGGCCGCCTCCTCCGGGTCGTTGCCCGCCATCATCATGAACTTCTCGACGGCCGCGTGCGGCATGGCCTTGAGACCCTGCTCGACCAGCTTCTCGCGCTCGCGCTCGCTCTCCGACCGCTCACCGGACGAGGTCCCGGAGCAGGCCGCGGTCAGGGACAGCGCGCCGACGGCGGCGAGGACGCCCAGGGTGCGCAGCGGTGATCGCGACGACGGGCGAGGTGGGCGGGGGTGCGTCGTCATGAGTCCTCCGGGAGGAGCGGGGTGGGAGTGGGACCGGCCAGAGTGACCGTAGACCCGGGTGCCGACATCTGGATAGACCCCACTCGTTGGCGCAGAGTTAAGGAAGGTCTCAGGAGGATCTCAGGCCATGCGCGAGACCTTCCTGCCAGGTCGGACAAGGACCGCACGCGTGCGAGTCCGCACCGAGGGGGGAGGATGGCCCCATGACCGACTCGCGCGCCGGACAGCCCGCCGACCCTGCCGACCTCGTGGACGTCGCCCACCTGGTGACCGCGTACTACACCCTCGAGCCGGATCCCGACGACGTCGACCAGCAGGTCGCGTTCGGCACCAGCGGCCACCGCGGCAGCAGCCTGCGCACGTCCTTCAACCAGGCGCACATCGCCGCCACCACGCAGGCGATCTGCGACTACCGCCGCGACCAGGGCTACGACGGCCCGCTGTTCCTCGGCCGCGACACCCACGGCCTGTCGGAGCCGGCGTGGGCGACCGCGCTCGAGGTGCTGGTCGCCAACGAGGTCACCGTGCTGGTCGACTCGCGTGACGGCTACACGCCGACCCCGGCGGTCTCGCACGCCATCCTGCGCGCCAACGGCGGGCGCACCAGCGGGGGAGGGCTGGCCGACGGGATCGTGGTCACCCCCTCGCACAACCCGCCGGCTGACGGCGGCTTCAAGTACAACCCGCCGCACGGCGGTCCTGCCGACACCGACGCCACCAAGGCGATCGCCCAGGCGGCCAACGCCTACATCCGAGCCGGGCTGGACGGCGTGCGCCGGGTGCCGTTCACGCGCGCCCGCGCCGCGGTCTCCTCCTACGACTTCCTGGGGACCTACGTCGACGACCTGCCCCAGGTGCTCGACCTCGCCGCCGTGCGCGAGGCCGGGGTGCGCATCGGCGCCGACCCGCTGGGCGGGGCGAGCGTGGCCTACTGGAGTGAGATCGCCGACCGCCACGGGCTGGACCTGACCGTGGTCAACCCGCTGGTCGACCCGACCTGGCGCTTCATGACCCTGGACTGGGACGGCAAGATCCGCATGGACTGCTCCTCCCCCGACGCGATGGCCTCGCTGATCGAGCAGAAGGACCGCTTCCAGGTCGCGACCGGCAACGACGCCGACGCCGACCGGCACGGCATCGTCACCCCCGACGCCGGCCTGATGAACCCCAACCACTACCTCGCCGTGGCGATCCGGCATCTCTTCGGCGGCGCCCGTCCGGACTGGCCCTCCTCGGCGCGCATCGGCAAGACGCTGGTGTCGAGCTCGATGATCGACCGGGTGGCCGAGGAGCTCGGCACGCCGCTGGTCGAGGTGCCGGTCGGGTTCAAGTGGTTCGTCGGCGGCCTGGTCGACGGGTCGTTCGGCTTCGGTGGCGAGGAGTCGGCCGGCGCGTCGTTCCTGCGCCGCGACGGGTCGGTGTGGACCACCGACAAGGACGGGATCATCCTGGCGCTGCTCGCCTCGGAGATCCTCGCGACCACCGGTCGCAGTCCCAGCGAGCACTACGCCGACCTCGTCGAGCGGCACGGCGCGCCGGCGTACGCCCGCATCGACGCGCCGGCCGACCGCGAGCAGAAGGCCAAGCTGGCCGCGCTGTCGCCCGACGACGTCAGCGCGACGTCGCTGGCGGGGGAGGAGATCACCGGCAAGCTCACCGAGGCGCCCGGCAACGGTGCGGCCATCGGTGGCCTCAAGGTGACCACGGAGTCGGCGTGGTTCGCCGCGCGGCCCTCCGGCACCGAGGACGTGTACAAGATCTACGCCGAGTCGTTCCGCGGTCCCGACCACCTGGCGCAGGTCCAGGCCGAGGCCCGCGAGGTCGTCGGCGCCGCGCTCGGGGACTAGTTGTCGCGCGGACGGCGCCGGCGGGGGACGCGTCCGGTGCGGTGACGTCGGTGCGCCGCCAGGTCGGCGTCAGCGTCGACGGGGCGGGCGGGGGCGGTCAGCGAGAGCCAGGCGGCCAGCGGGTGAGGAGTCATGCCCCCGAGAAGCACCGAGGGCCGCCCGCTGATGCAGCGGACGGCCCGGAGGCGGACCAGTGGTCCAGGGGAGGGACGCTCAGGTCCAGCGCTCCTCGCGGGGCACGAAGTCGAGCGTCCGGTCGCCGGTGTAGATCTGCTTGGGCCGGGCGATCTTCTGCTCCTTGTCCTGGACCAGCTCGCGCCACTGGGCCAGCCAGCCCGGGGTGCGCCCGATCGCGAAGAGCACGGTGAACATCTCCGGCGGGAACGAGAGCGCCTCGTAGATCAGGCCGGAGTAGAAGTCCACGTTGGGGTAGAGCTTGCGCTGGACGAAGTAGTCGTCCTCGAGGGCGATCTTCTCCAGCTCGAGCGCGATCTCCAGCAGCGGGTTGACGCCGGTCACCTCGAAGACGTCGTCGGCCGCCTTCTTGATGATCTTGGCCCGCGGGTCGTAGTTCTTGTAGACCCGGTGGCCGAAGCCCATCAGCCGCTCGTTGCCGTCCTTCACGCCCTTGATGAAGGCGGGGATGTTCTCCTTGGACCCGATGCGGCGCAGCATCTTGAGCACCGCCTCGTTGGCCCCGCCGTGCAGCGGGCCGTAGAGCGCGGCGATGCCGGCAGCCACCGAGGAGTAGGGGTCGACCTGGGAGGACCCGACCGAGCGGACCGCGTTGGTCGAGCAGTTCTGCTCGTGGTCGGCGTGCAGGATGAACAGCACGTCGAGCGCCCGGGCCAGACGCGGGTCGGCGTCGTAGGTCTGCTCGCTCATCTTGAACAGCATCGAGAGGAAGTTCTCGGTGTAGGACAGCTCGTTGTCGGGGTAGACGTAGGGCTTGCCCTGCGCGTGACGGAACGCCCAGGCGCCGAGCGTCGGCATCTTGGCGATCATGCGGACGATCTGGATGTGCCGGTTGTCGGCGTCCTTGATGTCGCCGGACTCCGGGTAGAACGTCGACAGCGCGCCGACGGAGGCCATCAGCATGCCCATCGGGTGGGCGTCGTAGCGGAAGCCCTGCATGAAGCCCTTGACGTTCTCGTGCACGAAGGTGTGGTAGGTGATCTCGTGCACCCACTGCTCGTACTGCTCCTTGGAGGGCAGCTCGCCGTAGATCAGGAGGTAGGCCACCTCGAGGAACGTCGACTTCTCGGCCAGCTGCTCGATCGGGTAGCCGCGGTACTCCAGGATGCCCTTGTCGCCGTCGATGAAGGTCACCGCCGAGCGGCACGAGGCGGTGTTGGTGAACCCGGGGTCGTAGAGCGCCAGTCCGGGCTCGTCCTCGGTGGTGCGCATCTTGGCGAAGTCCGCCGCACGGAGGGTCCCGTCGGTGATCTCGAGGGTGTAGTCCTGGCCGGTCCGGTTGTCGCGGACGGAGAGGGACTGGTCGGCGTCGGTCACGTCGGCTCCTGAGCTGGGGTGCTGTGCAGGGGTGGTGCGGCGTCGCGCGGGGTGGTGCGGGTGGTGCGGGTGGTGCGGGGGTGGTGCGGTCACACGACGAGGGGATCGCCCGTCCCCTCCAACCTATTCCCCCGCCCCCCGCGGGAAAACCGAGCCCCCCGGACCTCCCGAGGGGCGGACCGCCCGGCGTTTTGCCCCTCCCGCCGTACGTCGGTAGCATGGCTCGCTGCGGCTCGTGCCGCGCGGTCCCGGCTGTCCGCCGGACCGTGCAGATCCGAGACCGGCCCGCCCAGGCCGGATCCGGGCAGTGTTCGTCACGGTCGCAGGTCCACCCCCAAGCCGCTCGGCGTCCGACCCGGACGCAGCCGCGCGGTCACGAACGAAGGAGAGGGAGCGCCCGTGCGCACCTACAGTCCCAAGCCCGCTGACATCCAGCGCCAGTGGCACGTCATCGACGCCACCGACGTGGTCCTCGGCCGTCTGGCCACCACGACCGCCAACCTCCTGCGAGGCAAGCACAAGCCGACCTTCGCGCCCCACGTCGACGGTGGTGACTTCGTCATCGTCATCAACGCCGACAAGGTCGCCCTGTCCGGCAACAAGAAGAGCACCAAGCTCGCCTACCGCCACTCCGGCTACCCGGGCGGTCTGTCCTCGACCGCCTTCGGCGACCTGCTGGAGAAGGACCCGCGCCGTGCCATCGAGAAGGCCGTGTGGGGCATGCTCCCCAAGAACCGTCTCGGCCGCCAGGTGCTGAAGAAGCTCAAGGTCTACGCCGGCCCGCACCACCCGCACCAGGCCCAGAAGGCCCAGCCCTACGAGATCAAGCAGATCTCCCAGTAGTCCCCGGCCCCGCCTCCACGAGCACCTCAGACCCTCTCCCGCGAGAACAAGGAAGAACTTCGTGACCGACACGACCACCGAGCAGCCCACCGACCAGGCTGACGAGACCTTCGAGACCAACTCCGAGGGCGTCGCCTACACCTCCGAGAGCGCCCCGTCCGCCGACGCCCCGCAGCGTCCGGCCACCATCGCCCCTGCCGCGGCCACCGGCCGTCGCAAGGAGGCCGTCGCCCGCGTCCGCCTCGTGCCCGGCACCGGCCAGTGGACCGTCAACGGCCGCACCCTCGACTCCTACTTCCCCAACAAGCTGCACCAGCAGGTCGTCAACGAGCCCTTCGTGACCACCGACCTGGTCGGCCGCTTCGACGTGATCGCCCGCATCCACGGCGGCGGCATCACCGGTCAGGCCGGCGCGCTGCGTCTCGGCGTGGCCCGTGCGCTCAACGCCATCGACGTCGAGGCCAACCGTCCCTCGCTCAAGAAGGCCGGACTGCTGACCCGCGACGCGCGCGTCATCGAGCGGAAGAAGGCCGGTCTCAAGAAGGCCCGCAAGGCGCCGCAGTACAGCAAGCGCTGATCTTGGGCGGCGAGACGGTGCCGGGACCGGGCGGGTCCACGCGGGTCTTCGGCACCGACGGTGTCCGGGGGGTCGCCAACGGGCTGCTCACCGCCGAGCTCGCGCTCGACCTGTCCGTCGCTGCTGCCCACGTGCTGGGCGAGGCCGGTGCCTTCCGCGGGCACCGGCCTCGTGCCGTGGTGGGCCGCGACACCCGGTTGTCGGGAGAGTTCCTCGAGGCCGCCGTCGTCGCGGGCCTGGCCTCCGCCGGCGTCGACGTGCTCCGCGTCGGCGTGCTGCCCACGCCCGGGGTCGCGTTCCTCACCGCGCACCTCGACGTCGACCTGGGCGTGATGATCTCGGCCAGCCACAACCCCATGCCGGACAACGGGATCAAGTTCCTCAAACGGGGCGGGGTCAAGCTCGACGACGAGGTCGAGCGGCTCATCGAGTCCCGCCTGCGCGAGCCGTGGGACCGGCCCACCGGGGCCAAGATCGGCCGGGTCAAGCAGCACTACCAGGGCATCCACCAGTACGTCGCGCACCTCGTGGGGGCGCTGCCCACCGGCCTCGAGGGGCTCAAGGTCATCGTCGACTGCGCGCACGGCGCGGCCTACGCCTCGGCGCCCACCGCCCTGCGCACCGCCGGTGCCGAGGTCATCGCGATCAACGCCGCACCCGACGGCCGCAACATCAACGACGGCTGCGGCTCGACCCACCTGGGGCCGCTGCAGAGGGCGGTCGTGGACCACGGGGCGCACGTCGGCTTCGGCCTGGACGGCGACGCCGACCGGTGCCTCGCGGTCGACGCCCACGGCGCCGTGGTCGACGGCGACCAGATCCTCGCGATCCTCGCGCTGACGCTGCGCGACCGTGGCCGCCTGGCGCGCGACACCGTCGTCGCGACGGTGATGAGCAACCTCGGCTTCGTCCAGGCCATGGAGCGCGCCGACATCACCGTCGAGCAGACCAAGGTCGGCGACCGCTACGTGCTGGAGGAGATGGAGCGCGGCGGCTACAGCCTCGGCGGCGAGCAGTCCGGCCACGTCATCCTCAGCGACCACGCCACGACCGGGGACGGCACGCTCACGGCCCTGATGGTGCTGAGCCGCATGGCGGAGACCGGCCAGGACCTCGCCACCCTGGCCTCGGTGATGCGGCGGCTGCCGCAGGTGCTGGTCAACGTGGGCGGGGTCGACAGGGAGCGCGCCGGCACCGACGAGGAGCTGCTGGCCGCGATCGGCGCGGCCGAGGCCGAGCTGGACGGCAGCGGGCGGGTGCTGCTGCGGTCCTCGGGCACGGAGCCGCTCGTGCGGGTGATGGTCGAGGCGGCGACGTCCGAGCAGGCGGAGGCCACCGCGGAGCACCTCGCGGACGTGGTCCGGAGGCGGCTCGCGCTCTGAGCCGCGCGGCCGAGGTCGCTCAGCGTCCCTTGACCGGGATCTCCTCGGCGCCCAGCTCGGCGGTGAAGTCCTTGGCGAAGCGGTCGCCCATGCGCTTCATCACCTGCGACATCGCCCCGCTGACGATCCGGTTGGCCACCTTGGGCAGCGGCAGCGCCACGCAGATCTCGAGGTGGATCTCGAGGTAGGTGCCCTGCTCGCGGTCCTCGAGGGCGTACCAGCCCGTGACCGCCGCCGGCTCCTTGCCGGCCGCCGGGGCGTGGTCGTACTCGATGCGCTCCCGGGGCGTGAACCTCATGCGCTCGGTGAAGGTCGGTGCGAACGACACCGGCAGGCCGGGGACGTCGCCCATGTGCCAGACCCACGTGTCCCCGTCGGCCTCGATGCTGCTGACGAACGGCGTCAGACGGGCCACGGCCTCGGGGTCGGTGAGCAGCTCCCACACGCGGTCACGGTCGGTGGTGACGATGCCTGCGCTGTTCGTGGTGCCGGTGAATCGCGTCATGGCGGGGTCCTACCCGCTGGCCGGTGCCGGCACACGAACGCGAGCGGGTCACAGCTTGCGCAGCCTGACCCAGGAGACCGAGTGGTCGCCCGCCTTGCGGAGCACGAGGCTCGCCCTGGCCCGCGTGGGCAGGATGTTGCGCTCCAGGTTGGGCCCGTTGACCTCGTCCCAGATCCGGTCGGCCTCGACCTCGGCCTCGCTGGCGCTCAGCTCGGCGTACTTGGCGAAGTAGGAGGTCGGGTCGCGGAAGGCGGTCTCCCGCAGGCGCTGGAACCGGTCGACGTACCACCGCCGGATGTCGGAGGTGGCGGCGTCGACGTAGACCGAGAAGTCGAAGAAGTCGCTCACCGCCAGGCCGGTGCGCCCGTCGGCGCGCACGCGCGCGGGCTGGAGCACGTTGAGCCCCTCGACGACGACGATGTCGGGACCCCGGACGGTGACCGGCTGGTCCGGGACCACGTCGTAGACCAGGTGGGAGTACGACGGTGCGCTCACCTCCTCCTTGCCGGACTTGATGTCGATGACGAACTTGAGCAGCGCCTTGCGGTCGTAGGACTCCGGGAAGCCCTTGCGGTGCAGGATCCCGCGGCGCTCGAGCTCGGCGTTGGGCAGCAGGAAGCCGTCGGTGGTGACCAGCGCCACGGAGGGGTGGGCCGGCCAGTGGGCGAGCATCTGCTGCAGCACGCGGGCGGTCGTCGACTTGCCGACCGCGACCGACCCTGCCACGCCGATGACGAACGGGGTGCGCGGGGGCTGGGGCTGGTCGAGGAACGACTCCTGGGCCCGGTGGAGCTGGCCGGCCGCCTCGACGTAGAGGCTGAGCAGGCGCGACAGCGGGAGGTAGACCTGCTCGACCTCCCGCAGGTCCAGCTCGTCGCCGAGTCCTCGCACGCGGTCGATCTCCTCGGCGCTCAGCGGCTGCTCGGTGGCCGCGCGCAGCGCCGCCCACGCGCTGCGGTCGAGCTCGACGAACGGCGACAGGTCGCGCTCGCGCGGGTGCTCGCGCTCCGAGTGCCGCGCCGACGCGTGGGCCGAGGTCATGCACCGCATTGTTGCCCACCGCCGCCGTTAGGCTGGCCCCATGTGCGGAATCGTGGGGTACGTCGGCCCGAAGTCGGCTGAGCGCGTGATCGTGGAGGGCCTGCGGCGCCTCGAGTACCGCGGCTACGACTCCGCGGGCGTCGCCCTGGTCCACGAGGGCGCGCTGGTCGGCGACAAGCGCGCCGGCAAGCTGACCAACCTGGATCGGGCGCTGGAGGAGCACCCGCTGCCCGAGTCGACGATCGGCGTCGGCCACACCCGTTGGGCCACCCACGGCCCGCCGACCGACCGCAACGCCCACCCGCACCGCGGGCAGAAGGACCGCGTCGCGGTCGTCCACAACGGGATCATCGAGAACTTCGCCTCGCTGCGCGGCGAGCTCGAGGCCTCCGGCCACGAGCTGCGCTCGCAGACCGACACCGAGGTCGCCGCGCACCTGCTCGAGGGCGCGGTCGCCGAGGGCGACGACCTGACCACCGCCATGCAGGCGGTGTGCCGCCGCCTCCAGGGCGCCTTCACGCTCGTGGCCGTCGACGCCCAGGACCCCGAGCGCGTGGTGGCGGCCCGCCGCAGCTCCCCGCTCGTGGTCGGTCTCGGCGAGGGCGAGAACTTCCTGGCCTCGGACGTGGCGGCCTTCATCGAGCACACCCGCCACGCGCTCGAGCTGGGTCAGGACCAGGTGGTGACGATCACCCGGGACTCGGTCGAGGTGACCGACTTCCAGGGCCGGCCGGCCGAGGCCCGCGCCTACGACATCGACTGGGACCTGACCGCCGCCGAGAAGGACGGCTACGACTGGTTCATGCGCAAGGAGATCTTCGAGCAGCCCCGGGCGATCGCCGACTCCCTGCTGGGGCGCCACGACGACAGCGGCAAGCTGCAGCTCGACGAGGTCCGGATGAGCGAGGACGAGCTGCGCGACGTCGACAAGATCATCATCACCGCGTGCGGCACCGCCTTCTACGCCGGCCTCGTGGCCAAGTACGCCATCGAGCACTGGACCCGCATCCCGTGCGAGGTGGAGCTGGCCCACGAGTTCCGCTACCGCGACCCGATCCTGACCCGCGACACCCTGGTGGTGGCGATCAGCCAGTCCGGGGAGACCGCGGACACGCTCATGGCGATCCGCCACGCGAGGGAACAGCGCGCCAAGGTGCTGGCGATCTGCAACACCAACGGCTCGACGATCCCGCGCGAGTCCGACGCGGTGATCTACACCCACGCCGGTCCGGAGATCGGCGTCGCCTCGACCAAGGGGTTCATGACCCAGCTGGTGGCCTGCTACCTGCTCGGGCTCTACCTCGCGCAGGTGCGGGGGACGCGGTTCGGCGACGAGATCGCGATGGTCGTCGACGAGCTCGCCGGTCTGCCCGCCAAGGTCGAGCAGGTGCTGGGGGAGGCCGACCAGATCTATGCCCTGGCGCGCGAGCTCCAGGACGCCCGCTCGGTGCTGTTCCTCGGACGCCACGCGGGCTACCCGGTGGCGCTGGAGGGGGCGCTCAAGCTCAAGGAGCTGGCCTACATCCACGCCGAGGGCTTCGCCGCCGGTGAGCTCAAGCACGGTCCGATCGCGCTGATCGAGGACGGGATGCCGGTCTTCTGCGTGGTGCCGCCGCCGGGGCGTGACGTGCTCCACGACAAGATGGTCAGCGGCATGCAGGAGGTCCGCGCCCGCGGGGCCCGCACGATCGTGCTGGCCGAGGAGGGCGACCACGCGGTCGACGACTACGCCGACGTGGTCTTCCGCCTGCCCCGGGCCTCCACGCTGCTCCAGCCGGTCGCCGCGGTCGTGCCGCTGCAGCTGTTCGCCTGCGAGCTGGCGACGCTGAAGGGCTATGACGTGGACCAGCCGCGCAACCTCGCCAAGTCCGTCACCGTCGAGTAGTCGTGAGCGCACGATGATCCTCGGGATCGGGGTCGACGTCTGCGACACCGCGCGGTTCGCGGAGTCGCTGCGCCGCACGCCCGCGCTCGCGCACCGGCTGTTCACCGAGGGCGAGCGCACGCTGGTCGGCGACTCCCTGGCCGGGCGCTTCGCAGCCAAGGAGGCGCTCGCCAAGGCCCTGGGGTGTCCGAGCGGCCTGGACTGGCACGACGCGGAGGTGCTGCGCGAGCCCGACGGGCGTCCGGTCTGGCGGCTGCGCGGCACCGTCGCCGTCGCCGCCTCCACCCGCGGGGTCGCCGCGACGCACCTGTCGCTGAGCCACGACGGCGGCATCGTCACGGCCTTCGTCGTGCTCGAGAGCGCGTCATGAGGTGCGCCCACCCCGTCGCGCAGGTGCGCGAGGCCGAGGAGGCGTTGCTCGCCGCCTCGCCGGAGGGTGCGCTGATGCAGCGCGCGGCGGCCGGCCTGGCCGCCGCGGTCGCCGACTTCCTCGGCCACGTCTACGGCGCCCGCGTGCTGCTCGCGGTCGGCGCCGGCAACAACGGCGGTGACGCGCTGTGGGCCGGGGCCCGCCTGGCCCGGCGCGGGGCCCAGGTGGACTGCGTGCTGCTCTCCGAGCGCGCCCACGCCGAGGGCCTGGCGGCCCTGCGCGGCGCGGGCGGACAGGTCGTCGACGCACCGCTCGGCCGCTACGACGTGGCCCTGGACGGGATCGTCGGCATCGGCGGGACCGGGCCGCTGCGCCCCGAGGCCGCGGAGCTGGTCACCTCGGTGCCGGGGGTGCCGTGGGTGGCGGTGGACACACCCTCGGGGGTCGGCGTCGACGACGGGCGGGTCGAGGGTCCCCACGTCGTGGCCGACCTGACCGTCACCTTCGGCACCCACAAGCCCGTGCACCTGGTCGACCCGGGGGCACGCGCGTGCGGGGCGGTGCACCTGGTCGACCTCGGGCTCGACCTCCCCCCGGCCCCGGTCGAGGCACTGCAGGAGGACGACGTCGCGGCGCTGCTGCCGCAGCCCGCGCCTGCCGCCCACAAGTACACCCGCGGCGTCGTGGGCGTGCGCGCGGGCTCCGCGGAGTACCGCGGCGCCGGCGTCCTGTCCGTCTCCGGCGCGGCCTGCGGGCTCGCGGGCATGGTCCGCTTCGTGCCCGCCGGCTCGCGTGACGAGGCCGCACCCGTGATCGCGCTGGTCCAGGCGGCCCACCCCGAGGCCGTCGTCGGCGAGGGCCGGGTCCAGGCCTGGGTGGTGGGCTCGGGCGGTGGTGACTCGTCGGCGGACCAGCTGCGCGCGGCGATGGCCGACGAGGTCCCGCTCGTGGTCGACGCCGACGCGCTCGCGGTGCTGGCGGAGTGCGGCGGGGTCGCCGGACGCCCCGCGGTGCTCACGCCGCACGCCGGCGAGCTGGCCCGGATGACCGGGGTGGCGCGCGAGGAGGTCGAGGCCGACCAGCTCGGCTCCGTCCGCCGGGCCGTGGCCCGCTTCGGCTGCGTGGTGATGCTCAAGAGCCGCCACACGCTCACCGCCCACCCGGACGGCCGCGTGCGCGTCACCACGGTCGGGCCGCCCTGGCTCGCCACCGCGGGAGCGGGGGACGTCCTGGGCGGCCTGGTCGGAGCGCTCCTGGCCGCCGGCCTGTCGGCGTACGACGCGGCGAGCGTGGGCTCGTGGCTGCACGGCGCGGCGGCGTCCCTGGCCCGCCCGGACGGTCCGGTCACTGCCGCGGAGGTGGGCCGTGCGGTCCCCGAGCTGTGCGCGCGGCTGCTGCGGGAGCACGGGTGAGGCGAGCCGAGGTCGTGGTGGACCTGGACGCGGTGCGGGCCAACGTGGCGCACCTGCGCGAGGTCGTCGCGCCCGCGGAAGTGATGGTGGTGGTCAAGGCCGACGGCTACGGCCACGGCATGGTCGAGGTCGCCCGGGCGGCGCGCGAGGCGGGCGCGGCGTGGCTCGGTGTGGCGGTGATGGACGAGGCGCTGGCGCTGCGGGGGGCCGGCGACACCGGGCCGCTGCTGTGCTGGCTGGCGGCGCCGGGGGAGGACTACGCGCCGGCCCTGGCCGCGGACGTCGTCGTGAGCGCCTACACCGCCGATCAGGTCCGCGCGGTCGCCGCGGCGGCGCGGTCGCTCGGTCGCACCGCGCCGCTCCAGCTCAAGGTCGACACCGGCCTGTCGCGGGGTGGCGCGACCGCCGCGCAGTGGCCCGGCGTCGTCGCGGCGGCCCGGGGGGCCGAGGAGACCGGCGACCTCGAGGTGGTGGGCGTCTGGTCGCACCTCGCGTGCAGCGACGAGCCCGAGCACCCCGCCAACGACGCCCAGGAGGCGGCGTTCCACGAGGCGCTCGAGGTGGCCGAGCAGGCCGGCCTGCGTCCCCGCTGGCGCCACCTGGCCAACTCGGCCGCGGCGCTGCTGCGTCCCACCTCCCGCTTCGACCTGGTGCGGTGCGGCCTGGCCTCCTACGGCCTGTCGCCGGCGCCGCAGGTGCGCGACGCGGCGGGGTTCGGGCTGCGCCCGGCGATGACGGCGCGCGCGGTCCTGGCCCTGGTCAAGGCGGTGCCCGCCGGGTCCGGGGTGTCCTACGGCCACACCTACACGACCTCCGACGACACCGTCGTCGGCCTCGTCCCCGTCGGCTATGGCGACGGCGTGCCGCGGGCGGCGTCGTCCCGGGCCGAGCTGCTCGCCGACGGACGGCGTACGCCGATCGCGGGCCGGGTCTGCATGGACCAGCTCGTGCTCGACCTGGGTCCCGGCGCGGGCGCGCGTGCCGGCGACGAGGTGGTCCTGTGGGGCGACGGGTCCCACGGGGAGCCCACCGCGCAGGACTGGGCCGAGGCGTGCGGGACGATCTCCTACGAGATCGTCACGCAAGTGGGCGGCCGGTTCGCCCGCCGCCACGTCGGAGGTGGACATGCCGAGCACTAGGCAGGTGGCACGGATCGCGGTCACCTTGGCCGGGGCGGGCGCCTCCGGCTTCCTCGCCGACCAGGCGCTGGGACAGCGTCAGCGGCGGCGGGCCCGCCGCGACGACGGCGACGGGCTCGGCAGCCTGCGCGGCGAGGTGCGCCGCGTGGTGGCCGACGACGGCCTGCACCTGCACGCCGAGGTCGACGAGGTCGCGCCGTACTCCACCGGCACCGCCGGCCGACGACGCAGCACCGCCACCGTCGTGCTGGTCCACGGCTTCGCGCTGACCCTGGACTGCTGGCACTTCCAGCGGGCCGCGCTGCGCGGCAAGCGACGCATCGTGCTCTACGACCAGCGCTCCCACGGGCGCAGCGAGCGCTCGCCTCGCGACCACGCGACCATCGAGCAGCTCGGCCACGACCTCGCCTCGGTGCTGCACCAGCTCACCGGCGACGAACCGGTGGTCCTGGTCGGCCACTCCATGGGCGGCATGTCGATCGTCGCCCTCGCCGAGGAGCACCCCGAGCTGTTCGGCGACAAGGTGGTCGGTGCCGCGCTGATCTCGACGACCGCGGGCAGTCTGCACACCCACCGCCTGCTCTCCCGGTGGATCCCCGACGCCCTGGGGCGCCGCGCAGTCGAGCGCGGGCTGGTCCTCGCCTCCCAGCGCGAACGGCTCCTGGAGCTGGTGCGCAAGCGGGGATCGGCGATCGCCTTCGCGATCATCCGCGAGTTCGCGTTCGGCCACCGCAAGGTGCCCTCGTCCTACGTCGAGTTCCTCGATCGCGAGATCGCGGAGGTCCCGCTCGACGTCCTGGTGGAGTTCATCCCGCAGTTCGACTCCCTCGACAAGTTCCACGTCGTCGAGGCGTTCGCCCAGGTGCCCACCTGGATCATCTGCGGCACCAAGGACAAGCTCACCTCGATCGGCCACTCCCGCAAGCTGCACTCGCGCATCCCGGGTTCGCGACTGGTCGAGCTCCGCGGGGGCGGGCACATGTCGCTGTTCGAGTTCAAGGACCGGGTCAACCGGGAGCTGGCCGACCTGCTGCAGGCCGCCGACCAGGTGGTGCACGCGACCGAGGCCGCCGCCGCCGGTCCCACGCCCCACCACGCCGAGGAGGACGCGTCGTGACCGGCACCCTGGAGATGGCCCACATCCAGGTCGGCGAGGCCCGTCCGGAGCAGGCCGCGGACGTCGCGGCGATCATCCACGAGGCCTTCGCGGCACGGCCTCCCCTCGACCCGCCCGCCCCGGCCCTGGGCGAGGACGCCGCGTCGGTCGCGGCCGTGCTCGCCGACACGGGGGGCCTGCTGGCGACGGTCGGCGGCGAGGCCGTCGGCGCGCTGCTGCTGCACGAGGAGGCCACGCCGTGGGGCGACTCCCTGCTGCTCAGCCGGGTCAGCGTGCGCCCTGCCGCCCAGCACCTCGGCGTCGCCCGCACGCTGGCCCGCACCGCCGAGGGCCTCGCGGCACGGCGCGGCATCGGCCGGGTCCACCTGCACGCGCGCG
Organism: uncultured Actinomycetota bacterium; assembly: GCA_963811385.1. GTDB lineage: Bacteria > Actinomycetota > Actinomycetes > Propionibacteriales > Nocardioidaceae > Marmoricola_A. Next base: position 223,416 of record CAWEQX010000008.1, on the reverse strand, counting down.
CCGAGCTGCCGGCCACGATCGACTTCTGGTGGCGGCAGGGCTACCGCGAGGCCACCCGGGACGGCACCCTGCTCACCCTGGCGCGGGAGCTGCCGGTGTCGGTGGGGGTGCCGACGGGCGAGGACATGCAGGGCCTGGGCCGCCGCCTGGCCAGGCTGCTGCGCCCGGGCGACCTGGTCCTGCTGACCGGCGACCTCGGCGCCGGCAAGACCACGCTGACCCAGGGCGTCGGCGACGGTCTCGGCGTCCGCGGCGCGGTGACCTCCCCGACGTTCGTCATCTCCCGGATCCACCCGGGGCCGCTCCGGCTGGTCCACGTCGACGCCTACCGTCTCGGCGGCCTCGAGGAGCTCGACGACCTCGACCTCGACGTCTCCCTGGCCGACTCGGTCACCGTGGTGGAGTGGGGCGGCGGCCTCGCCGAGGCCCTGGCCGAGGACCGCCTCGAGATCGAGATCGTGCGCCCGTCCACCGCCGAGGACGAGACCCGGGTCGTGCGCGTCACGCCCGTCGGAGCGCGCTGGCTGGGCACCGGTCCGGCCGCTGCGCTGGCCGTGGGCCCGGTCGCATAGCCTCGTCCGCGTGCTGCTCGCCCTCGACACCTCGACGCCGCTGGTCAGCGTGGCGGTGTACGACGACGCCTCCTCGACCGCGCTGGCGTCGCTGACCAGCGACCAGCCGATGAAGCACGGCGAGTCGGTCGCCCCCCTGGTCGACCGGGCGCTGTCGGAGGCCGGCCTGACCCGGACCGACCTCACCGGCCTCGTGGTCGGCACCGGTCCCGGACCCTTCACCGGCCTGCGGGTCGGGCTCGTGTCCGCCCGGGTGCTCGGTCTGGCGCTCGGGGTCCCGGTGCGCGGTGCCTGCTCGCTCGACGCGGTCGCGGGCGCCGTCTCCGTCGACGAGTCGTTCGTGGTGGTCGCCGACGCCCGACGCAAGGAGCTGTTCCACGCGGCGTACTCCGCCGAGGGCCGACGGCTCACCGACCCCGCCGTGTCGCGACCCGGCGACGTGCTCGCGGGACTGCCCGAGGACACGCTGGTCGTCGGGCCGGGCGTGCTCGCCCACCCCGACGCGTTCGCCCGCACCGCCGGCCCGACCGCGGTGGACGCGGGCGTGCTCGCGCGGCTCGCCGCGACCGGCGCGACCGCGGTGACCGAGCCGGAGCCGATCTATCTGCGCCGCCCCGACGCCGTCGCCCCCGGTCCGCCGAAGCGGGTGTCGTGAGGGTGCGTGCTGCCACCGCCGCGGACGTGGCGTCCGTGACCGCGCTGGAGGCGGCGGTGTTCGGGCCCGACGCCTGGTCCGCGGCGTCGGTGACCGAGGAGCTGACCGGCCCGCGGCGGCGCGCGTGGGTCGCGGAGTGCGAGGGGCTGGCCGGCTACGCCGTGTCGTCGTACGCCGGTGACCTCGCGGACCTGCAGCGCGTCGCGGTCGACCCGGCCCACCGGGGCCGCGGAGTGGCCACGGCGCTCGTGCGGACCCTGCTCGAGGCCGCCCGGGACGACGGGGCCGAGCGGGTGCTGCTCGAGGTGGCGGCCGACAACGCGCCGGCGATCGCGCTCTACGGCCGGCACGGGTTCGCCGAGATCGACCGGCGCCCGGCCTACTACCGCGACGGGCGCGACGCGCTCGTCCTGCAGCGGTCCCTGGAGGAGCCGACATGACCGGACCCCTGGTGCTCGGCATCGAGACGTCCTGCGACGAGACCGGCGTCGGGATCGTGCGCGGACGGGCGCTGCTCGCCGACGCGGTGGCCTCGTCGGTAGACGAGCACGCCCGGTTCGGCGGCGTCGTGCCGGAGGTGGCCTCCCGCGCGCACCTCGAGGCGATGGTGCCCACGATCGAGCGCGCCTGCGGGACCGCAGGCGTCCGGCTCGACGAGGTGGACGCGATCTCGGTGACCAGCGGCCCCGGCCTGGTCGGGGCCCTGCTCGTCGGGGTGGCGGCGGCCAAGTCGCTGGCGCTGGGGCTGGGCAAGCCGCTCTATGCCGTCAACCACCTCGCCGCCCACGTGGCGGTCGACCAGCTCGAGCACGGGCCCCTGCCCGAGCCGTGCCTGGCGATGCTGGTCAGCGGCGGGCACTCCTCCCTGCTGCTGGTCGAGGACGTGACCGGCACGATCGACCCGCTCGGCTCGACGATCGACGACGCGGCGGGCGAGGCCTTCGACAAGGTCGCCCGCCTGCTCGGCCTGCCGTTCCCGGGTGGTCCGCACATCGACCGTGCGGCGCGGTCGGGCTCGTCGGTGGCGATCGACTTCCCCCGCGGGCTGACCACGCGCCGCGACCTGGAGCGGCACCGCTTCGACTTCTCGTTCTCCGGCCTCAAGACCGCGGTCGCGCGGTGGGTCGAGGCCCGCGAGCGCTCCGGTGAGCCGGTGCCGGTCGAGGACGTGGCCGCGTCCTTCCAGGAGGCGGTCTGCGACGTGCTGGTCCGCAAGGCGCTCGACGCCGCCGTGGACCGCGGGGTCGAGGACCTGCTGATCGGCGGGGGCGTCGCGGCCAACTCGCGGCTGCGGGCGATGGCCGAGGAGCGGGCCGCCAGGCACGGCATCCGCGTCCGCGTCCCGCGCCCGGGCCTGTGCACCGACAACGGCGCGATGGTCGCCGCGCTCGGCTCCGAGATGGTGGTGCGGGGCCGCACGCCGTCGGCGCTCGACGTCCCCGCCGACTCCTCGCTGCCCGTCACGGTCGCCCTGGCGTGAGGGGCACGGTTTCACTAGGGCCCTAGTGAAACTGGCACTCCCCGAGCGAAGTTTCGCTCGGGAAGTGCCAGTTCCGCCGCAGGAGTACGCCGGTCAGGGGCTGACCGGGAGGCTCGCCATCGGCTCGTCGGGGTTGTCGCCGAGCCCGTCCCCGATGTCGGCGATCTCGGCGCTGCCGTCGAGTCCCACGCGGACGACCCGCCAGCCGTCCTCGAGGTAGGTCAGCGCGAGGACGTGGGTCTCGTCCTCCCACCCGAGGCTGCGGATGTAGCTCATGTTGTCCGCAGAGGTGCCCGCGTCCATCGTGAGCACCGACCTGCCGGTGCGGCCGTCGAGCACGTCGTACTGCGCGCAGCACAGCCCGTCGAGGTAGGGCGGTCCGGCCGTGACGTAGCGGCCGTCGGGGCTCCAGTGCTCGGGGGTGAACTTGCAGGTGCGCCACGCGGTGTCCTGCTCGATGTTGCCCCGGGCCTCGGAGCACGAGCCCTCGTCGGAGACCGAGACGATGCCGACGTACTCGGTGTCGCTGGCGCCACCGAGGTGCTGGAAGCCCGGCACGGTGTCCACGATGCCGTGGGAGGTGGCGTAGCCGACACCGCCGGTGCCCTTGTTGAACAGCACCTCGCATCCGCCTCCGGTCTTCTCGTCACACGACCTGGTGCCGGAGATCGCGGCCAGGATGACGGTCCCGTCGAGGGGCTCGGAGAAGCTCAGGTCGCCGTCCTCGGCGGTGTAGCTGTGGATGCGCCTGTCGGTGCCGACGTACGCCGAGGTGGTGCGGTCGCCGGAGACCACCAGACCGCCGTCGGGGTCGGCCGGCTGCTCCAGGACGGCCTCGCCGGAGGAGTCGAGGACCCGGAAGCTGCCGGACCCGTCCTGGCCCCGCCGCAGCGAGACCCACTGGTCCCCGAGCCGGCTGAAGGACGTCGTCCCGGCCCCGATCGGGATCCGCGTCTCGGAGCCGGGCACGAGGACCTCCTCGCCGAGCCGGACCGGGATCCGGGGCGCGGCGCCGACGGGCAGGTCGGCACCCAGCGCCACGGTGCCCGACCCGGCTGGGGTGGCCGGCGAGGAGGGGGTCTGGTCGGGGTCCTGCGTCGGCGTCGGGTCGGCGGTCTGCGTCGCGATCCCACCGTCCGACCGGTCGGCCTGCTGGGTGGCCACGAGCGCGGTCGGCACCACCACCGCGACCACGGCGGCAGCCGCGACGACACCCGCGGCGACCCGGCGGCGGCGGATGCCGCGAGCCCGGGAGGTCACGTCGTCGAGGGAGAGCAGGTGGGGATCCGTGGAGTCGGCCTGGCGACGCAGGGCGTCGCTCAGCCGCTGCTCGTCGTGGCTGGTCATCGGTCCTCCTGGGTGGTGCCGGCGAGGTCGCCGGAGCGGCTGCGCAGCGCGGCGAGCGCGCGGCTGGTCTGGGACTTGACGGTGCCGACGCTGACGCCGAGCACCTCCGCGGTCTCGGCCTCGGAGAGCTCCTCGTAGTAGCGGAGCACCACCGCGGCGCGCTGCTTGCGCGGCAGTGTCTGGACCAGCGCCCACAGGTCCTCGTCGCGGCCACCGGCGCGCGGGCCGGCGGCGGCGGCCCTCTCGGGCAGCTGGTCGGTGGCGTGCTCGCGGCGCTTGAACGGCCGCCGCCACAGGGAGTTGTGCTCGTTGACGATCACCCGGCGGACGTAGCCGTCGAGGGAGCCGCGGTCCTCGACCCGGTCCCACGCGAGGTAGAGCTTGGCCAGGGCGGTCTGGACGAGGTCCTCGGCCGTGTGCCGGTCTCCGCTGATCAGGTAGGCGGTGCGGAGCAGGCTGGCCTGCCGTGCCTCCATGTACGCGGAGAACTCGGCGTCGCGCTCGGCGCGATCCCCCATGGTCCCCCTCCTCTGTCCGGGTAGGTGCGTCCGCGGCACGGCGAGTGGTGGTGTGTCCACGCTCATCGGCGTCTCCGCTTCGTTCCGGTCAAGCCTCCCGCGGGGGTGCGGGAGACATCACCAGGACGCGCCGCGCGGCGGGAAGGTTGCATCCGCCGCGGAACCGTTCGGGAGGAGCCGCTACTCCGGACGCCCGGTGGCCGCGAGCGCGAGCCCGAGCCCGATGATCGACGTCCCGCCGACCAGGCTGAGCCGGCGGCCGTGCGCCGGCGAGGAGGCGAACCACTCCCGCAGCCGCGAGGCGATCACCGCCCACAGCCCGTCGCTGAGCAGGCCGATGGTCACCGCGATCGCGCCGAGCACGAGCATCTGGGCGGTCGCGTCGCCGGTCTCGCGCGAGACGAACTGCGGCAGCACGGCCGCGGCCATCGCGAACGCCTTGGGGTTGGTCGCGCCGACGGTGAAGCCCTGGCGGAGGACCGTCCACCGGGCGAGCGGCGGCGCGCCGACGAGGCCGTCGGGATCGTTGAACCGGCCGTGCCGGATCGCCTGCACCCCCAGCCAGACCAGGTACGCCGCGCCGACCAGCTTGAGCACGGTGAACACGGTCACCGACTCGGCCACGAGCGCGCCGAGTCCGAGCGCCACGAGCGTCATCACCATGGCGAGACCGGCGGTGTTGCCGGCCACCGTGAGCAGGGCGACGCCGCGGCCGTAGGACAGGGCGCGACCGACGATGAACAGCACGCTCGGCCCCGGGATCGCGATGATCACCAGGGCCGCGAGGGCGAAGCCGAGCAGGTGCTCGGAGCTCACGGGCATGGGCCGATCATCCCAGAGGGCGCACCGACAGCACCGTGGCCCTTCCGGCGACCCGGGTGACCACGATCGTCGCCTCCTCGGGGCCGGACAGGGCCAGCCGCCTGCGCAGCTGCTCGGGCACGAGGCCCACACCGCGCTTCTTGATCGTCAGCCGGCCGACGCCCCGCTCCCGCAGGGCGGCGCGGAGCCGCTTCTCGGCGTACGGCAGCTCCTCGATCACCTCGTAGCCCACGGCGTACGGCGTGTGGTCGGCCGACGGCGCGGTGACGTAGGCGATCCGCGGGTCGACCAGTGTGCCGCCGAGGCGCGCGGCGACGGCCGTGACCAGGCCCGCGCGGATCACCGCGCCGTCCGGCTCGAAGAGGTAGGCCGACACCGGGCCGGTCCCGACCGCTGCCGGCCCGGGGTCGTCCTCGGCGGTGAGGGTGGCAAGCCCTCCGCGCTGGATGACGGTGGCGCGTCGGGCCGTGGTGGCCAACGAGGGGGACCACAGCGCCGCCTCCTTGACCTCGCCGCGGAAGCTCACCCACTCGGCCTCGACGCCGCGGGGGACACGGTCGTGCGGGATGCCGGGGGCGACCTTGACCACGGCGGGCCGGGTGAGCAGGTCCTCGACCCACGACCACGGCGGGACGTAGGCGTCGGGGTCGAAGGTGCGGCCGCGACCCGAGCGGCGGGCCGGGTCGGCCACCACCAGGCCGAACCCGCCGAGGTCCAGCGACGTGGCGTCGCCGGTCATCACCGCGCCGGAGAGGCCCAGCACCTCGAGGTTGGCCTGAGCCATCGCGGCCCGCACCGGGTCGAGCTCGACGCCGGCGACGGGGGTGCCGGTCGGCGCCAGCCGGCGCGCGAGCGCGACCAGGTCGCCGCCGATCCCGCACCCGAGGTCGACCACCGACGAGGGGGCGGCGAACGAGACCCGCGCCGCCCGGTGCGCGGCCACCTCGGCGCGGGTGCACTGCTCGAGCGCGTCGGGGGTGAGGAACAGGTGCGCGGCGTCCTCGCCGAGCTTGGCGCGGGCCGCGAGCCGCAACGCGGCCTGGCCCATCGCGGCGGCGGCGAGGTCGGGGTCGGCCTCCCGGCGCAGCTGCGCGCCGGCCCGGACGGGGTCCGCCCCGCCGGCGTACAGCTCCACCGCGCGCGCCAGCACGGTGAGGCCGGCGGGGGAGCGCAGCCGCTCGAAGGTGGCCAGGTCCATGGGGCGATCCTCGCAGGGCCGACACGTTGGCACTCGACTTGACCGAGTGCTAGTCGCGGTCTAAGTTCGGACTTGGCACTCTCACCATGAGAGTGCTGATCGCTCGGCATCCCAGGCGACCCCCGCGACGGCGCGTGGAGGACCCGGGCGAGAAGTCGTGTAGCAACTCTCGACGAACGAGAAAGTGGAGGTCGACGACAGTGTCGGTCAACATCAAGCCGCTCGAGGACCGGATCCTCGTCAAGACCCTCGAGGCCGAGCAGACCACGGCCTCCGGCCTGGTCATCCCGGACACCGCGAAGGAGAAGCCCCAGGAGGGCGAGGTCATCGCCGTCGGTCCGGGTCGCTTCGAGGACGGTCAGCGCCTGCCGCTGGACATCAGCGTCGGCGACAAGGTCATCTACAGCAAGTACGGCGGCACCGAGGTCAAGTACTCCGGCGAGGAGTACCTCATCCTCAGCGCCCGCGACGTGCTCGCGATCGTCGGCTGACCCTCTGCGGGCCGGCTGACCCCAGCACTTCCTGACACCGCCCCGGGCGGCCTCCGGGCCCTCGGGGCGGTGTCGTCCTGCACCACCCTTCCGACCGAAAGGCAGTGACTCTTCGATGCCGAAGATCCTGGAGTTCGACGAGCGCGCCCGCCGCGCTCTGCTCCGCGGCGTGGACAAGCTCGCGGACACCGTCAAGGTGACGCTCGGCCCCAAGGGCCGTTACGTCGTCCTCGACAAGAAGTGGGGCGCCCCCACGATCACCAACGACGGCGTCACGGTGGCGCGCGAGGTGGAGCTCGACGACCCGTTCGAGAACCTCGGTGCGCAGCTCACCAAGGAGGTCGCCACCAAGACCAACGACATCGCCGGTGACGGCACCACCACCGCCACCGTGCTCGCCCAGGCGATGGTGCAGCGCGGTCTCCACGCGGTGACCGCCGGCGCCAACCCGATGGGTCTCAAGCGCGGCATCGACAAGGCCGCCGAGGCCGTCGGCGACGAGCTGCGCAAGCTCGCCCGCGACGTCGACTCGCGCGAGGACATGGCGGCCGTGGCCACCGTGTCCAGCCGCGACCCGCTGATCGGCGACCTGCTCGCCGAGGCCTTCGACAAGGTGGGCAAGGACGGTGTCATCACCGTCGACGAGTCCAACACCATGGGTACCGAGCTCGAGTTCACCGAGGGGATGCAGTTCGACAAGGGCTACATCTCGCCGTACTTCGTGACCGACACCGAGCGCATGGAGGCGGTCCTCGACGACCCCTACATCCTGCTGCACCAGGGGAAGATCTCGGCCATCGCCGACCTCCTCCCGCTGCTGGAGAAGGTCATGCAGGCCGGCAAGCCGCTGTTCATCCTGGCCGAGGACGTCGAGGGCGAGGCCCTGTCGACGCTGGTGGTCAACAAGATCCGCGGCACGTTCAACGCCGTCGCGGTCAAGTCGCCGGCCTTCGGTGACCGCCGCAAGGCGATGATGCAGGACGTCGCGGTCCTCACCGGCGGCCAGGTCGTCGCCCCCGAGGTCGGCCTCAAGCTCGACCAGGTCGGGCTCGACGTGCTGGGCACCGCCCGCCGCGTCGTGGTGACCAAGGACAACACCACCATCGTCGACGGTGGCGGCGACGCCGGGCAGGTCTCCGGCCGGGTGCAGCAGATCAAGCAGGAGATCGAGGCCTCGGACTCCGACTGGGACCGCGAGAAGCTCCAGGAGCGCCTGGCCAAGCTGGCCGGCGGCGTCTGCGTCGTCAAGGTCGGCGCGGCTACCGAGGTCGAGCTCAAGGAGAAGAAGCACCGCATCGAGGACGCCGTCTCCGCGACGCGCGCCGCGATCGAGGAGGGGATCATCCCCGGTGGCGGCTCCGCGCTGATCCACGCCTCCTCGATCCTCGACGGCGACCTGGGCCTGACCGGCGACGAGCTGATGGGCGTGCGGGTCGTCCGCAAGTCCCTCGACGAGCCGCTGCGCTGGATCGCCGAGAACGGTGGCGAGAACGGCTACGTCGTCGTCGCCAAGGTCCGCGAGGCCGGGCCGGGCACCGGCTACAACGGTGCCACGGACTCCTACGGCGACCTGCTCGCGCAGGGCATCCTCGACCCGGTCAAGGTGACCCGCTCCGCGCTGGTCAACGCCGCGTCGATCGCCGGCATGCTGCTCACCACCGAGACCCTCGTGGTGGAGAAGCCCGAGGAGGAGGAGGACGCTTCCGGGGCCGGTCACGGCCACGGGCACGGCCACTGAGCCACCCCGCTCCACGTCTCGTCCGGTTGGGAACGCGCTCCTGCGCGTGCCCAACCGGACGAGGCCGTTCTCGGGCACCCTCGACCAGGCGCTCAGCTGCGCGCCGTTCCGCACCTACGCCGTGCCCAGCCTCGGCCGGCTGTTCCACGAGACCGGTGAGCTCACCGTGCGCGCGCAGCGCCGGTACGACGACACGGTGCTCCTGCTCGAGGAGGCGCTGGTGCAGGGGCTCGGCAGCGTGCGTGGGCGGGCCGCCGTACGCCGGGTCGACCAGATGCACGCGAGGTACGCCATCTCCGACGCCGACATGCGCTAGGTGCTGTGCACCTTCGTCGTGGTGCCGATCCGATGGATGGACGAGCTCGCCTGGCGGCCGTTCTGCGAGGCCGAGACGGTCGCCGGCGCGGAGTACGACAAGGCGCTCGGACGGCTGATGGGGATCCCGGACATCGCCGGGACCTGGCAGGAGCTCGCGCGCGTCATGGACGCCTGCGAGGAGGCGCACTTCGCCTTCGACCCGGCCGCACGGGCGGTCGCGGACGCCACGCTCGACCTGAGGTGCACCTTCCCGCCCCAGCACCTGCTGCCCCTGCGGCGCTCAAGCGGTTCTCCTGCGCGCTGAGGGACCAGCCGCGGCGCGACGCCTTCGGCTATCCGCGCCGCCGCGGCGCGCGCGGCGGCGCGGTCCGGCCGAGGACCCAGCGCTCCAGCACCACGCGGAGGTCAGGGGACCGGCCCGGTCGTCATCGCGATCACCGGCCCGTCGCAGGCGCGGATCGCAGCCGTGCACTCGTAGCCGTCCCTCTCCGGCATCTGACCGTCCCTCAGGACGGCCGGTGCGGGGCCCCGGGCGGGTGGAAGTAGATAGGCCGCCTATGTAAACTGGTGGGCATGGTCCACCCGTCCGTCGAGGAGCTCAGCAACGACCTCGTCGTGCTCAGCGCGCGGCTCGTGCGCGAGGTGCGCCGGCACAGCCGCGACACCGCGCCCGCCGCGCTGCGCGTGATGAGCCTGGTCGACGAGCTCGGTCCCAGCACGGTCTCGGCCCTGGCCGAGGCCGACCGGTGCAGCCAGCCGACGATGACCGGGCTGGTCAACGGGCTGGCCGACAAGGGCTGGCTCGAGCGCCGCCCCCACCCCGACGACGCCCGGTCGAGCCTGGTGTCGATGACCCGGCAGGGGCGCGCCGCGCTGGACGACGTACGCCGGCGCAACGCCGGGCTCGTCGCCGAGCGCATCGCCGCCTCCGGGCGCACGTCCTCGGAGCTGGCCACCGCGGTGGCCGTCCTCTCCGACGTCCTCGCCCACCGTCCCTGAGAAAGGAAACCGTGCTCAAGCAACCCCGTGCCGTCTGGGCGGTCGCGTTCGCCTGCGTGATCGCCTTCATGGGCATCGGCCTGGTCGACCCGATCCTCAAGTCGATCGCCGAGCAGCTCGAGGCGACGCCGAGCCAGGTGTCGCTGATGTTCACCAGCTACATGGCGATCATGGGCGTCGCGATGCTGGTCACCGGCGTCGTCTCCAGCCGCATCGGCCCCAAGCGCACGCTGCTCTCCGGCCTGGTGCTGATCATCGTCTTCGCGGCCCTCGCCGGGTCGTCCGACAGCGTCGCCGGCGTCGTCGGCTTCCGCGCGGGCTGGGGCCTGGGCAACGCGCTGTTCGTCGCGACCGCGCTGGCCACCATCGTGATGTCGGCGCGTGGCTCGACCGGGCAGGCGATCATCCTGTTCGAGGCGGCCCTGGGCATCGGCATCGCCTCCGGGCCGCTGATCGGGGGCCTGCTCGGCGAGCGGTCCTGGCGCGCCCCGTTCTTCGGCGTCTCGTGCCTGATGCTGGTCGCGCTGGTGGCGACCGCGGTGTTCCTGCCCGCGACGCCGCCCACGGGCCGGCGCACCTCCCTGGCCGACCCCTTCCGCGCCCTGCGCCACACGCCGCTGCTGCTCCTGGCCCTGACCGCGATCTTCTACAACATCGGCTTCTTCACCATCCTCGCCGCCGGTCCCTTCGCGCTGCCGGAGGCCGGGATCATCGAGATCGGCTGGATCTACTTCGGCTGGGGCGTCCTGGTCGCGGTCGTGTCCGTGGTCGTCGCGCCGCTGGTGCAGCGCGCGATCGGCACGGCGCCGGCGATCCTGGCGACCCTCGCGCTGTTCACCGCCGACCTCGCGGCCATGGCCGTGTGGGCCGACCACGCCGCCGTGGTGACGGTCGGGATCATCGCCTCGGGCGCCTTCATCGGCAACAACAACACCCTCATCACCGAGGCCGTCATGGGGGCCGCGCCCGTCGAGCGCCCGGTCGCCTCCGCGGCGTACTCCTTCGTGCGCTTCTGCGGGGGCGCCGTCGGCCCCTACGTCGCCCTCAAGCTGTTCGGCCTCCCGCCGGAGGTCCACGTGCACGCGCCGTTCGCCTTCGGCGCCGCCAGCGTGCTGGTCGGGGTCCTGGTCCTCGCACTCGGCTTCCGGCCGGTCTCGCAGGCGCTGCGTGCCTCCCACGCCGACGGGTCGGAGACGACCGAGGCCGAGGCCGTCCTGGTCGGGGACCTGGACTGACTGCCGCAGCGCGACCCGTTGGCGACGCAGCCCCACCTGTCGGTGCGTAGACGGCGGGGCGGACCGGCGTTAGCGTCCTGCGCATGAGGCGCCCGCCGCACGAGAACGTCGCGACCGTCCTGGTCGACCCCGCGGCCCTGCGCGACCTCGAGCTGGACCTGATGAGCCACGACCTGTGGGTGTGGCCGGTGGCCACCGCCCCGATCTGCGTCGACGGCGTGCGGCAGGCGTTCCAGATCCGCCGCCGCATGCTGCAGGCCCATCGCGGGGAGTGGGACGACGCCGCCGAGTGGACCCCGGTGTGGATCGCCTTCGGCGACAGCTGGCGCACCGGCGACGACCCGCTGCCCTGGGCGGCGCACCAGCGGCTGTGGGAGACGCTCGGGGGGTACGACGGCCGCGTGCGCTACCGCCTCGGGCTCGGCGGGGTGCCCCGCCTGGCGATCCACCGCGAGGCCTGAGGAGCCCGCCCGGCGCGGACGGCCCGGGTCTCAGGGGGAGGCAGCCGGCCGACGGCGTGGCCGGCGACGGGCCAGGGCGACCCCGAGGAGCGTGAGCGCGCCGCCGGCGTAGGCCAGCGGGGCGGGCGCCTCGGCGAGCAGCAGCCACGCCAGCGCGATCGTCACCACCGGCACGAGGTAGGTCGTCACGCCGAGGCTGCTGGCACTCATGCGCGAGAGCGCATAGGCGTAGGTGGTGAACCCGATCGCGGTCGGGAACGCGCCGAGGTAGACCACCCACCACACCGAGGACGCCGGCGCGGCACGCACGTCGTGCACCAGCTCGCCGGCCCAGGGCAGGCACGCCACCGCACCGACCGACACCGCCAGCCAGGTGACCTGGATCGCCGGCAACCGGGTCATCAACGGCTTCTGCACCACGACGCTGACGGAGTAGACCAGGGCCGAGACCAGGCACAGGGCGGCTCCCAGGACCGGCCGGGTGGTGGTGCCGGTGGCGTCCCCGGAGAACGCGATCGCGGCGACGCCGGCCAGCGCCACGGCGAGGCCGAGGCCGAGCTCACGGGAGAACGCCTCCTTGAGCACCACCGCGGCCAGGACGGCGAGCATCAGCGGGGAGAACTGCAGCAGCAGCGCGGCCGTCCCGGCGTCGACGTGGCGCTCGCCCTCGTTGAGCGCGAGGTTGTAGACGGCGTACCAGAGCACGCCGATGACCCCCAGCCGCCACCAGTCGCGCCGTCGGACCGGGGTGAGCCCCCGGCCCACCGCCAGCCCGCCGAGCAGCACGGCCGCCACGAGACAGCGGCCGAGCGACAGTGAGCCGGCGCCGAACTCGTCGCCGAGGTGGCGGATCGCCACGAAGGCCGAGGACCACAGCACCATCGTCACCCCGACCGCCGCGATCGCGGTCCAGTCGCGGGTGGGCTGCGCGGTGGCGGGGGTCCGGGTGGCGGTCACGGGGGTGACGGTAGCCCTGCCCGCCGACGTCACGCGCAGGCGCGGTCGGCCCGCCTGCTGCTCAGGTTCCACGACCAGACCCTGTCGGTGGCGCGGCCGGTGCGGGCGGCGAAGGAGGTGAGCCGCTGCTCGCAGGCCTGGCGTCGCAGGCCCGCGGGAAGGCTCGGCACGGCGTCGTCGGAGAGCCCGAGGAGGTAGGCGGTGTCGGTCGGCACCTCGCCCTGCCGCGCCAGGTTGTGCTCGGCGATCCGGGCGTCGGGGTTGAGCGCGGCGAGCAGGCCGAGCGTCGCGGCACCGGTGGCGAGCACCGTGCGGGGCAGCCAGCCGGCCCGGCCGAGGAGGCCCGCGGCGACCACGAACAGCACCACGAGCCCGAGCCACCCCTCGAAGAACGCGACCAGCACGCGCAGGCGCGTCCAGCCGTAGGCGTCGTCGTACAGCCCGATGCGCATGAGCGCCGAGACCACGACCATCAGCGAGAGGGCGCACAGCACGCCCACCGAGACGCGCAGCGACCACAGGTCGGTCTCCCGATCGGCCACGCGCCAGGCGGTCGCGGCCATCGCGAGGGTCAGCACCGTGACGACGCAGAGCTGGCCGAAGCCCTGGTGGACGTACTCGGCATAGGTCATCCCGACGGTGCGCTCGAGGTGGTCGCGCCCACCGAACAACGCCGTCGCCTGGGCCGCGGCGAAGCCGACCAGCAGGACGTCGACCAGCCCGACCGGGACCAGCCACTCCCAGACCGAGCGGGCGTGGTGCCGCTCGGCCGGGCCGAGGTCGACCTGCGGCGGGTTGAGCGCGACGTAGAGCGCGGCGAGCGTGACGCCGCCGACGACGAAGGTGGAGAACCCGCGGGCGAACAGGGTGTCCACGCGCAGGTCGGGCACGAGACGGCCCAGCCACGAGCCGTAGAGCGCGTCCGCCGAGCCGAGCAGCGTGCCGAAGACCAGCACGAGCGCCAGGGACACCAGCGTGGTCCGGGCGACCCGCCACGACACCGCACCGCCACCGGTCTCGAGGCTGCGGCCCAGCCAGGGCAGCCCGCGCAGCGCGGCCAGGGGGACCGCGACGGGCGCCGCCGCGAAGCCGACGAGCGTCCCCGCCCCCGTCAGGGCGACCGCGACCAGCAGCCCGGCGGCCAGGATGCACAGCGTGACGATCCAGCCCGCCGAGAGCAGCACGACCGGCAGCGTGAGGGCGACCGCGAGGGCGAGCAGCACCCAGCCGAAGGCGTCGAGGCGGGTCCGCGCCGTCCAGGAGACCGCGCCGACCATCGCGACCAGCACCAGCCACCACCCGAGCCCGACGTCGTGGAACGGCAGCATCAGCCCGGCGACCAGGCCGACGCCGAGCGCGGCGAGCACGACCGAGGGCCGGCCCTCGGGACGCGGCTCGGGCCACACGCTGCCGAAGGCGGCGTCCATGGCGCCGGGGCGCGGCGTGGGTGCGGCCGGGGGAGCGGCGGGCGTCGTGGTCACGGGAGCCTCCTGGTGCCGGGGTGAGGGGACGGTCGACGGAACGGGTGCGGGGGAGGGCCGGGTCGGGGGTGCGGGTGGCAGCTCGACGCGCACCACGCACCCGGGACGGGCGGGGTCGTCGAGGACGCGGATGCGGCCGCCGTGCAGGACCGTCACCCAGTGCGCGACGGCGAGGCCGAGTCCCGTGCCGCCGCCCTCACCGGCCACGCCGGTGCGGAACGCGCGGAACGCGTCGTCGCGGTGCTCCGGCGGGATGCCGGGCCCCTGGTCGTGGACGTCGAGCACGACGCCGCCGTCACCGGGACGCGCCGAGAGGCCCACGGTCCCGCCGTCGGGGGAGTGCCGCACGGCGTTGTCGACGAGGTTGGCCAGCAGCTGGTGCAGTCGCCGCTCGTCCCCGGCCAGGGCCAGGCCGGGCGTGCTCTCGGCGACCAGCCGGACCGGGCGGCGGGTTGCCAGGCGGGCCTCGTCGGCGACGCGGCCGAGCAGGGCCCCGGCGTCGACCTCGGACAGATCGAGGGCGACCAGTCCGGCGTCGAGCCGGCTCAGGTCGAGCAGGTCGCCGACCACGTCGGAGAGCCGCTCCGCCTGGCGCAGCGGCCCCCCGAGGGCGTCGGGCGTCGGCGCCACCACGCCGTCGGCGAGGTTCTCCAGGGTGGCGCGCAGCGCGGCGACCGGGGTGCGCAGCTCGTGGGACACGGTCGCGAGGAGCTCGCGTCGCCGGCGGTCCTCGGTCCCGAGCCCCTCGGCCATCACGTTGAAGGCGCGGGCCAGGTCGCCGATCTCGTCGGGAGCCGCGACCGCCACCCGGGTGGAGTAGTCGCCCTGCGCCATCGCGGTCGCCGCCGCGGTCATCTCCCGCACCGGCACGGTCATGCCCCGGGCCAGGGAGTGCGTGAGCACGAGCGCGACGAGCACCGAGACGGTGACGACGGCGTACGCCGGGGCGCCCGCGGACGAGGCGGCGGTGGTGAGGGTCGCCACGACGAGCACGACCAGCCCGACCACGGCGGCGAGCCGCACCTTGAACGAGCCCCACAGCGCCGCCGGCCCCTGGGGGTCGGGGGTGCTCACGAGGTCTCCCAGGCGTAGCCGACCCCGTGCACGGTCCGGATCCGCCCGGGCCCGACCTTGGCGCGCAGCGCCTTGACGTGGCTGTCGACGGTGCGGGTCGAGGCGTCCGGCCAGTCCCAGACCTGCTCGAGCAGGCGCGCGCGGCTCAGCACCGTGCCGGGCGACTCGGTCAGGCAGGCCAGCAGGTCGAACTCGGTGCGGGTCAGGGCGACCGGATCGCCGCCCACCATGACGCGGCGGCCGGCGACGTCGACCCGCACGGGCCCCAGCGTCCGCACGCCGTCGGTGCGCTGGGCCAGCTCGGCGGCGCGCTCCACCCGCCGCAGCAGCGCCTGGGCGCGGGCGACCAGCTCGCGCATGGAGAACGGCTTGGTCAGGTAGTCGTCGGCCCCCACCCCGAGCCCCACCAGCACGTCGGTCTCGTCGTCGCGCGCGGTGAGCATGAGCACCGGCGTGGGGGTCCGGGCCTGGATCCGCCGGCACACCTCGTGCCCGTCGAACCCCGGCAGCATCACGTCGAGGACCACCAGGTCCGGCTCGTGCTGCTCCGCCGCGGTGACCGCCGCAGGCCCGTCGTACACCGAGGTGACGCGCCAGCCCTCCGCCCGGAAGCGCAGGCTGACCGCCTCGTTGATCTCCGGCTCGTCCTCGACCACGAGGACGTGCGGAGCAACTGACGACACCTGGCCCGGACCCATGCCAAGGACCCTAGGACCGGGGCCGCGCAGGATCGGCGCGGTCGCGGTGAAGGATCTGTGAAGACTGCCGGGCGCCGGGCGGGAGTTGAGACGGCCCCCGCCTCGTTAGGATTGGGAACCCGCCCCGCCGACGCGATCGGATCACCTGCATGAGCCTCCCCCCGGCCGGAGTCCCCGACAAGTTCCTGCCCCTCGGGCTGACCTACGACGACGTGCTGCTCCTGCCCGGTGAGACGGACGTGATCCCCAGCGAGGTCGACACCGCCACCCGCCTGACCCGCGGCATCTCCCTGCGGATCCCGTTGATCTCCAGCGCCATGGACACCGTCACCGAGTCGCGGATGGCGATCGCGATGGCGCGCGAGGGCGGGCTCGGCGTGCTGCACCGCAACCTCTCGATCCAGGACCAGGCCTACCAGGTGGACCTGGTCAAGCGGACCCAGACCGGCATCATCAGCAACCCCGTCACGATCGGCCCCGACGCGACGCTGGAGGAGCTCGACGAGGTCTGCGGGCAGTACCGCGTCTCCGGCCTCCCGGTCGTCGACGCCCAGGACCGCCTGCTCGGCATCGTCACCAACCGCGACCTGCGCTTCACCCCGGTCGCGGAGTGGGCGACCACCAAGGTCGACGAGGTGATGACGCAGATGCCGCTGATCACCGGCCCGCCTGGCATCTCCCGCGAGGACGCGACGCTCCTGCTGCGCAAGCACAAGCGCGAGCGGCTCCCGCTGGTCGACGACGCCGGCCACCTCGCCGGCCTGATCACGGTCAAGGACTTCGTCAAGAGCGAGCAGTTCCCCAAGGCCAGCAAGGACGCCGACGGCCGGCTCATGGTCGGGGCGGCGGTCGGCTACTTCGGCGACGCCTGGCAGCGCGCCGCCACCCTGGTCGAGGCCGGCGTCGACGTGCTGGTCGTGGACACCGCCCACGGGCACGCCCGCCTCCTGCTCGACATGATCCGCAAGCTCAAGGCCGACTCCGCCCTGTCGCACGTGCAGGTGATCGGCGGCAACGTCGCCACCGGCGCCGGTGCCCGGGCGCTGGTCGAGGCCGGGGTGGACGCGGTCAAGGTCGGCGTCGGGCCCGGCTCGATCTGCACCACCCGCGTGGTGGCCGGCGTCGGCGTGCCCCAGGTCACCGCGGTGTACGACGCGGCGCAGGCCTGCGCCGAGGCCGGCGTCCCCGTCATCGCCGACGGCGGCCTGCAGTACTCCGGCGACATCGCCAAGGCGCTGGTCGCCGGCGCCGAGTGCGTCATGGTCGGCTCGCTGCTCGCCGGGTGCGAGGAGTCGCCCGGCGAGCTGGTGTTCGTCAACGGCAAGCAGTACAAGTCCTACCGCGGCATGGGCTCGCTCGCGGCGATGTCGAGCCGCGGCAAGAAGTCGTTCTCCAAGGACCGCTACTTCCAGGCCGACGTGACCAGCGACGACAAGATCGTCCCCGAGGGCATCGAGGGCCAGGTCGCCTACCGCGGCCCGCTCGCCGCCGTCGCCCACCAGCTCGTCGGAGGGCTCCACCAGTCGATGTTCTACGTCGGGGCGCGCACCATCCCCGAGCTGCGCGAGCGCGGGCAGTTCGTGCGGATCACCTCGGCGGGACTCAAGGAGAGCCACCCCCACGACGTGCAGATCACCGCGGAGGCCCCGAACTACACCCGCTGAGCCGGCGGCCGCGGTCCGTC
Source organism: uncultured Actinomycetota bacterium (assembly GCA_963811385.1). Classification (GTDB taxonomy): domain Bacteria; phylum Actinomycetota; class Actinomycetes; order Propionibacteriales; family Nocardioidaceae; genus Marmoricola_A. The sequence continues at coordinate 205,688 of CAWEQX010000008.1, read as the reverse complement.
GCCCCCCAGGCGTCGCAGCCGGGCCCCAGCACCCCGCGGGCCCGCCGGTAGGGTGCGGTGCGTGCAGGAGATCGAGATCGGCCGCGCCAAGCGGGCCCGCCGGGCCTGGTCCTTCGACGACGTCGCCATCGTGCCGTCACGGCGCACCCGTGACCCCGAGGAGGTCTCGACGGCCTGGCAGATCGACGCCTACCGCTTCGAGATCCCGGTCGTCGCGGCGCCGATGGACTCGGTGATGTCGCCGGCCACGGCGGTGCAGTTCGGCAAGCTCGGCGGCCTCGGCGTGCTCGACCTCGAGGGACTGTGGACGAGGTACGACGACCCGTCCGACCTGCTCGCCGAGGTCGCCTCCCTCGACGCGGCGATGGCCACCCGGCGTCTGCAGGAGATCTACGCCGAGCCGATCAGGCCCGAGCTGATCAGCCAGCGGCTCAGCGAGATGCGCACCGCCGGGGTGACCGTCGCGGGCAGCCTCTCGCCCCAGCGCACCAAGGAGTTCGCCAAGACCGTCGTCGACGCCGGTGTGGAGATGTTCCTCATCCGCGGGACGACGGTCTCCGCCGAGCACGTCTCGAGCCAGGCCGAGCCGCTCAACCTCAAGGAGTTCATCTACGAGCTCGACGTGCCCGTGATCGTCGGCGGCTGCGCGACCTACCAGGCCGCGCTGCACCTGATGCGCACGGGCGCGGCCGGCGTCCTGGTCGGCTTCGGCGGCGGCGCCGCCCACACCACCCGCACGGTCCTGGGGCTCTCGGTCCCGATGGCCTCGGCCGTCGCCGACGTGGCGGCCGCGCGTCGTGACTACCTGGACGAGTCCGGCGGCCGCTACGTCCACGTCATCGCCGACGGCTCGATCGGCAGGTCGGGCGACCTGGCCAAGGCGGTCGCCTGCGGCGCCGACGCGGTGATGATCGGCTCGCCGCTGGCGCGCGCGACCGAGGCACCCGGCCGCGGGTTCCACTGGGGCAGCGAGGCCTGGCACCCCCACCTGCCGCGGGGGGAGCGCATCCACATCGGCACCGCCGGCTCGCTCGAGGAGGTGCTGTTCGGCCCCTCGACCGCACCCGACGGCACGATGAACCTCGTCGGCGCGCTGCGCCGGGCGATGGCGACCACGGGCTACACCGAGCTCAAGGAGTTCCAGCGCGTCGAGGTCGTCCTCCACTCGTGACCGGCTGGGGTCCGTGGCTGCTCGCCACCGCCGCGCTGCACCTCGGCTTCCAGCTGACCGTGACCCTGGTCGTCTACCCGGCACTGGCCGACGTCGCCGTCGACGGCTGGTCGAGCGCGCACGCGGCGCACTCCCGTCGCATCTCGGTCGTCGTGGTGCTCGTCTACCTCCCGCTCCTCGGGGTCGGCCTCTGGGCCCTCGTCGCCGGTCCGGTCGGTGCCGGCCTGCTGCTGGCCGCCGCCGGTGCGGCGCTCTCGTTCCTCAGCACCGCCGCCGTCGCCGCGCCGACCCACGGCCGGCTCGGGTCCGGACGCACCGACGCGCTCGTCGGTCGGCTGCTCGCCGCCGACCGGGTGCGCCTGCTCGGCGCGGCGGTCTGCCTGTCCGGCGCGCTGGTCGCCGTCCTGAGCTGACCCGACGGCGACGACCGGACCACTGGTCCCGGCGGGCGCGACCCCCGGCTCGGCCCGCCTGCGATCATGCTCGCCATGAAGGTCGACCTCACCGTCCTGGCGATCCCGGCGTTCATCGGCGCCATGGGGGCCGAGTACGCCTGGCAGCGCGCCCACCCGGTCGAGCCGGGGACCCGGGCCGGTGACTACCAGCTGGCCGACACCCTGGCCAGCCTGAGCATGGGCGTGGGGAGCCTCGCCGCGCCGTACGTCGCCAAGCGGCTGCTCGACCCGGTCACGCCGGGCGTCGGTCGCCACGGCCGTGCGTTCCTCGGTCTCGGCCTCGCGGCCGCGGTCGCCACGACGGTCGGCGACGTGGTGCGCACACGGCTGCGCCACGGGAGCCTGCCCGCCCCGCAGACGCTCCCGGCCGACGTACGCGCGGCGCAGGACGAGCTGGCCGCGCTGCGGCAGGCGAGGGCGACCCCGCGCGACCAGCGCCCGCCCCGCCCCCGCCCCGCGCTGACCAGGGCCCACGGTGCCCTCGCGGCCAGCGCGGTGCTGTCCACCGCCCTCACCACGAGCACGGTCTGGGCCGCGCACACCACCGGTCGCCGGCTGTTCGGCCGCGGGCTGCCCGACCTCGGCACGGGCAGGGTCGCCTGGGCGACGGCGGTCCTGGGCTGGGACTTCGTCTACTACTGGAACCACCGCCTGGACCACGAGTCGCGCTGGCTGTGGGCGATGCACGTGGCGCACCACTCCAGCGAGCGCTACAACCTCTCGACGGCGCTGCGGCAGCCGGTCGCGGAGAGCCTGGTGCTGAACGTGCCCTACGGCCTGCTCGCGTTGCTCGGCGTGCGCCCTGAGCTGATCGAGCAGGCGCGGGGGATCAACCTGCTCTACCAGTTCTGGATCCACACCGAGGCGATCCGGTCGATCGGCCCGCTGGAGAAGGTGCTCAACACCCCGAGCCACCACCGCGTCCACCACGGGTCCAACCGGCAGTACCTCGACCGCAACCACGGCAGCATCCTCATCCTCTGGGACCGCCTGTTCGGGACCTTCGAGGAGGAGGACGAGCCGGTGGTCTACGGCCTGACCACGAACATCGACTCCCTCGACCCGCTCGTCATCGCCACCCACGAGTGGCGCGACATCGCCCCCGACGTCGCCGCCGCGGACACCGGCCCACCGCTGGTCGTTCCTGCTGCGTGGACCGGGATGGGCCTACCAGCAAGCGGGACCGCACCGATCGCGAGGTCCAGCGCAACGCGGCCGCCCGGACCGGCACAACGAGTCCCGGGAGGGAAGCGCCCGCTAGGCGAGCGAGGTCCGGGCGGCCATGTGCCGGTCCCCAGGGCCCCACAGGAGGAATAGTTGACGTGTCACGCACGTTGGACGGACACTGAGCCTGACCTTCTGGAGAGGTGATCCGCATGCCCGCCGTCACCGTTCCCGACCTGCTGGTCCTGCCGCGCATCCCGGCCGCCGGGCTGGGCGACGTCGACCGCCCGGTGGTCAGCTGACCACCGCGCCGCGCGGTTTCGAGGGCGAGGGCTTCCCGGTGCGCCGCGCGTTCGCCGGCGTCGACCTGCGCCTGCTCGACCCGTTCATCCACATGGACCAGATGGGCGAGGTCGAGTACGCCCCCGGCGAGCCCAAGGGCACCCCGTGGCACCCGCACCGCGGCTTCGAGACCGTCACCTACCTGATGGACGGGCAGTTCCAGCACCCCGACACCCACGGTGGCGGCGGGATGATCACCGACGGCGACACCCAGTGGATGACCGCCGGCAGCGGGCTGCTGCACATCGAGACCCCGCCGGAGCGGCTGGTGATCAGCGGCGGGCTGTTCCACGGCATCCAGCTGTGGGTGAACCTGCCGCCGAGGACAAGATGATCGCCCCGCGCTACCAGGACATCCGCGGCGGCCAGGTCACGCTGCTCACCTCGCCCGACGGCGGCGCGCTGCTGCGGCTCATCGCCGGCGAGATCGCCGGCCACACGGGCCCGGGTCACGCACACCCCGATCACGCTGGCGCACGCCACGGTGCGCCCGGGCGCGCGGGTCCAGCTGCCGTGGCCGCAGACTTCAACGCCCTGGCCTACGTGCTGGCCGGGCGCGGCACGGTGGGGCCGAGGGCCCCCGGTCGCCTCGGCCAGCTGGCGGTCTTCGGCGCCGGCGACTCGTCGCCTGACCGTCGCGCGCGAGCAGGACTCGCAGCAGCCCGGCGCTGGAGGTGCTGCTGCTCGGCGGCCAGCCGATCCGCGAGCCCGTCGCCGCCTACGGCCCGTTCGTGATGAACACCGGCCGAGCTGAGGCAGGCCTTCGAGGACTTCCAGGCCGGACGCCTCGGCACGTCCCGAGCGAGCCGCACCCGGGCCACCTGTCCTGACCGGGCTCGACCACCGACGGGCAGACTGACCGCATGAGCGCACTGAGCCCGGACCAGCGGACTGCCGCGATCGAGACGATGCGCGGCGGCGAGCTGGACGTGCTCGTGGTCGGCGGGGAAGTGACCGGCGCGGGCATCGCGCTCGACGCGGTCAGCCGCGGTCTCTCCGTCGGCCTGCTCGAGCAGCGCGACCTGGCCTCGGGCACGAGCAGCCGCAGCAGCAAGCTCATCCACGGCGGGCTGCGCTACCTCGAGATGTACGACTTCGGCCTGGTCCGCGAGGCGCTCGCCGAGCGCGGGCTGCTGATCACCACGCTGGCCCCGCACCTGTTCCGACCGGTGTCGTTCGTCTACCCGCTGACCTCCGACCTCGAGCGGCCCTACGTCGGCGCGGGGCTCGCGCTCTACGACTCGCTCGCCGCGGCGTCGCCGTACCCCCGCGGCGTGCCGATCCACCGGCACCTGTCCAAGCGCAAGGCCCTGCGGGTCGTGCCCGACCTCCGGCCGGAGGCGCTGACCGGGGCGGTGCAGTACTGGGACGCGCAGGTCGACGACGCGCGCCACACCATGATGGTCGCCCGCACCGCGGCGACCCACGGCGCCCACGTGGCCACGCGGGTCAAGGTGACCGGGTTCCTGCGGGAGGGCGAGCGGGTCACCGGCGTGACCGCGACCGACCTCGAGGCCGGCACCGACTTTCCAGGTGCGAGCCCGCGTGGTCCTCAACGCGGCCGGCGTCTGGACCGACGACATCCAGGAGCTCGTCGGTGGCCGCGGTGTCATGCACGTCCAGGCCAGCAAGGGCATCCACCTCGTCGTGCCCCGCGACCGCATCCGCTCGCGCAGCGGCCTGATCCTGCGGACCGAGAAGTCGGTGCTGTTCGTCGTCCCGTGGGGCCGGCACTGGATCATCGGCACCACCGACACCGCCTGGGACCTCGACAAGGCGCACCCGGCCGCCTCGCGCGCGGACATCGACTACCTGCTGGAGCGGGTCAACTCCGTGCTGCGCGAGCCGCTGGGCCACGAGGACGTCGAGGGCGTCTACGCCGGGCTGCGGCCGCTGCTGTCCGGCGAGTCCGAGCCGACCAGCCGGATCAGCCGCGAGCACACCGTCGCCACGCCCGTGCCGGGGCTGGTGCTGATCGCCGGCGGCAAGTACACGACCTACCGGGTGATGGCCAAGGACGCGGTCGACGCCGCCGCCCACTCGCTCGGCGGCGCGGTCCCGCGCAGCATCACCGAGCAGGTGCCGCTGGTCGGGGCGCAGGGCTACGCCGTGCGCTGCCACCAGGTCGACACCCTCGCCGACCGGGCCGGCATCCACCCGGCGCGGGTCGAGCACCTGCTCGGGAGGTACGGCGACCTGGTCGACGAGGTGCTCGCCCTCGTCGCCGAGGACCCCTCGCTCGGCGAGCCGCTCGAGGGCGCCGAGGACTACCTGCGGGCCGAGGTGGTCTATGCGGTGACCCACGAGGGCGCCCGCCACCTCGACGACGTGCTGACCCGCCGCACCCGCGTCTCGATCGAGACCTTCGACCGCGGTGTCGCCTCGGCCCGCCCCGCCGCCGCGCTGATGGCCGGTCCGCTGGGCTGGTCGGACGACGTCGTGGAGGAGGAGGTCGACCACTACCTGCGCCGGGTCGCCGCCGAGCGGGCCAGCCAGCAGAAGCTCACCGACCAGGAGGCCGACGAGGCGAGGGTCACCGCCCGCGACGTGCTGGGCCTCTGAGCCGCGCCCCCACCCGGCCGTCCGGCCCGCGCCCCCCGCCCCGCCCTGCCCCGGCCCGGCCCCCCGCGCCCCGGCCCCCGGCCCCCCGCGTACTCCGACGTACGTGCTGCTTGCCGGCACTTTTTGCAGCACGTACGTCGGAGTACGCGCGGCGGGGCGGGAAGGGCCGCGGGCGGCGGGCGGGCGGTGCGGCCCTCAGGCGTCCGCCGGGACCAACCGCCCCAACGGGCCGTCGCGCCAGTCCCGCGTGAAGTCGGCCAGCCGCACGTCGGTGGCGACCGCCCGGGAGGTCATCCGGGCCGGCACCTTGGTCGGCTCGCCGTCGGCGTCGAGGGCGAGCACCGACGCCGAGGCCACCGCCAGCTCGTCGCGGTCGAGCCCGAAGGCGCCACGCCCGGTGTGCACCGACAGCTCCGACCACGGGGCGACGAGCCGGTAGGCGTCGTACTGCAGCTCGACCCCGCACTGGGTCACGGTCAGCGACCGACGCCGGGCCCGCCGGAAGTGCAGCGCGAACAGCGTGCCACCCGCCAGCAGCCCCACGAGCAGGCCGCGCCCCGAGGCGTCGTACGACGACCCGAGCGCCCAGGTGACCAGCACGATGACCAGGGGGGCGGTCAGGCACGACCAGGCCGCGACGACCGGCCGGACGGGGTAGGTCCTCACGCCAGGCCCGCCGTCCTCAGGTGGTCGCCGACCGGCCCGTCGTGCCAGTCGCGGTCGACGAGGCTGATCAGGCGGTCGGGGTCGTGCTGCACGGCCGGCCCGTCGTCGCCGACCGAGAGCGTGCGGCGCCGCACCCGGCGCAGGTTCCAGGCGAAGGTCGCCACCGCGACGACGAGACCGAGCACCACCACGGTCCACGAGCCGATCACCAGCGCCGGGATCGTCCAGACCACGACGGTGCGCACCGGCACCGTGAGGCACGAGCCGACGGCCGGGCCCCAGCGGAGGCGGTAGGTCATCGGGCTCAGTTGACCTGCCGGTCCCGGCCCTCCCAGTAGGGCGCGCGCAGCTTGAACTTCTGCAGCTTGCCGGTGGCGGTGCGGTCGAGCAGCTCGCGGAACTCGACCGACGAGGGCGCCTTGTAGCGCGCCAGCCGCCCCTTGACGTAGTCGATCAGCTCCTGCTCGGTGAGCGAGGACCCCTCCGCCTTGACCACGAGCGCCTTGATCGTCTCGCCCCACTTCTCGTCGGGGACGCCGATGACCGCGACCTCGGCGACGTCGGGGTGGGAGAAGATCGCGTCCTCGACCTCGATCGAGGAGACGTTCTCACCGCCGGTGATGATGACGTCCTTCTTGCGGTCCTGGATGGTGAGGTAGCCGTCGCCGCCGACCACCCCACCGTCGCCGGTGTGGAACCAGTCGTCGGCCAGGCAGCGGGCGGACTCCTGCGGGTTGTCCCAGTAGCCGTCGAGGCAGACGTTGGAGCGGGCCAGGACCTCGCCGTCCTGGAGCCTCAGGGAGACCCCGATCGCGGGAGCGCCGGCGCGCACGAGGCGGGACGCGAGCTCCTCGGCCGACAGGTCGTCCCACTCCGCACGGGTGCGGTTGACCGTGAGCAGGGGCGAGGTCTCGGTCAGGCCGTAGATCTGGATGAACTCCCAGCCCAGCTCCTCCTGCACCCGCACGATCGTCTTGGTGGGCGGGGGAGCGCCGGCGACGACGATGCGCACACGGTCGCGGCCGGGGACCTCGCCCTCCCAGTCGGGCAGGGCGTCGAGGATCGCGGTGATCACCGCCGGGGCGGCGCACATCAAGGTGACGCCGTACTGCTCGACCCGCCGCAGGATCTCGGCGCCGTCGACCTTGCGCAGCACGACCTGGGGCACGCCGAGCGAGGTGGTCAAGAACGGCATGCCCCAGCCGTTGCAGTGGAACATCGGCAGCGTGTGGAGGTAGACGTCGCGGTCGGTGACGCCGACATGGAGACCGAAGGTCAGCGCGTTGGTCCACAGGTTGCGGTGGGTCAGCTGCACGCCCTTGGGTCGCGCGGTCGTGCCGGAGGTGTAGTTGATCGTCGCCGTCGCGTTCTCGTCCGGGGCGGACCACGGGGTCGGGTCCACCGAGTCCGCGGAGGCGAACAGGTGGTCGTCGTCCCCGATCACGAACCGGTGCTCGGCGGCCACCCCCGCCAACGACTCCTCGAGCTCGGGGTCGACGAACAGCACGCGGGCGCCCGAGTGCTCGACGATGTAGGACACCTCGTCGGGGGAGAGCCGGAAGTTGATCGGCACCAGGACCCGGCCGTAGCCGCAGATCCCGAAGAACGCGGTCAGCAGCCGCGCGGAGTTGTGGGAGACCATCGCGACCCGGTCGCCCTCGGCGATGCCCAGGTCCTCCATCGCGCGGGCCATCAGCCGCGCGCGGTGCGCCAGCTCGGCGTAGGTGAGGTCGCCGAGCGACGGGGCGGGCTGCTGCGGCTCGTCGACCACGCCCACCCGCTCGCCGTACACCTGCTCCGCACGGCGGATGAAGTCGTTGACGGTCATGGGGACCTGCACGGATAACCTCCGGGTGTGTGACGCGGCTCTCAGGCTGACCTTAGCCAGCAGGTGCTCGGCACCTCTAGGCGCGTCGCGCCGTCTCAGATACCCTCGGTATATGAACGCTCCGGACCCTCACGACGGCGTGACCGCCGAGCTGCGCGACCCCGACCACGACCCGAGCGCCTCGCTGGCGCTCGAGCCGGAGCAGGTCAACCGGCTGACGGGCCTGCTGCGGGCCACGAGCGGCGAGACCAGGCCGGCGATCAGCCCGATCAACGGCCAGCCGCTGGGCGACGTCCCGCAGTCCAGTCAGGCCGACGTCGTCGAGGCGTTCAAGCGCGCGCGCAAGGCCCAGGCCCGGTGGGCGCGCACGAGCCTGGAGGAGCGGGCCGAGATCTTCCTGCGCCTGCACGACCTCGTGCTCGAGCGGCAGGACGAGATCATGGACCTGATCTGCTGGGAGTCCGGCAAGGCGCGCAAGCACGCCTTCGACGAGCCGCTGCACATCGCCCTGACCGCGCGCTACTACGCCCGCACGGCCCAGCAGCACCTCGGCACCAAGCGCGTGGCCGGCGTCGTGCCCGGCCTGACCCGGGTCGAGGTCAACCGGGTCCCCCAGGGGGTCGTCGGGATCATCAGCCCCTGGAACTACCCCTTCACGCTGGCGCTGTGCGACGGGCTCCCCGCGGTCATGGCCGGCAACGCAGTCGTCGCCAAGCCCGACGCCCAGACCATGCTGAGCGCGCTGATCGGGCTGGAGATCCTCCAGCAGGCCGGGTTCCCCGAGGACCTGTGGCAGATGGTGTCCGGCCCGGGTCGCGTGATCGGCACCGAGATCATCGAGCGCGCCGACTACATCTGCTTCACCGGCTCGACCGCGACCGGCAGGCTGATCGCCCGGCAGTGCGCCGAGCGGCTGATCGGGTGCTCGCTCGAGCTGGGCGGCAAGAACCCCATCCTCGTGCTGCGCGACGCCGACCTCGACCGCGCCGCCGAGGGCGCCGTACGCGCCGCGTTCTCCAACGCCGGCCAGCTCTGCGTCTCGATGGAGCGGATGTACGTCGCCGACCAGGTCTACGACAGGTTCGTGCAGAAGTTCGTCGACCGGGTCAACGCGATGAGCCTCGGGGCGAGCACCGACTGGGGCGTCGACATGGGCAGCCTGATCTCCCAGGACCAGCTCGACACCGTGACCGCCCACGTCGAGGACGCGCGCAGCAAGGGCGTCCGCGTCCTGACCGGAGGCAGGGCACGCCCCGACCTCGGGCCCTACGTCTACGAGCCGACCGTGCTCGAGGGCACGACCCCGGACGTGACGTGCTTCGGCGACGAGACCTTCGGGCCGGTGATCTCGCTCTACCGCTTCGCCGACGAGGACGACGCGGTCGAGCGCGCCAACGACGGCGAGTACGGCCTCAACGCCTCGATCTACAGCCAGGACGGCCCGCGAGCCCGCGCGCTGGCGAAGCGGATCAAGTGCGGCACGGTCAACATCAACGAGGCCTTCGGCGCGACGTTCGCCAGCATCGCCGCCCCGATGGGCGGCATGCGCGAGTCCGGCATGGGCCGGCGCCAGGGCGCCGAGGGCATCCTGCGCTACACCGAGCCGCAGGCCGTCGCCACCCAGCGGCTGCTGCGCTTCGCCCCGATGCTCGGCATGAGCGACGCGGGCTACGCCAGGTTCATGACCGCCAATGTCAAGCTCATGACCAAGCTCGGCCGCACGTGAGAGGCTCCCGCCCGTGACCAGCAGCACCAGCTTCGACTTCGACGTCCTCGTCATCGGCTCCGGCTTCGGCGGGTCCGTCTCGGCCCTCCGCCTGACCGAGAAGGGCTACTCGGTCGGCGTGGTCGAGGCCGGCGCCCGCTTCTCGGACGAGGACTTCGCCACGACCTCCTTCGACCTCAAGCGCTACCTCTTCCGCCCCGAGGTCGGCTGCTACGGCATCCAGCGGATCGAGGCCGTCCGCGACTCGCTGATCATGGCGGGCGCGGGGGTCGGCGGCGGGTCGCTGGTCTACGCCAACACGCTCTACGAGCCGCTCGAGCAGTTCTACCAGGACCCGCAGTGGGCCGACATCACCGACTGGAAGGCCGAGCTCGCGCCGTACTACGACCAGGCCAAGCGCATGCTCGGGGTCGTCGAGAACCCGCTGCGCACGCCGGCCGACGACGTGATGGAGAAGGTCGCCAACGACCTCGGGGTCGGCGACACCTTCCACCCGACGCCGGTCGGGGTGTTCTTCGGCGGCCCGGACGCGCGTGCGGGCGAGGAGGTCGAGGACCCGTACTTCGGCGGCGCCGGACCGGCGCGCCACGTGTGCCTCCAGTGCGGCGACTGCATGACCGGCTGCAAGTACGACGCCAAGAACACCCTGGTGAAGAACTACCTCTACCTCGCCGAGCAGAGGGGCGCCGTGGTCATGCCGCTGACCACCGTCACCCGGATCACACCGCTCGAGGGCGGCGGCTACGAGCTCAAGGTGAAGTACACGAAGGCCACGCTGCGCAACGGCAGGTCCGTGACCCGCACGCTCACCTGCGAGCAGCTGGTGATGGCGGCCGCCGCGATCGGCACGCAGAAGCTGCTGCACAAGATGAAGGCGCAAGGCCACCTGCCCGAGCTGTCGGACCGGCTGGGCTACCTCTCACGCACCAACTCCGAGGCGATCCTCGGCGCGATCGCGCCCGACACCACGATCGACTACAGCCAGGGCATCGCGATCACCTCGAGCTTCCACCCCGACGCCGACACCCACGTCGAGCCCTGCCGCTACGGCAAGGGCAGCAACGTGATGTCGCTGATGCAGACGGTGCTCACCGACGGCGACGGCCCGGTGCCGCGCTGGCGCACCTGGCTGGGCGAGCTGTGGCTGCAGAAGCGCAGCATCGTGGACCTCTACGACGTCCGGCACTGGTCGGAGCGCACCGTCATCGCGCTGGTGATGCAGACGCTGGACAACTCGATCACCACCTACGCCAAGCGCATCCCCGGCACCAAGAAGTGGCGCCTGACCTCCAGGCAGGGCCACGGCGAGCCCAACCCGACCTGGATTCCGGTGGCCCACCAGGTCGTGCGCAAGATGGCCGAGATCATGGGCGGCACCCCCGGTGGGGCGATCGGCGACCCGTTCAACATGCCGATGACCGCGCACTTCATCGGCGGCGCCACGATCGGGCGCTCGCCCGAGGACGGCGTGGTCGACGCCTACCAACGCGTCTTCAACTACCCCGGCCTGCACGTCGCCGACGGCTCGGCGATCTCGGCCAACCTGGGGGTGAACCCGTCGCTGACGATCACCGCCCAGGCGGAGCGCGCGATGTCGTTCTGGCCCAACAAGGGCGAGCCCGACCCGCGCCCCGAGCTGGGCTCGGAGTACGAGCGGGTCACCCCGGTCGAGCCGGCCCACCCGGCCGTGCCCGACTCGGCCCCGGCCGCGCTGCGCCTGCCGATCGTCGCGGTCACCTGAGGCGGTCCTCGCTGGGGTTCGGTTTCACTAGTGCCAGTTCTCCCGCCGAGGTACGCCGGCCAGCGGTCCGGCCGGCAGCGCCGCCGGCCGCGTCGCCGGCCCGGTCCGGCCTCGGCGGGTCGGCCCTGTCGGCCTCGGCGTGATCGACCTGCGCGGCCCGGTCGGCCTCGGCGTGATCGAGCTGCGGCGACCCGGTCAGCCTCGCACGTGCTCGACCAGCCGCCGGGCCAGCTCGACCGACGTCTCGATCTCGACCCGGCGGATCGACACGCTCTCGACGTTGATCCCGAACGGCACCCCGAGGCGCCGGCAGAAGGCGATGAGCTCCACCGCGGCCGCGGAGGCCTGCTCCAACGAGGTGGCGAGCGTGTCGGTGGAGTGGCGCAGGTCGTTCTCGATCCACCGGGGCACGTCGACCCCCAGCCAGCGGAGGAACTCCAGGGTCCTCATCGACCCGCAGACCGAGAAGGTGAACACGACCGGGGCGGGGTGCAGGCCGGCCGCCTCGCACTCCCACCGGTAGTCCGAGACCAGGTCCTTGGCGGCGTTGACGTCGAACACGACCTGGGTGACGAAGAACCCGCAGCCGGCCCTCTGCTTCGCGACGAGCCGATGGTGCTCGTCGCCGCGCCGGCGGTGCCGCTCGGGGATGGCCACCCCGCCGAGGACGAGGTCCGGGGCGAGGTCGCGGCGCAGCTCCTGGGCCCGCGACAGCGGGAGGGCAGGGGCGGACGCGGAGCTCGACGGGCCGACCAGCACCGTGGCGACCCGCGAGGTGTCCTGCGACGCCAGCCAGGTCTCGAGGTCGTCCGGCCCGTGCTTGCCGACCGCCCGGTAGACGACCACCGGCGTCGCCCAGCCGTCCAGGAGGCCGAGGTAGTCGGCCGGGTCGAGCGTCGGGCTGAACGGGAACGGCCGCTCCGAGGGGTTGCGCGAGCTCTCGTCGTCGATGTCGTAGAGCACGAGCCCGTCCAGCCCGAGCGGGCGCAGCCGGTCCATCGTGGCCGCGGCGATCTCCGCGACCCGGTCGGGAGCAGTCGAGAGCCGCGGCGGGGTGAGCGCGAACAGCACCACGCCGCCCTCCCGCCGGCGGAGATGGTCCAGGAGGTCCATCAGCCGAGCTCCGAGACGACGTCCTGCACCAGGTCGCCGAACCGGTCGTCGACCTCGGTCCTGGGCGTGAACCCCATCCGCAGCACCACGAGCCCTTCTGAGGGGATCACCGCCATGCTCTGGCCGTCGTGACCGAGCGCCTCGTAGGTGTCGAGCGGCATCCGGTCGTCGTACGCCGTGCCGTCCGGCAGGCGGTTGAGCCACCAGCCCGCGCCGTAGGGCTGGTCCTCCTCGGACTCCTCGGCCTGGGTCGCCGTCGTGGCCTGCTGCATCCAGCCCTCGGGGAGCAGTCGCTGCCCGTCGACCACGCCCTCGTCGAGCGCGAGCTGACCGATCGCGGCCCAGTCGCGCGGCGTCGCCCAGCCGTAGGACGAGCACACCGGCGTCCCCGCGGCGTCGGGCTCGACGACGAAGGAGGACAGGCCGAGCGGGCCGAAGACCTGCTGGCTCGGCAGCGAGGCGTCCGACCCGGTGAGGTCGAGCAGGATGTCGCAGAGCAGGGTGGTCGAGCCGGAGGAGTACTGCAGGTGCGACCCGGGCCGGTGGGCCAGCGGCTGGGAGGCGACGTAGGCGCCCATGTCGTCCTCGAGGTAGAGCATCCGCGTGATCGGGGTGCCGAGAGCGTAGGTCTCGTCCCACTCCAGTCCGCTGGTCATCCGCATCAGCTCGTCGATCGTGATGGCGGCGCGGCCGTCGGTCCACCCCTCGCGGAGCCGGTCCTCGTCGACGCGGACCTGCCCCTGGGCGACCAGCCGGCCGACGAGCAGGTTGGTCACCGACTTGGTCATCGACCAGCCGAGCTGGCGGGTGTCGGCGGTGAAGCCGTCGGCGTAGCGCTCCGCGACCACGCGACCGTCCTTCACCACGACCACGGCGCGGGTGCCGAGGTCCTCGCGCGCGGCGGGGGACAGGTCGGTGCCGAACGCGCGGTCCAGAGCGGCGTCGTAGGCGGGATCGGTCGCACCGTCCTGCACGGGCGACGTCCCGGACACCGGGTCGGGGGCCTCCAGGTCCGGCGCCCGGTCGCCCAGGGTGCAGCCGTAGCCCTCGGTGTAGTGCGCCTCCTGCCTCGCCAGGAGCCCCAGCAGCGAGCCGGTGACCTGCGCCCCGTCCTCGGAGGTGCGCAGGAACGGCACCAGCGGGTTGGGCGGCAGGTCGGCCTCGGGGTCGTCCCGGTCGGCGAGCAGGCGGACCGCGCAGGCGTTGTGCGCGGCGTACCCGGTGCCGGTCAACAGCAGGGGGCGGGCGTACCAGTAGCCGCCGACCAGCCCGACGACCAGCAGGAGCACCATCGCGAGGAGGACGCGGCGCACGACGCGACGCACAGGGGGACGGGCCATGGCCCGCACCCTAGCCAGCCCGGTCGCGGGCGCCGGCCGCGGAACGCGGTCACGGGCCCGGCCGGAGGGAGGGTCGCCGAGTGCGCTCACCCTCGCAACGACCCGACCGGGGCGCTCGTGACGGGCGGTCACCGGAATTCTCGGGCGGTGGTCGGGCGATAGAGTTGCGGGGTCTCCTCGTCCGACCCGAAAGGCCGCGTGTGAGCACCTCCCACGACCTCGTCCTCGTCGTCGACTTCGGCGCGCAGTACGCCCAGCTGATCGCCCGCCGCGTGCGCGAGGCCCGGGTCTACTCCGAGATCGTCCCGCACACCATGCCGGTCGCCGAGATGCTGGCCAAGGAGCCCGACGGCGATCGTGCTCTCCGGCGGCCCCTCGTCGGTCTACGCCGAGGGCGCCCCGCAGATCGACCCGGCGCTGTTCACCGCCGGGGTCCCCGTGTTCGGCATGTGCTACGGCTTCCAGGCTGATGGCCCAGGCGCTCGGCGGCGAGGTCGCCCCGACCGGGGCCCGGGAGTACGGCCGCACCGCCGGTCGAGGTGACCGCGCCCGGCACGCTGCTCGCCGAGCTCCCCGCCGAGCACCGGGTGTGGATGAGCCACGGCGACTCGGTCGTCGCCGCGCCGGAGGGCTTCTCCGTGCTCGCCGCGACCGGCGGCTCGCCGGTCGCGGCGTTCGAGGACCTCGAGCGGCGGCCTCGCCGGCGTCCAGTGGCACCCCGAGGTGCTGCACTCCGAGCACGGCCAGGCAGGTGCTGAGCACTTCCTGCACGACGATCGCCGGCTGCCGGCCCGACCTGGACGATGGTCAACATCGTCGAGGAGCAGGTCGAGCGCGATCCGCGCCCAGGTCGGCGACGGGCGCGCGATCTGCGGGCTGTCCGGCGGCGTCGACTCCGCGGTCGCGGCCGCGCTGGTCCAGCGGGCCATCGGCGACCGGCTGACCTGCGTCTTCGTCGACCACGGCCTGCTGCGCAAGGGCGAGGCCGAGCAGGTCGAGCGCGACTTCGTCGCCGCCACCGGCGTCGACCTCGCACGTCGTCGACGCCGCCGAGCGCTTCCTCGACGCGCTCGCCGGCGTCACCGACCCCGAGGAGAAGCGCAAGATCATCGGCCGCGAGTTCATCCGGGTCTTCGAGGCCGCCGAGGCCGAGGTCGTCGGCGAGGCGGCCGAGCAGGGCGAGAAGGTCCAGTTCCTCGTCCAGGGCACGCTCTACCCCGACGTCGTCGAGTCCGGCGGCGGCGCGGGCACCGCCAACATCAAGTCCCACCACAACGTCGGCGGCCTGCCCGAGGACCTGGAGTTCCAGCTCGTCGAGCCGCTGCGCACCCTGTTCAAGGACGAGGTCCGCCTGGTCGGCGAGCAGCTCGGCCTGCCCGCCGAGATCGTCTGGCGCCACCCCTTCCCGGGCCCGGGCCTCGGCATCCGCATCATCGGCGAGGTGACCGCGCGACCGCCTCGACATCCTGCGCGAGGCCGACGCGATCGCCCGCGAGGAGCTCACCGCGGCCGGGCTCGACCGCGACATCTGGCAGTTCCCCGTGGTGCTGCTCGCCGACGTCCGCTCGGTCGGGGTCCAGGGCGACGGCCGCACCTACGGCCACCCGGTCGTGCTGCGGCCGGTCACCTCCGAGGACGCGATGACCGCCGACTGGGCGCGCCTGCCGTACGACGTCCTCGAGCGCGATCTCGACCCGCATCACCAACGAGGTCCGCCGAGGTCAACCGGGTGGCCCTCGACGTCACCTCGCAAGCCGCCGGGCACGATCGAGTGGGAGTGACGGTCCGCGATGTCATTTAACCGATATTAGTAGTAACTTATATCACCTTTCTATTAGAGATAATAATTAATAAACTTAAAAATAATTAAAAATATAAAAAATTAAACCCTTTAAGATAAATAAGTTCAAATAGCTGGTGCGCGTCGAGATCTCCGGGTAGAGCCCTGACCTCTCGGTAACGAAGAGGACCTGCACCGCCGTGGTCCGGCAGTTCCAGTACTGCGTCACGTGCTAGAGCAGACAGTTGGTGTAATGCGAGATACCACACGAAGCGGCGCTCGACAGCGACATAAAGAGGATAAACAACACAACCGTGAGAAGGAGTGCGCGATAGACATAGCGGTCATCTTCATAAACGAAACTCGAAGTCTGTTGTCGGTGAAAGCACAAACAGTCAATACACGTCGTACGTGACAAGTCAATGACACAAGTGAACACCCGTCGACAACGTGAACGAGGTACAGTCAGAAGTAGAGACGACTTCAACGCACAAACAAAGAGATAACATAAACGACAAGTCAAAACGACAGCACATAAACAAGAAAACACAAGTCCCTCAAGAGAAGCGGCGAGAAGCACGCGAAAAACACGCCAAGAACAAAACGAGATCGTCACGCCGCAAGCGTAGACGCTGCTCGTGAACACGAAACAGCGAAGACGCGCAACGCGGTCGTGCGGCTGGTGCGCGCGCTCTACTTGCGCAGTCAGCCCTCGTCGGTGCTGACCTCTCCGTCGTGGACGTGCCAGCGTTGGTCGAGCCGACGTTGTCCGAGCCGTCGGTCGTGCGTGACCAGCAGCAGGCTCCGTCGTAGGACTCCGAGCTTGTTCGAGCTGCTCGATCGCCGGTAGGTCCAGTGGTTGGTGGGCTCGTCGAGGACGAGGAGGTTCACCCCGCGGGCCTGCAGCAGCGCCATGGCCGCACGCGTGCGCTCGCCCGGTGAGAGCCGACCGACCAGGCTGGTCACCTGGTCAGCCTTGAGACCGAACTTCGCCAGAGTGTCCGGACGTCGGCAGGAGCCATGTGTGGCATGACCGTCTCGAAGGCGTCCCCGAGAGGGAGGTCCTCGGACAGCCCGGTGCGCGCCTGGTCGATCTCACCGACGGCCACCGAGGCGCCCAGGCTGGCTCTCCCGGCTCCGGCGCGATCCGTCCGAGGAGGAGCCGCAGCAGCGTCGTCTTGCCGGCGCCGTTGGGGCCGGTGACGCCGATCCGGTCACCTGCATTGACCTGCAGTGAGGCCGGCCGAACGTGAAGCTGCCGAGGCTCGCGGTGGCCGCGTCGAGCGTGGCGACGACGAGCTGGAGCGCGGGGCACTGCCGATCGTGAAGCGGAGCGCCCACTCCTTGCGGGGTTCTTCGACCTCCACGAGGCGGCGATCCGGGATTCCATCTGGCGGACCTTCTGTGCCTGCTTCTCCGAGGACTCCACGCTACGCCTTGCGGCGGATCTTGTCGTTGTCCGGGCCTTCTTGATGGCGTTGCGGACCCCTTGGGAGCTCCACTCCCGCTGGGTGCGGCGCGGCTGACCAGGTCCTCCCTCGTGCTCGGCGTACTCCTCGTAGACCTCCCGGCGTGCCGCCGTGCGATCTCCCGCTCCTCGAGGAACGCGTCGTAGCCACCGTCGTAGACCGCGACCTGGTGCTGGGCCAGGTCGAGCTCCACGACGCGAGTCACGACCCGCGAGAGGAACTCGCGATCGTGGGAGACAGCACGACCCCGGAGCGCAGCCCGCGCACGAACCCCTCCAGCGCTCGAGTCCAGCGAGGTCGAGGTCGTTGGTGGGCTCGTCGAGCAGCACAGGTCGAAGCGACTGAGGAGCAGCGCGGCCAGCGCTGCTCGGGCCGCCTGCCCACCCGACAGTGATGTCATCAAGGCGTCCGTGCCGACGTCGAGACCGAGCTCAGCCATCACCGCCGGGAGTCTCTCGTCGAGGTCCGGCGCACCGCTGGCCAGCCAGTGGTCGAAAGCGTGCGCGTACGCGTCCCCCGCGGCCGGGGACTCATCGCCGTCACCGAGCGCGACAGCGGCCCGTTCCATGGCCTCGGTAGCCGCAGCGGCCCCCGTACGACGGCCGACGTAGTCCAGGACGGTCTCCCCCTCGACCCGTTCGTGCTCCTGGGAAGCCAGCCGACGAAGCGTCGTTGGGCGTGGTCGAGATCGAACCGCCGAGCGGGTCGAGGTCGCCGGCGAGGATCCGCAACAAGGTGGTCTTGCCCGCACCGTTGGCGCCGACCACGCCGACGACGTCTCCGGGCGCCACCGTCAGGTCCAGGGACTCGAAGAGGGTGCGGTGAGCGTGCCCGCCGGCGAGGTTCTTCGTGACGAGGTTCGCGCTCATCGGACGATCGTAGTGTCCGCAGCCGGGGGAGATACCCGCCAACCATGGCGCGAGCGACGCCCGGGAGAGTGGCGGTGGACCTTCCTGGGATGGAGCCCGCGGCGTGTCCGGAGCGGCGGTGAAGCGTGGCTGGCGGGGCTCGGTTCACCTTGCTCATGCGGTGGGTCTTCTGTACTTCAGGCTGACACGCAGGGATCATCGAGTGGTGCCAACTCGACCGCTTGCAGTTGGACTGACCCCCATGGAGACACGGCGTCCGGTCGTGCTCCACCTGGCTGATCGGGCGGAAGCCCTCGGGTACGAGACGTTCTTCGTCGCCGAGGGCTGGGGGCACGACGCGGGCGTGCTCCTGGCGGAGGTCGCGACGCGAACACGGCGGATCGCCCTCGGTACGGGCATCCTCAACATCTGGGGGCGCACGCCGGCCACGATCGCCATGCTCGCCGCCAGCCTCGCGGACGTCTCGGCCGACCGGTTCGTGCTGGGGCTCGGCGCCGGGAGCCCGCCCCTTGCCGAGGGGCTCCATGACCTCGAGTTCGCCAAGCCGGTCCAGCGTCTCGATGCTGTCACTCGGCAAGTGCGCCGGTTGCTCGAGGGGCAACGACTCGAACCGAGCGTCGACCGCGAGACCCGGCCGCTGAAGCTCGCCGTCACGCCGCAGCGAGAGATTCCCATCTACCTCGCCGCGCTGGGGCCGCAGTCCGTTCGTCTCGCGGGTGAGCTCGCCGACGGCTGGGCGCCATTCCTCCTGCCGCTCTCCGGGCTCGACGCGAGCCTCGAGCTCCTCCGCGAGGGTGCGGCGCGGACGGAGCCCCGTCGGGGCTTCCGCTCATCGCCCCCTGCGTGCCGGCAGCGGTCTCGCCCGACCCCGCCACGGCCCTGGAGATGGCCTCGTGGTGGGTGTCGTTCTACCTCGTGAGCATGGGCCCCCTCTACCGCGAGACCCTTCGCCGACTCGGTCACGGTCACGCGGTCCAGGAGATCCTCGCGGCCAACCCGACCGGGCGCACCTTCGTAGTGCCGGAGTCAGCGAGGATGCTGTTCGACGAGCTGACCCTGTGGGGAGATGCCGAGCAGGCACGTGAGGCTCTGGGGCGTTGGTACGCCGGTGGCGCGCAGGTGCCCATGGTGGTTCTTCCACCGGGCCGCCCCATCGAGGAGCTCGACCACATGCTGGAAGCCCTCTGCTGAATCGCCTGGTCGCGACACTTGTCGACGCCGATAGGCGGCGGTAGGACGCACCGACGCGAGGAGTTCAGCAAGGCCGGTCTCGGCCGCGACATCTGGCAGTTCCCCGTCGTCCTGCTCGGCGACGTCCGCTCCGCGGGGTCCAGGGCGACCGCCGCACCTACGGCCACCCGATCGTCCTGCACCCCGTCACCTCCGAGGACGCGATGATCGCCCGCTGGGCACGCCTGCCGTACGACGTCGTGGAGGCGATCTCGACCCGCATCACCAACGAGGTGCGCAAGGTCTCGGCGAGGTCAGGTGGCAACGCCGGCAAGTCGACGTACTCGGTCAGCGGCTGGAGGATCGAGCAGGCGGTCAGCTGGCTGCGCAGGAAGTAGTCACAGTCCTCGCTCAGCTCGGATCACGGGTCACAGATCCCACCCCGCGGGCCGGTCCAGGTCGGGCTCGTAGCTGCAGGTGAACCCGGTCCGGACGTGGGTCGCCAGGTGTCGGCCGACGACAGGATCGGCGGTCGTGATCGTCCTCGATGGCGCTCGCGATCGCCTTGCGCACGGTCACCCGCGCGCGTTCCCTCGTGCCGCCGACCTGACGGGCTCGGCCCCCGAGCCCCGTGGCCGCGGAGATCTCGGCCAGCAGCGCGTCCCGTTCGGAGGCCAGGATCCCTGCCCGCGTCGCGTCGCCCGACGCGTCCGCGGCGTCGAGCGCCTCGTCGAGCTGGCTGAGGTGTCGGCGGTAGGCGATCAGCGCGGCGCTGTCGGCTCGTGGCCCGAGGTCGCTCTCGACGACACGTCCCCCCGCCAGGGCGAGCGCGTCGACACCGCTGCCCGGGCGAGACAGCAGCACGTGGAGGTGGACCATGCCCTTGCGTGCCGGCACAGCGGAGATCGCGCCGGCGTGGCCGACCAGCCACGTGCCGGGCGGGCCCGGACGCAGGGTCATCGTCCCCTCGGCCATCGGCCCGGTGCGGGTGTGCGAGGCCGGGCTCCAGCGCTCGAGCCGCTGACGCCACCACGTCGCGCCGATCCGGGAGTACGTCGTAGACGGCGTCCTCTGTGCAGCCGGGCAGCAGCGGCGTCGTCGCCGCGCAGGCCCGCGGCCCAGGAGAGCGTGTCGTCGGTGACCCCGTGGAACATCACGCCGCCCGAGGTGACGACGGCGCGGCCGGCGTATGGGGAGGAGGAGGGGCTCGACTCGAGCCACGAGCTCGACGTCCCCGGCGTGCAGGGCGACGTCGAGGACCAGCTGGAGGGTCGGGAGGTAGCTGAAGTCGCGCGGCAGCGCGGTCAGCACGCCGGCATCGAAGGTCGCGACCAGCGCGTGGCGCGCTGAACCTCGCCCGCGCCGAGCCACATCCACGCCGCCTCGGCGTAGAGCTCCCGGACACCCTCGCGGACTGCGAACTCCTCGGCGTAGCCGGGCCAGCTCGGCCGCGGTGGCCCGGTCACCACGGTGGACCGCGGCGTAGCCACGCATGCTCGCCAGCACCAGCCAGGCGTCGGCCAGCCCGGCTGTCTGTGCACGCCCGGCCGGCCACCGCGACCAGCTCCGCCGCGGTGTCGGTCCTGCCCTGCACGAGATCGAGGGTCAGGCGCCGCGACGATGCGAAGAACCTCGCTCGTGGCGACTCCCGGCCGAGCACGTCCAGGGCGCGTAGCTGCCGGTTCACCGCCGGCAGGTCGAGCAGCTCGAAGGCGACGGTGAGGGTCCACAGGTGCGCCCGCGTGCGGACGTCCACGTCGACGACGTGGGCGGTGACGTCGTCGAGACGCCGCGCCAGGCCCTGGCGCACGGAGAGCTCGTCGGGCCCCCAGTGCGTGGCGAGCGCGGCGTCGAGCGCGTCTGCGACGAGTGCGTCGTCACCGGTCGCGCTCGCGTGGGCGAGGGCAGCGTCGGCGAACGGGACCGCGCGGGTGTGGGCGCCGGCGTACGCCCAGCAGCGCGCGAGGGTGGCGCCGAGCCGGGCACGGACCCGGTCGTCGGCGGAGGACTCGAACGCCTCGTGGAGGACGGCGGGGATGCCGCCCGGATCGGTGCCGAACACGTAGGACTCCGCCAGGCGCAGTGCCTGGCGCGCCGGGTCCGGGAGGTCCCCCGCGGTGGGTCGCACTTCTCCATCGTGGCACTAGGGACGAGGCAGGGTCACGGTCTCCGCATGCTCGCGCTGACGCTCCTCGTCCCAGTCGCCGGTGCAGTAGAGCGTGAAGTCGTGGATCGCGCCGTCCTCGTCGAGGTCGAGGACGAAGCCCTCCCGGCAGTACCACTGCTGACCGCCGTCCTCCCAGCGCTCCTCGAGCGTGACCACGTAGCCCGTCGCTGTGGGGGTGACGCGCTCCAGCCTCACCCGCCCCGGCTGGGGGTGCAGCTGTCGGCGGCCCGCCACGAGCTCCTCGGCCCCCTCGGTCTGGATGCGCCACTGCGGAAAGGTCAGGTCGCCGAAGACCGCCGGGGCGAACAGTCCCTCCGGGGCGTTGCCGCCGTTCTCGAGGAACGCGACGAGCTTGTCCGCATTGGCGCGGACGGTCGCGCGCAGGTGCGCGGGGTCGACGCGGACGGGCGGCATCGTGCTGAGGTCGGTCATGGTGTCCTCCTGGATGGATGGTGCTGACACCCTCGAGGCGTACGTCCGGCGTCACATCGTGACGTGCACGTCCTGCCTACCGACGCAGGTCGGTGATCGCCAGCGCCGAGTCCCACGCCAGCCGGCTGGACGCCTCACCCCGCCCCGTCCTCACGCGGTACGCCGTCCAGCGCACGTAGGTGCCGTCCGCGCGGCGGGCGAGCACCGGGACCGCGCGGAGCGCGACCCCCTCCCGAGGCAGCTCCTCGCCGGGGAAGGTCAGCGGGGTGGGCGAGAGCGTGACGCCGACCGGCAGCACGGGCTGGTCGTCGAGCAGCAGCGCCCCCTTCCGCAGCGAGATCGCACCCGCCCGCAGGGAGACCGGCAAGAGCGGGATCCAGTGCGCGGGGACGGCCGTCTGCAACCGGTAGACCCGCTCCTGCGGCGTCAAGTGAGCCGGCCACGGATCAGGCGGGGGAGCCGGCTCGTTGGAGCGGGTGCGTGGCGTGCCGGACGGCGCCAGCACCGTCTGCTCGATCGCCCACGCCATGTTGGCCATCTCGTCGCGCAGGAACAGGATCTCCTCGACCGCCTCGCCGACCAGCACGCCGTCGGCGACGGGCGGGAGGACGATGCCGGGGAACCGGTCTCCACGCGCGGAGGAGACGCCGTACATCGTGAAGCCGCGGTCGACGAGCTCCGGCGAGGCGACGCGGTCGCCGTAGTTGTCGAGCAGCTCGACCGAGCGGACCTGGTTGGCCGCGCCGAGGAGACCGTCGACGGGGACGCCGAGCCAGTCGTCGCCGGAGGTCATCGCGAACTCCGCCAGGCACAGCCGCGCGAGGTCGGTCGGCTGAGCCTCGATCGCGTTGAGGTCGACGCGGCCGTCCTCGAGCTGCCAGTAGCGGTCGGCGGGCATGCCGGGATAGCGCAGCGGTGTCGCGAGCATGGTCGCGACGGTGTCGACCGGGGCGCCCGGGGGCGCGTCCGGAACGACGGGCGCGGCGTCCGGCACCCACTCGAGGTCGCTCCAGCGCACCTGGGCAGAGCCGAACTGCGTCGCGCGGAAGTACGCCGCCGGGGTGCCGTCGGAGCCCCCGAACCGCAGGGCGAACCGGTACTCCAGGCGCTCGGTCGACCACGCCCCACCCGACGGGGCGCCGACGAGCCAGGTGCGCCAGGAGTCCAGCACGGCCCGGGCGTCGGCCGAGGCCGACGCCAGCCACGGGGCCGACCCGTCGTCGACCGCGGCGAGGACCGCGGCGCCGTCGGGGACGACGCCCCCCAGGACCCGTAGCAGGCGAGGGCCCTGGGGGTCGAGCCCCGAGTCGGGGTCGAGCGGGTCGGGCGAGAGGGAGAGCGGGTGCGCGGACGTGATCGTCTCGGCCAGGGCGGACTCGCCCGCGTCGGCGAGCAGGTCGACCAGCTGCGCGCCGGCCTCGGCCCGCTGCCGCAGCCCCGCCGAGGGACCGAAGCCCGGCACGTCCTGCACCAGCTCCTCGAGCAGCGCGCCCTCGTGCCACGGCCGCCAGCCCGCGTCGTCCAGCGAGGTGGAGTCGTCGAGCGGGGCCCACCCAGTGATCGGCAGCGCCCGGGAGGCGACCTCGACCGCGACGACGGTGCCGGCGTTCTCGCCGGTGAGCTCGCCGAGCTGCCACTGGCGTCCGAGCATCCACGCGGGGTCGGCGACGCGGGCCTCCGCGCCGGGTCCGGGGTCGCCCGTGGTCGAGTCCGGCTCGATCCGGACCATCGCCGGCGGGTCGACGATGCCGATCAGGTCGGCGATGTGGTGGAGGTCCGGGTTCAGCTCGGTGACGATGAGCGCCAGCGGATCGATCTTGCCGGGCATCACGGCACCTCCGAGATGAAGCGGTAGCGGACAGTGCTCCAGTCGATGTGGGCGATGTCGGAGAACTGCAGCCCCTTGCGCGGCTGCAGCCACGGGCTCGCGACGTAGATCGCCGGCAGCACCGCCGCATCGCCCGGCACCTTCTCCAGCGTCACCATCCGCGCGCGGGCGAGGTCGACCGCGGCGAGCACGGTGTCGACCACCGAGTCCGTGGTCCACCGGCTCCCGTCGGGTGAGACCGCGGAGAGGATGACCTGCGGGGCCCTCGCCGAGGACTGGTCGGCCTGCACCGCGAGACCGGTCGTGGCTCGCGCCGCGCGCAGCGGGTTGTCCGGCGCGTCCGGGTCGAAGGCCCGCGGGTCCGGCTGGAAGGGCAGCTGCTCGGCCCACCCGTCGAAGGAGAACCCGGCCAGACCGCCGGCGTACGCCCCCGGCTCGGCGGCGAGGTCGGCCACGACGTGCGTGGCGCTGTGCTGCGGCCACGGCTGGTCGTCGGGCAGCGGTCCCGCGAGCCAGCGGTCGGTGCCGGGTGCAGGGCCGGCGGCGTCCCGCTCCGTCAGCTGTACGACGGACAGCGCCGCCGGTCGGCGCAGGGCGCGGCCGAGCAGCTGGGCCTCGGCGAGCCGGCCCATCCCCGCCCGGACGGTCGCGTGGTCGCGCACGAACGCGTTGACCGCCGCGGCCGGGGGAGCGGCGAAGGTCGGTGAGGTGAGCGCCTCGACGAAGTCGTCCGCCCCGCCCACGGGGCGCAGCACGGGCAGCGGCCGGAACCCGTCCCCCAGCACGGCCCCCACCACGGCGGTCGCGGCGTCGAGCAGCTCGGTCGCAGTGCGCGGGGTGTCGCGGGGCTTGCGCACCTCGGCCAGCAGCGCGGTCGCACGCTGGTGCCGGGCGACGGCGGACTGCCAGGCGCCCCACGCCCACGACACGTTGGCGGGGATCTCGGGGTCCGGCACGAGCGGGATGCCGTAGGCGGCCAGCGCGGCCACGGCGTCGACGACCCCGGCGACCTGGTCCTCCTCGACCGCGAGGGTGTCGGGGACGGCGTCCACGACCGCGGAGCCGGCCGCGAGGACGGTCCCGAGCGAGGCCAGCAGCGCGTCGCAGCGGCCGAGCAGCTCGTCGGCGTCGAGGGCTCGCTGGACCGGGACACCGGAGCGCACGAGGTCCGAGGGCTCGAGCGGAGCGGCGCCGGCCACGATGCTGCGCAGCGAGCCGGCGAGGGTGGCCGCGGCGACGACCGGGATCGCGTCGTCCGGCCAGTCGCCGCCCCGCTCCGAGGACGCTGACTCCAGGGTCGGGAAGGCGGTGCGAAGCAGCCGCAGCAGGGCGGCCTCGTCGTCGACGAACACCAGGTCCAGCGCGGCCAGGCCGGCCCCGTCGAGGGTCAGCCGACCGCCGGGCCCGTCGCTCACCACGATCAGCGACGGGTCGCCGAGCCTCCCCGCCGCCCAGGCCTCGAGCCGCGGGTCCGCGACCGCCCGGGGCCGGGTGGTCGACCACCCCGTCGCGTCCTCGGGCAGGACGGCGATCGCCGCGTGGGTCAGCGACCGGCCGGCCTGCCGGGTCGCGAGCACGGCCAGCTCGGGGTCGACGCCGCCGCCGGAGGACATCGCGTCCAGGGCGGCCGCGGCGCGGGCGGGGTTGCCGGTGGCGTACTGCAGGACCGACTCGCTGAGCAAGGCGTCCGCGACCGCGTCGAGGGTGGCGGCGGCACCGTCGATCGCCGCGGTGACGACCCTCCACTCCGCCTCGGAGACCGGGTCCCACTGGTCGACGTAGGCGTTCTTCGGCTTCGCGTCGAGCTTGGCCCGCAAGCCCGGGAGCCCCTGCTGGACTGGGAAGTCGCGCAGCAGCGCCACCCCGTCGACCACGTTGGCCGCGGCGACGCGGGCGGTGCGGTCGGCCTCGGCGAGGTCGTTGTCGAGCTCGTCGGTCTCCAGCGGCGCGAGCTCGCGCAGGCTCAGCTGGAACCGCGCCGCGGAGCCGGTGAGACCGCGCTCGACCTGGTAGCCCAGCAGCGCGCCGATGCTCTGCCCTGCGGCGACCCCTTCGAGCACCCGACGCAGCTCGGCACCGCGGCGGCTCGACAGGTCGATGGCGAACGGCTCCTGCCCGTCCTTCGCCCCGATGCGCGACCGGTGCGCGCTGGCGAGGACGCCGGCCGCCGTGGCGTGGCTGGTGCTCGGCGCGTGGATCCAGCCCTGCGGTGCCCGCGCGGGCGCGGCGAGGTCGATCCCCTCGACGTAGCCGAATGCCCCGACCGTCGCCTCCCCGGTGCCGACCGACGTGCGGGAGGCGGCCAGCGCCGTGGCCCAGGCGTCGACCCGGTGCGAGGCCACGTCGAGCGCCGACGCGACCGCGGTGCGGCGCTCCTCCAGCGGCGCAGCGCCGAGCCCGCTCATCGCGGCCGCCACCTCGATCCGCGCGGCGAAGGCGGTCAGCAGCCCGGCGATCGCCTCCTGCCCGACCCACCGTGCCTGTGGGGTGTCGCCGAGGTCGAGCGCGACCTGCGCCAGCGAGGTGCGGGTCTCCGCGATCGGCTCGACCGCGGAGAGGCTCAGCGGCTCGGTCGGCTGGCCGTCGAACAGCACCGTGGACCGGATCTGCGCCGCCGCGGCGTGCAGCCGCGACGGGTCGACCTGAGGCACCCCGCCTCCGGCCTGCCGCACGATCTCGATCAGGTCGGCCGGGATCGTGACGAGGTCGATCAGCGGCGGGACGTACTCCGCCGGCGCGGCCCGACCCACGGCGGCCTTCGCCTCGTCCCACGCGACGTCGAGCAGGGCCTGCAGGACGCTGTCGACCTGCGGCGTCCGGTCGACGAGGATCGCCGCGATCACCTCGGCGTCGCGCTCGGAGACCAGCGGCAGCGCGATCGCGCGGCTCTGGTCGTGCAGCGCCGGCGCGAGCAGGCGCGTGGCCGCGGTGACGGAGTACTGCGACAGGACGGCGTGCGCGACCTGCCGCTCGGCGTGCACCCGGTCGTCGTCCGCACCGGTCGCCGCGGCGAGCGTCCTGACCTGCGGCCCGTCGACGGCCGGCCGTGCGCGCACCGACTGCGAGGCCGGGTGGGTGCCCATGAGGTCCAGCAGGTCGTCGTCGCTGATGTCGTGGCCCGGGCGCACCTGCGGCAGCGTGCGCGACCGCGAGACCCAGCGGGCCAGCGTGCGCTGCACGAGCGGGACCAGGACGGTGGTGAGGTCGCCGCGTCGCGGGCGCCAGGCGCCGAGGTCGGTGACCGGCAGGACGCCGTAGGGCTGCGCCCCGAGCAGCACCGCCGGCGCGTGCCCCGCCGCGCGCACGTGGTCGCGGTGCGTCTGGCGCGCGGACTCGATCGAGCCCGGTGTCACGCCCTCCACGTCGGCGTCGTCGACGCGCAGGAGCACGGGGTGCCAGGTGGCGTACCAGAGCGCGGTGTTGGCGTCCCGCTGGGTCACCGCGAGGGTCGAGCGCGGCGTCCCGGGCTCGAGCAGGTCCTCGACGCCCTCGGCCGGCAGCCCGAGGAGCGCGCCGAGCGACAGGGCGTCGCCGGACGCGGGCTCGGCGGCCAGCGGCGGGGGAGGGCGGGCGGGTCGGCTGGTACGGCGAGCGCTCGGCCTCGGCGTTGTTGGTCGGCGTCCCGGCCGCGAGCACGGAGAACCCGTCGCTGTAGCGGTGGCTCTCGAAGAGCTCGGCGAGGTCGGCGGCGTTCTGCTCCTCCGGGACCGAGCGACGGGTGCCGACGACCACGATCTTGTCGATGTGACCAGAACCTGCCGGCAGCTCGACCTCGACTGCGAGCCCGATGGCCTTGGCGGCGTCGAAGTCCACGGTCCACTCCGAGCCGACCGGGACGCGCATGCCGTTGGCCGAGGCCAGGTCGTCGTCACCGAACGAGATCGGCGACAGCGCGATGTCGGGTGCGATCGGCCCGCCGGTCACGGTGACCGGGTCGCGCCCGCCGACGAAGACGCGGACGACGAACCGGTCGGGCAGGCACCGCGCCACCGACCCGCGCGCGACCTCGGTCGGCGGGTCGGGGAAGACCGGGTCGACGGCCGGCGCCTGGTCGGCGTTGGTCGGGCGGGTGGCCCGAGCGACCCAGCCGGCACGTCGTCCGGTGACCGTCTCGACCAGGTCGCTCCAGGCCGCGGGGTCGTCGCCGGCCCAGCGGGCGCTCCAGTAGGCGCGGCCTGCGGCCTGCTCCTCGTCGGTCAGGGTGCGGGCGAGCGCGTCGACGTGGACCTCGTCGGGGGTGATCCGCACGCGGAGCGTGCGCCCGTCGGCGGCGAGCTTGGTCTCCACACGCACCGGCAGCAGCACCAGCGGCACCTCCGGGGACGCGTCGCACGGGTCGACCCGGAACCGGTCGAGCAGCGAGCCGAGCTCCCGGTCGATCTCGAGCAGGTCGGTGCGGCGGCGGCCGTCCGCGACCAGCCGCGAGCGCTGCGCGATCAGGTCGGCGACGCCGGCGCGGGCGTCGAGCAGCTCCTGGGGGATGTCGACCGGCATCTCAGGCCTCCCTCACGATCAGGTCCGTCGCCTGGAACGCCACGCGCACGGGGTCGTGCAGCCGAGCAGCGGCGAAGGCGGCACCGTTGCCGGCCCCCGGCACCTCGAGGAACCGCTCGCCGGGCGGCAGGTCGCTGTCGCGCGGCCGGTCGAACCGGGTGGCGCTCGGGTGCTCGGCGACGAGGATCCACCACGACGGGTCGTCGAGCTCCTCGATCGAGAGGTCGACGCCGATCAGGGCGACGTCCGGCTCGAGGTGGGCGGCGAAGAGCTGCTCGACCGTCTGCTGCGGCGACCCGGGGGCCTCGAAGACCGGGTCGTGCACGGTGCCCTGGTTCCTCACCACCTGGACGATGAGGTCGGGGTAGCGGCGCACGAGCTCGCTCTTGATCACGACCACGGCGCGCGGGTCGCTGCCCCCGGAGCCGCCGACCGCGAGGTGGGTGCCGAGCGGGCGGTGGCTGAAGGCGTGGATCTGCTGGGCGAGCTCGTCCTGGCGGTCGTCCCAGAACCGCTTGAAGTAGGTGCCTCGCTGGTCGGTGGGGTAGTTGCGCCACAGCAGCTCGCGACCCATCTCGTCGGAGAGCCCGACCAGGAACGCCTCCATGAACTCGCTGTTGGTCGACAGCACGGTCACGAAGTCGTCGGCGGGAAGCAGACCGAGACCCGGCACCAGCCAGTCGCGGTTGTAGTCGTGGAGCGCCTGATACATCGGCCGGTCGAAGTGCGGCGCGGCCCGGATCGGCACGATGAACGGGCTGAGCCGCCAGCGCTCGGCCAGCGCCGCGTCGCTGAGCCGCAGCCGCCCGTCCAGGGCAGCGCGGACCGTCCGGGACGGCTCGAGTGTCTCCAGGAGCGGGCTCACGTCGGCCACCCTCGGCCGCGGCACCAGGCTGATCGTGAGCAGGTCGCCGGGGTCGACCAGCCGGACCATCTGCGCGCGGAGGTCGTCTGTCGTCAGCTGGGCGGCGTGGTCGAGGATCGGGGTGAGCTTGATGTCGGCGACCGCGGCCAGCTGCTCCAGCGCGTGGGCGCGGACCCGCGGGTTGTCGTCGAGGTCGATGTGCTGCAGCGCGTCGGGGTCGATCTGGTTGAGCCCCTCGACGTCGTGGATGAAGATGCGGTTGCCCCCGAGCGGCTGCCGCACCCCGGACCGGGGCGAGCCGAACCGGCCGGGCTGGAGCGGCCCGGGACGGAAGGGCCCGGGACGGAAGGGTCCGGGGCGGAACGGGCCCGGGTGCGGGCCGGGCTCGGGGCGGATCACCGGCCCCTCGGGCACGACCAGGTCCTGGATGAGCGCGTTGTTGATCTCGACCGCCTGGCGCTCCAGCTGCCGGCGTACGTCGAGGCCGCCGGCGTGCTCCAGCCGCTCGACGCGCGGGTTGGTGGCCAGCTCGGCGGCGAGCGGGCCGACGCGCTGGTCGCGTACCGCGCGGATCGCGGGGTCCTGCTGCTGCTCGAGGAGCACGCCGCTCCACCGGTCGACCAGCTGCTTGCCCAGGTCGAGACCGGGCGTCGGTGCCTGCCACTGCGCGGTGTCGGTGAGGTGGGCGACCAGACCGGCGCCGATGCTCGCCGTCGCGCGCTCCAGCACCGTCGGGACCTCGCCGGCGTCGACGCCGATCGCGCGGGCGACCAGCGAGGTGTCGAGCGTGGCGACCGCGGCCTGGCTGAGCCCGCCGATCCCGTCGGGGTTGCGGTAGAGCCGGGTGAAGTCGCGCAGCGTCTCGCGACCGACGAGCGCGCCGGTGCGCGCGCGGGTGCCGTCCGCGGCCCGCCCCACCAGCGGCCCACCGGGACGGGTCGCGCGGCGGAAGGCGCCGGAGACCACGGTGCTCGGGGTCGCGCTGGCGGCGACCTCGGCGGCGAGCGTGTGGCCCGCAGGCAGGACGACGCGGGTGGCCAGCGGTGCCGCGACCTGCAGCAGCCGGCCGGGCTCGAGGGTGCCGAGCCGCGAGTGCACCCGCTGGGCGAGCAGCTCGGCGAGGCGGGCGAGGTCGATCGCCCGGTTGGCCTTCTCCACCTCACCGACCTGCGCCCACGCGGCCTGCATCAGCTGCTCCTGGTCGCGCTGGACCACCCGGGTGCCGAGACCGGCCACGACGCGCTTGGTGGGCGCGAGGTTGAGCTCGGCGAACCAGTCGTCGCCGGTGACGACCGGGCTGCCGCGGTGCAGCTTGGCGTAGAGCCGGGGCCCGAGGATCGGCAGGTCCGGCACGCCTCCGGTGTGCTCCTCGGCTCCCTCGATCCGGGCGGGGAGGTCGAGCTCGCGCCGCAGCTCGTCGACCATCTCCGCGGGCCACGTCGCGGTCTCCTGCTGCGCCGCCTCGGGGGTCGGCGGCGAGGACGGCGAGAACAGCGCGCAGCGCAGCACCTGCTTCGCGCCGACCGCGTCGTCGTCGAGCGTGGAGTCCATCGGCCGGCCCGGGACGGAGACGTCGAGGTGGCGGCGGCCCACCTCGTACGGCGCCGCGACGCCCTGTAGGCGCAGCGCGATGGTGGCGAAGTCGCCGTCCGGTCCGGTGCGGAACTCCCAGCTGTCGAGCACCGGCAGGCGGACCGGGTCGTCTCCGCCGGGACCCCAGCCGGGCCCCAGGGTGCCGCCGGTCGTGCCCAGGCCCGCGCGCACGCCCACGTCGGTCGTCGGCACGATCGCCGCGACGTAGTCGGTGTCCTGGGTCAGGACGCGCGGCGAGACCAGGCGGGACAGGTTCACCGGGGCGTGCTCCGGGCTGAGGCGCACCTCGAGCGAGGCGCTGCTGCGCGAGGCCTGGGCGTGCGCCCACAGGTGGACGCCAGCCAGGGACGGCAGCTGGGCGAGCGGGACGCGCAGGACCGGCAGCTGCCCGGTGCGCGGCTCCCACTCCGCGGTCGCCCGCTCGACCACGACGAGCGTGACCCACGGCCGCAGGCTGCCCTCGGCCCGTGCCGCGCTGAACGTCCACGGCAGCTCGGGCCGGTCGAGCTCGACGTGGGCGAGGACCGTCTCCTCGGCGGTGAGCGTGCCGGGCGCGGGATAGCGGCGGATGATCTGGTCGAGGTCGATCCCGACCACGTCACCGGGGCCGTAGAGCGTCACGGTCGTGCCGGCCTGGTCGTGGCCGCCGGCGCTGTCCTGCAGCGGGATCGTCACCTCCGAGCTCGAGCGGACCTGGCCGGGGGCGGGGGCGTCTGCCGTGGCGGCCAGCCCGGACACCGCGAAGGAGGCGAAGTCGAGCTCCTCGATCGAGACCGTGCTCTCGTCGTACTCCTCCTCGGGCGGGACGGCCAGCGCGAAGGCGTCCTTGACCACCTGGGACACCGACGGGTCGAAGGTCTGCACGACCTGGGCGGCGAACTTGTCGATCTCGGCCACGGCTCATCCCCTCGTCGTGGTGCGGGTGGCGGCGACGCCGACGGACTGGAGGGCGTCGGTGACCAGCGAGGCCTCGGTGCCCGAGAGCATCCCGAGACCCAGCGCGGCGCCCGTGAGCGCGTCGCTGACGATCGAGCTGCCCTGGGCCGCCACGTCGACGACCGGCCCGGTGACCGGGGCGTGGCGGAGGTAGGGGTTGCCGGCGTCCTCGACCCGGCGCCCGACGACGCTCTGGCCGGCGTACCGACCGGCGAAGGAGGCGAAGACCAGGTCCTCGCGCAGGTCCGGCTTGAGCCGGTCGTCGTCGTTGCGGACATAGGTGCGGTAGGCCACCCGCTCGCTCGCGGTCGCGCCGACCTTCGGCGTCGTGGCCGCGGAGATCCGGCAGCCGCCGGGCAGCTGCTCGAACCCGGAGCGGGCCAGCAGCTTCTCGCCGTCGAGGTCGAGGAAGTGGCCGACGGCGAAGGGCATCCGCAGCTCGCTGACCGCGGCGACCTGCCCCGACGTGGTCGACGTCGGGGCGCCGAGCGTGACCAGGTCGGCGGTGACGGGCGAGGCGCCGAGGTGCGAGATCTTCACGCCCAGCGGCACCTGCGTCTGGCTGACCTCGAGCCCGGCCATCGGGTGCGCGATGCGGCCCTGGGCGTCCTCGACGCCCGCGAGGGTGACCATCTGGGCGGCGTGGGCGGGCAGGGTCGCGCGCCAGGACTCGGGCTCCCGCAGGGCCCCGGCCGCCAGGGCGAGCGCACTGACCGCGGGCAGGGCGGGAGCCGGGTCGTCGCCCCAGGTGATCGGGCCGACGTCCTCGTCGAAGGTCGGCAGGAACCACACGTCGACCTTGATGTGGCCCGCCAGGCGGAAGGGGCGCGTGCCCTCGAGCGTCCCGCGCAGGACGATCGAGCAGAACGTGAAGCCGAGCAGCTCGACCTCGGCGCCGACCTCGAGCGAGACCTTGAAGGCGAACCGCGGCGCCCAGATGAAGATCATGTCGAGCGTGACCCAGGCCTTGGCCACGATCACCGAGAAGTCGGCGGTGAAGCGGCCGTCGACGCCGAGCTGGACCGAGCCGGCGGTCACGGCGAAGTAGGCCTTGATCACGAAGGTGATCTGCTTCGAGGGCGACAGGTCGATCTTGATCCGGTCGAGCTCGCCCAGCTTGGGCTTCTTGCCGGTGAGCTTCTCGTACTCCGGGTGGAAGCCGCCCACGGACAGCTCGAACGCGCCCTCGCCGCTCCACTGGACGTAGAGGCCGAGGTCACCCTCGACCTTGACGCCGGCGATCTTGGAGTCGCGCAGGCTGGCGAAGAGCAGGAGGTGGTCGGGGGTGATGGCGACGAAGAGGTCGGCGCGCAGGTCGGTGATCGGTGCTTCCTTGAGGGGCGCACGCACGCGCAGGGAGCCGAGGATCACCACCGCCGGGTCCGGCAGGGCGAGGACGACGCCAAGCTTGAGCTCGACGAACTTTGCCTGGGAGCCCCAGCCGAGCTCGACGATCGGGCCGACCACGAAGCCGCCCGGGCGGGGCGGGAAGACGTGGGCGACCTTCTCCAGCAGCTTGGGCGCCTCGGAGACCGGGTCCTCGGGGAAGAGCATCCGGTCGACGATGTGCTCCTTCATCCCCGACCGGAGCTCGTCGAGGTCCAGCCCGCGGTCGATCGCGAGGATGCCGCCGATGCCGTTCCAGGTGAACCCGAAGCTCAGCTCGATCGCGGCTGGGAAGCGGATGCCCATGACCAGCACGAGCGAGAACGGGTCGGGGGACAGGATGACGATCGCGGAGACGCCGGCCTTGAGGATCTGCAGCTGGATGACGCCGCCGAACTCGACGCGCTTCACGTCCTGGCCGTCGACCTTGTAGGTGCGCTCCTTGCGCTCGATGAACCCGCCGCCGGTGATCGGGCCGGCCTTGATCCGCAGGCCGATCGCGTCGGGCCAGCGCGGTGAGACCGGCAGGTCCAGCACCGCCTGCTGCTCCACGACGCCTTCCGGCGTGACCACGAAGCCGGAGCCGACGACCTGCAGCCCGACGGCGTCACCCATCGTGGCCGCGATCGAGGTGGTGATCTCGAAGGCGGTGACCTCGCGCTCCTTGTTGCGCACCAGCCCGAAGGCCATCTCGCGCAGCTCCACCCCGGGGAAGGAGAAGCGCACCGGGAGGACGGCCCGCTCGTTGCCCCGGCCGTCACCGAGGTAGAGGCCCTGGGCCGTGTCCAGGGAGATCGCGGTCCTGGTCGTGGCCTTCGGGTCCTCCGAGCCGGGCATGACCTTGGCGAGCAGCTTGTCGCTGGTGATCCCGGGTTGGAGGATCGTGCGCAGCCGCAGCCCACCGATGGCGACGTCGCCGATGAACCACGTGTCGCCGCGCTGCACCAGCGACTTCTTCTCCTCCTCGGTGGGGTTGGCCACCTGGCGGTCGTTGAACTGCAGGAACGCCTCGAAGGAGACCTGGTCGAGGGTGATCGCCCCGAGGTGCACCTGACCGGTCTTGTCGATCGTGGCGACGAGCTTGAAACCGCCGTCCTCGCGGTCGAGGCTCAGCACCTTGCCGAGCTCGTCCACCAGGTCGTCGATCCCGACCAGCCTGCCGAGCTGGTTGAGCTTGTTCTGCGCCCCGGCGCCCACGTCCTTGAACGGCTGGGACCAGGGCTTCCAGAGGTCCATCAGTCCGTCGCGGATCGCGGGGTCGACCGTCCCGCCGGCGTCCTTGGCCAGCTCGGTCGCGACGATCGCGTAGGCCTCGTCGGCGGCACTGAGCACCATCCCGATCTGGATGCTCACCCGCGCGGCCTGGTCCAGGCCGAAGTCGTCGTCGTCGAGGTCCTGCTTGGACTCCTTGACCATCTTGGAGATGAGGTCGGTCTGCTTCTTGATCTTCTTGCCGATCTCGTCCGCGATCGGCTCCATGGCCTCGATGTCGGCCTTGAGCTTGTCCAGGCCCGCCTTGCGGCCGGGGGCGTCGAAGGTGACGATCGAGCCGAGGAACGGCCCGGTGTCGTTCCACGTGGTCTCGCTCATGTGACCCAGGCGTGAGTTGAGGAACGCCTGGACGCCGCGCAGGAACCCGGTCGCGATGTCGACCACGGCTCGCGCCCCCCTTCGAGGCGAGACATCCGGTCGAGGTGGGGATCGGCCGGGCCGCGAGGGCAGGTCCTGTGCCCGAGTGGCGGCTCCACCAACGTCCCACCGTGGGCGGGAGCCCGCCTGACCACTTCGTGCCATTGAGCGGCGGCGGTGACGAGGTCTACTGTTCCGCCGCGCGCCGGGCCATCATGAGGCGATGACGACCTACACGGGCAACGAGTTCGAGTTCGCGCGGTTCGTGCGGGCCAGCCTCAAGGGCGCCACCGTGCGCTTCTCCGATGTCTCCGGCGTCACCATGCGCGGCGTCGACTGCCGCGGCCTCGACATCGACAGCCACGACCTGGCGTTCGGTTGCCTGACCGTCAACGGGGTCGACGTCGTGCCGCTGGTGGAGGCCGAGCTCGACCGGCGCTTCCCTGACCGAGAGCTGCAGCGGTCGACGACGCCGGAGGGTCTTCGCGAGGCGTGGGTCGCGGTGCAGGCGGCGTGGGCCGAGACGGTCGCGGACGCCCCGCCCGAGCTGGTCGATGCGCACGTCGAGGACGAGTGGTCGCTGGTCCAGACGCTGCGGCACCTGGTCCTGGCCACCGACACCTGGCTGCGCGGTGCGATCCTCGGGATCGAGCAGCCGTTCCACAAGACCGGCCTGCTCTTCACCGGCGCGGCCGAGATGGGCGTCGACACCTCCCCCTTCCGGACCGACGCCCCGTCGTACGCCGAGGTGCTGGCGGTCCGCGCGGAGCGGCAGCAGCTGGTCACCGACTGGCTCGCCGAGGCGACCCCCGAGCTGCTCGAGGAGCAGCGCACGGACCCGTGGGGCGACGAGGACTGGCGCCCGACGGTCGGCGACTGCGTCCAGGTGATCCTCGAGGAGGAGTGGGCGCACCTGCGCTACGTGCGCCGCGACCTCGCACTGCTGCGCTGAGCCTCCGGCCCGTGAGGGGGGACTGAGATGACCGTCGTGCTGCTGCTGCTAGCCATCGCGGCCGAGGTGGCGGCCACCTCGCTGCTGCCCCGGACGCAGGGGTTCACCAGTGCCGGGTGGACCGTCACGGTGCTGCTCGGCTACGCCGCGTCCATCGCCCTGCTGGCCGTGGTGGTGCGGACGATGCCGGTCTCGGTCGCCTACGCCGTCTGGTCGGGACTGGGCACGGCGGCGGTGGCCGTGATCGGCGTGACCGTCCTGGGAGAGTCGATGAGCTGGGGCAAGGCGCTGGCCCTGGCGTTCATCGTGCTCGGTGTCGTGGGCCTCAACCTCAGCGGCTCGCACGCAGCGTGAGGCCCGGCCTCAGCCCTTGCTGGCGCCGGTGGTGATGCCCTGCACGAAGTGCCGCTGGCCCAGGAAGAACAGCACGATCATCGGCACCGTCGTGATCACGCTGGCGGCGACGATGATCTCCCAGTGGAACTGCCCGCCGTTGCCGTACTGGTCGACCAGGGCCTTGAGGCCGCGCGGGACGGTGAAGGTGTCGGAGTCGCGCAGGTAGATCAGTGGGCGCATCAGGTCGGTCCACGCCGCCTGGAACTCGAACAACGCGGTCACCACGAGCGCGGGCCGGGTCAGGGGCAGGGCGATCCGGGTGAACAGCTGCCACTCGCTCGCCCCGTCGATGCGGGCGGCGTCGAAGATGTCTCCGGGCAGGCCGAGGAAGAACTGGCGCAGCAGGAAGATGTAGAACGCGCTGCCGAACAGGTTGCCCGCCCAGAGCGGGGTGAGGTGGCCGACCTGCCCCAGCGCGTCCCAGATCAGGAACGTCGGGATCATCGTGACCGCACCGGGCAGCATCATCGTGCCGAGGACGATGCCGAACAGCGCGTTGCGTCCGCGGAACCGGTAGTGCGCGAAGCCCCACGCCACCATCGCGCTGGACAGCGTCACCGCGACCGTCGCCAGGACGGTCACCAGCACGGTGTTGAGCATCCAGGCCGCCAACGGTGCCTCGTGCCAGACCTGCACGTAGTTGTCGAGGGTGAAGGTGCGTGGCACGAGCCGGTTGTCGAAGACCTGCGAGCGCGGCTTGAACGACGCGCTGACCAGCCACACGAACGGGTAGACGAGCGCGACCGTCACCACCGACAGCACGAGCAGCAGCAGCCACCGCCCTAGCCGGTTGCGGACGTGGCGGGTAGGCGGCTGGGCCCCGGTCTCCTCCTCGACGACCGGCGCCTCGGCGGGGACGCGCCGGGCGGGTGCCTCGACCGCGGTCACTTGGCCTCCCCCTCGTAGAACACGAAGCGACTCGTCAGCCGGACCTGCACGAACGTGACCGCCATGATCACGATGAAGAGCACCCAGGCCAGCGCCGAGGCATAGCCCATGTGCAGGAACTGGAACGCCTGCTGGAACAGGTAGATGGTGTAGAAGAGCGCGGCGTCGTTGCTGTACGTGGAGTTGCCGGAGCCGAAGTAGGCGGTGTAGGCCTCCGTGAACGACTGGAAGGCCGCGATGGTGTCGACGATGCCCACGAAGAACAGCGAGCCGCTGACCATGGGCACCGTGACGTGCCAGGTCTGGCGCCAGAAGCCGGCGCCGTCGACCCGTGAGGCGTCGTAGAGGTCCTGCGGCACGCTCCGCAGCGCGGCCAGGATGATGATCACCGAGCCGCCGATGGTCCACATGCTCATCACCACCAGCCCCGGCTTGACCCAGGTGGGGTCGGTGGTCCAGGCCGGCCCGTTGATGCCGACCAGGCCGAGCATGCCGTTGATCAGCCCGCTCTGGCCGTTGAACAGCAGCAGGAGCAGCACCCCGACGGCGACCGGCGGGGTCATCTTCGGCAGGAAGAACGCGGTGCGGAAGAAGCCCGAGGCGCGCCCGGCCCAGTTGAGCAGCAGGGCCAGCGCGAACGAGAGGACCACCTTCGTCGGCACCGACATCAAGGTGAACACGGCGGTGTTGCGCATGGCGAGCGCGACCTTGTCGTCCTGCAGCAGCTGCCGGAAGTTGTCGAAGCCGACCAGGTGCGGGTCGTTGATCACGTCGTAGTCGGTGAAGGACAGGTAGCCGGTGTAGAGGATCGGGTAGAGCGTGAAGACCAGGAACCCGACGGCCCAGGGCGAGATGAACAGCAGGGCGGCGCGGGTGCGCTGGCGGTGGGCCGACCTCCTCGTCGGTCCCCGTCGCCGGTCCTCCCGTTCGGCGACCGCCGCGCTCACCGGTCGTCCCACTCCGCCCAGGCGGCGTCGAGGGCCTTCTGCGCCTCGCCCTGGGCCTGCGCCATGGCGGCGGCGGGCTTCTGCTGGCCGTTGAGGACCCGGTTGACCGCGTCCTGCCATGCGGTCTTGAACTGCTCGCCGGCAGCGTTGGCCGGGAGCGAGAACGTGTGGTCGTTGGCCGCGTAGGTGGCCTCGATCGCCTTGTCCCACTTGCCGTCGCCGCTGGGCTCGATCAGCGCCTCGATCTTGGCGTCGGCCTCGGTGTTGCCGGTGAGCAGCCCGGTGAAGAGGCCGCCGTCCTTCTTGCGCAGCGCGATGCGTGCCTTGGCGGCCTTCACCCAGCTCTCGGTCTCGGTCATCGCCCGGGCGAACCGGCAGGCCGCCTCCGGGTGCTTGGTGCCCTTGGGGATGGCCCACGCGCTGCCGCTGGCGTAGGCCAGGGGGTTGCCGTCGCGGTCACGCACGGTGTCGAAGGTCATCGGGGCGTCGGGGGAGACGTCGTTGAGCACGTTGACGTACCACTGCTCCATCGGCATGGCGCCGAGCGTGCCGGAGGCGAACTGGTTGCCGGCGCCGAAGAAGTCGGCCGAGTCGCGGAAGGACTTGACCTTGGCGAACCCGCCTTGGGCGTCGTAGATGCCGACCGCCCACTCGAGGGCCTCGACGACCTTCGGGTCGTCGAGCTGGGCGGTGCGGCCGTCCTCCGAGATCAGGTCCACGCCGTTGGCCTTGGCCCACAGCGGGAGGAACTCGGGCAGCTTGCTGTCGAACCCGATCACGGTGACCTTGCCGTCCTTGCTGCGGGAGAGCTTGCGGTTGGCCGCCGAGACCGCCTGCCAGTCGTGGCCGTTGACGTCCTCGACGCTGAGCCCCGCGTCCTGGAGCAGCTGCTGGTTGGCCTGGGTGATCTGGACCACGTTGAACTCGGGGATGCCGTAGACGTCGCCGGCGAAGGTGACCTGGTCCAGCGCCGCCTGGTCGAAGACGTCGGTCTCGATCCCCTCGCCCTCGATGCAGTCGGTCAGGGGCAGGAGCGCGCCGCGCGAGGCGAAGCTGCCGACCTGGTCGCGGTTGGCGTAGACCAGCTCGGGCGGCTTGCCCGAGGCCACCGCCGAGAGGAACTGCTGGATGTCGAGGTCGCCCTTGACCTGGCTGATCGTGACGTCGCTGCCGAGGGCCTGCTTGGCCTCCTTCAGCCGGGTCTGCCCGATCTCGTCCTCCCCGCCGAACCCCATGATGCTGAGC
This sequence comes from uncultured Actinomycetota bacterium, assembly GCA_963811385.1. Lineage (GTDB taxonomy): Bacteria > Actinomycetota > Actinomycetes > Propionibacteriales > Nocardioidaceae > Marmoricola_A. The sequence goes on along the minus strand of CAWEQX010000008.1, from coordinate 166,534 downwards.
TTGCCGCTCAGGTCCTGGTCGCGGTCGTAGGTGACGTCCGAGCGGGTTTCACCGCCCGTTCCCTGGGCGCAGCCGGCGACGAGCGCGGCGCACGTGACGGTGGCGAGAGTGAGGCGACGAATCATGGTCCGGCCGTACCCGGAGAAGTGGTTCAGCACACGGCTGAACCGCTGCTTCTTTTCCGCGTGCTCCCAGCGGCGCGACCGGCACCACACCCGCCTCCCGGTTATCGCGCGCAGGGCCCGGGTAGGTCTCGGGCATGGCTATCAAGTACACGACGCCTGGCCTGGACCAGGGCGACGCCGAGCGCATCATCACCCTCCTGCAGTCGCGCCTGCACGCGACCAACGACCTGCACCTGACGCTCAAGCACGTCCACTGGAACGTCGTGGGACCCCACTTCATCTCCGTGCACGAGATGATCGACCCGCAGGTCGAGGTGGTCCGCGGCTTCGCCGACGACCTTGCCGAGCGCATCGCGACGCTGGGTGGCTCGCCCAAGGGCACGCCGGGCTCGCTGGTGCAGGAGCGCACCTGGGACGAGTACTCCCTCGGGCGCGGCTCGACCCAGCAGCACCTGGGCGCCCTCGACGTCGTCTACCAGGGCGTGATCACCAGCTACCGCGACGCGATCGAGGAGGTCGGCAAGTTCGACCCCGTCACCGAGGACATGCTCATCGGCCAGACCGACAAGCTCGAGCTGTTCCACTGGTTCATCCGCGCCCACCTGGAGGACCAGGGTGGGCAGCTGGTCACCGACGGAGCCGACTCCGAGGTCGAGGGCGCCGCGGCCGGCGCGGAGACCGAGTAGCCGCTCCGATCTCCACGGGGTCGGGCGCGACAGCGCAGCCAGCCGGGCCGCCGCCGGCAGCACCTGCGGCGGTCCCGTCGCGTCTGCCGGCCCGGCGGGGTGCGGGCCCGGGCAGGGATGACCCGGGTCGGTCCCGGGCTTCGGGCGAGCCGACCTGCTCGGACGGGTGAGCGGTCCCTACACTTGGGCCCGGTCGACTTCCTACGGAGGGTCACGATGGTCGGGCTGGTCGAGACAGTCATCGGGCGTGCGCGCAGCTCGGTGGCCGACTACCTCGTGCGGCGCACAGGTGGTGTCGACCTCACGCGCGTCGACAAGGTGCCCGAGCGCCTGTCGTGGCCGCTGACCCGCAGCTCCTTCGACCCGGTGCCGCGCCTGGAGGCCCTGCGTGACCGTGAGCCGGTCTCCCGGCTCACCTCGTTCCTGGGCATCACCGTCTGGGTGGTCACCGGCGACGCCGAGTGCCGTGAGGTGCTCGCGCACACCACGGCGTACAGCAACGACATCCGGCCGTACGTCGGCAAGGCCGGCGACGCGGCCAGCGGCGACATCGGCGGCCTGGGGTTCACCGATCCGCCCGAGCACACCCGGCTGCGCCGCCTCCTCACCCCCGAGTTCACCATGCGCCGGCTGGAGCGGCTGCGTCCGCGCATCGCTGACCTGGTCGAGCAGCAGCTCCGGGCGACCCGGGACGCCGCCGACGCCGACGGGTGGGTCGACCTCGCCGAGACGTTCGCCTTCCCGGTGCCGTTCCTGGTCATCTGCGAGCTGCTCGGGCTGCCCGACGAGGAGCGGGCGCGGGTGCGCGAGCTGACCACCGCCCGCTTCGACGTGACCACCGGCGGCACCGGCGTCTTCGGCGCGGTCGCCGGGTCGCGGGAGTACCTCCTCGACTTCACCCGCCGCCAGCGGCTCGACCCGGGCGACGGCCTGATCGGCCAGATCATCCGCGAGCACGGCGACGAGATCGGCGACTTCGACCTCGCCGGCCTGGCCGACGGCGCCTTCACCGGCGGGCTCGAGACCAGTGCCAGCATGCTCGCCCTCGGCACCGCCTTGCTGCTCGAGCACCCGGAGTGGTTCGCCCGCCTCGCCGACGAGCCGGCCGTGGCCGAGCCCGTGGTCGAGGAGCTGCTCCGCTACCTCTCGGTCGTGCAGATCGCCTTCCCCCGGTTCGCGAAGAAGGACCTCGAGGTCGGCGGCAAGCGGGTCAAGAAGGGCGACGTGGTGATCTGCGAGCTCACCGCCGCCGGTCGCGACCCGCGAGCTGGGCACGACGGCCGGTTCGACCCCACCCGCGCCAACCCGGGCCGGCACCTCGCGTTCGGCCACGGGTTCCACCGCTGCGTCGGGGCGGAGCTCGCCCGGCTCGAGCTGCGCATCGCCTACCCCGCCCTGGCGCGCGCCTTCCCCGGCCTGTCGCTGGCCACCGACGTGGCCGACCTGCCCTACCGCCGCCGCTCGATCGTCTACGGCGTCGACGCCCTCCCGGTCCGCCTGGGCTGACCCGGCTGCGCCGGCTCGCGCCTCGTCCGGTTGGCACCGCGCCATGGCGCTTGCTCAACCGGACGAGGCGACACCCAAGGCGAGGCGACCAGCGACTCAGGCGCGGGCCGGGACCTCGCCGTACGTCGTCGTGCGCTGGCGCAGCGGGCGGCCGATGCCCTCGGCGATCTCAGCGAGCTCGGCCACCGTCTTGGCCGAGCCGTGCTCGGAGCCGGCCATGCGCGAGATCGTCTCCTCCATGAGCGTGCCGCCCAGGTCGTCGCAACCCGACTGCAGCATGAGCCGGGTGCCCTCGACGCCGAGCTTGACCCAACTGGTCTGCACGTGGTCGATGCGGCCGTGCAGCAGGATCCGCGCGCCCGCGTGCACCGCCAGGTTGTCGCGCAGCGTGGGCCCCGGGCGGGCCACGCCGGCGAGGTAGATCGGCGCGCTCGTGTGCACGAACGGCAGCGGCACGAACTCGGTGAACCCGCCGGTCTCGTCCTGGATGCGCTGCAGGACACGCAGGTGGGTGACCCAGTGGTCGGGCCGGTCCACGTGGCCGTACATCATCGTGGCGCTCGAGCGGATCCCCAGCAGGTGGGCGGTGGTGACCACCTCGACCCACGCGCGGGTGGGCAGCTTGCCCTTGGTGAGGATCCAGCGGACGTCGTCGTCGAGGATCTCCGCGGCCGTGCCGGGGATCGTGTCGAGCCCGGACTCCTTAGCCTTGAGCAGCCAGTCGTGGACGGTCAGGCCGGTGCGGGCCGCGCCGTTGACCACCTCCATCGGGGAGAAGGCGTGCACGTGCATCTCGGGGACGCGGCGCTTGACCGCGGCGGCGAGGTCGAAGTACGCCGTCCCGGGCATCTCCGGGTCGATGCCGCCCTGCATGCACACCTCGGTGGCGCCGAGGTGCCAGGCCTCCTCGGCCCGGTCGGCGACCTGGTCGAGCGACAGGGAGTAGGCGTCGGCGTCGGTGCGGCGCTGGGCGAAGGCGCAGAAGCGGCAGCCGGTGTAGCAGACGTTGGTGAAGTTGATGTTGCGGTTGAGCACGTAGGTCACGTCGTCGCCGTCGACCTCCCGGCGCATCGCGTCGGCGAGGCGGCGGACCTCGTCGAGGTCGGCGCCGTCGGCGGTGAACAGCGCCAGCGCGTGCGCGTCGGTCAGCCCACGCGGGTCGCGCTCGGCCTGGGTCAGGGCCGCACGGACGTCCGAGCTCACCCGCTCGGGAGCCGCGCTCCCGGCGACCTCCTCGCGCAGCAGCGCCCAGTCGCCGTACACGTCGGAGAAGTCGCCCCGTCGGTCGGCGGTCCGGCCGGTGGTGTCGATCGTGGTGTGCAGGTCGGTGCGCCCCCAGGACCCGGTGTCGGCCCCGAGGTCGGGCTCCTGCCACGGCAGCCCGACGGGACGCACCCCCTCGCGCAGCAGGCCGGTGCCGTCGGCCAGCGCCTCCACGTGCGGGCGGACGCGCGGGTCGATCCAGGGTTCGCCCGCACGGGCGTACTCCGGGTGCGCGGTGAGGCGGGCACGCAGCGTGAAGCCGGCCTCCGCGGTGACCACACGGAGCGTGTCGAGCGAGGGCCACGGGCGCTCGGGGTTGACGTGGTCCGGCGTGAGCGGGGAGACGCCGCCCCAGTCGTCGACGCCGGCGGCGAGCAGGTCGCGGCACTCCTCGAGGTCGACCAGGTTGGGCGGGGCCTGCAGGCGCATGCGGGGGCCGAGGACCAGACGAGCGACCGCGACGGCGGCGAGGTACTCCTCCAGCCCGAGGTCGTCGACGCCGCGCATCGCGGTGTCGGGCTTGGCGCGGAAGTTCTGGACGATCACCTCCTGCACGTGGCCGAACTGGCGGGCGACCCGGCGCAGTGCGAACAGCGACTCGGCCCGCTCCAGTGCCGTCTCGCCGATGCCGACCAGCAGCCCGGTGGTGAAGGGGACCGACAACCGGCCGGCGTCTTCGAGCACCCGCAGGCGGACCGCGGGGTCCTTGTCGGGGGAGCCGAAGTGCGGCTGGCCCTTCTGGGCGAAGAGCCGCTCCGAGGTGGTCTCGAGCATCATCCCCATCGAGGGGGAGACCGCCTTGAGCCGGTTGATCTCCTCCCAGGTCATGACGCCCGGGTTGAGGTGGGGAAGAAGGCCGGTCTCCTCGACCACGCGCACCGCCATCGCGCGGACGTAGTCCAGGGTGGAGTCGTAGCCCTTCTCGTCGAGCCACTGCCGGGCCTCGGGCCAACGGTCCTCGGGCCGGTCGCCCAGGGTGAAGAGGGCCTCCGCGCAACCCAGCGCCGCCCCCTGGGTCGCGATCGCGACGACCTCGTCGGGGGAGAGGTAGGGCTCACGGCCGTCGCGCGTCGCCTGCCTCGGGGTCTCGACGAACGTGCAGTAGTGGCACCGGTCCCGGCACAGTCGCGTGAGCGGGATGAACACCTTGGGGGAGTAGGTGACCACCCCGGGCCGGCCGGCGGCCTCGAGCCCGGCGTCGCGGACCCGGGCGGCGTGCCCCATCAGGGTGCGCAGGTCCTCCCCGCGGGCCTGCAGCAGCACGGTCGTCTCGGCCAGGTCGAGCGTCGCTCCGCGGGCCGCGCGAGCCAGCGCGCGGCGAACCTGCTGGGGCGTCGGGGCGGGCGCGTCTGTCACCGGACGAGCCTAACCACGCCGCCGCAGCCCCCGCCCGACGGTCCACGGGCGGCGGGTTTCCCTGGGTATGCCGAGAATCTGCCCCTTCCCCTGGTGAGTTCACCTGGGGAAGGGGCGCGTCGTCTGCATACCCAGGGAAACCGACCAGCCCGTGCCAGGAGCGGCACACCACGCCGTAGGCCACCCCGCTGCCAGCGTCGGCCACTGCCGGCGCGCCGGCCAGAGCAGGTACGACCCCGGTCCGCAGGAGTCCGCGGAACCGGGGTCGTCGAGATGTCGTGGGTGCACGGGCCTGAGGCCAGGAACCGGGGGCACTCCGCGCGAGCCGATGTCCCGGCGGGCTCAGTGGCGCCGCAGGGCCCTGCCCAGGCTGGCGACCAGGCCGACGGCCCCCGCGGCGACCAGCACCACGGAGAAGGCGGCGCTGCCGTCGCCGAGCTGGATCGCGTCGCGGTCGGCGAGCAGCCAGGTCACGGCGACGCCCAGGGCGAGCAGGCCGGCCACCAGGTAGCCGGTCTGCAGCGGGTGGAAGCCCCGGTGCTGCTCGCCGTCGAGGTCGTCGGGCGCGCCGCTGTCATAGGCCCACGTGGGCTCCTGGGTGGGCGGCTCCTCGGGGTGCTGCCAGTCGCCCAGGACGCTGGTGTCCTCGGAACCGGTCTCGGTGCCGGTCTCGGTGCCCGGGCCGTTCGTCTCGTCGGTCATGTCAGCCCCTCCTCACGTCGATGTGGCCGAAGTCGGCCTGCAGGTCCAGCTCGAGCGGCGGTCCGACCACCTCGGGCGGTCCGTCGTAGGTGCGGCGGACGTCGGTGCCCCACCCGTCGTGGGTCAGGCCGTCCGGGGTGTCGATCGCGCCGCCGAACCTGATCGCGGCGTCCACGGCGACGTCGACGTAGCCCGGCACGATGACCACGATCTCGCCGGCGTTGACCGCCAGGTCGAGGCGGCGTCCGGCCAGGGCTCCCGGCTCGCTCAGCTCGGTCAGGTCGACGGTGATCCGACCCGCCGGCAGCGAGTAGGAGTCCTGCAGGGCCGAGGTGGAGCGCGGGCTGACCAGCAGGTCTCGCGAACCGCGGTAGGACGGCTCGGCGACGGCGGTCGCGCCGAGCGCCGCCAGGGAGACCAGCGCCAGCAGGACCAGCCCACCGGCCCGCCCGAAGAACGACCCGACGACGAGCATGACCCCGACGGTGGCCAGCGCGAGCGCGGCGTAGGCGGCGTCAGGCACGTCCTGGCCGTTGCTGTCGACCAACCCGAGCACCCCGGCACCGAGGGCCACCAGCGCGAGGGTCGGCAGGAACAGCAGCGGTCCGCGACGACGGCGCGGGGTCCAGGCGGTCGGCGGCGCCGCGTAGGCCGCGGCGTACTGCTGCCCGTACTGCTGCCCGTACTGCTGCTCGTACTGCTGCCCGTACGTCGGCCCGGCCCCGGGCGGCGGCGCGGCGGCCTGGTGGCTCGTGCGGGCCTGCCGACGCGACTGCCGCAGCAGGTAGAACGCCAGCGCCGCGACGGCCACCACGCACAGGAACCACACGCCGCCGCTGTCGCCGCCGACGCCCGTGGTGAAGGCGATCAGGGCCGCCACGACCAGCGCCACGATCACCAGCACGTTGCGGGTCGAGTCGTCGCTGGGCACGACCACGTGTCCGTCGCGCTCGTCGGGCACCAGCAGCCACAGCGCGCCGTAGAGCAGGATGCCCGCGCCGCCGAAGAACGCCAGCACGACGAGGAGCACGCGCACCAGCAGGGGGTCGAGGTCCAGGTGCCGGGCCAGGCCGCCGGCGACACCGGCCACCTTGCGATCGGTGGCGCTGCGGCGCAGGGCACGGTAGTCACCGAGGGCAGCGGTGTTCATGCCGCTGCGCGGCGCCTCACCGGGGCCTCCGGGGCCTCCGGGCCCTCCGGGGCCGGGGCCGGGGCCGCCGGGGCCCGATCCGCCGCCCGGCGGTTCGTCGGGGGGAGGGGTCCCGGGCGGCGACGGGGGAGGCGGGGGGGTGACGGTCTCGTTCATGGCTCCACCGTCGCCCCTCTCCTCGCGTGCGCACCATCGGTGAGGCCCCTGATCATGCCCTGCTCCCACCCCTGAGGGCTCAGGGTGAGGTCAGGGTCGCCACGCATGGGTCGGGGGCCCTGACTCTGCGACGATGAAGGCGATGACCCAGACCACGCGTGCGCCCCAGCCGCCCCAGCCACCGACCCGGCCGCCTGCCCCCGGCACCGCGGCGGGGGACGGGGATGCGGGCGAGGCGTGGGTGCCGCGCCGGGCGTTCCGCAGCCGGCGCGACCGCTACGTCGCCGGGGTGTCGGGCGGCGTCGCCGAGCACCTCGGCGTCGAGCCCGTGGTGGTGCGCGGGTTCTTCGTCCTCTCGACGCTCGCCGCGGTCGGGCTGGTGCTCTACCTCGCGCTGTGGCTGATGCTGCCGATGGACAACCGGCCCGAGGAGTCCAGCCCGGGCCTGGAGTCGGCCTCGCGCCGCGGCCTGCGGCCCGGACGCCCCGAGGGCCGCCGACGCGACACGGGCATCCTGGTCGCGCTCGGCGTGCTGGTGCTCGGGCTCAGCGGGCTGACCGACCTCGCGACCGGGGGCTTCCACCTGCTGTGGCCGGGTGCGTTCGCGGTCCTCGGCGTCGCGGTGCTCTGGACCCAGGCCGACGAGGCGCAGCGTGAGCGCTGGCGCCACACCACCGAGCGCATCGGCATCTCCCGCATCCTGCTGGGCAGCGGCGGCCTCGCGGCCTGGGCTCGTCTGGTCGCCGGCGCCGGGCTCCTGGTCGCGGCGCTGGTGGTCTTCGCCGCCCAGTCCGGGCAGCTCGGGGTCGCGCAGGACATGGTGGTCGCCGGGATGCTCGGCATGGCCGGGCTCGCGATCACGCTCGGCCCCTGGCTGTTCAGCCTCGCCTCCGAGCTCACCGACGAGCGCGCCGAGCGGATCCGGACCCAGGAGCGCGCCGACGTGGCGGCCCACCTGCACGACTCGGTCCTGCAGACCCTCGCCATGATCCAGCGCAGCGCCGCGGACCCGTCGACCGTCGCACGCCTGGCCCGCGCCCAGGAGCGCGACCTTCGGCAGTGGCTCTACGGGGACCCCACCACCCCTGACGGCACCGTGGCGGGCTCTCTGCGGGCGCTGGCCGCCGAGGCCGAGGACCTGCACGGCGTGCCGGTCGAGGTGGTCACCGTCGGCGACCGGCCCAGCAACGCCGAGCTGGTGCCGCTGCTCGGCGCGACCCGCGAGGCGCTGCACAACGCCGTGCGCCACTCCGGGGCGCCGCGGGTCGACGTCTACGCCGAGTGCGGGGGCGAGCGGGTCGAGGTGTTCGTGCGGGACCGGGGGCGCGGCTTCGACCTGGCCCAGGTGCCGCAGGACCGCCAGGGCGTGCGCGGCAGCGTGATCGGCAGGATGGAGCGCCACGGCGGCACTGCCGAGGTCCGCAGCAGTCCGGGTGGCGGCACCGAGGTCCGGCTGTGCATGCCGGTCCGCCAGCACCCGGACCAGACCCCCCAGGAGGACCAGTGAGCAACCCGGTGAGGGTGGTGGTCGTCGACGACCACGCGATGTTCCGTAGCGGCGTGCGCACCGAGCTGGCGTCCTACCCCGCCCGGGTCACGGTCGTCGCGGAGGCCGAGGACGTCGACTCCGCGGTCGAGCAGGTGCGCGCCCACCGGCCCGACGTCGTGCTGCTCGACGTGCACCTGCCCGGAGGCGGGGGCGTCGAGGTGATGCGGCGCGCGGCTCCGCGCTGCCCGGACACGCGCTTCCTGGCGTTGTCGGTCTCCGACGCCGCCGAGGACGTGATCGGCACGATCCGGGGCGGTGCCCGGGGCTACGTCACCAAGACCATCACCGGGCCGGAGCTCGTCGACGCGATCGACCGGGTCTCGATCGGCGACGCGGTGTTCTCCCCGCGGCTGGCCGGGTTCGTCCTCGACGCCTTCGCCGGGTCGATCTCGGTGGCGCAGGTCGACGAGGACCTCGACCGGCTCACCGAGCGCGAGCGCGAGGTGATGCGGCTGATCGCGCGGGGCTACGCCTACAAGGAGGTCGCCTCCGAGCTGTTCATCTCGGTCAAGACGGTGGAGACCCATGTCTCCAGCGTGCTGCGCAAGCTGCAGCTCTCCTCGCGCCACGAGCTGACCCGTTGGGCCAGCGACCGCCGCCTGCTCTGAGGGCCGGTGCGGGGTGCCGGCTCCGCCCACGCCTCCCATGGGACGCCAGGACCCGGCAGCAGCGCGGCCGCGGTTGCGGCGCACCACTAGCGTGAGGTCATGACCTCGGCGAGCGCAGGCCAGACCCCCGACGGCACCGGCGACCCCGACCAGCCTGGCCGGACGATCCGCACCGTCCTCGTCGCCGGGGCCACCGGCTTCGTCGGCCGACACCTGGTCCCCACGCTGGTCGACAAGGGCTACGAGGTCCGGGCGATGACCCGGCACCCCGACACCTACGACGGGCCCGGCGCCGCGGTCGGCGGCGACGTGCACGACCCCGATGCCCTCAAGGGCGCGCTCCAGGGCGTCGACGCCGCCTACTACCTCGTGCACTCGCTGGACTCGCCCGACTTCGAGCGTCTCGACCGACAGGCCGCCGAGGCCTTCGGGCGCGCTGCCGCCGAGGCCGGCGTCCAGCGGATCGTCTACCTCGGCGGGCTCGGGTCCGACGCCGACTCGCTGTCGGCGCACCTGCGCAGCCGCCGCGAGGTCGAGAAGCGGCTCGGTGACGGCGGGGTGCCGGTGACCTCGCTGCGGGCGGGCATCGTGATCGGGCACAACGGCCTCTCGTGGGAGATGACCCGGCAGCTGGTCGAGCGGCTGCCGATGATGATCACCCCGCGCTGGGTGCGCACCCGCACCCAGCCGATCGCCCTGAGCGACGTCGTGCGCTTCCTCGTCGGCGTGCTCGACGTCCCCGAGACGGCGGGGCGCCCGTTCGAGATCGGCGGCCCCGACGTCCTGAGCTACGCCGAGATGATGCGGCGCGTGGCGATCCTGCAGGGCCGCACGATCCTGGTGCTGCCGGTGCCCGTGCTGTCCCCGCACCTGTCGTCGCACTGGCTCAACCTGGTCACCGACGTCGACACCGCCGCCGGCCGCTCCCTGGTCGACTCGATGGTCAACGAGGTGACGGTCAAGGACGACGAGCTGCACCGGCTCGTGCCGTTCCGCCTGCGTTCCTTCGACGAGGCGGTGGCCGAGGCGCTGGAGGAGCGCGAGGCCCAGCGGGCCGAGGCCACGGGCTGGAAGGCCCGGCTGCGCGCCAAGCTCCCGATGTCGCTGTCCTACAAGGTGCCGGTCCGTCACGTGGAGACCCCGGAGGTACGCCGCCGCCGCCGCCGCGTGGTGCTCGGCACCTCGGTCGCGGGCGCAGGCCTGCTCGGCTTCGGTCTCAACACCAGGCCGGGCTCGGCGGCGTTCTACGGCGCCACCCTGGCCACCGCAGGGATCTACACCGCGGGCGGTCTCGCCTCGGGCCCGCTGCACCTCGGCTGGATCCAGCTCCAGGACCGCACTCTCAACCGGCCGATCATCACGCCCATCCTCACCGGCGCCGGCGCGTTCGGGGTCTTCTACGTCGGTGCTCACGTGGTCAGGCTCGTGCCGCCGCTGGGCAAGGCCGTCGCGACCGTCCTGCAGTTCGCCGACGAGGGCGACGAACGGCTGCTCTACCTGACCACGCTGTCGAACGGCGTGGCCGAGGAGATCTTCTTCCGCGGCGCCGTCTACGCCGCGCTGCAGGACCTGCACCCGACGCTGACCAGCACCGCGGTCTACATGGTCGCGACGGTCCCCACCCGCAACCCGATGCTGGTCTTCGCCGCCGGCCTCATGGGCATGCTCTGGGGCGCCCAGCGCCGCGCGAGCAACGGACTGCAGGCGCCGGTGCTCACCCATCTGACCTGGTCGAGCCTGATGCTGCGCTACCTGCCGCCGGTCTTCGCGGACGTGGTGCCCGAGCAGACCCGCGGCACCCGCGCGGACGTGACCCGTCGGGGTCCGAAGGCGCTCGACGCGGGTGTGGCGAAGCGGGCGGCGCGCGGCTGGCTAGGCTGAGCCGGTGCACGTGCTCGAGGTCGTCTTCCTGGTCCTGCACCTCCTCGGCCTCGCCGTGGTGGTGGTCGGGCTGCTGCGCCAGCTGACCCGTCCCACCAAGGTGGTCGACGCGCTCGTCGCCCACGGCGCCACCACCCAGCTGGTGACCGGCCTGGTGCTGGTCGGCATCCTCGAGTCGGGCGACGAGGCGGTCGACCACGTCAAGATCGGCGTCAAGCTCGTCGTCTCGCTGGCCGTCGTCGGCCTGGCCCACGCCAACCGGCGCAAGGCGAGCATCCCGGTGGCGTTGTTCTGGGGGCTGCTGGCCCTCGAGGTGGTCAACGTCGTCATCGCGACGAGCTGGTAGGCCCGGTGCGCCGGAGCCACGCCGGCGCCCCTGCCGGTGCGCTCGCCCTGCTGCTCGTCTCGTGCGGGTCGCCGGACCTGCCGGGTGCCCGGTCGGCCCCTTCCCCGGTCCCGTCCTCGGCCCCGTCCTCGGTCGGGCCGTCGGCTCCTGTCACGCCCGGTCCCCCGGCGACCTCCTCGCCTGCCCGGCCCTCGCCGACCGCCACCCGGCCCACCCTCGACACCTGGGTGGTCGGCGCGCACGTCCTGCCGCGCCGACCGGACGGCTTCGGCGTCGTACGACCCACGCCGCCTCAGCTGCGGGTGCGCCGGCTGGCCACGACCGATGCCCTGCCGGGCCCTGTGGACGGCCGCTTCCACTCCTCGTCGACCGTGCTGACCCCCGCCCTCGCCCGCCGGCTCGACCTGGCGTGGTCGCCGGGCTGCCCGGTCGACCTGGGCGACCTGCGGCTGCTGGACGTGTCGTTCCACGGCTTCGACGCCGAGCTGCACACCGGGCGGCTCGTGGTGCGCGGCGACGTCGCCGCGCAGGTGGTCGAGGTGTTCCGACGGCTCTTCGCGGCGCGCTTCCCGATCGAGCAGATGCGGGTCGTCACGCAAGCCGACCTCGACGCGCCGCCGACCGGGGACGGCAACAACACCGCGGCCTACGCCTGCCGGCCGACGCGCGGCTCGAGGTCGTGGTCGGCCCACGCCTACGGGCTGGCGGTCGACGTGAACCCGTTCATGAACCCCTACACGCGCACCGGCTCGGACATCGTGCTGCCGGAGCTCGCCTCGTCCTACCTCGACCGCTCGTGGCGCCGTCCCGGCATGGTCCTGCCCGGAGGACCGGTCATCCGCGCCTTCGACGCCGTGGGGTGGACCTGGGGCGGGACGTTCTCGACCGTGCACGACCCGATGCACTTCTCGGCCGACGGCCGGTGACCTGGCCGGGTGGCGCCCGTCGGGACCGTCGCTGTCGGCGGCGCGACATAGTCTGGTGCGCGCGATGAGCTCTTCCTTCCCGATCCCGCCCATCCCACCCGTGTCACCGTCAGCGAGGCAGTCCCGCATGGTCCCCGACGAGCAGGCGCTGTTCCCGGCGCCCGACGTGGGGGAGGAGCGACCCCGCCGCACGCCGCGGGTGAGCGCCGAGCAGCTGCTCGAGGGCCTCAACGAGCCCCAGCGCGAGGCCGTCGTCCACGAGGGCGCCCCGTTGCTCGTCGTCGCCGGCGCCGGCTCGGGCAAGACCCGCGTGCTCACCCGACGCATCGCCTGGCTGATCTCCGAGCGCAAGGCCCACCCCGGCGCGATCCTGGCGATCACCTTCACCAACAAGGCGGCGGCCGAGATGCGGGCCCGGGTCGAGGACCTCGTCGGTGGCCGGGCCCGCATCATGTGGGTCTCGACCTTCCACTCCGCGTGCGTGCGCATCCTGCGCAAGGAGGTCGAGCGCTTCGGCTACAGGTCGGGGTTCTCGATCTACGACGCCGCCGACCAGAAGCGCCTGATGACGCTGGTCTGCAAGGACCTCGAGCTCGACCCCAAGCGCTACCCGCCCAACTCGGTGCTGCACTGGGTCTCCCACCACAAGAACGAGCTGGTCGACCACGAGAGCGCCGCGGCGAAGGCCGAGAACGACCTCGAGCGGGCCTACGCCGAGGCCTACGCGCTCTACCAGCAGCGGCTCAAGGCCGCCAACGCCATGGACTTCGACGACCTGATCATGACGACGGTCCACCTGCTCCAGGCGTTCCCCGACGTGCGGGAGACCTACCGACGGCGCTTCCGCCACGTGCTCGTCGACGAGTACCAGGACACCAACCACGCGCAGTACGCCCTGGTCCGCGAGCTCTGCGCGGTCGACCCGTCGTCGTACGACGTCGACGCGGACCCCGAATCGGTCGGGCCGGCCGAGCTCATGGTCGTCGGCGACGCCGACCAGTCGATCTACGCCTTCCGCGGCGCCAACATCCGCAACATCCTCGACTTCGAGGAGGACTTCCCCGAGTCGCGCACGATCCTGCTCGAGCAGAACTACCGATCGAGCCAGAACATCCTGACCGCCGCCAACGCGGTGATCAGCCGCAACCAGGGCCGCAAGCCCAAGAACCTCTGGTCCGACCAGGGCCGCGGCGAGCCGATCGTGGGCTACGTCGCCGACGACGAGCACGACGAGGCCCGGTTCGTGGCCAAGGAGATCGACAGCCTCACCGACGCCAGGGCGGCCAGGCCGGGCGACGTCGCGGTCTTCTACCGCACCAACGCCCAGTCGCGGGTGTTCGAGGAGGTGTTCATCCGCACCGGCATGCCCTACAAGGTGGTCGGCGGGGTGCGCTTCTACGAGCGCAAGGAGGTCCGCGACGCGATCGCCTACCTCCGCATGCTGGCCAACACCGCCGACGAGATCAGCCTGCGCCGGGTGGTCAACGAGCCCAAGCGCGGCATCGGCGACCGGGCGATCGCCTGCGTCGAGGCGATGGCCCGCCGCGACGGCGTGACCTTCTTCGAGGCGCTCCAGCACGCGGAGGACGCCCCGGGCATCGCGACCCGCTCCGTGACCTGCATCAAGGGCTTCGTCGCCATGGTCGAGGAGCTCGAGTCGATGGTCGCCGCGGGGGAGCGCGCCGACGTCGTGCTCGAGGCGACGCTGGCGCGCAGCGGCTACCTCGCCGCGCTCGAGGAGAGCGAGGACCCCCAGGACGAGACCCGGCTGGACAACCTCGCCGAGCTCGTCGCGGTGGCGCGCGAGTTCGCCGAGGAGCCGGTCGCCCCGCCCTCCGACGACCCTGCGGACCTCACGCCGGCCCGGCCCGGGGTCCCGGAGTTCCTCGAGCGGGTCTCCCTGGTGGCCGACTCCGACCAGATCCCCGACCAGGACGACGAGAGCCTCGGCGTGGTGACGCTGATGACCCTGCACACCGCCAAGGGGCTGGAGTTCCCCGTCGTGTTCCTCACCGGGCTCGAGGACGGGGTCTTCCCCCACCAGCGCTCGTTGGGCGACCGGACCGAGCTGGAGGAGGAGCGCCGCCTGGCCTACGTCGGTCTGACCCGCGCCGAGCAGCGGCTCTACGTCTCCCGCGCCCTGGTCCGCTCTGCCTGGGGCGCGCCCGCCCACAACCCTGCCTCGCGCTTCCTCGACGAGCTGCCCGACGAGGTCATGGACTGGCGGCGCACCGCGGCCGAGCAGACCTCGTGGAACCGTGCGGTCATGCCGCAGCTGCCGACCCGTCGCTTCGGGTCGGCCAGCGCCAAGGCCGACGCCGAGGCGCGGGGCCAGAAGCGCGACGTCCCGAGCCTCACCGCCGGAGACCGGGTCACCCACGACTCCTTCGGCCTCGGCACCGTCGTCGCGGTCGAGGGGGTCGGCGACAAGGCGGTCGCCTCGATCGACTTCGGCTCCAACGGGGTCAAGCGGCTGCTCCTGCGCTACGCGCCGGTCGAGAAGCTCTGACCCCGCCGGGCCGGCCCCGCCACCTGGCACACCGCTGCCGGTGCGTGTGGTGCCCGTGCCCGTGACGGTGCCGCTGCCGGTGCGTCGAATTCCGGCCACAAGAGCGTCCTTTGGGCAGCCGTCTCCCGACACCCGGGCAATTCCGTCCACAGGGCCGGCCCGGTGGGCGTGTCGCGCCGACACCCGGCGCAGATCGTCCACGTGGCCGATCTGGTGGGCGTGTCGCGCCGGCCTACGTCGAAGAGCGCTCTTGTGCGCGGAATTCGTCGGCGCGGCGCGGCGCGGCGGGGTGGCGTGCGGCGCCGGGACGTGCGCCGCTACGGGGTGGCGCCGTGGAACAGCAGCGCCTGGAACGGGTCGACCGCGTCGCCGGCACCGGGCCGGACCTCGAGGTGCAGGTGCGGGCCGGTGGTGTTGCCGGTCGCCCCGACCAGCCCGATCGCCTGGCCCGAGGACACGGCCTGGCCGACCCGTACGCCGAAGGTCGACTGGTGGCAGTACCACACCTCGGTGCCGTCCTGCAGCGTCTCGACGGTCCGGTTGCCGTAGGCGCCGGCCCACCCGACCTCGGTGACGGTGCCCCGTGCGACCGCGCGCACCGGAGTGCCAGAGGGGGCAGCGAAGTCCAGGCCGGTGTGGCAGTGCGACCACAGTCTGCTGCACTGGCCGAACCGCGCGGTGAGGCGGTAGGACCCCAGGGGCAGCACCCACGCGCCGCGGGCGAGCTTCCTCGCCGCGTCCTCGGCGCTCGCGGCGAGCTTGGCGATCGCGGCGTTGGCCTCGCGCGCCTGGCGGGTCGTGCCGGCGTACGCCGAGGGCCCGGCGGCCCCGAGCGTGTCGGGGCCAGCGCCCTCGACCGTGGCGGGGGTGAGGGCGGCCGCGCTCGGGCCGAGGGCGGCCAGACCCAGGACGAGGCACGCCACGGCGCCGCCGAGGAGCGGTCGCCGCGTAGGCTGGGGCCGGGTCACCGCGACATTCTCCCCGATCCGGCGGCACGACGTCCTGCCGGTGCCCGGGCCGCGGCCACCGGTCTTGTTCGCGATCTCACACCCCGGTTCCTCGGCAACCCCCCTGCCGCGCACTAACCTGTCCAGCGTGACGACCACCACCAAGTCCCCGGCCGCTCGGGCGCGGTCCTCCACGATCGTCTGGAAGCTCGCCATGGCGCTGACCGGTCTGGTCTTCATCGCCTACGTGCTGCTCCACATGTACGGCAACCTCAAGGTCTTCGCCGGCCAGGACTCGTTCGACACCTACGCCGAGCACCTGCGCGAGATCGGTGAGCCGATCCTCCCGCGCACCGGCCTGCTGTGGATCATCCGCGTGGTGCTGCTGGTCTCGCTCGCCGTGCACGCCACCGCGGCGTACACCCTGTGGGCCCGCGCCCGGGGCGCGCGCCCGCAGCGCTACGTCGTGCAGAAGGCGGTCCAGGCGTCCTGGTCGAGCCGCACGATGCGCTGGGGCGGCACCGCGCTGCTGCTGTTCATCGTGTTCCACATCCTCAACTTCACGACCCGCACCGTGACCCCGGGCGGCGACGCCGACAGCCCCTACCAGCGGCTGGTCAACGCCTTCGAGCCCGAGCAGTGGTGGGTCGCGCTGATCTACCTCGCCGCGATGGGAGCGCTCGCGATGCACCTGCGTCACGGTGTCTTCAGCGCGGCCCAGACCTTGGGCCTCACGGGCACAGTGGAGAAGGCCCGGCGCTGGAACCTGCTGGGCTACACCATCGCCACCGTCGTCGCCGGCGGCTTCGCGCTGGTGCCCCTGTCCGTGCTGTTCGGCATCGTCGACTGAAGGCTTGGGAGCAACGAATGTCTGACCACCACACCGAGCCGGGATCCGGCGACGCCGAGGGCTACTTCCTCGAGGGGCCTCCGGTCGCCGACACCAAGGCGCCGTCCGGTCCGATCGCGGAGCGCTGGACCAAGCACCAGTTCAGCAACCGCCTGGTCAACCCGGCCAACCGCCGCAAGCTGAGCGTGATCATCGTCGGCACCGGCCTCGCCGGCGCCTCCGCCGCCGCCACGATGGGCGAGCAGGGCTACGAGGTGAAGTCCTTCTTCTACCAGGACTCGCCGCGACGCGCGCACTCCATCGCGGCCCAGGGCGGCATCAACGCCGCCAAGAACTACAAGGGCGACGGCGACTCGGTCTACCGCCTGTTCTACGACACCGTGAAGGGCGGCGACTACCGCAGCCGCGAGTCCAACGTCTACCGCCTGGCCGAGGTCAGCGCCAACATCATCGACCAGTGCGTCGCCCAGGGCGTGCCCTTCGCCCGGGAGTACGGCGGCCTGCTCGACAACCGCTCGTTCGGTGGCGTCCAGGTCTCGCGCACCTTCTACGCCCGCGGCCAGACCGGCCAGCAGCTGCTGATCGGCGCCTACCAGGCGCTCGAGCGCCAGGTCGCCGCCGGCACGGTGACGACGTACTCCCGCCACGAGATGCTCGAGCTGGTCGTCGTCGACGGCAAGGCGCGCGGCATCATCGCCCGCGACCTGGTCTCCGGTGAGGTCGAGACCCACCTGGCCGACGTGGTGGTCCTCGCCTCCGGCGGCTACGGCAACGTCTTCTTCCTCTCCACCAACGCGATGGGGTCCAACGTCACCGCGACGTGGCGCGCGCACCGCAAGGGCGCCTACATGGCCAACCCCTGCTACACGCAGATCCACCCCACCTGCATCCCGGTCTCGGGATCGCACCAGTCCAAGCTGACCCTGATGAGCGAGTCGCTGCGCAACGACGGCCGGATCTGGGTGCCCAAGAACGCCGCGGACTGCGACAAGGACCCCCGCGAGATCCCCGAGGAGGATCGCGACTACTACCTGGAGCGGATCTACCCCTCGTTCGGCAACCTGGTCCCGCGTGACATCGCCTCGCGCCAGGCCAAGAACATGTGCGACGAAGGCCGCGGGGTCGGCCCCGAGGTCGAGGGCGTGCGCCGCGGCGTCTACCTCGACTTCGCCGACGCGATCCAGCGACTGGGCCGCGAGGCGGTCGAGTCGAAGTACGGCAACCTGTTCGACATGTACGCCCGGATCACCGGCGAGGACCCCTACGCGGTCCCCATGCGGATCTACCCGGCCGTGCACTACGTCATGGGCGGCCTGTGGGTCGACTACGACCTGCAGTCCTCGATCCCGGGCCTGTTCGTCACCGGCGAGGCCAACTTCTCCGACCACGGCGCCAACCGCCTGGGTGCCTCGGCGCTCATGCAGGGCCTGGCCGACGGCTACTTCGTGCTGCCCAACACGATCCGCGAGTACCTCGCGGACGGGCCGTTCGAGAAGATCGGCGACGACCACCCCGCCGTCGTCGAGGCGCGGCAGGCGGTCGAGGCGCGGGTCGAGCGGTTCCTGTCGGTCAACGGCACCCGCAGCGTCGACTCCTACCATCGCGAGCTCGGCAACATCATGTGGGAGTTCTGCGGCATGGAGCGCACCGAGGACGGGCTGAAGAAGGCCATCGACCTCATCCGCACCCTGCGCCAGGACTTCTGGAACAACGTCAAGGTGCTGGGCACCTCCGACAGCCTCAACCAGTCCCTGGAGCGCGCCGGTCGCGTCGCCGACTTCATGGAGCTCGGCGAGCTGATGTGCATCGACGCCCTCAACCGGCGCGAGTCCTGTGGCGGTCACTTCCGGGCCGAGTCGCAGACCGAGGACGGCGAGGCGCTGCGGCACGACGACGACTACGCCTACGTCGCGGCGTGGGAGTTCGTCCCGGACACCAGCGAGAGCGCGGACGGCGGACCGGCCGACGCCCGCATGGGGATGCCGGTCCTCCACAAGGAGGACCTGGTCTACGAGTTCGTCGAGATGAAGCAGCGGAGCTACAAGTGAGACTCACCCTCAAGATCTGGCGTCAGCCCCACGCCGAGGCGACGGGCTCGATGCACACCTACCAGCTCGACGAGGTCTCCGAGGACATGTCGTTCCTCGAGATGCTCGACGTGCTCAACGAGCAGCTCAACGCCGACGGCGAGGAGCCGGTGGCCTTCGACAGCGACTGCCGTGAGGGCATCTGCGGCATGTGCGGCCTGATGATCAACGGCAGGGCCCACGGCCCCGAGGTCACCACCACCTGCCAGCTCCACATGCGCTCCTTCGAGGACGGCGACGAGATCACGATCGAGCCCTGGCGGGCCGAGGCGTTCCCGGTGATCAAGGACCTGTGCGTCGACCGCGGTGCGTTCGACCGGATGATCCAGGCCGGCGGCTACGTCTCGGTCAACACCGGGTCCGCGCCGGACGCCCACGCCACGCCGGTCCCCAAGGCGGCCGCGGACCGGGCGTTCGACACCGCCACCTGCATCGGCTGCGGGGCCTGCGTGGCGGCCTGCCCCAACGCCTCCGCCTCGCTGTTCCTCGGTGCGAAGGTGACCCACCTCGGCGAGCTGCCGCAGGGTCAGGCGGAGCGCGACTCCCGCGTGCTCGGCATGGTCGCCCAGCACGACGAGGAGGGCTTCGGCGGCTGCACCAACATCGGCGAGTGCGCGGCCGCGTGCCCCAAGGAGATCCCGCTCGACGTGATCTCCCAGCTCAACAAGGACCTGCGCACCGCGCTGCGCCACGCCTGACCGGTCGACCTGCCGCAGAGGCTCCGGCGCAGTCGCGTCGGAGCCTCTCGCGCGTCCGCAGGCACCCTCTCGGTGTGAGATGCGTCTGGGGTGCCTGGGCGTGGACCGGACCCCGGCGCTAGGGTCGGAGACGGCCCCGCGGACGGCCGTGCACTGCGGCGCGCGCCCGGGACGGACCATCTTTCGACTCAGACAGGCAGGCAGATCCCGTGGACCTGATGGAGTACCAAGCGAAGGAGCTCTTCGCCAAGCACGGCGTGACGACCACGCTCGGCAAGGTGGTCACGACCGCCGACGACGCGAAGGCCGCCGCCGAGGAGATCGGTGGCGTCACCGTCGTCAAGGCCCAGGTCAAGGCCGGTGGCCGTGGCAAGGCCGGCGGGGTGAAGATCGCCAAGACCCCCGACGAGGCCCGCGGCCATGCCGAGCAGATCCTCGCCCTCACCATCAAGGACCTCCCGGTCAACCGCGTGCTGGTCGTCCCGGCGACGCCGCCGGTGGAGGAGTACTACTTCTCCTTCCTGCTGGACCGCTCCAACCGGTCCTACCTCTGCATCGCCAGCGTCGAGGGCGGCGTCGAGATCGAGGAGGTCGCCAAGACCAACCCGGACGCGGTCAAGAAGATCCCGATCGACGCGGGCACCGGCGTCGACGACGCCAAGGCGCAGGAGATCGTGGACGAGGCGGGCTTCCCCGCCGAGCTGCGCGACCAGGCGCTCGCCATGGTCAAGGCGTTGTGGACGACCTTCGTCGAGGAGGACGCCACCCTGGTCGAGGTCAACCCGCTGGCCCGTCTGGAGGGCGACAGGCTCGAGGCGCTCGACGGCAAGATGACCCTCGACGACAACGCCGACTTCCGCCACGAGGACCACGCCGGGCTCGAGATCCGCGAGGAGACCGACCCGCTCGAGGCGAAGGCCAAGGACAAGGGCCTCAACTACGTCAAGCTCGACGGTCAGGTCGGGATCATCGGCAACGGTGCGGGCCTGGTGATGAGCACCCTCGACGTGGTGGCCTACGCCGGTGAGAAGCACGGCGGCGTCAAGCCGGCGAACTTCCTCGACATCGGCGGCGGCGCCAACGCCCAGGTGATGGCCGACGGGCTCGACGTGATCCTCAACGACGCCCAGGTCAGGTCGGTGTTCGTGAACGTCTTCGGCGGCATCACCGCCTGCGACGAGGTCGCCAACGGCATCAAGGGCGCGCTGGAGATCCTCGGCGACGAGGAGAACAAGCCGCTGGTCGTCCGCCTCGACGGCAACAACGTCGAGAAGGGCCGGGCGATCCTCGAGGAGCTCAACCACCCGCTGGTGACAGTGGTGGACACCATGGACGGCGCGGCCGACAAGGCCGCCGAGCTGGCGAACAAGTAAGGGCTACGCGCAGATGTCGATCTACCTCAACAAGGACTCCAAGATCATCGTCCAGGGCATGACGGGCGGCATGGGGTCGAAGCACACCACGCTCATGGTCGAGTCCGGCTCGAACGTCGTCGGCGGCGTCAACGCCCGCAAGGCCGGCACCAGGGTCGAGCTCGGCGGCAAGGACCTCCCGGTCTTCGGCAGCGTCGAGGAGGCGATGAAGGAGACCGGCGCCGACGTCTCGGTCGTCTTCGTGCCCCCGGCCTTCACCAAGGACGCCTGCATCGAGGCCATCGACGCCGGCATCGGGCTGCTCGTGGTGATCACCGAGGGCGTGCCGGTGCAGGACACCGCCGAGGTCTTCGCCTACCTCGAGGGCAAGGGCACCCGCATGATCGGCCCGAACTGCCCGGGGATCATCACCCCCGAGGAGTCGCTGGCCGGCATCACGCCCCACACGATCGCCGGGAAGGGCCCGGTCGGCCTGGTGTCGAAGTCGGGCACGCTGACCTACCAGATGATGTACGAGCTGCGGGACCACGGCTTCACCACCGCGATCGGCATCGGCGGCGACCCGGTCATCGGGACCACCCACATCGACGCCCTCGAGGCGTTCGAGAACGACCCGGACACCAAGGCGATCGTGATGATCGGCGAGATCGGCGGCGACGCCGAGGAGCGGGCCGCGGACTACATCAAGGCCCACGTGACCAAGCCGGTCGTCGGCTACGTCGCCGGGTTCACCGCCCCCGAGGGCAAGACGATGGGCCACGCCGGCGCCATCGTCTCGGGCTCCTCCGGCACCGCCGAGGCCAAGAAGGAGGCCCTCGAGGCCGCCGGGGTCAAGGTCGGCAAGACGCCGTCGGAGACCGCCCAGCTGATGCGGGACATCCTCGACAGCCTGTGACCGCCGCTGGGGTCTCGGTTTCACTAGGGCCCTAGTGATCCTGGCACTCCCCGAGCGTTGCAGCGCTCGGGGAGTGCCGGTCTTGCCGGCCGGCGGGCTCAGCAGCCGCCGAACGTGCAGGACAGCTCGGCCACGACCGGCCGGACCTCGTCGACGTACCCCGCGTGCATCTGCCGGGTGGCGGTCTCGTCGGTCGCGCCGGGGTACTCGCCGTAGCGCCGCGTGACCAGCACCGTGTTGGCGACCCGGGTGACCACCAGGGCGTTCTCGGCCAGCTGCGGGGTGCCGTCGGTCCAGTAGGTCTGCGAGACCAGCCACGACTGGTCGCCCAGGCCCAGGGGGCCGACGGCGTTGTGGGTCTCCGAGGCGGCCCCGTCGATCGAGAAGGACGGGCACTCGCGGAACCCGCTGACGTAGTCCTCGGCGACCCGCTGGGCGGTGGCGTCGTCCCGGAACACCCGCAGGTCCCGGGCCTGCGTGGACCCGGGCATCTCGTAGAGCACACCGAGGTGGTCGACCTGCTCGTCGCGCGGCGAGTGGCTGGCCTCGCACTCGACGATGTCGCCCAGCCACTGCACGTCCGGGCCGCTGGCGAGCTTCTCCTCCTCGCCGGCCCCGTCGGCGTCCGCCCAGTCGCGGACCAGGTCGAGCGACGACGGGATCGTCGTGAGCCGGCCGACGGGCGACGTCGGTGTGGTGGGCGTGGCCGACGGCGAGCCCGCGGGCGGCGGCTCGCTGGACCGGTCGGCGGCGCCGCCGGTGAGGCCGACCGCGACCAGGGCGACGGCGGTGACGGCGACCGCCACACCGCCGGCCTGGAGGGCGCGGCGACGGCGGCGCAGGGCGTCGCCGCGGCGCCGGACCTCCGACGCGGGCGGGGTCGGCAGCTGCTCGGGGTCGCGCAGCGGCGAGAACAGGTCAGACATGGCTGGCTCCGTCGGCGAGAAGGGCGTGCAGGGCGGTGCGACCGCGCGAGAGGCGGGCCTTGACGGTGCCGACGGGGGCGCCGACCTCGGCCGCGACCTCCGCGACGGACAGGTCGCACAGGTGGTGCAGGACGAGGGCGCGGCGCTGATCGGCAGGCAGCTGCTGCAGGGCGGCCACGAGCGCGACCCGGTCCGGGCTGGGCGGGGCCGCCTGGTCGGCGGTGCGCAGCGCCCGGTCGGGGTCACGCCGGCCGCGGACCCTGCGTCGCCACCGGCTCACGGCCAGGCGGTAGGCCGTGGTGCGGACCCAGGCCTCCGGGGCCTGGCTGCTGTCGAGGCTGTGGCGCCGCGACCAAGCCCGGGCGAACGCCTCCTGGACGCAGTCCGCCGCCTCCTCCCGGTCTCCGACCATGGCGTGCAGCTGATGGACGAGCCGGGAGTACGAGCCGGCGTAGAACGCGTCGAACTCGGTGGTCTCCATGGGTCCCCCTTCGTGGGTGCTCACCAGGGATACGCCCGAGCGCGGCGTCCGGTTGCACCCGATCGCGAGGCGGTCCTCAGGTCACCGCAAGGCGCCGGGAGTACGCCGGGTCGAGGTGCTCCTCGGCGTCCATCGCCTGCACCAGCTGCTCGACGGCGTCGAAGACGTCGACGTGCCGGACGTAGAGCGGGGCGAGCCCGAAGCGGGCCACGTCCGGGGTGCGGAAGTCCCCGACCACGCCGCGTGCGATGAGCGCCTGGACCACGCCGTAGGCGTCGGGGTGGCGGAAAGAGACCTGGCTGCCGCGGCGCGCGTGGTCGCGCGGGGTGATCAGCTCGAAGCCGTCGACGCGGGCCTCGACGAGCTCGACGAGGTGGTCGGTGAGCGCCAGCGAGGCGGCCCGCAGGTCCTCCATCGCGACCCCGTCGAAGGCCTCGAGCGCGGCCTCGAGCGCCGAGAGCGCAAGCACCGGCGGCGTCCCGACGACCATGCGCCGCACGCCGGGCGCCGGCTCGAAGTCGCGCTGCATGGCGAAGGGCTCGGCGTGGCCCCACCAGCCGGTGATCGGCTGGTCGAGGTCGGCCTGCAGGTGCGGCGCGACCCAGACGAAGGCGGGGGCGCCGGGGCCGCCGTTGAGGTACTTGTAGCTGCACCCGACGGCCAGGTCGGCGCCGACGCCGGTCAGGTCGACCGGGACGGCGCCCGTGGAGTGGCACAGGTCCCACAGCGTGAGGGCGCCGGCCGCGTGGGCCGCGGCCGTCAGGGCCGCCATGTCGAACATCGCGCCGCTGCGGAAGTCGACGTGGGTCAGGGCCAGGACCGCGACGTCGTCGTCGAGCGAGGCGGCGGGGTCGGCCGGGTCGCACCAGCGCACCTCGAGCCCCAGCGTGCGCGCGACCCCCTGGGCGACGTAGCCGTCGGTGGGGAACGTGGTCGGCTCCACCACGAGCACGCGCCGGCCGGGACGCAGCCGCGCCGCGGCGACCATCGTCTTGAACAGTGTCACGCTGGTGGAGTCGCCGAGGGTCACGTCCTCGGGCGCGGCCCCGATCAGCGGCGCGATCCGCGCCCCGCAGCGGGCCGCCAGGTGGGTCCAGTCCGCAGAGTTCCAGGCACGGACCAGCTCGTGGCCCCACTCCCGGCGTACGACGTCGGCCATGCGGTCCGGCACCGAGCGCGGCACGGCACCCAAGGAGTTGCCGCACAGGTAGACCACGCCCTCGGGCAGGTCGAACAGCTCGCGCCGGCCCCGCAGGGGGCTGGCGGCGTCACGGGCCTCGGCGTCCGCGCGGGTCAGGTGGCTCATGGGGGCCACGCTAGCCGGGCACCGGATCGTGCGCCGGTGCGGCGTGGGAGCCGCGAGGCGGTGCGCCCAGCGGCGAGGATGGTCCACGATGACCGATCTGCTCTCCCGCCCGTCCCGACCCGAGCGGCCGCAAGGACGGCTGGCCGGCACGCCGGCCCGTCCCGGCGCGCCCGAGCCGGCCGGACGCACTCTCGGGGTCAGCGCCGCCTGGGCCGGCCTCGCCGCCCCGGCCGCGCTGCTGGGGCTGTGCTGGGCGGTCGCGCTGGTCGGCTGGTTCTCCTCCGACGGCGGCTCCCACGGCACCACGCGCACCGCGCTGCGGATCGGCGCCGACGCCTGGCTGCTCGCCCACGGGGCGCACCTGCAGGTCGGGGCGGCCACGGTCACCGCGGTGCCCCTCGGGCTGAGCGTGCTGTGCGCCTACGTCGCCTACCGCGCCGGCCGGTGGGCCGGTGCGACCTCCGAGGTCGAGGACCTGATGTCGCTCGGCCTCGGTGCGGTGGTGCTCGGCGGCACCTACGCCGCGGTGGCCCTGGTCACCGCGGTCCTCGCCGCCACGCCGACCGCCGCGCCGGACCCGCTGCTGGCCTTCCTCGGCGGCGCGCTGGTCGCCGGTGTCGCGGGCGGTCTCGGCCTGGTCGCCGGGTCCGGGCTGCGCGCCGAGCTGCGAGCCCTGCTGCCCACCCATGCGCGCGCGGTGCTGTTCGGCGGCCTGGTCGGGTTCCTCGGGCTCTACGCCTCGGGCGCGGTCCTGTCCGCGGTCGCCGTCGCGGTGCGCGGCCAGTCGGTCGCCAACGTGCTGTCCGGGCTGCACCTCGACGGGGTCGGGGCGTTCTTCTCGGTCGGGCTCGTCGTGGTCCTGGCCCCCAACCTGGCGGGGTGGGGGGTGTCCTACCTGCTCGGCCCGGGGTTCAGCCTCGGCACCGGCACCGTCGTCGCTCCGTCGGGAGTGCTCGTCGGCGCGGTGCCCGCGGTCCCCGTGCTCGCGGCGGTCCCGTCCAACGGCCCGGCCCCCGGGTGGGCGATGCTCGTCCTCGCGGTGCCGGTGCTGTGCGGCCTGGGCGCCGGCCACGCGACCGCGCGCCGGTTCCCGACGCGGTCCTACGCAGTCGGGGCGGCCCGGTCCGCCGGCGCCGGGGTGCTCGCGGCGGTCGCCCTGACCGTCCTGGCCGCGGCGTCCGGTGGCGCCGTCGGCGGTGGCCGGATGAGCGACGTCGGCCCGTCCGTGGGCCGGTCGCTCCCGGCTGCGCTGCTCGCCCTCGGCTGCGGCGCACTGGTCGCCGGCCTGCTCCACGTGTGGTGGCGCACCCGCCATGTCGAGGAGTCCGACGACGACGTGGAGGGCCGGCTCGACCGCTCGCTGCCCTGGCGCGACCACGACGCGGCGGCCGGGCGTGCCTCCGCGCGGGAGGACCGTCGCCGCGAGCGGCGCGCGCGCCGCCGCGGGGTATCGGTCGACGACCCGCGGGCCGACGTGCCCGGGTGGGCCGACCTCGGCGTGTGGGGTGCCGCCCCGCGTCCCCTCCCGCGGCGGCAGGCCGCCTCGGAGGAGACCCAGGCGATGCGCCCCGAGGACCTGCTCGACGCGCCCGACGCCGCGGGCCGGGACGACGAGCACACCCTCCACGTCCCGCGGCCCGACTGAGGCCACGCACGGTCGCTCGCCGCGGGTGCCGCGGTCCGGCAGGCCGGCTCGCGGCGGATACGCTGGGCCCATGCCCACCCCCTCGCGTCCTGACCGCGCGCCCGCGCGGCTGGTCGTGCTGGTCTCCGGTGGCGGCACCAACCTGCAGGCGCTGCTCGACGCGGCCGAGGACCCGGCGTACGGCGCCGAGGTGGTCGCGGTGGGCGCCGACCGCGACGGCATCGAGGGGCTCGCGCGCGCGCGGCGCCGGGATGTCGCGACCTTCGTCGAGCGGGTGGCCGACCACCCGACCCGCGAGTCCTGGGACGCCGCGCTGACCAAGGGGTGCGCGGCGCACGCGCCCGACCTGGTCGTGCTGGCCGGCTTCATGAGGCTCGTCGGCAGCGACTTCCTCCGCGAGTTCGAGGGCCGGTGCGTCAACACCCACCCGGCGCTCTCGCCGTCGTTCCCGGGGATGCACGGCCCGGCCGACGCGCTTGCCTACGGCGTCAAGGTCACCGGCGCGACGCTGTTCGTCGTCGACGCCGGGGTCGACACCGGCGCGATCGTCGCGCAGACCGCCGTGCCGGTCGAGGACGACGACGACGTCGAGTCCCTCCACGAACGCATCAAGGTCGCCGAGCGCCGCATGCTCGTCGACGCGGTGGGCCGGATGGCCCGCGACGGCTTCACCATCGACGACAGGAAGGTCCGGTTCCCACGTGACCCAGGACGCGACTGAGCCCATCCCTCCCCAGGCGGCGAGCGGAGAGCGCCGACCGGTCCGCCGCGCGCTGGTCTCGGTCTACGACAAGACCGGGCTCGAGGACCTCGCCCGGGGCCTGCACGAGGCCGGTGTCGCGCTGGTCTCCACCGGCTCCACGGCCGGGCACATCGCCGGGGCCGGCCTGCCGGTCACCAGGGTCGAGGACCTCACCGGGTTCCCCGAGTGCCTCGACGGCCGGGTCAAGACGCTGCATCCCCGCGTGCACGCGGGGATCCTGGCCGACCTGCGGCGCGAGGACCACCGGCGCCAGCTGGAGGAGCTCGACGTCGAGCCGTTCGACCTCGTCGTGGTCAACCTCTACCCCTTCACCGACACCGTCGCCTCCGGCGCCTCGCCGGACGAGTGCGTGGAGCAGATCGACATCGGCGGCCCGTCGATGGTGCGCGCCGCGGCCAAGAACCACCCCTCGGTCGCGGTCGTCGTCTCGCCGCAGCGCTACGACGACGTGCTCGCAGCGGTGGGTCAGGGCGGGTTCACCCTGACCGAGCGCCGACGGCTCGCGGCCGAGGCATTCGCGCACACCGCGACCTACGACGTGGCCGTGGCCTCGTGGATGGGCGGTGTGCTCAGCGACACCAGCGACGGCACCGGCTTCCCGGTG
Organism: uncultured Actinomycetota bacterium; assembly: GCA_963811385.1. GTDB lineage: Bacteria > Actinomycetota > Actinomycetes > Propionibacteriales > Nocardioidaceae > Marmoricola_A. The sequence continues at coordinate 139,196 of CAWEQX010000008.1, read as the reverse complement.
TGGACCGGGGCGACCTGGACCCGCAAGGCGGTGCTGCGGTACGGCGAGAACCCGCACCAGCCCGCGGCGCTCTACCAGCACTGGCGTGGCGGCCTGGCGGGCGCGACCCAGCTGCACGGCAAGGAGATGTCCTACAACAACTACGTCGACACCGACGCTGCGCGGCGGGCGGCCCACGACTTCGACGAGCCCGCGGTGGCGATCATCAAGCACGCCAACCCCTGCGGCATCGCCACCGGCGCCGACGTCGCGGAGGCGCACCGCAAGGCCCACGCCTGCGACCCGGTCTCGGCGTTCGGCGGCGTGATCGCGGTCAACCGCCCGGTCACCGTGGCGATGGCCGAGCAGGTCGCCGAGATCTTCACCGAGGTCGTCGTCGCGCCCGACTACGACGACGGCGCCCTCGAGGTGCTGTCCCGCAAGAAGAACATCCGGGTGCTGCGGGCCGGCGACGACCAGGCACCCGACCCGGTGGAGTTCCGCGCGATCAGCGGCGGGCTCCTCCTACAGCACGCCGACCGGCTCCAGGCCACGGGCGACGCCCCGTCCAACTGGACGCTGGTCTCGGGGGAGCCCGCCGACGAGGCGACGATGGCCGACCTGGCCTTCGCCTGGCGGGCCTGCCGCGCGGTCAAGTCCAACGCGGTCCTGCTGGCCTCCGACGGCGCCTCGGTCGGGGTCGGCATGGGCCAGGTCAACCGGGTCGACTCCTGCCGTCTCGCGGTCTCGCGGGCCGGCGAGCGGGCCACGGGTGCGGTCGCGGCCAGCGACGCCTTCTTCCCCTTCGCCGACGGTCTGGAGATCCTGCTCGAGGGGGGCGTTCGGGCGGTCGTCCAGCCCGGTGGGTCGGTCCGCGACGCCGAGGTGGTCGAGGCCGCGCAGCGGGTCGGCGTGACGATGTACCTCACCGGCACCCGCCACTTCTTCCACTGACCAACCCGACCGACCCCGAGCCCCCGGAGGCCCCGTGACCGCGCAGATCCTCGACGGCAAGGCGACCGCCGCCGCGATCAAGTCCGAGCTCAAGGCCCGTGTCGGCGTGCTGCGCGAGCACGGCGTCGTGCCGGGCCTCGGCACCGTGCTGGTCGGGGACGACCCCGGCAGCCGGTGGTACGTCAACGGCAAGCACAAGGACTGCGCCGAGGTCGGGATCGAGTCGATCCGCGTGGACCTGCCCGCCGACACCCCGCAGGCCGAGGTCGAGGCGGCGATCGCTCGGCTCAACGCCGACCCGGCGTGCACGGGCTACATCGTCCAGCTGCCGCTGCCCCGGCACATGGACGAGAACGCCGTGCTCGGCCAGATCGACCCCGCCAAGGACGCCGACGGGCTGCACCCGACCAACCTCGGCTGGCTGGTGCTCGGCAGGCAGGCGCCGCTGCCGTGCACCCCGGCCGGCATCGTCGAGCTGCTGCGCCGCCACGAGGTGGCGATCGCCGGCGCCGAGGTGTGTGTCGTCGGTCGCGGCGTGACGGTCGGGCGCCCCCTCGGGCTCCTGCTCACGCGGCGCAGCGAGAACGCCACGGCGACGTTGTGCCACACCGGGACCCGCGACCTGGCCGCGCACACGCGCACCGCCGACATCGTCGTCGCCGCCGCCGGCGTGCCCGGGATCATCCGAGGCGACATGGTCAAGCCCGGGGCGGCGGTCCTCGACGTGGGCGTCTCGCGTGACGCGGCGGGCAAGATCGCCGGCGACGTCGCGCCGGACGTCTACGACGTGGCCGGCTGGGTCTCGCCCAACCCCGGCGGAGTGGGACCGATGACCCGCGCGATGCTCGTGGCCAACGTCGTCCTGGCCGCCGAGCAGGCCGCCGGGATCTCCTGAGGTGCCCCCACGGTGACCGGACCCGACGGGTCGCCCGACCCGGACGAGGTCGTCGACCCCGACACCGGGCTGCGGGTGCACAGCCTCCAGCCGCGGCCGCCGCGCACGCGTGGCGGCCGGGTCTACGTGGTCGTGCTGCTGATCGCGGTCGGCGGGCTCGGCCTGGTCGTCGCCGGGCTGTGGCGCCCCGGCGCGACGCTGCTCGGCGTCGCGTTCCTGGTCGCCACGATCGGGCGTCTCGCCCTTCCCGACGAGGACGCCGGGATGCTCAAGCTGCGCCGCAAGGCCATCGACGTGCCCACGCTGCTCGCGATCGGCGTCGCGCTCGTGGTGCTCGCCTCGGTCGTGCCCCGGCGATCCGGTCCCTGACCCCCGAGACATGGCCGGACGAGGCCGGGTCCGGGGGTCAGATCAGGCCGAGCTCCTTGACCGCGTCGCGCTCCTCGACCAGCTCCTGGGCGGTGGCGTCCATGCGGGAGCGGGAGAAGTCGTCGATCTCGAGCCCCTGCACGATCTCCCAGTCGCCGTCCCGGGTGGTGACCGGGAAGGAGTAGACCAGGCCCTCGGGCACCTCGTAGGACCCGTCGGAGGCGACGGCCATCGAGACCCAGTCGTCGGCGGCGGAGCCGTGCAGCCAGTCGCGCGCGGCGTCGATCGTGGCCGACGCGGCGGAGGCGGCCGAGGACGAGCCGCGTGCCTCGATGATCGCGGCGCCGCGCTTGGCGACGGTCGGGATGAAGTCGTTCTCCAGCCAGGACTGGTCGCCCACGACCTCGGCAGCGTTGCGGCCGCCGACCTCGGCGTGGAACAGGTCGGGGTACTGCGTGGCGGAGTGGTTGCCCCAGATCGTCATCTTCTTGATGTCGGTGACGGGAGCGCCGGTCTTGGCCGCGAGCTGCGAGATCGCGCGGTTGTGGTCCAGGCGGGTCAGCGCGGAGAACCGCGCGCGCGGGATGTCGGGGGCGTTGGTCATCGCGATCAGCGCGTTGGTGTTGGCCGGGTTGCCGGTGACGCCGATGCGGACGTCGTCGGCGGCCACGGAGTTGAGCGCCTTGCCCTGCGCGGTGAAGATCGCGCCGTTGGCCTCGAGGAGGTCACCGCGCTCCATGCCCTTGGTGCGGGGGCGGGCGCCGACCAGCAGGGCGAGGTTGACGCCGTCGAAGATCCGCTCGGCCTCGTGGCCGATCTCGACGCCGGCCAGGGTAGGGAACGCGCAGTCGTCGAGCTCCATGACGACACCCTCGAGCGCCTTGAGCGCGGGCTCGATCTCCAGCAGGCGCAGCTCGACCGGGCGGTCGCCGAGCGCACCGCTGGCGAGGCGGAAGAGCAGGCTGTAGCCGATCTGGCCGGCGGCACCGGTGACGGCGACCTTGAGAGGGGTGTCGGACACGGGGACTCCTTCAGGGATGCGTGCGGGGCTCCTCCGACGCTAGCAGCGTCGAAGGGGGCGGTTCCTCACGAGTCCAGGCCGGCCTCGGTGCGGACCCAGTCCCACATCGCCTGGCGCTCGGCCTCGCTCCCGCGGGTACGTCGGGAGTAGTGCTCCGGGCGCGGCCGGCGGTCGTGCCACAGCAGGCCGGTCGCAGGCGCCGGCTCGGTCGCGATGAGCCAGACGGTGCTGTCGGCGCCCTGGTCGACGTCGCGCAGGATCGGCCCGGTCAGGCGGTGGAAGCCGGGCAGGGAGCCGACCACGCCGGGGGTGTCGGCCCAGCCGGGGTGCATCGCGTGCACTCCGAGCGTGCGCCAGCGCTCGGCGAGCAGCGGCAGCAGCGCGACCTGCACCCGCTTGCTGCGCGCGTAGGCGGTCGCCGGCTGGTACGCCGGGCCGGTGTACTCCGGGTCCTCCACCGGGAGGCGCTGGGTGTACATCCCGCCCGAGGTCACCATGACCATGCGCGCGTCGGGCTCGAGGTGCGGCAGGAGCAGCTCGGTCATGAGCACGGGACCGAGCACGTGCACGGCCATGGTCTGCTCATGGCCCTGCGGCGAGGTGGTGCGCTCCGGTGGCATGACGCCGGCGTTGTGGACCAGCCCGGCCAGCGACACCTCGGACGCGGCCAGCTCGCCGGCGAACCGGCGTACGTCGTCCAGGTCGCCCACGTCGCAGCGCCACAGGTGGTACGTCGCGCCCGGTACCTCGCGCCTCGACCGCTCGGCCGCCTGGCGGCCCTTGTCGAGGTCGCGCACGACCAGGTGCACGGTGGCGCCGAGTCGGGCCAGGCCCTCCGCGGTCGCGACGCCCAGCCCCGACGAGGCGCCGGTGACCAGCACGTGCCGGCCCTCCAGCGCGCCCGGGGCCGGGTCGTCCGGCCAGGACCTCAGCTGGCGGCGGACGCCCAGGCCGACCTTGGAGTAGCCCAGCACGACCGAGCGGTCGAGGACCGTGTCGACGGCCCGGGCGAGGAGGCTCACGAGGTGGCGCGCAGCCGGTGGGTGACCGTGGTCCCGCCGGCCGGGGACGCGCTCGGTGACGGTGTACGCCAGCTCCGTCGTGGAGCCGAGGAACGAGGAGACGTGGTGGTCGACGGTGCCGGGGTCCTGCGCGTGAGGTCCATGTGCTCACCCTGCCCGGGTTGCACAAACCTAGCGCAAACCCGGCGGGTCGGTCCGGGTGAGATCCGCGCCACACGACCACGGGGCCCGGCGGGACCCTCGGGGTGCGGATGCGTGGGCGAGTGGGCAGGATGGGGGCCGTGACTGCTAACTCAGGCTCCCAGGGCTCGACGATCATCTACACCCACACCGACGAGGCGCCGCTGCTCGCGACGTACTCCTTCCTCCCGATCATCCAGGCGTTCGCCGGCAAGGCGGGCGTCGAGGTGGAGACCCGGGACATCTCGCTGGCGGGACGGATCATCGCGCAGTTCGGCGACCGGCTCCCCGACGAGCAGAAGGTCGACGACGCGCTCGCCGAGCTCGGCGATCTGGCCACGACGCCCGAGGCCAACATCATCAAGCTGCCCAACATCTCGGCGTCCGTGCCGCAGCTCAAGGCCGCGATCAAGGAGCTGCAGCTGCAGGGCTACGACCTGCCCGACTACCCCGGCGACCCCAGGACCGACGAGGAGCGCGAGGTCCGCGCCCGCTACGACCGGGTCAAGGGCAGCGCGGTCAACCCGGTGCTGCGCGAGGGCAACTCCGACCGGCGCGCGCCGGAGTCGGTGAAGAACTACGCCCGCAAGCACCCGCACTCGATGGGCGAGTGGAGCAGCGACTCCAGGACCAACGTCGCGCACATGACCGCCGACGACTTCCGCTCCAACGAGCAGTCCCACGTGAGGGAGAGCGACGGCTTCCTCACCATCGAGCACGTCGACGAGCAGGGCGCGACGACGGTCCTGCGCAGGGGCGTGCCGGTGCAGGCGGGCGAGGTGGTCGACGCCACCTTCATGAGCGTGGCCGCGCTGCGCGAGTTCCTCGCCGCCCAGATCCAGCGGGCCAAGGACGACGACGTGCTGTTCTCGGTCCACCTCAAGGCCACGATGATGAAGGTCTCCGACCCGATCCTGTTCGGCCACGTCGTCGAGACCTTCCTGCCCGAGGTCTTCGAGCAGTACGGCGTCGAGCTGGCCGAGGCGGGCCTATCGGCCACCAACGGCCTCGCCTCGATCCTCTCGGGTCTCGACGCGCTCGAGCACGGCGACGAGGTCAAGGCCGCGATCGACCGCGGCCTCGAGGCCGGGCCACCGCTGGCGATGGTCGACTCCGACAAGGGCATCACCAACCTGCACGTGCCGAGCGACGTGATCATCGACGCCTCGATGCCGGCGATGATCCGCACCTCGGGCCACATGTGGGGCCCCGACGGCGAGGAGGCCGACACCCTCGCGGTGATCCCGGACTCGTCGTACGCCGGGGTCTACCAGGCGGTCATCGAGGACTGCCGCGCCCACGGCGCCTACGACCCCGCCACGATGGGCTCGGTGCCCAACGTCGGCCTCATGGCGCAGGCGGCCGAGGAGTACGGCTCCCACGACAAGACCTTCGAGATCGGCGCCGCCGGCACGGTCACCGTCACCGACAACGCGGGCTACGTGATCTTCGAGCAGCAGGTCGGCGCGGGCGACGTGTGGCGGATGTGCCAGACCAAGGACGTGCCGATCCGTGACTGGGTCAAGCTCGCCGTGCGCCGCGCCCGGGAGAGCGGGACCCCTGCGGTGTTCTGGCTCGACGAGTCCCGCGCCCACGACGCGAACCTGATCGCCAAGGTCGAGGAGTACCTCCCCGAGGAGGACACCGAGGGCTTGACCATCGAGATCATGTCGCCGGTCGAGGCCACGAAGTACACCGTCGAGCGCCTCCGCCGGGGCGAGGACACCATCTCCGTGACCGGCAACGTGCTGCGCGACTACAACACCGACCTGTTCCCGATCCTCGAGCTCGGCACCAGCGCCAAGATGCTCTCGATCGTGCCGCTGATCAACGGCGGCGGCCTGTTCGAGACCGGGGCCGGCGGCTCGGCGCCCAAGCACGTGCAGCAGCTGGTCAAGGAGAACTACCTGCGCTGGGACAGCCTCGGCGAGTTCCTCGCGCTGGCGGAGAGCCTGGAGCACCTCGGGCGCAAGACCGACAACGCCAAGGCGACGCTGCTCGGCAAGACCCTCGACCGCGCGACCGGCCGGCTGCTCGACGAGAACAAGGGCCCCAGCCGCCGCCTCGGATCGATCGACAACCGCGGCAGCCACTTCTACCTCGCGCTGTTCTGGGCGCAGGAGCTCGCCCAGCAGGACGACGACGCCGACCTGGCCTCCGCGTTCTCCGACCTGGCGGCCACGCTGGCCGAGCAGGAGGAGCGGATCGCCGCCGAGCTGATCGAGGTGCAGGGCAGCCCGGCCGACATCGGGGGCTACTTCCGCCCCGACGACGCCAAGGCGTCCGAGGTGATGCGGCCGTCCACGACCCTCAACGCCGCGATCGACGGGTTCTGAGGACCTCCTGACCCGCACGACCTCCCGCGGCTCACGGCGGCGGTCGGGCGCGATCGGGTCCCGGACCGCCCAGCGGTCGCGCGGGCGTGGCCTCAGCCCCCCTGGGCGGCCTCCCACTCCTCGCGGAGCAGGTCGAAGTGCGCGGCGTCCTCCAGGTCGGACCGGGTGAGGACGACCCGTCGGGCGACGCCCTGCTCGACCAGCCCGGCCGAGGCCAGCACGCCGCGCGACGCCGCGTTGCCCAGCGCGGCGTAGGCGTGCACCTGCTGCAGGCCCAGCGCGCCGGCCTCGGCCGGCAGGAACGCGTGCCGCAGCGCCAGCCGGCACGCCTCCACGGTGAGGCCCTGCCCCCGCGAGTCGGGGTGGGTCCAGTAGCCGATCTCGGCGGTCCGCCCGTCGTCGAGGTCGACCAGGTCGACCGCGCCCACGAGCCGGTCGGTGACGTCGGCGACCGCCCACACGACCGCCCGTCCGTCCGCGGCCCGGCACGCGGACTGGTGGCGCCACAGGGCCGCGTCGGCAGGGGTGAAGGGCGACGGGAGCTGTCCCAGCCACCGGCTCGTCTCCGGGTCTGCGCAGGCCTCGGTCACCCGCTGGTCGTCGGAGGGCCGCAGCGGACGCAGTCGCACCCGCTCGCCCTCGACCGCCGGCACGTCGAGCCAGGGCCGGCGGGGGGCCATCGGCTCCCCGGGCAGCAGCGTCCCGACCCAGCCGTCACGCAGCTCGCCGCGCTGGGGCAGGTGGCGCCGGACGGTGCCGTCGAAGGTGAAGCCGAGCCGCCAGGCCAGCCGGCGCGACGCCCAGTTGCCCTCGTGGGCCCACCAGTCCACGACCTGCAGGCCCAGCGCCTCGAAGCCCCAGCCCAGGAGCAGCCGCACCGCGCGCTCGGTGACGCCGCGGCGGCGCACCCAGGCCGAGACGCCGAACCCGACGTCGCCGCGGCGGTCGCCCAGCATGCGCAGGGCGATGTTGCCGGCGTACGACGCGACGCCGTCGCGGTCGGCCTCGACCACGAAGAGGTACTCCGACTCCTCGCGCCACATGCCGGGGACCACCTCGGTGAGGAACTCCAGCGCGTCGGCGCGGGTGTAGCCGACCGGCACCGCCGTCCACCGCACGGACTCCGGGTCGCGGCACTGCTCGAGGACCCCCTCGGCGTCGGACTCCCGGGCCGCCCGCAGCGTCACGACGCCGTCGGTGAGCGTGGGGACGTCCTCCGGGAAGCGCATGAGGACACTGTCCCAGGCGGCACTCGCCGGGGCGGCCCCTATCCTTCGGGCATGAGCCAGGTCCTGCCCTCGATCGGGCTGGTCGTGCTGTTCGTCCTGGCCGGCGGCGTGTTCGCCGCGGCCGAGATCTCCCTGGTCTCGCTGCGCGACAGCCAGGCCCGGGCGCTGGCCGCGCGCGGGCGGCGGGGCCAGATCGTCGCCGAGCTCAACCAGGACCCCAACCGGTTCCTCGCCGCCGTGCAGGTCGGGGTGACGCTGGCCGGGTTCCTCTCGGCGGCGTACGGCGGCGCGACGCTGTCGCAGGACCTCGCGCCGCAGCTGGTCGGCTGGGGCCTGCCGCAGGGCGCCGCCGAGACCGTCGCGCTGGTCCTGGTGACCGTCGCGATCTCGTTCCTGTCGCTGGTGCTGGGCGAGCTGGTCCCCAAGCGGCTGGGCCTGCAGCGCGCCGAGGCCTTCTCGCTGGCCCTCGGGCCGATGATCGACCGGCTCTCGCGCCTGTCCCGGCCGGTGATCTGGGTGCTGTCGGCCTCCACCGACGTGGTCGTGCGGCTGCTCGGCGGCGACCCGGACGCCCAGCGCGAGCAGATGACCGACGAGGAGCTGCGCGAGCTGGTGGGCTCCCACCACGCCCTGGGGGAGGAGGAGCGCCAGATCGTCGAGGAGGTCTTCGAGGCCGGCGACCGCCAGCTGCGCGAGGTGATGGTGCCGCGCACCGACGTGGCGTTCCTCGACGCCTCCACCCCGGTGTACAAGGCCGCCAAGGAGGCGCTGACCATGCCGCACAGCCGCTACCCGGTGATCCGCGGCTCGTCCGACGACGTGATCGGCTTCGTGCACGTGCGCGACCTGCTCGACCCGGAGATGGCCAACCGCACCGTGCGCGTCGGCGAGCTCGCCCGCGCGGTGCTCACGCTGCCGTGGACCCGGCCCATCCTGTCCGCCCTGAGCGACCTGCGCCGGGAGGGCATGCACCTGGCCATGGTCGCCGACGAGTACGGCGGGACGGCCGGCATCGTGACCATGGAGGACCTGGTCGAGGAGCTGATCGGCGACATCCGCGACGAGTACGACTCCACCGAGTCCGACTCGACCCACCTGGTCTCCGGCGAGGTCGAGGTCGACGGGCTGCTCAACCTCGACGACTTCGAGGACGAGACCGGCATCGTGCTCCCCGAGGGGCCCTACGAGACCGTCGCCGGCTTCCTCATGGCCAGCCTGGGGCGCATCCCCCAGGCGGGCGATGCGGTGCGGCACGAGCAGTTCCGCATCACGGTGCTCGTCGTCGACGGGCGGCGGGTCAGTCGCGTGCGGGTGGAGCCGCTGGCGCCCGAGGAGGCGCCCGAGGAGGAGCCCGAGGAGCCCGGTGCTTCCCGGAGCCCCGTCGCCGAGCGGTCCGGCGACACGGCAGAATGAGCCACATGCCCGAGACCGCTGCTCCCAGCACCGCTCGCCCCCGTGTGCTGTCCGGCATCCAGCCGACGTCGGACTCCATGCACCTCGGCAACTACCTGGGAGCGACCCGGCAGTGGGCCTCGCTGCAGGACGAGTTCGAGTCGTTCTTCTTCATCGCCGACCTGCACGCGCTGACCGTGACGCACGACCCCAGGACGCTGGGTGACCGCTGCCGGCGCTCGGCGGCCCAGCTGATCGCGGCCGGGGTCGACCCGGCACGGTCCACCATCTTCCTTCAGTCGCACGTGCCCGCGCACGCGCAGGCGGGCTGGGTGTTCCAGTGCCTGACCCGATTCGGCGAGGCGCGGCGGATGACGCAGTTCAAGGACAAGACCTCCAAGGAGGGGGAGGGCGCGGCCAGCGTGGGTCTGCTGACCTATCCGATCCTGCAGGCCGCCGACATCTTGTTGTACCGCCCACAATATGTCCCCGTCGGCGAGGACCAGCGTCAGCACCTCGAGCTCACCCGTGACCTCGCGCAGCGGTTCAACTCGCAGTACAAGAAGACGTTCAGGCTCCCCGAGCCCTACATCCTCAAGGAGACGGCCAAGATCCTGGACCTCCAGGACCCCACGGCCAAGATGTCCAAGACCTCGTCCAGCCCGACCGGCATCGTCGAGCTGCTCGACGACCCCAGGCGCTCGGCCAAGAAGGTCCGCTCCGCGGTCACCGACTCCGAGACCGAGATCCGCTTCGACGAGGAGCACAAGCCGGGCATCTCCAATCTGCTGCGCATCTACTCCGCCCTCACCGGCGACACCATCGACGCGCTGGTCGACAAGTACGCCGGCCAGGGATACGGCACGCTCAAGGGTGACCTGGCCGACGTGCTGGTGGAGTTCGTGACGCCGTTCCGCGACCGCACCCTCGAGCTGCTCGACGACCCCACCGAGCTCGACCAGATCCTGCGCGACGGCGCCGAGCGCGCCAACGAGATCGCCGACCGCACCCTGGCCGACATCTACGACCGGGTGGGCTTCGTTCCCCCGCTGCACACGCGGCTGACGGCCGACCCGGGCACCCCTCGGTGACCACCATCGGGGTGTCGGTCGCGGTCCCCGACCCGTGGGGCGCCGACCTCCAGCGCTACCGCGTCGAGCTCGGCGACGCGTCGGCCGCAGGCATCCCCACCCACGTCACGCTGCTGCCGCCGATCGACGTCGACGACGTGCTGCTGCCCGAGATCGACCGCCACCTCTGCGCCGTCGCCGGCGGCGCGTCGGCGTACCTGCTGCGGATGCGGGGGACCGGCACCTTCCGCCCGGTCTCGCCGGTGGTCTTCGTCAACGTGGTGCAGGGCATCTCCGGCTGCGAGATGCTGGCGCTGCGGGTGCGGCGCGGCCCCCTGGCCGTGGACACGACCTACCCCTACCACCCGCACGTCACGATCGCCCACCACCTCGACGATCACCTGCTCGACCGTGCGTTCGAGGACATGGCCGCCTTCGACTGCACGTTCACCGTCGACCACTTCAGCCTCTACGTCCACGACGACGCCCACGGCTGGGTGCCGCGGCGCGACTACGCCCTCGGCGGCTGAGCACCACCCGGGCTGTTCAATGGGGGAGTGACCCTCACCCGACGACACGTGCTCCTGCTCTGGGCCATCGCGGCGTGGAACGTCGTGACCTACGCCAACTTCGCCAAGAACCTCTGGTCCGCCCACCAGGCCGGCGAGGATCGGCCGGCCGGCTACTGGGTGGCCCACACGGTGCTCATCGTGGTCAACGTGGCCGTCGCCGTGGTCCTGGCCCGCCTGGGGTGGCGGGCCCACCGCGCCCTCCAGGACGGCGGCGAGCGGACGGACGTGCCGGACCGGACCCGCGTGTGACCGCTCGCGGGACGTCTCGGGACCCCTGGGGAGTTCCGCACGTGGTCGGTGACGACCTGGCCGACGTGGCGCGCCTGCAGGGCGAGGCCGCGGTCGAGGACCGGGCCTGGCAGCTCGAGCACGGCCGCCGCAAGGCCGAGGGACGCCTGGCCGAGGTGCTCGGCGAGTCCCAGGTGCCCTGGGACCTCCTGGCCCGGCGGGCGGACCTGGTCGGCCTGGCCCGGCGCTCCTACGACGCGGCCGACGCCGAGACGCAGCGCTTCTTCGCGGCGTACGCCGAGGGGGTCGACGCCGCGCTGCCGGCGGCTCGCGCACCCGAGCTCGACCGGCTCGGCGTGCGCCCGGAGCCGTGGGAGCCGTGGACGCCGATGGCGGTGTTCGCCGCCCACCACCTGCTGTTCGCCAGCTTCCCGACCAAGCTCTGGCGCGAGCACCTTCGCCGCCACCTCACCGCTGCGCAGGCGGCCGTCTTCCACGACGAGGGGCTGTGGCTGCCCGGCAGCAACTCGTGGGTGGTCGGCGGCGCCCGCACGCGCAGCGGCCGGCCCGTCCTCGGTGGCGACCCGCACCGCACGTTCGAGGCGCCCAACTGCTACGCCCAGGTCCGGCTGACCTGCACGGCGGAGGGCGTCGACGTCGCCGGCTTCACCTTCCCCGGGGTTCCCGGCGTGCAGCACTTCGCGCACGCCGGCCACGTCGCGTGGGGGATCACCAATGCGATGGGCGACTACCAGGACCTCTACGTCGAGCACCTCGACCGCGAGACGTGGCGCGCAGAGGGCCCGGACGGCTGGGCGCCGGTCGAGGTCCACCGCGAGACCGTCCGGGTGCGCGACGCCGAGCCGGTCGAGGTCGAGGTCGTCCGCACCGAGCGCGGTCCGGTGGTGCTCGAGTCCGGCGGGGCGGCGTACTCCCTGCGCTGGCCCGCCGACGTGCTGGGCGACCTCGGGCTCGGGGCGCTCGTGCCACTGCTGCGGGCTCGGTCCGCCGACGACGTCCTCACCGCGCTCGAGGTCTGGGTCGAGCCGGTCAACAACCTGCTCGTGGCGGACTCGACCGGGCTGGCGCGCCAGCAGGTCGTGGGCCGCGTGCCGCGCCGGGCCGAGGAGAACCGCTGGCGGCCGGTCCCTGCCCAGGACCCGGACGCCGCGTGGCGCGGCTGGGTGGCCCTGCCGGGCCGCACGGTGTCGGCCGACGAGCACGTGGTCACCGCCAACCACCGCATGCCGGGATTCGAGGCGATCGGGGTCGAGTTCGCGACTCCGGCGCGCGCCGACCGGATCGAGGCGCTGCTCGCGGGGGAGGACGACGTCGACGCCGCCACGTGCGCCCGGGTCCACGGCGACGTGCTCGCCGGCCAGCCGGCGCCGCTGGTCGCGGCCCTCGCCGCGCTCACCGGACTCTCGCCCGCGGCCTCGGCCCTGCGCGACGAGATCGCCGGCTGGGACCAGCAGCTGGGCGCCGACAGCGTCACCGCTGCGGCGTACGTCGGGGTGCGCGACGCCTTCGTCGCCCGGCTCGCGACCGCGGCGCCCTTCGACGCGATCCCGCCGTCCCCGCACCCGGCGTACGTCGACCAGTGGTTCGACGTGCCGACGCAGCTCTACCTCAGCCTGGCCAACCTCCTGCGCGACGAGACCGGGAGCGTCGTGCCCGGCCGCGAGCAGCACCTGCGGTCCGCGCTCGAGGAGGTCGCCGGCGAGGACCGGCGCACGTGGGGGAGCCGCCACCGCTACCGGCCCCTCGCGCCGGCGGGCGAGCCCGGCGTGCCCGAGCCCGAGCTGCCCGGCGACAACGACTGCGTGCGGTGCGCCGGCCAGCTGCCAGGCACCGAGGTGGCCTCACGGGGGTCCGTGGCCCGCTACGCCTGGGACCTCGGCGGCCGGGACGTCAGCGGCTGGGTGGTGCCGCGCGGTGCCCACGCGGACCCGGCACACCCGCACTTCGACGACCAGCAGCCGGCGTGGCTGGCTGCCGAGCTCCTGCCGGTCGAGCCGGGCTAGCCCGCCGGCGGGCCGCCGCGAGGCCAGGCGGACCCCCTCGGGGCGCGCACCCGCGCGAGCACCTGCTCGACCTGCGGGTCCGGGAGACCGAGGGCCCTGGCCCCGGCGTGCCGACCGGCTCGTGGCCACCGGACGACACCGCGTCGAGGAGACCGTCCAGCACCTGCCGGAGGGTCATCGACGTGCTGCTGGTGCGCGGCCAGGAGGTCTCGCCGGCGGTCACGATCCGCATGCCCCGACCGTGACGGCTGCAGGTGAACGGGTGGTGACCCCGGCGCGGCGGAGCGGGCGGCGGGCGCGCGGCGGTCGCGGGGTCGGGTTCGTCACACCCGCTGGTCATCCGGTCCCCGATGGTGGCCCGCACGTGACGGGGTCCCTAGGCTGCCAAGCATGTCGCCCGAGCACCTGTCCCTGCTGGCCGGTGGTGAGCCGCACTCCCGCGAGGAGTGGGAGAAGGCCGCCGCCGGCGTGCTCCGCAAGGCCGGCCGGATGAAGCCCGAGGACCCGGACGCCCTGGTCTGGTCCAAGCTGACCCGCACCACGCTCGACGGCATCGAGGTCACCCCCCTCGGCACGCCCCTGCTGGTCACCGACGTGCCCGAGCCTCGCGACCCCGGCCTGGCGCCGTTCACCCGGGGCAGCGTGGTCGGTCGGCCGGAGGAGGGCTGGGACGTCCGCGCCCACGTCGCCGACCCGGACGCGGAGCAGAGCGCCCGCGACGTCCTCACCGACCTCGAGAACGGCGTGACGAGCCTCTGGCTCCAGGTGGGCGCGGCCGGCCTCGCCGTGGCCGACCTGCCGACCGTGCTCGAGGGCGTCCTGCTCGACCTGGCCCCCGTGGTCCTCGACGCGCCCGACGACCCGGTCGGCGCCGCGCGGGCCCTCGCCGAGGTGCTGGACGACAAGGGCGTGGACGCCGCGCCGGGCACGAGCCTCGGCGGCGACCCCCTGGGCGCGGCCGTCCGGCATCGCGCCGACGAGCGGGCGCCCGCACCGGCCGACCTGGAGCCGACCGTGCAGGCCCTGGCCGCGCTCGCGCGTGAGCGCGGCACCTTCGCGCTGACCGTCGACGCCACCGCCGTGCACGACCTCGGCGCGACCGACGCCCAGGAGCTCGGCTACAGCCTGGCCGCCGGGGCGGCGTACCTCCGGGTCCTGACCGCCGCCGGCCTCGACGTGGCGACCGCCGCGGGGCTGCTCGAGTTCCGCTACGCCGCGACCGACGAGCAGTTCCCGACCATCGCCAAGCTGCGGGCGGCGCGCCGCCTGTGGCACCGCGTGCTCGAGCTGTCCGGGGCGCCCGAGGCCGCCGGCCAGGTCCAGCACGTGGTCACCAGCCGCCCGATGACGAGCAAGTACGACCCCTACGTCAACATGCTGCGCACCACCGTCGCCGCGTTCGCCGCGGGCGTCGGGGGAGCCACGTCCGTCACGGTCCTGCCGTTCGACAGCGCCCTCGGCCTGCCCGACACCCTGGCGCGCCGCAACGCGCGCAACACCTCCTCACTGCTGATCTCGGAGTCCCACGTCGCCCGGGTGACCGACCCGGCCGGCGGCGCCTACGCCGTCGAGCGGCTCACCGACGACCTCGCACACGCCGGGTGGGCCCAGCTGCAGCGGATCGAGGCCGAGGGTGGCGTGCTGGCCTCCCTCGCCGCCGAGGACGGCCTGCTGGTCCGCGTGCGCGAACAGGCGGTCGCGGCGCGCGACCGCCAGGTGGCGACCCGCCGGCGCCCGGTCACGGGCGTCAGCGAGTTCCCCCAGCTCCACGAGGAGCTCCCGCAGCGCACGCCGTGGCCGGAGGCCGCCGTGCCGGTGCGGCGCTGGGGCGAGCCGTTCGAGCAGATGCGCGACCGCGCGCCGCAGCGTCCGGTCTTCCTCGCGACGCTGGGTCCGGTCGCGCACCACACCGCGCGCGCCACCTTCGCGGCCAACCTGCTGGCCGCCGGTGGGGTCGACACCGTCGTCGCCGGGGCCACCGAGGGTCCCGACGACGTGGCCGAGGCCTACCGCGCCGCCGAGCCGACCACGTCCGTGGTGTGCCTGGCCGGCACCGACCAGGCCTACGCCGAGTGGGGCGCGCAGGCGGTCTCCGCGCTGCGCGAGGCCGGCGCGACCTACGTCATCCTCGCCGGGAGGCCCGGCGAGAGCACCGTCGACACCGTCGACGACAGCTGCGCGATGGGCGTGGACGCCTTGGCGTTCCTCACCCGCGTGCGAGAGGAGCTGGACACGTGAGCAGCCAGGGAGTGCCGGAGAGCTTCGCGGAGCTGGAGCTGGGCGACGGGGTGGGCCGCGGCGAGCAGCCGCGGACCGCCGAGCCGGCGGCGACCGCGATCGACGACGGCACGGTGCGCGACGGGGTGTGGGTCTCGCCGGAGGGCATCGACGTCAAGGGCCTCTACACGCCGGCCGACGTCGAGGGGCTCGACTCGCTGGACACCTACCCCGGCCTCGCGCCGTTCCTGCGCGGGCCCTACCCGACGATGTACACGACCCAGCCGTGGACGATCCGGCAGTACGCCGGCTTCTCGACCGCGGAGGAGTCCAACGCCTTCTACCGCCGCAACCTCAGGGCCGGCCAGAAGGGCCTCTCTGTCGCCTTCGACCTGGCCACGCACCGCGGCTACGACTCCGACCACCCGCGCGTGCGCGGCGACGTCGGCATGGCAGGCGTGGCGATCGACTCGATCTACGACGCCCGGACCCTCTTCGAGGGCATCCCGCTGGACCACATGTCGGTGAGCATGACGATGAACGGCGCGGTGCTGCCGATCATGGCGCTCTACATCGTCGCGGCCGAGGAGCAGGGGGTGCAGCCGGAGCAGCTGGCGGGGACCATCCAGAACGACATCCTCAAGGAGTTCATGGTCCGCAACACCTACATCTACCCGCCCCGGCCGAGCATGCGGATCATCAGCGACATCTTCGCCTACACCGCGGCCAAGATGCCCCGTTTCAACTCCATCTCGATCTCCGGCTACCACATGCAGGAGGCGGGGGCGACCGCCGACCTCGAGCTGGCCTACACGCTGGCCGACGGGGTGGAGTACATCCGTGCCGGCTTGGGCGCCGGCCTCGACATCGACGAGTTCGCGCCGCGGCTGAGCTTCTTCTGGGCGGTCGGGATGAACTTCTTCATGGAGGTCGCCAAGATGCGCGCGGCCCGAGCGCTGTGGGCGCGGCTGGTCAGCGACTTCGAGCCACAGAACCCCAAGTCGCTCTCGCTGCGCACGCACAGCCAGACCTCGGGCTGGTCGCTGACCGCCCAGGACGTGTTCAACAACGTGCAGCGCACGTGCATTGAGGCGATGGCCGCGACGCAGGGCCACACCCAGTCACTGCACACCAACGCCCTCGACGAGGCGATCGCCCTGCCGACCGACTTCTCCGCCCGCATCGCCCGCAACACGCAGTTGTTGCTGCAACAAGAATCCGGCACCACGGGCACGATCGACCCCTGGGCGGGCTCCTACTACGTCGAGCGGCTCACCCAGGACCTCGCCGAGCGCGCGTGGGGGCACATCCGCGAGGCTGAGGAGGCCGGCGGCATGGCCAAGGCGATCGAGGAGGGCATCCCCAAGATGCGCATCGAGGAGGCGGCGGCCCGCACCCAGGCGCGGATCGACTCGGGCGCGCAGAAGGTGATCGGCGTCAACACCTACCGGCTGCCCAGCGAGGACGCCCTCGACGTGCTGCGCGTCGACAACGCCGCGGTCTACCAGTCCCAGCTCGCCAAGCTGGAGCGACTGCGCGCCGAGCGCGACGACGACGCCGTACGCCGCGCGCTCGGGGCGATCACCGCCTCCGCCGAGCGGGGTGCCAGCAAGGGCTCGCTCGACGGCAACCTGCTCGCCCTCGCGGTCGACGCGGCCCGGGCCAAGGCGACCGTCGGGGAGATCTCCGAGGCGATGGAGAAGGTCTACGGGCGCCACCAGGCCGTGATCCGTACGATCTCCGGCGTGTACAGGTCCGAGGCCGGTGAGTCCAACACCTCGGTGGAGCAGGTCATCGCCGCCACCGAGAAGTTCGAGGAGGAGGAGGGTCGCCGCCCCCGCATCCTCGTGGCCAAGATGGGCCAGGACGGGCACGACCGCGGCCAGAAGGTCGTGGTGTCGGCCTTCGCCGACCTGGGCTTCGACGTCGACGTGGGCCCGCTCTTCTCGACACCCGAGGAGGTCGCCCAGCAGGCGGTCGACGCCGACGTGCACATCGTTGGGGTCAACTCGCTCGCCGCGGGCCATCTCACCCTCGTCCCGGCGCTCAAGCAGGCGCTGGCCGACCTCGGGGCCGAGGACATCCTCATCGTGGTGGGCGGGGTGATCCCGCCCGACGACGTCCCGACGCTGCTGGAGATGGGCGCCGCCGCGGTCTTCCCGCCCGGCACCGTGATCGCCGACGCCGCGCTCGGGCTGCTGGAGAAGCTGTCCGAGAAGCTCGGCCACGCGGCCTGATCGGCGCTGGTCAGGTGCCGGCCGACGTCGAGCAGCTCGTCGCAGGGATCCGTGAGGGCAGGCGCGCCGCCGTGGCGCGCTCCATCACGCTGGTCGAGTCCTCCCGGGCCGACCACCGGGCGCTGGCCCGCGACCTGGTCTCCCGCCTGACCACTGCCGCGGCCGAGGAGGGACTGGTCGTGCCCCGGGTCGGCATCTCCGGGGTCCCGGGCGTCGGCAAGTCGACGTTCATCGAGTCCCTCGGCACCCACCTGACCGAGCAGGGACTGCGCGTCGGCGTGCTCGCGGTCGACCCGTCGTCGGTGCGCACCGGCGGCTCGGTCCTGGGGGACAAGACCCGCATGCCGAGGCTGACCGCCGATCCCCGCGCCTACATCCGCCCCTCGCCGACCGCCGGCACCCTCGGTGGGGTGGCCCGAGCCACCGCCCAGTCGATGACGGTCCTCGAGGCCGCCGGCTACGACGTGGTGCTGGTCGAGACCGTCGGCGTCGGCCAGTCCGAGGTCACCGTGGCGGGGATGGTCGACTCCTTCCTCTTCCTCACCCTGGCCCGCACCGGCGACCAGCTGCAGGGCATCAAGAAGGGCATCCTCGAGATCGCCGACGTGATCGCGGTCAACAAGGCCGACGGCCGCGAGCACGAGACGGAGGCCGCGGCCAAGGAGCTCGCCGGGGCGCTGCGCTTCGTCAACCGTGGCGCCGCCTCCCGCGGCGCGTGGACGCCGCCGGTGCTGACCTGCTCGAGCCTCACAGGAGCCGGCGTCCCCGAGGTCTGGGCCAAGGTTCAGGAGCACCGCGAGTCGCTGGGGGAGAAGGGCCTGGCCCACAAGCGGGCCCAGCAGCAGCTGGACTTCACCTGGGCGCTGGTCCGCGACGAGCTCGAGCAGCGCCTGCGGAGGTCGCCGAGCGTGGCCGCCGTGCGCGAGGCGGTCCGCGCCGAGGTGCTGGCCGGGACGCTGGCCGCCACCGCTGCCGCTGACCGGCTGCTGGAGGCGTTCGACGCCCGGACCGAGGCCTGATCTCCCGAGCGGTCGCGCATGCATCCGCGGCTCTTACGGCTCTGGCCGCACGAGCAGCTCGTGCCGGTGAGCGCGCGCAGGGGCGTCGAGGGTCAGGAGTCGTGACGGCGAATGCGCCGAAGGAGGTAGTGGGCGGCGACGTAGGCAAGCAAGGCCGCTCCAACGGCCACGACCATTCCCCAGGTGTCGGCACTGTCGCCCCAAGGCAATGGGAGCAGGACAGCGCTCTGGCAACTCGTTGGCCCGTCCTCCGAGGACATGCAGACCGTGGGCCACAGGACGACGAGGACAAGCAAGCCTGCCAACCAGGGACCCACTACGCGCACGGCCTTCTCCTTCACCTCAGCGTCTCGACTTGGACGCTATCGGCTCAGTTTCGGTTCCGTCGTCCGGAGATGCCGCTGTGGCGGCGGAACGCCTGACCGTAGCCGCGTCGCGTGCGTCGTGGTCCATGCTTCTTCCATGGAGTTCGGCCGACTTCGGGAGCGCCTCACCGAGTGTCAGCGCACCGTTGAGGTCGTCGTATGCCGCTCGATGGGACGACTACGTGAGCACGCTTCACGGGACAGGCGACCCACGGGCCACCAGGCTGAAGCGTGCGGTGCTGGACATGCCGCGGACCGCCGCCTTCCTGGTCTGCGGCTCGTACGACGGGCTCCTTCCCTGACCCGAGAGTTGGCAGCCGGCGACCTCGACTCGGGTCCTGGTGAGCACAAGGTGCTGCTCGTCCTCGGACGAGGCGCGCCAACCGGGAGCTCCCGTGTCCCCGCTGCCACTCGCGATCTCGTTCCACCCGCCGTCGGGCGACCGGACTCGAGGTCTATGGTGAGGTCCGCCCCATCACCGTTGGCATCGACCAGGGCGGCAGCAACGTCGCCGTTGACCTGCACGTCGACCACCCGGGCGTAGCGCGGGTCCCACCCGCCGACGGTCATCGCCGTCTCGGCGTCGACGTCGGTCATCAGGCTCATGGTGGCAGGAGTGAGGGCCGTAGGTCGGCAAGAAGTGTCCGCTCTATGCCGCTGTCCGCTCGGCCTGCCGATGACAGTTGCGCCGCCCGACGTCCGTGGCATCATGCCCTGACCCGTGGTCGCCCGCTGGCGCACCGCACACCTCGCCAGCAGGAGATCGCCATGCCGCCTGAAGCAACGCGTGTACCCGGAGACGCCAACCCGAAGCCGAGGCCAGTCGACAGCCCGGACCGGGTGGCCGGTGGACGCGGCAACGACTACGGGGTTGCTCGCGGCATCGTCGCGCTGCTCGACTGGCTCAAGCGTCGAAAGGCGACCAGAGCACTCCGGCCGTGAGATCGACCCGGTTGCGGCCGTCCGCCGTCGGGCCGGGGCCGGACCATCCCGCGTTGAGGGCGGACACGCTCGCCCGCTCGCGCCACTGGGTGCACGATCTTGCTGATGTGCGTCCGTCGGACCCGTCGGATCAGGGACGTAGGCCCCCGTCGTGAGCCTCCTCATGGCGGGGCGCGTCATCGAGCGCCCGCGGGCGTGGTCGGCCTTCAGGTGAGGGGGGTGGTGCCGGTGCCGTCGACGAGGAAGTGGTCGCCGAGTGGGGAGATCCACTGGTAGGCGCCGGGGTCGGTGGGGAGTCGGCGGTAGCGCCAGTCACAGTGGGTCTTGACGCGGTGGTGGTAGCGGCAGAGGCGGGCGAGGTTGAGGTCGGAGGTCTGGCCCGGTGGTCCGCCGTCGTCGGGGTGGAGGTAGGGCTCGATGTGGTCGCGGTCGGCTCGTGTGCGTCGGGTGCAGTAGGGGAAGACGCAGTGGTGGTCGCGGTGGTCGACGCGGGCCTTGATGTGGGCGGGTGCTTCGTGCTCGTCGACGGCGTCGTGGTCGTTGAGGTTGACGACCGGGGTGACCTTGACCTTCACGCCGGGGGCGAGGTCGGTGAGCCAGCGTTCGACTGCGGCGCGGCTGACCGGGGACGCGGTGTGGGGCAGGCCGGTGGTCTCGATCCGGGCGGTCTGGGTGCTGGTGTGCAGGTGGATGTGGATCGGCCGGTCCAGGCCGAGGGGGGTGCGTCGCCGCGGGGGACGGCGATCACCCCCGGCGTCACGCCCGGTGTCAGGTCCGGTGTCAGGTCCGGCGGCGGCGGCTGCGGTGGCGGCGGTGGTGAGGTCCAGGGCGTACTGGGGGTCGGCCAGGATGCCGATCGCCTTGGCCATGCGGACCTGGTCGGTGGCCTCGTCGCCGAGGGTCTGGAGCTCGGTGGCCTTGGCGGTCAGGGCGTCCTGGAAGGCCAGGACGTCGGGGAGGTCGGCGACCCCACCGAACCGGCCGGTGCCGCCGGTGCCCCGGTGCCGTCGTCGAGGTGGGTGTCGTGGTCGAGGTCGAACCAGACGCCGCGGCGTTCGGCGGCCTCGGCTGCGGCGGCGGCGGCGCGGTCGGGGTCGAAGCGGAGCACGGCGGCGTCGAGGGCGGCCTTGATCCGGCCGGGGGAGAGCTGGTGCAGGTGGGAGGCGAGGTGCCGGTCGCAGTAGTCGGCGGCCTGCTGGGACAGTGTCCGGGTGCCTCGGGCCAGGATCCGGGCCTTCCAGACCGGCACCTGCAGCGCCACGAGGCGGGCCCAGGTGCGGGGGAGGCGTTCGCGCAGCTCGAGGGCGTCCTCGGTCAGTGCGCGTGCGGTGCCGTCGGCGACCTGCAGGGTCGTGGCGAGCTCGGCCAGGGCGTACTCGTCGACCGGGATCCCGGACATGTCGACCGGGCAGGTGTCCCACGACCCGCGCCGGGCGGGGGGCACCAGCCCGGTGGCGACGGCGAGCAGGTCGTCGGCGGCATCGGCGCGGTGCAGGTCGGCCCACTCGGTGATCGTGACGAGCTCCTGCGCCTCGGCCGCGCGGACCGTGGCGCGGTGTTGGGCGACCCGGTCGAGCAGCTCACGCCGAGCGCACGACCGGACCTCCCGGGCGGTCTGGTCGGCAGCCAGCGACGCCTCGACCCACTCGGGGTCCAGGACGGTCGCGGGTGCTGCGCTCATGGGTCCATGACATCAGCGGGCACCGACAATTTCGGTTCCCAGGAGCGGCTGGGGAGGATGGTCTCGACTGATCGCCCGCTGCTCGACCACCGGGCGCCGCTCAACCACCGGGGCGGACGCTCGCGATGAGCTGCTCCGCGGCTGCCGGCGTGAGGATGCCCTCCGACTCGAGCCAGTCGACGGCCCGTCCACGCGCCCGTGCCCTCGAGTGCGCGCAGCAGCCGTTGCCGGGCGTCCGGGCCGGGTTCTCGCCGTCGATGCCGAGGTCGGAGGTGCGGAGCACGACCTCACCGGTGCGCCGCTCGACCAACCAGCGCACGTCGTACGCCGTCTGGTCCTGCAACGCCGACGCGATCTGGTCCAGGTCGACGTCGCTCGGGTCGAGGATCTGGGCACGGTACGGCGCTGCGGCGCGCCCGCGGAACCCAGGATCCGGGGCAGGAGCGCCGGGGCGACCGATAACGTGGGGTCAGAGATGTCCGTCAAGCCCAGCCCAGCCAACACCGCGCTCGCCTCCGCCGTCGACCGGCTCGAGCGCGAGCTGACCGACCTGCGGCGCGACCTGCACGCCCATCCCGAGCTCGCCTGGACCGAGAGCCGGACCACCGAGCTGGTCGCCGACCGGCTGACCGCCGAGGGCATCAAGGTCCAGCGCCTGTCCCGCTCCGGGCTGATCGCCGAGCTCGGCACCGAGGGCCCGGTCGTCGCGCTGCGCGCCGACCTCGACGCGCTCCCCGTGGACGACCTGACCTCCGACCCCTGGACCAGCACGGTCGGCGGTGTCGCCCACGCCTGCGGACACGACGTGCACACCACCGCGCTGCTCGGAGCGGGGCTCGCGCTGCACGAGGTGCTCGAGCGCCACGACGTGCCCGGCCGCGTGCGCCTGCTCTTCCAGCCCGCCGAGGAGGTCATGCCCGGTGGGGCCCTGGAGGTCATCGCTGCCCGCGGCCTGGCGGACGTCACGCACGCGTTCGGCCTGCACTGCGACCCCTCGCTCGACGTGGGTCAGGTCGGTCTCCGGGTGGGGGCGATCACCGGGGCGGCCGACGCGGTCCGGGTGCGCCTCACGGGCCGGGGAGGTCACACGAGCCGCCCGCACCTGACCCAGGACCTCGTCTACGCCCTCTCGGTCATGGTCACCGAGATCCCGGCCATCCTGAGCCGGCGCCTGGACCCCCGCTCCGGCGTCAGCATGGTGTGGGGCCTGGTCCGGGCCGGCTCCGCGCAGAACGTCATCCCGTCGTACGGCGAGGCGGCGGGCACCGTGCGCATGCTCGACCCGGTCGCCTGGGCCGGAGCGGAGGAGCTCGTGACCAGGCTGGTGCACCAGGTGGTCGAGCCGTTCGGCGTCACCGCCGAGGTCGACTACACCCGCGGCGTGCCTCCGGTGGTCAACCAGCCCCGGTCCACCGCGCTGATCGCCGACGCCGTCGAGCTCACCCTCGGGGAGGACGGCGTGGTCTCCACCACCCAGAGCCTCGGTGGGGAGGACTTCGGGTGGTACCTCGAGCACGTCCCCGGCGCCATGGGACGCCTCGGCACGCGCACGCCGGGTGGGACGACGTACGACCTCCACCAGGGTGACCTGCGCATCGACGAGCGTTGTGTCGCGGTCGGTGCGAAGGTCCTGGGCCAGGCGGCGCTGACCGCCCTGGAGTGGACAACGAAGCGGTAACGGTTTCCGCACCGCGCCCACCTGGGGTCAGACAGCCCCGATCCCGCGACTAGCCTCGGCCACGACTCCGCCGGGCCACTTACCGTCGGGGCACACGTGCACAGGAGGGATCGACAGGTGCGTCGACTCAAGAAGACATCGGCCGTGCTCGCGGCCGCCGCGATGGTGCTGGGGGCGGGCCTGGCCGGTTGCGGCAGCAACGACGACTCCGCCTCGGGCGAGACGAAGGACCCGTGCTCGGGCGGCGACGGCCCCAAGGTCGGCCTCGCCTACGACATCGGTGGCCGCGGTGACCAGTCGTTCAACGACGCCGCCTGGGCCGGCATGGAGAAGGCGGTCAAGGAGCTCGACGCCACGTGCAAGGAGGTCAAGGCTGCCGCGGACGACGACGACGCCACCCGCGCCGAGCGCCTGCGGACCCTGGCCGAGGCCGGCTACAACCCGATCATCGGCGTCGGCTTCGCCTACTCCCCGGCCGCGGCCGAGGTCGCGCCCGACTACCCCGACACCGACTTCGCGGTGGTCGACGGCTTCAGCCAGTTCGTCAAGGAGTCCCCGAACCTGGTCGACCTGACCTTCGCGGAGGAGCAGGGCTCCTTCCTGGTCGGCGTCGCGGCCGCGCTGAAGTCGCAGAAGAAGCACGTCGGCTTCCTCGGCGGCACCCGCGGCGACCTGATCAAGAAGTTCGAGGCGGGCTACACCGCCGGCGTGCACGCCGTCGACCCGAAGATCCCGGTCGACGTCAAGTACCTCACCGAGGACCCCAACGACAACGCGACCGGCTTCGAGAACCCGGCCGGTGGCAAGACCGCGGCCGAGGGCCTCTTCGACGGCGGCGCGGACGTCGTCTACCACGCGGCCGGCAAGTCGGGCCTGGGCCTGTTCCAGGCGGTCGCCGAGCGGGGCGAGGGCTACTGGGCCATCGGTGTCGACTCCGACCAGTACCTCACCGCCGCCGAGGACCAGAAGCCGCACATCCTCACCTCGATGCTCAAGCGCGTCGACACCGCGGTCTTCGACGTGATCCAGGAGGTCAGCAACGACGAGTTCACGCCGGGCAACAAGGTCTACGACCTCAAGAGCGAGGGCGTCGGCTACGCCACCACCGGCGGCTTCCTCGACGACATCAAGGACCAGATCGAGACCTACGCCGACAAGATCAAGAACGGCGAGATCAAGGTCCCGACGGCCCCGAAGAGCTGATCGACCGCGTCGACCAGCCGGGCCGCCGAAGGTCCGTCCCGAGCCCGGGGCTGCGCGATAGCGTGGCTCCGGGCTCGGCCCTCGTCTGCACCCGTGCCCATCCAGGAGGAGGCGTCGTGACCACCACCGACCAGCCCGAGCGGGCCCCGGGGTCGCCCGGTGCCGACGCCGTCCGCGTCAGCGGCATCGGCAAGCGCTTCCCGGGGGTGATCGCCAACCACGACATCGACTTCACCGTGCGCGCCGGCACGATCCACGCGCTGGTGGGCGAGAACGGCGCCGGCAAGTCGACGCTGATGAAGATCCTCTACGGCGTCCAGAAGCCCGACGAGGGCACGATCACGGTCAACGGCAAGGACCTCGTGCTCAGCTCGCCCACCGACGCCATCGCCGCCGGCATCGGGATGGTCTTCCAGCACTTCATGCTGGCCGACAACCTCACCGTGCTCGAGAACGTCGTCCTCGGCGCCGAGCGGCTGCACGGCATCGGCGGGGCGGCGCGCGAGCGCATCCAGGAGATCTCCGAGCGCTACGGCTTCGGACTCGACCCCGACGAGCTGGTCGAGGACCTCGGCGTCGGCGAGCGCCAGCGCGTCGAGATCCTCAAGGTGCTCTACCGCGGGGCCCGCATCATCATCCTCGACGAGCCGACCGCGGTGCTGGTGCCGCAGGAGGTCGACGCGCTGTTCGCCAACCTGCGCGAGCTCAAGTCGCAGGGGCACACCCTGATCTTCATCTCCCACAAGCTCGACGAGGTGCTCTCGGTCGCCGACGAGATCACCGTCATCCGTCGCGGCACGACGGTGGCCACCGTGGAGCCGAAGGAGGTCTCGGCGCGTGAGCTGGCCGAGCTCATGGTCGGCGCCGAGCTGCCGTCGGCGAGCAGTGAGCGCTCCACGGTGACCGACCGGGTCCGTCTCGACCTGCGCGGCCTCTCCGTGCGCGACGACGCCGGCCGCGAGGTGCTGCACGAGGTCTCGCTGACCATCCACGACGGCGAGGTGCTCGGCATCGCCGGCGTCGAGGGCAACGGCCAGACCCAGCTGGTCGAGGCGATCATCGGGATGCACCGGCCCTCGGCCGGCTCGATCCACCTCGGCGACCAGGACATCACCGGCTGGCACACGCTCAAGCGCCGTGAGTCCGGCATCGGCTACATCCCCGAGGACCGCCAGCGCCACGGCCTGCTGCTCGACGCGCCGCTGTGGGAGAACCGCATCCTGGGCCACCAGACCCGCGAGCCCAACGTGGCCGGCTGGTTCCTCGACCGCAACGGCGCCCGCCAGGACTCCGAGCGCATCGTCGCGGCGTACGACGTCCGCACGCCCGGGATCGACACCACCGCCCGCGCCCTCTCGGGCGGCAACCAGCAGAAGTTCATCGTCGGGCGCGAGATGAGCAGCGACCCCGTGGTGCTCATCGCCTCCCACCCGACGCGCGGGGTCGACGTCGGCGCGCAGGCCCAGATCTGGGACCACATCCGACAGGCCCGCCGTGACGGGCTGGCGGTGCTGCTGATCTCCGCCGACCTCGACGAGCTGATCGGCCTGTCCGACACGATCCAGGTGATCCTGCGCGGCCGCCTGGTCGGGCAGTTCGATCCGCAGACCGTCACCCCCCAGCAGCTCGGGTCGGCCATGACCGGCGCCGACGCCCAGACCGGAGCAGGAGCCGAGTGATGGACCTCCCCAAGCGGCTCGTGCTGGCCCTCGCCGCGCCCGTGCTCGCCTTCGTCGTCTCCGGGGGTGTCGCGACCCTGGTGCTGGTGATCAGCGGTGACGACGTCGCCGCCTTCTGGTCGACGCTGGCCTCCTGGCCCGAGCAGCGCAACCTGGTCAACATCGTCAACTACGCCGGGATCCTCTACCTCTCCGGTGTGGCCGCGGCGATCGGCTTCCGCATGAACCTGTTCAACATCGGCGTCGAGGGGCAGTACCGCATCGCGGGCCTCGCCGCCGGCTGGATCGCGGGGGAGGCCTGGCTCCCCGGCTACGCCAACACCGCCCTGGCGGTCGTCGGGGCGATGGTGGTCGGCTCGCTGTGGGCCGGCATCGCCGGCTGGCTGCGGGTCAGTCGTGGCGTCAGCGAGGTGATCTCGACGATCATGCTCAACGCGATCGCGGGTGCGCTCATCGGCTACTTCATCAACAAGGTCGGGGTCCGCACCGGCGTCGACCTGCACACCAAGAACATCCCCAAGGAGTCGTGGGTCGGGACGATCCCGCTGCTCGGCGCCGGTGGTGGGGTCTACGGCCTCACCGCGCTCGCGGTCCTGGTCGGCGTCGTCTACTGGCTCCTGCTCAGCCGCACGCGTTTCGGGTTCGAGCTCCGGGCCACCGGGATGTCGGAGACCGCGGCCGTCGCCAGCGGCGTCAACGTCAAGCGCATGATCGTCTACACGATGCTGATGTCCGGCGCGGTGGCCGGCCTGATCTCGCTGCCGGCGATGTTCGGCCAGGTGCACAACTACGGCCTGTCCATCCAGGCTGGCCTCGGCTTCGCGGGCATCGCGGTCGCCCTGCTCGGGCGCAACCACCCGGTCGGCATCGCGGTGGGCGCGCTGATCTTCGCCTTCCTCCGGGAGAAGGGCAACCTGCTCAACATCCTGGCCGGCATCTCCCCGGAGATCGTCGCGGTCACCCAGGGCGTGATCGTCCTGTCGGTGGTCATCGCCTACGAGGTGGTCCGCCGCTACCGCGTCAACCTCGAGCAGGCCGCGGTCGCCGAGCAGCTCGACGTCCGCACCGAGCCCGAGGGGGTCAAGGCATGAGCACCGGCACTCCGAGCGCAGGCGCCAGCACGACGGCGGCACCGGCGGCGTCGCGCCACCACCGCGACCGGTCGGTCTGGTTCCGCTACCGCTGGTGGATCTACACCGTCGGCGGCCTCGTGCTGGTGTCCGCAGCCCGCATCATCGGCGACGCCAACGACGTGACCTCCTCCGGCACGCTGCGGGCCGCGCTGCTGGCCGCGGTCCCCATCGCCCTGGCGGGCCTGGGCGGTCTGTGGTCCGAGCGTGCGGGCGTGGTCAACATCGGCCTCGAGGGCATGCTCATCATGGGCACGCTCGGGGCCGGCTACTTCGGC
Organism: uncultured Actinomycetota bacterium; assembly: GCA_963811385.1. GTDB lineage: Bacteria > Actinomycetota > Actinomycetes > Propionibacteriales > Nocardioidaceae > Marmoricola_A. The sequence goes on along the minus strand of CAWEQX010000008.1, from coordinate 111,496 downwards.
TACCACTACGGGTGGGTCGCCGGTGTCCTCGGCGGGATGCTCCTCGGTGCGATCGCCGGCCTGGTGCACGCGATCGCCACGGTCATCTTCGGCGTGGACCACATCGTGTCCGGCGTCGCGATCAACATCATCACGCTCGGACTGGCGGGGTTCCTCGCCGAGCTGCTCTTCACCGGCCTGCCCGGCGGCGGCCCGACGCAGTCACCCACGCTGCCCAAGCCGTGGAAGATCGACCTGCCCGTGATCGCCGACCCGGCCAAGACGATCGAGGACAAGCACTGGTTCATCATCTCCGACCTGGCCTCCGCGGTCGGGGCGCTGACGCTCAACCTGTCGGTCCTGACGGTCCTGGCCTTCGTCCTGGTGATCGGCTCGGGATGGGTGCTCTGGCGCACGCCGTTCGGGCTGCGTCTGCGGTCCTGCGGGGAGTCGCCGGCCGCGGCCGAGTCCCTGGGCGTCGACGTCTACCGCTACAAGATCGTCGCGGTCACGATCTCCGGCGCGCTGGCCGGTCTGGGCGGCGTGTTCCTCGCGATGGTCGCCCAGTCCGGGTTCCAGCAGAACCAGACCGGAGGGCGCGGCTACATCGGCCTCGCGGCGATGATCTTCGGCAACTGGCGCCCGGGCGGGCTCCTGCTCGGCTCGGGACTGTTCGGCTACACCAACGGCGTGCAGCTGCGCTCGGGCGGCAGCTCGCTGCACGCGCTGCTGCTCGCGGCCGGGGTGGTGCTGCTCGCGCTCGCGCTGGTCCAGCTGCGCCGGGCCAACCGCCGCGCCGCGGTCGTCACCGCGGCGATGGGCCTCGCGGTGCTCGTCCTCTACTTCTCCATCGACGCGGTGCCGCGCCAGTTCACCACGATGGCGCCCTACGTCGCCACGCTGCTCGTGCTGGCCTTCGCCTCGCAGAGCCTGCGCATGCCGGCGGCCGACGGGCAGACCTACCGCCGAGGGAGTGCGGGATGAGCGACTCGTTCGACTGGGGCGCGTTGCGGGCCCGGGCCGTCGAGGCGTGCGCACGCGCCTATGCGCCGTACTCCGACTACCAGGTGGGCGCAGCCGCGCTCGTCGACGACGGACGTGTCGTGGTGGGCTGCAACGTGGAGAACGCGTCGTACGGCGTGGGGCTGTGCGCGGAGTGCGGGCTCGTCTCCGCGCTGCACGCCTCCGGCGGGGGCCGGCTCACCCACTTCGTCTGCGTCAACAAGCAGGACGAGGTGATCATGCCGTGCGGGCGCTGCCGCCAGCTGCTCTTCGAGCACGGTGGTCGCGACCTGGTGCTGATGACCGTGAGCGGGGTGCGGCCGATGAGCGAGGTGCTGCCCGACGCGTTCGGTCCCGACTCGCTGGAGCACGTGCGTGCGGCCGACGTCGACGCTTGACCTGCACGACCCGGGCGTGGTCGCCGACCCCTACCCGTTCCTGGCGCAGGAGCGGGCCCGGCACGAGGTCGCCTGGCACGAGCCGAGCGGCGGCTGGCTGGCGTTCTCCCACGCGGCCGTCTCGGCGGTGCAGCGCAACCGCGACCTGGGCCGCTTGTGGCGCGACCGGGAGCCCGCGGGCGAGCTCGAGCCGTTCAACCTGCTGCACCGCAACCAGATGATGGAGAACGAGCCGCCGCAGCACACGCGGCTCCGCCGTCCCGTCGCGGCGGCCTTCAACCGCGGCCACGTGGAGCGGCTGCGCCCGCGGGTGCGCGCCCTCGCCGCACAGCTGCTCGACGCGGTCGACCCGGCCGGCTTCGACCTGGTCGGCGACTTCGCCGAGCCGCTGCCGGTCCTGGTGATCTGCGAGCTGCTCGGAGTCCCGTCCTCGCAGGTGGGTGCCCTGCGGGCGTGGTCGCAGGCGATCGTCCGGATGTACGAGCCGGACGTCTCCCGCGACGTGGTCGACGCGGCGGTCCGCGCCTCGACCGACTTCGCGGCGTACGTCCGTGGGCTGGTCGCCGAGCGTCGCGCCGACCCGCGCGACGACCTGGTCAGCGACCTGGCCTCGACCGACCTGGCCGACGACGAGGTGGTCGCCTCCGTCGTGCTGCTGCTCAACGCGGGCCACGAGGCCTCGGTCAACGTCTTCGGCAACGGCGCGACGGCGATGCTGCAGCGTGGGCTGCGGCCGGCCGGCGACGTCGCGCTCACCGTCGAGGAGTGCCTGCGGTTCGACTCGGCCCTGCAGCTCTTCGAGCGCACCGCGACCGCGCCGGCCGAGGTGGCCGGGGTCGAGGTGGGGCCGGGCGAGCGGATCTCGGTGCTGCTCGGCTCGGCCAACCGCGACGAGCTGGTGTTCGCCCAGGCGGACTCGTTCCTCCGTGGACCGGGACCCCAACCCGCACGTGGCGTTCGGGGTCGGCGTCCACTTCTGCCTCGGTGCTCCGCTCGCGCGGATGGAGCTGGCCGAGTCGATGCACGCGCTGTGGGAGCGGTTCCCGCGGCTGGAGCTCGCCGGGCCGCCGGAGTCGCGGGGCACGTTCGTGCTGCGCGGCCACCGGTCGGTCCCGGTGAGGGGATAGGAGGACGACGTGGCACAGGCGCACGACGCGGTCGAGGTGATCGCCGCCAAGCGCGACGGGGCGGCCCTGAGCGACAGCCAGGTCGACTGGGTGGTCGACGCCTACACGCGCGGGGTGGTCGCCGACGAGCAGATGTCCGCGCTCGCCATGGCGATCCTGCTCAACGGGATGGACCGGCGGGAGATCGGCCGCTGGACGGCCGCGATGATCGCCTCCGGCGAGCGGATGGACTTCTCCTCGCTCTCGCGACCGACCGCCGACAAGCACTCCACCGGCGGCGTCGGCGACAAGATCACCCTGCCCCTGGCGCCGCTGGTCGCGGCCTGCGGCGTCGCGGTGCCGCAGCTGTCCGGGCGCGGCCTCGGCCACACCGGCGGCACGCTCGACAAGCTCGAGTCCATCCCGGGATGGCGGGCGGCGCTGTCCAACGACGAGATGCTGCGCCAGCTCGAGGACGTCGGGGCGGTGATCTGCGCCGCCGGGTCCGGGCTCGCCCCGGCCGACAAGAAGCTCTACGCCCTGCGCGACGTGACCGGCACGGTCGAGGCGATCCCGCTGATCGCCTCCTCGATCATGAGCAAGAAGATCGCCGAGGGCACCGGCTCGCTGGTGCTCGACGTCAAGGTCGGCACCGGCGCCTTCATGAAGCGGCTCGACCAGGCCCGCGAGCTCGCCGAGACGATGGTCGCGCTCGGCACCGACGCGGGGGTGCGCACGGTGGCCCTGCTCACCGACATGAGCACGCCCCTGGGGCGCACCGCGGGCAATGCGCTCGAGGTCCGCGAGTCCGTCGAGGTGCTCGCCGGCGGCGGGCCGGAGGACGTGGTCGAGCTGACCCTGGCCCTGGCCCGCGAGATGCTCGCCGGCGCCGGACGCGACGACGTCGACCCCGCCGACAGGCTGGCCGACGGGTCCGCCATGGACGCCTGGCGGGCGATGATCGCCGCGCAGGACGGCGACCCCGACGCCGAGCTGCCGACCGCGCGGCACACCCACGTCCTCACCGCCCCCACCGACGGGGTCGTGACACGGCTCGACGCGATGGCGGTCGGGCTGGCGGCCTGGCGCCTCGGGGCCGGTCGCGCCGCCCAGGGCGAACCCGTCCAGGCCGGCGCCGGGGTGGAGATCCACGCGCGACCCGGCGAGCGGGTCGCTGCCGGCGCCCCGGTCCTGACCCTGCACACCGACGACGAGGACCGGTTCGCGCGGGCGCTGCAGTCCCTCGAGGCGGGCTGGGACCTCGGCGACGCGGCGCCCGACCCCACCCCGTTGGTCCTCGACCGGATCGGCTGACCTCGACTAGGTTCGGGGACGACCAGACGTCGTACCCCAGGAGGCTGGCCATGCGCGTGTTCAAGGACCTCGACGAGGTCGCGGCGTCGGTGGGGGAGACCATCGGTCCGACCGGCTGGATCCCGATCTCCCAGCGGCGGGTCAACGCCTTCGCCGACGCGACCGACGACCACCAGTGGATCCACGTCGACCGCGAGCGGGCCGCGGAGAGCCAGTTCGGCGGCACGATCGCGCACGGCTACCTCACGCTGTCGCTGCTGCCGATGATCGCCTCCAAGCTGTTCGTGATCGAGCACCGCGGCGCCAAGCTCAACTACGGCGTCAACAAGGTGCGCTTCCCCGCCCCCGTGCTGGTCGACTCCAAGATCCGCGGCTCGGTCACCGTCGCCGCCGTCGAGGACCTGCCGATCGGCAAGCGGATGGTCCTCGACTACGTGATCGAGGCCGACGGGCAGGAGAAGCCCGCGATGATCGCCCAGTCCGTGGTGGTCGTCCTCGACCCCGAGGACTGAGGCCCCGCGGCCGGGAGCACCCCGGGGCGGGCCCTCGCTTGACCGGCTCAGGGGACCCCGTCGGCGGCCCTGGCTCGCGCAAGGGGGCGCAGCGGCTCGGCGCCTACCTCGGCGGTCACATGGCCATCGGGCGCAAGGTGGGCAGCCGCCACCCGGCGTTCGAGGACGTCGCCACCCCGGCATCGTCCTGACGCGCGGTGCGTGTCCTGCTCGTCGTCCCGATCGTCGACCATGACCACGAGCACCCGCCGCTCCAGGCGGCGACGGTCGTCTGGTCGCTGGGTTCCTGACGCGGGGCGGACCGCGGGTAGGGTCGGAGCCGCCCCGATCCCTCTGGAAGGACCCCCGTGCAGGCCCGTGACTTCCTCGACCTCGTCGACCACACCCTCCTCAAGGCCGAGGCCACCCGCGAGCAGGTGAGGACCCTGTGTGCCGAGGCACGCGAGCTCCGCCCCGCGTCGGTGTGCGTCAACGGGCTGTGGGTCTCCCACTGCGTCAGCGAGCTCGACGGCTCGGGCGTGCCGGTGTGCAGTGTGGTCGGCTTCCCGCTCGGCGCGATGGCCGCGGCCGCGGTCGCCGACGAGACCCGCCTCGCCGTGGACTCGGGGGCGCGGGAGATCGACATGGTCGTGCCCCTGGGCCTCCTGCGCGGCGGGGAGGACGCGGCCGTGGCGGCGTACCTCGCCGAGGTGCGGGCGGCCGCCGACGAGGTCCTGCTCAAGGTGATCCTCGAGACCGCGGTGCTCACCGACGACGAGGTCGTGCGAGGCTGCCGGCTGGCGGTCGACGCGGGCGCCGAGTTCGTGAAGACCTCGACCGGCATGCACGCCGCCGGCGGCGCCACCGAGGCAGCCGTGCGGCTGATGCGCGAGAGCGTCGGACCCGACGTCGGCGTCAAGGCCTCCGGCGGCATCCGCACCCGCGCCGACGTCGAGACCATGGTCGCCGCGGGCGCGACCCGGCTCGGGATGAGCGCTGCCGCCGCGGTCGCCGGCGAGTTCAGCTGATCCCGAGGGCTGCCGCCAGGTCCCCGCGGATCGCGTCGAGCCGCTGGGCCGCGACGATCCGGGCCGCGGCGAGGGCCTCGGCCGGCTCCTGGTCGTCGCCGACCGCCACGACCACCTCGAGGTAGCACTTGAGCTTGGGCTCGGTGCCCGACGGGCGGGCGACGACCCGCGCGCCCTCGGCGAGGGTGAAGCGCAGGCCGTCGGTGGGCGGCAGCGGACCGCCCTGCGCCAGGTCGTCGACCTGCAGCACGACCAGGCCGCCGAGCGCCTGGGGAGGCGTGGCCCGCAGCCGGGCCATCGCTCCCTCGATGAGCGACAGGTCGCTCACGCGCACCGAGAGCTGGTCGGTGGCGTGCACGCCGTGGGTCAGCGCGATCTCGTCGAGGCGGTCGAGCAGGGTGCGTCCCTCCGCCCCGAGCGCCGCGGCCAGCTCCAGCACCAGCAGCAGCGCGGACACCCCGTCCTTGTCGCGCACGAGTCCCGGCGCGACGCAGTAGCCCAGCGCCTCCTCGTAGCCGAAGGCCAGCCCCTCGACGCGCCCGATCCACTTGAAGCCGGTCAGCGTCTCCTCGTAGGGCTGCGCCGCTGCTGCGGCGAGCTTGCCGAGCAGGCTGGAGGAGACGATCGAGGCGGCGTAGGTCCCGGCGACGCCCTGACGCAGCAGGTGGTCGCCGAGGAGCGCTCCGACCTCGTCGCCGCGCAGCATCCGCCACCCGTCGGGACCCGGGACGCCCACCGCGCACCGGTCGGCGTCCGGGTCGTTGGCGATCAGCACGTCGGCGCCGCGCTCGGCCGCCAGGGCCATCGCCAGGTCCATCGCGCCGGGCTCCTCCGGGTTGGGGAACGAGACCGTCGGGAAGTCCGGGTCGGGCGCGGCCTGCTCGGGGACGACAGCCGGGTCGGGGAAGCCTGCCCGCCGCGCCACCTCGACCACGGTGTCGCCGCCCACGCCGTGCATCGGCGTGTAGACCCACGACACCGCGCGCGGCCCGTCGCCGGGCAGCGCTGCGAGCGCGTCGAGGTAGGCCTCGCGCACGTCCTCGCCCAGGACCCGCCCGTGGCCGCCACGCGGCACGTCGCCGACGGGGCCGACGGCGGCGATGCGGGCGGCGATCTCCCGGTCGGCCGGTGGGACGATCTGGCTGCCGTCACCGAGGTAGACCTTGTAGCCGTTGTCCTGCGGCGGGTTGTGGCTCGCGGTGACCATCACGCCGGCGACCGACCCGAGGTGCCGGATCGCGAAGGCGAGCAGGGGCGTGGGCAGCGGCCGGGGCAGCAGGAGCGCTCGCATGCCCAGCCCGGTCACCACCTCGGCGGTGTCCTGTGCGAAGACGTCGGAGTCGTGGCGGGCGTCGTAGCCGACGACCACGGAGTCCTGCGGCCCCGCCCCCTGGTCGCGCAGGTACGCCGCCAGGCCCGCGGCCGCGCGCGTGACGACGACGCGGTTCATCCGCATCGGCCCGGCGCCGAGCGCGCCACGCAGGCCCGCGGTGCCGAACTCGAGGGTGCCGGCGAAGCGGTCGGCGAGGTCGGCGTCGGCGGCCTCGTCGGTCTGGGCGCGGGAGATGAGGTCCTCCAGCTCCGCGCGGGTCCGCGGGTCGGGGTCCTCCGCGGCCCAGGCGCGGGCGCGGTCGAGCAGGTCGGGGGTCGGGCTCATGCCCCGAGGGTAGTCAGCGCTTGCGCAGCTCGAACTGCGGCAGCTCGCGCTTGAAGGCCGCGTCGCGGGCGATGCGGGTGTTGCTGGAGATCAGCAGGGCGATCTGCTCGGCACGCTCGCGGGCGAAGGTGCGGCGCGGGCCGGCGTGCCAGGTGGTGTTGAACAGTCGCTTGGCCGCGGCCAGCGAGTCGGGCGAGCGGGTGAGCAGTCTCTCGACCAGGGCCTCGGCGGCGGCCATCGGGTCGGCGGCGACCTCGGTGACCAGGCCCAGCTCCTTGGCCTCGGCGCCCGAGACCGGGTCGCCGGTCATGGTCAGCAGCTTGGCGGTGTCCATGCCGACCACCTCCGCCAGGCTGCGGATGCCGGACATGTCGGGGATCAGGCCCCAGCGCGACTCCATCACCGACCACTGCGCGTCGGGGGTCGAGAACCGGAAGTCGGCCCCGAGCGCGAGCTGCACGCCCCCGCCGTAGCAGTGGCCCTGCACGACCGCGACCACCGGCACCGGGACGCGTCGCCAGACCCAGGCGGCCTCCTGGAAGGTGTTCGTGCCCCGCAGCACGTGGGGGACGAAGGCGCCGGCGATGCCGCGCGGGTCGCGCATCACCGTGGCGAAGTCGAGCCCGGCGCTGAAGGACTCGCCGGCGCCGGTGAGGATCACCGCCCGCAGCGAGCGGTCCTTGGCCAGCCGGCGGCCGGTCGCGACCAGCTCGCGCAGCATCGCCAGGGTCAGGCCGTTGAGCTTGTCGGGCCGGTCGAGCCAGACCCGGGCGATGCCCTCGTCGTCGACGGTGCAGGTGACGTGGTGCGCGGACGTCGTGGTCATGGGCTCAGCCTAGCGCTGGTTACCGGCCGGTAACCGATCGGTGCCCGGCCGGTCACCGTCACAGTCCGGTGGACCGGCAGGGCCGTCGGCGCAGCGCGGCGACGTAGTCCGCCGGGGCGTCGGCGGCCTCGGCGGCGTCGGCCAGCACGCCGAGGTAGGACGCCGAGGGCATGCCGCCCTCGTAGGCCGCGAGCACGTAGGTGTAGGCCAGCTGCTCGCCGGTGAGGGCGGCGATGCGCACCTTGGTCTTGAGGAACAGCCCGGTGCTCACCGACTGCAGGTCGTCGAGCGCGGAGGTGTCCTCCTCGGTGATGTCGTAGAGCGCGACGAACACCTGGTCGAGCGGGTCCTCGACGATCGTGGCGATCGCGCCGTCCCAGCCGTACTCCTCGCCCCCGAAGGTGAGCCGCCAGCCGAGCAGCCAGCCGGTGCCCTGGAGGGGGGAGTGGGGGCAGCGCGAGCTCATCAGGCGCGGGTCCATGTTCGGCCCGTACGCCGCGTACAACGTCACGGTCCGCAGACTAACCGGCCGCGGTGCCCGGCCCGCGGAGCGCCCGACCCCGGGATGGAACAATGGCTCGGGTGACTCACGTGGCGATCATCGGAGGCGGACCCGGCGGCTACGAGGCGGCGCTGGTGGCCGCGCAGCTCGACGCCGAGGTGACGGTGGTCGACACCCAGGGCATCGGCGGCTCCGCGGTCCTGACCGACTGCGTCCCGAGCAAGACCCTGATCGCCACCGCCGAGGTGATGACCCAGACCGAGGTCGCCGGCGAGCTCGGCATCACCTTCGGGTTGGGGCCCGACGGCTCCGCGGACCGCAGCGCCGACGCCGCGGTCGACCTGGCCGCGGTCAACCAGCGCGTCCTGGACCTCGCCGGCGCACAGAGCCAGGACATCGCCGACCGGCTCGAGCGGGAGGGCGTGCGGCTGGTCGCGGGCCAGGGCCGGCTCGACGGGGCCGAGCGGGTGGTGGCGCAGACCGACGACGGCGAGCAGGTGGTCGAGGCCGACGTCGTCCTCGTCGCCACCGGGGCCTCGCCGCGCACCCTGCCGTCCGCGCGGCCGGACGGCGAGCGCATCCTCACCTGGGAGCAGGTCTACGCCCTCGACGCGATGCCCGATCACCTGGTCGTCGTCGGGTCCGGCGTGACCGGGGCGGAGTTCGCCGGCGCCTACAACGCGCTCGGCGCCGAGGTCACCCTGGTCAGCAGCCGCGACCGGGTCCTGCCCGGCGAGGACGCCGACGCCGCCGAGGTGCTCGAGCAGGTGTTCCACCGCCGCGGCATGAACGTCCTGGGCACGTCGCGGATGGCCGGCGTCGAGCGCACCGGCGACGGCGTCGTGGTCTCCCTCGAGGACGGCCGCACCGTCGAGGGCAGCCACTGCCTGCTCGCGCTCGGCTCGGTGCCCAACACCGCCGGCCTCGGGCTCGAGGAGGCCGGGGTCCGGCTCGACGACCGCGGGTTCGTCGAGGTCGACCGGGTCTCGCGCACCGCCGCCCGCGGCGTCTACGCCGCCGGCGACTGCACCGGGGTCCTCATGCTCGCCTCGGTGGCCGCGATGCAGGGTCGCATCGCGATGTGGCACGCCCTCGGCGACGCGGTCTCCCCGCTCGACCTCACGTCGGTGTCCTCCAACGTCTTCACCGCCCCCGAGATCGCCACGGTCGGCTGGACCCAGCGGGCGGTCGACGAGGGCGACATCGAGGCCGAGACGGTCATGCTGCCGCTGGCCACCAACGCTCGCGCCAAGATGCAGGGGGTCCAGGACGGCTTCGTCAAGCTCATGGCCCGTCCGGGCACGGGCATCGTGGTCGGCGGGGTCGTCGTGGCTCCGCGGGCCAGCGAGCTGATCCACGCGATCTCGATCGCCGTCGGCCAGAACCTCACCGTGGACCAGCTCGCCGGGGTGTTCACGGTCTACCCCTCGCTGAGCGGCTCGGTCGCCGAGGCCGCGCGCCGGCTGCACCGGCGCTGACCGCAGCGTCAGCGGGCCGGCCGCAGCCCTCTCGCCAGCGTCGGGCGGCGGTCTTCGCCGCTGCGCCGGGCGGTGCTCCTCGCCAGCGCAGCGAGGCCGACCGCGGCCACGGCGACGGTCGACGGCTTCGGAGACCTTCGCGTCGCTGCTGTCACCAGGTGGGGCGGGCTGCTGCGCTGCGGGTCCGATCCCGGGGTCGATCCCACCGCCGTCGCGGCTCGCGGCCCGGCGGCGAAGGCGTCGAGCATCGCGGGCACGAACGCCGCCATGTCCTGGGGTCCCCTGCTGGTGGTGAGGTTGCCCTCTCGCACGACCTCCTGGTCGAGCCACGTCGCCCCCGCGTTCACCACGTCGTCCCTGATGCCCGCCCAGGACGTCACGGTGCGGCCTTCGAGGACCCCGGCCGAGGCGAGCACCCACGGGCCATGGCACAGCGTGACCACGGGCTTGCCGCTCTCGACGAGGTCGCGGACCAGCTCGCGCGCCGGTGCCGATTGCCGGAGGAGATCGGGGTTGATGAAGCCGCCGGGCACCAGGAGGCCGTCGTAGTCGCCGGGTTCGGCCCGCTCGACCGTCCTGTCGACGCGCACCTTGGTGGCCGGCAGGTTCAGGTTCAGACCACGGATGCGGCCTCGCCGCAGCGACACCACGTCGACCTTCGCGCCCGCCGCCCGCAGCGCGTGCAGGGGCACGGTGAGCTCGACCTTCTCGAACCCGTCGGCGGCGAGGACCGCGATCCGGCGGCCCTTGAGCTTGCGTCTGCTGGACATGTCGACCTCCTGTGTCGGGTCCTCCCGCGTACCCAGGGCCGGGCGTCCGAACCGCGGGAGATCCGCGGCGAAAGTGCCGTTCCACTGGTGACGCAAGTGACGAAATGCGACAGTTGGTGACCACCTTCTCCGACCTCGGGAGTCCCGCATGCGTCGCCTGGTCCTCACTGCGCTCGCCACGGTCACAGCCGTGACCTCGACCCTGGCCCTGACCGGGGCAGGGAACGAGGCGAGCGCCTCGGTCGGCGTCGACCAGGTCTACCCAGTCCCGTCGTCGGGGACGTTCGCGGTGAGGGGGCACGGCTGGGGCCACGGTCACGGCATGAGCCAGTACGGCGCGCAGGGCGCCGCCCTGCAGGGTCTCGACGCCCAGAAGATCCTCGCGTTCTACTACCCCGGCACCGTGCGTGGCAACGTCGCCGGCACCGACATCCGGGTGCTGGTCGGTGCCGACACGACCGACCCGGTCACGGTGGACCCGCGCAGCGGGCTGGCGGTGACCGACCTGGGCAAGGGCGTCACCCGCACGCTCCCGGCGCGCTCCGACATCGACGGGTGGCAGCTCACCACCGCCGCGGACGGCCGCGGCCTCGTGCAGTGGCAGGACGCCAGGGGGCTCTGGCGCATGTGGAGGCCGCGAGGCTGGAACTACCTCGCCGGCGAGGGCCAGTTCTCCTCGTCGCAGGGTCCGGTCACGCTGCGCACGCCCTCGGGCTCGCGGGCCTACCGCGGCGCCCTGCGAGCCGCCGCTCCGGCGGCGGGTTCCACCGCTCGCGACACGGTCAACGTGGTGGACATCGACGACTACGTGAAGGGCGTGATCCCGGCCGAGATGCCGGCCTCGTGGCACCGGTACGCCGTCCGCGCCCAGGCCGTCGCCGCGCGCACGTACGCGATGTACGAGCAGGCCGTCTCGACCGGCCGCTACTTCGACGTCTACGACACCACGCGGTCCCAGGTCTACGGCGGTGTCCGGGTCGAGGACCCACGCAGCAACGACGCCGCCGAGATGACCGCCGGCCAGGTCCGCCTCTGGAACGGCAAGCCCGCGTTCACCCAGTTCTGCTCCTCCAACGGTGGCTGGACCAGCGCGGGGTCGCCGGACACGCCGTACCTCGCCCACACCGCGGACCCCTACGACGGCGTCTCGGTCAACAAGAACCACAGCTGGTCCACGACGCTCTCGGCCCGGAGGATCCAGGGGGCCTATCCCGGGATCGGCAGGCTCCTGCGGGTCCGCGTGATCCAGCGCGAGGGCGGCGGCGACTGGCAAGGACGGGTCGAGAGGCTTGTGCTCGAGGGAGTCAAGGGCGAGAAGACCCTCAGCGGTGACACGTTCCGCTCGGTCTTCGGGCTCAAGTCGACCTGGTTCCGGCTCTGATGCGGCAGGCGTCGGTCCTGGTCGCGGCCCTCGCGACCGTCCTGTCCGTGGCGTCCTGCGGGTCCCTGCCCGACGACTCGTCCCGCCCGTCGCCCGCGGCGCGCTCCACCGGCCCGGTCCACGTCGTCGCCGTGGGGGACATCGCCTGCCCACCCGGTCAGCGCGTGACCGCGACGACGTGCCGCCAGGGTGCGACCGCCTGGCTGACCAGGCGCCTGGACCCCGATGCCGTGCTGGCGTTGGGCGACCTGCAGTACGACAAGGGCAGCCTGGCCGGCTTCCGTGGCTCGTACGACGCGACGTGGGGCTCGCTGCGGCCGCGGACACTGCCGGTCCCGGGCAACCACGAGTACTACACAGGCGGCGCGGCGGGCTACTACACCTACTTCGCCCGCCGGCAGCCAGGCGCTCCGGGCTACTACGTCCGCACGCTCGGCACGTGGCGTGCCTACTTCCTGAACAGCAACTGTGACCGGGTCGACTGCGCGGCGGAGGCGACGTGGCTGGACCGCGACCTCGCGGCCCACCCGCGCCGGTGCTCGCTGGTGGTCAGCCACCACCCGCGCTGGTCCTCGGGGGAGCACGGCTCCAACCCGTTCGTGCGGCGGTTCTACCGGATCGCGTTCGACCACCACGTCGAGCTGATGCTCTCGGGCCACGACCACCACTACGAGCGCTTCGTGCCCAAGCGTCCCGACGGGACGCGTGCGCCGCGGGGCGTGGTGCAGTTCGTCTCCGGCACGGGCGGCAAGTCGTTCTACCCCGCCGACGACGTGGTCGCCGGGTCGGCACACCGCATCGCGCGCCACTTCGGCGTGCTGTCGCTCTCGCTGCGCACGGGGTCGTACGCCTGGGCGTGGAAGGGGATCGGCGGCGCGACCCGCGACGCCGGCTCGCGCGAGTGCACCTGAGCGTTCGCGACAGGTTCCCCCCCGGGTCCTGCCACGTGACGGTCTGGTGACCACCCGAGTGGGGCTGTGCAAACATCGAACAGACGCTCGAATAACGGCAGAACGATGGTAGAATGGGCACATGCCCACGGACCTTCGCGACGCCACCGCACCCGACCTGCTGGTCGCTGCGGGCGAGGCGGTGCGGGCGCGGCGGCTCGCCGAGGTCGCTGACCTGGAGGTGCTGGTGCAGTGGGCGGCGCTCCATGGCGCGGACCCGTTGGAGGGTCTCGATGCGCGGGAGCGTGCACTCGCGCATCGGATCGGCAAGGTGCTGCGGCAGGTCGGTGGTGAGGGCACCCCGGGGGTGCAGGACTTCTGCCTCGGCGAGATCGCGCTGGCCCGCGGCACCGGTGATGTCGCGACCCGTCACAAGATGGCCGATGCGTTGGACCTGGTCCACCGGATGCCGCAGACGTGGGCGGTGTGCCGCAACGGCCTGGCGGAGGTGTGGGTGGCCTGCCGGGTCGCCAAGCTCGCCCGCCACCTCCCCCTGGACCGGATGTGGATCGTGGACCAGGCCGTGGCGCGGATGATCGCCACCGAGTCCGCGTGGCGCACCCTCGCCGTGGCCGAGGCCAAGATCATCGAGGCCGATCCCGCCCGTCACGAGCAGCAGGTCCAGGAGTCCTCCGAACGGCGGTTCGCAGCGGTCGGGCGGTCCGACGACGACCAGATGCGCATGGTCGTGGCGCGGGTCACCTCGGCTGAAGGCGCCGGCATCGATGCAGTCCTGGCCCGGGTCGCGGAGATCCTCGAGACCACCGACCCCGACGCGAGCCTGGACGAGCGCCGCTCGATCGCGATGGGATACCTCGGCCGTCCCGCCGAGCTGATCGCCCTGCTCCTGCGCGGCGTCGACCCGCACACCGAACCCGATGACGTGGCACGGGCGCTGGCGTTGCCGGCCGAGGTGCTGGCCCTGCTGCGCGACCCGGCCATCGGGCCGCGGATCGCTCCCCAGGCCACGCTCTACGTCCACCTGCACGAAACCACCCTGCTCACCGGCGAGGGTGTCGCCCGGGTCGAGGACCTCGGACCTGTGACGGTGTCGCAGCTTCAGCTGCTGCTGGCCCGTCATCACGTCACCGTCCAGCCGGTCATCGACCTCGCAGACCGCGTGCGGACCACGGCCTATGAGCACCCCGAGTCGCTCAAGCAGCGGGTCCACCTGGTCACCGACGGTGACTACTGGCCCTATGCGGTCGGCACCAGCCGGGACGTGGACTACGACCACCCGACGCCGTACCGGCCGGGTGCTCCACCGGAGGATCCGCCACAGACCGGGACCCACAACTCCGGCCCGCTGGGCCGACGCCATCACCGCTGGAAGACCCACGCCGGCTACACCTCCAAGCAGTGCGGCCACGGCCGCTACGTCTGGACCACCCCTCACGGCCTGGCGTTCCTGGTCGACCACCGCGGCACCCGACCCGTCCCCCCGCCCCAGGGCCAGCACATGCTCGACGCCGGCGACGGCATCGAGCTCTACTTCCCCGACGACGACCTCGAAGTCGAGCTCACCTTCTAGGACAGGCGACCGGGACTGTCCCGGACAGGCGCCCGACTCTGAGCCTGTGGCGGTGAGGTTGGCGCTGTCACCAGCGCTCCGCAGCTGTCGGCCTACTTGATCGGTGCCCCATCTCGGAGGAGGCGACATGTCGAGGACGGCTGTGGTGGCTTCTGAGTACTTCTCATCGCTGACGAGGTCGTCATGGACTGCACCCTTCACGACCCGGTGCGCGCTGTTGGTCGACAAGGTGGCGAGGTGATCGTGTGCGGTGATCAAGTCGGCGTCACTGCCCACGCCGGCGGTGAGGACCACCAGGGGCCTGTCGCCGAGGTCGGTGAGAGATGCGGCCTCCGCCATGGACGCGTTGGCCTGCAGGAACTCGTCGATGAACGCGCGAAGGCTGCTGCGACCCTTCATGCTGGCGAGCACCTCGTCGTGGGACCGGGCGGCAAGGTGACCGGTTCGACGCCGGCTTCCAAGCGACTCACACCGAGCTGCGACAGCGTGGACACCAGTGCGGTGGCCCGGCTCAGGGCGTCGTAGGCGTCGGGGGCATCGGGGGTGCTGGTCGTCGGCTCGTCCCGGGGCGGCGTGGTGTCGATGACCGCGAGCCCGGCGACCTCGTCGGGGTACTTGGCGGCGTAGGTGAGCACGTACAGGCACCGAACGAGTGCCCCGCCAGCACGTAGGGTCCGGGGACGTTGCCGCGCTGCAACAACGTTGGACGTCGCTGGCGATGTCGGTGGCGTCTTAGGGGTTGGTGACGGGTTCGCTCCATCCCTGGCCTGGGCGGTCGTAGTCGAGACCCGGGTCTCGGCGGCCAGCCGGGCTGCAGTCCACCCCATCGTGGCGGACATGCCACCGCCGCCCGGTTGTAGCACCACTGTCGGGCTGCCCGAGCCGGTGCAGCTCAGGTGCATCATGTGCCCGTTGACCACGATCAACTGACCGGGCATCGCGACCTCGTCGTCGGTGGCTGCCTCGACGGTCATGAGGTCCCGCCAACCGCGGCGAGTGCCATCACCGCGACCATGGGGTCCAGGACCAGACCCGGCTCCGGCTGCGCAGTGCTGCCGTGCCTGAACGACCATCCAGATCACCATCGCCAGCAAGACCGGCGGCCACACCGGATCGAGAACCGCCTGCGCCGAGGACCCGAACGTCACCAGGAGCAACCCACTGAGCCCAGGACGAGGGCAGGCACGCGTGCCCAGCGTCGGGTTGATCGGCGAACCGCACCGCGAGCCATGTGAGCAGCGCCCACCCGACCGCGGCCGCTCAGGGCTGCGCCGGTAATACCACTCTCCTCGCCGCGCCATCGGCGCTCCAGCCAAGTCGTCAGCGATGCGTCCTCGGGCAGGGAGCCGACACGCCAACGATCCGTCCCCCGAACCCTGACGCGAGCCATGAGCACGGTGCGGGTCAGTGGCCCTTCAGGGCTGGCGTCGACGTGGGAATGGGAGTGGTGGTCACGACGGACTCGATTCCCGGGCGCAAGTGGCGTCGCGCGAGTACAGCCATCTGCACTGGTGGCACGTGCCGTCCCTCGAGGTAGGACAGTCCACCCGTGAGGGGAGCCGCGAGGTCCATGTTCCTCAGGCGGCAGCCCAGGTGTCGGGAAGCCGGTCGCAGTCCGGGGGTCGACGTGGGCGGCGGGCATGTCGCGGAACGGCCGCTCAAGCAGCCGCAGCCGCTGGGCTATCGCTCGCCCCGGCATCAACGTGACCCGCTGTCCCTGGCGCGAGCGCCCCGTCGGACCGAGCCTCACCAGGCACCGGTCCTGGGGTCAATGGAACAAGTAGCCGTGCCAGAGACCGAGAGCAGCCGGCAGCACGAGGGCCGTCAAGAACACGAGATCCAAGCCGATCTCCATGGCCGTCCTCCCGATCAAGCGTCTCTGCATCGATGATCGGCCGAACGTTCGCCGTGCACAAGCCTCTGGTGGACGGGTCCGGTCGTGCCAGCATCACCCACCCCCGCTCAGCGCGTCCGCGGCGGGAGCCGGTGCAGCTCGACGTCGCCGAGCCGACCGTCCTCGATCCGGCACGTCATGTAGGTGCAGTGCGGCTGGCGCCGCCGGTCGGTCGGCGACCCGGGGTTGAGCAGCCGCAGCCCGGACTCGGTCGTGGTGTCCCACGGGATGTGGCTGTGCCCGAAGACCAGCACGTCCACGTCGTCGTACCGCTCCTGGCAGTGGCGCTCGCGGCCCTTGGCGTCTCCGGTCTCGTGCACCACTGCGAGGCGTACGCCGGCCAGCTCGACCCGGGCGACCTCGGGCAGCCGGGCGCGCAGCGCGGGCCCGTCGTTGTTGCCCCAGCAGCCGACCAGCCGACGCGCCCGAGCCTCGAGCTCGTCGAGCAGGCCCACCTCGACCCAGTCGCCGGCGTGCACGACCACGTCGGTGGCCTCGACCGCGTCCCACACCTGGGCGGGCAGGTCCTTGGCCCGCTTGGGCAGGTGGGTGTCGGCGAGCAGGAGGAGGTGCAGAGTCACGCGTCCTTGAGCTCGCAGATCACCGCGCCGGAGGTGACCGTCTCGCCGACCGACGCGTTGAGGCTGGTCACGGTGCCGGCCTTGTGGGCCTTGAGCGGCTGCTCCATCTTCATCGCCTCGATGACCACGACGGTGTCGCCCTCGGCGACCCCCTGGCCCTCCTCGACCGCGACCTTGACGATCGTGCCCTGCATCGGCGAGGTGACCGAGTCGCCGGAGGCGGCCGAGCCGGAGGACTTGCCGCCCTTGCGCTTGGGCTTCTTGGCGCCGCCGTGGCCACCCGGGGCGGCCACGGCGAGCTCGGCGGGCAGCACCACGTCGAGACGACGGCCGCCGACCTCGACGGTGATGGTCTGCCGCTCGCCGGGCTCCTCGGTCTCGGCGGTGCCGCCGGAGTACGGCGGGATGTCGTTGTCGAACTCGGTCTCGATCCACTGCGTGTAGATGCCGAACGACTCACCGTCGCCGATGAACGCGGGGTCGGAGACGACCTTGCGGTGGAAGGGGATCACGGTCGGCATGCCGTCGACGACGAACTCGTCGAGCGCGCGTCGCGAGCGGGCCAGGGCGTGGTCGCGGTCTTGGCCGGTGACGACCAGCTTGGCGATCAGCGAGTCGAAGGCGCCGGGGACGGTCTCGCCCTCGTTGTAGCCGCCGTCGAGGCGCACCCCCGGGCCCGAGGGCGGGAGGTACGACGTCAGCGTGCCCGGGGCGGGCATGAAGTTGGCCCCGGCGTCCTCGGCGTTGATCCGGAACTCGATCGAGTGGCCGGTGATCTCCGGGTCCCCGTAGCCGAGCTCCTCGCCGGCGGCGATGCGGAACATCTCCTGGACCAGGTCGAGTCCGGTGACCTCCTCGGACACGCAGTGCTCGACCTGCAGGCGGGTGTTGACCTCGAGGAAGGAGACCGTGCCGTCCTGGGCCACGAGGAACTCGCACGTGCCTGCGCCGACGTAGCCGGCCTCGCGCAGGATCGCCTTGGAGGACTCGTAGAGGCGGTGCAGCTGGTCCTCGGTGAGGAACGGCGCGGGCGCCTCCTCGACGAGCTTCTGGTTGCGACGCTGCAGTGAGCAGTCGCGGGTGGAGACCACCACCACGTTGCCGTGCTTGTCGGCCAGGCACTGGGTCTCGACGTGCCGCGGGTTGTCGAGGAACTTCTCCACCAGGCACTCGCCGCGACCGAAGGCGCCGACGGCCTCGCGCACGGCCGCCTCGAACTGGTCGGGGATCTCCTCCAGGGTGCGGGCGATCTTGAGGCCGCGGCCGCCGCCGCCGTAGACCGCCTTGATCGCGACCGGCAGGCCGTTCTCCTTGGCGAAGGCGATGATCTCGTCGGCGTCCTCGACCGGGTCCTTGGTGCCTGGGGCCAGAGGGGCGTTCGCGCGGTCGGCGATGTGCTTGGCCTTGGCCTTGTCGCCGAGCGCGTCGATCGCGTCGGGGGTGGGGCCGATCCAGACCAGCCCGGCGTCGATGACGGCTTGGGCGAACGCCGCGTTCTCGGCGAGGAAGCCGTAGCCGGGGTGGACCGAGTCGGCGCCGGACTTCTGGGCGACCGCGACGATCTTCTCGATGGAGAGGTAGGAGTCGGCCGGGGTCGAGCCCTCGAGGCTGTAGGCCTCGTCGGCGATGCGCACGTGCAGCGCGTCGCGGTCGGGCTCGGCGTACACCGCGACCGAGCCGATGCCGGCGTCCTTGCAGGCGCGGATCACGCGCACCGCGATCTCACCGCGGTTGGCGACGAGGACCTTCTGCAGGGGCTTGATGTCGGGCACGCGATCCACTCCTGTTTGCTGTCCGGTCGACCGGCTGAGGGGGGCCGAAGCCCGTTCGGGAGTCTAGGGGTAGGACGTCCCGGGGGACACAGGGCCGCAGGGGCGCGGGACGTGGGACTCCTCACGGGGGCCCGCCGTCCACGGCGACTCAACCGACGTCGCGGCGCTCGAAGCGCGCCACGGCGGCCACGAGCAGCGCCAGCGCCACGACGAGCAGCCACAGCACGGGCGTCGCGTCGAAGGCGGCGGCGGGAAGCTGCGGGACGTGGGAGTACGGCGACAGGTCGGCCACCCGGTCGGGCAGCCGGAGCAGCTCGCCGAACTCGGTCAGCACCACCGATCCGGCGAGCACCACCCAGCACGCCACGAACCACGACGGGCGGACGGCGTAGAGGACCGCGGTGACCCCGAGCACGACCCAGACCGCGGGCAGCCGCACCCAGGCCGCGGCGAGGTCGGGCCACAGGACGCCGACGTCACCGGCGCCGACGGCGTGCGCGGAGCCGAGCGAGAGCCCGACCAGGGTGACCAGCCAGGTCGACCCGCCGACCGCGACGAGCAGGTGCCCCACGAACCAGTCGCGGCGCGAGGTCCCGGTCGCCAGCAGGCCCTCGAGGCGACCGGCGGCCTCCTCCGCGTGCGCGCGACCGGTGGCACTGAGGGCGTAGCCGGTGACCGCGACGACGAGGAACCCGAGCTCGGCGGAGACGAAGGCGTCCTCGAGCACGCCCGAGCCGCCCATCTGCTCGATCATCGCCCGGACGTCGCCGGTGTCGAGCAGGTCGCCCAGGTTGGTGACCACGCTGCCCACGACGAAGGCCAGCAGGCCGAGCCCGACGCTCCAGGCGAGCAGGGTCTGCCGGTGCAGGCGCCAGGCGAGCCCGGTCGCCCCGGCCAGCGAGCCGCGCGCCGGGCCGGGCCGGTCGGGAAGCACACCGGCGCCGAGGTCGCGGCGCTCCTCGACCGCGACCGCCCCGGCCGCGGCGACGGCGGCGAGGACCAGGCTGAGCAGCAGCGGCCACCACCGCTCGTCGGCGTAGGGACGGGTCTGCTGGGCCCACCCGACCGGGCTGAGCCAGGTCAGCCAGGACAGGTCGGTGATGTCGGCGACGGCGCGCAGCACGTAGGCGGCGACCAGGGCGGTCACGACCAGGCCGCGGGCGGCACGGGCCCCGGACGGCAGCTGCGCGGCGAGCGCGGCGATCCCCGAGAACGCGATGCCGGTCGCGGCCCACTCGGCGCCCATGAGTGCGGAGCCACCGGCTCCGGCGCCGGAGAGCGTGGCGGCCAGCGCGGACAAGGCCCCGGTGAGCACGGCGAAGAGGCATCCGACCGTGACCGCGGCGGCGAGCGGCGCGTGGCGGGCGACCTCGCCGGCCGACACCAGCTCGCGTCGGCCCAGCTCCTCGTCGGCGCGGGAGTGGCGCACCACCAGGAGCGCGGACACGAGCGCGACGAGCGCGGCGTTGAACACGATCAGCTTGACGAAGGCGATCCCCGCGGTGGAGGTGACGTCGTAGACGGGGCCGTAGAGCGCGACCAGCGCCGGGGCCGAGTTGATCGTGGCGGCGCCGGCCGCGCGCTCGGCCGGGGTGCCGTAGAGCGCCACGGTCGCGCCGTACGACGTCGCCGAGATCGCGACGAAGTAGATCGACCACAACGGCATCAGCACCCGGTCGCGGCGCAGGGCCATGCGCAGCAGCGGTCCCGTGCCGGTGAGGGCCGCCGTGCCGGTCACGGCAGCGACCCCTGCCGGTCGTAGTGGCGCAGGAACAGCTGCTCCAGGGTCGGCGGGCGCGACTCGAGGGAGGTGATCCCCGCCGGGGCCAGCCGTGCGAGCAGAGGACCGAGCGCGTCGGGCCCGACCTGGGCCCTCACCCGGCGACCATCGACGACGAGGTCGTGCACACCTTCCAGGCCGTCCAGCGACGGGACCGGCGAGGCGAGCAGGGCGTCGACGGTGGTCCCGGTCAGGTGGCGCAGCTCGGCGAGCGTCCCGGTCTCGACGGTGCGGCCCTCGCGGATGATGCTGACCCGGTCGCACAGCGCCTCGACCTCGGAGAGGATGTGGCTGCTCAGCAGCACCGTGCGGCCGCGGTCGCGCTCCTCGCGCACGACGTCGCGGAAGACCTCCTCCATCAGCGGGTCCAGCCCGCTGGTGGGCTCGTCCAGGAGGAGCAGCTCGACGTCGCTGGCCAGTGCCGCGACCAGGGCGACCTTCTGCCGGTTGCCCTTGGAGTAGGCCCGCCCCTTCTTGGTGGGGTCCAGGTCGAAGCGCTCGAGCAGGGCGTCGCGACGGCGCTCGTCGAGGCTCCCGCGCAGCCGCCCGAGCAGGTCGATCACCTCACCGCCCGACAGCTGGGGCCACAGGTTGACGTCACCCGGGACGTAGGCCAGCCGGCGGTGCAGCCGGGTCGCGTCGCGCCACGGGTCGCCGTCGAGCAGCCGGACCTCGCCGGAGGTGCGGCGCAGCAGTCCGAGCAGCACGCGGATGGTGGTCGACTTGCCGCTGCCGTTGGGTCCGAGGAAGCCGTGGACCTCCCCGGCACGCACCTCGAGGTCGAGCCCGTCCAGGGCCGCGAAGGACCCGAACCGCTTGACCAGCCCGCGCACCTCGACCACCGGCGGCCGCCCGGGCCGCGATGCCGCAGACGACGACCTCATGGCTGCGACGCTACTCCGAGGAGCGGGTGTCAGGATGGGGCCCATGGCATCCTCCGACGTGACGTCCACCCCCTTCGAGCTCTCCGCCGAGCACGAGGCCTTCCGGGCCAGCGTGCGTGACTTCGCCCAGCAGGAGGTGGCCCCCCACGTCGCCGAGTGGGACCGCAAGCACCACTTCCCCAGCGACCTGGTGCGGAAGATGGGCGAGCTGGGCCTCTTCGGCCTCACCGCCCCCGAGGAGTACGGCGGCGCGGGCGAGGACGGCGACTTCACCAGCCTCTGCGTGGCCATCGAGGAGCTCGGCCGGGTGGACCAGTCGGTGGGCATCACGCTCGAGGCGGCGGTCGGGCTGGGCATCAACCCGATCCAGACCTACGGCACCCGGGAGCAGCAGGAGCGCTGGCTGCCCGATCTCGTCGCCGGTCGCTCGATCGCCGGCTTCGGCCTGACCGAGCCCGGTGCTGGCTCCGACGCGGGGGCCACCCGCACTCGCGCCGAGCTGGTCGACGACGCGTGGGTGGTCAACGGCGCCAAGCAGTTCATCACCAACTCCGGCGCCGACATCACCTCCTGCGTCACGGTGACCGCCCGCACGGGCACGCGTGAGAACGGCTCTCCGGAGATCAGCGCGATCATCCTGCCGGCGGGGACGCCCGGCTTCGTCGCCGAGCCGCCCTACGACAAGCTCGGCTGGCACATCTCGGACACGCACGCGCTGAGCATGACCGACGTGCGCGTGCCGGCCGACCACCTCCTCGGTGAGCGCGGCCGCGGCTACGCCCAGTTCCTCGCCACTCTCGACGACGGTCGCGTCGCGATCGCCGCCCTCGCGGTCGGGTGCCTCCAGGCGTGCCTCGACCTGTCGGTGCAGTACGCCGGCGAGCGCGCCACCATGGGCGGGCCGATCGGCCGCAAGCAGGGCGTGGCCTTCCAGATCGCCGACCTCGAGGTGATGCTGCAGGCCTCGCGGATGCTGACCTACCGCGCGGCTGCCATGAAGGACGCGGGCCGTCACACCGGCAGCCACGTGAAGGCGTTCAAGCAGGCCGCCTCGATCGCGAAGCTCTACGCCACCGAGTCCGCGGTCACCGCGACCCGGATCGCCACGCAGGTGTTCGGCGGCTACGGCTTCATGGAGGAGTACCCGGTCGCGCGGTTCTACCGCGACGCCAAGATCCTCGAGATCGGCGAGGGCACCTCGGAGGTGCAGCGCATGCTCATCGCGCGGGGGCTCGGCCTGCCCGTGGAGTGAGCGAGCCGGTCCCCGGACCGTCGAAGCACACCAGCCCCGCGACGTCGCGCCGGCCGGTCAGCCCGACCGCGCGCAACGTGCGCTGCTGCTTGCGGGCCCGTCCCGGCACGCACGCCAGCGTGACGTCGAGGGTCTCCAGCGACTGGGCCAGCATCCGCCGCGTGGGGTCCTTGCGGGTCGGGTCCATGAACCGGCGGAAGGCGAACCTGGCCTCGCGCTCGTCCTGCGGCTCGTCGACGAACTGGACGTAGAAGTCGCGGGGGACGACCGCGAAGGTCCGGGTCGTCGTGACGGCCAGCGCGCGGGACTCCCCGGGGGGCAGCAGGACCGGACCCGGTCCGGGGTCCTCGGCCAGGACGGCCGCGACGGCGTGTCGGTCGTCGGCCTTGACCTTCCAGGTGGGCGAGGAGGAGAGGGAGGCGCCGGCCTCGGGCGACCAGACGGGCGTGCCGGTGGCGCCGAGCAGCCCCAGCACGAGTCCCAGGACCACGGTCGGCAGCAGGACCGGCGCCACGGCCGCCGGCGCCGACCCCCGGGCCGGGACCCGGGCGGCCAGGGCGGCCGGACCGGGCACGGTGACCAGCAGCCCGGCGAGCACCGGCCAGGGCGCGGTGAAGAGCATCCGCACCGCGACGGGCCCGCTGCCGGTGAGGGCGTCGAGCAGGGCGAAGACGCCGGGCAGCATCACCGCGAGGGTGACCACGGCCGCGAGCGCCGCGAGGAGCCGCGCCTCGCGGGTGCGGGCGAGGAGCGGACCGACCAGCAGCGCGAGACCGAGCAGGGCGACCACGGCCCGGTCGTCGCCCAGCACCTTGGCCCAGACCAGGGCTGGCTCGGAGACGTAGTTCTCCTCGGCCACCGGGCCGCTGCTCGACAGGACGGTCGCCACGCCGGTCAGCAGTGGAGCGGCCAGCAGGGCGAGGGCGCCCAGCCCGAGCGGGCGGCGCCGGCCGGGCAGGAGGAGAGCCGCGAGGAGACCGACCCCCGCGAGCAGGCCGGCGAAGATCGGGGCGGTGATGGTGAGTCCGCACCACGCGACGCCCAGCACGCCGAGCATCGTGACGGACCAGGCGGCCGGGCCCGAACCGCGGGCCAGACGGGTCAGGTGCACCCAGGCGAGCGGCATCACCAGCAGGATCACCACGACCTTGCCCTGCCACTCGCGGGCATAGCCGAACTCGCCGAGCAGGCCGGTGCCGGCGAGCAGGGGGACCGCGACGGCCACGAGGAGCGCCGGCAGGGCGCGCCGGCTCGCCCAGGTGCGGACCAGCCGCCAGGTGGTCCACACCGAGAGCCCGGCGAGCAGCGGGTTGGCGGCGAGGTAGGCCAGCCCGGCCGCCGGCACGCCCAGGAGCCGCGCCAGCGAGCCGTAGGCCTCCTCCAGCGCGGCGACCGGCAGCCCGGCGCCGTAGGTCGCCGGGTAGGTCAGCGGGCCGAACATCGTGTCCCGGCTCGGGAACGTGCCGTGCTCGGCCACCCAGACCGCCCGGTTGAGGTAGTAGACGTCGTCGCGCGAGGGGTTG
This sequence comes from uncultured Actinomycetota bacterium, assembly GCA_963811385.1. Taxonomy (GTDB): domain Bacteria; phylum Actinomycetota; class Actinomycetes; order Propionibacteriales; family Nocardioidaceae; genus Marmoricola_A. The sequence continues at coordinate 87,397 of CAWEQX010000008.1, read as the reverse complement.
AGCACGAACAGCATGAGCACCGCGACACCCACCGCGAGCGCCAGCGCCACGAGGTGCGGGAGGTGGGCCGCGGGAGGGGCGCCGTCCGGGGGTCGAGCCGCGTTCGGGGGTCGAGCCTGCCGGGACCACACCACGACCGACCCGAGCGCCAGCAGCACCGCCAGCACCCAGGACGCCGTGAACGTCTCGGCCCGGGTGAGCCCGACGGCCGCGACGACGGCCGGCGCGACGAAGACGACGACGCGGGCCGCCCTGGTCCCCGGGCTCGGACTGCCCGGTCGCACCTCGGCCGAGCCCGGGGGCGGCGGCCCGGTCGCCGGCGACCGCCAGCCCCACCAGGCCAGGGCGGCCGTCGCGGGCGCGGCCAGGAACAGCCAGAGGACCCCGGTCGTGCGAGCACCCCAGCCGGACTCGGCCCCCAGGAGGTGGACGACCGCGAAGACCGCGAAGGCGGCCAGCAGCACCTCGACGGCCAGGTCGAGGGCGCGCACCCAGCGCGGGTCGGAGGGGTCGGACACGCCCCGAACACTAGGAGAGGGCGACGACGGTTCACGCCCCGCCGTGCCGGTCCGTCCACAGGTCGGTCCAACGGTGCCCGAGCTCGGCGCACAGCTCGCGCAGCAGGGGCAGCCCGATGCCGACGACGGTGTGGGGGTCGCCGTCGATCCCGGTCACGAACGCGCCGCCGAGCCCGTCCAGGGTGAACGCGCCGGCGACCCGCAGGGGCTCGCCGGTCGCGACGTACGCCTGGACCTCCTCGTCGGTGAGCTCGGCGAACCGGACGACCGTGCGGGCGCTGCGGGCCGCCTCCCGGCGCTTTCCACCGCGCACCTCGACCAGGCAGTGGCCGGTGTGCAGAGTCCCGGACCGTCCGCGCATCCGCCGCCACCGGGCGACCGCCTCCTCGGCGGAAGCGGGCTTGCCGTGGACCTCCCCGTCGAGCTCGAGGACCGAGTCGCAGCCGACGACCAGCACCGGCCCCGGTTGCCCGTCGAGCCGGTCGGCGACCACCTCCGCCTTGAGGCGGGCGAGACCCAGCGACAGCTCGGCGGGGTCGGTCACGTGGTCCAGGACGCTCTCGTCCACCCCGGACACGACCACCGCCGGGTCGAGGCCAGCGCTGCGCAGCGTGGCGAGGCGGGCGGGGGACTGGGAGGCCAGGACCAGGCGCGGGACGTCGCGGGGAGTGGGCACGCGGTGGAGTATGCCGCTGGTGGGGCAGGGCTACGGTGAAGGGATGTCGCGCCGGGGACGCTGGGGGCTGGTGGCTGCGGGGGTCATGCTGCTGCTGGCCGCCCCCGTCGTCGTCCGCGCGTGGCCGGTGCCGGCCTCGAGGCTGACGGCGGTGGACGTCGTCGAGCGCGTCCGGGACGCCCGCGCCCTCGCCTGGTCCGGGACGGTCGCCACCGAGGGCGACATCGGGATCCCGGCACGGGGCTCGCTGTCCGAGGTCGCCGAGCTCCTCGGACGCGACGCCACGCTGCGCGTGTGGTGGCAGGACCCCCGCACCTGGCGAGTGGCCACCCTGCGCCCCACCGGCGAGACCGACCTGGTCCACCGCGGAACAGCGATGTTGCGCTGGGTCTACGAGTCGCGGCAGGTCACGCGCGTGCCGGACCGGCCGGTCCGGCTGCCCCGCACCTCCGACCTCCTCCCACCGGTCCTCGCCGTCCGGGTGCTCGACGGCGCGCGGCCCTCCGAGCTGACGCGGCTGCCGACGCGCCGGGTCGCCGGCCGCACGACGGTCGGCGTACGCCTCTCGCCCGAGTCCCCGCAGAGCACCGTCGACCACGTCGACGTGTGGGTGGACGAGGACAGCGGGCTGCCACTCCGTCTCGAGGTGTACGCCGACCAGGTGTCGCCCGCGCTCGTGACCAGGTTCGTGGCGTTCGAGCTCGGGCAGCCGGAGCCCGGGCTGCTGCGGTTCGACCCGCCCCCGGGGACGCGGGTGCGGCAGGACTACGCCGACTCGCGGACGGTGGACGTGGCGACCGCGGCCGACCGCTACTCCGACCGGGTCGCGCCCGACGAGGTCGCGGGGTTGGTGAGGATCCGCAAGGGGCTTGGACCGGTCGGTGTCTACGGCCGCGGCCCGACCCTGGTGCTGGCGCTGCCACTGCTCAGTCGCGACGCCGAGGAGCTGCGCCGCGCGATGCGTCTGCGCGGCTCGTGCCTCGCCGAGGGCGACGGGGTGACCTCGGGGCCGGTGTCGCTGTTCCTCACCCGCCGTCGCTTCGCCGACCAGTGGCTGCTGATGGGCACCGTGACCCTCGAGGCCATGGCGCGGACCGCGCCCCGGCTGCCGGCGGGCGTGGGTGACCAGCTCGCCGGTCAGCCGACGAGCACGGAGCCGTGCCCGTGAGCGCCGTGATCCGGACCCGGGGGCTCACCAAGCGGTTCGGCGGCGTCGTGGCGGTCGACGCCCTCGACCTCGACGTCCACGAGGGCGACGTCTACGGCTTCCTGGGCGCCAACGGCTCGGGCAAGACCACGACGGTGCGGATGCTGCTCGGCCTGGTGCTGCCCACCTCGGGCACGGTGGAGGTGCTGGGCGAGCCGATCCCGCGCGGTGCCGGGCGGGTGCTCCTGCAGGTCGGCACGATGGTCGAGGGACCGGCGGCCTATCCCCACCTCAGCGGGCGTGCCAACCTGACCCTGCTCGACGCCACCGGCCCCGGGGAGGGCGGGCGCCGAGGCCGCAGGGCGCGGGTCGGCGAGGCGCTGGAGCGGGTCGGCCTGGCCGGCGCGGCGGACCGACGTGTGCGCGGCTACTCCCTCGGCATGCGGCAGCGCCTGGGGCTGGCCGCTGCGCTGCTGCGGTCCCCGCGGCTGCTGGTCCTCGACGAGCCGACCAACGGCCTCGACCCGCAGGGCATCCACGAGGTGCGCGACCTGCTGCTCGAGCTCAACGCCGGGGGCACGACCGTCCTGGTCTCCAGCCACCTGCTCGCCGAGGTCGAGCAGCTGGCCACGCGGGTCGGCGTCCTGGACCGCGGCCGGCTGGTCGTGCAGGACGACCTCGCGGGTCTCGTCGCGGCCACGGGTCGCACCGTGGTGCACACCACCGCACCGGACGACGCCGTCGCACTGCTCGACGGCCGCGTCGAGGAGCGCGACGGGCACCGGCTCGTGGTGCGCGGCGACGACGTGGCGGCGCTCAACGCCCGGCTGGTGTCGGCCGGCGTGCCGGTCCACGGCATCGCCCAGGAGCGCCGCGGCCTCGAGCAGGCCGTCCTCGACGCGACCAGCGGGAGCGGGGACGTGCGGTGATCCGCGTCGAGCTGCTCAAGATGCTGCGGCGCCCGCGCACCTGGGTGACGATCGCGCTGCTCAACGCGTTGCCGACCGTGGTCGCGGTGCTGCTGGCGGTGACCGACCTGGCGCCCCAGCCGGGCGAGGGACCGGCGTTCCTCTCCGCGGTGCTCACCGACGGCACGCTGTTCCCGCTGGCCGCCCTGGCGATCGTGCTGCCGCTGCTGATGCCGGTGGCCGTCGCGCTGCACGCGGGCGAGAGCGTCGCGGGCGAGGCGGCCGGGGGCACGTTGCGCTACCTGCTGGTGCGGCCGGTCGGTCGCAGCCGGCTGCTGGTGGCCAAGCTGGTCGGGATCATGGCGTTCGTGCTGCTCGCCGTGGTGGTCGTCGCCGTCGTGGCCTACGTCGTCGGCTCGCTGCTCCTGGGCGGCGGCACCGGGACGACGGTCACCGGGCTGTCCGGCAGCTCCCTCACCTCCACCCAGCTCGTCGAGCGGACGCTGCTCTCGATCGTCTACGTCGCGCTGTCCATGCTCGGGGTCGCCGCCCTCGCGCTGTTCCTCTCCACGCTGAGCGACTCGTCGCTCGGGGCCGCGATGGGGGCGCTGGCCTTCCTGGTCGCCTCCACCCTGCTGCTCACCCTCGACGCGGCGCGCGCGCTGCACCCCTACCTGCCCACGCGCTACTGGCTGGCGTTCGTCGACTTCTTCCGCGACCCCATCCTGTGGCGCGACGTGGTGCGCGGCGTGGTGCTCGAGGGGGTCTACGTCGTGGTGTTCCTCGCCGCGGCCTGGGCCAGCTTCACCACCAAGGACGTCACGAGCTAGCTAGCCGCAGTCCACCGCGCGTGGCACGGCGGGCGCCGAGGTGCCCAGGGCCGAGTCGGCCAGGGCGAGCACGACCGGGTCGCCGGGCAGCTCGCCGTGGGAGGTACGCCGGCCGGGGCAGACCTGCTGCACGGTCAGGTCGAGCGCCCCCGCCAGTCGTGCCGTGTCCGGGGGGCTGGAGACCCGGTCGGCAGTCGACCACACCGAGACCCACCGCGGGCCGGGCGGGGTCTCGTCGCCGGCGTTGAGCCGTTGCAGCAGCGCACTGCCGGGGACCAGCTGCGCGCACGCGGCGGGACAGGCGCCCAGCGAGCTGGCGAGGCCGGCCAGCTCCGCGCCGTGGTGCGGCGACCCGATGGTCAGCACGCGTCGGGCCAGCTCGTCGCCGCCGTGGGAGCGGACCCACAGCCGGGCGACCACGCCGCCGGCGCTGTAGCCGACCACGTCGACCGAGTCGGCTCCCGCACGGTCGGCCGCGCGGGCCGCCGCCTCGGCGAGCGCCTCCGCCTGCGCGTCGAGGTCGCCGGTGTTGTCTCCCACGGTGGGCACGACGACCACGTCGCGGCCGGCGGCCTCGAGGTGCTCACGCAACGGCTCCAGCGCACCGGTGCCGCCGCCGTACCCGGTGACGACCAGGACCGGTCCGAGGTCGCCCTGGGCGACGGGGTCCGGGTCGTCGAGCGCGCGCCGTGCGAGCAGCGCGGCGGTCGCCACGACGAGCACGACCACCAGTCCGACCAGCCCGAGCACGAGCCGACGGCGCGGCGGGGACAGCGAGTCGAGCACCGCAGGGAGCCGGGGTCAGCGGGGCAGGCCGCTGGCCCACCAGCCGCCCGGTCCGGGGCGGAGCGGGCGGCGGTGCATCGGCGCGGGGTCCGACCAGGCCGACCGGCGCCGCGGTGGCGCGGACTGCCCGGCCGCCGCCGACGCGAGCGCCTGGAGGACGGCCACGACGGCAGCCACCTCCTCCGGCGTCGCGTCACCCCTGATGGAGACCAGGGGCGGCGTCGCCGCGGCAGGCGTGGAACCGGCTGTGCCGGGGTCGTCTTCTGTTCCGAGCATCCAAGGCTCCTTCGTCGCCGAGTCCTCGGCTACAGCGGGATGTTGCCGTGCTTCTTGGGCGGCAGCGAGGCGCGCTTGGTGCGCAGCAGCCGCAGCGCCTTGACGATCTCCGCGCGGGTCGTGCGGGGCTCGATGACGGCGTCGACGTAGCCCCGCTCCGCGGCGACGTAGGGGTTGGCCAGGTGCTCCTCGTAGTCCTGGACCAGCTCGGCCCGCAGGGCGTCCTGGTCGTCCGCGGCCGCGAGGTCCTTGCGATGCAGGATGTTGACCGCGCCCTGCGCGCCCATGACCGCGATCTGCGCGGTCGGCCAGGCCAGGTTGACGTCGGCCCCGAGGTGCTTGGAGCCCATGACGACGTAGGCGCCGCCGTAGCCCTTGCGCGTGATGACCGTGACCAGCGGCACCGTCGCCTCGGCGTAGGCGAAGATCAGCTTCGCGCCGCGGCGGATGATGCCGTTGTACTCCTGGTCGGTCCCGGGCAGGAAGCCGGGCACGTCGACGAAGGTCAGCACCGGGATGTTGAAGGCGTCGCAGGTGCGCACGAACCGTGCGGCCTTCTCCGAGGCGTCGATGTCCAGGGTGCCGGCGAACTGCATCGGCTGGTTGGCCACGACCCCGACCGCGTGCCCCTCGACGCGGCCGAAGCCGATCACCATGTTGGGCGCCATCAGCGGCTGCACCTCGAGGAAGTCCTGGTCGTCGAGGACCGACTCGATCACGGTGTGGATGTCGTAGGGCTGGTTGGGCGAGTCGGGGATCAGCGAGTCCAGCGCCAGGTCGACCTCGGTGGGCTCGAGGTCGGCCGGCTCGTCGTAGACCGGTGCCTCCTCGAGGTTGTTCGAGGGCAGGAACGACAGCAGCGCCTTGACGTAGTCCAGGGCGTCGTCCTCGTCGGAGCCCATGTAGTGGGCGACGCCGGACTTGGAGTTGTGCGTGCGCGCGCCGCCGAGCTCCTCCATCGTCACGTCCTCGCCGGTGACGGTCTTGATCACGTCAGGTCCGGTGATGAACATGTTGGAGGTCTTGTCGACCATCACGATGAAGTCGGTGACGGCGGGGGAGTAGACGTGCCCGCCGGCGCAGGAGCCCATGATCAGGCTGATCTGCGGGATCACGCCCGAGGCGTGCACGTTGCGCTTGAAGATCTCGCCGTAGAGGCCGAGGGAGACCACGCCCTCCTGGATGCGGGCGCCGGCGCCCTCGTTGATGCCGATGATCGGACAGCCGGTCCTGATGGCCAGGTCCATCACCTTGACGATCTTCTCGCCGTAGACCTCGCCGAGGCTGCCGCCGAAGACGGTGAAGTCCTGCGAGAACACGCAGACCTGGCGGCCGTCGATGGTGCCGTAGCCGGTGATGACGCCGTCGCCGTAGGGCCGCTTCTTCTCCTGGCCGAACGCCGTCGAGCGGTGGCGGGCGAGCTGGTCCAGCTCGACGAACGTGCCCTCGTCGAAGAGGTACTCGATCCGCTCGCGCGCGGTCTGGCGGCCCTTCTTGTGCTGCTTGTGCTGGGCCTTCTCCGCCGGCGCGACGACCGCCTGGTGGTTGCGACGGCGCAGGTCCTCGAGCCGGCCCGCGCTGGTGGAGAGGTCGAGGTCCTCCGGGACCTCGGTGCCCTCGCCGGGGTTGACCGGGGTCTCGCTCGCTGCACTCACAGGGGGGTCACCTTCCGTCGGCTCACGTTAGCCCGTCAATCTAGTGGCTGTGACGCCCCCTGCCGACACCCGCCCAGCGCTGCTCATGTCACACCTGCAGGACCTGCCGGCCCCCTTCCACGTCGAGGTGCTGCCCGAGGTGCCCTCGACCAACCGGCTCCTCGCGGACCGTGCCAGGGCGGGGGAGCCGGAAGGCCTGGTGCTGGTCACCGAGCACCAGACGGCGGGACGGGGACGGCTCGACCGCGCCTGGGCCACGCCGCCGCGCGCGGCGCTGACCGGGTCCTTCCTGCTGCGCCCGGACGTCGCCCCGCAGCGCTGGCCGCTGCTGCCCCTGCTGAGCGCCGTCGCGGTCAGCGACGCGGTCGAGGCCGTCGGAGGCCCCCGGTGCCGGCTGAAGTGGCCCAACGACGTGCTGCACGACGGCCTCAAGCTGGCCGGGATCCTGCTCGAGCGGGTGGACACGCCGCTGGGGCCGGCGGCCGTGGTCGGCATCGGGCTCAACGTCTCGACCACCCGCTCGGAGCTGCCGGTCGCGACCGCCGGCTCGCTGGTGACCGCCGGGATGGTCGACCCCGACCGGACCGCGCTCCTGCGGTCGCTGGTGCTCGTCCTGGCCGCGAGGTACGCCGCGTGGGCGGCCTCGTCGAGCGGCGACGGCTCCCTGCTGGCGGACTACCGGGCGCTGAGCGAGACCGTGGGGCGCCGCGTCCGTGTCGAGCTGCCGCGCGGCGACCCGCTCGAGGGCGACGCGGTGGGGATCGCGCCCGACGGCGCGCTGCTGGTGCAGCGCGCGGGCGGCGTGGGTGGACCGACCGCGGTGCACGCCGGCGACGTGGTCCACGTGCGCGCGTCCTGAGCGCGCGAGCGTCCGTGCCGCCCCACGCGTGCGTGCCATGATCGGCCCGTGGCCATCAACCCCAAGCTGCTCAACGAGGGGGAGCGGGTCGTCGTGACCACCCGCACCCACGTCAAGGCGCTGTTCGCGCCGATCGTGGTCCTGCTCGTCCTGGCCTTCGTCACCGCCTACCTCGGCGGGCGCATCCAGCACGACGTCGACGACGGCCTGGCCACGGCCGCGTGGGTCGTGCTCGTGCTGGTCGCGGGCACCGGGCTCGTGCTCTGGGCGGTGCGGCCCTTCGTCCGGTGGCACTCCACGTCCTACACGTTCACCGACCGTCGCTTCATCCAGCGCACCGGCTTCATCGCCAAGGAGGGCCGGACGATCCCGCTCAACCGGATCAGCGGCGTCGACTTCGAGATGGGTCTGGTCGACCGGGTCCTCGGGTGCGGCACGCTGGTCGTCACCGACGCCAGCGAGCTGGGCCGGGTGCCCCTGTCCGACATCCCCCACGTGGAGCAGGTGCAGATGATGGTCGCGGAGGAGCTGCACCGGCTCTCCCAGAGGCGCGACCGGGACGACTCCCATGACGACGGGACCTGACCCGACGGCGCCCGACCCGGACCGCCGCTACACCTCCGCCGGGCTCGCCGTGGCCAGCGGCCTGGCGCTGGAGGACGTGCGGGCGTTCTGGTGGGCGCTCGGCCTGCCCGACGCGGGCGAGCACCCCGCCTGGACCGACGACGACCTGCAGACCCTGCTGGCGCTCAAGCACACCGGGCTCGAGCGGGAGGCGGTGGTGCGCGTGGTCCGGGCGCTGGGCCAGAGCGTGGCGCGGATGGCCGAGTGGCAGGTCGCCGCGGTCGCCAGCACGGTCGCGTCCGCCGGGGCCGGTCCAGGCGAGGCCGCCGACGCCCTGGTCGCGGCCCGGCCGGCGCTGCAGCAGGTCGTCGCGCACGCCTGGCGCCGCCACGTCGAGGTCGGCATCGCGCGCCTGCGCACCGACGCGGCCGTGGCCGCGGGCCACGACAGCCCTCCGGACGGGTTCGAGGACCCCGAGTCGACCCACGACCTGACGGTCGGCTTCGCGGACCTGGTCAACTTCTCCGGGCTCTCCAGCACCCTCGAGGTCTCCCGCATCGGCGACATGGTGGAGGTCTTCGAGTCCCGCTGCGCCGACGTGGTCGCGAGGCACGGGGGCCGGATGATCAAGACGATCGGCGACGCGGTGCTCTTCGTCGCCGACGGCGACGAGGGGGCCGGCGCCGCGGTCCGGATCGCCTTCGGGCTGGTCGAGGTCATCGGCAGGGACCCGCGGCTGCCCGACGTACGCCTCGGGCTGGCGAGCGGGCCGGTGGTGTCCCGCCTGGGCGACGTCTTCGGGTCGCCGGTCAACCTGGCCTCGCGGCTGACCGCCCTGGCCCGGCGCAACCGGGTGCTGGTCGACGACGAGACGCTCGCGCGGCTGCCGCGGGGGGAGTACGTCTCACGCCGGCTCACCGCGCGCCCGGTGCGGGGGTTCGGCCTGGTCGAGCCGGTCGCGGTCGCCCCGGCCTAGCAGACCGGCCGACCACCGCGGCACACGACGTCGAAACTAGTCCGAACGGACCAGATCTGGCCCATTCGCCAGCCAGGTGGGGGGATCGCGGCAAAACTCGTGGGTGTGCTGTCTGTTCAGGGTGTCGAGGTGGACCCCGTCACGCGCCGGGTCTGGCGCGACGGGGTGGAGATCCGCCTGTCCAGGAAGGAGTTCGACCTGCTGCACGCGCTGATCCGCCGCGCAGGCGAGATCGTCACGCGTGACCAGCTCATGCTGGAGGTGTGGCAGACGACCTTCTGGACCTCCGCCAAGACCATCGACGTGCACCTCGGGTGGCTGCGGCGCAAGCTCGGCGACGACACCCGGCGCCCGACCCTGATCACCACCCTCCGCGGCCGCGGCCTGCGGTTCGAGCTGCCGGTCGACGCCCCCGCGCCGGCCGACGAGCCCGGCGACGGCCCCGCGAGCGAGGGGCGCTCGTCCCCGCTGTCCGCGGCGACCTGACCTGGCACGCCGGCTGCTGCGACCGCGGCTAGTCTTCTGCGCGTGACCCCCACCGACGCGGCGCGCTCCAGCACGCCCACCCTCGCGGTCGTCGGGGGCGGACAGCTGGCGCGGATGATGGCCCAGGCCGCCGTCGGGCTCGGCGTCCCGCTCCGCCTCCTCGCCGAGGGCGAGCACGTCTCCGCCGCCCAGGTGGTCCCGGCCACCACGGTCGGCGACTACCGGGACCTCGACACGCTGCGCGAGGTGGCGCAGGGATGCTCGGTGGTCACCTTCGACCACGAGCACGTCCCGCCGGCGCACCTGGAGACCCTCGCCGCCGAGGGCCACGCCTGCCGCCCCGGCCCCGCCGCCCTCGTGCACGCCCAGGACAAGGGCGTCATGCGCGCGCGCCTGGACTCGATCGGCGTGCCGTCGCCGCGCCATGCGATCGTCGCCGACGTCGCCGCCGTCGAGGCGTTCGCCGAGTCGGTCGGCGGCTTCCCGGTGGTGCTGAAGACCACGCGCGGGGGGTACGACGGCAAGGGCGTCTGGGTGGTCTCCTCGCCCCAGGAGGCCGCCGACGTCTTCGGGCTGGCCGGCGACGTCGCCACCGCCGGGTCCCGCATGCTCGCCGAGGAGAAGGTCGACTTCCGCCGCGAGCTCTCCGCCCTGGTCGCCCGGTCGCCGTCCGGCCAGGTGGCGGCCTACCCGGTGGTCGAGTCGGTGCAGCGCGACGGCATCTGCTGGGAGGTCACCGCGCCCGCCCCCGACCTGGCCGAGGACCTGGCGCTCGAGGCGCAGCGGATCGCGATGACGGTGGCCGCCGAGCTCGACGTGACCGGCATCCTCGCCGTGGAGCTGTTCGAGACCCGGACCGGCCGGGTCCTGGTCAACGAGCTCGCGATGCGCCCGCACAACACCGGCCACTGGTCCATCGACGGAGCGGTCACCAGCCAGTTCGAGAACCACCTGCGCGCCGTGCTCGACCTGCCGCTCGGCTCGCCGTCGGCCCGGCAGCGCTGGACGGTCATGGTCAACATCCTCGGCGGCGACCACGGCGCCCTGAGCGAGGACCTCTACGCGGCCTACCCCCACACCTTCGCCCGCGACCCGTCTCTGCGGGTGCACCTCTACGGCAAGGACGTCAAGCCGGCTCGCAAGGTCGGCCACGTCACGGCCTACGGCGACGACCTGGACGAGGTGCGCGCGCGCGCCCGCCACGCCGCGGCCTGGTTCCGGGGCGACCTGGGAGAGGAGAGCGAGTGAGCACCGGGACCGCCCGCGTCGGCATCGTGATGGGGTCGGACTCCGACTGGCCGGTGATGGAGGCCGCCGCCGAGGCCTGCCGCGAGCTGGGCGTGGACGTCGAGGCCGACGTGGTCTCGGCGCACCGGATGCCCGAGGAGATGATCGTCTGGGGCAAGGAGGCGGCCGGTCGCGGGCTGCAGGTGGTCGTCGCCGGTGCGGGGGGCGCGGCCCACCTGCCCGGCATGCTCGCCTCGGTCACCCCGCTGCCGGTCATCGGCGTGCCGGTGCCGCTGAGGCACCTCGACGGCCTGGACTCCCTGCTGTCGATCGTCCAGATGCCCGCCGGGGTGCCGGTGGCCACGGTCGGGGTCGGCAACGCGCGCAACGCCGGGCTGCTCGCCGTCCGGATCCTGGCCGTCTCCGACCCGGCGCTGCGGGAGCGGATGGTGCAGTTCCAGGCCGCCCTGCGCGAGTCCGCGCACGCCAAGGGCGCCACGGTCCGCGACGCGGTGCGACCTCGCGACTGACCGCGCGGAGCCGGTCAGCGTGGGCCGTGGGCTCCCCACTCGATCAGCGGGCAGGTGTCCATCACCATCGGGACCCCGGCGGCGACGGTGCGCTCGAACGCCGCGTCGTCGCGGACCCCGAGCTGGAACCAGACGCCCCGCGCCCCGATGGCCACGGCCTGGTCGGCGAACGGGCCTGCTGCCTCCGAGCGGCGGAAGACGTCGACCACGTCGACGGGGAACGGGATGTCGGCCAGCGTCGGATAGCCCTGCTGCCCCAGCACGGTCGGGGCGGACGGGTGCACCGGCACGATGCGCTTGCCGTGTCGCCTCATCGTGGCCGAGACGGAGTAGGCCGTGCGCGCCGGGTCGCCGGACAGCCCGACGACGGCCCAGACCTCGCACTCGCGCAGCATGAGTCGCATCGCGTCCGGGTCCTGCCAGGGAAGGCTCATCGGTCCAGCGTGACAAGCCGGGCAAGCGGCGGGGCGCTCAGGCCACGAGGACCTCATGGGTCTCGGTGCGGCTGAGCCGGAAGATCCCATAGCCCACCACGACCAGGGCGGCGGCCTCGACCAGGAGTGAGAGCGGGTCGTGCCGCGGGACCTCGCCGAAGACCAGCACGCCGAAGGTGATCGACACCGCGACGTTGAGGATGTGCAGGTGGGGCATCGAGGCCGACAGCGGCCCGGCGCGGTAGGCCGCCTGGTTGAGCAGCACGCCGGCCGGTCCCAGCACCGCCACCGTCCAGAACGGCCAGGTGCCGAGCACCGACAGCAGGTCGGAGAACGGGCCGCCGGAGAAGTCGGCGAGGTGGCCGGCGAGCTTCATCATCCCGGCGGTCAGGCCGAAGATCACGCCCGCGCCGAACCCGAACCCGTGCGCCACCGCGCGGCCGCCGAGCCGTCGGCCGAGGACCATGCACACGGCCGCCCCGGCGATCGCGGCCGGCACGAAGACGCCCGCGGTGCCGAGGTGCGCGCCGTGGCCGCCGGCCGGGCGGGAGACGACGAGGAACAGCGCGAGACCCGCCGCGGTCATCGTGACGACGCCGGTCTCGGTGGGTGAGGGCACGCGGCGGTCCAGGGCGGCGCGGACCGGCACGGCCATCACCACGCCGCTGACCTCCACGGGCTGGACCACCACCAGGAGCCCGAACTGCAGGGCGACGGCGTGCAGCACGAACGACGCGAGGGCGAGGACCTGCCCGGCCACCCAGCGCGGGGTGCGCAGGAGGGCCTTGAGGTGGCCGCCGGCGCCGGCGGAGGAGACGCCGTGGTTGGCGTGGTGCTGCAGGGCCGACGACAGCGCGAAGCCGAACGCCGAGACCAGTGCGAGGACGAGCCCGGTCACGACCGTGGCCGGCTCAGCCGGCGGGCTCCTGCCACGGGTAGAACGGCGGCAGCTGCGAGGCACGCCCCTCGTAGGCCGGGTCGCGCTTCTCCAGGAACGAGGCCACCCCCTCCTTGCCGTCGCCGACCGAGGTCCAGAACATCGCCAGCGAGTCGATCCGGTGCGCCTCGAGCGGGTGGGGCTGGGCGGAGTTGCGGTACATCATCTGCCGGGCCAGCGCGAGGGCCACGGGGGAGCGGTGCCGGGTGAAGCGGCGGGCCAGGTCGAGCGCGGCCGGGAGCAGGTCGTCGGGAGCGTGCACCGAGCGCACCAGACCGACCTCGAGGGCGGCCGCGGCGTCGAGGATGTCGGCGGCGTAGACCAGCTCCAGGGCCCGGCTCATCCCGACGATACGGGGGAGGAACCAGGTCGAGCAGGCCTCGGGGACCACCCCGATCCGGCCGAACACCAGCCCGATGCGGGCCTGCTCGGAGGCCAGTCGCAGGTCCATGGCCAGGGTCATGGTGGCGCCGATGCCGACCGCGGGGCCGTTGATGGCGGCGATCACCGGCTTGGGGCAGTCGTAGATCGCCAGCGTCACCCGGCCGCCGGTGTCCCGGATGCCGCGGAGGACCTCCGGGTCGTCGAGCCGTGCGTGCAGGTCCTCCAGCGTCGGCCGCTGCGACTCGTCGAGACCGAAGACGTTGCCTCCGTCGGACCCCGTGGAGAGGTCCATCCCGGCGCAGAACGCGCGACCGCTGCCCGTGACGACCACCGCGCGCACGTCGTCGTCGGCCGAGGCACGGTGGAAGGCCTCGACCAGCTCCTCGGCCATCTCGACGGTGAACGCGTTGAGCTGGTCGGGCCGGTCGAGGCGCAGGACGAGGATGCCGTCCTCGTCGAGGTCCCACGAGAGGGTGGTGTCGTCGGTCACTGGGGCCTTCCGGTCGGGGTGCACAGCTTCTTGCCGATCTCGTCGGCGCGGTTCTGGCGGATCAGGGTGAACAGCTTCTCCGAGCGGTCGGGGTCCCAGTTGACCTCGAGGTCGGCGATCGGCACCCCACAGGTCAGGCCCTGGGTGCCGTCGACGCGGTTCATCGCCAGCGCGAACTGCCCGAGCGCGACCGGACCGGTCCCCTTGCCGAGGCGGACCGACCTGGCGCCGCCGGTCACGACGCGGTAGTAGCGCACGGGGTTGACCACCGTCTTCCACGACAGCACCTCGTGGCCGATCGCGGAGACCACCTCGCGCTGGTGCCGGGCGCGCTCGATGTCGCCGAGGGCGAAGGCGTGCCGGGCGCGGGAGTAGCCCAGCGCCGTCCTGCCCCCGACCTCCTGGCAGCCCGCGGACACCGTGAGCTCGGCGAGCTTGTCGTCGATCGCCTGCTCGGGGCAGATGGTGATGCCGCCGACCGCGTCGACCAGCGAGACGAAGCCGTTGAACCCGATCTCGACGTAGTCGTCGACGTGGATCCCGGTGCTCTGCTCCACCGTGCGGGTCAGCAGGCGGGGTCCGCCGTAGGCGAAGGCGGCGTTGATCTTGGTCGTGCCGTGCCCTGGGACCTCGACGATCGAGTCGCGCGGGACGGACATCAGCACGTTGGGGCCCTTGCCGGTGTGCAGGAGCATGATCGTGTCCGTGCGGCGCCCGGCGAGGCCCTTGCGGGCGTCGGAGCCGACCACGAGGTAGTTCGTCCCGCCGTTGTCCTCCGGGCGGTCGCCCCGGGGCTCGAACTTCACCTTGGTGGTGCCGGCGTAGGCCCACAGCGGCACGGCCACGAGGAAGACGATCCAGGCGAGCAGCACCCACCTGACCGTCCGGAGCCCGAGGCGAGGGCCCCGATTTCCCCGACCGCCCCGACCGCCGCGACCGCCGCGCCCGGGCTCGGGCGCGATCTCGGGGGGGTGCTCGGCGGAGGACCGGCGTGCCGAGGGCGGGGGACCGGCGGAGCCGGGGCGCAGGATCCGGGTCTGCTCGTCGTCGGGTCCCGAGGCGCGGCGACCGCCCGTCGCACCGGAGCCGCTGCGTCCCCCGTCCTTGCCGTAGAGCCAGTCGTAGTTGTCGTCGTCCGAACCGCCGCCCGCTCCTCCTGCCATGCGCTGACGCTACCGTGCACGCCATGCCCGACCGCGCGACCGCCCCGCCTCCGACCGTGGCCTCCGACACACCGGCGGTGCTGCCGCCGAGCTTCGCGCGCACCGGTCTGGCGGCCCTCATGGACACCAGCCACGTCAACCTGCTGGGCAACGTCCACGGCGGCGTGATCATGCGCATGGTGGACAGCACGGCGGGCGCGGTGGCCCAGCGCCACAGCGGCGGTCCGGCGGTGACTGCGGCGATGGACGAGATGGCGTTCCTGCAGCCGGTCCACGTCGGCGACATCCTCAGGACGATGGCGCAGGTCAACTGGGCAGGCCGGACGTCGATGGAGATCGGCGTGCGGGTCGAGACCGAGCGCTGGAACGAGGCGACCGGCCAGCCCCTGCACGTGGCGTCGGCCTACCTGGTCTTCGTGGCCATCGACGAGGACGGCGGCCCACGCGAGATCCCCGGCCTGGTGCCCGAGACCGAGCGCGAGCGCAGGCGCATGCGTGAGGCCGAGATCCGCCGGGCCCACCGGCTGTCGCGCAAGCGCGAGATCGAGGAGGGACGCTCCGGCGCGCCGTGACCGCCGGGTCGCGTGGGACTGGTGATACTGGCGCAGCAGTCCTCGCGAACCTTCCCCCCAGCGCGAAAGGCCCCGGCATGTCGGTCCTGACGTCCCCCGGTCCTCGCCTCGACCGCGCCGCGCAGCGGCAGGTCGTCCTCGGACGCATCCGCTTCCGCCGCGCGCTGACCCTCGTGCTGATGACGCTGGTCCTGCCCGGCTCGGCACAGCTGGTCGTGGGGCGTCGCCGGGTGGGGCAGGTCGCGATCCGCCTCTGGCTCGGCCTCTGGGCGGCCCTCCTGCTGTTCCTCGGGGTGGGCTACCTCTGGCACGGACTGGTCTTCAAGGTGGGCTCGAGCACCACGGTGCTCGCCCTGGTGCGGCTGGTCTTCATCACGCTCGCCGTCGGGTGGGCCGGCCTGTTCGTCGACGCGTGGCGGCTGGGGCGCCCCCTCGAGCTGCACCGCAAGCACCGGCTGGTGCTCGGGGGCCTCAACGCGACCCTGAGCCTGGCGGTGGCCGGCACGCTGCTCTTCGGCGCCCACCTGGTCGCGGTCCAGCGCGGCTTCATCTCCGCGATGTTCGGCGACGGCGTCGCGTCGGCGGCGACCCACGGCCGCTACAACGTGCTGCTGGTGGGCGGCGACTCGGGCGACGACCGCTGGGGACTGCGCACCGACTCCCTGACCGTCGCGAGCATCGACGAGGACACCGGGCGCACGGTGCTGTTCGGCCTGCCCCGCAACATGACCAACTTCCCCTTCCCCACGGGCTCGGTCATGGCCGAGCACTTCCCGCAGGGCTACGACTGTGGCGACGACTGCACGCTCAACTCGCTGGCCACCTGGTCGGCGGACCACAAGGACGCCTTCGCCGGGTCGAGCGACCCGGCCATGGCGGCCACGATCGAGGGCGTCGAGGGCATCACCGGCCTCAAGGTCAACTACTTCGCGATGGTCAACCTGCAGGGGTTCCGCAACCTCGTGGCGGCCATGGGGGGCCTGACCCTCAACGTCCGGGACCGCATCCCGATCGGGCTGCCCGTCACCTCCTACATCGAGCCCGGCGTGCGCAAGCTCAACGGCTTCGAGACGCTCTGGTTCGCCCGGTCCCGTCACGCCGCCGACGACTACTCCCGCATGGCGCGCCAGAAGTGCGTGATGAGCGCGATGCTGCAGCAGCTCAGCCCCCAGATGGTCCTGACCAAGTTCGAGGGCCTGGCCAAGGCCAGCGAGTCGCTGCTGGAGACCAACCTGCCCGCCTCGGAGCTCGACACCTTCGTCGAGCTCGCGCTCAAGGCGCGCAGCCAGAAGATCGCGACGGTCTCGTTCGTCCCGCCGCAGATCGTCACCGCCGACCCCGACATCGACAAGATCCACCGGATGATCGACACCGCGATCGAGCGCTCCGAGGGCACCGCCGGCGCGAAGGCCAAGGCCGGCAAGGGCTTCAGCAAGCGCCACGAGGGCCCGCAGACCGGCGGCTCGCTCGGGTCGATGTCCAGCGGCTACGCCGCCAACCAGGCCAACGACCTGTCCAAGGTGTGCTGAGGTCGCTCGGTAGGGTCGGCGCGTGACCGACCCCGCGCCCCGCGCCGCGACCCCTGCCGTGGCCGCCGTGGTCGTCACCTGGAACCGCGTCGCGCTGCTCGAGCGCATCCTGCGTGCGGTCGAGGCCCAGACCCACCGGCCCGAGGTCGTCGTCGTGGTGGACAACGCCTCCACCGACGCGACGCCCGCCCTGCTCGACCGGCTCGCCGGTGAGCTCTCGGTGCGGCTCGACGTGCTGCGGCTGCCCCGCAACACCGGGGGAGCGGGCGGGTTCCACGCCGGGCTGGAGCGCGCCCGGGGCAGCGGGTGCGCCCTGTTCTGGCTCATGGACGACGACGGCCTGCCCCCGCCGGACTGCCTCGCCTCCCTGCTGCCGGCGCTGTCGTCCTACGACTTCGTCGGTCCGGCCGTCGTGGCCGAGGACGACCCCGGCCGGCTCTGCTTCCCGATCCGCCTGCCCGGCACGGCGCGGGTGGTGCACCGGCTCGAGGACGTCGAGCGGGCGGCCCGCGACGGCGTCCTGCCCGACGTGGTGATCCCGTTCAACGGGGTGCTGGTCACCCGCGAGCTGGTCGAGCGCATCGGCACGCCGCGCGAGGAGTTCTTCATCTGGGGCGACGACGTGGAGTACCTCTGGCGTGCGCGCCGCGCGGGCGGGCGCGTCGCCACGGTGGTGGGCAGCCACTTCGCCCACCCCGCCACCGACGACCTCGGGACGCCGATGATGTTCGGACGCACCACCTACAACCACTCGCCCTCGGACCTCAAGCACTACTGCATGGCGCGCAACAACGTGGTCAACCTGCGCGACTACGTCGGCCGGCTCGGCGTCCTCGCGTTCCTGGTCAAGACGGTGTGGTTCTACCTGTTCACCCGCCCCAGCGCGCGGCGACTGGCGCTGAGCGCCGAGGCGGTGCGCGCCGGCGTACGCCGCGACTTCGGTGGGCACGAGAGGTTCCTGTCGTGACCGGCGCGACCGGCCCGGGGGACACCGTCGCGGTCGTCGTGGTGACCTACAACCGGGCCGACCTGCTGACCCGGTGCCTGGACGGACTGGCGGCGCTCGAGCACCGGCCCGACGCGGTCTACGTCGTCGACAACGCCAGCCCCGACCACACCGCCGAGGTCCTCGCCGCCCGGGTCGAGCGCGGCGACCTGCCCCTGCGGGTGATCACCAGCGAGGACAACCTCGGTGGGGCCGGCGGCTTCCACCTCGGGCTGCGCACGGCCTACGAGGACGGCTGGGACCGCACCTGGCTGATGGACGACGACGTGGTGCCGGCGCCGGACTGCCTCTCGGTGATGCTCGCCCACCCGGGCCCGGCGCTGGTCGCCGTGCGCGAGGACACCCGCGGCCGGCTGTGCGAGAAGGCCGCCACCGCCTTCGACCTGACCAACCCGCTGGCGATCCGGCCCAAGCGCGAGATGGTCGAGGACCGGTGGGCCCGCCGCCAGGACATGCCCGCCGAGGTGCCGGTGCACAACGTGGCCTTCGAGGGCTTCATGGTGCACCGCCGCGTGGTCGAGGCGGTCGGGCTGCCCGACCCCGGCTTCTTCATCTTCTACGACGACGTGGACTACGCCCTGCGCACGCGGGCCGCAGGGTTCCCGGTCGTGGCGCTGCGCGACGCGGTCCTGGTGCGGCAGCTCGACTTCGACCAGCAGCACGACATGTCGTCGTGGAAGGGCTACTTCATGTACCGCAACCTGTTCGTGGTGCACCTGCGCTACGGCACCAACCTGCTGGTCCGGCTCAAGCCCTACCTGATCACCCTGGTCGTGCTCCTGCTCTCCCCGCTGCGCGGCGGCCGCGCCGAGGCCGCCAACGTGGTCCGAGCGCTGCGGGACGCGCCGGGTGTCGCCCGTGTGCGGCCGCCCCGCGCCCCCGTGCGCCGATAGACTCCTCGAGGCCCGACCGGCCCCGCACCCCCTTCCCCCCGACACAGGAGACAGCGCCACCGTGACCGACTTGGACCCAGACCTCCCTGACCTGGTGGTCGTCGGCTCGGGCTTCTTCGGCCTCACCATCGCCGAGCGCTGCGCCACCGAGCTCGACAAGCGGGTGCTGGTGATCGAGCGTCGCCACCACCTGGGCGGCAACGCCTACAGCGAGGCCGACCCGGAGACCGGCATCGAGGTGCACGTCTACGGCGCCCACCTGTTCCACACCTCCAACGAGCGCGTGTGGGACTACGTCAACCGCTTCACCACGTTCACCAACTACCAGCACCGCGTCTTCGCGAAGTACCAGGGGCAGGTCTACTCCTTCCCGATGAACCTCGGGCTGATCAACCAGTTCTTCGGGCGCAGCCACACCCCCGACGAGGCCCGCGCGCTGATCGCCGAGCAGGCCAGCGAGATCGACACCGCCGAGGCCGCCAACCTCGAGGAGAAGGCGATCTCGCTGATCGGGCGCCCGCTCTACGAGGCGTTCGTGCAGGGCTACACCGCCAAGCAGTGGCAGACCGACCCCACGAACCTCAGCGCCGACATCATCACGCGCCTGCCGGTGCGCTACACGTTCAACAACCGCTACTTCAACGACAAGTACGAGGGCCTCCCGACCGACGGCTACACCGCCTGGCTCGAGCGGATGGCCGACCACCCCAACATCGAGGTGCGGCTCGAGACCGACTTCTTCGACGTCAAGGACGACTTCCTCGGCACGGTGCCGGTCGTCTACACCGGTCCGGTCGACGAGTACTTCGGCAACAGCGAGGGCCGGCTGTCGTGGCGCACCGTGGACCTCGAGCCCGAGGTGATGCAGGTCGACGACTTCCAGGGCACCTCGGTGATGAACTACAACGACGCGGACATCCCGTTCACCCGCATCCACGAGTTCAAGCACTTCCACCCCGAGCGGGACTACCCCGAGGCCACGGGCAAGACGGTCATCGTGCGGGAGTACTCCCGGTCCGCGGCGGAGGACGACGAGCCGTACTACCCGATCAACACCGCCGAGGACCGCGCCAAGCTGCTCAAGTACCGCGACCTGGCCAAGGCCGAGCCGATGGTCCTCTTCGGTGGACGCCTCGGGACCTACAAGTACCTCGACATGCACATGGCCATCGGGTCCGCACTGTCGATGTTCGACAACAAGATCCGCCCGCACCTCGAGTCGGGCGCGCCGCTGACCAGCGGGGGAGTGGACGAGTGACCGCGACGACCACGACGGCCCAGACGACGGGTGCGGACCGAGGACCCACCGTCGAGCGACTGCTGCAACGCCAGATCCTGCCGCTGGACCGCGACCTCGACGTGCTCAGCCTCTACGTCGACGCGGGTGAGGCCTCGCTCGACGTCGACCGCTACGAGATCGGCAGCAACCGGGCGGCGCAGGAGGCCCACGCGGCCAGCCTGCGGGCCTCGACCGGGCCGTCGGGCGAGGTCCACCCCGACCAGATCCTCGACCGCACGCGCCTGCGCGTGCCGCAGGGCGAGCGGCTGTCCTTCGCCACCTACTTCAACGCCTTCCCCGCCTCCTACTGGCGGCGGTGGTCCGTGGTCTCGCAGGTGCGCCTGACCGTGCGTCTGACCGGGCGCGGGGCGACGGTCATCGTGTACAAGTCGATGGCCAACGGACGCTCGCAGCGCGTGGAGGCCGCCGGCACCACGAGCGGCGAGACCGAGGCG
This sequence comes from uncultured Actinomycetota bacterium, assembly GCA_963811385.1. GTDB lineage: Bacteria > Actinomycetota > Actinomycetes > Propionibacteriales > Nocardioidaceae > Marmoricola_A. The sequence continues at coordinate 66,817 of CAWEQX010000008.1, read as the reverse complement.
TTCTCCTTCGACCTCACGCTGAAGCCGTTCGTGGACGGCGGGTGGTACTGGTACGACGTCGTCGCCGGCGACGAGGACGTCGTGGTGGAGTCGGCGGAGTGGACCGCCGAGGTGCCCGAGGACCGCCACCGGCACGGCACCACGACCGTCGGGATCACCACGATGAACCGCCCCGACTACTGCGGCAAGCTGCTGCAGCAGATCGCCGACGACGACCAGCTGCGCCCCTACCTCGACGAGGTCCTCGTCGTCGACCAGGGCACGCAGAAGGTCAGCGGCTCCGAGGAGTTCCCCGCGGCCCGCGAGGCCCTGGGCCGGACGCTGCGCGTGATCGAGCAGGCCAACCTCGGCGGCTCCGGCGGCTACGCCCGCGGACAGCTCGAGACCGTGCGCAAGGGCACGGCGACGTACTTCCTCTGCATGGACGACGACGTGGTGTGCGAGCCCGAGGGGATCATCCGCGCGGTCACGTTCGCCGACCTGGCCCGTCGCCGCACGATCGTGGGCGGGCACATGTTCAGCCTCTACTCCCGCTCCCGGCTGCACAGCTTCGGCGAGATCGTGCAGCCGTGGCGCTTCTGGTGGCAGTCGGCGCCCGGCGTCTTCACCGACTGGGACTTCGGCGCCCGCAACCTGCGCTCGGCGCGGTGGCTGCACAAGCGCATCGACGTGGACTTCAACGGCTGGTTCATGTGCCTGATCCCGACCAGCGTGCTGGCCGAGATCGGGCTGAGCCTCCCGCTGTTCATCAAGTGGGACGACTCCGAGTTCGGCCTGCGGGCCAAGGAGATCGGCGTCCCGACGGTGACCTTCCCGGGGGCCGCCGTGTGGCACGTCCCCTGGACCGACAAGAACGACGCCCTCGACTGGCAGGCGTTCTTCCACCAGCGCAACCGCTTCATCGCCGCGTTGCTGCACTCGCCCTACGAGCGCGGCGGCCGCATGGTCCGCGAGAGCCTCAACCACCAGATCAAGCACCTGGTCTCGATGCAGTACTCCACCGTCGAGCTGCGCCACCAGGCCCTCGAGGAGGTGCTGGCCGGGCCCGACCACCTGCACGCCGACCTCCCCACGCGGCTCGGGCGGATCAAGGACTTCGTCACGGGGTTCACCGACGCGCGGCTCGAGGCCGACCCCGACGCGTTCGCGCCGGTGAGGCGCGAGAAGCCGCCGCGCAAGGGCCGCGACGGCATGGAGATCCCGGGCCGGCTCTCGCAGCTGGTCACCGCCGGGCTCGCCCCGATCCGCCAGCTCAAGGCACCGCGCGACCTGTCCCGCACCCACCCCGAGGTCGAGGTCCCCGCCATGGACGCCAAGTGGTACCGCCTGGCGCGGTTCGACTCGGCCGTCGTCTCGATGCCCGACGGCACCTCGGCGGCGCTCTACCAGCGCGACCCCGACCGCTACCGCGACCTCGTGCGCCGCACCCTCGAGATCCACCAGCGGCTGCACCGCGAGTGGCCGCGGCTGGCGCAGCTCTACCGCGAGCACCTCGGTGACGTCGTGTCGCCGGAGGCGTGGGACCGCACCTTCGGCACCTCGCCGGAGGACATGCCGCCGGGCGGCGCGGACCGGGAGCGCTGATGGGGCTCAAGGTCGCCAGTCAGGCAGCCGGACGCACACCCAAGGGCGGTCCGGTTCCGCACACCGTCGACCCGGACTGGGTGCCGGACGCGCCGCTGCAGTCGCCCTACGGCAGCGGTGGCCTCCACGACGTCGCCAAGCGGACCTACCTGCTCAAGCTGCTGGTGCAGAAGGAGATCCAGGCGCGCTACAACGGCTCGTTCCTCGGGCTGCTGTGGTCCTACGTCCTGCCGCTGACCCGCTTCTGCATGTACTTCTTCGTGATCGGCCTGGTGCTCGGGCTGCACCGGTCGGTGCCGAACTTCGCGATCCACATGTTCTGCGCGCTGGTGTTCGTGCACTTCTTCACCGAGACGTTCTCCTCGGGGACGCGCTCGATCATGCGCAACAAGGCGATCGTGCGCAAGATGGCGATGCCACGCGAGATGTTCCCGGTCTCGGCCGTGATCGTCTCCGCGATCCACGCCTTCCCCCAGATCCTGATCCTCCTGGTGGCGTCGTTCGCCGTGGGCTGGCACCCCAGTCCCACCGACCTGTCCGCCGGCCTGCTCGGCTTCGTCGTGCTCACGCTGTTCTGCACGGGCCTGGCGCTGATCTTCAGCGCGTTCAACGTCTACTTCCGCGACTTCGGCCAGTTCGTCGGCCTGCTGACGATCTTCACCCACTGGGCCGTGCCGATGATCTACCCCTACTCCAAGGTCGCCCGCAGCAGCCTGGGCGGCACGTCCTGGGAGCAGCTCTACCTCGCCAACCCGCTGACCGAGGCCGTGCTGCTGCTCCAGCGCTGCTTCTGGGTGCCCACCTGCAAGGGCGAGGCCTACTGCAGCGGTCCGGACGCCATGCCGTCGCACCTGTTCGAGCGCGGCTTCATCATGCTCGGGATCGGGATCGTGTTCCTGTTCGTCTGCCAGCGGGTCTTCACCCGCCTCGAGGGCAAGTTCGCGGAGCGGCTCTGATGGGGGACACCGAGTCCATCGTCGTGAGCCACGTGAGCAAGCAGTTCACGCTGCGCTACCACCGGACCCTCAAGCAGATGGCGATCGCGATCGCCCGCGGACAGGACATCAGCGACACCTTCCTCGCGCTCGACGACGTCTCCTTCACCGTCCAGCAGGGCGAGAGCATCGGGCTCATGGGGCTCAACGGGTCGGGCAAGTCGACGCTGCTCAAGCTGATCAACGGCGTGATGCCGCCGGACCAGGGCGAGGTGCGCACCCGCGGTCGCATCGCGGGCCTCATCGCCACCGGCGCCGGCTTCCACCCGCAGCTGACCGGGCGGGACAACGTCTACCTCAACGCCGCGATCATGGGCATGAGCCAGCGCGAGATCGACCGCAAGTTCGACCAGATCGTCGAGTTCGCCGACATCGGCAGGTTCCTGGACACCCAGGTGGGCCACTACTCCTCGGGCATGTTCTCGCGGCTCGGCTTCGCCGTGGCCGTGCACACCGACTCCGACATCTTCCTCGTCGACGAGGTGCTCGCCGTGGGGGACCGGCCGTTCAAGAAGAAGTGCATGAAGCGCATGCAGGAGATCCGCGACGAGGGCCGGACGCTGTTCTACGTCAGCCACGCCGCCGGGTCCGTGCGCAAGATGTGCGACCGCGTTTTGGTCCTCGAGAGGGGCATCCTGGGCTACGACGGCCCGGTCGCCGAGGGGATCAAGTACCTCCACTACGACGACGACGACAACGACGACGTCGACGCCGAGGGCGAGGAGTCCGACGACCTCGACGGCGAGCTCGGCGCGGACATCTGACCGCGACGGGGTCATACCGGTCTGCTTTCTCGTCGGCTTGACAAAATTACACGCGTGTAGTTCACGCGAACTCGTTGCGGCCACCTGTGACTGGTGTGACATTTGAGGTCTTCTGTGACTTCGAATGCTGGGGAGCGCCTCTGTGACCGCCTCGAACCGCCGCCGATTCGTGCTTGCCTGCCAGCAGGCCTTCGCGATCGCGGTCGTGACGACGATCGCTGTTCCTGCCGCCTCGCTGGTCGAGCTCGACATCCTCGGGCCCGGTGACGGCGACGCGTCCGCGGCGGCTCCGGCCGCCCGGGCCCGGGCGGTCTCGGTGGTGACCTCCGCCCCGGTGGCGCCGACCGTCAGCTCGGTCCCGCTGCAGGGCGTGAGCTCCCGAGGGCTGCAGGCGCTCCGTGCCGATCATCTCACCGCTCGCCGCGCCGCGGACCGTTTCGCGGTGCTCTCCGCGCCGGTGCCCACCACCGGCTTCGCCACCGTCGGCGTGACCTGGGCGCACGACGTGCGCCTGGCCGACGACGACATCTCGGTGGCGGTCCGCACGAGCGAGAGGGGGACCTGGAGCGACTGGGAGACCCTGGACTACGACGCCGACCACGGCCCCGACCCCGGCTCCGCCGAGGCGCGCCGCGCCTCGCGACCCGGCACGGACGCGATGGTCGTCGGTGACGTCGACGACGTCCAGGTGCGCGCCACGACCGCCGACGGCACGGTTCCCGAGGACATGCGGCTCGCCGTGGTCGACCCGGGGGTCGACGTCCACCCGCGCACCGCGGCGCCGGCGATCGACACCGGTGCCCCGGAGGGCGCCACGGGCGGCGACGCCCAGCTCGTGGCCTCCGCACTCACCGGTCCGGCGCTGGTCACCCCGAAGCCGCAGATCTTCTCCCGCGCGCAGTGGGGCGCCGACGAGCGCCTGCGCGACAGGTCCTCGCTGCACTACGGCGAGATCCACGCCGCGTTCGTGCACCACACGGTCAACGCCAACGACTACTCCCGCGCCGACGTGCCGGCCCTGCTCCGCGGCATCTACGCCTACCACACGCAGTCGCGTGGCTGGAGCGACGTGGGCTACAACTTCCTGGTCGACCGCTTCGGCCAGATCTGGGAGGGCCGGTACGGCGGCGTCGGCCGCCCCGTGGTCGGCGCGCACACCCTGGGCTACAACGACGACGCCTTCGCGATGTCGGCGATCGGCAACTTCGAGGTGGCCAACCCGCCCCAGGCCGTCGTCGACGCCTACGCGCGGCTGTTCGCCTGGAAGCTGTCCCTGCACGGCGTCGACGCCGGCAGCACCCGGCAGTGGGTCACCAGCAAGTACTTCCAGGCCATCAACGGCCACCGTGACGCCGGCCAGACCGCGTGCCCGGGCAAGTACCTCTACGCCCGCATCCCCGACATCCGCCGGGCCGCGGCTCAGCTGCAGCGCCCGTTCGGCGCCCGCAACCGGTTCGGCGACCTGTCCGGCAACGCCTGGCCCGACCTGGTCGCGCGACGCGGCTCCGACCACCACCTGGTCGTGGTCCGCACGGGGGGCCAGATCAGCTTCCGCTCCGGCATCTCGGCGGCCGCCGGGTGGGGCTCGGCCGGTCTGCGCGCGGCCCTGGGCGACGTCACCGGCGACCGCTACGGGGACCTCCTGGCCAGGCTGGGGTCGGCGCCGGTCACGCTGTTCGCCGGCGACGGCAAGGGTCACTTCTCCCCCGTCCGCAGCTACACCCGGTTCGACGGCTACGACCGGCTCACCGGCGTCGGGGACTTCAACGGCGACGGGCGCAACGACGTGGTCGGCCGGGCGGCGTCCACCCACGACCTGTCGCTGTTCCCCGGCCGGTCGGGCGGGGGCTTCGGCGCGCCGGTCCGGCTCGCCCGCGGCTGGGACTACGACGACACCTTCGGCGTGGACGACGTCGACCGGGACGGCCGACGCGACCTCGTCGCCCGGCAGGGCGGCAGGCTGTTCCTCGTGCCGGGCACCGGCTCGGGGCTGCGCGCACCGGTGCCCCTGCGCGGTGACTGGAGCGGCTTCGACGTCGTCACCGGCCGTGGCGACCTCACCGGCGACGGCATCCCGGACCTGCTGGCCCGCCGCCGCGACTCGCGCCACACGTGGATCTTCCCCGGCGACGGGGCGGGGTCCTTCGGCACACGCCTGGGCCCCTACGGCCGGTTCGCCAGCCTGCCCTGGTTCGTCGCCGGCCCCAACGTCGGCGGCAGCGTGGCGCGCGACGTGGTGGGCCTCGGCGCCGACGGCGCCACCCTGCGGGTCTTCCCGCACGCCGGCCGCCGCAACCTGGGTCGCCGCCCGGTCGACACCGGCCTCGCGGTCGACGACCTCAACCTCGTCCTCAACGCCGGGGACTGGGACGCCGACGGCCACGGCGACCTGATGTACCGGGTCGCCTCCACCGGTGCGCTGATGCTCGTGCGCGGGCTGGGGGCAGACCGCTACGCCGCGCCCGTGCGCGCCGGCACCGGCTGGAACGGCGTCGGCATGGTGGCGCCGGTGGGTGACGTCACGGGCGACGGCTACCCCGACCTCATGGGCCGTGGCCGCGGCGGAGACCTGCGCATCTACCCCAGCAACGGTCGCACCGGCTTCCGGGGCAGCTACGTCGCGCACTCCGCGATCAGCGCCGACCGCCAGGTCGGCGTGGGGCTGTTCACCGACGACGGTGCGCCCGACAACCTGCTGCGCCGCAGCGACGGCACGGTGTGGCTCTGGTCGGGCAACGGCCCCGGTGGCCTGGTCACCGGTCGGCAGGTGGCGAAGGGCACGGCCGGCTACTCGTGGTTCCTGGGGCTGGGCGACCTCGACGGGGACGGCCACGCCGACGTGGTCGCCCGAGACCGTCGGGGCGTGCTGTGGCTGCTGAAGGGCACGGGCGCCGGGCTCGCGCCGCGGCGCATCATCGGCACGGGCTTCGGCGGCTACGACTACGCCGGCTGACCTCCGGTCGGCAGCGCCGGTCACCAGCGTCGGTCAGCAGCGCCGGGCGCGCTCGGTGTCGGCGACCCCGTCCAACGCGGCGGGGTCGCTGACCCAGACGCTGCCCCCGCCGGTGGCGAGCGGCTGCACGAGGCGGGCGAGACCGGCGCGGGTGAGCGGGTCCTGCGCGGTCGCCAGGCGCAGCGGACCGGTCTCGTGGTCCACCCGCAGGGCGACCACCTCGGCCTGGGTGAGCGTGCCCTCGGCGTCGCTCCAGGCCGGGTCGTCGGGGACCGGGGCGTCCCACGGCGCGAACGCGTCGGGCTGACCCCACACGACCTCGCCCAGGTCCACCACGCCTGCCGGGAGGGGCTCGGTGAACCGAGTGCCCAGCGGGGCGAGGGAGGTGGCCACGACGGGCACCGGCCCGGCGGCGTGCTCGGCCAGGCCCGCCGGCCCGCAGACCACGAGGGCGGCGCAGGGGTCGGGGTGGTCGGCGGCCACGGCGACCGCCCCGAGCGCCCAGCAGGCGCCGAGCCAGACGGGTCCGAGCCAGTGCGTCGGCAGGTCGAGGAGCACCCGGTCGCCCCGCTCGACGTCGAGCTCCTCCTGCAGCAGGGAGGCGGTCTTCGCCACCCAGTTGGCCCAGCTGGTCACCGACAGCTCGACCCGCTCACCGGGCTGCGCGCCGTACCACGTCACCAGCGGTCGACCGGGGTCCGCGCCGGGTCGGGTCTGGGCGGCCAGCAGGGCGGCGAAGGTCGAGGGCACGGGCCAACCCTAGGATGCCGCCCATGCCCGTCGGAGACCCCGCACCCCGTCCCGCCGAGCCCGAGGCGGTGATCGTCGCCGGCGGGTTCGGCACACGCATGCTGCCGCTGACCGAGCGGCGTCCCAAGCACCTGCTCGAGGTCGGCGGCGTGCCGTTCCTCGAGCACCAGCTGACCAAGCTCGCCGACGCGGGCGTGCGCCACGTCGTGCTCGCGACGTCCTACCACGCCGAGCTCTTCCGGCCCGTCCTCGGCGACGGAGGGAGGTACGGCCTGCGCCTGACCTACGTGACCGAGGACGAGCCGCTCGGCACCGGGGGAGCCATCCGCAACGTCGGGGGCGCGCTCGACCCCGACCCCGACCACGCGGTGGTGATCCTCAACGGCGACGTGCTGAGCGGCCACGACCTCCGGGCCCAGCTGGCGGACTTCCACACGCCCCGCGAGGGCCGACGCGTCGACGTGTCGCTGCACCTGGTGCAGGTCGAGGACCCCCGGGCCTTCGGCTGCGTCCCCACCGACGGCAGCGGCCGGGTCGAGGCCTTCCTGGAGAAGACCGAGGACCCGCCGAGCGACCAGGTCAACGCCGGGTGCTACGTGTTCCGGCGTGGCGTCATCGACACCATCCCGGCCGGCGAGGTGGTCTCGGTCGAGCGGGAGACGTTCCCGGGCCTGCTGGCCGCCGGGCACCTGGTCGTGGGCCACGTGGAGACGGCCTACTGGCGTGACGTCGGCTCCCCGGCCGCCCTGGTGGCGGCCTCGCGCGACGTGGTGAGCGGCAGGGCCCCGTCGACCGGCACGGGCGGGTCGGACGGTGGCGTCCTCGTGGCAGGGGGGAGCGTCCACGGCGAGGTCGCGGACGGCACCAGCGTGCTGGCCGGCGCGGTCGTCGAGCCCGGTGCGCGGGTCTCGGGCTCGGTGCTGATGCCCGGCTCGCGAGTCGGCGCCGGCGCGGTCGTGACCGACAGCGTCCTGGGACCCGGCGCCCGGGTCGGCGCCGGCGCCGTGGTCGTCGACGCCGCGCTGGGCGACGAGTCGGTCGTCCCGGAGGGAGCGCGGCCCGCGCCCGGGACCCGGGTGTCCTGCGGCGAGTCCCTGCGGCCCTGACCCCGCCGGGTCAGCCGGCCCGCGGCTCGGGGGAGTCGGAGTAGGGGTAGTCCTGCATGAAGTCCGAGACGGCCTGGCCGCTGACCTTGCCGCAGTACTGCCAGACGCCGAGCTGCTCGTCGGGGTTGCCGTGGGTGCCGCCCAGCGACCAGTGGGTGAGGGCCACGTGGGTGCCGTCGGGGAAGTCGGACCCACGGCCGGTCGAGTCCGCCTCGGTCCACGGCGCGGCCATGAACTTGTCCTGCAGCGCCGAGCCGGAGAACCGGTCGGCGATCGCCTTGAGCTGGTCGACCTGCTGGTCGTCCTGCGCGACGGTCTGGTCGTACCAGAGGATCGTGTAGCCGTGCTCGAGGCTGTGCACCAGCCGCTCGACCGGCGGCCGGTCCTCGGGCGACCAGAACTTGCGCACCTGTCCGCCGAAGAGGAACTGGGCCCAGTGCGGGCCTGCAGCCGGGGGGCCGGAGGCGTAGTCGATGCGCTCGCCCTCGGCGCGGTGGTCCTGGTTGCCCTCGGCCTTCGTGGTGACCACGTCCTGGCACCCGGCGGAGGAGGACGGGACGCCGATGCTCGCCAGCGCGGTCGCGTCGGGCTTGCTCGCGTCCCGGAACTGCAGCAACACCATCACGCCCACGACCACGGCCAGGACCACTGCGGGGGCCACCATCACCATCGTGCGGCGGCGGGCCTGCGCGCGCTCCTCCGCGCGGATGCGCTCGAGGGTGGCGCGGCGCTCGGTCGCGGTGGCTGCTCCAGCACCCTGGTCGGCGGTCTTCTTGCTCTTGGCCACGGGTCGCTCTCTCGTCGGCTCGGCTCGGCTCGCCCCGGTCGGGGTCCGGGTCGCGGTCGGGTCAGGGACCGATCCTAGAGGGCGGTGCCACGCGCAGAGACCCGAACGCGTCGGCGCCGGCGGGGACCGTCCACCCGCAGGCCAGCAGCACCGCCGCGACGACGGCGTCGGATCCCTCCGGGACCTGCAGGGTCCAGGCCTCACCGTCGGGGGCGAGGTCCGCCGCGTGACCCAGGACCCGCTGCAGTGCGGCCACCAGCTCGTCGGCGCCGGCAGGGGCGCCGAAGCCGCGTGCGTCGCGGCGGTCGGGCTCGAGGGCGGTCAGGACGGCCTCGCGGGCGCCGAGGCCGAACAGGTCCTCGTCCTCCGGCCGCACGAGCGCGACGGCACCTGGACCGTGGTCCTCGGGCGGCAGCACGAAAGCGGCCAGCCCCCGCACGAGGGCGGCAGGGGCGCGCGACAGCTTGCCGGTGGCCAGCTCGGCGGCGCCGGCGGCCTCGTCGGCCACCGCGGGGGCGGTGACCACCAGGGCGTTGCCGTAGGCGTCGATGCGGCCGCCGTGGTCGTCGAGGACCCGTAGGCCGGCCGCACCCAGCGCCACGTCGGTCTGACCGGCGCGCCAGGCGCGGCCCGCGGTGTCGGTCACCACGACGGCGACGTTGGCCCCCCAGTGCCGGCTCAGCGCCTCCCGCAGGGCGCGGGCCGACGCGTCCGGGTCGAGCGGCAGCAGGACCAGCGTGCCGGGCTCGACGTTGGAGGCGTCGACGCCGGCCGCCGCCATCACGAAGCCGTGGTGGGTCCGCACGATCCGGGTGCGTCCGCGCGTCGCCACCACGCGGTCGGTCTCGGCCGCGACGGCCCGTGCCCGCGGGTCGTCGCCGAGGGCCCCAGCGGGTCCGGCGGACTCGCGCGGGGCGGCCACGAGCCGGCCCTCGGCCTTGCTGACCACCTTGCTGGTGACCGCGACCACGTCGCCGTGCTGCGGCACGACGCCCGCGCCGCGCCAGGCGTCGGTCAGCAGCGCGGCCAGGTCGTCACCGGGTCGGACCTCGCCGACCCCGGTGGCGGGCACGACGAGGAGCCCGCCGGCGGGCAGGTCGCTCACGCCCCCAGACCCACCAGGGCGAGCGCAGCGCGCGCGATCTCCGCGGTCGCAGGCGTGTCGGTCATCATCAGCGGCACGGCCTCGCACGCCATCCCGGTCGCGCGCACGCGCTCGACCGTCGCGGCGTCCGAGGAGTCGACCAGCCAGCCGTCGAGCAGGCCGTCGGCGGACCGCGCGCCGTAGTGCTCGGCGACCCCGGCGGCCGAGACCTCGACGCCGATGGCGTCGAGCAGCTGGTGGGCCATGCCCCGCACGTGGGTGCCGGCGACGATGGGGGAGAGCCCGACGACCGGCGCCGGCGTCTCGCGCAGCGCCTCGCGCAGGCCGGGGACGCCGAGGATCGTGCCGACGGAGACCACCGGGTTGGAGGGCGGCAGCACGACGACGTCGGCGTCCATGATCGCGTCGACGACGCCGGGCGCGGGCGTGGCGGCCTCCAGGCCCACCGGCACGACCGCGAGCGCCGGGACCTCGGCGCGCATCCGGACCCAGTACTCCTGGAAGTGCACCACGCGCTTGCCCGAGGGTGCCTGGTCGTCGGCGACCGCGACGTGGGTCTCGACGCGGTCGTCGGTCATCGGGAGCAGTCGCACCCCCGGCTGCCAGCGCGCGCACAGCGCCTCGGTGACCGCGGAGAGCGGGTAGCCGGCGTCGAGCATCCGCGTGCGCACCAGGTGCGTGGCGAGGTCGCGGTCGCCCAGGCCGAACCAGGACTCCTCGACGCCGTACGCCGCGAGCTCCTCCTTGGCGTGCCAGGTCTCGTCGGTGCGTCCCCACCCGCGCTCCTGGTCGATCCCGCCGCCGAGGGTGTACATCACGGTGTCCAGGTCGGGGCAGACCTTGAGGCCGTGGAGCCACAGGTCGTCGGCGGTGTTGGTCACGACCGTCACCTGCTCACCCCAGCCGGGCACGGTGAGCAGGCCCTGCAGGAAGCGGGCCCCGCCCACGCCGCCCGACAGGACGGTCACGCGGCGGCCGGCGTGCTCGGCGCCCACGGGGTGCCCGGGGCGCTCGGGGGAGGGGATGGTCATGCTCGCCTTCTACCGGCCCGGGCCGTCGAGGGTCAAACCAGCGACGAGGGCTAGGGTCCTCACCGCGTCATTCTCCACGTCCTTGCCGCGGTCCTTGCCGCGGTCCGCTCCTCCGGGGCGGGTTTGGGGTCCCTCCGGCAGCGGGACCGACGGGGCGGAGGGGGTGGGACGTGCGTCCCCCTGGGCGTGGGCCCAGGGCCCCGGAACGGACTGTTCGGGCCAGACGGCATAGATCGGAATGACTACGGTGGCCGTTCGGCCCCGGTCAATAGCAGACGTCCGCTTGACTGTCGGCGTACGACATGCTTGTAATTCTCACGGTGTCATTCCCGTTGGTGAGGGGTTCGTCACCACATCACAACAGGGGATCCGTCAGGGTCACCCGGGTCGAAGGGGAGAGCGATGCGCGAACTGTTCCTGGTCGAGGAGACCGCCACCGAGGAGCTCAGCTGGCAGGAGCGGGCGCTGTGCGCTCAGACCGATCCGGAGGCGTTCTTCCCCGAGAAGGGCGGCTCCACCCGCGAGGCCAAGCGGGTCTGCCTGACCTGTGAGGTCCGCAGCGACTGCCTGGAGTACGCCCTGGGCAACGACGAGCGCTTCGGCATCTGGGGCGGCATGTCCGAGCGCGAGCGCCGCAAGCTCAAGCGCCGCGCCGTCTGAGTCCTGCTCGGGCCTGCTCGGGCCCCGCTCAGGCGTCGCCGAGGTCGTCGTAGCGCGGGTCCACCTCGTGGGGGGCCCGGCCGAGGAGCTCGGCGACCTGCTCGACCACCACCGTGAGGATCAGGGCCGCGAGGTCCTCCGGGGTCGCGGCGCGCAGCTCGATCGGGCGGCGGAAGACCACCAGCCGCACCACGTCGTCGCGCCGCACCACCGACGCCAACGGCACCGTGCTCTCGTCCCACCCCTCGGGCAGGACCGGGGCCTCCTCGACCGCGAGCTCCATGCGCCCGAGGTCGTCGGCCCACCGCGCCTCCAGCGCCTCGACCACCTCGAGGACCTGGCTGTCGAAGCGGTCCCGCCGGCTGGGCCGCCGCGGCCCGCCCCGCGGCGTCAGCGGTCCAGGGAGCACCGCGGGCCCCCGCACCCCCCGGCCCCGGCGGTCACGGCCACTGCCCCGACGCGGGCCCGCTCCCGCCGCTGACCGATCCACGCCCGCGAGCCTAGCGGCGCAACGCCGGTGGCCCGGGTAGCCTGCGGCAGGTGAGCCCTGTCCGTCGCTGTTCGCGCACCGCCTGCCGGCGTCCGGCGGTCGCCACCCTCACCTACGTCTACGGCGACCAGACCGCCGTGCTGGGTCCCCTCGCCACCTACGCCGAGCCCCACGCCTACGACCTGTGCGACGAGCACAGCGACCGGCTCTCCGCGCCACGCGGCTGGGAGGTCCTGCGCCTGGCGCCCGACCCCGACGCGCTGGGCCCGACCACCGACGACCTGCTCGCGCTGGCCGACGCGGTCCGCGAGGCGGCCCGACCCCCGCGGGTGCCGACCCCGCCGGCCCCGGCGAGCGAGGTCGGCCGTCGCGGGCACCTGCAGGTCCTGCGGGGCGAGCGCGCGGAGCGCGGCCCGGGGACGACCGGTCCCGGCCACTCCCAGGGTCAGCAGTAGGTTGAGCCGCGTGAGCGGCGCCCCCACGACCTCCAGAGCGAACCTCGACCTCGTGGTCAAGGCCTACGACGTGCGCGGCACCGTGCCCGACCAGGTCGACGAGCACCTGGCCCGTGCCGTCGGTGGGGCCTTCGTGGCCGTCGCCGACGCGGCCGCCACCGGCGTGGTGGTCGGCCACGACATGCGGCCCTCCAGCCCGGGTCTGGCGCGCGCCTTCGCCGACGGCGCGGCCCGGGCCGGGGCCGACGTCACCCTGGTCGGCCTGGCCTCGACCGACCAGCTCTACTTCGCCTCGGGCCATCTCGGGCTGCCCGGCGCGATGTTCACCGCGAGCCACAACCCCGCGCAGTACAACGGCATCAAGCTGTGCCGCGCCGGTGCCGCCCCGGTCGGGCGCGACACCGGCCTTGCCGCGCTGCGCCGGCTGGTCGAGGCCGGCGAGGTCCGGGCCGCGCCGCGTGCCGGCGAGGTGCGTGAGCTCGACGTCCTGGCGGACTACGCCGCCCACCTGCGCGGTCTCGCCCCGGTCGCGGGACGCCGGCTCACGGTGGTCGTCGACGCGGGCAACGGCATGGCCGGCCACACCGCCCCTGCCGTGCTCGGCCCGCTCGACCTCGACGTGGTGCGGCTCTACTTCGAGCTCGACGGCACCTTCCCCCACCACGAGGCCAACCCGATCGAGCCCGACAACCTGCGCGACCTGCAGGCGGCGGTCCTGCGGGAGGGCGCCGACCTCGGCCTCGCCTTCGACGGCGACGCCGACCGCTGCTTCGTGGTCGACGAGCGCGGCGGGGCGGTCAGCCCGAGCGTGCTGACCGCGCTGATCGCCGCCCGCGAGCTGGCCAAGGAGCCGGGCGCGGCCGTGATCCACAACCTGATCACCAGCCGGGCGGTCCCCGAGGTGATCGCCGAGCACGGTGGCCGCGCGGTCCGGACGCGGGTCGGGCACTCCTTCATCAAGGCGACCATGGCCGAGTCCGGCGCGGTCTTCGGCGGCGAGCACTCGGGCCACTTCTACTTCCGCGACTTCTGGCGCGCCGACTCCGGCATGCTCGCCGCGCTGCACACGTTGGCCGCGCTCGCCGAGCAGGACGGTCCGCTGAGCGCGCTGCTCGCGGCCTACGACCGCTACCCGGCCAGCGGCGAGGTCAACTCCACGGTGCCCGACCAGGCGGCGGTGGTGGAGCGCCTGGAGCGGGAGTTCTCCGCCCGTGACGGAGTCGAGGTCGACCACCTCGACGGCCTCACGGTGACCCACGCAGACTGGTGGTTCAACGTCCGTCCCTCCAACACCGAGCCCCTGCTGCGGCTCAACGCGGAGGGCCGGGACGAGGCGACGATGACCGCCCTCCGCGACGAGGTCCTCACGATGATCAGGAGTGCACAGTGACCCCTCAGCCCGAGCTCGACCCGACGCTGCTCGACCTGGTGCGCTGCCCGCGCTGCCACGGTCCGCTCGACCTCGACACGGCCGCCGGCACCGCCGGGGCCGCCGAGGAGGGGGGCCTGACCTGTGCCGCGTGCGCGCTGCGCTACCCGGTCCGTGGCGGCGTCCCGGTGCTCCTGGTCGACGACGCCGTGCCGTGGCAGCGGGTCTGAGGAGCAGGCCGTGAGCGAGGACTTCGACGAGACCCGCCTCGACGACGAGGGCGCCCTGGAGCAGGCCGACCAGGTGCTGCGCCCGCTCGCCGAGGCGGGTGCGCGGGTCCGCCGCGAGTCGGTGGAGGCAGCCGACGCGCTCGCCGCTGCGGTGCACCAGATCAAGGACGACCAGCCGCGCGCCGTGGTCGCCGCAGGCCCCGACTCGCGCCTGCTGCGCGCCGTCCTGGAGCCGCACTGCCCGGTGCCGTTCGTCGCCTGGCCCGGTCCGGGGCTGCCGGGGTGGGCGGGATCGCTGGACCTGGTCGTCATGCTCGCCCCCGGAGGCGAGGACCCCGGCAGCGCCGCGACCGTCGCCGAGGCGGCCCGTCGCGGCGCCCAGCTGGTCGTCGGGTGCCCGCCCGACTCGCTGGTGGCGCGGCACGCCGAGGGCCGTCACGCCTGCGTCCTGCCGACCCGCAGCCACGACCAGCTGGCCACCGCGGTCGTCGTCCTCGAGCTGCTGTCGCGCGTCGGCCTCGGCCCGGCCACGGACCCCGACGAGGTCGCCGACGCCCTCGACGAGGTCGCGGTGTCCTGCTCCCCGCACCGCGACCAGACCGTCAACCCCGCCAAGCTGCTCGCGGTCGCGTTCGCCGACTGCCTGCCCGTGGTGTGGGGCGGCTCGGTGCTCGCCGCGCGTGCCGCGCGGCGGGTCGCCGAGTCGATGCGGCGGGCCAGTGGGCGGTCGGCGCTCGCCGGCGACGCCGAGCACCTGTTCCCCGTGCTGGCGGCCGCCGCGGCGCGCGACGTGTTCGACGACCCCTTCGCCGACCCCTCCGACGACGCGGTGCGCGAGCCGCGCCCGGCGCTCCTCGTGCTCGACGACGGCTCCGAGGAGCCGGGGATCCAGGAGGGCCGCGTCCGGCTGACCGAGGTCGCCGACGAGCGCGACCTGCGCGTGGAGGTGCTCAGCGCGACCAGCGGGACCGACCTGGCCCGCTACGCCTCCCTCCTGGGGCAGGGCCGCTGGGCCGCGGCCTACCTCGGCATGGGGCTGGGTCGCGGCCTCTTCTAGGCACCTCGGGGCCCGGGCCGTCCGCGGACGGGTGGCGGCCGAACCGGCGCAGGGTCGGGCACGGACCCCGCCGGTAGCATTGGTCCGATACGTCACTCAACGAGGAGAACCATGGACTTCAAGGTCGCCGACCTGACCCTGGCCGACTACGGGCGCACCGAGATCGAGCTCGCCCAGCACGAGATGCCGGGACTGATGGCGATGCGGGAGCGCTACGGCGACAGCAAGCCGCTGGCCGGGGCACGCATCGCGGGCTCGCTCCACATGACGATCCAGACGGCGGTGCTGATCGAGACGCTGACCGCGCTCGGCGCCGAGGTGCGCTGGGCCTCCTGCAACATCTTCTCCACCCAGGACCACGCCGCGGCCGCGGTCGCGGTCGGCCCCGAGGGCACCGTCGACGCCCCCGCCGGCGTGCCCGTCTTCGCGTGGAAGGGCGAGAGCCTGGAGGAGTACTGGTGGTGCACCCAGCAGATCCTGCGCTGGCCCGACGGCAAGCACGCCAACATGATCCTCGACGACGGCGGTGACGCCACGCTGCTGGTGCACCTGGGCGTGCAGAGCGAGAAGGAGGGCGCCGCGCCCGACCCGACGACCGCGACCTCCGCGGAGCAGCGCGTGGTCTTCGAGGTGCTCAACCGGACCCTCGCCGAGGACCCGTCCCTGTGGACCGCGATCGCCAACGAGATCAAGGGCGTGACCGAGGAGACCACCACCGGCGTCATGCGCCTCTACGAGATGCTGCGCGACGAGACGCTGCTCTTCCCGGGCATCAACGTCAACGACTCGGTGACCAAGAGCAAGTTCGACAACAAGTACGGCTGCCGCCACTCGCTCATCGACGGCCTCAACCGCGCCACCGACGTCCTCATGGGTGGCAAGGTCGCGGTCGTGTGCGGCTACGGCGACGTGGGCAAGGGCTGCGCGGAGTCGCTGCGCGGCCAGGGCGCCCGCGTGGTCGTCACCGAGATCGACCCGATCTGTGCGCTGCAGGCCGCGATGGACGGCTACCAGGTGACCACGCTGGAGTCCGTGCTGGGTGAGGCCGACTTCGTCATCACCGCCACCGGCAACCGCGACGTGGTCACCGCCGAGCAGATGAGCCGGATGAAGCACCAGGCGATCGTGGCGAACATCGGGCACTTCGACAACGAGGTCGACATGGCCGGCCTCGAGAGCTGGGAGGGCGTGGTCCGCAAGACGGTCAAGCCGCAGGTGGACCTGTGGACGTTCCCGTCCGGCAACGCGGTCATCGTGCTGTCCGAGGGGCGCCTGATGAACCTCGGCAACGCCACCGGCCACCCGTCCTTCGTGATGTCGAACTCCTTCACCAACCAGGTGCTGGCGCAGGTCGAGCTGTACACCAGGTCCGAGGACTACCCGGTCGGCGTCTACACGCTGCCCAAGCACCTCGACGAGGAGGTCGCCCGGCTGCACCTCGGGGCGCTCGGCGTCGAGCTCACCGAGCTCAGCGACGCCCAGGCCGGCTACCTCGGCGTGGACAAGAACGGTCCCTACAAGTCCGACCACTACCGCTACTGAGCCGGACCCAGGGACAGAGGAGCCAGATCGTGACCGCGTCGTCGTCGGAGACGAGCACCCCCGGCGTCGCGCCGCGGGGACGCGTGCTCGTGGTCGACGACGACGTGGCGCTGGCCGAGATGCTCTCGATCGTCCTGCGCAACGAGGGGTTCGACTCCCGCACGGTCAACCGGGGCGACCAGGTCCTCCCCGTCTTGCGCGACTACCGCCCGGACCTGGTGCTGCTCGACCTGATGCTGCCGGGCAAGGACGGCATCGACGTCTGCCGGGAGATCCGGGCGGAGTCCGGCGTCTCGATCGTCATGCTGACCGCCAAGAACGACACCGTCGACGTGGTCCTGGGGCTCGAGTCCGGTGCCGACGACTACGTCGTCAAGCCGTTCAAGCCCAAGGAGCTGGTGGCGCGCATCCGTGCTCGCATCCGCCGGCTGGAGCCGCCCGGCACCGAGGTCCTGCACGTGCGCGACCTCACCATCGACGTCGCCGGCCACCAGGTCTCCCGCGGCGACGAGCTGTTCAACCTCACGCCCCTGGAGTTCGACCTGCTGGTCTGCCTGGCGCGCAAGCCGTGGCAGGTCTTCACCCGTGAGGTGCTGCTGCAGGAGGTGTGGGGCTACCGCCACGCCGCCGACACCCGGCTGGTCAACGTCCACGTCCAGCGGCTGCGCTCGAAGATCGAGCACGACCCGGAGAGCCCCGAGGTCGTCGTCACCGTGCGGGGCGTGGGCTACAAGGCGGGCTGACCCGACGTGCGCGCCCTACGCCGCACCGCCGCGCGGCTGGTCGCCTCCGCCGGCGCGCTCTGGCGCCGGTCCCTCCAGGTACGCGTGGTCCTGAGCACCGTGGCCCTCTCCGCCCTCGTCGTGGCCATGCTCGGCCTCGCGCTGCTGCGGCAGATCTCCGACGGGCTGGTCGGTGAGCGGGTCGAGGTCGCACTCGCGGAGTCGGGGCAGAGCAGTGCCGAGGTGCAGAGCAGCCTGACCGCGGCGAGCGCCGACTTCGACGTCGACGCCCAGCTCTCCGACCTGGCCGCGCGCGTGGTCGAGCGCGGCCGCTCGCAGGGGTACGACGTGGTGCTGATCGGGCCGCTCGGGTCGAGCAGCGGGGGCACCGGTGGCGGCCAGCGGTTCACCCCGGGCCTCGACCCGACCAGCGTGCCGGCGGCGCTGCGCCGCCAGGTCGAGCGGCTCGACGGCGAGGGGGAGGGCTGGACCTACACCGAGCTGCGGCGCAGCCGTGAGGGGGCGGCTCCCGACGAGGTCGTCTCGGTCCCCGCCGTGGTGGTGGGCTCCCGGCTGGTGCTCCCCGCCGACGGCGGCACCTACGCGCTGTACCACCTGTTCCCGATGGGCCAGGAGGAGCAGACGCTGGCGCTGGTGCGCCGCGCCCTGCTGACCAGCGGTGCGCTCCTGCTGGTGCTGGTGGCCGGCGTCGCGTTCCTGGTGGCGCGGCAGGTGGTCACCCCGGTGCGGCTCGCCCGGCGCGTCGCGGAGCGGATCGCCTCGGGCCGCCTCGAGGAGCGCATGCAGGTGCGCGGCGAGGACGACATCGCCCGGCTGGCCGGGTCGTTCAACCAGATGGCGACCACCCTTCAGAAGCAGATCCGGGCGCTGGAGGACATGTCGGCCGGGCAGCGCCGCTTCGTCTCCGACGTCTCGCACGAGCTGCGCACGCCGTTGACCACGGTGCGCATGGCCGCCGACGTCCTGCACGACGGCCGCCACCGTTTCGACCCGGTCACCGCGCGGTCCGCCGAGCTGCTGCACCACGAGCTGGACCGGTTCGAGAACCTCCTCACCGGGCTGCTGGAGATCAGCCGGTTCGACGCCGGGGCAGCGGCGCTGCACCTGGACCGGGTCGACCTGGTCGACGTCGCCCGGCGCGTCGTCGCCGGCATGGCGCTGCTGGCCGAGGACGCCGGCGTGCGCCTGGTGCTCATCCCGCCCGACCTGCCCTGCGTGGTCGAGGCGGACTCGCTGCGCGTGGAGCGCGTGGTGCGCAACCTGGTCGGCAACGCGATCGACTACGCCCGTCCCGCCGTCGTGCCCGACATCGAGGTGCGGGTGGCCGGCAACGCCGGCGCCTGCGCGCTCACCGTGCGGGACCACGGCGTGGGCCTGGCCCCCGGCGACGAGACCCGGGTGTTCAACCGGTTCTGGCGTGCCGACCCGGCCCGGGCCCGCACGACCGGCGGCACCGGCCTCGGCCTGGCCATCGCCCGCGAGGACGCCCGGCTCCACGGCGGCTGGCTGGAGGCGTGGGGGCGTCCGGGCGAGGGCGCGCAGTTCCGGCTCACGCTGCCGCGACGCGCCGGCGAGGACCCGGTCGAGAGCCCCCTCCCGCTCGCGCCGGTCGGCCTGCCGGCGGGGACGGCGCGGCGATGAGGACCCCCACGTCCCGTCCCGCCCCGCTGCTGGTCGCCGCCGTCGTGGTGGTGGCGGCGCTGCTCGCGAGCTGCTCGCAGATCCCCTCCGACGGCCCGGTGCGGGCGACCGGCACCTCGGCTCCCTCGCCGTCCTCGGCTCCCTTCGACTTCAACCCTCCCGGACCGCGCCCCGGGGCCTCGCCGGCCGAGGTCGTCACCGGCTTCCTCACCGCCCTCGAGGCCACGCCGGTCTCCACCCGGGTCGCCGCCCAGTTCCTCACCGACCGGGCCGCCGCCGCGTGGCGCCCGCAGCGCCGCACCCTGCTCTACCAGGGGCGCGACGTGCAGCCGGAGCCCCTGCAGGACTCCTCGGCCCGCACCTCGGTGGAGCTGCGGCTGACCTCGGCCTACGCGCTCGACGGCGCCGGGCGCTGGGACGGCCCGGCGACCGACGTCGAGGAGGACGGCCTGTCCCTGCAGCTGGTCCGCGACCGCGGCGAGTGGCGGCTCAGCTCGGTGCCGGACGCCATGGTGGTGCCGCTGCCCTACTTCCAGGACCACTACGCGCGCTACTCGTTGCACTTCTTCGACCCGTCGGGCCGCCTCCTCGTGCCGGAGCCGGTCTACCTCCCGCGCGGTGCCCAGGCCGCGACCCTGCTGGTCGACCACCTGCTCGACGGCCCGCGCCAGCCCGACCGTGGCGTCGAGCGGACCTACTTCCCGAGCAACACCCGGCTGGCGGTGAGCGTGCCGATCCGCAGCGACGGCGTCGCGGAGGTCCCACTCACCGACGAGGTGCGCGAGCTCGAGGGACCCGACCTCACCCGGGCGCTGGCCCAGCTGGTCTGGACCCTGCGGCAGGTGCCCGACGTCACCGCGGTCCGGGTGACCGCCGGCGGCCAGCCGCTGCGCTCGGCCCGGCTCGGCACCACCCTCGACGTGGACAGCGCGGCGACGTTCTCGCCCTTCGTCGCCTACGCCGAGGACGCGCTGTTCAGCCTCGACGACGCGTCGGTCCAGGAGACCCGTCCCTTCGGCGAGCCGCCACGGTCGACCCTGGTGGAGCTGCCCGGGCCCCGGCCGGAGGCCCGGTTGGGCGTCAGCCTCCAGGCCACCATGGCGGCCCTGGCCGGCGACGACGGGCTGGTGCAGACCTACCCCGCAGGCTCCGGGGTGGACACCCCGGCGGGCGCCGGCGCCACGGTGCTGGTCGCGCGCTCGCTGCGGCCGGTGTGGGACTGGTCGCGACGGGTCTGGCTGGTCGACCCGGCCGGGGGAGCCGGGGCGGTCCGGGTGGGGCACGACGGGAAGCTGACCACGCTGCCATTGCGCGGCCTGCCGCCGGGACCCGTGACGGCGGCCGCGCTCTCGCGTGACGGCACCAGGCTCGTCCTCGCCCTGGCACCGTCGGGGGGTCGTGGTGCACGCCTGATGCTCGCCCGGGTGCTGCGGGCCAGCGACGCCTCCGCGCGCCCGGTGCGCCTCTCGCGTGCCCGCGTGATCGCGACCCAGACCCCGGTGCGCCCGGTGGTCGACCTGGCCTGGCGCGACGGCACCCAGGTCGCGGTGCTGACCCGGGCCTCGCGCACCACCAGCCTGGTCGAGGTGGTCTCGGTCGACGGCGAGTCGGAGTCGGGCGCCCTGACCGAGCCGGTCGACGTGCTGTTCGCCCGGGGCGTGTCGCTGACCAGCTCACCCGGCACCCGGACCCTGCTGGTCAGCACCGACGAGCAGCGCACCTACGAGCTGACCCTCCAGGGCCGCTGGGTCGAGGACCCGCAGCTCAGGGGGCTGTCGCGCCCGGTGTTCGTCGGCTGACCCGCCGGCGCACGTCCCGCGCGTCGAGCCCGACCAGGTCGCGGTAGCGCTCGTCGTCGACGTTGCCCCCCGACAGCACCACGCCGACACGCGCGCCGGGGGCGACCCGGCCGGCCAGCAGGGCCGCCAGGGCGCACGCACCGCTCGGCTCGAGCACCTCGCCCAGGTGCACGGCGACCAGGCGCATGGCGTGCACGATCTCGTCGTCGGAGACCGTGACCATCGCGGTGAGCCGCGCCCGGAGGACCTCGAAGGGGTGCGCCCCGGGGCTGGTGGTCTGCTGCCCGTCGGCGATCGTGCGCGGCACCGCGATGCTCACCCGGTGGCCGGCCGCGAGCGAGCGGCGCACGTCGTCGCCGGCCTCCGGCTCGACCCCGTGCACCCGGCACCCCGGCAGCAGCGCGGCGGCCACCGTGGCACAGCCCGCGGCCAGACCGCCGCCACCGACCGGCACGAGCAGGTCGTCGAGCGGCCCGGCGTCCTCGACGAGCTCGAGCGCCGCCGTGCCCTGGCCGGCCATGGTGAGCGGGTCGTCGTACGGGTGGACCACCAGGCGTCCGGTCTCGCGGGCCCGGCGCGCCAGCAGCTCCTCGCGGTCGGCGGCGTAACGGTCGAACAGCTCGACCTCGGCACCCTGGGCCAGGGTGGCCGCGCGCTTGGAGGCCGGCGCGTCCTCGGGCATCAGCACCAGGGCGCTGGTGCCGTGCACGGCGGCGGCGCGGGCGACGGCCTGGGCGTGGTTGCCCGACGAGACGGCCAGCACCCCGGGGCGCAGCTCGGCCGCCTCGCGCGCGCCGAGGTTGTTCAGCGCCCCGCGGAGCTTGAACGCGCCACCGTGCTGGAGGTGCTCGGCCTTGAGCAGCACCTCGGCGCCGACGAGCGCGTCCAGCGCGGCGCTGCGCAGGACCGGCGTACGGCGCACGTGCCCCTCCAGCCGGCCCGCGGCGGCCTGGACGTCCTCGAGCCCGATCACCCCGCCACTGTAGGAGCCGCCCGGCGGGACGAGCGGTGCCGCGGGGAGCGGACGGTCACCGGCCACGGCCCAGCACCGTCGGGCCCTGCTGACCCCGCGGCTGTCCACAGGGGGCGTCCGGGCCGGCCCGGCGGCGCACCTGCGGGGCCACGCTGGACCGGTGTGGGACGCCCTCCTCGACCTGGTGGCGGGGTCCGTCTGCGTGGCCTGCGCCCGTCCCGGACGGGCGCTCTGCCCGGTCTGCCGGCGGAGCCTGCCCCGCAGCGCCACGCCGGCCCGGCCCACCCCCTGCCCGCCCGGCCTGCTCCCGGTGCACGCGACGGGGGAGTACGCCGCGGCGCTGCGCGCGCTCGTGGTGGCGCACAAGGAGCGGGCGGTGCACGGGCTGGCCGTGCCGCTGGGCGAGCTGCTGGCGACCGCGGTCACCGGGGCGCTGCAGGCGCGTGAGGGCGGCTCCTGGCCCGCGCTGCCGGCGCACCCCGTGCCCGTGGTCCTCGTGCCGGTGCCGAGCCACCCTCAGGTGGTCCGCGAGCGGGGACACGACCCGCTGCTGCGGCTGACGCTGCGCGCCGCTGTGGTCCTGCGCCGTCACGGGGCCCACGCCACGGTCGCGCGGCCCCTGGTCGTGGTCGGCCGACCACGCGACCAGGCGGGCCTGAGCTCGCGCGAGCGCGCCGCCAACCTCGCCGGCCGGTTCGCCGCCCGGTCCGGCCCGGCGGTGCGAGGCACCGTGGTGGTCGTCGACGACGTCCTGACGACGGGCTGGACGATCCGCGCGGCCCAGGCCGCGCTGGAGCAGGCCGGGTGGCGGCCGGCGGCGGCCGCGACGGTCGCGGCGACCCGGCGCCGCGTGCCCGCGGGGTGCTCGGCGGGTGAGCCGGATCCGGGGGTCCCGCTACCGCGATCACCACCGGGGCACTAGCGTCGGGTCATGGAGTCCGCCCGGGTCCGTGGTTGCGCCGGGAGGGTCGGGACGAGCGGCTCGCTCGCTCCGGTCGTCCGGCTAGCCGATGCCAGTCGCAGGCGAAACGGTCCACGTAAGCCCGGTGCGTGCCTGGGCGCGAGCCCGGTGCGCACCGGACGATCACGGTGCGGCTTAGAGGTAAGCCCTGCCGGCACGTCCCGGCCAGATGCAGGTGACGTCGCCGAGAAGGTGGGTAGTGGCAGAGAAGCCGCGAGAGCCTCAGCAGGCGGTTGTGGGGTCGAAGACCAGGTCGGCCGGGCGGGCTCCACTGCACACCACGTCAAGCGCCCGAACGGCTGTCACGAGGACCGGAGGTAGGCATGGACATCGTCGTCAACGTCCGACACGGAGAGGTCACGGAGAGGTTCCGCGACCACGTGCAGGACAAGCTCGCCCGCCTCGAGAAGCACGACCAGAAGGTGATCCGGATCGAGGTCGAGGTCGAGAAGGAGCGCAACCCGCGCCAGCACGACCGCTCGGTCAAGGTGGAGCTGACGGCGTTCACCAAGGGCCCGGTCGTGCGCGCCGAGGCCGCTGCCGACGACAAGATGGCCGCCCTGGACCTCGCCCTGGACAAGATGAGCGCCCAGATGCGCCGCGCCGCCGACCGCAAGCGGGTGCACCGCGGTCGCCGCGCCCCGGTCTCCGTCGCGCAGGCCACCGCCGAGCTGGTCAACGGCGTCGATCACTCCGAGGAGGCGGGGGAGACCGCGCCGGACGCCGGTGGCGTGACGGCGGAGGGTCCGATGGTCGTCCGCGAGAAGACCCACCCGGCCACGCCGATGAACCTCGACCAGGCGCTCTACGAGATGGAGCTGGTCGGGCACGACTTCTACCTCTTCGTCGAGGAGTCATCCCGTCGCCCCTCGGTGGTCTACCGCCGCCGCGGCTACGACTACGGCGTGATCTCCCTGGACCTGGAGAACCCGGCCTGACCCGCCGGCAGGGGTGGGCCCCTCCTGACCAGGGGGGCGCCGTCCGCTGTGACTAGTCCCGATCCGGGGTCCCCGGCGGACCGGGGTAGCCCGTGTGTCCGCATTTTGCTGATTGCGTAGCCCGAACGTGCCATGATCGCCCTTGTGAACCCACGGAACGGACAGGCTCCGGACAGCGTCATCCGCGTGCTGGTCGTCGACGACCAGGAGCTCTTCCGGCGTGGTCTGACGATGCTGCTCAACGTCGAGCCCGACATCGACGTGGTGGGCCAGGCCTCCAGCGGCGCCGAGGCGGTGGGCGTGTGCCACACCGAGGCGCCCGACGTGGTCCTGATGGACGTCCGCATGCCCAAGCAGAACGGCATCGAGGCGTGCGCCTCCATCAAGGAGGCGGCACCCGGCGCCCGCATCATCATGCTGACGGTGAGTGACGACGAGGGGGACCTCTACGACGCGGTCAAGAGCGGCGCCTCGGGCTACCTGCTCAAGGACTCCTCGATCGACGAGGTGTCCCAGGCGATCCGCGTGGTCGCCGACGGGCAGTCCCTGATCAGCCCGTCGATGGCGATCAAGCTGCTCGACGAGTTCAAGCAGATGTCGCGCGGCGACCGCCACCTGAACCCCGGCCCCAAGCTGACCGAGCGCGAGCTCGAGGTGCTGCGCCTGGTCGCCCACGGCCTCAACAACCGTGAGATCGCCAAGCAGCTGTTCATCAGCGAGAACACCGTGAAGAACCACGTGCGCAACATCTTGGAGAAGCTCCAGCTGCACTCCCGCGTCGAGGCCGTGATGTACGCCGTGCGGGAGAAGCTCCTCGAGATCCCGTGAGGCCGTCCTGACGGACTCGCTCTCCCAGGCGCAGGCGCGCCGCGTGGCGCTCGCGGCCCAGGGGTTCCCCTCGACCGGCTCGGGACGGCGTCCCGGCCCGCCGCCCCCGGCGCCGACGATGCGCACCCTGCTGCGCACGGTCGCGCGCACCGGCGTCCTGCAGATCGACTCGGTCAACGTGCTGCAGCGCGCCCACTACATGCCGCTGTTCAGCCGGATGGGCCCCTACGACACCGCACTGCTGCACCGTGCCGCCGAACGGCGCCCGCGCCGGCTGGTGGAGTACTGGGCCCACGAGGCGGCCTACATGCCGGTCGAGCTGTGGCCGCTCATGCAGCACCGCATGGCCACGGCCGACACCAAGGCCTGGGGCGGCCCCCGGCGCATCGCCCGGGAGCAGCCCGACCTGGTGCGCTGGGTCCTCGACGAGGTCCGCGAGCGCGGGCCGGTCAGCGCCCGCGACGTCGAGGGGGACGTGCCGCGGACGAAG
The DNA here is from genome assembly GCA_963811385.1 of uncultured Actinomycetota bacterium. Classification (GTDB taxonomy): domain Bacteria; phylum Actinomycetota; class Actinomycetes; order Propionibacteriales; family Nocardioidaceae; genus Marmoricola_A. The sequence goes on along the minus strand of CAWEQX010000008.1, from coordinate 41,566 downwards.
GAGCACTGGGGCTGGAACTGGTCGGCGACCAAGCAGGCGCTGGAGTACCTCTTCTTCGCCGGCCGCGTCACCGTCGCCCGCCGTGGTCCGGCCTTCGAGCGGCTCTACGACGTCCCCGAGCGGGTCCTGCCGCCCGAGGTCCTCGCCGCGCCGACCCCGTCGCCGCAGGAGGCCGCCCGAGCGCTGGTCGAGCGGGCGGCGCGCTCGCACGGGGTGGCCTCCGTGCAGTGCCTGCGCGACTACCACCGCATGGACCTCGGGCCGACCCGCGAGGCCGTGGCCGACCTGGTCGAGGCAGGCGTGCTGCTGCCGGTGGAGGTCGAGGGGTGGCGCCGGCCGGCGTACCTCCACCACCGGGCGCGGGTCCCGCGCCGGGTCGACGCCGCGGCGCTGCTGAGCCCCTTCGACCCGGTCGTGTGGGAGCGGGCCCGCACCGAGGCGCTGTTCGGCTTCCGCTACCGGATCGAGATCTACGTCCCCGCCGCGCAGCGGGTGCACGGCTACTACGTCCTGCCGTTCCTGCTGGGTGAGGCGCTGGTCGCGCGGGTCGACCTCAAGGCCGACCGCGCCGGCGGCGTCGTGCTGGTGCAGGGCGCCTACGCCGAGCCGGGCCACCCGCCCCAGACCGCCGAGGCCCTCGCCCGGCAGCTGGCGTCGCTGGCGGACTGGCTCGGCCTCGCGCGGGTCGAGGTGCGTCCCCGCGGCGACCTCGCCGCCCGGCTGTCCGCGGCGGTCGCCTCCGGACCTCAGGCGCCGTAGGTAGAGTGCAGCCGTGCCTGCCATCATCGACAAGATCCTGCGCATCGGCGAGGGCAAGATCCTCCGTCAGCTCGAGGCCGTCGCCAAGGCCGTGGACGCCATCGAGGACGACTTCGTCTCGATGAGCGACGACGAGCTGCGCGGCATGACCGACGAGTTCCGCAAGCGCCACGCGGACGGCGAGAGCCTCGACGACCTCATGCCCGAGGCGTTCGCCACCGTGCGGGAGGCGGCCAGGCGGGTGCTCGGGCAGCGGCCCTACCCCGTGCAGATCATGGGCGGCGCGGCCCTCCACCTCGGCAACATCGCGGAGATGAAGACCGGCGAGGGCAAGACCCTCGTGGCGACCCTGCCGACCTACCTCAACGCGATCGGCGGCAAGGGCGTCCACGTCGTCACCGTCAACGACTACCTGGCGACCTACCACGCCGAGTGGATGGGCCGCATCTACGGCTTCCTGGGCCTGACCACCGGGATGATCGTCCCGGACATGACCCGCGCCGCCCGGCGCGAGGCCTACGCGTGCGACGTCACCTACGGCACCAACAACGAGTTCGGCTTCGACTACCTGCGCGACAACATGGCCAACTCCCTGGAGGAGTGCGTCCAGCGCGGCCACAACTTCGCGATCGTCGACGAGGTGGACTCGATCCTCATCGACGAGGCCCGCACCCCGCTGATCATCTCCGGCCCCACGCAGGAGGAGGTCCGGTGGTACCCCGAGTTCGCCACCATCGCCAACCGCATGGTGAAGGACGAGGACTACGAGGTCGACGAGAAGAAGCGCACGGTCTCGGTCCTCGAGGGCGGGATCACCAAGGTCGAGGACTACCTCGGCATCGAGAACCTCTACGACTCGGTCAACACGCCCCTGATCTCGTTCATGAACAACGCGATCAAGGCCAAGGAGCTGTTCCGCCGCGACAAGGAGTACGTCGTCCTCGAGGACGAGGTGCTCATCGTCGACGAGCACACCGGCCGCATGCTGCACGGTCGCCGCTACAACGAGGGCCTCCACCAGGCGATCGAGGCCAAGGAGGGCGTCCGGATCCGCGAGGAGTACCAGACCCTCGCCACGATCACGCTGCAGAACTACTTCCGCCTCTACGACAAGCTCGGCGGCATGACCGGCACGGCGATGACCGAGGCCAGCGAGTTCGACAAGATCTACAAGCTCGGCGTCGTGCAGATCCCCACCAACCGGCCCATGGCGCGCCTCGACCAGCCCGACCTGGTCTACCGCACCGAGGAGGCGAAGTACGAGGCGGTGGCCAAGGACATCGCCGAGCGTCACCATGCCGGTCAGCCCGTGCTGGTCGGCACGGTGTCGGTGGAGAAGTCGGAGTACCTCTCCTCCCTGCTCAAGCGGCTCGGCGTGCCGCACTCGGTGCTCAACGCCAAGGCGCACGCCAACGAGGCCAAGATCGTGGCCCTGGCCGGCCACAAGGGCGCGGTCACGGTCGCGACCAACATGGCCGGTCGAGGCACCGACATCATGCTCGGCGGCTCGGTGGACTTCCTCGCCGACGACGAGCTGCGCAAGCAGGGGCTCGACCCGGTCGAGCACGCCGACGACTACGAGGCCGCCTGGCCGGCGATGGTCGAGCGGATCAAGGCCCGGGTCGCCACCGAGCACGACGAGGTCAAGGAGCTCGGCGGCCTCTACGTCCTCGGCACCGAGCGCCACGAGTCGCGCCGCATCGACAACCAGCTGCGCGGCCGCTCCGGCCGTCAGGGCGACCCGGGCGAGTCGCGCTTCTACCTGTCGCTGCAGGACGAGCTGATGCGGCTGTTCAAGTCCGACTGGGTGGACTGGGTGCTCACCACGCTCAAGGTCCCCGACGACGTGCCGATCGAGAACAAGCGCGTGACCAACTCGATCGCGTCGGCGCAGAGCCAGGTCGAGGCGCAGAACTTCGACTCCCGCAAGAACGTGCTCAAGTACGACGACGTGATGAGCCGGCAGCGCGAGGTCATCTACGCCGAGCGCCGGGCCGTGCTCGAGGGGGCCGACCTGCACGACCAGATCGGCACGATGATCGACGACGTGGTGGCCAGCTACGTCGGCGAGGCGACCGCCGGGTTCCCCGAGGAGTGGGACCTCGACAAGCTCTGGACCGCGCTCAAGCAGCTCTGGCCGGTCTCGGTCCCCGTCCCCGGGACGAGCAGCTCCGGCAGCGCTGAGAAGCGGGGCGACTACACGTTCCACGCACCGTCCGAGGCCGACCTCGGCGAGCGGTCGGTCGACGGGCTCGATCGAGAGGAGCTGGTCGAGGTGCTGCGGGCCGACGCGCACGCGGCGTACGACGCCCGCGAGGCCGAGCTGGGCTCCGAGGTGATGCGCGAGCTCGAGCGTCGCGTGCTGCTCTCGGTGCTCGACCGCAAGTGGCGCGAGCACCTCTACGAGATGGACTACCTGCGTGAGGGCATCGGGCTGCGCGCCTACTCCCAGCGCGACCCGCTCGTGGAGTACCAGCGCGAGGGCTTCGACATGTTCGCCGCGATGATGGACGCGATCAAGGAGGAGTCGGTCGGCTTCCTGTTCAACATCGAGGTCGAGGTCGGCGGCGACGGCGACGACCTCGAGGAGCAGGCTCCCGACGGCGAGACGCCGTTCGAGATCAGCGCGGCGTCCGCGGCCCGCACGGCCCAGGCGCACCCGCAGGTGCACGCCAAGGGCCTGGAGCCCGCCCAGCCCCAGGCGGACCTCACCTACACCGCGCCCAGTGAGTCCGGGGGAGCGGAGATCCACCGCGAGACCGCGGAGGAGGACCCGGCCTACGCCGGCATCGGCCGCAACGCGCTGTGCCCCTGCGGCTCGGGCAAGAAGTACAAGAAGTGCCACGGCTCGCCCCACGGGCCGGACGGGACCACCGCGCGGGTCAGCTGAACTCCAGGGCCGTGCACACCCACCGGTCGCGGTGCCGGTCCAGGCGCAGGGCCAGGGCCCGGGAGCGCTCGCCGTGCCGCACGTGGACGCTGACCTCCGCGACCTGCGCCGAGGGCCGGCTCACGTGCACGCTGCGCACCTGCGACAGCGTCGTCGATCGCTGCGGCACGGACCCGCCGGTGACCGTGGACGCGCGGGCGAGCAGGTGCGCGCGTCGCTCGAGGTCGCGGTAGACCTCCCGGCTGGTCCACCTGACCAGCTGGCTGACCGGACGGTGACCGCCGACCACCTCCACCAGCGCCTGGGCGAAGTGGGCGGTCCAGGCCCGCAGCTCGCGGTCGGCGGTGCCGGGGGTGCGGCTGGTCCCGCGGGGTGCCGGCACCGCCGCGGGCGGGGACGTGGTCCCGAGGTCGAGCGCCAGCGTCCCCTGCACCGCGAGGTCGTCGCGATCGGCGTACGCCGGGCGGGGGACCAGGCGCGTCACCACCGGCGCAGGCACCGGGCGGGCGGACGGGCGGCGGTCGGGACGGGTCATCGGGCTTCTCCTGCCGGGTGCTGGTGCTGGACACGTCCGAGGCCGGCGGGCACGCGGAGGGTGGTGCCGGGCAGGACGAGGTCGGGGTCGGCGCCGATCACGGCGCGGTTGGCGTGGAACAGCCGGGGCCAGGCGTGCGCGACCCGGGGGACGGGGGCGCGGGGCCCGATCAGGGCGGCGGTCATCGACCACAGCGAGTCGCCGCGACGGATCCGCACGGTGACGGGCCGGGCCCGATCGCCTGCGGTGTCCCGGCGCACCGGAGGACACAGCCCGCCGGTGGGCAGGCCGGGGAGGGGCAGCCCCTCCAGGAGCGACCAACCGGGGTCGTGGCCGGGGCCGGGGTCGGCGACCGGGCGCAGCGCCGGGGTCACGAGCACGCCGCCGACCAGGGCCGCGAGGAGCGAGCGCACCACGGCCGGTCGCAGGCAGCCGCGGGCCGCTGCGGGCACCGGCCGCGCCGGGTGGCGGGCCAGGTCGCGGGCACAGGCCAGGACGGCTGCGCCGAACCAGGCGCTGCAGGCCACGAGCCCGCCCCACGCCAGGGCCTCGACCGCCGCGATGGTGTGCCGGGCGCCGACCGCCCCGGGCTGCCCGAGGGCGGTGAGCGCCCGGGCGAGCGACCTGGTGGTGGCCAGGAGTGCGGTGCCGGCCACGCTCTGCAGCCCGGCCGTGGCGGCGACCAGGCGCAGGGCGCGGGCGGTGGGGGTCATCGGGTCTCCTGTGGTTGTCGGCCGATGACAGTGATAACGCGTGTTTGATCGAGTTTGCAAGAGTTTGACGAGCGCGTTGTGGAGAACGGCCTCGGGTGACACGGTGGGCCCATGGGGTGGGAACGGCGGCTGCTGGCGATGTTCGACGACCTCGAGCAGCAGGCCGAGGCGCTGTCGCTGGCGGCCCGCGACACCGACGTGGCCGAGCTGGGGCGCGCGGAGTACGCCGAGGTGGACCTCGCCGACCGGCTGCACGCCTCCGTGGGTCGCATGGTCCAGCTCGAGCTCGCCGGCTGGGGGCGCCGCGAGGTGGTGCTCGACCGGGTGGGGCGCGCGTGCGCGGTGGTGCGGGAGGTGCGACCCGGCGCGCACGCCGTCGTGCTCAACCTCGAGCACCTGCGGGGAGCCGCCGGGCTCGACCCGGGGTCGCGCCCCGAGCCGCTGCGCCGGGTGACCGCGAGGCTGGGGCTGGCCTCGGCGCTGCGTCACCTCGCCGAGGAGGTCGACCGGGTCGGCGTCGTGCGGGCCGACGGGGAGCAGCGGTCCGCCGCGCTCGGCAGGCTCGGCGCCGACTTCGTGGAGCTGGTCGGGGAGACCGGCCTCGTCGAGGTGGTGCCGCTGGCGGCGGTGGCCGCGGTCGCTCCCGCCTGAGCGGGGAGCGGGTCGTCACCGGTTCAGCGGGAGGTCGAGGACCCCTTGGCCTGCCCCTTGATCTGGGCCTCGGTCTCGGCGTACATCCGCTGGATGAAGGCCTCCAGCTCGTCACGCTCGATGCGCCACTGACCCCGGCCGCCGATCTTGAGGGCCCGGATCTCGCCCCGCTGGACCAGTGCGCTGACCTGCGCGAGCGAGGTGTTCAGCACCTCGGCCACGTCGTTGAGCGTGAGGAACCGCGGACCGTCGGTCATGGGGCCATCGTGACACCTGGGACCTGAGATCCGCGGATTTTGCCGTGCCGCTGTGGAGAAGTCGCTCCGCTCCTCGGACAGACGGGTGACCAGGCCGCATCATGAAGCGCGTGACCTCCACCCTGCCCACTCGCGACGCCGGCCGGGGCCGGACCGCGACGTCCGACGTCCCTGTGCCGCCGCCGGCCGTGCGGCTCGTGCGCCCGGGGTGGCGCGACCCGCGGCTCATGGTCGGTGTCCTGCTGGTCTGCGCCTCGGTGCTGCTCGGTGCCCGCCTGCTCGCGACCGGCGACGACATGGTGGCGGTGTGGGCCGCACGGGCTCCGGTCGCGGCCGGCGCCCGCCTCCAGCAGGAGGACCTGCAGGCGACCCGGGTGCGGTTCGCCTCCGCCGCGGACGCCGGGCGCTACCTGTCCGCCGACCGGCCGCTGGACGGCCCGCTCGTGGCGACCCGCGACCTCGGCGCCGGCGAGCTGCTCCCGGCCGCCGCCGTGGACGCCGGCGCGCCCGCGCTGCGCCAGCTGCCCCTGACGCTGCCGGCCGGTGCGGTGCCTCCCGGCGCTCGGGCGGGCGCCCGGGTCGACGTCTACGTCGTGCCGCGCGAGAGCGGCGCCGCGGCGGGGGACGCCGGCGGGCGCCTGGTGCTCGAGGACGTCCCGGTGCTGGCGCTCGGTCGCGGCGGCGTCGGCGGCCCGGAGGCGCCGCGCCAGGTCGTGGTCGGGGTCGGGCGGTCCACCGACGTCCGCGTCGTCGTCGACGCGCTCGGGCGAGGCACGGCCCTGCTGGTCGGGCGGCCGTGAGCGGCGGCTCCGACGGGCTCCCGGACAGGCTCGGGGTCCTCCTCGCCGGCGACGACGAGGACTGGGAGCGACGCGCGCTCGAGGCCCTGCAGGGCTCGCGCGACCTGGTGCTGCTGCGCCGATGCCTGGACCTGACCGAGCTGCTCGTCGCCGCCTCGAGCGGGTCGGCGCAGGTCGCGGTCGTCGGTCACCGCAGCAACGGCCTGGACCGTGACGCCGTCGACCGGCTCGCCTCGTCCGGTGCCCGGGTCGTCGTGGTGGTCGCCGACGCCGGGACCAGCGCGTCGTCGTACTCCCAGGAGCGTGAGCGGCTGCTCCGCCTGGGCGTCGCCGAGGTCGTCCCCGAGGCGGCGGTCCCCTCCGAGCTCGCCCGGGTGGTGCGTGAGTCGGTGCAGGCCTCCTCGGCCGACCCGGTGGGCACCGACCACCTCCTGGTGCCCACACCCGGCGAGGGCCGGGTCGTCGCCGTGTGGGGACCGCACGGCGCCCCGGGTCGTACGACGGTCGCGGTCGGCCTGGGTGCGGCCCTCGCCGCCCGCGGCCTGCCCTGCGTCGTGGTCGACGCCGATCCCCACGGCGGTGCGGTCGGTCAGCACCTCGGCGTCCTCGACGAGGCGTCCGGGCTGCTGGGCGCGGTGCGGCTGGCCAACGCCGGCAGCCTCGACACCTCGCGCCTCGCCGCCTGCGCACGCACCGTCGAGCCCGGACTGGCGGTGCTCACCGGGCTGCCGCGCGCGGACCGGTGGCAGGAGGTCCGTCCCGGCCCGCTGGCGGAGGTGGTGACCGCCGCCCGGGCGCTGTCCGACCTCGTGCTGGTCGACGCCGGTGGCGGGCTCGAGGCGCCTCCGCCGCCCGGGCTGCCGGCCCCCCGGAGCCGCGAGGCGCTGGTCACCGCGGTCCTGGAGGAGGCCGACGAGCTGCTCGTCGTGGCGTCGCCGGACCCGGTCGGCCTGACCCGCCTGGCCCGCGCCCTGGTGGACCTGCGGGCGGTGCGCGCGGACGGACCGGCCTACGTCGTGGTCAACCGGATGCGCTCCGGTCTCGGCTGGCGCGAGCGGGACGTCGCCGACATGGTCGCGCGGGTGGCACCCAGCGCCCAGGTGCTGTTCCTGCCCGACGACCCGAGCACGGCCGACAAGGCCGTCGTGGCCGGGCGCACCGTGGCCCAGGTCGACCCGCGGGGCACCTCGCGGCTGGGCGCGGGGCTGGGGAGGCTCGCCGGCCTGGTCTCGGGTCAGACCGTCAGCAGGAGGTAGAGCCCGCCGACCGTGAAGACCACCATCACCATCAGCAGGGGCAGCTGGCCGGTGAGCTGGTGGCGGCGCGGGAGGAGCTTCATCGCCTTGTCGTGGGCGGCGATCACCCCGAGCACGTGGCCGCCGACGATCGCGACGACCTTGAGGTAGGCCAGCAGGGTCTGGTGCCGCGACAGCCAGTAGCTCACCTGGAGGTCGGCGGTGCCGAGCAGGTCCTGGCCCGTGCCCATCGGGTCGCTGAGGTAGACCAGGGTCTGCTGGCCGTACTCCACCAGGAGCGTGAGGTAGTGGGCGATCACGTAGCCGACGACGATCGGCACCAGCGACGGCGCGAACCGCACGGACAGGGCGCCACGGTCGCTGCCGTCCCGGGCCGGCGCGGCCAGGGTGGCGAGGCCGAACAGACCGGCCACCAGCAGCCAGAAGGCCAGCAGGGCCAGGGTGTCGAGCAGCATCTTGTCGACGCCCACGTCGCTGGTGACGCGCAACCAGGCCAGCGACTCCTTGAAGGAGTCGAACGCGGTGCTGCCCAGCAGGATGCCGGTCAGCGCGAGCAGCCCGGGCGCGGCGGGCAGACCGTCGAGGTTGCGCAGCGGCGCCCGCACCACGAGGGTGCCGTCGGCGCGTCGGCCGAACACCGAGAGGTGCCCGATGAGCGTGGAGTAGGCCTCGAACGGGTCGGCGCTCGCGATCCACCGCTGGCCGAAGACCGCGGCACCCACCAGCACGACCGCGGCGTAGACCGCGAACCACAGGCGCACCGGCGTGAGGTAGCCCGACTCGGGATAGACCAGCTCGAGCCAGGTGAAGGCGAACACGCCGAACGCCGCCGGCCACACCCCGACCCACTCCGGCAGCCGCGCCACGCCCTCGTCGGGGTCGCCCCGGGTGGCCTTGGACAGCAGCAGATGGACCGTGCGCAGGGGGTTGACCGCGCGGTAGAACGGGCCGAGGAGCAGCGACAGTGGCACCAGGCCGACCCACAGCAGCACGAAGACCACGCCGAAGGTCGGGTTGATCGCGGTGTCGGGGCCGGCGGTCGCCGCCCACACGACGTACGCCGTGGCGACGAGCCCGAGCACCCGCAGCAGCCAGGTCAGGACACCGCCGTCGACCGAGCGGGCGAGCCCCGCCGGCAGGGGGCGGCCGCCCGACGCGGCGTCGAAGCGGGGGGAGCGCCAGGCCAGCACGAGCACCGCGAAGGAGACCGCGAGGGCGGCGGCGCCGCCGGCCAGCGCGAACGGCAGCGAGATCGGCAGGTCCTGAGCGCCGCCGACGCCGTGGGTGAAGACCTTCACATCTCTCCTGGGTGGTCGGCGGTCGTCGCGAGATCGGACAGGTGAAAGAATCCCACGTCGGCTGAACCGATCGGTGGCGGCACCCGCCACCGGCACGACGCGGAGGGAGGGCTGCTGGGTGGAGCGACTACGCCCGGGGGACGTGGCCCTGCTCGACATCGAGTCGGGCAGCACCCCCATGCACGTGGCGACGGTCGAGGTGTTCGAGCCCGGGCCGGAGGGCTTCGACTACGCGCGCCTGATCTCGCTGGTCGGCGACCGGCTGGCGTTCGTGCCGCGCTACCGCCAGCGGCTGCTGCCGGTGCCGGGCGGCCTCGCGGCGCCGGTGTGGGTCGACGACGCCGACTTCGACCTGACCTACCACGTGCGCGAGTCCGCGGTGCCGCGACCTGGCACGATGGCGCAGCTGGAGGAGCTGGTCTCGCGGATCATCGCCCGGCCGGTCGACCGCAGCCGGCCGCTGTGGGAGATGTACCTCATCGAGGGCCTCGAGGACGGCCGGGTCGCGATCCTGTCCAAGTCCCACCAGACACTGGTCGACGGGGTCTCCACGATCGACCTGGGCCAGGTCATCCTCGACACCGACACCGTGTCCCGCCAGCGCATCCCCGACGACTGGGTGCCGCGCCGCGAGCCCTCGACCCTGACCTTGGTCGCCGCGGCCGCGCAGGCCCGCGCGACCGCACCCGACCCGCTCGGCCCGGCCCGGGCCGTCGCGCGCGCCGCGATCCGGCACAACCCGCTGGCCCTCGGCGTCCGGGCCGGGCGGACCGCCCCCGAGTCCCCGTTGCAGACCACGCTGTCGCAGCAACGCCGCTTCCACACCGTCCGCACCGACCTCGACGACTACCGCCAGGTCCGCCGGTTCCACGGCGCGACGGTCAACGACGTGGTCCTCGCCACGGTCACCGGGGCACTGCGGTTCTGGCTGATGACGCGGGCGGAGTCGGTGCACAGCAGCCGCCAGCTGCGCGCCATGGTGCCGATGTCGGTGCTCGACAACGACCTCGAGCCGACCTCGCTGGGCAGCCAGGTCACCGGCACCGTGCTCGCGCTGCCGATCGGGGAGGCCAGCCCGGTGGTGCGCCTGCACCAGGTCTCCTACGCCCTCAAGGCCCACAAGGACACCGGCAAGGCGGTCTCCGCGCTCCGGCTGATCGGCGTCGGCGGCTTCGCACCCACGACGTTCCACGCGCTCGGTGCCCGGGTGGCCGCGGACTCCCGGGGCCGGGACTTCAACCTCGTGGTGACCAACGTGCCCGGGCCGCAGTTCCCGCTCTACGCCGCGGGGGCGCGCATGCTCGAGAGCTACCCCGCCCAGCCGCTGCTGCCCGACCACGCGCTCGCGATCGGCGTGACCTCCTACGACGGCGGCGTGCACTACGGCATCACCGCGGACCGCGACGCGATCCCCGACATCGAGGTGGTCGGGCAGTGCCTCACCGAGGCGCTCGCCGAGCTGGTCGAGAGCACCTCCGAGAGCCGGCTACGGGCGCCGCGCGGCCGGACCGACGCCTCCGGCGAGGCCTGAGGTGCGGGTCTACCTGCCGGTCGGGCCCGACCTCCTGCGCGAGCTGGAGGCCTCGGGCCGCCTGCCCGCCGACCCGGCCCGGCCGGCGTACGCCGTGACGCCGGCGGTCTGCGCCGAGCTGGGCGTGGCGGCCGAGGACGAGGAGGCGGAGTACGCCGTGCTGAGCGCGGCCGCGCTCGACGCCGCCGCCCTGGTCGGCCCGGTGGCCCGCCGCGTGGTGCTCGTGGTGGAGGCCCGGGCCGAGGCCGGCGAGGGCGCCTCGGTCACGGTGCCGCACGAGGTGCCGCGGTCGCGGGTCGAGGCGGTCCAGGTCGACGACGCGGCGGCCGAGCCGGTCGTGCGCGCGGCGCGCGACGGCGACGCGGCGGCGCAGTCGGCGCTGGAGGACCACGACCTGGGCTGGTTCGCCACGCAGGAGCTCGGGGACGTGCTGGCGCTCCTCGACGGCTGAGGTGGCACCATCGGGGTCATGGACGCCGTGACGCAGACCCCGCAGCCGGTGAACGAGCCCAACCTGACCTACGCACCCGGGAGTGCCGAGCGCGAGGCGCTCCTGGCCGAGCTGGTCCGCCAGGAGGCCGAGCAGCCCGACCTGCCCGCGGTCATCGGCGGCGAGCACCGGATGGGCGGCGGCCCCGAGCACCAGGTCGTCCAGCCGCACGACCACCAGCACGTGATCGGGGTGACCAAGGAGGCCTCGCGCGCGGACACGCGCGCCGCGATCCGGGCCGCCGCCGACGCCGCGCCGGGCTGGCGCGCGATGTCCTTCGACGACCGGGCCGCGGTGCTGCTCAAGGCGGCCGACCTGCTGGCCGGCCCCTGGCGGCAGCGGCTCAACGCCGCGACCATGCTGGGCCAGTCCAAGACCGCGGTCCAGGCCGAGATCGACGCCGCCTGCGAGCTGATCGACTTCTGGCGCTTCAACGTGCACTTCGCGCGGCAGGTGCTGGCCGACCAGCCGATCGCCAACTCGCCGGGCGTGTGGAACCGCACCGACCACCGCCCGCTCGAGGGCTTCGTCTACGCCGTCACGCCGTTCAACTTCACCGCGATCGCGGGCAACCTGCCGACCGCCCCGGCCCTGATGGGCAACACGGTCGTGTGGAAGCCGTCGCCGACCCAGCAGCGGGCGGCCAGCCTGACGATGGAGCTGCTGGAGGAGGCCGGCATGCCGCCGGGGGTGATCAACCTGCTCCCCGGCCAGGGGCCCGAGGTCTCCGCCGTCGCACTGGCGCACCCCGACCTGGCCGGGCTGCACTTCACCGGCTCGACGGCGACCTTCCAGTCGCTGTGGCGCACGATCGGCGACAACCTGACCACCTACCGGGCCTACCCGCGCATCGTGGGGGAGACCGGCGGCAAGGACTTCGTCGTCGCGCACCCCTCGGCCGACCCCGACGTGTTGCGCACCGCGCTCATCCGCGGCGCGTTCGAGTACCAGGGCCAGAAGTGCTCCGCCGCGTCGCGGGCCTACGTGGCGCGCTCGGTCTGGGAGCGGATCAAGGACGACCTGGTGGAGCAGACCGAGGCGATCGCCGTCGGCGACGTCGCCGACCTGTCGAACTTCATGGGGGCGGTGATCGACGACCGCGCGTTCGACAAGCACCGCCGGGCGATCAACCGCGCCAAGCGGTCCTCGCGCCTGACCGTGCTCGCCGGCGGCAAGGTCGACGACAGCGTGGGGTGGTTCGTGCGTCCCACGATCGTGGAGTGCGCGCTGCCCGACGACGAGATGTTCCGCACCGAGTACTTCGGCCCGATCCTCGCGGTGTCGGTCTTCGAGGACGACGCGTTCGAGGACGCGGTGGACCAGATGGAGTCCTTCGCGCCGTACGCCCTGACCGGGTCGGTGGTCGCGCAGGACCGGCAGGCGGTCGCCTGGGCTGCGGAGCGGCTGCGCTTCGCTGCCGGCAACTTCTACGTCAACGACAAGCCGACCGGTGCGGTCGTCGGGCAGCAGCCGTTCGGGGGCGGCCGCGCCTCAGGCACCAACGACAAGGCCGGCGCCGCCAGCAACCTGCTGCGCTGGACCTCGCCCCGCAGCATCAAGGAGACCCTGGTGCCGCCGACCGACTACCGCTACCCGCACATGGGGTGAGGATGGCCGAGATCCTCCTGCCCGTGGCCTGGCACCTCGGTGCCCTGCACGGCTACGAGAAGCTGCTGGTGCTGCTGGTCGCCTTCGGGCCGTTCGTGCTGCTGGCGCTCGTGGTGCGCTACGCCCGCAAGCGCGACCTCGCCGAGGAGGAGGCGCAGTACGAGCGCGACCCCGGGCCGGACGGCCTCAGCGGTCGCCCGCCAACCACCTGAGGCCCGCCTCGCGCTCGCGCCGCAGGCCGCCGCCGAGCACCTTGCCGATCAGGCCCTCGAGCTTGCCGCCGACCAGGGGCAGGTTGACCTTGACCTCGGCGTCGAACCGCTCGGTGCTGGTGCCGTCGCCGTGGTCGGTCAGCGTGATGCGTCCGCGCAGGTGCCCGGGCTTGCCCGGGATGGAGATCTCGAAGCTGGCGGCCTCCGCGGACGTCCACTCCTCGTGCTGCACGGTCTCCACCGAGCTGCCGATCACCTTGCGGGCGGCGGCGGGCGTCCTGCTGGTGTCCTGGCGCTGGCGCACCTCGACCGTGGCGGGCGGCGTGGCGGCACTGACGCTCACCGTGTGGTGGTCGGCGTCCTGCGCGGCGCAGACCGCCTCGCGGAAGGCCGGGTCGAGCAGCATCGCCAGCACGTCGGCGGCGGGGGCGGGGTAGTCGTGCACGCGCTCGAACCTCATGCCCGGTCCCCCTCCAGCCATGCCTGCCCGGCGGCGGCCTCCTGCTCCCGTCCCCGGACGAACAGGTCGGCCATGACCTTCTCCAGCCTGCCGCCCACGAGCGGCACCGAGACCTTGCACTCGCCCTCGAACTGCTGGGTGGTGCGGCCGCCGCGCTCGCCGAGGCGGTAGTCGCCGCTGATCCGGGTGGGCTTGCCGGGCGTGGTGATGTCCAGCCGGGCGCCGGCCTGGCCGGACCACACCTCGACGACGTCGACCCGGGTGGTGTCGCCGGCGAACCTGGTGGCGAAGGAGGGCACGCCCCGGACCGGCTGGACCTGCTCCATCCGGACCTCCGTGCCGTCGTCCTGCGGGGTGACCGTGACGATCACCTCGAGGACTCCGGACGCCCGGGCCGCCCGCTCGCGGAAGGCCGGGTCGAGCAGCATCGCGTGCACGTCGGCCAGCGGCGCGTCGTACGTCGTGGTGTGACTGAGCTTCATGGCTCGCATCATCGCGCATCGCCGTGGGGTGCAGGTGGTTGGCAAGGGGTAGGTCGCGCAATAGTGTCGAAACGTGCCTTCCTCCACCGCCACGCGCTCCACAGACCCCAAGGACGAGCTGATCGTGAAGGCCGCCTCGGCGGCCGGCGGCCTCAAGGGCCAGGGCAACCCGCCGCGGGCGGTGCTGGAGTCGCTGCTGCGGCAGTACTACCGCCACGTCGCCTACGAGGACCTCGCCGAGCGCGCCGACACCGACGTGCTCGGCGCCACGCTGAGCCACTACCGCCTGGCCGGGCAGCGCCTGCCCGGCGTGGCCAACGTGCGGGCCTTCACCCCCACGGTCGCCGAGCACGGCTGGTCGGCCGGCGGGCACACCGTGGTCGAGGTGGTCACCGACGACATGTCGTTCCTGGTCGACTCGGTGACGATGGAGCTCAACGACGAGGGGCGCGGCGTGCACCTGGTCGTCCACCCGCAGCTCATCGTGCGCCGCTCGATCACCGGCGAGCTGGTCGAGGTGATCGACGACGAGTCGACCCAGGTGGAGTCCGAGCACGACGTGCTGCGCGAGTCGTGGATGCACGTCGAGATCGACCGCGACGCCAGCCACGGCGAGCTGGACAGCACCGTGAGCCGGCTGCAGAAGGTGCTCAGCGACGTGCGCGAGTCGGTCGAGGACTACGAGAAGATGCGCCAGCAGGTGCTCGAGGTGGTCGACGACCTGCGGTCCGCGCCGCCGGCGTCGCTGCCCGAGCACGAGGTCGACCAGGGCGTCGACCTGCTCAGCTGGCTGGCCGACGACCACTTCACCTTCCTCGGCTACCGCGAGTACCTCCTCGGGCACGAGGACGGCGAGGACGTGCTGCGCGCGGTCACCGGCACGGGGCTCGGCATCCTGCGGGCGGACCAGACCATGTCGCCGTCGTTCGGCAAGATGCCGGCGCTGGTCCGTGAGAAGGCGCGCGAGAGGACCTTGCTGGTGCTGGCCAAGGCGAACTCCAAGTCGACCGTGCACCGCCCGGCCTACCTCGACTACGTCGGCGTCAAGACCTTCGACGAGGCGGGCGAGGTCGTGGGGGAGCGCCGCTTCCTCGGCCTCTACTCCTCGGCGGCCTACACCGAGTCGCTCACCCGCATCCCGCTGCTGCGCGAGAAGGCCTACGCCGTCATCGAGTCCGCCGGGGTCGAGCGCGCCAGCCACACCGGCAAGGCGCTCATGGACGTGCTGGAGAACTACCCGCGCGACGAGCTCTTCCAGACCCCGCTCGAGGAGCTGCAGCCGATCGCGATGGCCGTCCTGCAGACGCGCGAGCGCCGGCAGCTGCGCCTGTTCGTGCGCTTCGACGCCTACCGCCGCTTCCTGTCCTGCCTGGTCTACCTGCCGCGCGACCGCTACAACACCACGGTCCGCGAGCGGGTCTCGGCGATCCTGCTGCGCGACCTGGACGGCGAGACGATCGAGTACACCGCGCGCGTCTCGGAGTCGATGCTCGCCCGCGTCCACTTCGTCATCCGGCCGCCCAAGGGCCAGACGATGGAGGGCGAGGTCGCCGTCGCCGAGCTGGAGCAGAAGCTCGCGGAGGCGGCGCGCTCGTGGGAGGACGACTTCGCCTCCGCGGTGCGCGAGGAGTACGGCGAGTCGCAGGGGGCGGCCTACGCGCGCAAGTACGCCACGTCGTTCCCCGAGGCCTACAAGGAGGACTACAAGGCCCGCACCGGAGCGGTCGACATCGGCCAGCTCGAGGCGATCGAGGGCGACGAGGGGATCGGGCTGTCGTTCTACCGCCCGATGGGCAGCGGCACCAACGAGGCCCGGCTGAAGATCTACCGCATCGGCGGTCCGCTCTCGCTCAGCCGGGTGCTGCCGATCCTGTCCTCGATGGGCGTCGAGGTGGTCGACGAGTGGCCCTACGAGCTCGAGCACCTCGACCGCGAGAACCACATCTACGACTTCGGGCTGCGCCACCACCGGCCGGTCCCGTGGGAGGCCCGCGAGCTGGTGCAGGACGCGGTGGCCGCGGTCTGGTACGCCCGCAACGAGGCCGACGGCTTCAACGCGCTCGTGCTCGACGCCGAGCTCGACTGGCGCCAGGCGACGGTGCTGCGCGCCTACGCCAAGTACATGCGCCAGGGCGGCACGCCGTTCGCCCAGGACTACATCGAGGGTGCGCTGCTGACCAACGCCGGCATCACGCGCGCCCTGGTCGAGCTGTTCGAGGCACGGTTCGACCCGGGCTTCGAGGGGGACCGGGCCGAGCGCTGCAGCGAGCTCGAGCACCGCATCGAGCGCGCGCTGGACGACGTCGCGAGCCTCGACCAGGACCGGATCCTGCGGTCCTACCTCACCGTGATCAAGGCGACCCTGCGCACGAACTTCTTCCAGCCGGACGAGGACGGCGAGCCCAAGCCCTACATCTCCTTCAAGCTCGAGCCCAGCGCGATCCCCGACCTGCCCGAGCCGCGGCCGCGCTTCGAGATCTTCGTCTACTCCCCGCGGGTCGAGGGTGTGCACCTGCGCTTCGGCCCGGTCGCGCGCGGCGGCCTGCGCTGGAGCGACCGCCGCGACGACTTCCGCACCGAGGTGCTGGGCCTGGTCAAGGCGCAGATGGTGAAGAACTCGGTGATCGTGCCGGTCGGGTCCAAGGGCGGCTTCTTCCCCAAGCAGCTGCCCGACCCGGGGAAGGACCGCGAGGCCTGGCTGGAGGAGGGCAAGGCCTGCTACCGCATGTTCATCTCCGGACTGCTCGACCTGACCGACAACCTCGTCGACGGCGAGGCGGTGCCCCCGCGCGACGTCGTGCGCCACGACGGGGACGACACCTACCTCGTGGTCGCGGCCGACAAGGGCACGGCGACGTTCTCCGACATCGCCAACGAGATCTCCCAGTCCTACGGCTACTGGCTCGGCGACGCGTTCGCCTCCGGCGGCTCGGTCGGCTACGACCACAAGGCGATGGGCATCACCGCGCGCGGGGCGTGGGAGTCGGTCAAGCGGCACTTCCGCGAGGAGGGGATCGACTGCCAGAGCGAGGACTTCACCTGCGTCGGCATCGGCGACATGTCGGGTGACGTGTTCGGCAACGGCATGCTGCTCTCGCGCCACACCAAGCTGGTGGCGGCCTTCGACCACCGCGACATCTTCCTGGACCCCGACCCGGACCCGGAGAAGTCCTTCGAGGAGCGGCAACGGCTCTTCGACCTGCCGCGGTCGAGCTGGCAGGACTACGACAAGGCGCTGATCTCGGACGGCGGCGGGATCTACTCCCGCGCCAGCAAGTCGATCTCGATCACCAAGGAGGTGCGCAACGCCCTCGGGATCCCCGGCGACGTCTCGTCGATGACCCCGCAGCAGCTGATGCGCGCGATCCTGCTCGCCGACGTGGACCTGCTGTGGAACGGCGGCATCGGCACCTACGTCAAGGCAGCGACCGAGTCGCACGCCGACGCCGGCGACAAGGCCAACGACGCGATCCGGGTCGACGGCGGACAGCTGCGCTGCCGCTGCGTGGGCGAGGGCGGCAACCTCGGCCTGACCCAGCTCGGCCGGATCGAGTACGCCCGTGAGGGTCGCGGCGGCAAGGGCGGCCGGATCAACACCGACTTCATCGACAACTCCGCGGGGGTCGACACCTCCGACCACGAGGTCAACATCAAGATCCTGCTCGACCGGGTGGTCAACGACGGCGACCTGACCCAGAAGCAGCGCAACGACCTGCTCGCCTCGATGACCGACGACGTGGCCGACCTCGTGCTGGTCGACAACTACGAGCAGAACGTGGCGATGTCGAGCGCCGAGATGCAGGCGCTCCCGCTGGCCCACGTGCACGAGGACTGGATGCAGCGCCTCGAGCGGGAGGGTCACCTCGACCGCGAGCTGGAGTTCCTGCCCAGCACCGAGGAGCTCCAGGGCCGCATGGAGCAGGGTGAGGGCCTGTCGTCGCCCGAGCTCGCCGTCCTGCTGTCCTACACCAAGATCGTGCTGGCCCAGGAGCTGATCGAGACCGACCTGCCCGACGACCCGTTCCTCGAGGTCGACCTGACGGAGTACTTCCCCGAGAAGATGCGGGCGACCTACGCCGACCAGATCCGACAGCACCCGCTGCGCCGCGAGATCGTCACCACCGCCACGGTCAACGCCCTGGTCAACGGGGCGGGGATCACCGTCTACCACCGGCTCTCGGAGGAGACCGGGTCCTCGGCGGAGGAGATCGTGCGGGCCAACTTCGTGGCGCGCGAGATCTACGGCTCGCGCCCCTTCGTGGACGCGATCTACGCCTACGACAACCAGATCCCCACCCGGGCTCAGATGACGATGCGCCTGCAGATGCGCACGCTGGTGGAGCGCGCGACCCGGTGGCTGCTGACCAACCGCCGCCCTCCGCTGGACAGCCGGGCGACGGTCGAGTGGTTCCGTCCCGTGGTCACCGAGCTGCTCGAGCAGATGCCCGACCTGGTGCTGGGCGAGCAGAAGGAGCTGTTCGAGCAGTGGCAGAGCACCCTGGAGGACCAGGGGGTGCCGACCGACCTGGCGCGGCGCACGGCGATCCTGCCGCTGTGCTACTCGCTGCTCTCGGTGGTCGAGACCGCCCGGCGCGACGACCTCGACGCGCTGCTGGTGGCCAAGACGCACCTGCGGCTCGGGGAGCACCTGTCCCTGCCGACGCTGATCCAGCGCATCCTCGAGCTGCCGCGCAACGACCGCTGGCAGACGATGGCCCGTGCGGCGCTGCGCGACGACCTCTACGCCGTGCACGCGGCGCTGACCGCGCAGGTGCTCGAGCGCACCACCGGGTCCGAGGACGGCGAGGACGCCGCCGACGAGGCGGTGGACCGGCGCATCGATCGGTGGCAGCAGGACGACGGCGTCCTGGTCGAGCGGGCCGTGCAGACGCTGCGCGAGATCTGCGACGACGACCGCGCCGACCTGGCGCGGATGTCGGTCGGGCTGCGCGTGGTCCGCACCCTGCTCTCCTCCTGACCCCCGGTAGCCTCCCGCCATGACTGAGGAGCTCCTCTGGTCCGGGGTGTCCGGACAGTCCGCGGCGGTGGCCGACGGGTCGGTCAGCGCGGTGGCGCTGACCGAGGCGGTGCTGGACCGGATCGAGCAGGTCGACCCGGTGCTCAACGCCTTCACCGTCGTCGACGCCGACGGTGCCCGGGCCGAGGCGGCGGCTCGGGACCGGGCACAGGCTGCCGGAGCGTCGCTCGGCCCGCTGCACGGCGTACCCCTGGCGATCAAGGACGAGAACGACGTGCGCGGTCTGGTCACCTCGTTCGGCGGCGCCGGCAACAGCGAGCCTGCCGCAGAGGACGGCTCGGTCACCCGCCTGCTGCGCGACGCCGGGGCCGTCATCGTGGGCAAGACCAACCTGCCCGAGTTCGGGCAGTTCCCGTTCACCGAGTCCGAGCGGTTCGGCAACACGCTCAACCCGTGGGACCTCGACCGCTCGCCCGGCGGCTCGTCGGGCGGCACCGCGGCCGCGGTCGCCTCGGGGATGGTGGCGGCGGCGATCGGGGGCGACGGCGGAGGCTCGATCCGCATCCCCTCCGCGTGCTGCGGCCTGTTCGGCCTCAAGCCCACCCGCGGCCGGGTCTCCACAGCCCCGTGGCCGGACCTGTGGGGCACGCTGGGGGTGCTCGGCCCGCTGACCCGCTCGGTGCTCGACAGCGCCCTGCTCCACGACGTGCTGCGGGTCGGTGCGTCCGTCTCCGACCGGTTCCGCGCGCCCGACAGCGACTCGTTCGCCGAGGCCGCGCGGTCCGGCGCCGACGGTGCGGCTCCACGCCTGCGGATCGGCTGGTCCGCGGTGTCGCCCGTGGTGGGGGTCAGGCCGGCACGCGAGCAGGCCGAGGCGCTGCGCGAGACCGCGGGGCTGCTCGCCGACCTCGGGCACGAGGTGGTCGAGGTGGCGCCCCGCTACCCCGACGTGACGGCGGCGTTCCTGCCGCAGTTCTTCGGCGCGGTGCGCGACGAGGTCCGGCGGGTGCAGCACCCGGACCGTCTGGAGAAGCGCACGCGCGACGTCGCCCGCCTGGGCGCCTGGGCGACCCCGCGCGTGGTGGCCGCCGCCGAGCGTCGTGGCGGGCGGATCGCCGAGGCGATGGACGCCGGGGTCTTCGGCCTGGTCGACGTGCTGCTCACGCCGACGATCCCGCAACGACCGCCCCACGTCGGCGTGGTGCAGGGGAGGTCCGCCGTGCCGTCGCTGCTCGCCTCGACGGGGATGATCGCCTACGCCGCGATCTGGAACGTCACCGGCCACCCCGCCGCCGCCGTGCCCGCGGGCATCGCCGGTGACGGTCTGCCCACCTCGGTGCAGCTGGTCGGTCGCACCGGCGCGGAGACCACCCTGCTCGCCCTGGCCGCCGAGATCGAGAAGGCGCGTCCCTGGGCGGACAGGCGTCCGGTGGTCGAGCCGTCGTCGGTGGTCGAGCCCAGTCGAGACCGCCCGGCGCGCGCATGAACGGCGTGCCCGCGGTCCTGCTCGCCGGCCCCGCCGCCCGCCTCCGCTGGGTCGCCCGGCTGGTGCCCGGCAGCTGGGTCCCCGGTCGCCGCTGGCGGGCCGCCGGTGGCGTCGACTACCTGGTCAATGACGCGGGGCGCTCGATCCGCCGGTCGATCGCGTCGTCGTACGACCGGATGCACGGCGACGAGCCCACGATGGACCTCGACCACCTCGGGGCCGTGCGGTTTGACGATGGGGCTGCTGCCGGCGATGGTCGACCAGGAGTTCGGCCACGTGGTCAACGTCTCAACTGGGGCGTGCTCGCTCCGCGGTTGGCCGACGCGCTGTTCCACGGGGTCGACCGGATGTTCCCGGAGGCCAGGGCGGCACGGCGTCACCTGGACGACTGAGCGCTCCTGCGTGCGCTGTGCGCGCCGGCCGTGGCGAGGAGTGCCACCACGCCGGCCGCGACCGCCCCTCGCGGAAGGTCGCCCTTCGTGCGGCGGCCCCTCACGGCGTGGGTCGCCTGGCTCGACAGGACGGAGCCGGTGCACTGGTGGGAGAACGCCGAGGCGTTGCTCTGGTGGCAGAGCAACGACAGCGAGGACGTCGACGACAGGATGGAGCCCGCCGACGCGAACGACCAGATGCTGCCGACGGACGCGACCGACCCGATGCTGCCGATGGACAGGACCGAGTCCTGGGAGCAGACCGACAGGATCGAGTTCTCCGACCGGATGGACCACATGTCGGCAGCGTACGCAGGTGGCAGGCTGGCCGACGACGTACTCGCCCTGCTCGGGGAGCGGACCCGGCCGCGCTCCGACCTCGACCTGGTCGTCGTTCGCGCCGACGTCCCTGCGGTGACAGCACACCTGCTTGCCCAGGGCTTCGAGGTGCTGCGGCACTGGCTGAGGATGCGCGCAGGCTACGAGCTGCGACCGATGGACGTGGCTGACCTGCGTCGGCTGCGCGACCGCTTCGGCTGACTCAGTCAGTCCAGGGGGTAGGTGCCAGTGGCGGTGACGAGGTAGTGCAGGCCGAGTGGTGAGGTCCAGGCGTACACCGCGGGTGGTCCGCCCTCATCACCGGTCGAGCGATGTCCGGTGGTCGGGCTTGTCGAGACCACGTGATCGGGGATCCAAGGGTCGGGCCAGCTGGCTTCGAGGTCCCAGGGCTCGCGGATGCGGCGGTAGGTCCAGCTGGTGTGGGTCTTGGCGCGGTGGTGGTAGCGGCAGAGCTTGGCGAGGTTGTGGTTCGACGTCTGGCCCGGTGGCCCACCCTCGTCGGGGTCGAGGTAGGGGTCGATGTGGTCGAGGTCGAACCGTCCCCGGTTGGTGCAGTACGGGAACACACAGGTGCCGTCGCGTTCGTCGACCAGGGCGCGGAGGTGGTCCGGGGCCTCGTACTGGTCCACGGCGTGGTGGGCGTTGAGGTCGATCACCGGGGTGACCTTCACCTTCACCCCGGGCGCGAGGTCGCGGATCCACTGCTCGACCGCGGCCCGGGTGATCGGGGAGGCGGTGTGCGGCAGGCCGGAGGCCTGGAGGCGGGCGGTGTGGCTGCTGGTGTGCAGGTGGATGTGGATCGGGCGGTCCCCGCCGAAGACGGGCCGGTGCCTGCCCGGCCGCCGATCGGGTCGTGAGGATGGTTTCGAGGCTCGCTCCGCTCGCGCCCCAACCAGCACTGCTTCGGCCTCCTCCTCCAGGACGAGGTCGGCGGTCGCGGCGAGGTCCAGGGCGTACTGGGGGTCGGCGAGGATCCCCAGGCCCTTGGACATCCGGACCTGCTCGCTGGAGTGGTCGCCGAGGATCTCCAGCTCGCGGGCCTTGGTGTGCAGCGCGTCGCGCAGGGCGAGCAGGTCGGGGGTGGAGGCCACGGCCTCGACCCGCCCCACCCCACCGGGACGCGAACCGGCCACGCCGGTCAGGTCACCCTGGGCGGGGTCGGCGGGGTCGGCGGCGCCGTTCAGGTTGGTGGGGTGGGCGCCGCCGTGCTCGAAGTCGAACCACACCCCCCGACCATCACTCGCCGCGGCCGCACGGTCGGGGTCGAAGCGGAGCACCGCCGCGGCGACGAGGTTGTGGATCCTGGCGGGGGTCAGGTTCCTGGCGAACGGCGCAAGCTGCCGGTCGACGTAGTCCGCAGCCTGGTCGGGCAGGGACCGGGTCTCCTTCGCGACCAGGCGGCCCTTCCACACCGGCAGGACGCCGGCGTGGATCTTGTCCCACAGCCGCGGGAGTCGTTCGCGCAGCTCCAGGGCGTCCTCGGTCAGGGACCGGGTCGCGCCGTGGGACAGGTGCAGGGCCGCGGACAGCTCGGCCAGGCAGAACTCCTCGACCGGCACCCCGGACATCACGATCGGCATGTCGTGACAGTCGACCAACGCGGTCGCCAGCGGCAGGAGACCCTCGGGGACCCGACGCGAGGCGACCTCGTCGGCGCGGTGCAGGTCGGCCCAGTCGGTGACCATGACCAGCTTGCCGGCCTCGGCGGCGTCGATGTCACGCTGGACCGCACCCAGGCTCGACAACAGTCCCTCGCGGGCGAACCCGCGCGCCTGACCGGCACGGACGTGGTCCGTCAGGTCGAAGGCCGGTGCTGGTGTCATGACCCCATCCGACCACCCAGCACCGACAATCCGCGGTCAGGGATCCGGCTCTGTTGACAGCGAACCGGCGACTGTCCTGCGGGCGTGGTCTCGACTGGTCGCTCGCTTCGCGGTGCCTGAGGTGCGAGCCCGAAGGCCACGCCTCGAAGGGCGCTGCTCGACCACCGGGGTCGCTCGACCAGCGAGGGCTTCGCCCCCGGCGCGCAGGGTCAGCTGGCCTTCTTGGCGGCCTTGCTCTCGGACTTCTTGGAGGCGGCCTTCTTGGAGGCGGTCTTCTTCGAGGTCGACTTCTTGGCCGCCGACTTCTTCGTGCCGGACTTCTTCGACGGCGGTTCCTCGGCGGCCGACGAGGACGCCGGCTCGCCCCGGCTGGTCTTGGCGGCCTCGACCGAGCGCTGCAGAGCCGCCAGCAGGTCGACCACCTCGCCGGAGGAGGCCTCCTCGGGCTTGGTGCGGGTGACCTCGCCGCCCTCGCGCTTGGCGGTGACGAGCGCCTCGACCGCCTCGGCGTAGTCGTCCTCGAAGTCCTCGGGGTCCCAGTCGCCGGCCAACGTCTCCAGGAGCATCTGCGCCATCTTGAGCTCCTGCTTCTTGGGCTCGCCCGCCTCCTCGAGGATGGGGAAGTCCGCGGCGCGGACCTCGTCGGGCCACATCAGGGTCTGCATCACCAGGACGTCGTCGCGCACACGCAGCAGTGCGGGCGAGGTGCGCGTGCGGAGCGAGACGGTGACCACCGCGACGCGGTCGCTCTCGCGCAGGGCGTCGCGCAGCAGGGCGTAGGGACGGACACCGGACTTGTCGGGCTCGAGGTAGTAGGACTTCTCGATCAGCATGGGGTCGATCTGCTCGGTCGGGACGAACTTCTCGACCGCGATCTCGCGGCTGCTGCTCACCGGCAGGTCGGCGAGGTCGTCGTCGGTGAGGATGACCATCTCGCCGTCGTCGGTCTCGTAGCCCTTGGCGATGTCGGCGTAGGCGACCTCCTCGCCGTCGAGGGAGCAGACCCGCTGGTACTTGATCCGGCCGCCGTCCTTGGCGTGCACCTGGCGGAACGACACGTCGTGGCTCTCGGTGGCGGAGTAGAGCTTGACCGGCACCGTGACCAGGCCGAAGGAGATCGCACCCTTCCAGATGGCTCGCATGCTTCCACGCTACCCGCCAGGATGGTCCACATGCGCCCGATGCTGGCCACGCGTGGCACCACGGTCCCCACCGGGGCGGAGTGGCTGCACGAGGTGAAGTGGGACGGCATGCGCGTGATCGCGACGGTCCGCGACGGCCGGCTGGTCCTGCACTCCCGCAACGAGAACGACGTGACCGTGTCCTTCCCCGAGCTCCAGGGGCTCGCCGGACGTGGCACGTTCGGCGGCAAGGACGTCGTGCTGGATGGCGAGATCGTCGCCTTCCTCGACGGGCTCCCGGTCTTCGGCGCGCTCGCCGACCGCATGCACGTGGCCAACCCGCGCAAGGCCGAGCAGGCGGCCGCCCGCAACCCGGTCACGCTGCTGCTCTTCGACCTGCTCCACCTCGACGGCCTGCACCTGGTCACGCTCCCGCTCGAGCAGCGCCGCCAGGTGCTGACCGACCTGGTCGAGGAGGGTCCGCGCTGGCGCGTCCCCCCGGCGTACGACGACGGGGAGGTCCTCGTCGACGTCACGAAGGCGCAGGGCCTGGAGGGCGTGGTGAGCAAGCGGCGGCACTCGGTCTACCGACCCGGGCAGCGCAGCACCGACTGGCTGAAGTTCCCGCACCGCCCGACCGGGTCGTACGTCGTCGGGGGGTGGCGGCCGGAGACGGGATCGCGGCAGCGGCTCGGGTCGGTGCTCGTGGGGGAGCCGACCACCGACGGGCTGGTCTACCGCGGTCGGGTCGGCAGCGGGCTCGCGGGCGCCGCCGGCGAGACGCTCAAGGAGCTGCTGGCCGGCAGCGAGACCGACGACGACCCCTTCGTCACCGAGGTCCCGCGGGAGGACTGCGTCGGCGCGCGGTGGGTCCGGCCCGAGGTGGTGCTCGAGGTGGCCAGCCTGGGTCTCACGCCGCAGCGGCGGCTGCGGCAGCCGGCGTACCTGGGCGTGCGGCGCGACCTGCGACCCGACGACCTGCTGCTGCTCGAGGAGGGCCTGGATGGCTGAGGCGACCCGGCAGGACGAGGTCCGCGTCGAGGTCGACGGGCGCACCCTCAAGCTGAGCAACCTGGCCAAGGTCCTCTACCCGGACACCGGCACGACCAAGGGCGAGGTGCTGCACTACTACGCCCAGGTCGCGCCGATCCTGCTGCCGCATCTGGCGCGGCGCGGGGTCACGCGCATCCGGTGGCCGCACGGCACCGGCGACCAGTCGTTCTTCGAGAAGAACGTCCCCTCCGGCGCGCCCGAGTGGCTGCCGCGCGTGACCGTGTCCTCCACGGGATCGCGCGGGGGAGGTGACCGGATCAGCTATCCGTTCGTCGACTCGCTCGCGGTGCTGACCTACCTGGCCAACCTGGCCTCGCTCGAGCTGCACGTCCCGCAGTGGCGCTTCCACCAGGACGGGTCGCCGGCCCACCCCGACCGCATGGTCATCGACCTCGACCCGGGGCATCCCGCGTCGCTGCACGAGTGCGCGCAGGTGGCGCTGCTGGTGCGCGACCGGCTGTCGGGGCTGGGCCTGCCGTGCGTGCCGGTGACCTCGGGCAGCAAGGGCCTGCACCTCTACGCCCCGATGCCCGGCGACCTCGGCTCCGACCAGGTGCGCGAGGCCGCCAGGCAGATCGCCGAGGCGCTGGAGAAGTCGCACCAGGGACTGGTCACCTCGGTGATGACCAAGGCCAAGCGCCCCGGCAAGGTGTTCCTCGACTGGTCCCAGAACACCGCGGCCAAGACGACGATCAGCCCCTACTCGCTGCGCGGAACGCTCACGCCGTACGCCGCCGCGCCGCGCACATGGGACGAGGTCGAGGAGGGCGCCGACGAGCCCGGCGCCCTCGGGCAGCTGAGGTACGACCAGGTGGTGGCGCGGCTCGAGAAGCACGGTGACCTCGTCGCCGACCTCCTGCCTTCCTGGGCCGTCCGAGGGTGACGCAGCAGACAGTCCGAAAGACTGTCCTTCTGACAAGAAGGGGCGCAGTATCGAGGTGTAGGAAGTGCTCCAGCGGGGGGCACCGAGTCCCCCAAAGAGAGCCGGAGCACCGGATCTCTGGAGGGGATCACCATGTCGACCACCACCACACGTCACCCTGACGTCGACGCCCACGGGCTCCACCACCTGACGGAGAACCACGCGGTCGCCCTGCTCGCCGGACTGACCCGCCTGTCGCTGGGCTGGGTCTTCCTGTGGGCCTTCCTCGACAAGACCTTCGGGCTCGGCCACGAGACCGCGTCGAAGGACTCCTGGCTCAACGGCGGCAGCCCCACCAAGGGCTTCCTCGGCTTCGCGGCCGCCGGTCCGTTCAAGGGCACGTACAACGACCTCGCCGGCCAGACCTGGGTCGACTGGCTGTTCATGCTCGGCCTGCTGGGCATCGGCGTCGCCCTCCTCGCGGGCGTCTTCATGAATCTCGCTGCCTGGGCCGGCACGGTCCTCCTGGTCCTCATGTGGACCGCGGTCCTGCCCCCCGAGAACAACCTCTTCATGGATGACCACCTCATCTACGCACTGGTCCTGCTGACCCTGGCCGCCATGGGCGCCGGCCGCTGGCTCGGGCTCGGTGCCTGGTGGGAGCGCCAGGACGCGGTGCAGAAGCACCCCGTGCTGCGGTAGCCCCCTCCAAGAGGCCCTTGCCGCCGGATCACGCATCCGGCGGCGAGGGCCTTTTCGCGCCCGGACGACCGTGGTGTGCTCCTCCGGCCGGGGCCACCGTGAAGGGCGGTCGCGTGCGCGGCAGCCCGCCGACAGGGGATGGACATGGCTCGGTCACCTCTCGCGGAGCCGCGGGCGATCCCCCGAGCACGACCCCCGGGGCACGACCCCCGGTGCCCAACCCCCGGTGCCCGACCCCGGGTGCCCGACAGCCGCTTCCCGCAGATCTTCTCCCCGCCGACGCCTGGGTGCGGCCGGTGGCGACGGTCTGCACCACGGCGGACGGTGCGGGCGTGCAGCGGGTCAACGCCTCGGGTGCTCCCGGACGTCGTGCCGGCGCCGAGACCCTTGGGTCACCTGCGTGAGGTACGCCGAGCCGGCGAGCTTCGCCGACGCGATCCTGACCAGGAACGCCTGCGTCTCGCTCCTCGACGACGTGGGCAGGACGAGTGGGAAGCCCGATCCGCCGGCTTGCACGCTCCGAGCGGAGGTGGACAGCTTCGGCAGCCACCCCAGGGGCGGAGCGGTGCAGGACCTCCTTCGCCTGGTGGGGAACGCCCTCCGAGTGCGGGGCTGACGTCGGCGCAGGTCTGCTCCCATGTGGTGTGCACCACGTCGTCCGGCGCTGAAGTGACGGGCGTGGCCTCGTGTGGCCAGTTGTCCACAGGTCGGGCGTTCGGGGGATGGGGAAATCCTTCGATCCGGTCCAGAGTGTCTGCAAACACCGCACGTGAGGGCCACGGGGGACATGGACCTGCACACCACGTCGGCCGACGAGGCCGTCCGCGACGCGCTCGACGCGTCCTTGCGCGAGGTCGTGCGCCGCGACGGCGTCGACCCGCAGCGAGACCATGCCGCCGTACGCCGGTTGGCCGCCTCGGTCGTGCGCGATCACGACGAGCGCAGCCTCACCGGCGCCGTCCTGCCCGTGGTCGACTCCGAGGCCCTGGTCGAGGAGCTGGTGGCCAACCTGTCCGGCTTCGGACCGCTGCAGCGCTACCTCGACGACCCCGCCGTGGAGGAGATCTGGATCAACGACCCGGCGCGGGTGTTCGTCGCTCGTGAGGGACGCCACGAGCTGACCCCGGTCGTGCTGACCCGCGCGCAGGTCGCCGAGCTGGTCGAGCGGATGCTCAAGTCGAGCGGCCGGCGGATCGACGTCAGCCAGCCGTTCGTGGACGCGATGCTGCCGGGGGGTCACCGGCTGCACGTCGTGCTCGAGGGCATCTCGCGGGGCTTCAGCGCGGTCAACATCCGCAAGTTCGTGGTGAAGGCCGCGCGCCTCACCGACCTGGTGGCCCTGGGGTCCCTGCCCCAGGACGCGGCCGACTTCCTCGCGGCCTCGGTCGCCGCAGGCCTCAACATCGTGGTGTCCGGCGGGACGCAGGCGGGCAAGACCACGATGCTCAACACCCTCGCCGCGGCGATCCCCGGCGGGCAGCGTGTGGTCAGCGCGGAGGAGGTCTTCGAGCTGCCGAAGACCGCTAAGGTACAGACATGCGCGCGTTTGTCTATACCCGACAGTCGAGTGATCGCAGCGGCCTAGGTCTCGCCGTCGCTCGCCAACGAGAGGACTGCCTCAAGCTGGTCGAGCACCGTGCCTGGACACTCGTCGGGGAGCGCGAGGACAACGACCTAAGCGCCGCCGGCAAGCGCAGGCGCCCGGGCTTCGAGGACGTCATGGAGGCGGTCGAGGCCGGCCAGGTCGACGTGGTCGTCGCCTGGGCACTGGACCGGCTCACCAGGAGCGCCCGGGAGCGTCTGCGACTGGTCGAGTCCTGCAAGGCCGCCGGTGTGTCCCTCGCGCTGGTCCGAGGCAGTGACTACGACCTCACCACCCCGGCGGGCAGGTTCTCGATCGGCATCCTGGGCGAGGTCGCGCAGATGGAGATCGACCAGAAAAGCGACCGGCAGATCCGATCCCAGCAGCAGGCGGCCGAGCAGGGGCGCCCCGCGGGAGGTCGGCGCCCGTTCGGATACGCACGCGACGGCATGACCGTCATGGAGCCTGAGGCGAGGCTGATCCGGGCGGCGTACGCCGACCTCATCGCCGGCGGGTCCCTCAAGGGCATCGCAGCGCGGTGGAACACCGAGGGAGTCACGACGACCATGGGCAACTCCTGGAACCACAGCACCGTGCGCGACACGCTGAAGAATCCGCGCTATGCCGGGCTGCGGACCTACC
Source organism: uncultured Actinomycetota bacterium (assembly GCA_963811385.1). Classification (GTDB taxonomy): domain Bacteria; phylum Actinomycetota; class Actinomycetes; order Propionibacteriales; family Nocardioidaceae; genus Marmoricola_A. Next base: position 12,605 of record CAWEQX010000008.1, on the reverse strand, counting down.
GCGGCGTGGTCGTCGGCCCGGCACTGTGGCCGGCACTGATCGACAGGGATACCCACGAAGCGGTGTGCGCGATCTTCCGGTCCCCGGGCCGACGCACCACGGCGACGACCTCGCGCAAGTACCTACTGCCCTCGCTGGCGCTCTGCGGCAAGTGCGGCTCGGACGTGACGACCGGTCACACACGCCACGGTAGGCGGGTCTACGTCTGCCGCGCCGGCAAATGCACGAGCCGGAAGGCTGAGCCCGTCGACAAGCTGATCGAGGCCGTTGTGATCGAACGCCTGTCGAGGTCGGACGCGGCCGAGGTGCTGGCAGCGCGTGAATCGCCTGACGTCGGCGCTCTGCGTCACCGCGCGGGGACGATCCAGCAGCGGCTCGACGACCTCGCGACCGGGCTCGAGGAAGGGCTGCTCACTCTGACCGCGGTACGGCAGTCCAGCGCACGTCTGCGGGAGGAGCGCGACAAGGTCCAGGGGGCCATAGACGACGCCCTCAGCGCCGACCTGCTCGCGCCGTTCGCGACATCTACCGACGTCGCGGCGACATGGGAAGGTCTCGGCCTGGATCGCCGGCGGGCCATCGTCGACGCGTTGATGACGATCACCCTGCTCTCGCCCGAGCGTGGCCGACGCGACTTCGACCCCGACAGCGTGCGGATCGAGTGGAAGGGATGATCCCCGAGGTGACCGAGACCGTGCGCATCCTCTGCTGCGCCGAGGCGCACGCTCCCAAGGTCGCTACGTTGGCGACCTTCCACCGCTTTGCGCCTGGGGTGTGGCACGAGGGACACCGTCGTCGGCCGGGCAGCGCACGTGAGGACTCGCGTGTGACCGAAGACCTCATGGGCGACTGGACGATGTTCGACGACACCTCGCTACCTGGTGAGAGCTCCGCCGGCCCCCCGCGGCGTCGCCACAGCCTCCGGTGCCTCCTGTGTGACGACTCCCTCCCTGTGAGGGATGACAAGCTCGCACCGATCCTCGACGGACTCGCTGACGCCGGAGTGCCCTCCATCACCTTGCCTGCACTACGTGCTAGGTTGCGGTAGCACGACCGAGGCGCAGCCGGATACCGCGCCACCCGGGCCTCTCAGCAGGGGCAGAACAGCCCTGCCCGAGAGGCCCCAGTTATGTCTTGGACTAGCGAGCGGGCGCGCGTCGCGTCCCTCACCCGATCTCGAGCCGTCGACGATCCCGACCTCGTCGACGCTCGGCGCTGTTTGAAGGCCGAGCGCCTCGCTGACTACATCACGCGCACGGTCGAGGCCGCGCCGCCCTTGACCGCCGAGCAGCGCCAGCGGCTCGCTGCGCTGTTGAGCTGCGGTGGTCAGCGGTGAGCCGCCGGCCGAACTACGCCGAGCACTTCCGTGCCCGCGTCCTCCAGGACGCCCTGTCTGCTGGCCTGGCCGCCACCTGGCGCCGCCGTCAGCGCATTCTGCTGGCCGCCAGGCCGCGCCCTAACGACTGGCATGGCAACGCGTCGCGTGAGGAGCTCCGCGACCGCTGGCAGCGCCTCACAGAGACCGCCGCGGCCTGCGGACACGCCGCCGACCTGGCCGAACAGACGGGCGGGATCTCTCCCGAGGTCTGGCAGGCGCTGGACGACGCGCGGGGGTGGGTCGCATGAGTCGCCCGACGTTCGCCGTCGTCACGGTCAGTGGAAGCGTCGTGGAGGTCGCCGGGCACAAGACCGGCGACCTGATGCGCGGATGCGGTCTCAAGCCCTTATGGAGCCGCAGGGCGGGCCGTAGCGGCGCGTGGGTGCTCGATGCCCACCACGCCCAGGACATCGTCGCCATGCTCGAGCACTACGGCTACCGCGTGCGAGTGAGCGGGGTGGCCGCATGAGTCGCAAGATCGACTTCGGCGCGGGCCGCGACTGGTCTGCTCACGCGCAGGATCACTGGCTCGAGTTCGCCGGCCACCCGTGGTTCCCCGACTACCTGCGGGTGACGTTCGTGGCCTACGGCCGGCACGCTGCCAACGGCCACGCCCGACTCGAAAGAGGCGAGCTGGCGCGGTTCCTGGTGAGGAAAACAGGAGTCCTGCCCGACCACCGGACGGTGTGGAGCGCGGTCCAGAAGGCCGCCCGCCTCGGCTACCTGCTCGAGGAGTCCAACGCTCTATGCCTGGTCGTCGGTAGTCACCACGTGCAGGGCGGCGTGGGCGACCCCGACCGCCGATGCACGCGTGACCACACCAAGCGCGAGAAGCGCGGGGAGTTCGCTGTGCGGGACGAGCAGGGACGTGCGGCGAGTGTCGGTGATGAGAACCGACACAAGGGCGCGAGTGTCGGTGATGAGGCTGGACATTCACGGTCGAGTGTCGGTGTTCAGCACCGACACATCACGCTGCGCCCCTCTCTCTCTTCTAACCCACCGGACCGCCAGGTCCGGGACACCACAAGCAGGGCGAGCGCATGAGGCCCGACGCTGCTGCTCCTCAGTGGCTCACCCTGACCACGACCCTCGCCGCGCTCGAGCAGTCGGGCCGACGCGTGCCCTGTCGTGGCGTCTCCTCGGACGCCTGGACCTCCGAGGACGCCGGCACCCGCAAGGACGCCGCTGACGCCTGCCAGCACTGCCCAGCACTCGCGCTGTGCACTGCCTACGCCGACGCGGCCCAGGAGACCTGGCACGTCTGGGCCGCACGAGACCGCACACGCAAGACCCGCAGCCCCAAGAAGGAGACCGACTGATGCCACGCCGCAACTACATCAAGGGCCGGCGCAGGCCGTCGCTGACCGGAGACGCTGCACTGCAACGCCTGGCGAACACGCGCCCGGTCGCACCCGTGCACGAGCCTGAGGTCACCACGGGCCGCGACGGCGCCCTGTGCACCGCCTGCGGCGGCTACCTGCCGCCGACGTGGCCGTACCCAGAGCACGCGGCGTGTCGATCGACCAGCGTCCCGGCGGGAAGGGGGGTCGCGGGAACGGAGAGAACGGGATCGCGGACCGCTTCGCCAGCAGCGGGCCACACACACATTGCCGTTTCCACCCAGGAGGACCGATGAGACACAAGGATGCGATCGAGGCGGCAGTGAAGATCACTGGACTCGGCGCGATGCCCGAGCACGAGCCGCTACTGGAGCTGTGCCGCACCCTGGCCGGCCAGATGGACGCGGCCGGCGACGAGCCTTCTACGAGGCTCACGGCGGCCTATCTCTCGGCGCTGAAGGACCTGCGCAGGGCCGCGGCCGATGTCCCTCCAAAGACCGAGGGAGGCACGCTGGCCGAGCTGCGGGCGTTGCGGGGGAAGGCGTCACCAACGAAGAAGACCCACACGTCTCGGCTGAGGGCGGGGGGCGAGCGGTGAACTCCCAGGAGAGCGAAGTCCTGACCTCCTACGCCGACGCTGCGGCTCTCATCCTCGCTGCTGCTGATGATCGCCAGGCGTTCGACGCCGTCGTGAAGTCGCTGACGTTCCACGACGCGGCCAAGCTGCTGCTCAGCGCGCTCGAGGTGTCTGCCTCGGTCGTCACCTTCGCCGACCAGCACGGCGCGGCGCCGAGGGAGACTCTCGCGGCGGTGCTCGCCGGGGCCCGGTCAGTGGGGGGTGCCTGATGATAGAATCGACACGTCGGGTTGGCGATCCACTCGACGCTCCAGAGGCCGGTGATCCGCCTCGTGCCACCCCGGACGCTTCGCGGTCGAGCATCTCCCGCGACGACAGCGCCGGAATCCATTCGCCTGAGCACAGGAGCACAACCGTGGATGCCGACGAGGCATACGCCGCCGCACGATGCCGCCACTATCACCGGAACGGTCGATCGACCCCCGAGGAGAAGGCCGCCCATGAAGGGCGTGCCGACCTGATAGCGCGGACGTGGAAGGCCGACCCGCCCCGTGACCTGAACCGCGATGAGCGGCGCCTCATGGGTCGGTACAAGCGCACCTTGGACGCGGCGACCGCCGCTGACGTGGAGGCGTACCACCGCTGCACCAAGTGCCAGGCGTCCCGTATCGCACAGACAAGGACGACAGCATGACCGTCAAGGAACTGGAGAACGCGAAGGCGTTCAAGGAGCAGTGGCTCAAGAAGCGCGACGAGGCCCAGGCCATCGTCGACCGCGCGAAGGCCGCCGAGCGCGACCTGAGCAGGGACGAAGCCCGCGAGGTCGATGCCCTCGTGGACGAGGTCAAGATCCTGCAGGCCAAGGCGAACACGAATCGCCTCGTCGCCGAGCTGGCCGCCGTGCCCCACGACGACGCCGACCTGCCGGGCAGCAAGGCGGGCGGCTCGCGCTGGGCCAAGTCCGTCATGGAGAAGATGACCGGCACCGCTTCGGGGCTGGGCGTCAAGGCGCTGCTCACCGGGCAGATCGAGACCCCTCCCGCCGTGGAGGTCGTGGCACTGCCCGACGTGCCGATGATGCTGCTGGACCTGATCCCGCGCGAAGGGCTGACCGAGAGCACGTTCGCCTACCTGCGGCAGACCGTGAAGACGAGCAACGCCGACGTGGTGGCCGATAACGCGACCAAGCCGACTTCGGTCTACACCTTCGAGGAGGTCGAGGACCGCGCGCGGGTCATCGCCCACCTGTCCGAGCCGTTCCCGCTGCGCTACCTGTCCGACCACGCGTCGATGATGCAGGTGCTGGACAGCGAGATGCGGGCCGGCGTGGAGAGGGCGCTGGAGACCCAGGTGGTCTCCGGTGACGGGCTCGGTGAGAACTTCACCGGCATCCTGACGACGTCCGGCGTCACCGCCGTGCCGTTCTCCACCGACGTCCTGACCACGGTCCGCAAGGCGCGCACCGCGCTCGAGGCCAAGGGCGAGGCGGCCACCGCGTGGGTGTTCCACCCCAACGACATCGAGACGCTGGACCTGATGCGCGAGGACGGCGCAACGGGTGGCTTCCTGATGGACTCCGCGGCCTACGCCGCGGTCTTCGGTGAGGGCATCCGGCGTGTGTCGTCGCTGGCCGTTCCGCAGGGCACCGCGCTCCTGGGGGACTGGGGTCAGACCCGCCTGCGCATCCGTGAGGGCGTGCACACCCTGGCCGCTACTCAGGCCGGGGATCTGTTCGACAAGAACCAGGCGAAGCTGCGCTCTGAGGGGCGGTTCGCCTTCGAGGTCAAGCGGCCCCAGGCCATGGCCGTGGTCGACCTGACCGCCTGACCTCCGAAACTTTCCTAGCGGGGCGTCAACGTCACCGATTCATTGCATGGAGCGATGAGCGGCGAGCGCGTCCTTTCAGGCGCTGAGACCCGCCCAGCGCCCCGCTAGGACGGTCAGGAGGTATCGCCGGGGGCCGGTCTGACACGGAGGCCCCCGGCGAGACTGGTGAACCTCGCCACCTCGCCACATTGGTTGGATCGTGGCTGGGGGCCCTCAGCAGACCTTCCAGATGCCGCGAGGCGCGGCCTTCGCCGCGTACTGCGCCCTGCGGTACGACGTGGTGCGCTCGAACGGGTGGTGGTTGTAGACGTAGACCCGGGCCCAGCCGTCCCAGACTTGCGTGCGGTTGACATCGCGTCCGTTGGACCTCTTGATCACGTAGCGCAGGATCCGGCCGTATCGGTCGACCCTGTCCTGGGTGACGTCAGACACGAGCTTCACCGGCGTTCCGAGGGGCAGCTTGCGCTTGAGCGCGCGCGACGCCTGGGGGCCGCCGCACTGGGTGCCGCCGTACACCTCGGGGGTGTCGATCCCGATCATGCGGACGCGGCGAGTGGCACCAGACTTCAGGCGTACGTCGATGGTGTCGCCGTCGACGACGCGGGTCACGCGGCCGTACTGGATTACGCGCTTGGTGCCGGTGCTGGGTGACCCGCCTCCGCCGCTGGTGTAGCCGCATGGGCAAGGTAGCGAGTCGCAGGCGCGGCCGTCGTGGTCGGCGTCGAGGCGGTAGGGATCGCGGGACGGCCCTCCGGCGTTGATGTAGACGCGTTGGGCTTGGGCCTGGGTTGAGAAGTCCGAGCAGTCGTAGTCGAAGGCTGCCGCGGGTCCTGTGCCGGCGAGGGTGAAGAGACCGCCCGCGAGCAGTCCGAGGACGAGGAGGAGAACGCGCCTCATCACGCCTCGCACGCGGTGCCGTCGCGGTCGCGGTCAAGGCGCTTGTAGTTGGTCCAGTAGGCGGCCTTGGCGCGGGTGCCGTAGGCGGGGCGGTGGTTGCCGTGGCGGACCTGGTACATCGCGGCGCGGTAGGACTTCGCGACGCCGTAGCGGTAGACCTTGTGCAGGTTGCTGCAGCTGGAGAAGTAGCGGCCTGCGGCATCGGCCTGCGGAGTGGCGAGAGTGAGCGCGCTGGCGGTCATGGTGGCGGCGACGAGCACAGCCTTGGGCTTGGTGAGCATGGGTGGGTCCCCCGAGTCGGTTGTGGTGGGTGGTTCGGTGAATTTAGGTGCGGTGTGCCCGGTTTCGACACAGGCCGATGGTCATGCCGGGGTGACCGTTTGGCCCCTCCTCCTAGTCACCTTGGGCTGGTCGCTCGGCTGGCCGGATCCGCTGCTGAGGGACCCCAGTCGACGTACGAGCTACCGATGCCCTCAGACCACACCACGTTGCCCTCCCAGGCGTCCCCACGCTTGCGGTAGGCGCGCAAGCTCCCCGACGTGCCAGTCGCCGTGAGCGAACACGTAGACCATCCGCTCGCTGCCCGTGTCGCGCAGGTCGGTGTAGTCGGTGGTCCGGCCGTCGCGGGGCATCATCGCCTCGAAGTCGGCCGGTGCCTGGTCGACCGTTGCGGCGACGTCAGAGGCCCGATGCTGGTCGCGGCCGGCACGCTCGGCAGGGTCACCCATGGTCAGTCCCGGGATGAGGCTAGAAGTCCCCAGACGATCAGACCGACCCGATCAGGGCGACGAACCCCGCAGCTCCGCTGAGGTCCGTGTCGGAGCCTTGCGACAGAACCGCGATCACGACCGCGATGAGCAGAGCCGCGATCCCTTGTCTGACTCGGTAGTTCATCCGCGCACCCTAGGGCACAAGAACCGCCCGCGGTCATAGGACTCGTCGTTCGCTGAGGCGCAGGCCGAGGACGACGAGCTCGCTGAGGCGCTGGCCGGTGGCGAGACGGCACCTTGGTCGCCGCGCGTCCGTGACTTCGGCTCGACGAACCAGCTGCTCACCGTCATCTCTGACCGGCTGGGCGACCTCATCGCCGCCACCATCGCCGCGGGTGGCGCGAAGCCGCCGCGGGTGGAGCCGATGCCCCGCCCGGTGACGGCGCTGGACCGCGCAGCGCAGCGTCTCTCGGAGGCGTCCTACGACTTCATAGAGCAGATCGAGTCGGCTCGGACTGCCGGCTGAGCATCTCCTCGAGCAGTTCGTTGGTGCGGACCTGTTCGAGGAACAGTGCCACGAGGAACGTCCGGTCATTCGTCTTGACGCCGGTCAACTCCAGTCCGGCGCGTTCGATCAGGTTCTCGCGGACCTTGTCGCTGTCGGCGATGCGTCTTCCCCAGCCCATGACGGGCCCCCCTTCGCTCGGTCTATCCGTCCGAGCCTAGAGCGATTGTGAGGTGACGGGAAGTGGCCTACTCGGTCGGCACTGCGTTCGTCACGATCGCTCCGAGCCTCAAGGGCTTCCAGACTCGGGTGGGCGCGGGCATCTCGGCGCCCCTGAACGACGCCGGCGAGCGCGCCGGCAAGACCTCGGCCGAGCGGTTCACTTCCCGGTTCAAGTGGGCGCTCAAGGTCGGCGCTGTGGTCGGTGGCGCGCTGGCTGTTGCTGCGGGCGGCAAGCTCCTCAAGGGCGCGATCCGGGGGAGGCGTCCGACCTCGGCGAGTCCCTGAACGCTGTCCAGGTGACCTTCGGCCTGGTCAACGTCGCCGCCTACCACGCCGGGTCGCTCTCGACCTCGACGAGCTTCTCCCGGGTCAGCGGGACCCGCGCCTCCTCCTCCGAGGAGCACCACTGGTCGCCGGGGAAGTGCGCGTCGGTGTGGCCGCTGCCGTCACGACACCACGGCTCGCAGACGACGGGCGGGAGGTGGACGAAGCGCTCGGCGAAGGTCGGGCGGGTGGTTGCTGCTGTGGTCATGGAACTGGGTCCTTCCTTGAGGTGATGGGCTAGCGGAATCGCTAGTCTGTATTCCCGCTGGCTTTGTTCTCGACTTCCGGCACCCGGACTGGGTCGCCCTCCAGACCCGGCAGAGCGGGTTGGAGGGCACCGGCGAGATACGGCTGCGTGACCTGGTCAAGGAGAGCCTGCGGATGCGGCCGTCGCGCGTGATCGTCGGGGAGGTGCGCGCGGAGGAGTGCCTCGACCTGCTCCTCGCGCTCAACGCCGGCCTCCCGGGCATGGCGTCCCTGCACGCCAACAGCGCCCGCGAGGCGCTGGTCAAGATGTGCACGTTGCCCCTGCTCGCCGGGGATATCAATCAAAAGGGAGTGTATTCGCGGTACCCTTGGGGATATGCCAGAGCGCGGGGTCATCTACGGCCGTGCTTCCCGCGACCCCAGGGGCGGGGGACGAGCGTCACGAAGCAACTTGAGCGCGGACGCGAGTTTGCGAGGCGGGAAGGTGTCGACGTCATCGCGGAGATTCGTGATGACAACAAGTCCGCTTCTCGGGGGTCGCGAGAACGTCGAGGCTTTGTCGAGGTCCGTGGACTGATCGAACGGGGCGAGGCAGATCTACTCATCTTGTGGGAAGTGTCGCGTTCATCCAGAGACCTGGAAGAGTTCATGGGACTGGTCAACGCATGTTCAGACAACAGCTTGAGATCGCGGTCTCCGGGACTCGCTACAACCCCTCGAAGGTCAACGATTGGCTGCCTCTTGCTTTCCAAGGCGTGATGGCTGAGGCAGAGGCCCGACGGATCAAACAGCGGAACATCGACAGCGTTGAGACCAACGCCAAGCGCGGCACACCACATGGAAGGATCCCCTATGGCTACCGCCGCGTATACGACCCTCGAACCGGGGTACTCCTCAGCCAGACTCCATACGACGAACGCGACCCGAACGCTCTGTCTCCCCAGGCTCAAGTCATCGCGGACGCTGTGGAGGCGGTCCTCAAGGGTGTAACGCTGCGACAGGTCTGCCGAGACTTGAATTCCAAAGGAGTGCCCACGCCACGTCAGCCGCGTAGGGCGACGCTCGCCGAGAATCCTAGAGGGATCGTTACCGTCTGGGAGCCGAGTACTCTACGACAGTTGCTTCTCAATCCGACGATTGCGGGCCGACGTATGCACCGGGCGAGGACATCGGTCCTGCCGCCTGGGAACCGATTGTGGATTACGGCACGTGGCTCGATTGCGGAACTTTCTCAAGGACCCTTCGCGCCTCAGTGTCGCCAATCCCCGTGGCCCTGCGCCCAGGCATCTCCTCTCCGGCATCGCGTACTGCGGCGAATGCGGCGCCAGGATGAAGGCCGCGACCAACATGAGCCGGATACCGCGTGCCTACACGTGCCGGACGGAGGGCTGCATGAGGGTCACAGCGAGCGCCGACCGGGTCGACGAACGGGTCGAGGCTGTCCTGCTGGCCTTGTTCGAGCGGCCCGACTTTCAAGGCGCGCTGACGGATGCCCATCGGCGCCGCGAGACCGCCGCAATGCGCGGGCCTGACGTAGCGTCGCTCATCGCGGAGAAGGAGGCTGAACTGGATGCCGTCGAAGAGTTGCGCGATGCCGGTGAACTGACTCTGCGCGCCTACGCGGCCGAAACCAGAAGGATTGAGGACGCCATGAACGCTCTGCGATGCCAACAAGCCGCTGCGGTCTCCTCACCGGCACTGCGACGACTCCTCACCGCCGCCACGCTGCAAGATGGCTGGGAGACGGCGGAACTGAACGACCGGCGCGAGGTGGTGCGGCTCCTCCTCGAAGTGACGATCAACCGCGCCACGGTGAGGGGACGCAGATTCGACCCACGACGAGTGGAGGTGAAGCCCAGCGCCTTCCTGGCACGTGGCCACGCGGACCAACCGAATGCGCCTGGTTCTGACTCGCCCGAGCGCAGATGACGGACTCCGCGTTTGGTTACGCCGCGCTGTCAGGCCGCATCGCACTAACACAGTGTTCAGGTAGCAGTAGGTCCACAAGTCGATCGGCAAGCTGAGCACTCGGGATTGGGAAGCGTGCGGCAATCTCCTTGGGTCGCGAACGGAATAGTCCGCCATGTTCGACGACCGCATCGTTGCGAGAAGCCGCCATCACTTCCGCAGTAAGCGATGGCGATGGCGGGCTGCAAGCCTTTGCCCGGAGGTCAGGGCTGGCGAACTGAGGTGCTCACGGTCGCCACCTCAAGCGTCTCGCGAACGACACTGTGGCGGAACGCCTCGGGCTTCACCCAATCCAATCCCGCGGCCTTCCGAATCTGACGCCAACGTCGCTCGACGTTGTTGACCTGTTGCCAGGTCCCGTTTCGCGTGGGGAACACCGCTTCGGTGTGGGGGCCCGTGGTCGGCTCTGGCGTCGACGCAGCGTCGCGATCGTGAACTCTGGAAGTTCGAGGGTCCGCGCGACAGCCAACGGCTTGCGATAGGTTCCCAGGCCGGTTTCCGTCTTGATCGTGGCCGTGACCTCTACGCGCTTTGCTGCGAAGTCGACGTCCCGCCATCGGAGCGCCAGTACCTCGCCGATCCGAGCGCCAGCGCCCAACATGACATCGATGATGTCGGCCATGTCGTCCGTGGCTGCGGGGACCCGGCCTCTTCCTATCTGCCCATGCCCTGACCGCTCGCCCGAACGGCTTCAACGTCCGCCGATGCCAGGCCCTCGGTGCGGGCTTTCGGGCGTTTCACGCTAATGGACCGGCGCGCTGGGTTTGACGCGAGAGACGCCGGACTTCACGGCTGCGTCGAGCATGGCTCCTGTGACGACCTTCGCTTTTCGCTGCCGGTTGATGCTCTGGGTGCCAGCGCCGAGGCCCATGAGGACCTCGTCGACGTGCTTTGTGGTTAGTTCGCAGAGGCGTATCGTGCCCAACTCTGGGATTACCAACCTGCTGAGCACGCGCTCGTACTCGTTGATCGTCGTGTTCTCGAGGCGCCCCTCCCGCGGAGCATTGTGAGCCAGGCGAGAAAGAGCTCACCTCACCGTTCCTTCACCTGTGTTCTCTCGGTTCATTCGCTGCTCCCTTCGGTCGCGAGGCAAAGTCGCCTCACTTCGAAGGTGTGCATGAGGAACCGCGGGCTCTGAGAAGGTGACACGTCCCCGGAACGATGAGCTAGCCGCGCCCGCGGCCGAGTCTGGTGGCCTGGATTCGCACCTTGATAACCAGAGGTCGCAGGTTCAAATCCTGCCCCCGCTACGAATTTCAGGCTCGGATTCCCCTGGGATCTCCGAGCCTGAAAGCATTTGAGACTTGATCCGGTCATCCAAAATCAGCAGATAATAGGTCCGAGGCGCCTCCGGAGGCCCGTCGCTCGGATCGAGCATGGGACGTCCCGGACCGCCACGGACCCGCCTCGGAGCGCCTGCCACCTTTCGGCCATGGAGACCGAACACCACCCTGAGCCGACTGGAGCCGCTGCTGACGATCGAGGACCTTGCCGACTACCTCGGCGTGCCGGTCACGACGATTTACGACTGGCGCGCGACGGCAAAGGTCCTGCGGCGATCCGGGTGGACGGCCGATGTGCGTTCACCGTCAGCGACGTGCTGGCCTGGATTGCGGAGCAACGGGAGTCTCGGCCCGGCCGGCGTCCCGACGGGCGGTGACCGAGATGCCTGGGCCGCGCACGGACGATCGGCACCTTCGGCGACTTCTACCTACATCAGCGCCGAACGGCAGGTGAAGGCGCGGGCCAGGTTTCGCGACCACGATGGCCAACTTCGACGCGTCCAGGCGACGGGCGACTCCCGAGTCGGCCGAGCGGGCCCGAAGGAGATGTTGGCAAGCGCGAGAGCTATTCAGCCGGGTAAGGCGAGTTACGGCCGCAGTTCATTCGGCCCTCGTGGAGATCTGGCTGGCCGACCTCGACCTGAAGGCAAGCTCGCGCCCAGCACACGAGCGCTCTACGAGCGCAACATGGGGAAACTGGTGATGCCGGCGTTCGAGAACTACGTGCTGCGCGAGATCACGGTGCGCAAGGTCGACCAGTTTATTAAGACGCTGGCCGCTACGAAGAGCTACAGCATCGCCAAGCAGGCTAGGACCGTGCTGAGCCTCGCCTTTGGACTGGCCGTGCGGTACGACGCCATCAAGGAGAACCCGGTGCGCGACGCGCGCGACTGCGCAGGCCACCGTCGCAGGCGATGGCCCTCACGGTGGAACAGTGGAGGCGATCCGTGGGGCCGTCGCGGGTTGGCGCCGCGGTCCGGGCTTCCCGGCCCGCCGCCGGACGGCCAGTTGGAGCAGCTCATCGAGGTCATGCTCGGCACGTCTGCTCGCATCGGTGAGGTTCTGGCGATCCGTAAGTGCGACGTCGATGTCACCGGTTTCCTTGCGACGGTCCGGATCTGCGGCACGATCGTGTCCCCGCCGGGAAGCCTACCCACCGGCAGCCCGACCCCAAGACGCCGAAGTCGACCCGAACCGTGTCAGTGCCCTCCTTCACCGCCGAGGTCCTCCGGGAACGGCTCGTCGCCGTCGCGTCAGAAGATCCAGAGCACCTGATCTTCTTCACCCGTAACCACACCCCGCTGACGACAAACAACATCCGTCGCCGACTGCGCGCGGTGCTGGAGGGCGTCGAGATTGAGGGTGTC
>CAWEQX010000007.1:0-90229 GCA_963811385.1 uncultured Actinomycetota bacterium | reverse complement strand
GCCGCGCCCAGGTGCGCGTGCGGTCCGTGCGGGCGCAGACTGGGACCGTGCAGCGTGACGGCGATGCCGCGAGCGGCGGCGCGGAGGTGCTCGAGCAGGCTCGGGCTGCCATCGAGGGACGCGCGTGGGACACGGCCGCCAGGCAGTTCGCCGCCGCTGACCGGGAGGGTCTGCTCCGGGCGCCGGAGGACCTGCAGCGAGCGGCACTGAGTGCCTGCCTCACCGGTCGGGACGAGATCGCCGAAGCCATGTGGTCGCGGGCCCACGACGCGTTCTGCGAGCGCGGAGAGGTCCGGCCCGCCGCGCGCTGCGCGTTCTGGCTCGGACTGGTGCTCATGGTCGGGCGCGGTCACGAGGCCCGAGGCGGCGCCTGGATCGCGCGCGCCCATCGGGTGCTGGAGGAGCGGGCGCCGGGCGACTGCCCGGAGTGGGGATACGTGCTGCTCCCGGATGCGCTGCGTGCGCTCGACGAGGACGACCCGGCCCTCGCCCACGTCGCGTTCGGCGAGGCGGCGGCCATCGGCCAGCGGTTCGAGGACGTCGACCTGGTCACGCTCGGACGGCTCGGGCAGGGCCAGGCGCTGATCCGGCTCGACGAGGCACCCCGCGGGATCGCGCTGCTCGACGAGGCCATGCTGGCCGTCGAGACCGGACGGGTGTCGCCGATCGCCTCCGGTCTCGTCTACTGCGCGGTGATCCTGGCCTGCCGGCAGGTCTTCGACCTCCGACGTGCCCAGGAGTGGACCGAGGCGTTCGGCCGGTGGTGCGACGGCCAGCGCGGCCTGGTCCCCTTCCGCGGACAGTGCCTCGTGCACCGGTCCCAGCTCGCGCAGCTGCGCGGGGACTGGGACGAGGCGGTCACGGAGGCCGAGCGCGCGTGCCACTGGCTCTCGGCCCCACCGGATCCGGCCGCCGGGATGGCGCACTACCAGCGGGCCGAGCTGCACCGCCTCGGCGGTGACCACGTGGCCGCCGAGGCGGCCTACGCGCGCGCCGCCGACCGTGGCCACGACCCGCACCCGGGGCTCGCGCTGCTCTGGATGGCCCGGGGTCACACCGAGGCGGCGGTCGCCGCCATCCGCCACGTCGCGGCTCGGCGCTGGCCGGCCTACCCGGGCGTGGTGGACGAGATCCACCATCCCCGCTCGAGGGCCGAGACGCTGGCCGCCGCCGTGCAGATCATGCTGTGCGCCGGGGACGTCGAGGGCGCCCGGGCGGCAGGCGTCGAGCTGGCGGAGGTCGCCGACGTCGTAGGGACCCGGCAGCTCGTGGCGATGGCCGCGTACGCCGACGGGCAGGTGCTCCTGGCCGAGGGGCGTCCCGGTCCGGCTCTGGCCGCGCTCAGCACGGCCCGCGCGTGCTGGACGGAGCTCCACGCGCCGTACGAGACGGCCCGGACCCGGGTGCTGGTCAGCCGCGCCCTGCAGGAGCTCGGCGACGAGAAGACCGCCGCGATCGAGCTGGGCGCGGCGACGCGCGTCCTCGAGGAGGTGGGTGCCAAGGCCGACCTCGCCGGGCTCGGTCGGCCGCCCACTGTTCACGGGGGCGGTGCTGCGGCCTGCGGCCTGACCGCCCGCGAGCTCGACGTGATCCGGCTGGTCGCCACCGGCTGCACCAACCGCGAGATCGGCGAACGACTGGTGATCAGCGACAAGACCGTGGCGCGCCACCTCCACAACCTCCTGACCAAGCTCGACCTGCCGAACCGGTCAGCGGCGACTGCCTATGCCTATGAGCACCGACTGGTGTGAACGCCCTGCACACGATGGTGTAGTCCGGCGCCGGGACAGTTGCACCGCCTGGTCGACGCGGGGGCGCCCTCTGGCGTCCTAGCGTCCTTGGAGTCACTCGTCCGACGTCCGACTCCTCGCGGAAGCAGGTGTGCCATGAGCTCCAGCGGACACCACGCGGTGGTCCTGGGGGCCAGCCTGGCCGGGCTCGCCCACGCCGTACCACTCGCCCGACGTTTCGACCGCGTCACCCTGGTCGACCGCGACGTGCTGCCACGGGGGCCGGACCATCGCCGCGGAGTGCCGCAGGGTCAGCACATCCATCTCCTCGTGCCAGGGGGAGTGGCCCGGCTCGAGGAGCTGCTGCCCGGCGTGCTGGCCGACCTCTCCGCTGCCGGTGCCGGGCTCATCCCGGCCCAGGACTGGCGCTTCCACATGGGCGGCGGCCGGCTCGACCTGACCGGGTGCGATGCCCGGATCACCGGAGCCACGAGGCCGCTGCTGGAGAGCGTCGTGCGCGACCGCGTGCGGTCGCTCGACGGGGTCGAACTGCTCGAGGGATGGGGCGCCGAGGACCTCACGACGACCGCCGACCGGATGCGGGTCACCGGTGTGCGGCTGCGGTCCGAGACGGACCCGACGGAGGAACGCACGCTGGAGGCGGACCTGGTCCTCGACACCACCGGCCGGGGATCCCGGTCGCCGCGGTGGCTGGCCGACCTCGGCTACGGGCGTCCGGAGGAGGAGCGTCTCAAGGTGGACCTGCACTACGCCACACGCCTGTTCCGTGGCGGCCCGGCAGCTCTCGGCGGCTGTGGCAACGTGCTCGTCGACGTCCCGCCCGACGGGACCCGAGGCGGGGTGGCGCTGGCGGTCGAGGACGACCGATGGCTGGTCACCCTGATCGGGATGGCGGGTGAGCGGCCGCCCACCGACCTGGACGGGTTCACCGACTACGCCGCCAGCCTCCCGGTCGCCGACCTCCACGACATCGTCACGGGCGGCGAACCCGTCGGTGAGCCCTCCCAGCGGGCGTTCCCGGCGTCGTGCTGGCACCGCTACGACCGGCTGCCCCGGCTCCCGGAGGGGTACGCCGTCAGCGGCGACGCCGTCTGCTCGTTCGACCCGCGGTTCGGCCAGGGGATGACCGTGGCGATCGTCGAGGCCATGGAGCTGGGCCGGGTCCTCGACGACCACGGGCTCCACGGCGTGGGTGCGGAGCTGCTGTCGGCTGCCCGCTGGGTGGTCCAGGACGCGTGGGAGCTGGCCACGGGGTCGGACCTGGCCAACCCGCGGATCGACGGGCCGAGGCCGCTGTCGGTGCGCGTGGGCAACGCCTACATGCAGCGGCTGCTGCCGGCGGCGCACGAGGACCCGGTCGTGGCTGCGTCCTTCATCCGGGTCATCGGCATGCAGGCCCGTCCCTCGGAGCTGATGCATCCGCGCATCCTGGCTCGGGTCCTGGTCGGACGCCGCCACGCCGGCGCCCGGCCACGACGTCACTCCGAGGTCGGCGGGAGCCGGGGATGACCCTCGACCGGGTAGAGGCCGATCGCGAAGCCGTGCACCAGGTCGCCCTCGCGGGGCAGGTGGTCGAACTCCTCGACCAGCGCCGCCATCCGGTGCCAGAACTCCTGCTTCTGCTCCTCGCTGATGCGGGCGTGCCGGAGGAAGCCCCACAGCTGCCCCGCGGCGTACGCCGGTGCCGACTCGCTCGCAGCGACCTCGAGGTCGTTGAAGTCGAGGACCACCTCGCCGGGCCCGCCCGGGGGCTCCTCCAGCGCGACGTGGAACATCCGGGCGGTGCGGCCGTAGTAGGCCTCCTCGACCGCGCGGACCCGGCGCGTGCGCACGACCTGCAGCAGGCCGGACTCGACCAGCACCTTGACGTGGTGGGCCACGGTGCTCTTCGGCCGCCCGACGGCGGTGCTGAGCTCGGTGATGCTGGCCGCCCGCTCGTGCAGGAGCCCCAGGACCGTGTTGCGCAGCGGGTGGGCGAGTGCCCGCACCTGGGCCGGTGACGTCAGGGCCCGCCGGTCCTCGAGGGCGTAGTCGGGGGTCTTGTCGGACGCGACCATACGAACTAGCGTAGTCGAACGTTCGGGATTTCTAGATCGTTCGGAGGCGCTGATGACCGAGGTCGTGCTGTTCCACCACGCGCAGGGGCTCACCGCAGGCGTCCAGGCGCTCGCCGAGCGTCTACGGCGAGCCGGGCACACCGTCCACCTGCCCGATCTGTACGACGGACGCACCTTCGACAGCGTCGAGGCCGGGGTCGACCACGCCCGTCGGCTCGGGTTCGACGACGTCCGCGAGGCGGGGGTCGCGTTCGCCGAGTCGCTGCCCGCGGAGGTCCTCTACGCCGGCATCTCGCTGGGCGTGATGCCCGCCCAGCAGCTCGCCCAGACCCGACCCGGTGCCGTGGGCGCGGTGTTCCTCGACTCGTGCCTGCCGGCCGAGGAGTTCGGCGCCTGGCCCGAGGGGCTGCGGGCCCAGGTCCACGGGAGCCTCGACGACGACTTCTTCGACGAGGACCTGCCGTCCGCCCGCGCGCTGGCCGAGTCGCAGCCGTCGGTCGAGCTCTTCACCTACGAGGGACCGCAGCACCTGTTCGTCGACTCGTCCCTGGCGTCCCACGACGAGGAGGCGGCGAGCCTGGTCCTCGAGCGTGTCCTCGGCTTCCTCGGCGACCTCTGAGGCTCAGGCGCGCACGCGCGCGGCGACGGTCGCCAGGTCCGCCGGCCCGAGCCCGCAGCACCCGCCGACGTAGCGCGCGCCGGCCACGACCCACGAGTCCACCAGGTCCAGGTCCACCGCGTCGCCGGCGGACCAGGTCTTGGCGACGCTGTCCCACGTGCCGCCGCGGTTGGGGTAGGCGACCGCGGGCAGCCCCGTGGTGGCGACCGCCGCTTGCACCGCACCCAGGACGTCGGCCGGGTCGGAGCAGTTGACGCCGACCCCGACCAACGAGGACCGCCCGGCCAGGACGGCGTAGGCCTCCTCCAGCGGCTGCCCTGCGCACGTCGTGGCACCGCGCACCGAGTAGCAGCACCACGCCGGCACCCCGACCTCGTCGACGAGGTCGGCCAGCACCTCCGCCTCGACGGCGTCCGGGATCGTCTCGACGGCGAGGAGGTCGGGCTCGCAGGCGGCGAGCAGCTCGAGTCGAGGTGCGTGGAAGTCGCGCAGCCGCGCTCGGCTCACGCCGTAGTCGCCGCGGTACTCCGAGCCGTCGGCGAGGAACGCGCCGTACGGCCCGACCGACGCCGCCACCAGCAGGCCCGGTCGCTCGTCGGCGAGCTCGTCGCGCGCGTCCTGGGCCAGGCCGACGCTTCTCCGCAGCAGGTCCTGGGCGCGGCGCTCGCCCAGTCCGGCGGCGACGAAGCCCTCCACCGACGCCTGGTACGTCGAGGTGGTCGCGACCTGGGCGCCCGCGGCGAAGAACGCGCGGTGCGCCGCCAGCACGCGGTCGGGCTCGTCGGCGAGCAGCCGTGCGGTCCACAGGGCGCCCGAGAGGTCCGCGCCGGCCTCCTCGAGCGCGGTGGAGAGACCGCCGTCCAGCACGACCACGTCCGCAGCACCCATGCCGACCATCCTCGCAGCCGGGCACGAGCCGCGGCCGGTGCGTGGTCCCGCACCAGGGTGTGGGCACGGCTCCAGGCGCCCTCGACGAGCTGGGCGTCCTCCGGCGCCTGGTCACCCACCTGCCGGCCATGGTCGCGTTCAGCGGCGCGCTCGCCGGCGAGGAGCAGCCCTTCGAGCGCACGCTGGTCGACGCCCTGGGACGCGCCCGGCACACCCAGGCCCACCACGTCCCCGAGGTGCAGCGCCCGGCGCGCGTAGGCAGTTGGACGGAGCGCCGGACCGCCGGCGCGCTGGCCTGGTCCGACGGGATGTACCGCATCTTCGGCCTGCCCGAGGACACCCTCCCCACCCGTGAGGCGGTGCTCGACCTGGTGCGGCCCGACGGCGAGGTCAGGCACGTCCACGGGCGCACCTCGGTGGTGGTCCATGACGGGGCGGTCCTCGCGCGTCGCGGGATCCTCGTGGACGAGACGGAGGTCCAGGAGTCGCGGCTCGCCTGGCCGAGGTCAACCGGCGCCTGTCCGACCTGGCCGGGCTGATCGGCCACGACGCGCGCACCCCGACCACCGCCGTCCGCGGGTTCCTCGACCTCGCCGAGGCGGCCCTCGCCGGGGGCGACGTGACGCAGGGGCTCGCCCTGGCCGACGGTCCCAGCGGGCCGCGGTGCGGCTCGACGACGTGCTGACCAACATCCTCAACATGGCGCACCTGGACGCCGGCGACGTCGTGGCCCACCAGGAGCGGGTCGAGGTCGAGCCGGCGGTGCGCGCTGTCCTGGCCGAGCCCTCCCGCGTGCAGCTCGTGGTGTCCAACCTGGTCGCCGACGCGCTGAAGTACGGCGGCCCGCCGTACTCCGGGGAGGGCGTGCCGGGAGTTCCGCCCACGGCTCTTCGACCGGTTCGCCCGCGCCCGGACCGGTGTGGCGGCCACCAAGGCGGCCACGGGTCTGGGGCTCTACATCGTGCGCCGGCTGTGCGAGGCCAACGGCGGATCGATCCACCACGAGCCGGGCGGGGACGGACACCGGTCCGCCCTCGCGGTGGTGCTGCCGGCGGGCTGACCCAGGCTGCCCGACCCACCCGGGCCGCCCCGTCGAACACGTGTTCGACGATGTGACATCCCAATGGCGCACGACACTCGGGGCCAGATCGCTGCTGCTGACGCCGGTGACCAGCATCTGACCGCGGCGATCTTCCCCGAACCGATGGCGTCAGCAGAGCTGGCCCGCAACGCGTCGGGCAGCATCGGGCTGGTCGCTCTTCGGCAGCCGCGCGACTCTGGGCCGCTCGGTCGTCGGTCTGGTTCAGTCTCGACGACGATGAGGCCCACCGATCTCCGGGCGTGATCGCGAGCTGCCGATCCAGCGTAGTCGTGAGGGTTCGTCGTGTGATCACCCCTCTCGGTGAGAGCCGAAGGGGGATTGGGGTGATGGGTGCTTTCTATGTTCCAATGAAAACGAGAGACGGGGCCTTGCTGCGTATCCCTGGCGCCCGCCCGGGTGGCAGCGGCGGGGCCCGGGATTCGATGGCGAGTGGTTCCGCGCGCGTGCGCCGGAGTTCGCTGTGTGTCGTCTCCCGCACCTGAACATCACAGTTCGGACATGTGGCCGACCTAGCCGGCTGGCTGAAGGCTGGCCTCCGCCCATGGTCCGAGTCCTTCAGCCGCCCGGGATCGCCCGGCGCGGCAGCGTGCCCCGGGGGGTGCGTCACCAGCCCGCACACCAGACAAGGGAGCGATCCATGACCACAGCGAGCCGCGCCAGGGCAGCCGCCACGACCATCGATACCACCACGGGTGCCGAGCCGTCCGCTGCCAACGCCGAGGTCGTGGCCGAGCTCACCGATCGGGTAGACGCCTCGACCGTGGCCGTGGTCGGGCTCGGCTACGTGGGACTGCCGACCGCTCTGTCCCTCCTGGACGCCGGCGTCCGAGTCGTCGGGCTGGACGTCTCCGCCGCCAGGCTGGACGCGATCCGGCTGGCCGACGTGGACCTGCTGCCTGACGACATCGAGAGGCTGCACCGCCACCTCGCCTCCGGCCGCTGGGAGCTCACCGACGATACCTGCCGCCTTGCCGCAGCCGACAGCGTCATCGTCTGCGTGCCCACGCCGGTGACTCGTCATCTCGTCCCGGACCTCAGCGCATTGGCGTCGGCGTGCAGCCACGTGGTGGCTGCGGCACGGGCGGGCCAGACCATCGTGCTCACCTCCACCACGTATGTCGGCTGCACCCGTGACCTGCTCGAGCAGCCGCTGCGCGACCGCGGACTGGAGCCCGGTGTCGACGTCCACATCGCCTTCAGCCCCGAGCGCATCGACCCCGGCGTGCCCGACCACTCGCCGGCCACGACGCCCCGCGTCGTGGGTGGGCTCACCTCGAAGTGCAACGCCTCGGCGGCGGACGCGCTGCGTCCCACCTCGCCCGCGCTGCACGTGGTCACCTCTCCGGAGGCGGCCGAGCTGACCAAGCTGCTCGAGAACACCTTCCGCGCGGTGAACATCGCGCTGGCCAACGAGATCGCCGATGTGGCCGGCCACCTCGGGGTCTCCGCGACCGAGGTCATCGACGCCGCGGCCACCAAGCCGTACGGCTTCATGCGGTTCATGCCCGGCCCGGGTGTCGGCGGCCACTGCATCCCGTGCGACCCGCACTACCTGCTCTGGCAGCTGCGCGGGGAGCGCGTCGCCGCTCCGCTCGTCGACGCAGCGATGACCGGTATTTCCATGCGGCCGCGCAAGGTCGTGGCCAGGATCCGCGAGGAGCTCGCGGCGACGGGTCGGTCTCTGCGGGGTTCCCATGTGCACGTGGTCGGCGTCGCCTACAAGCCGGGCGTCGCCGACGTCAGAGAGTCCCCCGCCCTGCAGATCATGGAGGAGTGCCTCGCCGAGGGAGCAGAGGTCACCTTCTCGGACTCGTTCGTCCCGGCCGCCCGCATGGCCGACGGCCGGACGCTCACGCCGTCGGACCCGGTCGACGTCCAGGGCGCGGACCTGGTGCTGGTGCACACGCGGCATCCCACCGACGACTTGGGTCCGCTCGCCGAGCACCGCACCGTCCTCGACGCGACCTACCGTCTCCAGGAGGTGCCGCACCGTGCCGTCGTCTGATTCCTCACGACGTCGCGAGGACGACCTGCAGACCCGGCCCTTTTTCCTCGACGACATCCTCGGCTCGGCCGGAGGCGACCAGCACTACGGAGACGGCAATCTCGCAACGGTCACCGACGCAGGGACCGACACGCGAGTGACCACCGGGCGGCAGCCGGGGACCTCCGTGGACGAGCGCGTCGCCAGGCCTACCCGACCGCTCCAGCCCCGCACCGACTTCCTGCCCCCGGTGGGCTCGGCGGCGCGGGCGGACGGTCAGCGGAAGCCCTGGCGCCCCCTGGACCGCTTCGAGCCGGGCGTGCGCCGCGGCCTTCGCAGGTTCATCGTCCTGGTGGCACTGCTGCCGCTGGTGGCGCTGCTTGCGAGGCAGGCCCCCCGACTCGTGGACGACCCTCTGCTGCTGGGCTACGGCGTCAGCGTGCTCACCGCCACGATCCTGCTGTTCTACCTCGCCTACACCCACTACGACGACCCGTCGGACGTGCGGTTCAGCCGCGTTCCCGACGACGCGGGCGCTCCGCCGTTGCCGACGGTGCCGTCGGTCACGCTCCTGGTCGCGGTGAAGGACGAGCTCGAGGTCATCGAGCGGTGCGTGCGCTCGATGGTCGAGTGCGACTACCCCGACCTGCAGGTGATCGTCGTCGACGATGCCTCCGTCGACGGTACGGCCGAGCGACTGGCGGAGCTCGAGCGCGCGCTCGGATTCACGCTTCTCGCTCTCGAGCGCAACCTGGGCAAGAAGCACGCCCTCGTCGCCGGAGCGGAGCTCGCGACGGGTGACGTGGTGGCGTTCACCGACTCCGACTGCATCCTCGCACCGGATGCGCTTCGCCGGTGCGTGGCCGCGCTCGTGGCCCACCCCGGCCTCGGTGCGGTCTCCGGCCACGCCCGGGCGCTGAATGCCGATGCCAGCCTCCTCACGAAGGTGCAGGACACCTGGTACGAGGGGTCGTTCAGGGTCACCAAGGCCGCCGAGTCGACATTCGGCTCCGTCAGCTGCGTCTCCGGCCCGCTCGCGGTGTTTCGCCGAGACGCGATCTGGAACTACCTACCGGCGTGGGCCAACGACCGCTTCCTCGGCGGGGAGTTCCGGTTCGCGACCGACCGGCAGCTGACGGGCTACGTGCTGGGTCAACGATGGGTCGGTGCCAAGCTGAAGCAGGACAACGAGGGGTCGCCCTTCGTGGACGACGTGGATTACCCCGAACGCCGGTGGCGGGTGGGATACGTCCGCTCTGCCAAGGTGTGGACGGTCGTGCCGTCCGGGACGAAGGCGTTCTTCAAGCAGCAGGTGCGCTGGAAGAAGAGCTTCGTGCGCAACCTCTTCTTCACCGGCCGCTTCATGTGGCGGCGCGGCGCCGGCCCGTCGTTCCTCTACTACGGTCACGGGCTATGGGTGCTCGCCGCTCCCTTCATGGCGGTGCGGCACCTCGTGTGGGCGCCGGCCCACGGCGCGTGGCTGCTCACGGCGCTGTACCTGTGCGGGGTGCTGGTGAAGGGAAGCGCCTGGGGCGCCGCCTACAAGGTGGACCATCCCGGTTCGATGCGCTGGCGCTACCGCCCGCTGATGAGCCTCATCTCCTCGGTCGCCCTGAGCTGGTTGCTGCTCTACTCCTTGGCGACCATCCGACGCGGCGTCTGGTCGAGGTCGACATGAGTGCCAAGCGACCCACCGGCCGCGTGCTCAGCAGCCGCTTGATCGGCCTCCTGCTCGCGGGCGCGATCGTGCTGACCTACGTGTTCGTTCTCTCGCGGGGAGCATGGCCGTGAGCAAGGACATGCGCAAGAGTGACAGCCCAGGTGTCGGTGCAGAGGACCACCGCGCGCGGGCCATGGCGTTGCTGCCCGAGCTGGCCGACCATCCGGTCCCCCATCGACGCGCACACCATCAGCTGACCCGCGTCGTCGTGGGAGTGCTCGCGCTGCTGCTGATGGCCGGAGTGTTCGGGGGCTTCTGGCGATACCAGTGGTGGCAGAGCAACGTCGGGGAGCAGCAAGCCGTGTCCGCGCCGCAGCTGAGCGACGCGGAGCTCAGCGCCTTCCACTCCGCGGCCGACAGCCTGGCCACCGCCCCGGCCGGCACCGGCGCCGCCCCGATCGTCCTGACCTACCACGACATCAGGCCCGACGCGGGGGACAGCCAGTACGTCGTCTCGCCGAAGCGCTTCGCCGCGCAGATGAAGATGTTGCACGAGGCCGGGTATCGCACGATGACCGCTGATGACCTCCTGCGGTACCGACGCGGTGGCGACGTCCCGCCGCGGTCGGTGCTGATCACCTTCGACGACGGCACCGGCGGGCTGTGGAAGTACGCCGACCCGGTGCTGGAGCGCTACGGGTTCACAGCAGTCGCGTTCATCATCTCCGGGCGAGTCGGGACCCGCGCGCCCTACTACCTCACCTGGCCCCAGATCGACCGGATGGCCGCGAGCGGACGCTGGGACTTCGGGTCCCACACGCACGACCTGCACACGAAGGTCTCCTCGCCCAGTGGCGACGACGTCTCGCTGCTCTCGAGCCGGCGCGTCGTGGGCGGTGAGCGCGAGAGCATGGCTGCATTCCGGGCCCGCGTCTCCTCCGACCTGCGCCGGTCGCTGCGCGACTTCGAGGCCCACGGCCTTCCCCGTCCGGAGCTGTTCGCGTGGCCGTTCTCCGACGTCACCGGTGACCAGAGCGACCCGAAGGCCGTCGAGGCGGCCTCGGACGCTGTCGACCGCTCCTTCACGCTCGCCTTCGTCAACGCCTACCAGCCACGTCCTGCTACCCGCAGGATCGTGCGCAGCGGCACCGTGCAGCGGTTGGAGATCCTCGGCGAGGACACTGCCCGCTCGGTCTTCCGCGAGGTGCAGGAGATGCTGACGATTCCGGTCCAGGATCTCCGGCCGGCACGGTACGACCGGACGTGGCTCGAGCACGGCGGCCACCCTGCACCGATCGACGAGGATCGCCTGGCCGACGACGTCGTCACCGTGGATGCTCGCACCCTGGAGTACGTCGCGGCGTACTGGGCGCCCCAGCGCACCAGCACGTGGGGCGGCTATCGCGTTCTCGGGACCGTCGCGCCACCGAAGGGCGACGGTACCGCGGGTGTGACCGTGCGCGGCGACGGAGCCGGCCAGGTCGCGCTGCGCATGTCGCGAAACGTCGCGGTGGTCCAGTCCGGTGGCAAGACCCTCGCCACCCGGACCTTCTCCGACAGCGGCGACGTCCATCCCCGTCACTCGGTGAAGCTGGCGGTCACGTCCACCGTGACGCGGGTGCTGGTCGACGGCGAGATGTTGGCCGAGGTGCCCGCGTCCGAGGGCCGGGCGGCCCACGGGACCCTCGGTGTCGTGTTCAGCCGGGAGTCCGCGGACGAGCCGTGGGGCGAGGTGCAGGACCTGCGGGTCCGGGCGACGAAGTGAGTCGTCGGCTGTCTCTGCTGAGCGGGATGGGCCTGGTCGCCGTCGTGGTGCTCGCTCTCGGGCTCTGGTGGTGGGACGGCCGGCAGGAGGAGCCGGACGTGCTCTGGGAGCCGACCTTCTCCTCCGGCCACTCACTGGTGACCAACGAGTACGCCTACCGGAACCCGCACGCCCGGGACGCCCGCCGGTCGCAGGACTGGGTGGTCACCAGCGGCTCCCTGTTCGCCTTCGACGGCGCAGGGTGGACCGGACCGGTCGACGGCGACTCGCCCGGCCCCGCCAGTTCGGACGCGACCGGCTCGGCGGTGCTGCGTGCTGTGAGCGCTCGTGACGACTTCGGTGACGTCAAGGTCAGCCTGGCCCTCGACGTCGGGCGGTTCACGACGACCGAGCGCACCGGCGAGGAGTCCTACGACGGGGTCCACATCTTTCTCCGCTACACGAGCCCCGAGAGCCTCTACGCCGTCACCGTCTGCCGGCGCGACGGGCTCGCCGTGGTGAAGCGCAAGGAGCCCCGGGGCGACTCGGACGAGGGCGTCTACACCACGCTCGCGGAACTGAGGATGCCGTGTGCGGTGCGGAAGTGGCAGCAGTACGCCGTGACGGTCCGGGACGTGGATGAGGGAGTGCGGATCACGCTCGCAGCGGGCGATCGCACCGTCCTCTCCGTGCTCGACAACGGGTACGGGGGCGAGGCGCCGCTGCGCGGCGCGGGGCGGGTCGGCGTTCGCGGTGACAACACCGACTTCCGCTTCCGCGACCTCACCGTCCGAGCGGCGCCCTGACCGCTCGGACGGGACGCCCGATCACTGGATGACCCGGACGTTGGTCAGGCCCTTTCCCGCGCCGCTCACCGTGTTGGTCGCTGTGACGACGTTGCCGGTGCCCTTGGTGTGGATGTTGACGGCGTAGCCGGCCGCTCCCACCTGGCTGGCGTTGGCGTCGAAGACGTTGTCGTTGCCCCAGCCGGCGAGCTGGACGTGGGTCTGGTAGCCGTCCAGCAGCGCGCCGCCCGGGTTGAGACCGGTGTTCCCCTTGGTCAGGTAGCCGTTGCCGGCGATGTCGACCCACGAGTCGGCGTAGTTCGCGCCCGACATCCCGGTGGCGTCGAAGGTGTTGCCCGTGATGGTGCCGCCGGTCGTGCCTTCCTTGATGTCCACGTTCTCCGCCGCGGTCCGGAAGACGTGGTTGCCCACGATCTGGTTGCGGTCCGAAGTGTCGGGGGCGCCGCCCGTGCGCGACTGGCTCGTGGAGGCCCAGTTCGATTTCGCCAGTCCGATGTACACGCCCTCGCCGTACCCGGGAGTGACCAGTCCGGCGTCGTGGATCTCACTGTTCGACACCACGTTGTCGCTGCTGAAATTGCGCAGGAGCACGACCTCGCTGCCGGTGCGTCCGAGGTCGAGGTCGTCAAGCGCGACGTGGTTGGACTCGTCGAGCACGACGGCCTTCTGTCCGTTCCGCACGGTGAAGCCGTCGACTCGGACATGGTTCGCGCGATCGAGGTGAAGCACGTAGCCGGTCGAGGTGGAACCCCCGTCCAGCACCGCCTCCCTTCCGCCGGTGATGCGGATCGGGGCAGCCGCGGTGCCCGACCGTGCCAGCGTGAAGCGGCCGGAGTACGTGCCGTCGGCCAGCGCGATGGTGGTGCCTGGAGTGGCGGCCTTCAGGGCGCTGGTCAGCTGGGCGGCGGTGGAGACCTTCACCGTCGACGTCGCGTCGCGCGACGGGGTGGGCGTCGGAGCAGGGGTGGGCGCGGGAGTGGGCGTGCTGCTGCGGTCGACCATCTCTGCTCTGTCCACCAGCAGCCACCCCACCCTCGTGACCGAGGAGCCGAAGCTCAGGGCGGTGGCACCGGGCGGCACAGGGGCGGTGGTGAAGGCCATCCGGCCCCAGCTGCTGCGTGCAGCGTACTGAGATCCTTCGTCCCACCAGTGCCAGCGTCCGGCTCCGTCGCGGACGTAGACGACCATCTGAGGGCGGGTGCTGGAGCGGTAGCGGAGCGAGACCGTGTAGCGGTGGCCGGGCACCACCCTGGGTGCGCAGTCGGGGGTGTGCTGGTCGATGACCACCTTGCGGTTCCCCCCGCGCGCGAGCGTGCGGACGGCGAGCCTCGCCGCGCGGGTGCCGTCGAACGTGGTGCCGCTTGCCTGCAGCGTCGCGGTCCCCCTGGAGACGCCACCCTGCTGCCAGCAGCGTGCCGGGCTGCTGGACGACCACCCACCCTCGAACGAGGCGTTGACTACGCGACCGACCACCGCCGCATCGGCGGCATCGGCTGCATCGGCGGCGGGCGCTGCCATGGTCGCGGCTGCAAAGGAGCAGGCGATCGCCGTCACCGCTGCCCCCGAGGCGAGGACCGCGGTACGGGGGCCGGCGCCGGCGCCGGCGCTCGCGGTGACGGAGGCAGGGCGGGGCATGCGGCGCATGGGCGTCCTTCGCTGGTTGTGCGGGGTGGAGGTCGCCTGGTGGCGGCGACGCGCCCTTCACATCGGCGCGGGCCGGCGTGCGCTTGAGCAAAACGGATGAATCGGGCATATAGGCTCTGCTGCGTGTGGCCGCGCCGGTGGGATCGAGTCGGCGTCGAGGCGCGACGTCGCGCCCGCAGATCGCGCATGTGCGACGTCGTCACCCGCCGGGAGGTCCCTGCCTCCCGGCAGGTGACTTCGAACATGCGTTCGATAGTGTGGCATCCTGGGCTGGTGGCGGGTGGTACGAGCAGGCGCGCGGGACAGGCCCTCCCGATGGCAGACCGGGTCCGGCTCGGCCAGGGCCCGGCCGGGTCGACGGAGCCGACATGGGACGACCCGCCCTACCCCGGCCGGCACTGCTGGGTGCTCGACCCCGCCGACGACACGGCTACCAAGCGGGCGGGCTTGCTGCTCGAGTGGCGTCAGCGCGCGGGCGCCTGGGAGGGGCAGGTGGCCTACCTGTGCCGCCGGCCCGGCCGCGGGTGGCTGGTCACCGTCGAGTGGCTGTCCGAGAGGGTGCTCGAGGTGGCGGTGGTCGGGCCGTCGTGAGCCACCACGCGGGAGTGGTCGGGCAGCCCGATCTCCTCGTGCGGCGCCAGCGACCTGCGAGTGGAACCACACCTGCTCCACGAAGGTGGCGTGCTTGACCGGGCCGAGGACCGTGGTCACGGACGGCACATGTCAAGCTCGCGCCTCGTCCTCGCCGAGGTCGTCGAGCAGCCCGGCGATCTCCCCCCGCTGGCGGTCGCGCATGCCGGTCAGCAGGGTGCGCTCGTCGACGACGGGCATCGGCTCCATGGGCCGAGGGTAGGCCGCGGTCAGCGGACGGTCGCGTGCGCGAGCACCTCACTCCTGCTTGGTTGCGCCCCAGCCGTGCCACCGGTCGATCTCGACCCATGCGCTGACCCGGGCACTGTCGCGGACCGGGTAGTCCTTGCCGGTGTAGTGCCGCGAGATCCGGTCGATGTCGCGCAGGTCCTCGTCGTCGGCCATCTCCACGACGCGCCCGACCAGGCTGACGTGGGTGTACCAGGAGTCCTTGTCGAGGACGGTCAGCGCGACCCGCGGGTCCTCGCGCAGGTGCTGCAGCCGCTTGCGGGTGTGGTCCATGTTGACCAGGACCCGGTCGCCGTCGAGGAGGTACCACGTCGCCACCGACACCGGCGTGCCGTCGGACCGCAGGGTCGTGATCGTGCAGGGATTGGGCTGCTGGAGCTTCTCCACGACCTTGTCGGGGAGCGGGAGTGTGGCCATGAGGGGACCTCCGGGGTCGCGTCGGGGAGCGTACCCGGGCATCCTGCCGGGTAGGACCACACGAATCCCACCCCGAGGAGGCCTCGTGAAGGACGTCGAGCTCGGCTCCGTGCCGCTTGACCGGCTGGCAGGACTGCTTGTGCCCGAGCGGCGGGACCGCCTCGACGAGGTCGTCCGCTGGGGACGCGAGGTGGTCGACGGCCGTGTCGTCTGGCACGTCAACGCGACCGCGACCGGCGGCGGGGTCGCCGAGATGCTGCAGGCGCTGCTGGCCTACACCCGCGGTGCGGGCGTCGACTCGCGCTGGGTGGTGCTCGACGGCAACAGCGAGTTCTTCACGCTCACCAAGCGGGTCCACAACCTCCTGCACGGCTCGGACGGCGACGGCGGGGAGCTCGGCGACGCCGAGCGCCGGGTCTACGAGGACGTCCTGCGCCGGGAGACCGACGCCCTGGTCGAACGGGTCGGCGAGGGCGACATCGTCATCCTGCACGACCCGCAGACCGCCGGCATGGCGCGGCCGCTGGCCGAGGCCGGGGTGCACGTGGTCTGGCGCTGCCACGTGGGCAAGGACGACACCAGTGAGTGCACCGACGCGGCGTGGTCCTTCCTGCGCCCCTACGTCGAGGACGCGCACGCGGTCGTGTTCTCGCGGCAGGCCTACGTCCCCGACTGGGTGCCGGCGGAGCGCGTGCGGATCATCCCGCCCTCGATCGACCCGTTCAGCGCCAAGAACGAGGACATGGACTCCGCCGACGTCGACGCGGTGCTGCGGTGCGCGGGGCTCGTCGACGTGCAGGACGGCCACGCCGGGTCCTGCGAGTTCCGCCGCCGCGACGGCGGCACCGGCGAGGTCCGCGAGTACGACGACCTCATCCGCGGCGGGCAGGTGGTCCCGGGCGACGCCCGGCTGGTGCTGCAGGTCAGCCGCTGGGACCGGCTCAAGGACATGGCAGGGGTGCTGCGGGCCTTCGCCGACCACCTCGAGGACCTTCCGGACGACGTCCACCTCATGCTGTGCGGTCCCGACGTCTCCGGCGTCACCGACGACCCGGAGGGCGCCGAGGTGCTCGAGGAGTGTGCCGCGATCTGGGAGGAGCAGCCCGAGGCAGCCCGGGCGCGGATGCACCTGTGCACGCTGCCGATGGACGACATCGACGAGAACGCCCACATCGTCAACGCCCTGCAGCGGCACGCCACCGTCGTGGTCCAGAAGAGCCTCGTGGAGGGCTTCGGCCTCACCGTCACCGAGCCGATGTGGAAGGGCCGGGCCGTGATCGCCTCCAAGGTGGGCGGCATCCAGGACCAGATCCGGCACGGCGAGTGCGGCCTGCTGCTCGACGACCCCTGCGACCTCGACGGGTTCGCGCGGCTGCTGGTCGCGCTGCTGGCGGACGAGGACCGGTGCCGGCAGCTGGGCGAGGCTGCCCGGGAGCGGGTGCGGGAGCGCTACCTCGGTGACCTGGCTCTCATCCGCTACGCAGAGCTGGTCAGGGACCTGGTGGGGTGACCCCGGGCTGGGAGGATGCCCGCATGACCCCGCAGAAGACCGACCCCGGCAACTACTTCGAGGACTTCCACGTCGGCATGGAGCTGGTGCACACCAGCCCTCGCACGGTCACCGAGGGCGACGCCGCCCTCTACACCGCGCTCTACGGCCCGCGCTTCGCCCCGACGTCCGGAGCGACGGTCGCCCGGGCCCTCGGCTACGACCGCCTGCCGATGGACAGCCTGCTGGTCTTCCACGTGGTCTTCGGCAAGACCGTCCCGGAGGTCTCGCTCAACGCGGTCGCCAACCTCGGCTACGCCGCGGGCACCTTCCAGGCCCCGGTGTACGCCGGCGACACCCTGTCCGCGCGCAGCGAGGTGGTCGGGGTCAAGGCCAACCGCGATGGCAGGACAGGGGTGGTCTACGTCCACTCGGTCGGCCGCAACCAGCGGGACGAGGTCGTGCTCGACTACGTCCGCTGGGTGATGGTCCGCAAGCGCGACGAGGCCAGCCCCGCGCCCGAGACCGTCGTGCCGGAGCTGCCGACGGCGGTGCCCGCGGAGTCGCTCACCGTCCCGTGGTCCGAGGGCACCTTCGACACCACGCTGTCGGGCAGCCCGCACCTGTGGGAGGACTACGAGCCGGGCGAGCGGATCGACCACGTCGACGCGATGACCATCGAGGAGGCCGAGCACATGCTGGCCACCCGGCTCTACCACAACACCGCCAAGGTGCACTTCAACCAGCACGTCGAGCAGCACGGCCGCTTCGGCCGGCGGATCGTCTACGGCGGCCACGTCATCTCCATCGCCCGCGCGCTGTCGTTCAACGGGCTGGCCAACGCGGTGAGCATCGCGGCGATCAACGGCGGCACGCACAGCAACCCGACCTTCGCCGGCGACACGGTCTACGCCTGGTCCGAGGTGCTGGAGCGCCTGGAGGTGCCGGGCCGCGCCGACGTCGGCGCGCTGCGGGTCCGCACGGTCGCGACCAAGGACCGTGCCTGCGCCGACTTCCCCTACCAGGGCGAGGACGGCAAGTACCTCCCCGAGGTCGTCCTCGACTTCGACTACACGGTGCTGGTGCCGCGCCACCGATGACTTCCGGCCGCGAGCCCGGTCCACCATCCTGGGACTGATCTCGAGGGGCTCGACCACCGGGCCCGGGGACGGAGGGCGACATGACCACGGTGCTCCTGGCAGGCACGCGCAAGGGGGTGTTCGTCGGCCGCTCCGACGACGCCCGTGAGGACTGGGCATGGACCGGTCCGTTCTTCGACGTCGACGAGGTCTACTCGGTCATGGTCGACACCCGCGGCCCGACGCCGAGGCTGCTCGCCGGGGGCGCCTCGATGTGGCTGGGCCCGCAGGTCCACCGCTCCGACGACCTCGGCGAGACCTGGGAGTCCACGCCCAACGGCGGACCCACGTTCCCCGACGACGTCGACGCGTCGGTGGCGCGCATCTGGCAGCTGCAGCCGGGGCCGGACCAGACCACGGTCTACGCCGGCACCGAGCCCGGCGCGGTCTTCCGCTCCTCCGACCGGGGCGAGCGCTTCGAGCTCGTGCGCGGGCTCTGGGACCACCCGCACCGTCCGGAGTGGAACGCCGGCTTCGGCGGCCAGGCGTTCCACACGATCCTGCCGCACCCGACCGACCCGCTGTCGGTCACGGTGGCGCTGTCGACCGGCGGGGTCTACCAGACCCGCGACGGCGGCGAGACCTGGGAGCCGCGCAACCAGGGGATCCGCGCGGAGTTCCTGCCCGAGGGCCTGCAGTATCCCGAGTTCGGACAGTGCGTGCACAAGGTCAGCCGCCACCCGAGCCGCCCGGAGCGGATGTACCTGCAGAACCACGGCGGCGTCTACCGCTCCGACGACGAGGCGGCGTCGTGGCACTACATCGCCGACGGCCTGCCATCGGACTTCGGGTTCTCCGTCGTGGTGCACCCCCACGAGCCGGACACGATCTTCGTCTTCCCGATCGACGGCGGCGCCAACCGCTACCCGCCGCAGGGGCGCGCACGGGTGTGGCGCTCGCGGGACGCGGGCGGCAGCTGGGAGGAGCTGGGCGGCTCTCGGGACAGCGGGCTGCCCGACCGGTTCTTCTGCGGGGTCATGCGCGACGGCATGTGCACCGACACCCACGACCCCGCCGGGGTTTACGTCGGCGCCAGGAACGGGAGTGTCTATGCGTCTGCGGATGCCGGGGAGACCTGGCGGGAGATCGTGCGCGACCTGCCCGACGTGGTGGTGGTGCGTGCCGCTGCTCTCGCCTGAGCCCCGGGCCGGCTGATCCTGGCCGGGCGCGGGCAGTCCGACGAGACGAGGTCACGCGCGGGCGGCACCGCCGCGACGCGAGGCCGCTAGCGTGCGAGGCGTGAGCGCGATGTTCCAGGGCTACGGCCGCACGGCCGGCGCGGCCAACGACGAGATGTACGACGGCGACCGGCTGCGGTCGGCGTACGTCGGGCTGCGCGAGACGCTCACCGAGATGTCCGACGCCGATCTGCGCGGCCGGGTGGAGTCGTTGCAGACCCGCTACCTCGACCAGGGCGTCACCTTCGACATCGGCGGCGAGGAGCGTGCCTTCCCGCTCGACATCCTGCCGCGGGTGATCGAGGCCGACGCCTGGGCGAGGGTCGAGCGCGGTGTGCAGCAACGGGTCCGGGCGCTCGAGTTCTTCCTCGCCGACGTGTACGCCGCGGGAGCGGCCTTCGACGACGGCGTCATCCCGCGCCGGGTCGTCGTCACCTCCTCGCACTTCCACCGCGAGGTCGCCGGTCTCGAGCCCAGCAACGGCGTCCGCGTCCACGTCAGCGGCATCGACCTGGTCCGCGACGCGGGCGGCGAGTTCCGCGTGCTGGAGGACAACGTCCGCGTGCCGTCCGGGGTGTCCTACGTGATGACCAACCGGCGGGCGATCGCCACCGCGCTGCCGGAGACCTTCGTCCACCACCGGATCCGGCCGGTCGACGACTACCCCCGGCGTCTGCTGGGCGCGCTGCGGGCGGCCGCGCCCGCGGGCGTCTCGGACCCGACCGTCGTCGTGCTCACGCCCGGGGTCCACAACGGCGCCTACTTCGAGCACGCCCTGCTCGCGCGCACCATGGGCGTCGAGCTGGTCGAGGGACGCGACCTGGTGTCGCGGCGGGGCCGGGTGATGATGCGCACCACCTCGGGCCTGGCGCCGGTGCACGTGATCTACCGCCGCGTCGACGACGAGTTCCTCGACCCGATGCACTTCCGTCGCGACTCCCTCCTCGGCTGCCCCGGCATGCTCGACGCGGCACGGGCCGGCAACCTCACCCTGGCCAACGCGGTCGGCAACGGGGTCGCGGACGACAAGCTGGTCTACACCTACCTGCCCGACCTGATCCGCTACTACCTCTCCGAGGAGCCGGTGCTGCGCAACGTCGACACCTGGCGCCTCGGCGAGCCGGACCACCTCGAGGAGGTGATGGACCGTCTCGACGAGCTGGTCGTCAAGCCGGTCGACGGGTCCGGTGGCAAGGGCATCGTGATCGGTCCCGCCGCGAGCCGGCAGGAGCTCGACGACCTGCGGGGGCGGGTGCTCGCGCGACCGCGGGACTGGATCGCCCAGCCCGTCGTGCAGCTCTCCACCGTCCCGACCTTCGTCGACGGCCAGATGGGGCCGCGCCACGTCGACCTGCGCCCGTTCGCGGTCAACGACGGCGACGGCGTCTGGGTCCTGCCCGGCGGTCTGACCCGGGTCGCGCTGCAGGAGGGCGAGCTGGTGGTCAACTCCTCGCGGGGCGGCGGCAGCAAGGACACCTGGGTCCTGGCCCCGCCGCGCGAGCCACTGCCGGCACCGGCGGTCCCCGTCCCAGCGCCGGCGGTCGGGGTCCGCGACGCCGGCCCGGCGCTCGTGGACCTCGGCGACGCCGAGGTCGAGCAGCAACAGCAGCAGCAGCAGGCCGGCTCACCGGGACCCGACCACCGCGAGGAGGCGTCGTGCTGAGCCGGATCGCGGAGTCGATGTTCTGGATCGGCCGCTACGTCGAGCGGGCGGAGGACACCGCCCGCATCCTCGACGTGCAGCTGCAGGTGATGCTCGAGGACCCGCTGGTCGAGGAGCACGTCTCGGCCCGGTCGGTGCTGGCGATCATGGGAGTCGACACCGACCCGGACTCCCGGCCCGGCCGCGGCGAGGTCCTGGCCAGGCTGGCCTACGACCCGCTCTCACCGACGTCGATCGCCGCCGCCCTGGCCGGTGCCCGGGAGAGCGCGCGACGGGCTCGCGAGACGCTGTCCGAGCCGCTGTGGGAGGCGCTCAACACCACCTACCGCGCGATCCCCGCGGGACAGTTCCGCTCGATGCGCTCCTCGGCGACCTTCCGCTGGGTGCGCGAGCGGGCGGCGCTGATCAACGGCACCGCCGACGCGACGATGACGCGCGACGAGCGCTGGCACTTCCTCATGCTCGGACGCTGCATCGAGCGCGCCGACATGACCTCCCGGCTGATCGCGACCAGCGCGGTCTCCGCCGGCGGCCCGTCGGCCGCGACCGACTCGCGGTGGGCCTCGACGCTGCGCGCCTGCGGTGCCTACGAGGCCTTCCTGCGCACCCAGCCCACCCCCGGCGTGCCCCACCAGGAGGCGGAGTTCCTCCTGCTCGACCGGCTGTTCCCGCGGTCGGTGGTGTTCTCGCTGGCCCGCGCCGAGCAGTGCCTGGCCAACATCGAGACCGGCGGGCGCCGCGGGTTCGAGAACGAGGCGCAGCGCCTGCTCGGGCGGATGCGCTCCGAGCTGGAGTACCAGACGACCGCCGACGTGGCACGCGACCTGCCCGCCTCGATGGAGCGCCTGCAGCGGACCTGCGCGCAGGCCACCGAGGTGGTCACCCGGCGCTACTTCGCCGGTGCCGAGGCGCTCTACTGGCACGGGCTCCAGGGCTGAGGGGGAGGAGGACGACATGCACCTGCGCATCGTGCACAGCACGACGTTCGAGTACGACGGGCTGGCCGCCGCGTCGTACAACCAGGCACGGCTGACCCCGCCGACCGGCGGCGACCAGATCGTGGCGCACTCGCGGATCGAGGTGAGCCCGACCCCGTGGTCGCTGACCTACCGGGACTACTTCGGCAACGAGGTGACCTCCTTCGAGGTCCTCGAGCTGCACGACTCGCTCTCGGTGGTGGCGACCGCCCACGTGCACACGGTGCCGAGCAGTCCGGGCGACGGGCAGCTGTCGTGGGAGGACCTGCGCGACGACGAGCTCCTCGACCGGTTCACCGAGTACCTCGCGCTCACCGAGCGGGTCCGGCCGCCGGGCGACCTCGCCGAGCAGTGCGACCGGATCCGCGCGGACTCCGTGAGCCCCGGTGAGGCGGCCCGGCGGG
The DNA here is from genome assembly GCA_963811385.1 of uncultured Actinomycetota bacterium. Classification (GTDB taxonomy): domain Bacteria; phylum Actinomycetota; class Actinomycetes; order Propionibacteriales; family Nocardioidaceae; genus Marmoricola_A. The sequence continues at coordinate 67,828 of CAWEQX010000007.1, read as the reverse complement.
TCTGCGACCTGGTGCACGGGGAGGTGCGCTACGTCACCGGCGCCACCGACGTGCGCAGCCACGGCTCGGAGGCCTGGACCCAGCGCAGCGGGGTCTGCCAGGACATGGCGCACCTGGTCATCGGCGGTCTGCGCCGTCTGGGTGTCCCGGCGCGCTACGTCTCCGGCTACCTGCACCCCAGCGAGGAGGCGGTCGTCGGCGAGACCGTCCGCGGGGAGTCCCACGCCTGGGTGGAGTGGTGGGACGACGGCTGGGTCGGCTTCGACCCGACCAACGACACCGCGCCGGGCGAGCGCCACGTGGTGGTGGCCACCGGCCGGGACTACGACGACGTCATCCCGCTCGAGGGCATCTTCGCCGGCGTGGGGACCGACCGGATGACCGTCGACGTCCATGTGACGCGTCTGGCCTGACCGTCCTGGGTCGAGCCGCTCGGACCACGCATGATCGCGGGCATCCCGGGGAGACTGAAAGTGGTTGACGCGTCACGCGCGTCTGCCCACCATCAGCCCCCGTCGGAAGGTCCGCACCCCTCATGTCCCCCAGCACCCCCAGCGCCCCCAGGATCGCCATCGTCATCGGCAGCACCCGCCCCGGCCGGCTCGGCGCCGAGGTCGCCGACTGGGTCGCGCGCCAGGCCAAGGACCGCCACCTCGCCTCCTACGAGGTGCTCGACGTGGCGGAGTTCGACCTCGACCTGCTCAACGAGCCGACCGTGCCGGGCGCGGCCAACCGCGAGTACGACAACGACAAGACCCGGCGCTGGAGCCGCGCGGTCGACGAGTTCGACGGGTTCGTCTTTGTCACCCCGGAGTACAACCACAGCGTCCCGGCCGCGCTGAAGAACGCCTTCGACGTGCTCTACCCCGAGTGGAGCCACAAGCCGGCCTCGTTCGTGGGCTACGGCGCCGACGGCGCGGTCCGCGCGATCGAGCACTGGCGCGGCATCGTGGCCAACGCGCGCATGGTCGCCGTCCGCGCGCAGGTCTCGCTCTCGATGTTCCAGGACTTCACCGACGGCCACCTGGCCCCGCTCGACCGCCGCGACGACGAGCTGAGCACGGTCTTCGACCAGGTCGAGCAGATGGCCGGCGCCCTCGCGCCGCTGCGCGCGGCCTGACCGGTCCCGAAGCACCCGGGAGCATCCGGAGCACCTGCGGCTCCTCGAGATCAGGTGATCTCGGGGAGCCGTTGCGCTGCGCCCAGCAGCACGCGGAAGGGGTCGCCGGCCTCCGCGAGGCGGTCCAGCACCGTGCGGACCGTCCAGCGGTCCGGGCGCAGGCCGGGGTCGTCGAGCTCGTCCCAGGTCAGCGGGACCGAGACCGGCGCGCCCGCCGTCGGGCGGGGGGAGTACGGCGCGACGAGCGTCTTGTTGACCGCGTTCTGGGTGTAGTCCAGCCGGGCCAGGCCGCCGCGCGCCTTGACCTCCCACTTCCAGCTGACCAGGTCGGGCACGACCTTGCCGACGGTGCGGGAGAGCCGCTCGACCCAGGACCGCGTGTCGTCGAAGGTGTAGCCCGGCACCACCGGCACCCACACCTGGATCCCGCGCCGCCCGGTCACCTTGGGCCGGGCGGTGACCCCGAGGTGGTCCAGCGCGGTGCGGTGCAGGCGCGCGAGCCGCAGCAGCTCGTCCCACGACGTGCGCTCGCCCGGGTCCAGGTCGACCAGGGCGTACGACGGCTCGTGCGGTGACGCGGCCGTCGAGGTCCAGGGGTGCCACTCCAGGGCGCCGAAGTTGGCCGCCCACACCAGCACCGCCGGCTCGTCGGCGACCACATAGGTCCTGGTCTCGCCCTCGTCGGCGTCCGGGTTGTCCCACGCGCCGACCCAGTCGGGGGCGTGGTCGGGCCGCTGCTTGTGCCAGAAGCCCGGGGCCTCCGCGCCGTCGGGGTAGCGGTGCAGGTTGAGCGGCCGACCCGCGAGGTAGGGCACCGCGTAGGGGGCGATGCGGGCGGCGTAGGCGAGGAGCTCGCGCTTGGTGAGCGGCGGGTCGCCGGGCAGCCCGGGGAACAGCACCTTGTCGAGGTTGGTCACCTTGAGGCGCCGGCCGTGCACCTCCCACGTGCCCTGCTGCCCGAGCGACGCGAGCGCGTCGATCGCGTCGTCGTCGACCTCCGCGTGGGTGAGCGTGGTCGCGGCCTGTGAGGCGGGGAGGTCGGAGCGCCAGAGCAGGTCCGGGTCGGCGAGCACCTCGTCGTTGGTGCGTCCCGACAGCACCGAGCGCGGGTGGTCCTCGGGGTCCCAGCCCTCGACCGCGTGCTCGTCGCGCTTGTGCAGCAGCATCCAGGGCTCGCCGCTCTCGCCCTCGCGGCCCTCGCGGCGCACCAGCACGAGGCGGCCGCGCAGCTTCTCGCCGTGCACCTCGGCGTGCAGCTCGCCGGCCTCGACGGCGGCGCGAGGGTCGTCGGTCCGGACCGGCTCCCAGGTGCCGGCGTCCCACACGACGACGTCGCCGCCGCCGTACTCCCCAGCGGGGATGACGCCCTCGAAGTGCAGGTACTCCACCGGGTGGTCCTCGACGTGCATCGCCAGCCGGCGCGCGGCCGGGTCGAGCGTCGGGCCCTTGGGCACGGCCCAGCTGACCAGGACGCCGTCGATCTCGAAGCGCAGGTCGTAGTGCAGCCGGCTGGCGCGGTGGCGCTGCACCACGAAGCGGGGGCGTCCGTCCGCGGCCGTGACCGCCCCGGCGGGCTCGGGGGTGCGGGCGAAGTCGCGCTTGCGCCGGTAGGCGTCGAGCTGGTCGGTCACCTGCGCGGTTGGGCGGGGTTCTCCGCCGCCCCCTGCGAGGGCGGGTTGACCGGCGGCCCCTCGACCACCGGCGCCTGGGCGGGGGTGTGCCCGGCGTCGCTGCCGGCTCCGGGCACCTCGGCCGACCCGCCTGTCGGCTCGGCGCCCTCGCGCAGCTGGGCGGCGCGGTTCTTGAGCACCAGCAGCACCGCCGGTCGGGCGGCGTGGGCGCGCTCGTAGTCGGAGACCGCCTGGACGCCCTCGCGGTCGAGGGTCCGGACGTGGGACTCGATCTCACCCACGGTCAGGTCGTCGTACTGCGGCAGGGGCACCTGTGGGTCGCTCATGCGGTCGGGTGCCCGTGCCCTGTGACCACGAAACCGGCAGGATGGACCGATGCCCGAGGTGTTCCGCAAGGAGTCCGACCAGTCCGGCTACGTCGCGTGGGAGGCGGCCGGGCTGCGCTGGCTGGCCGCGGCCCCGGGCGCGCCGGTGGTGGAGGTCCTCGCCGTCGGCCCGACCCACCTCGACCTCGCGCGGCTGACCTCGGCTTCGCCCAGCGCGGCGGCCGCCCGGGCGCTCGGCGCCGGGCTCGCGCGCACCCACGACGCCGGTGCGCCGGCGTACGGCTGCGGCCCCGAGGGGTACGACGGCCCGGGCTTCTTCGGCCCGCTGACGGAGCCGCTGCCGCTGGCGCTGGGGGAATGGGCCACCTGGGGGTCGATGTACGCCGAGGCGCGCGTGGCACCGATGACCCGGCTGGCCCGCGACCGCGGCGTCCTCGACGACACCGCGGTCCTGGACCGGGTCTGCGCGCGGCTCGTCGACGGCGACCTGGACACCGACGACGTTCCGGCGCGGATCCACGGCGACCTCTGGTCGGGCAACGTGATGTGGACCCCCGACGGCGCCGTGCTGATCGACCCCGCGGCGCACGGCGGCCACCGCGAGACCGACCTGGCGCTGCTCGCGCTCTTCGGTGCGCCGCACCTCGAGGAGGTCCGGACCGGCTACGAGGAGGTCCATCCGCTCGCCGACGGGTGGCGCGACCGGGTCGCCCTGCACCAGCTGCACTGCCTGCTGGTGCACGCCGTCCTCTTCGGCGGCGGGTACGCCGCCCAGGCGCTGGCCGCGGCGCGACGCCACGCCTGAGCCGGGTCCGGGCACCGGGCCCCGGCCATCCCCGCGCTAGGCGCGCCCGCGCCGGAGCGGACCGTCGAGCGCCATGGACCGGGACGCCACCTGGTCCGCCGCCCGCTGGAAGGCGTTGACGATCGCCTCCAGCGTGAGGTCGCGCAGGTTGGCCATCGTGCGCTCGAGGCGCTCGGCGTCGGCCATGGAGAGGTCCTCGCGCTGGAACTGCGGCACGATCGTGCGCTGCAGGATGTCGGTGAGCTCGTCGGCGAGCTCGCCCATGTGGCGGCGCACGGCGACGTTGGACTCCTGCAGGGCCTCGATCGGGGTGCCGAGGTCGAGGGTCTCCACCGCCTTGCCGACCAGGGGCAGCGCGCGCAGGGTGCCGTCGGGGTGGCGGCGCACCGCGCCCACCGTGACCAACCAGTCGAGGTCGTCCTCGGACAGCCCACGCCCGGCGATCTCCTCGAGACGCTCGCGGGTCACGGTCTCGCCGGACTGCGGCTTCCACGCGGTGAGCAGCGCACGCTGCACGGCGAGCTCCTCGGGCGTGGCGTCCATCGGGACGTGCTGGAGGTAGCGCTCGATCGCGGCCAGGGTGAAGCCGTGGTCCTGCAGCGCGCGGATCAGGTGCAGGCGTGCGAGGTGGCCGGGGCCGTAGTACGCCATGCGGCCGCGCCGGACCGGCGTCGGCAGCAGCCCCAGGCTGGCGTAGTAGCGCGTGGTGCGCACGGTCAGGCCGGTGCTCAGGGCCAGCTCGTCGATGGTCAGCAGGCTGTCTCCGGGCTCCTGCGGTGCCGTCGATGCCCTCGATGCCCTCGATGCCTCCGCCATGCGGCCTCCTCTCGTGTGACCTGGCCTACTATTGCACCGTGACAGTGATGCTGTCACAGTTGACATGCTGTCGTGTGACTCGACGCCGCTGGACCACCCGGAACCCCGAAGGACCCAGATGAAGCTCTCGCAGATGCTGCAGTACGACGGCAACCCGCGCTCGGCCGCCGACGCGGTGGCCAAGCTCGAGAAGGCCGGCCTCGACACGGTCTGGATCGCCGAGGCCTACGGCTTCGACTCCCCGACGCTGATGGGCTACCTCGCGGCCAAGACCGAGACCGTCGAGATCGGCTCGGCGATCCTCAACATCTACTCCCGCACCCCGGCGCTGATCGCGCAGACCGCGGCGGGCCTGGACAACGTCAGCGGCGGGCGCGCGATCCTCGGCCTCGGTGCCTCCGGGCCCCAGGTGATCGAGGGCTGGCACGGGATGCCCTACGAGAAGCCGCTCGGCCGCACCCGCGAGGTGGTCGACATCGTGCGTGCCGCGCTCCGCCGAGAGAAGCTCGAGCACGACGGCATCATCACGCTCCCGCTGCCGCAGGGCCAGGGCACCGGCCTGGGCAAGCCGCTCAAGATGCTGACCAAGCCGGAGCGCTCCCAGGTCCCGATCTGGATCGCCTCGCTCGGTCCCAAGAACGTCGAGGGCACCGCGGAGTACGCCGACGGCTGGCTGCCGCACCTCTACGCCCCCGAGCTGGCCGACAGGGTCTGGGGCGACGCGCTGCGCAAGGGCAGGCAGAAGCGCCCCGCCGAGCTCGGCGAGCTCCAGGTCGCCGCCGGCGGCATCGCCGCGATCGGCGAGGACGTCAAGGGGATGCTCGACCTCGTCCGCCCGATGTTCGCGCTCTACATCGGCGGCATGGGCGCCAAGGGCAAGAACTTCTACAACGACCTCGTCCGCCAGTACGGCTACGAGGAGGAGGCGGAGCGGATCCAGGACCTCTACCTCGAGGGCAAGAAGGACGAGGCCGCCGCCCTCGTGCCCGACGAGCTGCTCGAGATGTGCAACCTGGTCGGCCCCGAGTCCTACGTCAAGGAGCGCATCGCCGCGTTCCGGGAGTCCGGGGTCACCCACCTCAACGTCATCCCGGCCACCGAGGACCCGGTGGCCACCACCGCCCGGCTCAAGGAGTGGATCAGCTGATGCCCAGCACGACGCGCGACCTCTTCGAGGCCGAGCACGAGGACTTCCGCGGCACGGTGCGGTCCTTCTTCGAGAAGGAGGTCGTGCCCCACCACGAGCAGTGGGAGAAGGACGGCGTCGTCCCGCGCGGGCTGTGGCTCAAGGCCGGCGAGACCGGGCTGCTGTGCTTCGACGTGCCGGAGGAGTTCGGCGGCCCGGGCATCACCGACTTCCGCTTCAACCAGATCGTCTCGGAGGAGCAGACCCGCGCCGGCGCCAACGGTCCGGGCTTCTCGGTGCACACCGACATCATCGTCCCCTACCTCGTCAGCCTCGGCACCGACGAGCAGAAGCGGCGCTGGCTGCCCGGCTGCGTCAGCGGCGAGACGATCACCGCGATCGCGATGACCGAGCCGGGCGCCGGGTCCGACCTGCAGGGCGTGCGCACCACCGCGACCGACAAGGGCGACCACTACGTCCTCAACGGCTCCAAGACCTTCATCTCCAACGGCATCAACGCCGACCTGGTCATCGTGGTGGCGCGCACCGACCCCGACGCCGGCCACCAGGGCATCAGCCTGCTGGTGGTCGAGCGCGGGATGGCCGGGTTCGAGCGCGGCCGCAACCTCGACAAGGTCGGCCTCAAGGCCCAGGACACCGCCGAGCTGTCGTTCACCGACGTCGAGGTGCCCAAGGACAACCTCCTCGGGGCCGAGGGGGAGGGCTTCGTCTACCTGATGATGAACCTCCCGCAGGAGCGCCTCGCCATCGCGATGCAGGCCGCCGCGGCGTGCGACGGACTGGTCGACATGTGCCTGTCCTACGCCAAGGAGCGCGAGGCGTTCGGCCGGCCGATCGGCAGGTTCCAGCACAACCGCTTCCTGATCGCGGAGATGGCGACCGAGGCTCGCATCGCGCAGGTCTTCGTCGACGACTGCATCCGCAAGCACCTGGACGGCAAGCTCGACGCCACGCTGGCCTCGATGGCCAAGTGGTGGACCACCGAGCTGCAGAACAGGCTCGCGGGCCAGGCCGTGCAGCTGCACGGCGGCTACGGCTACATGATGGAGTATCCCGTCGCGCGTGCCTTCGTCGACAGCCGGATCAGCACCATCTACGGCGGCACGACCGAGATCCAGAAGGAGATCATCGGTCGCTCGCTGGGCCTCTGACCGCGAGGGCCGACGACATGGACGTCGACCTGCCGACTCCGCGCTCGGCCTGACCGAGCCCGACGACGGCAGCAACGCGATCGAGCCGACCCCGGCTCACCTCGGCACCTCGGTGCTCGCCCTGCCGACGTGGCACGGACCCGTCCGATCCGGGACGTTGGCCCCCTTCTAGCATCCCAGTGTCCCGACTCGGCCCATATGCGTTGTCTTCCGCCCGTTCGCGTCGCGATAGTGGACGGACGGACGAGCCTCGTGCGCGGGCCGACCCAGCACCCGCGCCAGGGATCCCCTCGGAGGCGATGATGGAGCTGACGCAGTACAAGAAGCTCCGGACCGCGGTGCAGTCCAACGCGGCTCCGGCGACCACCCTCCAGGTCGTCGCGGTCGAGGACAACCTGCGCACCATGCTGATGTCGACCGGGTTCTTCGACGACGTCGAGGTCGAGCACACCGACGACGTCGACGGCATGGTCATCGCGATGTGCACGTTCCCCTCGCAGATGAGCCAGGTGCAGATCGCCCAGCGCCTCGAGCAGTCCTGGCTGGACCGGCTCCGCTTCGACTTCTGGGAGGCACACACCACCCTGGTCGACGACGAGCAGGTCGAGTTCCAGGGCGCCACCCGCGCCAGCTCCAGCGGCACCTACGTGACCGTGCACGTCGTGGCGCAGAAGGCGCGCGTGCCCGCGCAGCGCCTCGGCAGCTGAACCGGCGCCGGAGCGCTCATCCGAGGCGGCGCCGGTCGAGGGCGAAGACGTAGCGGGCGAAGGGGTGCTCGGTCAGGCCCCAGAGCTGGTCGCGTGCGGGCCAGTAGGAGAGGTCCTCAGGCCCCGGCGGGGTGGCGAACTCCTCGTGGCGCAGCACACCGCCTCGCTCGACCCACAGGCTGCCGCGGCGCAGCCGGCCGCGGCTGGTGGCGACGTGCAGGTGCCCCTGCGCCATCACCGCGCCCTGCATGCGCGGAACCCCGGCCACGGCGAGGGGCCGGGGGCGGGCCACCCCGGCGGTGTCGGTGGCGGGCAGGTGGGTGGTGGGGTCGAGGTCGTGGTGCCAGAGCCGGGTGGTCTGCGCGCCGTGGCCGTACTCCCCGGCGACCAGGCCGGGCCGGGCCGGGCCGTGGCTCAGCGAGAGGAACGAGTAGCGCAACGGCTCGCCGCCGTCGGCCGTCCGGGAACGGTGCCCGAGCCGCACCGGCAGCAGGTAGGGGAAGCCGAACGCCGCGATGCCGACGGCCTCCACCCCGATCCGGTCCGGGGCGGGCACGGGGTCGACGCGGAGGAGGTCGTCGAGGTGACAGGTCCAGAAGCCCGTGGCCGTGGCCGCCACGTGCAACCAGGGCCCGTGCCACACGATCCCGCCGGCGTGGGCGCGCAGCGGCCGCAGCACCGGCGCCCCGTCGGGATCCCCGGGGTCGCGGCGCACGTCGACGAGCAGGACGTGGCGGTAGCGCGGACGCCGCGGGTCGCGCAGGTCGACCACGCTGATCCGGCTGCCCGGGGCGACCCCGCGCCCCCTCGGCACCGGCTTGGCGTAGGCGGAGGTGATCAGCACCGGCGGGTCTCCGGGAGCCCCGCCGGCGTCGGCGGAGGTGGTGATGCCCTGCGGCCACCACCGGCGGCTGGCCCGGTCGTCGGCCTGCCACGTGAACGCCTCGGCGACGTCGACCAGGCCGCGCAGCCGGTCGGTCGCCGGCTCCCCGACACGGTCGAGGTCGGCCAGCGCGCCTCCGAGGCCGACCCGCTCGGCGCCGTGGGCGACCAGGGCCTCGATCGCGCCGGACCGGTCCGCGCCCGGATGCAGGCTCGCGTGGGCCAGCGGGCCCGCGCTGCCGGGGCTCTCGGCCACGCGCCACCTCCTGTCTCGTCGTGGCTCCGTCCCCGATTCTGCCGGTGCCGCCTCCTAGGCTGGTGCCCATGACCGAACGACCCCAGCGCCGACTCCTCCTGGTGCACGCCCACCCGGACGACGAGTCGATCAACAACGGCGCCACCATGGCCAAGTACGCCGCGGAGGGGGCCCACGTCACGCTGGTGACCTGCACCCTCGGCGAGGAGGGCGAGGTGCTGGTCCCCGACCTGGTCCACCTCGCCGCCGACGCCGAGGACGTGCTCGGCGAGCACCGCATCGGCGAGCTCGCCGCGGCGATGGAGGCGCTCGGGGTGACCGACCACCGGTTCCTCGGCGGACCCGGCCACTACCGCGACTCCGGCATGGAGTGGAGCGAGAGCGGCTCCGCGCAGCCCAAGACGACCGTCCGCGACGACACCTTCTGGCGCGCCGACCTCACCGAGGCCGCCGACCTGCTGGTCGAGGTGGTCCGGGAGGTGCAGCCCCAGGTGCTGGTCACCTACGACCAGTTCGGCAACTACGGCCACCCCGACCACATCCAGGCCCACCGCGTCGCGATGTACGCCGCGCAGCTGGCCGCGGTGCCGTCCTACCGCCTCGACCTGGGCGAGCCGTGGGACATCGCCAAGATCTACTGGGCGACGATGTCGCTCTCGCGGGTCGAGGAGGGTCTCGAGCAGCTGCGCGACATGGGGGTCGAGTCGCCGTTCGAGGAGATGGGCGAGGAGATGCGCCGCACGCTGTTCTCCGACGACGCGGCCGTGGCGGCCCAGGTCGACGGCTGCGCCTACGCCGACGCCAAGATCGCCGCGCTGCGCGCCCACGCCACCCAGATCACCACCGACGGGCCCTTCTTCGCGCTGTCCAACAACCTGGGCCAGGCCGCCTGGGGCTACGAGGAGTACCGCATCGCCAAGGGCACCCGCGGCCCCGTCGACGAACGGGGCTGGGAGACCGACCTGTTCGCCGGGCTGGACCTCTGAGGGTCACGACGATGAGTCCCGACGAGGACGCCCGGCGGCGTGACCGGCGCACGTTGGTCGCCGTGCTGAGCGTCGTGGTCCTCCTCGTCGCAGGGCTCTACGTCGGCGCCCACGCCCTGACCAGCGACCGGCTCCCGCAGGGCTCCCGGGTCGGCGCGGTGCGGGTCGGCGGGCTCACGCCGGCCGGAGCCCGCCAGAAGGTCGGCCGCGAGACCGCCGAGCTGGCCACCCGCCCCCTGGAGGTGGTCGTCGACGACCGGTCCTTCCGCCTGAGCCCGGCCGACCTCGGGCTCGAGGTCGACGTCGCCGGCTCGGTGGCCCAGGTGCCGGTCGGGCGGTCGTGGGACCTCGGCGCCATGTGGGAGGAGCTCGTGGGTCGCAGCGAGGTCCCGCTGCTGCCGGTCGCGGTGGGGGACGCGCTCGAGACGCGGGTCGACCGCATCGCCGAGCGGTGCGACGAGCCCGCCGTCGAGGGCGACGTGCGCTTCGAGGGCGGGCGGGCCGACGCCGTCTACCCCCGCGCCGGCCACCTGCTCGACCGGGCGGGCGCGGTCGAGGCCATCGAGGCCGCCTACCCCGCCGACGGCAGCCCGGTGCAGCTGGCGCTGCGCGACGCCCCGCCGGTGGTCTCCGGCGCCGAGGTGAGCCGGGTGATGCGCGCCTTCGCCAACCCCGCGGTCTCGGGGCCGGTGACCTACCGCTTCGGGCGCGGGGTCGTCGTCGTGGTGCGGCCCGACGACTTCGGTCCCGCGCTGCGGATGGCCGCGGTCGGCCCACGGCTGCGTCCTCGGGTCGACGCCGACCGGCTGTGGAGCCTGTTCGGGATCGTGGACCGGGTCTACCCGGCGGACTCCGCCGGTCTCCGCCGGTTCCGCGTCGGCGACCGCGTGCTCACCCGGGCCGAGGTCGCCGCGCAGCTGCGCGAGCAGGTGGTCGCCGGCTTCCTCGACGTGGTGCGCCGCCCACAGGGGTCGAGGGTGGTCGAGCTGCCCGTCGCGCCCGTGCGCACCTGACCTCCGTCGGTCCGGTCCACCCCTTGGACCCTGACAGTCCCGCTGTTAGCGTTCCGCCCACACCAGGGGGTCGCGCCCACCCCCGCTGCCGCGAGGAGAGCCGTGAGCACGACCGACCTGGACGACCTGGCCACGGCGCCCTCGACCGACAGCGAGCGGCGCCGGGCGGCCGGCACCTTCGTGGAGGTGCAGGACCTCAACGCCGAGGAGTTCGGCGACCTGGTGGCGTTGGAGGACCCGGACGCCGGGCCGCTGGCCTCGGTCACCTGGAGCAGGCTCAAGCACCTGAGCGAGGCGCTCGCGCTGGCGCTGCGCGAGCTGGGCGTCGAGCGCGGCGACGCGGTGGGCATGCACATGGTCAACCGCGCCGAGCACGCGGTCACCGACGCGGCCGCGCTGCGGGCGGGCGCGACGCCGGTGTCCTTCTACTACACGCTGAGCGAGGAGCAGCTGGGCTACGTCGCCCAGGACTGCCGCACCAAGGTGGCCTTCGTCGACGAGGCGCTGATGCCGCTGTGGCGCACCCTGCGCGACAAGCTCGACCTCGCCGCGATCGTCATCGTCGGCTCGGTGGGCGAGGTCGACGGCGCCACCACCTTCGAGGCGCTGCTGGCGCGCGGCACGGAGCTGCTCGCCCAAAGCCGCGGCGACCTCGACGAGATCGCGGCGGGCCTGACCGCCGGCGACACCGCGACGATCATCTACACCTCCGGCACCACCGGACCCCCCAAGGGGGCGATCCTCAGCCACGGCGGGCTGCTGTTCAACGTGCGCACCTGCCTCGACATCCTGGGCGACAACGCCGACAACCTGCACCGGGCCAAGCAGCTCGGTCTGGTGCAGGAGGGCGGCGCCTACCACCAGCCGGCCGGGGCGCGGGGGGTGTCCTACCTCCCGCTGGCCCACATCGCCGAGCGGATCTTCAGCTTCTACACCGCCCAGTACGCCGTCGGGCGCACCCGCTTCGTGCGCGACCTGACCACGATGGCCGAGGTGCTGCCGCAGGTGCGACCGCTCAGCTTCCTGGCGGTCCCGCGGGTGTGGGAGAAGTTCCACTCCGCGATCGTGACCAGGCTGCAGTCCGAGTCCGGCCTCAAGCGGGCGCTCGGGATCCGCGCCGTCGAGGTGGCGCGCCGGCGCGGGGTGGCCCTGCTCGAGCAGCGCGACCCGGGGTTCTGGCTCTCGCTGCAGCACGGCTTCTTCGAGCGGGTGGTCTACGCCGCGCTGCGTGAGGCGGTCGGGCTCGACCAGACTGTCATCGGGCTCACCGGCGCGGCGCCGATCTCCAAGGACCTGCTGGCGACCTGGATCGGCTTCGGCGTGATGATCAGCGAGGCCTTCGGCATGACCGAGACCCACGCGATCATCGCCTACACGCCGCCCGGCGAGCCGCGTGCCGGCACGGTCGGCAAGCCGATCCCCGGGGTCGAGGTCAGGGTCGCCGACGACGGCGAGCTGCTGGTCAAGGGGCCCAACGTGTTCGGTGGCTACCTCAACCGCGACGAGGCCACCGCCGAGGCGCTGGTGGACGGGTGGCTGCACACCGGTGACCTGGTCTCGCTGACCGACGAGGGCTACCTCAAGGTGATCGGCCGCAAGAAGGAGCTGATCATCACCGCGAGCGGCAAGAACCTCTCCCCGAACAACATCGAGGAGGCGATCAAGACCAGGTCGCCGATCGTCGGCCAGGTGCTCGTCTACGGCGACGACAAGCCGTTCGTCTGCGCGCTGGTCGTGCTCGACCCCGAGGCGTTCCCGGTGTGGGCGGGCCGGCACGGCGTGCCCACCGACCTGGTCGCCGGTGCGCAGGACCCGCAGGTCCTCGCCGAGGTGGAGCGTGCGGTGCGGGCCGGCAACGCCGAGCTGGCCAAGGTCGAGCAGGTCAAGCGGTGGACCGTGCTCGGCACCGAGTGGACCCCCGACTCCGGCGAGCTGACCCCCACGATGAAGCTCAAGCGACCGGTGGTCCACGACAGGTACCGCGCCGAGATCGAGGCGATGTACGTCTGACCGCTCGGGGTCACTCCCGGCCGAACAGCACCCGCTCGGCCACCGCGACGGCGTGCTCCCAGCGGGCCTCGGGGTCGCCGTTGCCCCTCCCGAACAGCTCGAACACCTCGGCGCTGACCGCGCCCACGAGCACCGTCCACGCGGTCATGCCCTGCATCAGCCCGACTGCGCCGAGCGGCGCGCCGAACCCTGCGGCCACGAGCGGCCCGACGGCTGCCTCCGCCCGCGCCGCCTGGCCGGTGAGCACCGGCTCGCCCCAGGCGTCCTCACCGGCCTCCTGGCCGATCCGCAGGAGCAGGTCGGTCACGCGCGTGCCGGCCGGGGTGGTGGCCTCCGGCGGGGCGTCGTACGCCGGCACGGGGGATCCGTAGAGCAGCGCCCAGTCGTGCGGGTGGTCCAGCGCCCAGGCGCGGACGGCCCGGGCCAGGCCCCACCAGCGGGCGTGGGCGTCGGTGGGGTCGGCCGCGGCGACGGCGGCCTCGACGTGCTCGCCGAGCTCGTCGTAGCAGGCGACGATCAGGGTGGTCAGCAGGTCGCCCAGCCCGTCGACGTAGCGGAACAGCGCCGACGGTGCCATCCCGAGGTCGCGGGCCACGCCCCGCACGGTCAGGCCGGCGGCGCCGTGGCGGGCGAGGTGATCGCGCCCGACCTCGACCAGCCGGGCCTCGACCTCGGCCCGGCGGCGCGCACGGACGCCGGTGGGGGCGGGCTGCGGCGGGCTCATGGGACCCACCCTAGGACTCTCGCGCCACAAGTGCGAACGATGTTCTTGCTTTTCGGATGCGCAGGTGCTGCACTAGAACCGAGAACAGCGTTCGCACTTCTACCCGGAGGTCACCATGTCCCGCATCCTCGTCCTCGGCGCCGGCAGCATCGGTCGGCTCACCGCCACCCGGCTGGTCGACGCCGGCCACGACGTCGACCTGGCCTCGCGGTCGGGCAGCACGTCGGTCGACGGCGCCCGCACCCTGCGGCTCGACGTCACCGACGGCGACGCCACCCGGGCCGCCGCGGCCGGCGCGGACGCCGTGGTCAACGCGATCAACCCGGCCCGCTACACCACCTGGGACCGCGACTGGCCGCCGCTGGCCCGCTCGGTGCAGTCCGCGGTCGAGGCGGCCGGCAGCCGCCTGGTGCTGGTCGGCAACCTCTACGCCTACGGTCGCGTCGACGCCCCGATCACCGAGCAGACCCCGCTGCGGCCGCACGGCCACAAGGGCGACCTGCGCCGGCGGATGTGGGAGGACCTCGAGGCCGCCGACCGTGCCGGACGGCTGCGCGCGGTCGAGCTGCGCGCCTCGGACTACTACGGCCCCGGCGTGGCCAACGGCACCAGCTACCTCGGCGACTACGTCGTCGAGCCGGCCGCGACCCGCTCGACCGTCCGCCTCGTGATGGGCGTGCCGGACGCCCCCCACGCCTGGACCCACCTCGACGACATCGCCGCCCTGGCCGCGACGCTCGCGGTCTGCGAGGACGACGACGTGTGGGGACGGGCCTGGCACGTGCCCTCGGTGACCGCGACGATGCGCGAGGTCGCCGAGCGGGTCGCGGCGCTGTGCGGCCGACCTGCGCCCCGCGTGGTCCGGCTGCCCGGCGCGGTCCGCGCCGCGCTGCGCGTCGTCCCGGTGGTCCGCGAGCTCGAGGAGACCCGCCACCAGTTCGAGGGCCCCTTCCTGCTCGACGACTCCGCCGCCCGACGTCGCTTCGGCCTCGAGCCCACGCCGCTCGAGGCCGGCCTCCGGGCGACCGTGGACGACCTCCTCGGACGAGGCGTCAGCGGGGGGACCGCAGGTAGCGGTAGGAGTGGTGGGTGAGGAACCCGAGTCGCTCGTAGAGCCCGACCGCCCGGGCGTTGCCCACCTCCACCTGGAGGTACGCCGAGGTGGCCCCGCCCTCGGCGCCCCACTCCAGGAGCGCGCGGAGCACGCCCGAGCCGAGGCCCTGCCGGCGGTGGTCCGGGTGGGTCCACAGGGTGCTCAGCCCCAGCCGCACGTCGCTGCCGACGTTGACCGCAGCCCGGCCGCGCGCGACCACCCGCCCGCCGACCTCGATCCGGGCCAGCGCGACCTCCGCGGGACCGGTGAGCACCGCCCGGACGTGCGGGGTGAACGGCGGGTCGTGCTCGGCCACCCACCAGGACTCGTCCACGGTGTCGTCGAGCTCCACCCGCTCCGCGGTCCCGGCCGCCCCGGGCACGTGCTCCTCGAGGGTGCGCAGGACGGCGGCCACGCCCGAGACCTGGAAGAGCACGTCGTCGGAGGCCGGCCTCCAGCCCTCGGCCGCCACCTGGTCGGCGACGGCCTCGGTCGGCACGGTCAGGACGAGCGCGGGCAGCCCGCGGGCGGCGTACCACTCCTCGACCCGGCGCAGCGCCTCGGCCATCGGCAGGCCGGGATCGCCCAGGGCGAGCGCGGAGTTGGCCCGGCGCGAGTAGCCGCCGGCGGCGCGCAGCAGCCACTCGCCGAGCGGCTCGGACTCCTCGGGCGGCCAGTCCTGGGCGGCGCGGCGCTCCAGGGTCGGCAGGGGCTCGCGCAGCCGGACCGACGGCTTGGGCGGCACGGGCTTGCCGGACACGATGTCCGCGACCGGCACGGAGACGACGGTCCCGCTCTCGGTGCGCAGGCGCGTGACCCCGCCGGCCCACGACTCCATCACGCCGAGCACGTCGGTCATCCGGGGGCCGCCGGACGGGCCGGTCTCACCCGGCAGCAGGTGCCGGACCACCACGCGGAGACCTACGCAGGCGGGGCCGAGGGACGTCGGGGCGGGATCCACGGCACCGATCGTTCCAGGAGGCGAGGTCGGCGCCGACGCCGGCCGGTCGGTGACTAGGCTGGGGGACGACGATCGTCGCTCTGACGCTGCCGAGGAGGACCGGATGACCTACGTCATCGCCCAGCCCTGCGTGGACCTGAAGGACCGGGCCTGCGTGGACGAGTGCCCCGTGGACTGCATCTACGAGGGCAAGCGCATGCTCTACATCCACCCCGACGAGTGCGTGGACTGCGGTGCCTGCGAGCCCGTGTGCCCGGTCGAGGCGATCTTCTACGAGGACGACACCCCGGAGGAGTGGAAGCAGTACTACGACGCCAACGTGCACTTCTTCGACGACCTCGGCTCGCCCGGCGGCGCGGCCAAGATGGGGGAGATCGACAAGGACCACCCGATCGTCGCGGCGCTGCCCCCGCAGGAGCACGACGAGTGACGCTGGGGGACCCCCACGGCTCCGACGCGCCGCCCCCGGGCCAGCCCCGGTGGGCGGCGCGCGCTGTCTCCTCCCGCCTGCCGGACTTCCCCTGGGACAAGCTGGCGCCCTACGCCGAGCGCGCACGGGCCCACCCTGACGGCCTCGTGGACCTCTCCGTCGGCACGCCGGTGGACCCGACTCCCGAGGTGGTGCAGGCGGCGCTGCGCGGGGCCGCCGACTCCCCGGGCTACCCCCTCACGATCGGACGCGCGGACCTGCGCCAGGCGTGCGCCGACTGGCTGTCCCGGCGCTTCGGGGTCGCCGGCCTGGGTCTCGACGCGGTCCTGCCCGTGATCGGCTCCAAGGAGCTGATCGCCTCCTTGCCGGGCCACCTCGGGCTCGGCCCCGGCGACACCGTCGTGGCGCCGGCGCTGGCCTACCCGACCTACGAGGTGGGTGCGGTGCTCGCCGGCGCGCGCTGCGTCGCCACCGACTCGCTGACCTCCCTCGGTCCCGAGCGGGTCTCGCTGGTCTGGCTCAACTCCCCGTCCAACCCGACCGGCCGCGTGCTGCCGGTCGACCACCTGCGCAAGGTCGTGGCCTGGTGCCGCGAGCGCGGGGCGCTGCTGGTCTCCGACGAGTGCTACCTCGAGTGCGCGTGGGACCGTGAGCACCACCGGCCGGTCAGTGTCCTGCACCCCGACGTCTGCGACGGCGACCACCGCGGCATCCTCGCGGTCCACTCGCTGTCCAAGCGCTCCAACCTGGCCGGCTACCGCACGGCGTTCGTGGCCGGCGACCCCGCGGTGGTGGGCGAGCTGCTCGCCGTGCGCAAGAACCTCGGGCTGCAGCTGCCTGGGCCGCAGCAGGTCGCGATGCGCGCCGCGCTCGAGGACGACGCCCATGTGGTCGAGCAGCACGCGAGGTACGCCGCCCGGCGGGCCCGGCTGCACGAGGCGTTCACCGGGGCGGGGTTCCGGATCGACCACTCCGAGGCCTCGCTCTACCTCTGGGCCACGCGCGGGGAGCCCTGCTGGGACACCGTCTCCGCGCTGGCCGACCGGGGGATCCTGGTCGCGCCGGGGGAGTTCTACGGACGCGCGGGCGCCGAGCACGTGCGCATCGCCTTCACCGTGACCGACGCCGGGGTCGACCACGCGGTCGCCCGCCTCGGCAGGCCGCTCAGCAGGCGGTAGCCACCAGCGGTCGGACCCGGTCGACGTCGGTGGTCTCGCCGAACGGCGAGGCCGAGTGCACCGTGACCGCGGCGATCCGCTCGGTGCGCACCACGCTGTGCCTGCCGTCGACCTGCTCGAGGACCAGGCCGGTGCCGTCGTGGGCGGCGACCCGGCCCTCCATCCACTGGCCCTCGACCAGCACCGAGACCGCGAAGCCGAGGTCGGCGGCGCGCGTGAGCGCCAGCCCCATCGTGTAGAGCATCGAAGCGGACACGGGGTCCCCCTTCCACCGGTCGCTCGAGCAGCGGCCCCTGTGCCGTCAAAGTAGGCGATATCGGACGGGGCGGCGACGGCTGCGGGCGGAGTCGGGACCTTGGACCGGGGTGGACGAGCCGGGTGCCGCGCCGGCCCCGCCGGTCGGCCCCCGACCGGGTGGCCGAACGGCCGACGCGGCTCAGCCGTCGGGCCGGGGTCAGGCCCCCCGGGCCACGTCGACGTGGACGTGGTCCCGATGCTCCAGGATCCTGCGGGTCGTCGCCGAGGCGGAGCCCGGGACGTCCGGGCGGTAGGTGCGCCAGCCGTCCTCGGAACGTCCGCCGGCCGACCAGATCCGCCCGTCGAAGATCACGTGGGCCACGTGCAGGCGCTCGGCCTGCGAGACCAGGTAGGAGGCGATCGCCCACCCGCGTCGCTTGTTGTCGGCGCTGATCG
The DNA here is from genome assembly GCA_963811385.1 of uncultured Actinomycetota bacterium. Classification (GTDB taxonomy): domain Bacteria; phylum Actinomycetota; class Actinomycetes; order Propionibacteriales; family Nocardioidaceae; genus Marmoricola_A. Next base: position 49,899 of record CAWEQX010000007.1, on the reverse strand, counting down.
GCCGCACGAAGACGTCGATCGCGCGGCCGTCGTAGTGCGCCGACCCCGGCATGTGGCCGGTGGAGACGCCGCCCGGGGCGAAGCCGCCCAGCGACAGCCGCCCGAACGTCGACTCCAGGTCGCGTCGCACCCGGTCGGCCCGGGCGGTGAGGCCGGAGCTGTCGGCGAACTCCTCCGCGACGCCCGGGTCGCCCACCACGCACGAGAACGCCGCACGGCTGTAGCCGGTGAGGGCGGAGGCGAGGGCCCGTGCGCCGGCCGCGTGCTGCTCGTAGGCCTCGGGGAAGCCCGAGCGCTGCACGGCCTGGGCGGCCTCGGTGATGCGCATCGACTGGTAGCCGTCGATCTGCTCCAGCGCGTCGTAGAAGGCGTTGATCGCATAGCGCGGCTGGCGCAGCTGCTTCTCGGTGCCCCATCCCTGGGACGGGCGCTGCTGGAACAGCCCGACCGAGTCGCGGTCGCCCTCGTCGAGGTTGCGCAGCTTGCTCTCCTGGAAGGCGGTGGCCAGCGCGATCGAGACCGCCCGCGCGGGCAGCCCGCGCTCGACCGCGATGCCGGCGATCAGCCCGGCGTACCTGCCCTGGGTGGGGGTGAGCCGGACCTTCTCCGACCCGACCTCGGCGGTGCAGCCGTCGGGGTCGGGCAGCGGGCCGGCGCCGATGCGGACGAGCAGCCCGGTGCCCAGCCCGACCGCGACGACGACCACGAGCAGGACCCAGGTGCGGGCGCGGCCGCGCTCGTCGTCCCGACGGCGCGACCGCCGGACCGGTCGAGGTCGGTCAGTTGGCATGCAGCGCGTCGTTGAGCTCGATGCCCGTGCCGGCGCGCGGGAGCGCCTCGACCGCACCGGTCTGGGAGTGGCGACGGAACAGCACGCCCGAGGCGCCGGAGAGCTCGGCGGCCTTGACCACCCGGGGCTCCCCCTCACCGGTGTGGAGGGCGACCTTGGTGCCCGCGGTGACGTAGCAGCCGGCCTCGACCACGCAGTCGTCTCCCAGGGAGATGCCGATGCCGGCGTTGGCGCCGAGCAGGCAGCGCTCGCCGAGGGAGATGATCTCCTTGCCGCCGCCGGACAGGGTGCCCATGATCGAGGCGCCGCCGCCGACGTCAGTGCCGTCGCCGACCACGACGCCCGCGCTGATCCGTCCCTCGACCATCGAGGCGCCGAGCGTGCCGGCGTTGTAGTTGACGAACCCCTCGTGCATCACGGTCGTGCCCTCCGCGAGATGCGCCCCGAGCCGCACCCGGTCCGCGTCGGCGATGCGCACGCCGGCCGGCAGGACGTAGTCGGTCATCCGGGGGAACTTGTCGACCCCGAAGACGGTCGCACGGCGACCCTCGGCGCGCAGCCGGGCCCGGGTCTGCTCGAAGCCCTGCACCGCGCACGGGCCCTCGCTGGTCCACACGACGTTGGTGAGCAGCCCGAAGATGCCGCCGAGGTCGACCTCGTGCGGGACCACCAGCCGGTGGGAGAGCAGGTGCAGCCGCAGCCACACGTCGTAGGGGTCGGCGGGCGGCGCGGCCAGGTCGGGCACCTCGACCGCCACGACCTCGGTGCGCACGCCGCGTGCCTCGTCGTCGCCGGCCAGCGAGTCGAGGCCGCCGGTGTCGGACTGACCGGCGCGGGGGCCCAGGTAGGGCGCGGGGAACCACACGTCGAGCACGACGTCGCGGCCGGGGGCGCCCTCGGGGCGCGGGGCGTCGTCGTCGGCCGTCCGGGCGGTGCCGGTCAGGGTGGCGAGGCCGAACCCGAAGGCCGGTCGCGGGCCCGTGCTCGTCGGCTGGCTGGGGTCGCTGGTCACGCGGACACGCTAGCGAAGAACCCTGAACGAGCCTGACAGGATGCGGGCATGCCCAGCACCGTCGCCCTCGACCTGGCCCAGGACCCGGCCGCGCTGACCGCGGCGCTGGTCGACATCCCCTCCGAGAGCGGCGACGAGCAGGCCATCGCCGACGCCGTCGAGGCCGAGCTGCGACGCCTCCCGCACCTGGAGGTGCAGCGGTTCGGCCATACCGTGGTCGCCCGCACGCACCTCGGCCGGGCCGAGCGCGTCGTGCTCGCCGGGCACCTCGACACCGTCCCGGAGAACGCCAACCTGCCCTCGCGGCTGGAGGACGGTGTCCTGCACGGGCTCGGCACCTGCGACATGAAGGGCGGCGTCGCCGTCGCGCTGCACCTCGCCGCCACCGTGGCGGAGCCGGCGCGCGACGTGACCTACCTGTTCTACGAGTGCGAGGAGGTCGACTCCGCGCGCAACGGCCTGACCAAGCTGGCCGCGAGCCACCCCGCGCTGCTCGAGGCCGACTTCGCGGTGCTGCTCGAGCCGTCCGACGCCGTCGTCGAGGCCGGGTGCCAGGGCACGCTGCGCGCCGAGGTGGTCGCCCGCGGGCAGCGCGCGCACAGCGCCCGCTCGTGGATGGGCAGCAACGCGATCCACACGGCCGGCGCGGTGCTCGACCGGCTCCGTGCCTACGAGCCGCGGCGGCCGGTGATCGACGGGCTGACCTACCACGAGGGCCTCAACGCGACCCGCGTCAGCGGCGGCGTCGCCGGCAACGTGGTCCCCGACGAGTGCCGGCTCGAGGTCAACTACCGCTTCGCACCCGACCGCTCGCCCGAGGAGGCCGAGGCGTGGGTGCGTGAGCTGTTCGAGGGGTTCGAGCTGGTCGTGCTCGACCTGTCGCCCGGTGCGCTGCCGGGGCTCTCGGTGCCCGCGGCCGCCGACTTCGTCGCGGCCGTCGGGGGCACGGCCAACCCGAAGTTCGGGTGGACCGACGTGGCACGCTTCAGCGCGCTGGGCGTGCCGGCGGTGAACTTCGGGCCCGGCGACCCGATGTATGCCCACCGCCAGGACGAGCACGTCCCCGTCGAGCACGTACGACGGGTGGAGCGCCAGCTGCGCAGCTGGCTCGAGGGCTGACCGAGCACGAGGAGACCACGTGAACGAGCGCTACCAGGGCCGCACCTGGCTGACCGGCTCCCGGGCGGGTGAGAGCACCACCGACCAGCGCCTGCTGGACAACCGGGGGCCGTCCGACTGGGTCCACACCGACCCCTGGCGCGTGCTGCGCATCCAGTCCGAGTTCGTCGAGGGGTTCGGCGCGCTGGCCGAGCTCGGGCCCGCCGTCGCCGTCTTCGGCTCGGCGCGCACCACGCCGGACCACCCGGCCTACGCCCAGGCGCGCGAGGTCGGCCGCCTGCTCGCGGAGGCCGGGTTCGCGGTGATCACCGGCGGCGGCCCCGGGACGATGGAGGCGGCCAACCTCGGTGCACGTGAGGGCGGCGGCACCTCGGTCGGCCTGGGGATCGAGCTGCCCTTCGAGCAGGGCATGAACGACCACGTCGAGCTCGGCGTCAACTTCCGCTACTTCTTCGCCCGCAAGACGATGTTCGTGAAGTACTCGCAGGGCTTCGTGGTCATGCCGGGCGGGTTCGGCACCTTCGACGAGCTGTTCGAGGCGCTGACCCTGCGCCAGACCCGCAAGGTCACCTCGTTCCCGCTGGTGCTGCTGGGCTCCGACTACTGGGGCGGCCTGGTCGACTGGATCCGCGACACCGTGCTCGAGCACGGGGCGATCAACCCGCAGGACCTCGAGCTGCTCCAGGTCACCGACGACCCGGCCGAGGCGGTGCGGGTGATGGTGGAGGCCAACCAGGTCGAGCTGTCCGAGCACGAGGCCGCCGAGGAGGAGGCCGCCGAGGCCACCGCGCGCGCGGCCGGCGAGCCCGAGGACCGTGGGAGCATCGCGCCATGATGTGGTTCTTCGCCGTGCTGATCGTGGCCGCGATGGGGGCCACCGCGGTCGCGGCGACCGGTCGGCTGGGCGGCCTCGCCGAGGTCTACGACGACCGGCCGGACGCCACCGTGCCCGACGACGGCCCGCTGACCGCCGAGGACCTCGACGCGGTCCGCTTCACCACCGCGCTGCGCGGCTACCGCATGTCCGAGGTCGACGCGCTGCTCGACCGCCTGGTCGCCGAGCTGCGGCAGGCGCGCGACGGTGAGCGCTGAGCCGAGCGGGGCGCGGCTCGGTCCCGACGGGCGGCCGCGCTGTCCCTGGGCGGTGTCCGCCGCGGACTACCTCGACTACCACGACACCGAGTGGGGCCGCCCGGTCGTCGGCGACGCCGCGCTGTTCGAGCGACTCTCGCTCGAGGCCTTCCAGTCGGGCCTCAGCTGGCTGACCATCCTGCGCAAGCGCGAGGCGTTCCGCGCCGCCTTCGCCGGGTTCGACCCGGTCCGGGTCGCGGCCTTCGACGCCGACGACCTCGACCGGCTGATGGCCGACGCGGGGATCGTGCGCAACGCGGCCAAGGTGGCGGCCACGATCGCCAATGCCGCCCGGGTCGCCGAGCTGGACGGCGGCTTCTCCGCGCTGGTGGAGCGCCACCGGCCCCCGGCGCGCCCGCGCCCGCGCACGGTGGCCGACGTCCCCGCCTCGACGCCGGAGTCGGCCGCGCTGGCCACGGACCTCAAGCGTCGCGGCTTCCGCTTCGTCGGTCCCACCACGGCCTACGCCCTGATGCAGGCCACCGGCCTGGTCGACGACCACCTCGCCGAGTGCCGCCGACCCGACGAGCCCTGAGCGCGCACCCGCGCCTCAGCGACCGTGGAAGACCGGCCGCTGCTTGCCGACGAACGCCTCCACCGCGTCGCGGTGGTCCTGGGTGCCGCCGGTGAAGGTCATCATCTCGGCCTCGTGCGCCAGGGACTCGGGCAGCGCGTGGGTGGCGGAGAACTGCACGGCCGAGCGGATCGCGGCGTAGGCCTGCGTCGGGCCCTGGGCGAGGCGGCCGGCCAGCTCGCCCACCGCGTCGTCCAGCTCGTCGGCGGGGACCACGCGGGTGGCCAGCCCCAGCTCGAGGGACTCGGCCGCCGGGATCGTGCGCGGCTCGAAGAGCAGCTCGATCGCCCTGCCGCGCCCGACCAGGCGGGGCAGCGTCCAGGAGATCCCGGTGTCGCAGGACAGCCCGATGCCGGCGAAGGCGAGGTTGAAGCCCGCGGTGTCGGCGAGGATGCGGTAGTCGGCGGCGAAGGCCAGCGACGCGCCCGCACCGGCCGCGACGCCGTTGACCGCGGCGATCACCGGCTTGGGCATCGTGGCCAGCGCCAGCACCGTCGGGTTGTAGTGCTCCGGGACGGTGGTGAACAGCGACTCCGCGCCGTCCGCGAGCAGTCCGACGTGCTCCTTGAGGTCCTGGCCGACGCAGAAGGCGCGGCCGCTGCCGGTGAGCACCACGCACCGCACCGAGGCGTCGTCACCCACCTCGAGGACCGCGTCGCGCAACGCCTCCTTGGTCGCCACGTCGAGGCTGTTCATCGCCTCGGGGCGGTCGAGCCGCAGGATCGCGACCCCGCCCCGGCGGGTGACCTCCACCCCCGGTCGCTGCTGCGTGCTGTCGTCTGTGCGGCTCATGCGGACCCTCCGGTTTCGGCAATGTCACACCGGTGGGAGATACTAGACACCTATGACGACGACAGAGGGGGCTGCGCGCAGCGTCGCCTCCTTTCGCACGCGCTTCGCGGCGTGGACGGACAAGGGAGAGGTGTCAGCATGGCGGCCATGAAGCCACGGACCGGGGACGGCCCGCTCGAGGTCACCAAGGAGGGTCGCGGCATCGTCATGCGGGTTCCCCTCGAGGGTGGTGGTCGACTGGTGGTCGAGCTGAACGCCGACGAGGCCGGCGCGCTCGGTGACGCACTCAAGGGGGTCGTGGGCTGACCTCCGTGCCCCCGTTCCCCGTCCCGTCCTCGGGAGCGGACTTCTCGGCCGCGCCGCCCGTCGCGGTCACCTCGTCGACTCTGCCGGACGCCTCCGCCGAGGTCTGGGCGGTCGGGTTCCGCAGCGTCGACGACACCTACCTCCTGGGCGACCAGGCCGACCTGGTCGCCGACCTCCTGGGCGCGCCGCTCGAGCGCGCCCTGCGCCGCCTCGACGCGCGCGGCTCGGTGGGTGAGGTGCTCGAGGTGCCGGTGCTCGCCGAGGACGGTCCCGCCTCGGTCCTCCTGGTCGGGCTCGGCCGCGGCACCGCCACCGACCTACGACGGGCTGCCGCCAGCCTGGCGCGACGGGTCCGCGGACGCACCCACGTGGCCGTCGCGATCGGGGCGGACTGCCTGGACGGCGACCTGGTCCCCGCCGAGGCGCGCGAGGACGCCGCGGCCCTCCGCGCGCTGACCGAGGGGCTCGTGCTCGGCAGCTTCACCTTCGACCTCAAGACCGAGCCCGGCCGCCCCCCGGTGGAGCAGGTGAGCCTGACCGGGATCGGCGACGGCGCCGAGGCCGCGGTCCGCCTGGCCCGGGTCGCCGCCCACGCGTCGTGGTTCTCGCGCGCCCTGGCCCTGATGCCCTCCAGCACCAAGAGCCCCGCCTGGCTCGCCGACCGTGCCGTCGAGGTGGCGCGCGAGCACGACCTGACCTGCCGGGTGTGGGACGAGGCAGCCCTGCGCCGCGACGGTTTCGGCGGCATCCTCGCCGTCGGCCAGGCCTCCGACCACGAGTCCCGCCTGGTGCGGCTCGACTACGAGCCCGAGCGCACCACCCGGCGTACTCCCCACGTCGTGCTGGTCGGCAAGGGCATCACCTTCGACACCGGCGGCCTCTCGCTCAAGCCCCCGGACGCGATGACCTCGATGAAGCGCGACATGACCGGTGCCGGGGTCGTGCTCTCCGTCATGGGCGCGCTGCGCGGGCTCGGCTGCCCGGTGCGGGTCAGCGGCCTGCTCGCGTGCGCCGAGAACGCCGTCGGCGGCGCCGCGCTGCGTCCCGGCGACGTGATCCGTCACAAGGGCGGGCGCACCACCGAGGTCACCAACACCGACGCCGAGGGCCGCCTGGTGCTCGCCGACGGCATGGCCTACGCCGTGGAGGAGATCCGACCCGACGTGATCGTCGACGTGGCGACCCTGACCGGCGCCATGCGCATCGCCCTGGGCCAGCGCCTGGGCGGGCTGTTCACCGACGACGAGGCGCTCGCCGACGAGCTGCTCGACGCCGGCCGGACCTCGGGCGAGCCGCTCTGGCGCCTGCCCCTGCACGACGACTACGTCGAGCGGATCGAGTCCGAGGTCGCCGACGCCGACAACGCCGGCGGCACCCCGGGCGCGATCACCGCAGGGCTGTTCCTGCGGCCGTTCGCCGGGGAGGTCCGGTGGGCCCACCTCGACCTCGCCTCGGTCGGCGACTCGCCCTCGGACCACTACGAGTGGACCCCGGGTGCCACCGGCTTCGGCGCGCGGCTGCTGCTGCGCTGGCTGTGCTCCTAGCGGGCTCCTCGCGGCGGCCTCCCGGGGGATCCGCCTCAGCGCTTGCGCGCCACCAGCAGGCCGTCGCCGACGGGCAGCAGCAGCGGCACGAGGCCCTCGTGGTCGCGCACCGCGGTGCCGACCTCGCGGATCGCCACGGTCTCCGGGTCGCGCTGGGCCGGGTCGGCCACCCGGTCGTGCCACAGCGCGTTGTCGAAGGCCACCACGCCGCCGGGGCGCAGCAGCCTGAGGGCCTCGGCGAGGTAGTCGGAGTACTCCTGCTTGTCGCCGTCGCAGAAGACCAGGTCGTAGGCGCCGTCGGTCAGGCGGGGCAGGACGTCGAGCGCGGCGCCGTTGATCAGGCGGGCGCGCTGGTTCGGGACGCCGGCCTCGGTGAAGCCCTTGCGGGCCAGGCGCTGGTGCTCGGCCTCGGTGTCGACCGTGGTGAGCACGCCGTCGGGGCGCATGCCGCGCAGCAGCCAGAGGCCGGAGACGCCGGTGCCGGTGCCGATCTCGACCACCGAGCGGGCCTCGATCACCGAGGCGATGAAGCGCAGCGCGGCCCCGGCGCCGGTGCCGATGGGGGAGACCCGGACCTCCTGGGCGCGAGCGCGCGCGGCGGCGAGGATCTCGTCCTCGACCAGGAACTGCTCGGCGTAGGTCCAGCTCGCGGGCTTCAGACCGGTGGACATGACGCTCTCCTCGCACTTGCTCTCGGCGGTGCCGGCGGCCGTCGCTGGGCCGCAGGACGCGGTGACTCTATCGCGGGAACTCGCAGCACCCCCTCGGGCGTTGGCACGGTGTGACCCTCCCTCCGGTGCCCTGCGGTTCGCAGCCCACGCTGCGGCTCCCCTCAGCCCGCTCTCAGCGTGGGTTCCTAGCGTGAGGAGCCCGCGGACACAGAGCCGCCGGAGCCGACTGGATGTGATGACGATGGGCCCGACCGAGCAGGGCGACCGGCAGGACCGCGCCTACACCCGCGAGTCGTGGGACGAGATCGTGCGCGACCACTCCGGCCGCGTCTACCGCCTGGCCTACCGCCTCACCGGCAACGTCGCCGACGCCGAGGACCTCACCCAGGAGGTCTTCGTGCGCGTGTTCCGCTCACTCGACGACTACGTCCCCGGCACCTTCGAGGGCTGGCTGCACCGCATCACCACCAACCTCTTCCTCGACCAGGCGCGCCGCCGCGCCCGCATCCGCTTCGACCACCTGCCGCACGACCCGGGGACGGAGTCCGCCTACACCGGCCGGGTCTCGGCGGCCGACGTCTCCTCCGACCGGGTGCTGCTCGACGGGCTGTTCGAGGCCGACGTCGAGGACGCGCTCGCCTCGCTGCCGCCCGACTTCCGCGCGGCGGTGGTGCTCTGCGACATCGAGGGTCTGTCCTACGACGAGATCGCGCGCGTGCTCGACCTCAAGCTCGGCACGGTGCGCTCGCGCATCCACCGCGGCCGCGCGCTGCTGCGCGAGGCCCTGTCCCACCGCGCCCCAGGACCCGGTCGCCAGCGCGTGGCCGGTCCGTCCGAGCACCCCAGGGTGCAGTCGTGAGCGTGCGCGGTCCCTCCCTGTCGACCTACGCCGGCGGGCACCTGGGCGCGCTCGTCGCGCCGCTGGTCGACGGACAGCTGCGTCCCTCCACCGCCGAGCGCGCGTGGGCCCACGTGCTGCGCTGCACGCTGTGCACCGACTCGGTGCGCCGCCAGACCTGGGTCAAGAACCAGCTGCTGCTCACCCGCCCCGCCGCCGCTCCCGCGTCGCTGGCCGAGCGGCTGTGCTCCCTGCCCGAGGACCTCGTCGAGGTCGACGGCCTCGCCGACCTCGACGAGCCCGCCCCTTCCGTCCCCGGTCGCGGCTGGACCCCGCGCTCCCGGCTGGCCGCGGCGGCCGGGGTCGGTGGCCTCTCGGCGGCGGCGGTGGTCGTCGCGTCCCTGGTGGGCCTGCCGGCCGTCGACGGACCGGTGCCGGTGGAGGCCTCGCTCACCACGCCCACCGCCGCGCCCGGCGGCTCCGGCGCCCCGCTCGTCGACGCGCTGTGGCTGCACGGCCCGCGCGTGCCCCGGAGCGTCGACCTGCCCTGACCGCGGCTCCCGTCCGCGCCGAGGGGGTCACCGGCGTGGGGGACAATGAGCAGGTGAGCGACCACGGCGACCAGCCGCCCCCGCACCCGACGCCTGATGCAGGCGACGCCGGTGCGCCCGGAGCGCCCGGGGCGCCCGGGGCGCCGGCCCGGGACCCGGCCCCGCCGCTGTGGGCGGGACCACCGCCGTCCCGACCGCACGCGGTGTCGCGCACCCCCGGCTGGGTCTGGCCCGTCGTGGCGGTGACCGCGCTCGTGGTGGGGCTGCTCGGCGGCGTCCTCGGCGGTGCGCTGGTCCTGGGCACCTCCCGCTCCGGCTCGATCGGGCTCGGCCCGCTCGAGGGGGTCGACCGCGGGCGCGCCTCCGCCGGCTCGATCGCCGCCGTCGCGCAGCGCCTCCTCCCCAGCACCGTGCAGGTCCGGGTCCGTGGCGGCAAGGACCAGGGGGCAACGGGCGGCACCGGGTCGGGCTTCGTCATCGACGGCAGGGGCCACGTCGTGACCAACAACCACGTGACCGAGCTGGCCGAGGACGGCGGCACGATCGTCGTCATCGACAACGCCGGCCGTCCTCACCGGGCCCGTCTGGTGGGCGCGAGCGAGGTCTACGACATCGCGGTGGTCGAGATCCAGGAGCCCGGCGACCTGCGTCCGGTGACCTTCGGCTCCTCCCACCGGATGTACGTCGGGGACACGGTGGTGGCGATCGGCTCGCCGCTGGGCCTGGACCACACCGTCACCGCCGGCATCGTGAGCGCCCTGGACCGGCCGGTCACGACCGGGGACCAGAGCTCGGCGTCCTACATCAACGCGGTGCAGACCGACGCCGCGATCAACCCCGGCAACTCGGGCGGACCGCTGGTCAACCTGGCCGGCCAGGTGATCGGGGTCAACTCGGCCATCGCCACCACCGGCGGCAGCTTCCTCGGCGGCAGCGCGAGCGGCTCGATCGGGGTCGGTTTCGCGATCCCCATGGAGCAGGTGCGCATCACCGCCGCGCAGATCCTCGACACCGGCAAGGCGGAGTACCCCGTCATCGGCGCCAACGTCGACACCGGCACCAGCCGCACCGGCGCCCAGGTGGTCGCGGTCCCGCGGGGCACCCCGGCCGCCGAGGCAGGGCTGCGCAAGGGCGACCGCATCGTCGCGGTCGAGGGCACCCAGGTCCTCGACGGCATCTCGCTGATCGTCGCGATCCGCAGCCACCGCCCGGGCGAGCGGGTGGAGCTGACGGTGGTCCGCAAGGGCGAGCAGCGGCGCCTGGTGATCGAGCTGGACGCCAAGGTCGGCTGACGCCTCCCCGCCGGTCCGTCCGGTCAGGTCGCCTCGGAGTCGTACGGCGGACGCTCGCCCGCCGCGAGCGTGGGGCCGGAGGGGCGAGGGCCTTCCTCGTCCTCGTCCTCGTCCCACGCCTCCAGCATGTGCTTGCGGATCGCGCGTCGCGGGTCGAGGTCGCGCAGCTCGAAGTCGGCGTAGTCGGGGCCCAGCTCGGCGCGGATGTCGTCGCGGGCCTGCTGGGACAGGTGGCGCAGCTGCCGCACCATCCGGCCCGCCTGGCGGGCGAAGTCCGGCAGCCGGTCGGGGCCGAAGACGAGCATGCCGACGACCGCGATCACGAAGAACTCCGGCAACCCGATCCCCAGCACGGTGGCAGCCTAGGCCAGGGACGGTGAGCCGGGGGCCGGGTCAGAGCTTGCTGGTCGGGGTGAGGCCCAGCTGCATGCCGGCCAGGTTGCGACCGCGGCTGCTCAGCCGGCGCGCCGCCTCGCCCAGCGCCACCGACGCCGGCGCGTCGGGCTCGTCGGCGACGAGGGGGCGGCCGGTGTCGCCACCGGAGCGCAGGCGCGGGTCGAGGGGGACCTCGGCCAGCAGCGGGACGTCGTAGCCGAACCGGTCGCTCAGCGTCTCGGCCACGCGCTGGCCGCCGCCGGTGCCGAACAGGTCGATCCGGTGCTCGGGGCCGCAGTGCGGGCAGGGGAGGTAGGACATGTTCTCCACCACGCCGACCACGCGCTGGTGCAGCATCGAGGCCATCGTGCCGGCGCGCTCGGCGACCTCGGCGGCGGCCTCCTGCGGGGTGGTCACCACGACCACCTCGGCGTTGGGCAGGTGCTGGCCCAACGAGATCGCCATGTCGCCGGTGCCCGGGGGCAGGTCGAGCAGGAGGACGTCGAGGTCGCCCCAGTAGAAGTCGGAGAGCATCTGGACCAGCGCCCGGTCGAGCATCGGGCCGCGCCAGGCCACGACCTGCTCGCGGCGGGGCTTGAACATGCCCATGCTCACCACCGAGGGGCCGTACTGCGTCGGCACCGGCATGATCATGTCGTCGACCTGGGTGGGCCGCTGGTCGGCGACGCCCAGCATCGCCGGCACCGAGTGGCCGTAGATGTCGGCGTCGATCAGCCCGACCTTGAGGCCGGAGCGCGCCATCGCCACGGCGAGGTTGACCGTGACCGAGGACTTGCCGACCCCGCCCTTGCCGGAGGCGATCGCATAGACCTTGGTCAGCGAGTCGGGCTTGGTGAACGGGATCTCCTTGGGCGCCTTGCCGTTGCTGAGGGTGGCGCGGAGCGCGGTGCGCTGCTCGTCGTTCATCACCCCGAAGGTCACGGTCGCGCCGGTGACGCCCTCGACCGAGCGGGCCGCCGCGGTGACGTCCTTGGTCAGCGTGTCGCGCATCGGGCAGCCGGAGACGGTGAGCAGGACGGTGACGGCCACGTGACCGGACGCGTCGACCTCGACGGACTCGACCATGCCGAGCTCGGTGATCGGGCGCCGGATCTCCGGGTCGTTGACGCTTGCGAGGGCAGCGCGGACCTGGTCGGGAGTGGGGTGGGTCATGCCTCCCAGCGTACGGCGCCTCACACGTCCGCTCAGGGGGACGGGGTGTGGCGTTCCTCGCTCGGACCGGCCTGCTCGTCCTCGTCGGCGTCGTCCTCGCCGGGCAGCCGCTCCTCGATCTCGGTCAGCAGGCTGCGCAGCTCGGACCGGACGTAGTCGCGGGTCGCGACCTCCCCGAGCGCCATCCGCAGGCTGGCCATCTCGCGGGCGAGGAACTCCATGTCGGCGTGGGCGCGGCTGTTGTCGAGCCGGTCCTGCTCGCCGACCACCCGGTCGCGGTCCTCCTGACGGTTCTGCGCGAGCAGGATCAGCGGGGCGGCGTACGACGCCTGGAGGCTGAGCATGAGGGTGAGGAAGATGAAGGGGTACTCGTCGAAGGCGCCCGGGGCGATCCAGTTCCACGTCACCCATGCCACGACGAACGCGGTCATGTAGAGCAGGAACCGCGCGGTGCCCATGAACCGCGCGAACTGCTCGGCGAAGCGGCCGAACGCGTCGTCCTCGAAGCGGGGGCGGCGCAGCCGGCGGGTGTCGCGCGGCTGGTCGAGCCGCGCCTGGCGCTCGGCCTCGGTGCGCTCGATGCGCTGCTCGCGGACGCTGCGGTGCTGCTGGTCACGGACCTCGCGGCGCTCGCTGCGCCGCCCGCGGCCGCGCTCGGGGCGGGTGGAGCCGAGGTCAGACACGGAGCCTCCCGGTGCCGGTCGGCCGCTCGCGCCAGCCCTCGGGCAGGAGGTGGTCGAGCAGGTCGTCGACGGTGACGGTGCCCAGCAGGCGCCCGTCCTCGTCGACCACGGGTGCCGCGACGAGGTTGTACGCCGCCAGGTGGCGGGCGACGTCCTCGAGCCGGGCCGAGGGGTCGATGGAGTCCTCCGAGCCCTTGGCGATGGAGCCGAGCATCGTGCGGGGCGGCTCACGCAGCAGGTGCTGGATGTGGGCCACCCCGATCAGGCGGCCGGTCGGCGGCTCCAGCGGAGGACGGCAGACGTACACGGCGGCGGCAAGGGAGGGGGTGAGGTCGACGTTGCGGACGTGGGCGAGCGCCTCGGCGACGGTGGCGTCGGGGGGGAGCACCACCGGCTCGGTGGTCATCATGCCGCCGGCCGTGCGGTCCTCGTACTTCATCAGGCGCCGGACGTCCTCGGCCTCCTCCGGCTCCATCAGGCTGAGCAGGTTCTCGGCGGTCTCCGGCGGCAGCTCGGCGATCAGGTCGGCGGCGTCGTCGGGCGACATCTCCTCGAGCACGTCGGCGGCGCGCTCGTCGGGCAGGTCGCCGAGGATCTCGACCTGGTCCTCCTCGGGCAGCTCCTCGAGCACGTCGGCCAGCCGCTCGTCGTCGAGCGCGGCCGCGATCTCGCGGCGCCGCTTGGACGGCATCTCGTGGATGACCGTGGCGAGGTCGGCGGCCTTCATCTCCTCGAGCGCGGCGAGCACGTGGGTGGCGCCCTGCTCGCCGCCGTCGACCTCGAAGCCGGTGATCTCGTGCCACTCGACCACGTGGGTCTGGCCCTTGCGCCCGAAGCGCTTGGAGTCCTCCTGGAGCGCGACCTTGCTGACCACCCAGTCACGGTTGCGCTGCTGGTCGATGGCCAGGTCGTAGACGGTGCCCTGCACCCCGGACTCGGTGATGGTCACCCGCCGGTCGAGCATCTGCGCCACGACGAGGGTCTCGTTGTTGCGCTGCTCGAAGCGGCGCATGTTGACCACGCCGGTGGTGATCACCTGGCGCCCGTCGATGCTCGTCACGCGAGTCATCGGCAGGAAGATCGACCGGCGCCCGAACACCTCCACCACCAGGCCCACCACCCGCGGGGGGCGGTGGCCCTTCTGCAGGGTGGTCACCAGGTCGCGGACCCGGCCGACCTGGTCGCCCGCGGGGTCGAACACCTGCAGGCCGGTCAGGCGGCCCACGAAGACGCGGTTCGGCGAGGTGCTCACACCCTCCAGCGTAGTGGGCCCACTACCCTCGCCCGGGTGAGCACCGCGCTGCCCGGACCGGCCCCGGACCGGTCCCGTCTGACGCTGCACGTCGGGCTGCCCAAGAGCGGGACGACCTACCTCCAGGGGCTGCTGGCCTCCCACCGCGAGGAGCTGCGCGCCGCCGGGGTGCTCTATCCCTTCGTCCGTCCCGAGGCGATGTTCCGCGCGGCCGTCGAGGTGCGCGGGCAGCACGACCTGTGGGGACTGCCGCACGACGGCCCGGACGGCATCGACGGCACGTGGCGGGCCCTGGTCGACCGGGTGCGCGAGGTGCGGCTGCCCGCGGTGCTCAGCCACGAGATCCTGGCCGGCGCCTCCTCCGAGGTCGCGCAGCGCGTCGCCGCGGACCTGGTGGGCTTCGAGGTCCACCTCGTCGTGACCTGCCGCGACCCGCTGCGCCAGGCGATGGGGCACTGGCAGGAGGAGGTCAAGAACGGCCGCCCCTGGTCCTACGCCGAGCTGGTGGCGGCACTGCCCACACCGGCGGAGTCGGCCGCGGCCGAGCTGGGCTTCTGGCGCTCCCAGGACCTGGTCGGGGTGCTCGACCGCTGGGCCGCGGCCCTGCCCGACGCCGCCGTCCACGTGGTGACCGCGCCGCCGCCCGGGGCGGCCCCCGACGTGCTGTGGCGGCGGTTCGCGCAAGCCGCGGCGATCCCGCCGGACGCGCTCGACCCCGCCGGGACCGACCCGGTGTCCGGCGCGAACCGCTCGCTCGGCGCGGCGCAGGTGCGGCTGTTGCGCGAGGTGCTCCGCGAGCTCGACGGCCGGATCGCCCAGCCCGACCACGCCCAGGTGGTCAAGCGGTGGTTCGCCCAGCAGGTGCTGGCCGCGCGAGCCGGCGAGCCGGCTCGCGCGACGCCGGACCTCGCCGCCCACCTCGCCGAGCGGTCCGCGGGCTGGGCCGACACCGTACGGGCGCGGGGCTGGCAGGTCCACGGTGACCTCGACGACCTGCAGGTGCGGCCACCGGAGCCCGGCGCGGACCCCGACGCGGTGGAGCGCGACGACCTCGGGACGCCGCGCGAGCTGGCCGCGATGCTGCTCGAGGAGGTCGCGCGCCGCCACGAGCCGGACCCCGCGGGGCTGCTCGGGAAGGTCAGTCGCCGAGTGCGGCGAGGGCGTCGGCCGCCTCCGACGCCGCGTCGCCCGCCTCGAGGGTGAGCACCGCGCGCACCATCGGGTGGTCGGTGGACCAGCGCACCAGCGGCGAGCGGTCCACGACGTAGCCCGCCCAGGACAGGCCCGGCGTGCCCAGGACCCAGTCGATCTGCGTGGCCGGCGGCGGCGAGCACGAGCCGTCCCCGGCACTCCCGCCGTTGGCGGCGGCCAGCAGGCCGGAGCCCACCATCGGGCAGAAGAACTCGGCCCGGTCGTTCATGTCGCCGGTCATCACGACGGGGGTCCCGGGGTCGGTCCGCCGCAGGCTGCGCACCAGCGCGACCTCGCGGCGTACGGCGGCGGCGCGCCAGCGCGCGTTGTTGCCCCACTGCGGGGTGTCGGCGGGGTTGTGGACGTTGAGCACCCACAGCTCCTTGCCGTTGGCCGCGGCGCGCAGCCTGACGTAGGGCATCTCGCGCGGGTTGCCGTGGAAGTAGGGGATGGTCACGGTGTGCGCCTCGACGAGGTCGAACATGTCCTCGCGCCACATGATGCTGTTCTCGGCCTCGCGGGCACCCAGCGAGCGGCCGGGGTAGATGCCGTAGCCGGGCAGGCGGCTGCTCAGGGCCCCGGCCTGGTCCCACTGCAGCTCCTGGAGCCCGACGATGCCCACGCCGTTGCCGCTGATCAGCCGGGCCGCGCCGCCGGCCCGGGCGACGCCACTGGGGCGGGCCTTCCTGCCCGTGCCGTGACCGGCGGTGTGGCTGCTGCCCAGGACGTTGAGCGAGCTCACCACGACCGGCATGGTCGGGGCCGGGGCGCTGCGCGCCCGCGGGCCGGGAATGGTCAGCGGCTGCGGGAACTGCTGCTCGACGGTGGGGGCCGGCGGCGCGGTGCGGGCCCGGACCTCGCCCCGGGCCCGGGCCTTGGCCGGCCGAGCCGCGCGCGGCTTGGCCTCGAGGACCGTGCGCTCGGCGACGTCCTCGTGGACGCTGCCCCAGTCGTCGACCGGCGCGTCGGTGCGGGTGACCCGCTGCGAGGGAGCGGGCGTCGCGACCGCCTGGACGCCGTAGGTGCCGGCGACGCCGACCACGACGAGCAGGGAGGCGCCGACGACCCAGTCCGTCGGCCGGACGTTCCACTTCACGGACCGATGGTACGCGAGCGACGCGGCCCGCGGGTCCCGAAACCGGCGCCGTCCCGACGCTAGGCTGAGCCCTCCGGCAGGCGGGTGGGAGGTGGTGTGGCGTGGGCAGCGCGCAGCAGCACCCGCTGGCTCCCTTGCGCTCCCTCCGGGTCGACGACGCGGGCCTGTGGCTGGGCCCCGACCCGGCCGACGCCGGCCACGACGCCGCGGTCGACGTGCTGCTCGACGACCGTCGCATCTGGTCCTTCTGGACGGTCCGCGACACCCGGGTCGAGGACGAGCACCGCCTGCTGCCCTGGCCCGCGGCCCTGGCCCGCTTCCTCGACGGACGCGCGACCGTGCGGCTGGTCGACCACGTCCACGGCCACGAGGTCGGCCGGGCCGACGCCGTGCTCGGGTCCGGCGAGGGCCGGGTCGCGGTGGTGGACAAGCAGGGCCGGCCGCTGGGCCTGGACAAGTCGCTGGTGCTCTCGCGGCTCTTCGACTCCCGCGACCCGGCTCAGGTGGCTCCGCTGCTGGACTCGATCGAGCAGGTCCTCGGCGAGCTGCGGGCCTGCGGCATCGAGGCGTTCCTGGCCTACGGCTCGCTGCTGGGCGCGGTCCGCGAGGGCGGCCTGATCGGTCACGACAACGACGCCGACCTCGGCTACGTCAGCGGCTTCGACCACCCGGCCGAGGCCGTCGCGGAGTCCTTCCGGCTCCAGCGCGCCCTGGTCGAGCGGGGGCTGCCGGTCACGCGCTACAGCGGCATGGGCATCCGGGTCGACGTGACCGAGCCGGACGGCGGCACGCGGGGGCTCGACGTGTTCGGCGGCTTCATGCGCCCGGCCGAGGGCCTCGGCGGCACGAACCACCTCTACCTGATGGGCGAGGTCGGTGCCCCGTTCGAGCGCTCCTGGATGTGGCCGCTGGGGGAGGTCGGCTTCGAGGGCCGCACGTTCCCCGCGCCGGCCCGGCCCGAGCGGCTGCTCGAGGCGATGTACGGCCCGACGTGGCGCACCCCCGACCCGGCGTACAAGTTCACCACCCCGCGCGCGACCACCCGGCGTCTCGACGGCTGGTTCCGCGGCACCCGCGGCGGTCGCATCCTCGAGTGGGACGTCGCCCGCCCGCGCGACCTGGCCGGTCCGGACCTGCGGCCCAGCGCCTTCGCCCGGTGGACGCTGCAGGTGCTCGAGGGCGCGCGCCGTCCGGCGACCCTGCTCGACGTCGGGTGTGGTGCCGGGGTCGACGCGACCTGGACCGCACGCCAGGGCGTGAGCACCGTCGGCGTCGACTTCAAGCCGATCCACTTCCGCCACCTCGCCGACCGCGCCGCGGAGGAGGGCCTGCCGCTGACCTTCGCCTGGGCCAACCTCAACGAGCTGCGGTCCGTGGTGGTCGGCTCCGCCCAGCTGGCCCGGCTCGACGGACCGCGCTCGGTGGTGTGCCGCCACGTGCTCGACGCGGTCGACGCCGACGGCAGGCGCGGCTTCTACCGCCTCGCCGACCTGACCACGCGAGGCGGGGGGCGCACCCTGGTGCAGGTCCGGCGCGCGCCCGGCGGCGACGCCGGCGAGGCGGTCACCCCGCCGGCCTCGGGGAGACGTGGCCGGTCGCGCCCGCTCAACGTCGACGCGCTGGTGGCCGAGGTCGAGCAGCACCGGGGCCGCGTCCTGCAGCGCGTGGACCTGACCGAGACCGCCGACGACGCACCCCACGGGGGCTTCCCGCGCGGTGAGGAGACCTTCGAGGTGACGAGACTGGTGATCGCATGGCACTGAAGGACCTGGCCCGGGCCGCGCGCAAGGCCCCGCAGCTGGAGCAGCGCATCCGCGACCTGGAGGCGGAGGTGCAGGAGTGCCGGCAGGTCAACCTGCGCCTGGCCGAGCTGATGGACCTGGTCGGCGAGCTCGTCCTCCCGCTGGCCCAGCAGGACCCGGTGCGGGTCGAGGAGCTCCTGGCGCGCTACCACGCCAGCGTGGGCGGCCCCCCGGCCCCCGCGGCGGGGGGCTGACCTGGCCGTGAGCGAGCGCCCCCACCGCGTCTACCTCCACATCGGTCTGCCCAAGACCGGCACCACCTACCTCCAGCAGGTGCTGTGGGCGAACAAGCAGCGCCTCCAGGAGCACGGCGTGCTCCTGCCCGGCCGCACGCGTCGGCGTCACCTGCTGGCCTCCCTCGACGTCCGCGAGGACCCCAAGCTGGCGCGGCGTCCCGGTGACGTCGCCCGACCCTGGCAGGACCTCGTCGAGGAGGTGCTGGCCTGGGACGGCGAGGCCGAGATCAGCCACGAGTTCTTCGCCGCGGCCTCGACCCCGCAGGTGCGCCGCATCGTCGAGGACCTCGGCGAGCGCGAGCTGCACGTCGTGGTGACCGCGCGCGCGATGACCGAGCTGGGCGTCTCGCGGTGGCAGGAGGACGTCAAGAACGGCGGGACCCTCGCCATCGACGCCTACCCCGCCCGGGAGGACTACGACCCGACCGACGAGTGGGGGTGGGGCAGCTTCGACCTGGCCGACATCCTGGAGCGCTGGTCGGCGGTCGTCCCCGCCGAGCGCATCCACGTCCTGGTGGTCGCGCCGGGAGCCGGTGCACCGGGCGAGCTGTGGCACCGGTTCGCCGAGGTGATGGGTCTCGACGGGGGCGACTTCGAGGTCCCCGACGCGCCGGTCAACGCCTCGCTCGGGCTCGTCGAGGTCGAGCTGCTGCGGCGCGTCAACGCCGAGCTGGAGGGCTTCGGCTCCGCCATGGATCGCGGTCGCTGGATCCGTGGCTACCTCGCCGAGGGTGATATCTTGCCGACTCGGCGCGAGAAGTTCCGAGCGGGGGAGGCGAAGCGCTCCGATCTCCGACGACGTGGAGAGAGGGCCGTCGAGCTCCTGCGCACCGGAGGCTACGACGTCCGCGGTGACCTGCAGGCCCTGCTGCCGCCCGAGGCGGCTGGCCTCCGCCACCCGGACGACGTGACCGACGGGGAGCTCCTCGACAGCGCGACGACGGCCATCGCACGCCTCCTGCGAGACGTCCGGGCGCTCAGCCAGGAGCGCGACGAGCTCCTCGGACGAGACCTCGGACCAGGACCCCTCACAGGAACGGACGGCGGCCCGGCAGCACCAGGGGGGTCGGCGACGTCGTCGGTCCACATCGCGGGCGTGCCCACCGGGGCACCTCGCGCACACAAGATCCGACGCGCACTCAACCTTCTGCGCTCCAGGATCGTCAGAGGCAGAGACTAGGTTCGACCGATGTGCGACGAAGTGGGGCAGAAGTGACTGAGCAGGCAACTCCGAGCGTGACGGCCGGCACGCACCGCACGGCGCGCCGACGCGGCACCGCGGTGGCGCTGGCCGTCGTCACCGCGGTGCTGGGCGCGCTGCTGGTCGCCACGCCCGGCCCGGCGACGGCACGGGCGGCGTACAGCCCCGCCTACGGTGCGCACTTCAACAACCCCAACGGCGGCGCCGCCGGTCACCTCCGCATCGAGGACGTCATCTACCAGGCGATCCAGCACACGCAGAAGGGCGACGAGATCCGCATCTCGCTGTTCTCCTTCGACCGCGGCCGCATGGGCGACGCGCTCATCCGGGCGTTCCGTCGTGGCGTCGCGGTGCAGCTGCTGCTCAACCAGCACCAGACCACCCAGGTGATGAGGCGGCTGCGCGGCGTCCTCGGTGCCAACCGCACCCGGCGCAGCTTCATCTACCAGTGCGAGCGCGGCTGTCGCGGAGGGTCCTTCCTGCACAGCAAGTTCTACCTGTTCTCCAGGTCCGGGGCGGCCACCGACGTGGTCATGGTGGGCTCGCACAACCTGACCTACAACGCCATGGCCCACCAGTGGAACGACCTGCTGGTGCTGAACAACCGGCCGAACAACTACGAGGCGTTCAAGACCGTCTTCGAGCAGATGAAGCTCGACCAGCGCGCGCAGCCGCTCTACCAGGTGTTCCCGATCCAGGACCACTCCGTGCTGCACGTCTTCCCGTTCCCGCACGCGACGCCCTCGACCGACCCGATCATGAAGATCCTGAGCAAGGTGCACTGCCGCGGCGCCGCCACGGGCTACGGCACCAACGGTCGCACCCGTATCCGGGTCGACCAGCACCGCTGGGGCGGCGAGCGGGGCGCCTGGATCGCCCGCCGCATGGTGCAGCTGTGGGGCCAGGGCTGCGACGTCAAGCTCATGCACGGCTCGGCCGACGCCCCGGTGAAGAAGGCCTTCCGTGTGCGCACCGAACGCGGCTTCGTCCCGCTGCGCGCCAACGGCTTCGACTACGACCGCGACGGCTTCCTCGACACCTACACCCACCACAAGTACATGACCATCTCGGGCAACTACGGCGACGACCGCTCGACCGACATGGTGCTCACCGGCTCGAGCAACTGGGCCGGCATCGGGGTCACCGGCGACGAGGTCGTCTTCACCACGGAGTCCACGCGCTTCCGCCGTCAGTACGAGCGCAACTGGAGCTACATCTGGTCGCACGCCACGCGTCCGATCACCTACCGGCGCACGTCGGCCCGCACGGCCTACCGCACCGCCGACGGGTCGGTGGTCGACTCCCGGCTCCTCGGCGACTCCGGCGTCCTGGGCTGGGACGAGCCCAAGGCCGGTGGCGCCCACTGGGAGAACGACTGATGCCAGACCCGCTCCGGCGACGCCCCCAGGGACGGCCGCCGGGAGGGCGTCCGCGCGTGGCCGCCCTGACCATGGTGCGTGACGAGGCCGTCATGCTGCCCCGCTGGGTGGAGCACTACTCCCGCCAGTGCGGCGGCCCCGGCGCCCTGGTCGTGATCGACGACAACACCACCGACGGCTCGACCGACGACCTCGAGTGCCCGGTGCTGCGCATCCCGTCGTTCGTCCACCGGCCCTTCGAGCCGGCGCGGATGGGCTTCGTCAGCCACGTGGCCTCGGCTCTGCTGGAGTCCTACGACGCGGTGGTGTTCTGCGACGCCGACGAGTTCCTGGTCGCCGAGCCGGAGCGCTACGACACCCTCGCCGACCTGGTCGCGGCCAAGCCGAGCACCAAGGTCTTCGGCGCCGTCGGGATGAACGTGGTCCACCACGTCGGCGCGGAGCCCGACCTCGACCCCGCGCTGCCCATCTCCGAGCAGCGCCAGCTGGCCAAGTTCATCCCCCTGATGTGCAAGCCGGCGATGAAGAAGGTGCACGGGGCGTGGACCTCGGCCTCGCACGGCCTGCGCCACACCGAGTGGGCGATCGACCCCGAGCTGTGGCTGTTCCACGCCAAGTTCGCCGACCGCGAGGCCCTGCGCGTGGCCGCGGAGGGACGCCGGGCCGCGGTGCTCGGCGACAACCGGCCCCGCACCACCAGCTGGAAGTTCAGCGGTGACCGCATGGTGCGGCTGCTCGACAAGCTGACCGCCGACCTGCCCCAGGACGACCCCTACGCCGCGATCCCCGAGTTCGCCCCCACCGCACCCCAGCTGAGCCGGGTGGTGGTGCAGGAGGAGGACACCTGGCGGGCCCGGGGCGGCGGTCGGCAGATCCAGCGCATGCGCAAGGCCGAGCTGGTCCGGGTGCCCGAGCGGTTCCGCGGCACCTTCTAGACCGTGCTCCCCGCCGCCGCGGAGGATGATCGACTGGACCTCCGGCTCCCGCGACCTGCGGCTCACCCACGACCGCGTCGAGGACGGTAGGTTGGTCGACAAGGCATCGGACCACCTGATGATCCTGGCCGACGTGACCGTGCCCAGCCGACCGCGCGCCTGAACCGCGCGGCTCCCACGACTGAGCCGCCTCGGAAGGAGCGACCGTGGCCCACACCGTCGTCCTCCACATCGGGGCGATGAAGTCCGGGACCAGCACGATCCAGCACCAGCTGCAGTCGCACCACGACCTCCTCGCCGCCCAGGGGTTCTGCTTCCCGGGGCGCCGCTGGCGGCAGCAGATCCTGGCCGTGCTCGACGTCCTCGGCCAGACCCGCGACGGCCAGGTGGTGCCGGGCTCGGAGGGTGCATGGGCGCGTCTGCTCGAGGAGCTGGCGGCGCACGAGGGCACCGGGCTCGTCTCCATGGAGTTCCTCGGCCCGACGCCGCCGGAGGACATCGCCACGGTCGTGGGCTCACTGCGCCCGGCCGACGTGCACGTGGTGATGACCGTGCGCGACCTGGGCCGCAACGTGCCGGCGATGTGGCAGGAAGGGCTGAAGAACCGCGCCACCTGGACCTGGCCGGAGTACCTGCGCGACATCGCCTCCACCGAGCGCCCGCGCCGGGGTCACGCCCGGCGGTTCTGGCGCCAGATGAACTACCCCTTCATCGCCGAGAAGTGGGTGCAGGCCGTGGGTCGCGACCGCTTCACGTTGGTCACCGTCCCGCACCCCGGGGCCGGGTCCGGCCTGCTGTGGGATCGGTTCTGCTCGGTCGTCGGCCTCGACCCGACCGGGTTCGGTGCGGTCGACCCGCAGAACGTCTCGTTGAGCGCGGCCAGCGCCCAGGTCCTGCGCGCCCTCAACGAGGCGCTGCCCCCCGACCTGCCGCTCGTGCACTACCAGAAGGTGGTCAAGCACCTGCTGGCCAAGCAGGGCATGCCGGCGCCCGCGGGCCCCGAGCAGCGCATCGGCTTCTCCGGGGAGTGGGTGGAGCAGCGGGCCGAGCGCCAGATCAGGCGGCTGGCCGAGCTCGGTGTGCCGGTGGTCGGCGACCTCGAGGAGCTGCGGCCCGTCCCCCAGACCGGGACCGACCCCACCGACGTCCCCTCGGAGGAGGTCCTCCGGGCCGCGGTCGCGTCGCTGGCGCACCTGGTCACGGTGTGGCCCACTCCATAGGCCCTGTTAGCCACCGCACAGCGCCGTCCCTCGTCGCCGGGGTGTGCCGTCACTAGGCTGGCACTCCCTGTCGACGAACGGAAGGAACGCCATGGGCCGCCTCGCGCAGACCGAGGGTCTCACCGACATCCAGCAGGAGATCCTCTCCACCGTCCGTGACTTCGTGGACAAGAAGATCATCCCGGTGGCCCAGGCGCTCGAGGCCGCCGACGAGTACCCCGAGGAGATCATCGAGGGGCTCAAGGAGCTCGGCATCTTCGGCCTCACCATCCCCGAGGAGTACGACGGCCTGGGCGAGTCGCTGCTCACCTACGCCCTCGTGGTCGAGGAGATCGCGCGGGGCTGGATGAGCGTCTCCGGGGTGATCAACACCCACTTCATCGTGGCCTACATGCTGATGCGGCACGGCACCGAGGAGCAGAAGCAGAAGTACCTGCCCCGCATGGCCGCCGGCGAGGTGCGCGGCGCGTTCTCGATGTCCGAGCCCGCGCTGGGCTCCGACGTCTCCGCGGTCTCGACCAAGGCGACCACGCAGGACGACGGCTCCTACGAGATCTCGGGCCAGAAGATGTGGCTGACCAACGGCGGCACCTCGACGCTGGTGGCCACGCTGGTCAAGACCGACGAGGGCGCGGACTCGGTCTACAAGAACATGACGACGTTCCTGGTGGAGAAGGAGCCGGGCTTCGGCGAGACCGCCCAGGGCGTCACCATCCCCGGCAAGCTCCACAAGATGGGCTACAAGGGCGTCGAGACCACCGAGATGATCCTCGACAGGCACCGGATCGCAGCCGACCAGGTCCTCGGCGGTGAGCCCGGCCGGGGCTTCGCGCAGATGATGGACGGCGTCGAGGTCGGCCGGGTCAACGTCGCCGCCCGCGCCTGCGGGATCGCGCTGCGCGCCTTCGAGCTGGGGATCGACTACGCCCAGCAGCGCGAGACCTTCGGCAAGCCGATCGCCGACCACCAGGCCGTGCTCTTCCGGCTCGCGGAGATGGCCACCAAGGTCGAGGCCGCCCACACCATGATGGTGCGCGCCGCGCGCCTGAAGGACTCGGGCAAGCGCATGGACGTCGAGGCCGGCATGGCCAAGATGCTCGCCAGCGAGTACTGCAACGAGGTGGTCGAGGCCTCCTTCCGGATCCACGGCGGCTACGGCTACTCCAAGGAGTACGAGATCGAGCGGCTCTACCGAGAGTCGGCCTTCATGCTGATCGGCGAGGGCACCTCCGACATCCAGAAGATGATCATCGGCCGCAACCTGCTCAAGGACTACGCGCTCAAGCGCTGACCGGCAGCCCCACGATGGACCTCGGTGCCGCGTTCGCCCTGCAGGCGGAGGGGTGCGCCGCGATGGGGTCCCCGCTGTACGCCGAGCTGCTGCGCGGCCTCGCACCCGACCTCGACGACGAGGACTCGGCCCTGCGCCGGGTGCTGCGTGGACACGAGGACGACCGGGGTCCGTCGGCGCTGGCACTGCGGCTGCTGGGGTCGGTGCACCGACTGGTGCTCGAGCGGCGGGCCGGCGCCCTGGCGGCGTACTACCCCTCGGTGGGTGGGACGTGGGCGTCCGAGGGCGGGCTCGCCGCCTTCCGGCAGGTCCTGGCCGAGCAGCCCCAGGAGGTCGCCGCCTGGCTGGACAACGCGCCGCAGACCAACGAGGCCGGTCGCTCGGCCGCGCTCTGGGTGGCGCTGTGCCTCGACGTCGCCGCGCAGCAGGCAGCCGGCGGCCCCGCCCTGCCGGTGCGCCTGGCCGAGCTCGGCTCGTCGGCCGGCCTCAACCTCAATGCCGACCGCTTCGCGTTCGTGGGCGCCGACGGCGACGTGCGGGGGGACCGGGGGAGCGGTGTCCGCCTCGAGCCGGCCTGGGTGGGCGCCTCGCTGCCGGCCGCCGAGCCGCGGCTGGTGTGGCGCCGCGGCTGCGACGTGCACCCGGTCGACCCCACCACGACGCAGGGACGGCTCGCGCTCACGGCGTACGTCTGGCCGGACCAGGCGGAACGGCTCGAGCGGCTGCGCGCGGCCCTCGACGTCGCCGAGCGGCACCCGCCCGACGTGGTGCGTTCCGGTGCCGCCGACTTCGTCGAGCGGCTGGAGACCGTCGAGGGCACCACGACCGTGCTGTGGCACTCGGTGATGTGGCAGTACCTCGACTCCTCCGAGCAGGAACGGGTGGTGCGGCGCCTGGCCGACCTGGGTGAGGCGGCGACGCCGACGCGGCGGCTGCTGCACGTGCAGGCCGAGCCGAGCCGACGCGGCCGGGGCACCGCCCACGAGTTCCTGCTGCGCGTGCGCGCGTGGCCCGGCGGCGGCGAGCGTGTGCTCGGCACGTTCGCCGCCCACGGGCCGCCGGTCGGGCTGACGAGCTAGTCCGGGACGCCCGGAGGAGTGAGTTCACCCCCTACGGGCGGGCCACCGTCTGGGACCTCGCGCGCCCGGCTCGGCCGCTGCTCCGGGTGCTGGGGCCGGACTACGCCCAGGTCGCCCTCGACCGTCACGGGGACCGCCTGTACGTCGGCAGGAACGGGCGGGCCCCGCTGCGCGTGTACGACGTCCGCACGGGGCGCCTGGTCGCGACCGGCCGCGAGCCGTTGCTGCACCGCGTCCCGCCGGGCGACCTCGACCTGAGCCCCGACGGCCGCACGCTCGCGGTCTCGGTGGACGACCAGGTCGTCCTCTACGACAGCGTGACGCTGCGGCGCCGAGGGGCGCTGCGCGGTCACGCCTCCCGGGTCGGGGACGTGGACTGGTCCGCGGACGGTCGCCTCCTCGTGTCCGCCGCCGAGGACGTCATCGTGTGGGACGTCGCCTCGCGCACCCAGCTGCGCCGTTTCCCCCGGAGCACCTGGAACACCGCCCTGTCGCCCTCGGGGACGACGCTCTACCTGGAGAGCAGTGGCGAGCTGCTCGTCTTCGACGTGGCCCGCGAACGCGGGGTGCCGCTGGGCGAGGGCACCCCTGCCATCCCTGCCGAGGGGTACGACTTCTCGTTGCCGGGACCGGGCGGAGGGGTCCTCGCCCGGCTGGCGGACAACCGGCTCAGCTTCGTCCACACCGCCACGGGCGCGAGCAGCCGGCCGTCCGCGCAGCTGCCGGTGACCTGGGGCGTCCGATGGGCCCCCGACGCGCGACGCCTGCTCACCTGGGGATCGGACGGCAACGTCCGTGTCTGGGACGCGGCCTCGGGTCGACACGTCGCGCGCCGCGAGCACTTCACCGATGCGCTGGTGGCGGCCTACACCCCCGACTCGCGCCTGCTCTACCTCCCGGACGGCAGCGGACACCTGGAGACCCTCGACGCGGAGACCCTGCGCACCGTCCAGCGGCCCGTCGCGCTGGCCGGCGGTGTGGCCGGGCTGGCCGCAGGCGTGGGCGAGGGTGCGGTGCTGGCGTCGTTCGACGACGGGACCGTGCAACGCCTCGACCCGGGGACCGGCGAGGTGCTGGCCGAGCGCGGCCACCTGCTCGGAGGGCCCCACCTGGCGGTCTCGCCGGACGGCACCGTGGTCGCGGCAGCCGACAGGACCGGGGTGCTGCGCCTGTTCGACGCGCGGACGCTGGAGTGGGTCGGGCCCGCTTCCGGTGCGCCCGCGGGCGCCTACCGCGACTTCGCCCCGGACGGCAGCCAGGTCGCCGCGGTCGTGGACGGACGGGTCTCGCTGTGGGACGGCCGCACCGGTGCCTACCAGGCGAGCCTGCCGGTGGACGCCGCCGGCCCGGTCTCCGTCGCCTACCTCGCCGACGGCTCGGGGCTGGTCGTCGCCGCCGCCGACGGCCGGACCTGGACCACCGACCCCCGGGTGGACTCGTGGACCCGGCGGGCGTGCGCGCTGGCCGGGCGCAACCTGACCCGCGCCGAGTGGCGCGCGTTCTTCCCCAGCCGGGACTACCGGGCGACGTGCCCGCCGCCTGCTGGCCCTGGCTAGTCCGCCCAGCTCCAGCTGTCCAGCATCGAGCGGACCTCCTCGGCCTCGGTCTCGGCGTCGGTGGACGGGCCGTAGGAGAAGGTCAGGAGGTACCACGCCTCGTCGTGGCGGGCGAAGTACTGCGAGGTGCGCACCGTGGTCCGGCCGACCTTGATCCGGGCGGTGGCGTGGTAGGCGGTCTTGCCGTCGAGCTCGGCGGGCTCGTGGACGGTGACGTCCTTGCCGACCAGC
This sequence comes from uncultured Actinomycetota bacterium, assembly GCA_963811385.1. Classification (GTDB taxonomy): domain Bacteria; phylum Actinomycetota; class Actinomycetes; order Propionibacteriales; family Nocardioidaceae; genus Marmoricola_A. The sequence continues at coordinate 22,579 of CAWEQX010000007.1, read as the reverse complement.
CGCAGCTCGCGGCGCAGGATGCGCTCGGCCTTGCGCTGGGTCCTGATCCGTCGCTTGTCGCTGACGATCACGTTGACGTTGTCGGCGAAGTCCCCGGCGACCGCGGTGTCGCCGGCGGCCGCGTCGACCTGGGCGAAGCGCGCCTTGACCGTGTCGGTGGAGTCGGCCCAGCCGGGTGGGGCGGTCAGGGACCAGCCCTCGCCCTCGACGTCGACCCCGTCGGCCGGGTCGCCGGAGGACTGGGTCGGCTCGGTCGCGCTCGGGGCCGTGGCGGGGGACGCGGTGTCGTCGCTGCACCCCGCCGCGCCGACCGCGACCAGCACGACGGCGATCCCCACGCCGAGGTGCCGCCGCAGGTGGCGGCCGCGAGAGGGGCCGGGGATCATGGGCTCACGGTAGTCGGCGGACTCAGCCGTGGTCGGGAAGGACACCCCACTCGCGCAGGGTCCGCAGCAGCCCGCTGGTGAGGTCGAGCTCCGCGACCCGGTGGGACGGGATCCACGCCACCTCGGCGGCGTCGCTGCCGGCCCGCAGGGCGTGCGGGTCGGTCCCCGGCTCCACCCGCGCGTAGTGGTCCTCGATCTCGTAGATGCCGCCGTCGGGGGCCGGCCGCTCGACGTAGCCGGCGACGCCGGTGACGACCACGTGGACGCCGGTCTCCTCGAGGACCTCGCGCACGACCGCGTCCTGGGCGGTCTCGCCCGGCTCCACCCGGCCGCCGGGGACCGACCACCGGCCCCGCTCCGGGTCGTGCGCGCGGCGCACGAGCAGGATCCGGTCGCGGTCGTCGCGGACGATGCCGCCGGCGCAGGGGGTGCGCATGGCGTCCATGGGGTCAATCTAGGTCGTCACCCGACGGTTGACGCGACCGGCGTGGGCGGGGACCGTTCCTGCATGAGGCTGCATCCGGCGTGCGCGCAGTGCGGGACGGTGCTGGTGGTCGACGACGAAGGCGGGTGGACCTGCTCGGTCCACGGGGCCCTCCACGGGGACGCGCAACCGTGCTGGCGGGCCACCGAGGTCTCCTACGAGGCGTTCGCCGAGCACCTGGTGCTCTCGCGGGGCCTGCCCACCTGGCTGCCGTGGCCGATGCCCCCGGGATGGGCCGTGGCCGACTTCGGGTGCGTCGGCGGGGAGGGGCAGGTGCCGCGCGCGACCTTCGCCACGACCACCGGCCTGCACCCCCGCGACGGTGGCGTGTGGCTGACGGTGGTCACCGAGGAGCCCGGCGTGGGCCTCGGCGCCCAGCTGGCCGGCATGCCCCACAGCGACCCGGGCCGGGTGGCCACCGACCAGCCGCCGGCCCTGCGGCTGCGGCTCGACGGGATCAGCGTGCCGCTGTGGCCGGTGCCCGGACCCGTGGACGGGGACGGCGGGGACGACGGGGACGGCGGGGACGGCGGGGGCCCCGACGACCGCACGGTGCTGGCCGGGGAGGCGCAGGGCCGGTGGCTGTGGGTGGTGGTCTCGCCCGCCGAGGCGGTGCTCGGCCTGGTCGAGCGAGCCCAGCTCAGCGACGCCTGCGACCTGGGTCCCGAGCTGCTCGCGGTGGCGTTCGGGGCCGGGCCGGACGACCCGGCCGGGTGACCGGGCAGGTCGGGGGACAGCACAGGCCCCGGGCTCCCGGACCGACACACACCTTCCCCGTGTGGACGCCGGCCCGAGTGCCCGGGGCCTTGATGACCCGAACCTAGGCGGGGGCGTCCGGCAGGGTCAACGCCGGCTTGTCCACCCCTGTGGAGAACCCTGTGGAGAGGTTGTGGAGGGGCGTCCGGGTGCTGTGGAACACCCCGTCGGGGCTGGGCACGGACCTGTGGACGTGCGCCACCACCGCTCGTCCGGCGCACCTCTGACCTGCGACGATGCGGGTGCACAGGGTGTGCACCGGAGGAGCCGGGCCGGAGGAGGACAGGTGGACCAGACCAGTGCGGGCGTCGTCGGCGGCCGGCCCCTCGGACCCGTCGCGGCCCTGCGGCGGGTGGCGTTCCTGCTCGAGCGGCGCCTGGCCGACACCTACAAGGTCAAGGCGTTCCGGGGCGCGGTCGGGACCGTGCTGGCCCTCGACCCCGGGGAGCTGGCCCGGCGCGCCGAGGCCGGGACGTTGCAGGAGCTCGACGGGATCGGCAAGGCGACCGCGGCGGTCATCGCCGAGGCCCACGCCGGCCGCGTGCCGGCGTACCTGGCGGACCTGGAGGCCAGCGCGGGTCCCCTCGTCGACGGTGGCGACGCCCTGCGCCCGCTGCTGCGCGGCGACCTGCACAGCCACTCCGACTGGTCCGACGGGGGCTCGCCGATCGAGGAGATGGTGATGACCGCCGTCGAGCTCGGGCGGGAGTACCAGGCGCTGACCGACCACTCGCCCCGGCTCAAGGTCGCCCGCGGCCTGTCGGTGGCCCGGCTGACCCGACAGCTCGAGGTCGTCGAGGCGCTCAACGCCCACCTCGGCGGCGAGTTCCGCCTGCTCAAGGGCATCGAGGTCGACATCCTCGACGACGGCGGCCTCGACCAGACCGAGGAGATGCTCGGCCGGCTCGACGTGGTCGTGGCCAGCGTCCACTCCAAGCTGCGCATGGACTCCGGACCGATGACCCGCCGCATGGTCGCCGCGATCGCCAACCCCCAGGTCGACGTGCTCGGACACTGCACCGGCCGCCTCGTCCGGGGCGGTCGAGGGACCCGGCCGCAGAGCGAGTTCGACGCCGACGCGGTGTTCGCCGCCTGCGCCGAGCACCGGGTCGCGGTGGAGATCAACAGCCGTCCCGAGCGCCAGGACCCGCCGGACGACCTGATCGCCAGGGCGCTGGAGGCGGGCTGCCTGTTCAGCATCGACACCGACGCCCACGCGCCGGGCCAGCTGGACTTCCTGCAGTACGGCGCCGCGCGCGCCGAGGCGGCCGGGGTCCCGCCGGAGCGGGTCGTGACCACGTGGCCGCTGGAACGGCTCCTGGAGTGGACCGGGCGTCGTCGCCCCTCCTGAGGGGTGGCGCGGGCTAGGTTGCCCCCATGCCGGAGACCGAGCCCGCCGCCGAGGAGCCCTCGGCCGAGGTGCTGCCCGGCATCGAGGTGCGGCGCAGTCGCCGCCGGCGCCGGACGGTGTCGGCCTACCGCGAGGCCGACGGGACCATCGTCGTGCTGGTGCCGGCGCGCCTGAGCCGCGCGGAGGAGCAGGAGTGGGTCGACACGATGGTCGGCCGGCTGCGCCGCTCCGAGGCCCGCCGGCGGCCCAGCGACGACGTCCTGCTGGCCCGGGCGCAGCACCTGTCGGAGAAGTACCTCGAGGGGCTGGCCCGCCCCGCCTCCGTGCGCTGGGTGGACAACCAGCGCAGTCGCTGGGGCTCCTGCACCCCCCGGGACCGCTCGATCCGGCTCTCCACGCGGCTGCAGGGCATGCCGGGCTGGGTCGTGGACTACGTGATCGTGCACGAGCTGGCCCACCTGCTCGAGGGCGGTCACACCGACGCGTTCTGGCGGATGGTCGACCGCTACCCCAAGGCCGAGCGGGCCAAGGGGTTCCTCGAGGGCGTGGAGTCGGCGGCCAGGAGCACGCCCCCGGAGGTCACCTAGCCAGGCGGGCGCCGGACCGCCGCACCAGCTCGCCCAGCGAGGTCTCCTCGCTGGGCAGGTCGTCGGCGGGCCACCAGCGCACGTCGATCGACTCCTCGGTGACCGTGAGCGGCTGGGCCGGGTCGGCGACCGCCACGAAGCGGACGTCGAGGTGGTCCCCGCCGTCGCCGCAGAAGGGCACCGCGTGCCGGTCGAGCTGCACCGGCTCGGGGTCCAGCTCGTAGGCGGTGAGTCCCGACTCCTCACGCAGCTCGCGCTCGGCGGCGGCCGCCAGGGAGAGGTCGCCGGGCTCGACGTGCCCGCCGAGCTGGAACCACGCGTCGGCCCGGCGGTGGTGGGTGAGCAGCACCTGGCCGGCGTCGGGGGAGACCACGAGCACGCTCGCGGTCAGGTGGTCGGGCCGGCAGGTGCGCAGGTGCCCGTCGGCGTGGGACCGCAGGTGCTCGACGTACGACGCGCGCAGGGCCTCCTGGACCTCGTCGGGAGCCTGCCAGGCGAGCAGGGCGGCGAGGGCGGCGGCATGGCCGGGTTGGCCGGGGCTCACCGCTCGCCGTCGGTGGGCGGGTCGCCCCCGTCCTCCTCGAGCGAGAGCAGGTCGGCGAGGGCCTGGTCGAAGTCGTCGCCGAGCATCGCGTCGGCCTGGTCCTCGATCTCGGCCGGCGTGGAGCCCTCGGCGAAGCCCAGCGGGTCGTCGAGGTCGGCCGCCCCCGGCATGAGGTCGGGGTGGCGCCAGACGGAGTCACGCGCCTCGACGCCCTTGCGGGTGCGCAGGTTGCCCCACAGCGCGGCGGCGTCGCGCAGGCGCCGGGGCCGCAGCTCGAGGCCGACCAGCGCGGCGAAGGTGTCCTCGGCGGGACCGCCGGCCGCACGGCGGCGCCGGATCACCTCCTGCAGCCTGCCGGCGCTGGGCATGCGGTCGGCGCAGGCCTGGTTGACCACGTCGTCGACCCAGCCCTCGACCAGGGCGAGCAGGGTCTCGAGGCGGGTGAGCGCGGCCTGCTGCTCGGGGGTCTTCTGCGGCTCGAACATGCCGCCCGCCATGGCCTCCTGGAGAGCGGTCGGGTCGGTCGGGTCGACTCCGCCGAGCTGCTCCTCGATCTTGCCGAGGTCGATGCGCATGCCGCGGCCGTAGTCCTCGACCGCGTTGACCAGGTGACCGCGCAGCCACGGCACGTGGGCGAACAGCCGCTGGTGGGCGGCCTCGCGCAGCGCGAGGAACAGGCGCACGTCCTCGCCGGGGACGTCGAGGCCCTCGGCGAACGCGGCCACGTTGGTCGGCAGCAGGGCGGCGCGGCCCACGGGGGCCAGGGGGAGGCCGATGTCGGTGGAGCCGAGCACCTCGGTCGCCAGCGTGCCGATGGCCTGGCCCACCTGCTGGCCGAAGATCGCCCCGCCGGCCTGGCCGAGCATCCCCATCAGCGGGCCGGCCATGGCGCGGGTCTCGGCGGGCAGGGCCTCGGTCATCGCCTTGACCACGTGCTGGGCCACCGGCTCGACCAGCTGCTGCCAGGTGGGGAGGGTCTGCTCGACCCACTCCGCACGGCTCCACCCGACGGTCGTGCTGACGCCGCTGGGGAAGTCGGTGGCACCGTCGAGCCAGTGGTCGGCCAGCCGCAGGGCGTCGCCGATCCGGCTGTCCTCGGCCGTGGTCACCGACGGGTCGGCTGCGGCCGCGGTCACCCGGCGCGCGGTGTCGCGGGCGAGGTTCCAGTTCACGGTGCCGTCGTGCGGCTGCATCATCGCCTGGATCTGACCCATGAGCGCGGACAGGTCCATGCCACCGGGCGCCCCCGCGGCACCCGCGCCCCCGAGGAGCGCCGAGAGGTCCGGGAGCTGGCCGCCCTGACCACCGAGCATGCCGAACATGGCCTCGAACGGTGTGCCGGCAAAGGGGTTCTGCGACGGGTCGCGACCCTCCTCGGGCTCCTCGTTCGGGTCGTCTGGTCCGGGGTTCTGCGCCATGGCTCCAACCTACTCGCGATGCGGGCACGGGCTACCCTCGCACCCGTGGCCCCGCCAGACCTCGCGACCGACCCCCCCGACCCCGCCGAGCCCGCCGACCCCGCCGAGCCGGTCGACCCCGCCGGCGCCGTCCGGCTGCTCGACATCCGCGACGTCGCCCTGTCGGTGGACGAGGTGGCGGCCGCGGTCGCCGACCCGACCGCCGGGGGAGTGACCCTGTTCGTCGGCGCCGTCCGCGACCACGACAGCGACAAGTCGGTCACCGGCCTGGAGTACTCCGCCCACCCCTCCGCCCTGGACCGGCTGCGCGAGGTGGCGACCTCGGTCGCCCGCCGCCACGACGTCGTGGCCGTGGCGGCCGTGCATCGCGTCGGCCGCCTGGCGATCGGCGACCTCGCGGTCGTGGTCGCGGTCTCGGCCGGCCACCGCGGGGAGGCGTTCGCGGCCTCGCGCGCCCTCATCGACGACCTCAAGGCCCAGGTGCCGATCTGGAAGCACCAGGTGTTCACCGACGGCACCGAGGAGTGGGTCGGCACCCCGTAGGCGTGCCTGCGGCGCTCGACCGCCCGACGCGCCTAGCCTGGGCGCGTGGAGATCCTGTGGTGGCTGGCGCCCGCCGGCGCGGTGACCGTGGTGGCCATGCTGTGGGCCGCCTGGGCGGGCCGGCCGCAGAAGGACACCCCGCGCGAGCGGTCCGAGGCCGACTACGAGCGCTTCGCCGCCGCGATCGCCAAGGAGCACCCGGCGACGCACTATCCCCGCATCCCCCAGGTGCACGACCGCAGCACCGGCATCGCCGTGCGCCCGTCCCGCCGCGAGGGCTGAGCCGCCCGCTGCCCGCCCTCCTGCCGCGCGCTCGGCGTGGCCGGTGCCCCACCAGGGGTCTGAGAGGGTGAGGCCATGAACCCGCGCTCGACCGCCACGGTGACCGCTGTCGCGGCGATCGTGCTGCTGGTCGCCGGGATCGTCGCCTCCCCCGTCCCGTTCGTCACGATGCACCCCGGTCCGACCGTGGACATCCTCGGCACCTTCCGCAACCGTCCGATCGTGTCGGTCGACGGAGCCAAGACCTACCCGCCGGACGGCGAGCTGCGGCTGGTGACCGTCTCGGAGTCGACCCCCGACCACGAGGTCCGCCTGCCCGAGGCGCTCGAGGCGTGGTGGCGCGACGACGCCGCGCTGATCCCGCGCGACGCCGTCTACCCCGAGCAGACCACCAGCGAGGACGAGCGCGCGCTGTCCGCGGCGCAGATGGTCACCTCGCAGGACACCGCCGTCGCGGCCGCGCTGCGGCGGCTCGGCTACGACCTGGAGACCTTCCCCGAGGTGATCGGGCTGACCCCCGGCGGCCCGTCGGCCGGCAAGCTCAAGCTGCGCGACCGCATCCGCTCGGTCGAGGGCGAGCGGACCCCCACCCTGGCCTCGGTCTTCGAGGCGCTCAAGGGCGTCGAGCCCGGCGCCACGGTGACCGTGGTGGTCGAGCGCGGGCCGTTCGACGACCCGAAGCGCAAGCGGGTGCGGATCACCACGGTGCGCGACCCCCAGGACCGCGACCGCGCCCTGATCGGCATCTTCCCGGGCACGGGCTACCGCTTCCCCTTCAAGGTCTCCGTGGGCATCGACGAGGGCATCGGCGGACCCAGTGCCGGGCTGATGTTCGCCCTCGCCATCTACGACACCCTGACGCCGGGCGACCTCACCGGCGGCCGTGACGTGGCCGGGACCGGCACGATCAGCGACACCGGCCAGGTCGGGGCCATCGGCGGCATCCAGCAGAAGATCGTCGGGGCGAAGCGGGACGGCGCCACGCTCTTCCTGGTCCCGCCGCAGAACTGCGCGGACGCCCTTCGCGCCCCGGTCTCCGACGACGAGATCCGCCTGGTGAGGGCGCCGACGCTGCGCTCGGCCATCACCTCCCTGACCGCCTACGCCGACGACCCGTCCGCCGACCTGCCGAGGTGCACCTCATGAGCGACGAGCCCGACCCGACCCCCCAGGACCAGACCGAGGACCAGGCCCAGGACCAGATCGGGGACCAGATCGGGGACCAGCCCGAGGAGCTGCGGCCGGCGATCGACCCGACCCTGCGGGGCGCGGTCCTCGAGCTGGAGCAGCACGCGGCCGCGGCCGGCTGGGACCAGCCGGCGCAGCTCTTCGCGCTCGTGCCGGCCGGCGACCTCCTCGCCCACGACCCGGAGATGGCCGCGCTGGTCGGCCTCGGCCCGGACACCCACCCGGACGTCCTGGTCACCGTCGAGCAGGGCGAGCTGCCCCCGGAGGTGCCGCTCGAGGAGCTGCTGGCCCAGATCGAGTGGCCCGAGGAGGTGCGTGGTGCGGCCGTCGTGGTCGAGCGCCTCGTCCTGCCCCCTTCGGCGGGCGACGTCCCGGCCGACCCCGACGAGGCCGCCGCCTTCGCGCAGGGCCACCCCGACCGTGAGGAGGTGCGGATCATCGCCGCGGCGCGCCGCGCGACCGGCGCCGCACCCGAGGCCGCACCCGGGGTCGCGGCGCAGGGCTCGACGTACTGCGCCATGCGCCTGCGCTCCCGTGACGACGACTTCGCGGTGCTCGAGGCGCCGGACCTCGTGCCCGGCCTCCTAGAGTTGCTGCTGAGCACCCTGGGCGTGAGCCCTGACCAACCCGGCGAGACCCCCGCCGACCAGTGAGGATGACGTGAGCGGACTCTTCCCCGACGACGATGCGTACGACGGCCCGGCCGAGCCCCAGGCCGTCCGGCCGCAGCGCCGCCGCGCGCTGCTGTGGACCGCGGCCATCATGGTGGCGCTGTTCTTCGCCGCCTCCGCCTTCACCTCGATCTGGACCGACCGGCTGTGGTTCAGCAGCGTCGACTACTCCGCGGTCTTCAGCAAGGTGCTCGCGACGCGGGTCGTGCTCTTCGTGCTGTTCGGCGCGCTGTTCGGCGGGTTCATCGCGGCCAACATCGCGATCGCCTTCCGGGTGCGGCCGGTCTTCCGGCCCCGGGCCTCGGAGCTGAGCCTCAACCAGTACCGCGACGTGGTCGAGCCGATGGGCCGCCTGGTGGTCATCGGTCTGGGCGTCCTGCTCGGCCTCATGGCCGGCGGGTCCGCGTCCGGGCAGTGGCGCTCCTACCTGCTGTGGCGCAACGGCACGCAGTTCGGCACCACCGACCCCTACTTCAAGAAGGACGTCGGGTTCTTCGTCTTCTCGCTGCCGTGGTTCCACTACGTGGTCAACCTGCTCCTGATGATGACCGTGCTCGCCCTCGTCGCCGCGATCATCACCCACTACCTCTTCGGCGGCATCCGTCTGCAGAACCCCTCGGGGGAGAAGGTCACCGAGGCCGCCCAGGTGCAGTTCTCGGTGCTGCTCGGCATCTTCGTGCTGGTCAAGGCGGTCGACTACTGGCTGGACCGCTACGACCTGACCACCGACCAGGGGCGTCGCTTCACCGGCATCAACTACACCGCCTTCCACGCGGTGCTGCCGGCCAAGAACATCCTCATGTTCATCTCGGTGATCTGCGCGCTGCTGTTCTTCGCCAACATCGCGCGCCGCACGTGGCTGCTGCCGACGATGAGCCTGGGCCTGCTCGTGCTCTCCGCCGTGCTCCTCGGCGCGGTGTGGCCGGGCATCGTGTGGCAGTTCCAGGTCCGTCCCTCCGAGCCCGACAAGGAGGAGCCGTTCCTGGCCAACAACATCGACGCGACGCGGGCGGCGTACGGCGTGGACGGCATCGAGGAGCAGGACTACGACGCGACGGTCAACGTCACCGCCGAGCAGCTGACCGCCAGCACCGAGTCGCTGCCGGGGGTCCGGCTGATCGACCCGCAGCGGATGAGCAAGGCCTTCGACGAGCTCCAGCAGGTGCGCGGCTACTACAGCGTGGCCGACGTGCTCGACGTCGACCGCTACCAGATCGACGGGCAGAGCCGCGACATCGTCCTCGGCGTGCGTGAGCTCGACCAGTCGCGCCTGGCCGACTCCCAGCGCAACTGGGCCAACGAGCACACCGTCTACACCCACGGCTACGGCGTGATCGCCGCCTACGGCAACAACCGCACCGCCAACGGGCAGCCCAACGGCAGCAGCCAGCCGCCCTGGGCCGAGAAGGACCTGCCGCCCAAGGGCGACCTCAGCGACCTCACCCCGAAGGGCTACGAGGGCCGCATCTACTTCGGTGAGAAGTCTCCGGACTACTCCATCGTCGGCAAGGCCAAGACGAGCGCCAAGGACGTCGAGCTCGACATCCCCGAGGAGGTCGCCGGCCAGCGCGGCAACACGACCTACAACGGCAAGGACGGGGTCGAGATCGGCGGGCTGTTCAACAAGCTGCTCTACGCGGTGAAGTACGGCGACGCCAACATCCTGCTCTCGAGTCGGGTCAACGAGAACTCCAAGATCCTCTACGTCCGCAACCCGCGGGACCGGGTGGAGAAGGTCGCGCCGTGGCTGACCGTCGACGGCGACCCCTACCCGGCCGTGGTGGACGGCAAGGTGCAGTGGATCCTCGACGGCTACACGATGACCGACCGCTACCCCAACTCCGAGCGGGACTCGTTCGAGACGATGATCTCCGACGCGCTCACCGCGGCCCCGTCCTACGTCACGCTGCCGACCGACCAGATCAACTACATGCGCAACTCGGTCAAGGTGACCGTCGACGCCTACGACGGCACGGTCACGCTCTACGAGTGGGAGCGCGACCCGATCCTGCAGGCCTGGATGAAGGTCTTCCCCGACCTGGTCCAGCCGCGCGACGCGATCTCGCCCGACCTCGAGCAGCACCTGCGCTACCCCGAGGACATGTTCAAGGTGCAGCGCAGCATCCTGGCGCAGTACCACATCACGCGGCCCCAGGACTTCTACAAGGGCACCGACCTGTGGACCGTGCCGCAGGACCCCTCCCAGCCCTCGAGCAAGCAGCCGCCCTACCGGCTGTCGGTGCAGCTGCCGCCGCAGGGCGAGCGTGCGCTGCCCGGTGCGGAGGAGGGGGCCGGTGACGCACCGGTCGACGAGACCCCGCCGTCGCCGGTCTTCTCGCTGACCAGCGTCTACGCGCCCAACAACCGCGACAACCTGGCCTCGTTCATCTCGGTGAACTCCGACGCGACCAGCTCCGACTACGGCCAGATCCGGGTGCTGCGGCTGCCCGACGACACCGCCGTCCAGGGGCCGGCGCAGGTGGCCAACACCTTCGCCTCCGACAGCCGGATCCAGGACCAGCTCGCGCCGATCAAGATCAACTCCTCGATCATCTACGGCAACCTGCTCACCCTGCCGGTCGGCGGCGGTCTGCTCTACGTCCAGCCGGTCTACGCGCTCAACCCGACCGGGCAGGGCACCTATCCGGTGCTCCGGTTCGTGCTGGCCTCCTTCGGCCAGGACGCGGGCTACGGCACCACCTTGAGCCAGGCGATCGACGACGTGCTGAGCAACGCCGGTGGTGGAACGCTGCCGCCGGAGGAGACCGGCAGCGGCGGCAACGGCGGCAACGACGGCAACGGCGGCAACGGCGGCAACGACGGCAACGGCGGCAGCGGCGGCACCGGCAACGGTGGGGCCGGCGGCACGATCGACCCGCAGGTGCTCACGCTGCTGCGCCAGGCCGACCAGAAGTTCGCCGCGGCCGACGACGCGCTCAAGCGCGGCGACACCGTGGCCTGGGCCCGCAACACCCGGCAGGCCGAGGATCTGGTCCGTCAGGCGTTGCAGGCCGCCGAGGGCGGCTAACGCCGATGGGATGACCGCGTCGACGGTCTTCAGGAGGATGGGCTGCGAGGGCTTGCGGGGTGCCTTCGCGCGCGCCCGCTCGAGCTCGGCGCCGATCTTCTGGAGCTGCTTGCGACCCAGCGCCTCGCGCACCTGCGGCAACCACTCCCGTTCGTCCTTCTGGCTCAGGGTGGCCCGGCGTCGACGCCGGGCCACGAGGCTGCCCCAGCTCTGGGGCTCAGAGCTGGGTGGCGGTGCGGCTCCGGGCCCCCGGCCTCGTGAGCGAGGCGGGCTGCGTGGAGGCGCGCGTGGGCAATCGCCGAGGGCGTGTCGTCGAAGAGGTGACGCTCGTGCGCCAGCCGCTCGTGGACGCCGAGCTCCCGCAGCACGCGCACGTGGGAGGGCTGGACGCCGGAGAGCAGGACGGTCACGCCCCGCCCCTCGAGCCGGCTGATGGTGTCGGCCAGGACGTGGGCCCCGGTCGCGTCCATCGTCGTGACCCGCGACATGCGCAGGATGACGACGCGAACGTCCCCGACCTCTGACAACTCGAGCAGGAAGTCGTGGGCCGCGGCGAAGAACAGCGGCCCGTCGAGACGGTAGGCCACGACGTGCTCGTCGAGGAGGGCCTGCTCCTCGTCGGTGTGGTCCGCCTGGTCGAGTGCCACCTCATCGAGCCGGGCCGTCCTCGCCGTCTGCTGCAGGGCAACGAAGCCGGCGACGAGCAGGCCCACGATCACAGCGGTGACCAGGTCGAATACGACGGTCGCAACCGCGGTGACGACCAGGACCGCGGCGTCCCCGCGGGTGGACCGGAGGAGGGCCCGCAGGCTGGAGACCCTGACCATCTGGACGGCGGTGGCGACCAGGACCCCGGCGAGCGCGGCGAGCGGGATCTCCGACACCCAGGGGGCGGCGAGCAGGACGACGGCGAGGAGCACGAGCGCGTGGGTGAGGGCGGCGAGCCGGGACGTCGCGCCGGCTCGGACGTTGACGGCGGTCCGTGCGATCGCGGCGGTCGCAGGGATGCCGCCGAACAGCGGCGACGCGAGGTTGGCGAGTCCCTGTCCGAAGAGCTCGCGGTCCGAGTCATGACGCTGGCCGACACTCATCGCATCGGCCACGGTGGCCGACAGCAGGCTCTCCAGGGCCGCCAGCGCGGCCACGGCGATCGCGGGCAGGAGCAGGGCGCCGAGGTCACCGACGGGGATGCCGGGCAGCTGCGGCACCGGCATCCCCGACGGGATCCGCGCGATGGTCCGCGCCCCGAGGTCGAAGGCGGAGTTGGCGACCGTGGCCGCGACGACGGCGAGCAGCGACACCGGCAGCGCCGGCCGGACCCGGGTGAGCATCAGGATGGCGGCCAGCACACCCACCGCCATGCCGAGCGGCGTCCAGGCGGGGCTCTCGATCCAGGACCGTGCGGCAGCCCCTGCGAGGGGGAGTACCTTCTCGGCGTCCGCCTCTACGCCGAGGGCGGCTGGCAGCTGTTGCAGCCCGATGATGGCCGCGATGCCCAGGGTGAAGCCCTCGACCACCGGGACGGGGACGTAGCGGATGAACCTGCCTGCCCGGAGCAGCGCGAGCCCGAGCAGGATGAGGCCCGCCAGCAGGCCGACCAGGAGCACGCCGTCAGGGCCGTACGTCGCGAAGATCGGCACGAGCACGACCGTCATGGCCCCCGTCGGTCCGCTCACCTGGACCCGGCTGCCGCCGAACACCGCGGCAACGGCTCCGGCGATGATCGCCGTGACCAGTCCGGCCCGCGCTCCCATGCCGGAGCTGACCCCGAAGCCCAGCGCGAGAGGGAGCGCCACGAGGCCGACCATCAGCCCGGCCGTCAGGTTCCGCCGAGGACGTGCGGGCGTCCAGTCAGCCGGGCAGGGAAGCAGGCGCTGGACTCGTACGGCGAGGGCGCCTGTCACCGGGCTGTCATCCTCGACGCGGAGTCCGCCTCGTCCTCGTCCACGTGGACCAAGCCGGCGAGGATCCTCCGGGCGCTCAGGAGCAGGTCGCGGACCTCGGGGGCGCTGATCGAGTAAGTGACCTCGCCCCCCTCACGTCGCGCGACGACCAGGGAGGTCCGGCGCAGGACGGCCAGCTGCTGGGAGAGGTTGCTGGGCTCGATCGTGATCTGCTCCAGCAACTCGTGGACGGCGTGGTCGCGCTCGGACAGCAGCTCGAGGATGCGGATGCGAGCGGGGTGGCCGAGCGTCTTGAAGAACTCCGCCTTCGCTTGGTAGAGCGGCACGGTCACGGGCGGGTCCTCATTGGTGGTCTTTCGCTGGTCGCTTCTAACTTGAAGCATACATCACTTGAAGAAGTCTTCACATATGGTCGACGCGGGTCCCGATTTGGACTGGGGATCCCCTCCCGGTAACGTAGGGATCACCGACGCGGGGTGGAGCAGTTCGGTAGCTCGCTGGGCTCATAACCCAGAGGTCGCAGGTTCAAATCCTGCCCCCGCTACAAAGTAAAACTGCAGGTCAGAGGCGGTTTCCGGAGAGATCCGGAAGCCGCTTTCTGCGTCTCAGGGACCCGATGTCCGCACAGTGTCCGCAAAGCCTGCCGTCAGAACGGGCTTGGCCGCCCCGCAATAACGGTTCCGGATCGACCTGTGAGGCACTTGCTGGGGCGGTGTGAGCGACTCGGTGAGCCACCCCGGGCGCTCACTGCACGGCCTCGATCAGGCCCCTGATTGCGTCCGGCGGGTCAGCAACGGCCACACGGGCGAACCTCTCGTGGCGATCTCTCACCTGACCGGTGTGGCTCGACCACAAGCGGCGACCCACCCCCGCCCCGGTGAGGCAGGATGTCGCCTATGTCGACCATCCATGAGGTGCTCGGGGAACTTCGGGCGACAGCGCTGGACCAGCGCGACAAGGGGGACCGCTTCGAGCGGTTGATCGCGTCCTACCTGCGGAGCGATCCGGAGTGGACGGCGCGGTTCGAGGAGGTGTGGCTGTGGCCGGAGTGGCCGGGGCGGCAGGGCCGCCCTGACACGGGCATCGACCTGGTCGCGAAGAACCGTGACCGTGACGACTTCACCGCGATCCAGTGCAAGTTCTATGCCGACGACGCGCGGGTCCCCAAGGGCGACATCGACTCCTTTGTGGCGTCGTCGGGGCGCAAGGAGTTCGCTGCCCGCTACATCTTCGACACCGCGCAGTCGTGGTCGAAGAACGCCTCGGACACCCTCGAGGGGTTGAGTGTCCCGGTGCAGCGGGTCGACATCGCCTATCTCGATGACGCCCGCGTCGACTGGTCCGAGTTCTCCTGGGCCACCCCGGAGATCCTCCCGGCCACCGGTCCCAAGAGCCTGCGTGCTCACCAGCAGCGGGCGTTGGACGACGTCGTCTCTGGGCTGCGGGAGCACCACCGCGGCAAGCTGGTGATGGCGTGCGGGACGGGCAAGACGTTCACGTCGTTGCGGATCGCGGAGCGCCTGGTCGGGACGGGCGGTTCAGTGTTGTTCCTGGTGCCGTCGATCCAGCTGCTCAGCCAGTCGCTGCGGGAGTGGATGGCCGAGGCGGAGGTCGAGGTGCGCCCGTTCGCGGTGTGCTCCGACGTCCGGGTGGGGCGCAAGGTCAGCGACGAGGGCGACCTGTCGACGGTCGACCTCACCGAGCCGGCCACGACCGACGCGGCAACGCTGGTGGCGCGGATGACCTCCGGCCGTCGGGCCAAGGAGCGCATGACGGTCGTGTTCGCGACGTACCAGTCGCTCGGCGTCGTGGCCGAGGCCCAAGCCTCGGGCGGGCTGGACGCCTTCGACCTGGTGGTCTGCGACGAGGCGCACCGCACCACCGGTGTGACCCTGAAGGATGCCGACGACTCCCACTTCGTGCGGGTCCACGATGACTCCTACGTCAGGGCCCGCCGGCGGCTCTACATGACGGCGACGCCGCGGGTCTTCGGTGAGGAGGTACGCCGCCGCGCGAGCGAGGCGGATGCGGTCCTGGCTGACATGGGGGACGAGGCGACCTATGGTCCGGAACTGCACCGGCTCGGGTTCGGTGACGCCGTCGAGGCCGACCTGCTCACCGACTACAAGGTGCTCGTGCTGGCCGTTGACGAGCAGTACGTCGCGGACAACTTCCAGGCAGCCATGGCGACCTCGGGTGAGCTGGCCCTTGGCGACGCAGCCAAGCTGATCGGCTGCTGGAACGGTCTGGCGAAGAACTTCGGGCCACGCCAGGTGCACGACACTGATGAGGCGCTCGAGCGGGTCGCCCCGGCTGACGATGTGCCGATGCGGCGGGCGGTGGCCTTCGCCAAAGACATCCGCGCCTCGAAGCAGGCTGCGGCGTCCTTCCCGGTGATCGTGGACCGCGCGCGGCAAGACGAGTCGGGCGGTCACGACCTGCAGGTCCAGGCGCACCATGTCGACGGCACGATGGGCGTCAGCGAGCGCAACCAGCACCTGGCGTGGCTCAAGGCCGAGCCGCCGGCCGACACGTGCCGGGTGCTGACCAACGCGCGGTGCCTGTCTGAGGGTGTCGACGTCCCGGCGCTGGACGCGGTGCTGTTCCTGACCCCGCGAGGCTCGCAGGTCGATGTGGTGCAGTCGGTGGGGCGGGTGATGCGCAAGGCCCCGGGCAAGAGGCTGGGCTACATCGTGCTCCCGATCGTGGTCCCCTCCGGGGTGGCGCCGGAGGAGGCGCTGCGCGACAACGAGCGCTACCGCGTGGTGTGGCAGGTGCTGCAGGCGCTGCGTTCCCACGACGAGCGCTTCCACGCGATGGTCAACCAGATCGAGCTCAACAAGAAGCGCCCCGACAAGCTCGACATCATCGACGTCACCCCGCGCCCGCACGACCCCGGCGCCGACGACGTGCCCGGGCAGAATCGTGAGGAGCAGCTGACGCTGGACTTCGGCTTCGACGGTTTCCGGGACGCGATGTATGCACGGATCGTGCAGAAGGTGGGGGAGCGTCGGTACTGGGAGACCTGGGCGCGCGATGTCGCCGACATCGCCCAGGCCCACATCACGAGGATCAAGGGTCTGCTGGCCGACCCGGACTCCCCGCCGGCGCGGGAGTTCGGCGAGTTCGTCAGGGGCCTGCGCGGCAACCTCAACGAGTCAATCACCGAAGACGAGGCGATCGAGATGCTGGCCCAGCACCTCATCACGCGCCCGATCTTCGAGGCGCTGTTCTCCGGCTACGACTTCGCCACCCACAACCCGGTCGCCCAGACGATGGAGCTGATGCTCAAGAGCCTCGACGAGCACAACCTCGAAGCGGAGCAGGCGAGCCTGGAACGGTTCTACGACTCCGTGCGCCGCCGCGTCGAGGGTGTGCAGGACGCCGAGGGCAAGCAACGGGTCATCGTCGAGCTCTACGACAAGTTCTTCGCCACCGCCTTCAAGCGGACCGTCGACCGGTTGGGCATCGTCTACACCCCGGTCGAGATCGTCGACTTCATCCTGCGTTCGGCCGACGAGGTGCTGCGCGCCGAGTTCGGCCAAGGACTCACCGATGAGGGCGTCCACATCCTCGACGGCTTCACCGGCACAGGCACCTTCATGGTGCGGCTGCTGCAGTCAGGTCTGATCGAGCCGCACGACCTGGCGCGGAAGTACGCCGAGGAGCTGCACGCCAACGAGATCCTGCTGCTCGCCTACTACATCGCCGCGGTCAACATCGAGACCACCTACGCCGCCCTCGCCAACGGCGACGGCCTGGCACCGGGCGCCTACACGCCATTCCCAGGCCTCGTCCTCACCGACACCTTCCAGTCCTATGAGGACGGCGATCGCGACGACCTCGATATCTTCCCGGAGAACAACGAGCGCATCACCCGCCAGCGGGCTCTGCCAATCACGGTGATCGTCGGCAACCCGCCGTACTCGGTCGGGCAGGACAGCGCGAACGACGACAACGCCAACGCGTCCTACCCGACGATCGACGCAGCCATCCGAGATACCTACGCCGCCCGCTCGGGGTCCAAGACCGTGAGAACTCGCTTTACGACTCCTATGTCCGTGCAATCAAGTGGGCATCACTTCGCGTTCAACAACGCGGCGTCATTGCGTTTGTTACCAACGGTGGCTGGCTCGAGTCGAACGGAGCCGACGGCATGCGGCTCTCACTGGCTGATGAGTTCAGCTCCATCTATGTCTTCAACCTGCGTGGCAATCAACGGACTGCAGGTGAACAGTCGCGAAGGGAGGGAGGGAAGGTCTTTGGAGGAGGTTCACGTGCAACCGTCGCGGTGACCGTCTTCGTAAAGGGCGCCAGTCCCGCGGTCGAGACGCCGCCTGCGCGGACTCGAGTCCATTACACCGACGTCGGCGAGTATCTCTCGCGGGCTGAGAAGCTCGCGAGAGTTGCTGAGGCTGGGTCGGTTAGAGGGCTGGATTCCGTCGCGATCATCCCGAACGTCCACGGGGATTGGCTTGACCAGCGCGGGGACGACTTCATGTCGCACGCCTCACTTGCCCCAGATCACCCAAAGGACTTCGGTGTCTTCGGCGTCTCGTCGAAAGGGCTCACTACGAACCGGGATGCCTGGGTCTACAACTCGAATGCGGAGGTCATCAGAAGTTCCGTCGAGAGATTGGCGAGCGCCTACCAGGAGTCCCTTGGCCGGGACCCGATCACGGATCCCGCTCGGATCAGCTGGTCGCGACGCTTGCTGAGCAAACACAGGCAAGGAGCCCCGCTTGCACTCAATGAGGGCGAGATGCGCGCGGCTGCCTACAGACCCTTTCACGGCCAGCACGTTTACTTCTCGCCGCAACTGAACGAGGACCGGCGTCAACTTCCGAGAGTCTTTCCGACGCCGAAGCATTCGACCGCCGGCTTCTATGTAGTTGCGCCTGGCTCCGACAAGCAGTGGTCGCTGCTGGCAACTCGGCGCATGCCGGATCTTTCTTCTGGGGCTCGAGCGGTGGTCAGTTCTTCCCCCGTTGGACTTGGCGTCAGGCCGGTCCGATGATCGAAAAACTCGACCTCGAGACCGGGACGACGAATCTCGTGGACGGCTACGAGCAAATCGACAACATCACCGATTGGGCCCTCGCCCGCTGGCGAGCCGCCTACGGGGAAGAGTGGCCGGACCTGTCGAAGGACGACATCTTCTTCTACGTCTACGGCCTGCTCCATAGCCCCGACTATCGCGAGACCTACGCACCCGACCTCAAGAAGATGCTGCCGCGCATCCCGCTCGTCACGACGACGACAGATGCCAAGGCGTTCACCGAAGCGGGCCGGCGGCTCAGCGAGCTGCACCTCGGCTACGAGTCGGTCGAGCCCTACCCGCTCGAGGGGCTCGACGCCCGACCGGACAGCGGTGATCACGACACGACGTACCGGTTCTATGCCGTGGCCGACAAGAAGATGCGCTTCGGAAAGCCGACTCCCGAGCAGAAGGTGGAGGGGCAACGAGCAGACCGTTCGGTCATCCACTACAACGACCGCATCACGCTGCGCGGCATCCCGGAGGAGGCGTACCGCTACCAGCTCGGATCCCGTTCGGCGATCGAGTGGATCATCGACCGCTACTGGATCAAGACCGACAAGTCCTCCGGCATCGTCAACGACCCGAACGACTGGTCCCGAGATGTCGGCGACCCGCGCTACATCCTCGACCTGCTTGCCCGCATCGTCACGGTGTCGCTCGAGACGATGAAGGTCGTCGACGCCCTTCCCGCCCTGTCCATCCGAGACCCGCAGCCCTGATGGGGTCTCTGCGTGATCGTGCGCAGTCGGCGAGGCAGGCGCGCGAGTTGGCCGGCGACCGGAGAGCTGGCACTGCTCCGCGGCTGATCGCGCGGCGGGCGCAGCATGAGTACCTCAAGCGGAACGGCACCCGTCTCGCGCTGGGCGGACTGGCACTGCTCCTGGTTGCGCTGGCGCCGGACTCGTTCCTGCCGCATGACTTCCTGCGGGGCGTTGTCGTCGGGGCCGCCGTGGTCGGGGTGCCGGCGCTGCTGTGGAACTTTGTCGTCCAAGCCACGGGGACCGGCTCATCGATGATGGGCGAGCAGGCCGAGCTCTGGACGGCGAGCGAGTTGCGCAAGAACCGCGAAGACCGCCTGCTCAATCACGTCAGCCTCGCCTATGGCGACATCGACCATCTTGTGGTCGGTCCTGGGGGAGTCGTCGCCGTTGAGACGAAGTGGTCGAGCCAGCCCTGGGATGAGCGGGACGGTCCCGACAGGATCCGCGCCGCAGTTGTGCAGGTGACACAGGAATGTCGGCGACTCAACCTGTGGGCCCCCTTTCGTTCGGCAGGCATCAAGGCGCGGCCCTTGGTTGTCCTATGGGGCCACGGCGTTCGGGGCTGGAGTGAGGACGAGCGGGTGAGGACCGTAAATGGTGTCACCGTGGTTTCCGGACACGCCCTACGCGACTGGATGCGCGAGCGCCGGGCACAGCCCCTGGACCCGGCCCAGGAGGAGTTCCTCATCGATGCGCTGACAGCACAGGTTGAGCGACGTGATCGGGCGGATAGGGAGCGCTCACCGATGCCGAGGTCGGCGGGAGAGATCCTGAGCGCAGTTGGCCAGGTGATCGCTGGGTGCGGATTCGGCCTGGTCGCCTGCGTACACGCGCTCTCCTGGTTCGGGTTGGGGCTCCACTCTGGGTCTGCTCTTCGCGTCCGTAGGGGTGGTGCCGCTAGTACTGGGCGCCGGGGAGCGGTTTGCCCGCGGGTGGCTGATCGGCGCAGGACTCCCTGCTTTCGTCGCCATTCTTGCCGTGCTGGCCGAACTGCTGTCCTGAGGGGGAGCCATGGAGGTGCGGTGGACGCCCCGCCCCGGTGGACGGGTCCTGTCGGACGGCGCAGGCGCCCTGATCTCCTCGACTAACTAAAGGAGCCCGCAGGTGCCCAGGGACTGCGTGAACAAGCGCGCCCCAGGCAAACGGCGGCCACGAAGTGCCACGACGTGCCAACAGATCCTGCGACGTGCGGCGCCGGGTAGGTCGGCGCACTAGCCTCAGTCGCGTTGACTTGGCGGGACGGAGCGGTCCTTCGCGGCGGAGTGACGCGCCTTCTCCACTATGCCGCGCGGTCACGCGATCGAGTCTTGCGCCTTCGTCAATGCTTGAGCGGCGCAAGCAGCGGCGCAAGCAGCGGCGAAACGTCTCAGACGACGTGGTGCAGGCACGATCCACCTCCGGTGGCCTCGCGGGCCGTTGCCGACTTACGAGCGGGGCCCAACGCGTTGGCCGCGTGACTACTCGTCGGACTCCGTCACACTCCGATCGAAATCAGAACGCGGGTGATTGGAGTCGGACAAGGGGGCAACAGGTTGATCATTTATGCGGTTACCCACTCGCTCCTGCGGATCGTACAGCGAGACCGACGGGTCAGACGTTGGGTCAAACGGCTGGTCGACTACTCGACACTTTCGCCGGCGACCGAACACTTCCTGACGTGCCATACGTGCCGCGCGCTGATCCAATAGAATGCGACGAGTTACTCCGTCCCCCAAGACCACGACCAGCCAAACGGGGTAGCCCTTCATCCTTTGAAGTCTTCTGATGCGCCACAGAGGCAGTGTGTCCTCACCCACCACCCAACGGTGCGCTGCCCGCCCTACGTCGAAGACGTAGCGACGATGATCACTGCCTTCGACCCTTCCACGCAGCTCGGGTGGCGAGACCAGGAATGCATCAGAAAGTGGCACATGCTTGATCCCGTCCCAAGGAGCGAATTGCAGCCGCATGCTAACGACAGTCACGGGGCCACGTCCTCGGTTGAACAGGTCGACGATGAGGTGCACCGGCTGATAAGGACGCATCTCCGCGGGTCCGATCAGCATGACGTCGACGTCAAGCGCGACATCATGGCCGCCGGATCTAAATGCCCGACGATTGAGTCTGAAGGCCATGAAGGAGATCACTAAAGAGGCAAGAGCAACACAGAGAGCGATCGCCGGCAGGATTTGACCATCTGACACGTTGGCAGCATAGACGCAGTCAAATGGCAACGGTCGGGGGCACGGCGACCACACGTTGTTCCTCGGGGACGAGCAGGCATCCCCGTCAACCCGCTCGACTCTCCAGATCACGCACGGCTCACCGAGCGTCCAGGGCATGGTGCGGCGCCCAGCGGGTCCTCACGGAGTTCGTCAACGACTGGGAACCCGGCCATTCGCCAGTCGCAAGGCCGGCAGCAGGACCAGCTCGCACTGACGTGCTCGCAGGCGGCGGTAGGACTCGACCGGGTGCGACCGCAACCGAGAGGCAGCGAGTCTCGTACCTTCATGCACGATCGGGATGTGGCATCTGACCCCGTAGGTATGCAGACCCGCTCGTAGGGGACCCGCCGCCTCTCGTTGGTGCAGACCTTTCGCATGGTTCCTCTTAGTGTTCGCTGGCCTGGTCCTGCGGTTCTTGATCCTCGTGAGCGGAGACGATCTCTTGCAAGGCTCGTCGAGTCTCCGCGCTAGCCTCACCAAACACGTGCTTGTTGATGATCCGCGTAATCTCCCTGAGCGGATCCGAGACTTGTGGGCGCAGATGCTCCCTTACGCGGAACAGCTTGACTAAACCGTTCGAAACAACGTCCAGAGGGACCCCCTCTTGTATCGTCCACCCGCTGTGCTCCCACAGTTGAAGAACCTGATTGAGGTGGTTCTGGATCCCTCCGAGGAGTTTGACGACCCGCTCGGTGTCATCGCCGAGAAAGTTGGTTTGCCCGAACTGCCGTGCCTTGGATTCGAAGTCGAGCTGTAGCCCATTTAGAACCAGCATCTGCGCGTGGAAGCCACGAGCCTGCCCCGGGCTAAGAACCTGGGTCTTCCTCGCCGTATGTGACTCAGGGGCGGGGTACTTGGGGTCGAAACCTAGGCTCCGAAGGTTGCGGCGGACGCTTTAAACGCTGTTGTACATCTGCACGAGGGATACCAATTCGGCGCGAAGCTTGGCATGTGCCTCGATCTCGCGTTCCCGCTCCTTGGCCAGGTCAGCACGTCGTCGATCGCGCTTCTTGGCCTTGTTCGCGAGTTTCCGATCCCTGTCCTTGGCTTCCTTCGCGATCTGGGCCTCACGGTGATCCCTGATGTTCTGCCAGATAGCACCCAGCGCGCCGCCCACCACGCCGACAGCGACCACCCATACACCCGACTTGGCGATCTCGAGCCAAAGTGCGTCGCGCCACTTGTCCTCAGTAACAGTGGCCAGCACGGCGCTGCCGATGATGGCGATGAGCCCGAGCGTCGTGAGGAGGGCGATCAACTCCGAGGGGTGGCTCTTCTGCACTCGTTGCCGGACCGCCTCGTCAACCTGCCGAGCACGTGACCGCAGACTGAGCGACACACCCATCCCCGGAGGCTACAACGCTCCGGCCTGGTGGCCTCGTTCTCCGAGTGCTCATCCATCCGCGGTTTGACGCACTGTGTGGACCTGCT
>CAWEQX010000006.1:0-143714 GCA_963811385.1 uncultured Actinomycetota bacterium | reverse complement strand
AGCACCCCGACCGCCGAGGCGAGGTAGGGCCAGTCGCCGACCGGGCGGAAGTCGCGGTCCAGGACCGTCCGGAACCCGACGTCGAGCACCTTGAGGACGAGCGGGATTCCCGGCCAGGGCACCGCTGCCCGCCGCCGCCAGCACCCGCGCGGTCCGGCCGGGCAGCAGCAGGACGGCCGCGACCAGGACCAGCCCCTCGGCCGGCACCAGGAGGAGCGCCCCGGCCGACACGGTCCCACCGGCCGGCAGGACGAGGGCCGTCCACACCAGCAGCAGTGCCAGTCCCGTGACCACGGTGGGTCTCGCCGCGGCGCCGGTGAGACGCTCGGCGACCTCCGTGCCGAAGGACGCGACGAGCAGTCCCAGCGCGGTCGCCACGACGACCGTGCTCAGCAGGTGGGGAAGGGCTCCCGTCGCCGCCACGAGCAGTGCCACCCCCTGCACGGCCGCGACCACCTTGCGCCAGTACGCCGCCCGCAGCGGTCCCCGCAACGCGGGCCAGACCATTTGTCCGACGAGCACGACGTACCTCGCCGCCCCGATCGCCAGCACCCACCAGCCCAGCGACGTCGCGACATAGATGCTCAGCGCGAGGACGAGCAGGGCATCGGTCTCCGCGTCGAACCGGGCGCCGCGCCCCGACGCGGTGCCGGTGCGCCGGGCGACGTACCCGTCGAGGGCGTCGAGGGCAGCGCGACGGCCGTCACCACGCACAGCGCCGTGCGGACGTCCACGCCGACCGACGACAGCAGGACCAGACCGGAGACGACGAGCGTCAGCACCAGCCGGACGGCCGTGACGCGGTCCGCCGGCCCCAGCCGGGGCGTGAGGGCGGCGCTCGGGTGAACCGTGACCACGGCACCTCCGTGTGGTGGATGAGGACTCTACGAGTACGACGGACGGCGGACGCCGGTGGTTCAGCGGCAGCCGGGGCGGGAGCAGACGGTGACGGCAACCGCGCGGGCGCTCTGGGTCACCGGCCCCGGCGTGGCCGAGCTCCGGTCGGAGCGGCTGCCGGAGCCCGGGCCCGGCGAGGTGCTGGTGCGCACGCGGTTCTCGGCGGTGAGCCGTGGGACCGAGCGACTGGTGCTGCGCGGCGGCGTGCCGGAGGACCAGCGCGAGCGCATGCGGGCGCCGCACCAGGTGGGCGACCTCCCTGGCCGGTGAAGTACGGCTACCTCAGCGTCGGGGTGGTCGAGCGGGGCCCGTCCCACCTCGAGGGCCGCGAGGTCTTCTGCCTGCACCCGCACCAGACGGCGTACGTCGTGCCGGCGCGCGACGTCACCGCGGTGCCCGACGGCGTCCCGCCCCGGCGCGCGGTCCTGGCGGGCGCGGTGGAGACCGCGGTCAACGCGCTGTGGGACGTGCCGCCCCTGCTCGGCGACCGGGTCTGCGTGGTCGGCGCGGGCATGGTCGGCTGCGCCGCCGCCCGGCTCCTCGCGGGCGTGCCGGGGGTCGAGGTGACCCTGGTCGACGTCGAGGCCTCGCGCGCGGCGACGGCGGAGGCGTCGGTGCCGGGTTCGCGCTGCCGGCCGACGCGCCCCGGGAGCAGGACCTCGTGCTGCACGCCAGCGCGACGCCGGCGGGGCTGGTGACGGCCCTCGGGCTGGTCGCCACGGACGGGGTGGTGGCCGAGCTCAGCTGGCACGGCGACCGCGCCGTCCCGCTGCCGCTCGGCGGCGACTTCCACTCCCGGCGGCTGACCCTGCGCTCGACCCAGGTCGGCACGGTGGCACGTGGGGCACGGCCGCGCTGGGACCGCGCGGGGCGGTTGGCCCTCGCGCTGGAGCTGCTTTGCGACCCGGCCTACGACGCGCTGCTCACCGGGACCACGCGGTTCGGGGACCTCCCGCACCTCATGGAGCGGATCGCGAAGGGCGCTCCCGGGATCTGCGACACGATCGGCTACGACCAGGAGGACGGCGATGTTCAGCCTCACCGTGCGTGACCGGATGATGGTCGCCCACAGCCTGGGCGACCCGTTCTTCGGACCGGCGCAGCAGCTGCACGGCGCGACGTACGTCGTCGAGGTGACGGTGCGGTCCACCGCGCTGGACGCCCACGGCGTCGTGGCCGACATCGGCGTGGTGGCCCGGGAGGTGCGGGCGGTCCTCGCCGGGTTCGACTACCGCAACCTCGACGACGAGCCGACCCTGGCCGGCGTGGTGACCACGACCGAGGTGCTCGCGCGGGAGGTGGCCGACCGGTTCGCGGGCAGGCTCGCCCGGACGGCGGGCACCGACCACGTGGCCGAGGTGGAGGTCGTGCTGCGTGAGTCCGACGTCGCCTGGGCGTCCTACCGCCGACCGGCGCGGGACGCGTGATGGACCTGCACCTGGTCGCGCCCGGCTCGGTCGACGACCCCCGTCTGCCCAGCGGGGGCAACGTGTACGACCGCGAGCTCTGCCGTGCGCTCGAGGTCGAGGGGGTCACCGTGGTCGAGCACCTCGTGCCCGGCGCCTGGCCCGACGGGGACCGCGCCGCCCTCGCCCGGGTGCTCACGACCGTGCCCGACGGCGCCGCCGTGGTGGTCGACGGCCTCGTCGGCAGCGCCGTGCCGGACGCCCTCGAGGACGTGGGCGGGCGCCTGAGGGTCCTGCTGCTGGTCCACCTGCCCCTCGGGCTCGCCGATCCTGGCTCGGCCCGGACCCGCGCGCACGAGCAGCGGGCCGTCGCCGCGGCCGCCGGCGTGGTCACCACCAGCCGGTGGACCCGCGACTGGCTGCTGCGCACCTACGGGTCGGACCCCGCACATGTCACGGTCGCGCCGCCGGGCGCGCACCTCGGCCCGCTCGCCCGCCGCGGTCCGGGCGGTGAGCTGATGTGTGTCGGCGCGCTCCTGCCCGCCAAGGGCCAGGACGTGCTGGTCGAGGCGCTGGCGACCGTGCGGGACCTGCGGTGGATCTGTCACCTGGTGGGGCCGCTGGACCGCGACGCCGCGTTCGTGCGCCGGGTCCGCGGCAGTGTTCGCGAGCACGGGCTCGAGGACCGCGTGCGCCTCTGCGGTCCCGTGGCGCCCGCGGCCATGACGTCGCTCTACGCGCGGACCGACCTGGTCGTGCAACCCACGCGCCTGGAGACCTACGGCATGGCCCTGACCGAGGCCCTGGCCCACGGAGTCCCGGTGGTCGCCTCGGACACCGGAGGCGTCGCGGAAGCGGTCGGCCGCACCCCCGCTGTGCCGGGGGTGCTCGTGGCGCCCGGCGACCCGGTGACGCTCGCGCGGACGCTGCGCCGCTGGCTGACCGACCCACGACACCGGGACGACCTCCGCGCGGCGGCCCGCGCCCGACGGGTCGGGCTCGCCGACTGGTCGTCCACCGCCCGGGCCGTGCTGCGGGCCGCGTGGACCAGGCCAGGGTGAACCGAAGCCCCGCCCCGACCGTCCTCCAGTCATGAAGCCAGCGCTCCGACCCCTCGCCGGCCCACTCGCCGGTGCTGCGGTGCTCGCGGTCCTGGCCGGGTCCGTCGGCACGGGTCCCTTCATGCGGGCGCTCGCGGGGTTGACCGTCCCCGCCGTGGCGACCGCACTGGTGGTGACGGCGGTGACGACCGGCTGTTGCGCCTGGCGGTGGACCTGGACCGCGCGGCGGCTGGGACTGGAGCTGGACGTCCGGTCGGCGCTGGGGGCCTACTACCGCTCCCAGCTGCTCAACGTGACGCTCCCCGGTGGCGTGCTGGGCGACGTCCACCGGGCGGTGCGCCACGGTGTCGAGGTCGCCGCGGTCCCGGGCGCGGCCCGGGCGGTGGTGTGGGAGCGCGCCGTCGGCCAGGTGCTCCTCGTCGCAGGCGCGGTCGTCGCGATGGCGTGGCTGCCCGCCGAGGCCCGCACGCCGGCGTACGTCGGGCTCGCGGTCGCTGGTCGCCGTCGCCCTGGTGCTGGTCGTCGGTCTCGCGTGCTCGGGGGGCGGCGGGGCGGTCCTGCGCGGCCACCGACCTGCACCGCCTCGCCGTCCGCGGCCTCTGGTTGCCGCTCTCGTTGTCGGCGGTCGCCGTCCTGGGCCACGTGCTGGTGCTGCTGACCGCGGCCCATGCGGCGGGGGTCGCGCTGCCGGCGCACACCGCCGTACCCCTGCTGCTCACCGTGCTCGTGGGTTCCTCGGTGCCCGCGAGCCTCCCCGGGTGGGGACCGCGCGAAGGGCACCGCCGCCTGGGTGTTCGGCGCCACCGGGCTCGGCGCCGCCGACGGGGTGACGGTCGCCGCTCTCTACGGCGTGCTCACCTTCCTCGCCGTGCTGCCAGGCGCCCTGCTCCTGCTGGCAGACGCCGTGCCCCGTCCCGTCCGCTGGAGGCTCGCATGACCCGTCCCTACGTGCTGCTGAGCTGCTGCCAGTCGCTCGACGGCTACCTCGACACCGCCACCGAGCGACGCCTCGTGCTCTCCAACGCCGCCGATCTCGAGCGGGTGGACCAGGTGCGCGCGAGCTGCGACGCGATCCTGGTCGGCGCGGGCACCATCCGCAGCGACGACCCGCGGCTCGTGGTCCGGAGCGCGGCGCTGCGTGCCGAGCGGCTCGCCCGGGGCCTGACCGAGACGCCGGCCAAGGTGACGGTCACCGCCAGCGGGCACCTCGACCCCGGCGCGCAGTTCTTCACCACCGGCGAGACCGACAAGCTCGTCTTCTCCCGCAGCCCGGCGGTGGCACGGCTGCGCACGCAGCTGGCCGGGGCGGCCGACGTGCTCGACGGCGGCCGCCGGGTCTCGATGGGTCTGGTCACGCGGGTCCTGCAG
The DNA here is from genome assembly GCA_963811385.1 of uncultured Actinomycetota bacterium. Classification (GTDB taxonomy): domain Bacteria; phylum Actinomycetota; class Actinomycetes; order Propionibacteriales; family Nocardioidaceae; genus Marmoricola_A. The sequence goes on along the minus strand of CAWEQX010000006.1, from coordinate 138,982 downwards.
GAGCGCGGCGTGCGCCGGCTCATGGTCGAGGGCGGCGGCCGGATGCACACCCAGTTCCTGACGGCAGGGCTGGCCGACGAGCTGCAGCTGGTCGTGGCGCCACTGTTCGTCGGCGACTCGAGGGCACCTCGGTTCGTCCGCGACGGTCGATTCCGCTGGGACGAGCAGCACCGGGCGGAGCTGGCCGACGTACGCCGCATCGGTGACGTGGTGCTGCTGCGCTACGCGCTCTCGGAGCGGTTCAGCGAGCTCGAGGAGCCGGTCCGTGCCGGCTGAGCCGCCGCCCGCCGGCGTCCGGGCCGAGGTCGCGCTGCCGGTCCGACTCGCGGACGGAGGGGTCGTCACCGGGAGGCTCTCCTCGTTCACCGGGCTCGTCGACGGCAAGGAGCACGTGGCGCTGCGCCTCGACGGCTCCGCGCGGCCGCCGCTCGTGCGACTGCACAGCGAGTGCCTCACCGGCGACGTCCTCGGCAGCCGCCGCTGCGACTGCGGCCCCCAGCTCGACGAGGCGCTGACGCGGATCAGCGCGACCGGCGGCTACCTGCTCTACCTACGCCAGGAGGGGCGCGGGATCGGGCTCTACGACAAGCTCGACGCCTACGTCCTCCAGGACCTCGGGCTCGACACCTACGACGCCAACCTGGCGCTCGGTCACGACGCGGACGCACGGGACTACACCGTCGCCGCGCAGATGCTGGTCGCCCTCGGAGTGGGCCGGATCGCGCTGCTGAGCAACAACCCGGACAAGGCGGAGCAGCTGCAACGGTTCGGGATCGACGTCGCCGAGAGGCAGCCGACCACCGTGCACGCGAACGCGGACAACGCGCGCTACCTGAGGGCCAAGGCCACCCGAGGCGGCCACACCCTCGCTACGGGCGGGACAGCGGCGAACCTCGCGCGCCCATAGGGGCGCCGGGCTGCCGACGCGATCAGCGGGTCGACACGACGACGGTGCCCGCCGCCTTGTCGTGAAGGGCCTGACGCCGGCTGTCCCACAGGGGCCAGAGCCGGTCGAGGGCGTAGAAGGCCACCACGGCGAGCCCGGCGAAAGGGATCACGTTGAGGACGTTGACACCCACCTTGACCGCCCAGCGCATCACCGCCCGGCCGACACCGACCACGCCTCCGCCGACGGCAGGCTCGACCTGCAGGTGCAGCACCAGCTTCCCGGGCGTGGCCTGCAACGTGGCGACGAAGCCCACCTCGTAGGCGAGGGCCACACCGAGGTAGACCAGGGTGACGCCGAGGACCGGGCCCACCATCTGGCCGAGCAGCTGACCGGACCCGGGCAGAGGTGACCCGTTGTCCTGCGCGGCCTGGACGGAGGTGGCGTAGTCCTCGAACGCCCGCAGGAGGCGACCGATCAGACGGATCGACAGGAGGATCGAGAGCAGCTGGACCACGAAGCCGTCGATGATGGCGGCCATCCACCGTGTCCCCCACCGCGCCAGGGTGGCGCCCCGCGCGACGCGGTCAACCTCTCCGTCGACGGCTGCTGCGACGATCGCCCGCGCCTCGGCGTCACCGGCCTGAGCACGCGCGCGGACCTCGGCGACGCGCTCACGCCTGTCGGCGAGGTCCGCCTCGGACCACTGCCGTCTCTCCGCCCGCGTCGCCGCCCGCAGCTGCTCGGTCCATGCGCGGCCGTCCCAGTAGCGCGCGACGTCGAAGGACCCCGACCTGACGGGGTCGGGGTACCACCCCGGTTCGTTCCCGGACATGACTCCCCCTGGATCTCCTGGCCCGTCCTCGGTGCGGAGACCGTACCTGTCCGGGAAGCATGGAGTCCGGAGCCAGTGACTGGGGCGGACTGTCAGGGTGCGCTGTGCAGGATGAGGACGTCGGGGTGCAGCTCGATGAAGTCGGCGGCCTCGAATCCGGCGACGATGTCGTCGAGGCGCCGGTCGACGAGGGCGAGGAGCGCCGCGTTGCTGATGTTGCCGGTCGCAACCAGCAGAGGCGGCGTGGCGACCCCGTCACGGTGTGGGAGTGTCGGAAGTCGGAGTCCTTGGTGACCACGGTCGCCTGCTGAGCGTCGGCGTGTTCTGCGATCTCGTGGTCGGAGGTGCGGACTCCGTCGCTCAGCGACTGGACGTGCACGGCTCGAGGTAGTCGTAGTCGGCGAGGATCTCCTCGAACGTCGAGCCGGCGGCGAGGAGACCGAGCAGGTCCTGGACGGGGAAGCGCATCCCGCGGATGACGGGCTTGCCGTGGCAGATCGCCGGGTCGACCGTGATGCGGCCGAGGTGGCTGGCTGCGCTGGTCATGGGTCCATGATGCCTCACCGCTGGGACGGGCGCCGGGCTCGCGAACACGCTGGAGCTGGGCGTCCCGAGTCTCTAGCCGGGTGGTCGTGGTGGAGCGGTGCGGTGGTCGGGAGGCTGGGCGAGGTGGGCGTCGAGGGCGTCGGCGACGTCGCGGTCGTTCAAGGGGAGGGCGTAGGCGTACTCGCGCAGGGTGGTGGCGGCGTCGGCGTGCCCGAGCCTGGCCTGGGCCTGCAGGATCTGGCCGTGGGAGACGAGGTAGGTCGCGACGCTGTGTCCGAGGCGGTGCTGGTGGGCGAGGTCGGCGGAGAACAGCCAGGGGCCGCGGGGGGAGCCGTGGAGGTCGGCGCGGCTGACCCATCGGGCGGCGAGGTCGCGCCAGAGGGCTGCGGTGGTGGCGTCAGGGTCAGTGCACGGGGGCGGACTTCGGGGTCCCCAGCCGTCCTGCGGAGAGGGACCGGGGGATCGTGAGGACGCGCCCGGTCGGCGGCGAGACGAACCAGGAGCAGGTCCAGCTCGGCGCGGTGGCGGCGCAGGGCACCGTGGCCGTGGCGGCCCGGGACGTCGTTGGCGATGGCCTCGAGGAGCTGCAGCTCGGCGGTGGTGATGAGGGCACGGATGTCGTCGTCGGTGACCGGGCGGCGAGGGGCGGTCCGACCGGGTCCGCGGGTGTAGCGCAGCGGGTGGGTGTCGAGGATGCGTTCGTCGTAGCCCCAGGTCATCGCGGCGCGCAGCGTGCGGAACCGGCCCGCGGCGGTCGTGGCGGTGACTCCCGCGGCCTGCCAGCGGCGTTGGGTCTGGCGCATCACCTGGGGCAGCAGCCGGCAGACCCGGGCCGCGGCGATCGGATCGGCCAGCAGCCCACGGGCCACCGACCGGTAGCCGACCTCGGTGGAGGGAGGCCAGGGGTGGTCGGCGGCCAGCCAGGCGGCGAGCAGCTCCGCGACGGTGACCAGGTGCGGCGGGCCGCCGGGGCACGTGTCGTTTGCTCGCATCGACTGGATAAGCGCGTGGCGGGTGGTCTCGGCCTGGTCGCGGTCGCCGTGGACGGTGATCGATCGTTGCTGTCCGGGGCTGGTGGTGACGCGGACCTCCCAGACGCCGGGGCGCCGCTCGCGGACCGACCCGTGTCCCTTGCGCCGCCGGCGCGCGGGCTCGGTCTTCCCGATGGCCGTGGGAGCGGTGATGCGAGTCGGGGTGCTCATCTCCCCAGACTGCGCCTGTTCGCCGCGACCGGCGACGCCCCGGTGGCGGCCCGGCGCCCCAACCGACATGGGGACGCGTACTGGGATGCCGGGATGCGCTGCGCGCCGACCGTGGAGCCCTGTGACAGGGAGAAGCCCAGGTCAGAGGTGTCTGCCTGGGCTTTCCGGGAAGCGCGCCCGAAGGGATTCGAACCCCTAACCTTCTGATCCGTAGTCAGATGCTCTATCCGTTGAGCTACGGGCGCCCGCCCCCTCGCGGGGACCGTGGCAGCGTACCGGACGGCTGGGCTGAGCCCGAAATCCGGGCCCCTGGTCAGACAGCCATCCCCTGCACGAGCTCGAGCGTGCGGTCGCGCCCGCGGTGCTCGAGGACCGCCACCGTCTTGTCCTCGAGCATCCGATAGGCCTCGAAGAACGCGTCGAGCTCCTCCAGGGCGTTCGCCGGCAGGTCGCCGAGGTCCTGCACGTGGTCCTGACTGCGATCGGTGGCCGGCACGCAGACGAGCTTCGTCTCGTGGCCCTCGCCCATCTGGAAGAGGTACGAACCGAGCACGCGGCACGTGATGTGGACGCCGGGGAAGGTGGGCTCGTCGAGCAGCACCAGCGCATCGAGCGCATCGCCGTCCTCGCCTTGCAGCCCGACGACGTAGCCGTAGTCACCGGGGAAGCCCGCTGGACCACCCAGCCGGCGGTCGAACCAGATCACTCCGTCCTCGGACTGCTCGTACTTGTTGCGGCTGCCACGCGGTATCTCGACCACCACCTCGACGGTGCCGTCCTGTCCCACACCGGTCATGGGCACCTCCTCTGGGGCTGACTCATCGGACGACGCTACCTCCCCGAGCCGCAGCCGGAGGCCCGGCGTCGAGGCGAGCGGCGCCGGCCGCAGGGATGGTGCTGTGGCCGGGGACCGGCGCGCAACACATCGGCACAAAGCCGGACGCGACGCGGCTCAGCAGGTCATCATGGTGCGGCCCGGTCGCTTAGCACACCGCCTCACACGTTCCGGTGAATTACATCGGTGTGTTTCGGAAAAACTATTCCCACCAGTCACAGGAGTGCACCAAAGTAACTCCAGTGACCGCATCTCACCCTTTCAAACCAGTCCTTCGCGCCGCCTCCGTCGCGTTCCTCACGGCCGGTCTCCTCACCACCGGCGTCCCCGCGATCGGTGCCGGGACGCACCTGTGTGACGGCTACGCCAGCTGCGCCAGGCAGGGGATGGGCAACGGCGGGTACGCCGCGGTGAACAACCGGATGTACTGGCGGATGTACTCCGGCCACAACTGCACCAACTACGCGGCGTACCGCATGGTCGCCAGCGGGATGCCCAACGTGCGGCCCTGGGAGGGCGGCGGCAACGCGGTGTACTGGGGCCGCTACATGGCCAAGTACACCGACGACGTCCCGCGTGTCGGCGCCATCGCGTGGTGGAACGACGGCAGCCCCGGCCACGTGGCGTACGTCGAGAAGGTCGTCTCCCCCAACGAGATCATCATCAGCCAGGACAGCTGGGGCGGTGACTTCTCCTGGGCGCGCGTGACCCGGGACTACCGCTGGCCGGCCGGCTTCATCCACTTCAACGACCGCGAGCTGCAGAGCATCTCCGCGCCGCGGGCCAGCGGCCTGCCCAAGGTCGGCGGCCGCGTCACCGCGACCGCCGGGAGCTGGAACCCGTCGCCGACCTCGGTGGAGTACCGCTGGTTCGTCGCCGGCGACCTGCTCCCTCGCGCCACCGAGCGCACGGTCACGCTGGCACCCTGGATGCAGGGCAAGCGCCTGCGCGTGGCCGTCGTCGCCCACCGCGCGGGCTATCCCGACCAGGTCGCCACGACGGTCGTGACCGACTCGATCCTCCCCGGCACCCTCCAGACCACCGAGGAGCCGCGCCTGACCGGCACCAACACCGTCGGCCGCACGCTGCGCGCCACCACCGGCTCGTGGGCGCCCGGACCGGTCACCACGTCCTACCGGTGGCTCGTGGACGGCGAGCCCGTCGCCGGGGCGACCCAGCCGCGGCTGTGGCTCGGCCCCCGCAGCGCGGGGCGCAGGGTCGCCTTCACCGTCACCGCGACCCGCACGGGCTACGAGCCCGTCACCCGCACGGTCACCACCGCGCCGGTTCACCGGGCCGACCTGCACCAGGTCGAGCGCTCGACCGTCACCGGCACCCCGCTGCGCGGCGAGACCATGCGGGTCCACCCCGGCGCCGTCCGCGAGGAGGCCACCCGCTCCATCCAGTGGCTGCGCGACGGCGACCCGATCCCGGGCGCGACCAAGCTGACCTACCAGCTGGTCAAGGCCGACGTCACGCACCAGATCCGCGCCGCGGTGACCTTCTCCCGCCTGGGCTACCACAGCGTGTCGGAGACCCCGGGAGGCCGGACGGTCAAGGGCACCGTGCGCCTCGCCACCACCAAGCACCGGGTCCGCGGCGGCATCGTCTTCGACGTCGTCGCGACCGTGGCCGGCCGGCCCATCCCAGGGCCGACCGCCATCTCCGTGCGCGGCGCGGGCTCGATCCGCGACCGCGCCGTCCTGCGCGACGGCCACGCCCGGCTGGTGGTCAAGCAGATGCCGCGCGGCGAGCGTCGTCTGTGGTTCTACGTCGACCGCACCGACATCTCGGTGCCCAAGGCGGCGCTGCGCAAGGCGAGGTTCCGCTGATCTGAGACGCTGGGTCGCGTGACCGACCGGGCCCGACGCGAGCTGCTGACCGGCCTCGGGGCGAAGATCTACACCGAGGCGGTCGAGCACGGCTGGATCGAGGCCGACGACCCGGCCTACCCCGAGGGCTCCGAGCGCGCCGACGCGCGCGACCAGCTCGCCGACCTCGGCCTGCTGCAGTACGACGAGGTGGCGCGTCGCTGGGCGCCCAACGACCCCACCGCGACCAGCGACCGGATCGTGGTGCCGCTGGCCCAGCAGGGCAGCCAGCTGCTGCGCGAGTCCGCCCAGTGGCACGAGGTGCTGGGTCGTCTGAGCCAGACCTGGCGCTCGGGCAACGGCAACGTCGGCGGCGCGATGCAGATCCACTCCCTCGACGCCATCAACGAGTTCATCTCCGCTCAGGTGATGCGCTGCACCGACGAGATCCTCACCGCCCAGCCCTCCGGCCGGCGCAAGGCCACGACCCTCGCCGCGGTGGAGGACCGCGACCGCGCCGCGCTGGAGCGGGGGGTCGCGATGCGCACGCTCTACCAGCACTCCGCGCGGCAGTCCCCGGCCACGCGGGAGTACGTCTTCGAGATGGCGGGGTTCGGTGCAGAAACTCGCACCCTCGACGAGTTCTTCAAGCGCCTGCTGGTCTTCGACGGCCAGGTCGCGCTCATCCCCGGGTCGGCCAACAACGCCGTCGCGGTGGTGGTGACCGACCGCTCGATCGTGGGCTACCTGGTCGACATCTTCGAGCGCGCCTGGGAGCGCGCCCTGCCGTTCACCGTCGACGACCAGATCAACCGCACCGTGGCCGACGACGTGCGCGCGATGGCGCTGCGGATGCTGGTCGAGGGGCACAGCGACGCCGCCAGCGCCAAGCGGATGGGGGTCAGCCCCCGCACCTACGCGACGTACATCTCCTCGCTCAAGCAGGAGTACGGCGTCCAGACGCGCTTCCAGCTCGCCTGGGCGATCAGCCGTGCTGAGCGCCGCGACCACGGTGCGCAGCCCGCCGACCCCGGCGCCTATCTGCCCCCGGACGTGGAACGAGGAGCAACGGACTGAGTCCGTTGCTCCTCGGAGCGGGTCCACCGGGCCGAACCGACTGCGAAGTCTGGGGGCATGCAGTCGGCTGGGGTGTCGGCCGTGCGGTAGTGCTCACTCGCGGGCGACCACGTGGGGGGGTTTGGGTGGTGGGAGAGACGTGGTGTCCGCTTCCGTTCGGTGGGGGTTGAGGCGGGTGGGGTTTCCTTTCCTCCGGGGGGTGGGGAGCCGATGGGCGGGCGCGGCGAGTGGGGGATTCGCTCAGTCCCAGCCCGTGTCCTTCTGGATGATCGCCGGGCCGTTGCCGGCCTTGGCCTCGGACGCGGCGTGTGCGGCGGGGGCCGTCACGCCGACGGACAGGGCCGCCGCAGCGAGGACGCTGCTGGCGATCCGGGTGAGGGTGCGCTTGCTCATCGGGGGGTTCCTCCTCGCGAGCTTCTCTCGGGTGCGGTCCGTGCTAGGGGTGAGCGAAGGTCGTGAGCACTATTGTGTGGGCGTCGGAAGAGCGGTCGCTACCGGATCGGACCGCAGGTCACTGCACTGCAGTTTGTTGCAAAATCCGCCCTTCTCACCAGGTCCCGCCCACAGCGGCCAGCGCGACGAGGGTGCCGTCCGCTGCACAATCCTGCTGCACCGCGGCGAGCGCGCTCGCCACGTCGACGCCCTGGGCGACCCGGCGGTGCAGCCCGGCCATGAGCCGGGCCGAGGTCTCGTCGTTGACCCGCGCGACCGCCGCGACCACCGCCTGCGCCCCGAGCTGGAGCAGCACCTGCGAGAGGCCGAGGGACTCGTCGCCGGGGCGGAAGGTCGCCAGGCCCGCGTCGCAGGCCGAGAGCACGACGCAGCCGGCGAACCCCGCGTCGGTCCGGCCGAGCTCGTAGGCGTAGAGCGAGCCGTCGGCCAGCCGCAGCGAGGAGAACAACGGGTTGTCCTGCCGGTGCGTGCCGTGCGCGGCGACGTGCACCAGGTCGGCTCCGGACAGCGCCCGGCGCATCGCCGCCCCGGTGGCGCGGTCGCCGTCGAGCAGGGTCGCGCCGGGCCAGGTCGCGGCGACGGCCTGTGCCTCCGGGCCGGCCTGCCGCAGGTCGGGCCCGGCGAGGGCGACCACCCGGTCACCACGCCCGCGCGCCCGGGCCGCATGGCCGCGCAGCCACGCGGCGGCGCTCGGGGCGGTCACGGTCGGCAGGCCGCGGCGCGAGGGCAGCAGCCCCCACGGCAGGAAGCACAGGTCGCCGCTGCACGAGACCACCAGCGGGCCCTCGACGCCGAGCGGACCGAGCAGCGTCGCGTCCAGGGCGGCGAGCACGCCCTCGGCGCTGCGGCGCACCACCTCCCGGATCCCCTCGGGCAGGAACGGCATGGCGAGCGCGTCCAGGTCCGCGCGCAGCCGGCTCACCTGGGCGCCGACCGCCTCGACCCGGGCGAGCCGGTGGACCGAGGGAGTACGCCGCCCCAGCACGACCGCGACCCACTCGCCCCGGTCGCGCGCGAGCGTGACCATGGTCTGGCCGGCCTCGCGGAGCGTGGCCCGCGCCTCCGGGCAGCGCGGCGCCGCGAGGGGCTCGTCGGCCGCCGCGCCGTCGGCACCCCGGGTCCACGCCAGCTCGCGGACCTCCCGCTGCAGCCGGCCGACCTGACGGCGCAGCCGGGCCGACTCCTCACCGGTGGCCTCGCCCTCGATCGCCCGCAGCTCCTCCTCGGCCTGACGCAGCTCGGCCAGCAGCGCCGCCGTCCCGGCGTCCTCGGGCGGCCGGACCGGGGGCAGCCGGGTCGAGACGGCCCGGCCCCGCTCGACCACCTCGAACACCGCCGCGGCCGACCCGCTGCGCAGCGCGACCTCGAGCCCGATCCGCGCCAGTCCGGCCCCGTGCACCGCGCTGGCGGTCCGCAGGTCGAGCGAGCCGAAGGACCGCTGGTAGTCGCCGAGCTCGGTGAGGCCCCGGCGCACCTCCTGCAGCGCGCGGCGCGGCTCACCGGACGCGTCGAGCGCGAGCGCCCGCACCTCGCGGGTGTGCAGCCGGGTGGTCACGTCGTCGCCCGGCCGTGAGCGGGGCAGCTCGACCGGGTGCCCGCTGCGCAGCCGGCACTCGGCGGACAGCAGGCGCGCCTCGTGGGCCAGGTCGGCGCGCTGCTCGGCCGCGCAGGCGTCGGCGAGGGACCCGGCGCGGTCGGCCAGCGCCGCCAGGGCGTGTGGTCCGATGGCTCGCTGCCGCTCGCCCCGCAGGAGCAGGAGCTCGGCCCGCCGTTGCCACCGGGTGTTGCCCCGCCGGGCGAACCGGGCGAGCGCGGACCTCGCGAGGTCGACGGCCTCCTCGACGGTGTCGGGGTCGAGCAGGGCGCAGTCGGCCCGGGCGAGCTCGGTCTCGGCGAGGTCCTGCTCGAGCCCCGCCGCCTCGAAGAGCCCCGCGACGCGCTCGAGCAGGTCGGCGGCGGCGTCGACCAGGCCGGCCTCGCGCAGCACCCTGGCCTGGTCGAGCAGCGCGATCGGGAGGGTCTCGCCGGGGTTGTCGGTCTCGGCCTCGCGCATCAGCGCCAGCGCGCGCGGCAGCTGGCCGCGCAGGAACTCGACGTAGCCCAGGTTGTGGCGGGTCTTGCGCGCGAAGAGCTCGTCGCCGGCCGCCTCGGCCCGCGCCAGGCTGCCGGCGAAGTCCGCGGCGGCCGCGTCGAGCGCCCCGCGGTCCAGGTGCAGCGCGCCACGGTTGAGCAGCAGCGCCATCTGGTCGAACAACGGCGCCGCGTCGAGGGTCAGGACGGCCTGGTCGAGCGCGAGCAGCGCGTCGCCCACCCGGCCGCAGCGCAGCAGCAGCAGGCCCCGCGACCCGTTGACCGGGCCGAGCAGGTGGGTGCAGCCGCCGCGCTCGGCCTCGACCGCCGCCAGGTCGAGCAGCGCCATCGACGCCTCGAGGTCGCCGGTGACCTCGAAGTCCGCGGTGGCGCGGCCCAGCAGCAGCCGCGCCCGCAGCTCGGCGAACAGCGGCGACCCGTCGTCGGCGGAGTCGACCTCGGCCGCGACCTCGCGGTAGCGCGCCTGCGCCTCGGCGGGGCTGCCGAGGTTGAGCCGCTCGCGCGCCGACTCGATGTCGGTGCGCAGCCGCTCGGCGACCTCGGTGGACACGGGCGCGGCCCCCGGGCTCAGAGCTCGAACATCGGGGTGACGACCGCGCCGCCCTCGTGGTGGAAGACCAGCTGGGCGAAGCCGCCCGGGAGTCCGTCGACGACGAACCGTCCGGTCTCGTCGCTCGCCACCTCGAGGACACCCTCCTGCATCCGCGCGACCACGCGCAGCGGCACCGGCGGGGCGACCCAGCCGTCGAGCCGGTGCCGGTCGTCCCCGGTGCGGGTCACGGTCACCATCGCGGTGAACGCGTCGGTCTTGAACGTCAGCGACGTGGTCGCCGCCTCCACCGACGGGTCGGCACGGACGGCCAGGGCGTCGGCGGAGAGCCGGGTCATCTCGGCGACCTCGGCGTGCAGCTCGTCGAGGGCCAGCGCGAACTGCACCCGCTCGACGAGGTCACCGGGCACCGGGTCGGTGCTGCTCAGCAGCCGGTCGAGCTCACGCAGCAGCGCCTCGTCCTCGCGGTCCATCGGCGCGGTGGCCAGGGCCTCGACGTCGGCGCTGACGCCGGACGGGAAGTCGTCGTCGGTCATGAGGGGTGTCCTTCCCTGGTGGGCCTCTGGTGCGGCGTGTGGGGCATCGGGTGCTGGCCGGTCCAGGCGGCGTCCCGGGCCAGCGCGTCGCGGAGCTTGGCCAGGCAGCGACCGCGCGTGGGCCCGATCGACCCGACCGGCATGCCCAGGGCCTCGGCGAGCGCGGCGTAGTCCGGCTTGTCGGCGTAGGCGATCACCCCGAGCAGCTGCCGGCAGCGCTCGGGCAGCTCCTGGACGTGCCCCCACAGCATCCGCTGGCGGTCGTCCTCGATCACCTGCTCCTCCGGTCCGGGCTCACGGGCCGCGGGCAGGTCCATCAGCTCCTCCGAGTCGACGCCGAAGACGGCGACGCTCTGCTGCTGGTCGCTGCGGGTGCGACGCGAGATCCGCCACGCCTCGCGGCGGGTCGTGGTGAGCACCCACTTGACGATCGTCTGCGGGTCGCGGACCGCGTCCGCCGACCGCAGCAGGGACAGCCAGACACCCTGGATCACGTCCTCGCAGGTGGTGGGGTCCAGCCCGGCGCCACGCGTGGTGCGCCACATCAGCGGCGTCACCACCTCGACGAGGGTGTCGAAGGCGAAGCGGTCGCCCGACTGGTACGCCGCGAACGCGCCACTCGCGCGGGCGACGAGCGTCTGCGCCTGCTCGCCCATCACTCCACCTCCTCGGCTGCGCCGCCGACCGCGTCCCGCCGGCCCGGCATGGCGTCGAGCAGGTCGCGCATCCGGGCGACGGGGTCGCTGGTGTCGCCCTTGCCCAGCCGCGCGGCGAGCGCGGCGGCCAGCTGTCCGGCGAAGACCGGGGCGGCGAACGACGTCCCGCTCCAGATGCCGAATCCGCTGCTGAAGTCGTCGGGGTCGAGCCCCGTGCGCAGCTCGCCGCGGCGGTTGACCAGGGCGTTGCTCGGCTCGAGCGAGGCGTCGTAGGTCGTCGGCATCGTGCTCACCAGCGACGCGCCGGGCCGGTGGAACCGCACCCACGGACCGTCGTTGCTGAACAGCGCGACCGTGCTGTCGGGGTTGAGCGCCCCGACCGCGGTGAGGGGCACCACGGCGGGGTCGTCGACCGGGCCGCCGGCGTAGGGCGCGAACGCGGCCGGGAAGATCGGCCGCTCGGTGGCGTCGTTGCCGGCCGAGACCACGACCGCGACGCCGAGCCGGCCGAGCAGCTCGACGGGCCCGCGGAGCAGGGCGTCGAAGGCCACGTCCTCGGGCTGCTCGTGGTAGTAGCCCAGCGACAGGACCACCACGTCGACCGGGACCACCAGGTCGTCCGGCAGCGCACCGCGGCGGGCCAGCACCTGCCGCAGCGCGAGCAGCTGGAGCGCGCGCAGCAGGTCGGACTCCGCGACCACGCCGTCGTTGCCGAACAGCGGCACGTCGAGCACCAGTGCCTCGGGGCAGGCCTGCCGGACCAGCCCGGCGATGAACGTGCCGTGCCCGGAGTCCTGCCCGAGCTCGCCGACCATCCCTTCGGTCATCCCGGTCGCCTCCGCCTCCGCGGCGCCGACGCTCTCGGCGCGGTGGCCGACCGGCTCGCCGAGAACGCTCACGTCGTGGCGCACAAAGGTCTCGTCGAGCCAGGGGTGCTCCCCGATCGGGGTGTCGAGCACGGCCACGACCGGCCGCTCCACCGACCCGTCGACGGCGTAGGACGGGATCGGCGCGAGCCCGTTCCAGCTGACCGGCTGGCGCCCGCCCCAGCCCGGTTCGGCGTAGGCCGAGAGGCCGGCGGAGACCGGGTGCGAGCTGGTGTAGGGATGGCTCGAGGTGTAGGGATGGCTGCTCGTGTAGGGGTGGCTCGAGGTGTAGGGGTGCGAGCTCGTGTAGGGATCGGCGCTCGCCGGGTGCTCGAGGCCGACGTCGGCCAGGCGCGCGCGGTCGTCGCCGACCCGGACGCGGTAGGCCTGCAGCAGTCGCCACGTGTCGATCGGCTTGTAGACCGGCTGCGCGGGCTCCTCGGCCGGGATGATGCGCACCCGGCGCACCCACACCGACTCGAGCGCGGCGCGCTCGTCCTCGTCCAACCGGGCGCGCTCGAGCAGGGCGTCGTCGGCCTCGGACCGCGGGTCCCAGACCAGGGCGAACCCGGCCTCGGCGGCAACCTGGGCCAGCGCCTCGACGGTGCGCGGGTGGCGTCCGCGCACCAGGAGCGAGTCGGCCAGGAAGGCGGTCGGCCGAAGGCCGGCCTGGCCCCTGACCTGGTAGGCGGTCAGGGGGTCGAGCAGCCGGACGTTGAGGAACTGCTGGGCGATGTCCTGCAGGTAGGGCGGCGCGGGGGTGAGACGGTCGCGCGTGCTCTTGAGGGACTGACGCGGATCGGGTTCCTGCATCACTGACCTCCGTCGGGAGCGGTGGGCCTCCGTGGGTGGGGGTGGGCTGAGCCTAGGGCCGGGCGGGGGGTCCGGTCTCTCCCCTCCCGAGACCGGACCCTCCGCCGACCCGGCACGGCGACCGCTCGGACGTCGCGCCTCGGGAGGGAGGAGGGCAGGGCGGCGCGGCCTGATACACGGTCGGCGGGACTTTCTCGGTGACCGGCTCGGCGACCTGCTCGGTGACCGGCTCGACGACGTACGACGAGGGCCCGCCACGCGGTCGTGACGGGCCCTCGGGTCGGCGGAGGTGGAGGGATTTGAACCCTCGATGGGGTTGTTGCCCCAAACCCGATTAGCAGTCGGGCGCCATAGACCGGACTAGGCGACACCTCCCGGCCGGGAGACAGGCTACCGGTCAGCGGAGCCTGCGGTAGCCACGACCCCGGTCCAGGCGCGAGCGCAGGTCGTCGACGAAGGCCTGGACCGACCCCTCCAGCACGCCGACCGGGATCGTGGTGGTGCGTCCGTCGCGCAGGCGCAGGACCACGCAGTCCTGCCCGCGGGTGGTGGTGGTCACCACGTCCTCGACGTCGCGCCACCGGGCCTGGCGCACACCGGCCCCCCTCACGGCGCGGACCTGGTAGCCGTCGGCGTCGAACTGCACCAGCGTGCGGGCGCGCCCGAGCAGCACCGCGCCGGTGAGGACCGCGAGCGCCGCGACGACGACCGTGACCGTGAGGACCAGACCCGGCACGTCGGCCACGACGGTGAGCACCGCGACCACGAAGACGAGCCCGCCGCTGAGCGACAGGAGGATCCCCATCGAGCGCACCAGGAGCGCCCGGTCGACGGCGTAGAAGGTGGTGCCGGGACGGGGATCGGAGGACTTGCGCGCCATGATGCCGAATTGCTCTCAGGGCGACCGGGACCTTTTCGGATCGGGTTCGACCGGACGGAATTGTCCGACCGGACCGGGCCTGGACACGGGGGGACCTCGGTCCCACACTCGGAATCCCCCACCACCCCCGCAGGCCCCCCGGAGGTGACCGCAGAATGCAGCAGCTCCAGCACGCCGTCGCAGGTCTCGAACAGGTCCTGGCCAGCGCCCCGCACAAGCAAGGGTCCTGGCGGCACGTGGTCCACCAACGCATGACCTCGGTGGGCGATGCCCTGTCCGCCGAGGTCCTGGCCGAGGAGTGCGCGGTCGCCGCACGCGCCAGCCGCCTGCGCCGTGAGCGCACCCAGCTCCTGGACCGGCTGGGCAGCCTCGGCACCCGGCTCACCGAGGTCGTCCCCGAGTCCGAGGAGACCGAGCACCTGCGGCGTCACCTGCTGCGGCTCAGCCACGACATCAGCCACCACCGGCAGCGGGTGACCGACCTGGCCTACGACGCCGACGGTCGCGACGTGGGCGGCTCGGAGTAGGCCCTCAGGACCGCACCCGGTCCAGCACGATCCCGGCCAGCCGCTCGGGCTGCTGCTCCGGCAGCCAGTGCGTGCCGTCGAGCACGACCAGCTCGAAGGGCCCGGTCGTCCACCGCTCGGCGAGCTCCGCCGTGCGGCGGTGGAGGGCGCCGTCACCGGTGCTCCACACGTGCGTGACCGGGACCGGGACGGTCTGGCGCCACAGCACGGTCGCCCGGGGTCCGGCCAGGGCGACCGCGCGGTACCACGCAAGGGCGCCGGGCAGCGCGCCGTCGTCGACCACCTCGCGGCAGACCCGCTCGGCCTCCTCCTCGCTCATCCCGAAGGACCGCAGGTGGGCGGCGAACCGGTCGGGGGCGCGGGTGCCCACCGCCTCGACGAGGCCGGGCAGCTGGAAGAGCAGGAGGTACCAGGACCTGATCGCCTGGGCGCTGGTCACGCACGCCCAGAGGTACGCCGCGGGGTGCGGCACGGACACCGAGGTCAGCGTGCGCACGGCCGGGTGCGACGCGGCCACGACCCAGGCGACCGCGGAGCCCCAGTCGTGGCCGACGAGGTGCACCGGCCGGCCGATGCGGTCCAGCAAGGCCTCGACGTCGCCGACGAGCAGGGGCAGCGCGTAGTCGCGACGCCGGCGTGGCCGGGCGCGAGGTGAGTAGCCACGCTGGTCGGGCGCGATGGTGCGGCATCCCGCGGCGTGCAGGTGCTCGGCGACCTGCGACCAGCTGGAGGCACGTTGGGGGAACCCGTGCAGCAGGACGACCACCTCACCGTCGAGCGGGCCGGTGTCGACCACGTCGAAGGTGAGCCCGTCGTGCGCGAGCTCGCTGATCCGGCCGTCCCCGTCGTGCGCCACTGAGGCGAGCCTAGCCATCCGGCGCGCGCTGGACGGCGTACCTCGTTGCGACGAAGTCGCCCATCGGGCGGGCACTCACCAGCCTGAGCCGGGCGCGCCGGGGCAGGAGAGGCGCGCCCGCGCCCAGGACGACGGGGGTGTACTGCACGTGGACCTCGTCGAGCAGGCCGGCGTCGAGGAACTGGCCCGCCAGGTCGCCGCCGCCGACCACCCAGACGTCCTTGCCGCCGGCAGCTGCGACCAGGCGCGGGTGGAGCTCGGCGACGTCGCCGGCGAACGTCTCGACGCGACCGCGTGCGGGCAGGGTGAGGTCGCGGTGCGTGCAGACCCACGTGGGCTGCTCGTAGCCCCACTGCTCGAGGGACGACGGCTCGTGCTCGGTGACCCAGAGGTAGGTCGAGGACCCCATCACGACCGCCCCGACGTCCTGGATGAACGTGCCGTAGGCGTCGGGATGGTCCGGCGGGAGCACGTGGTCGGTGTCGACCAGCCAGTCGAGGGAGTGGCGCTGGTCGGCGATGAAGCCGTCCGCGCTCGAGGCGGTGTAGTAGACGGTCCTGGCCATGGGGCCATGGTGTCGGAGGCCACCGACAAGATGGGCGCATGGCGAGGAGTGCGACCGTGAGCACGGTCCGGACGGTCGGTGACGACGAGCGACGGGCGCGGCTGGCGCAGCGGCACGCCCTGCACCCCGAGCACCGCCGCGGGAGCGTCGAGGCGGTGGTCGAGGCGATGACGGTGCTGCACGCCACCGAGGCGGCGAGCGTGCACCTGGCGGTGGCCGCGCGAAGCGACCTCGGGGTGGCCGACGTCGAGCGCGCGCTCTACGCCGACCGGTCCGTGGTCAAGCAGCTGGCGATGCGCCGCACGCTGTTCGTCCTCCCCCGCGACCTCCTGCCGGCAGCACTCGCCTCGTGCTCGGCCCGCGTCGCCGCGACGGAGCGGGCCCGCCACGCGATGCTGATGGGCAAGGGCGGCTTCGAGGGCGACGCGACCGCGTGGCTGGCCGAGGCCGAGCAGGCGACGCTGGCCGTGCTCTCCGACGGGGTCGCGCGCACCTCGACCGAGGTGCGCGCCCTCACTCCCGACCACGACCGGCTGGTGAGCCCGTCCCCCGGGTCGGCCTACGGCAAGCCGGTCCCGATCACCCCCTGGCTGCTCACCCACCTCGCCGCCGACGGGCTCCTGGTGCGCGCCGACAACGCGGGCCACTGGCGGGTCAACAAGCCGCGCTGGACGCTGATGGCTCGCTGGCTCGGCGAGGAGCCGTCGCGTCCCGGCTCGCGCGCGGGCTACGCCGCCCTGGTCGGCCGGTGGCTGCGCACCTTCGGCCCCGGCACCGAGGCCGACGTGCAGTGGTGGCTCGGCGACACCAAGACGGTGGTCCGCCAGGCGCTCGCAGACCTCGAGGCGGTCCCTGTCGCGCTCGACTCCGGTGCGGTCGGGTGGCTGCTGCCGGACGACCTCGAGGAGGTCGAGCCCGCGACGGCGTGGGCGTCGCTGCTGCCCGTGCTCGATCCCACGGTCATGGGCTGGAAGGGCCGCTCGTTCTTCCTGCCCGACCCGGCCCGGCACACCGACCGCGCCGGCAACATCGGCACCACGGCATGGTGGGACGGTCGGGTGGTCGGCTGCTGGGTGCAGGCTCCCGACGGTCAGGTGGTGGTGCACCTCGACCAGCCGCTCCCGGCCGACGCCGACCGTGCGCTCGACGCCGAGGCCGAGCGGCTGACGGCGTGGCTGGACGGGGTGGTGGTCGGGACCGTCTACCCGTCGCCGGCGATGCGGGAGGCAAGGTCCACGCTCGGCTAGTCGTTCGAACAGGTGTTTGCTTGTCGTCGTGCCGAGTGCTATGCTCGGGGGCAGGTCACGGAGATCGCCGAGCCAGACGCCGCCGTCAGAGCGGACCACCTGCGCCTTCTCGGGGTTGAAAGGGCCGAGTCGTGAGGGTCACGTAATACGCCCGTGAGAGCCGGGTCTCCAGGAACGACGACCAGCTGCAGCCACCCCCGTGGCTGACGTGTCGTCGACCCGTGAGGAGGCCCCTGTGACCGACCAGCTCCCCGAGCCCCGTGGATCGTTCGCCTCGCCGGTGCACCCGGTGCTGGGCGCGACCGCGTGCATGCGGGAGGCGTTGGCGTCGGTGGCGCAGGTCAACCCGACGTTCATGCGCACCGAGACCAAGGCGGCTGCCCTGGCAGAGGTCGCCGTCGTGGAGGCACAGCTGGTCGAGCTGCGGATGCGGATCCTGGCGTGCGCCGACGACGTCGCGGCCGAGGCTGCGGCGCGTGACGTGGCGGGGTGGTTCTCCCACCTCACCCGCACCGACCCCGCCGTCGCCAAGGTCGAGGCCGCCCTGGCGGTCGACCTGGACCGGCGCTGGACCCAGGTCGCCGACGGCATGCGCACGGGGAAGGTCTCGCTGGCGCAGGCCAGGGTGGTCGCCCGAGCCCTGACCGCACTCGTGCCGTGGGTGGACCCGCAGGTGCTGGCCGAGGCCGAGACCGCCCTGGTCGCCCTGGCTCAGGAGCATGGCCCCCGTCAGCTGGCCGCCCTGGGCGGGCGGATCCTGGCCGTGGTCGCGCCCGACGTCGCCGAGGAGGTGGAGGGCCGCCGCCTGGCGCAGGAGGAGGCCGAGGTCGAGGACAAGGTCCGCGCCACCCTGCGCCACCACGCCGACGGCACCGTCCGCCTCAGCGCCGTCATGGACAAGGTCACCGGCACCCGCCTCGCGGTCCTCCTGGAGGCCCACACCAACCCGCGCAAGCACCAGATCGACGAGCCAGGCTCAGCGGACGAGGCGGGCTCAGCGGACGAGGGGTCGCTGACCAGCCACTCCGACCCGGTCCGACGCCTCCCGCACCCCCGCAAGCTCGGCCGCGCGCTCCGCACCCTGCTCGAGGGTCTGGACCCGAGCCGCCTGCCACGACAGGGAGGGGACCAGACCCTGCTGCAGGTCACCATCGACTTCGACGCCCTCTGCACCAAGCTCGGGGCCGGCACCATCCTCACCACCGCCGCCATCCCCGGCGGCCTGGTCGACGGCGCACCCGCGACCCGGGACAGGATCACCGCCTCCCAGGTCCGCCGCCTGGCCTGCACCGCACAGATCCTGCCCGTCGTCCTCGGCGGCAGGTCCGAGATCCTCGACCTCGGCCGCACCCGCCGCCTGTTCTCGCCCGCCCAGCAGCGCGCCCTGCTCCTGCGCGACCGCACCTGCCGCGCCGAGGGCTGCACCATTCCCGGCACCTGGGCCGAGGCCCACCACTGGGTCCCCTGGGGACGGTTCGGCCGGACCGACCTCGAGGACGGCGTCCTGCTCTGCTCCCACCACCACCACTGCATCCACCAGGAAGACACCTGGTCCGCCGAACGCCTCCCCAACGGCGACGTCCGCTTCCACCGACGCAGATAGACCGGTCGTTGCTCAGCGCCGGCTGCTGTCCGGGAGCCTGGCGGGACAGCTGCCGCCCGGCGTGGTCGCCAGCTCGTAGTGCCAGGGCTCGTTGGCGAAGACCTGGCAGAGCCCGTACGCCGACCCGTGAGCGCGAAGCCAGGCGTCGGCCTCGCGTGGACCGATGTCGACCGCTTCGCCGGTGACGTGCGCGGAGGTGTCCGGCGTGGCGACGAAGCGCCGAGCCGCCTCGACGCTGCCGTAGCGCGAGACCGCCTCGTCGAGCAGCCGCCGCTGGTGCGCCCGGCTGCGCCACCCGCTGGTGATCCCGACGACAACGCCGTCGAGGCGGGCGTCCCGAGCGGCCTCCTCGACGGCGCTGCGCAGCGCCGGGTCCAGGCGCGCCACGGTCGGCCGCCTGGCGTCGAGGCGCCCGGCCGTCAGCGTGGCGGAGTGGAGGGCGACCACCGTGGTCGCCCCGAGCGCCACCGCCGCCAGCACGGCGACGGCCGCCAGCAGCCGGGCCGCTCCGGCGCGGGGACGGGAGCGGGCGTGGTGGTGGACGGGGTGAGCGGAGGCGACCGCGACGTTCTGGGACACCCCTCGAACGTAGGAATCCCGCGGTGCGGGGCGCGTCCGTCGCAGGTGCCGCGCGGGGCGACACCGGAACCGGGTGGGTCAGTCGCAGGTGCCGCCCCGGCGGGTCACATGTCGCGGTAGCGCTCGGCCTTCGCCGCGCGGGCGGCCACCTCGTCGCGACCGGCGGGCTTGGCGCCCTGGGTCCAGTCCTCGGGGTCGGCGGCGTACTGCGTGCCGTAGGCCGCGGTGTCGCGCTGGGTGCGCCAGCCCTCGGACAGCGGCCCGAGGTCGAGCGCGTCGTAGCCGAGCTGGTCGAGCAGCCCGGTCACGGTCGCCTTGGCCTCCTCGTCGTCGCCGGCGATGGCGAGGGCGGAGCGGTCCTCCGCACCCGAGGGACGGGCGAGCGAGGCGAGGTGCTGGAAGAAGATGTTGTTGAACACCTTCACGACCTTGCTCTCCGGCAGGTGCGCCTGGAGGAGCTCGGAGGTGGTCGTCGACTCGTCGTCCAGCTCGGCGACGTGGCCGTCGCGCTCCGGGTAGTAGTTGATCGTGTCGAGCACGACCTTGCCGCGCAGCGGCTCGACCGGCACGTCGCGGTAGGCCTTGAGCGGGATGGTCACGAGCACCACGTCGCCCTGCTCGCCTGCCTGCTCCGCCGTCGCCGCACGGGCGTGGTCGCCCAGGTCGTCGGCGAGGTCGGCCAGCGTCTCCGGCCCCCGGCTGTTGCTGAGCACCACCTCGTGCCCTGCGTCGACCGCCAGGCGCGCCACGGTGCTGCCGATGTTGCCGCTTCCGATGATTCCCCATGTGGTCATGGGGTCTGCAACACCTCGGGGCGACGCCTCATTCCTTGGCCGGCAAGGCGCGCACGTGGTCGACGCCGACCTGCGCCCAGCGGCGGAGGTCGGCGGTCGTCGCGACCGCCTCGGGGTCGACCCGCAGCCAGCCCTCCATCGGCCGGCCCCGCATCTCGAACGGTCCCACGCGCTCGGGGTCGGTCGCGGCCAGGGCGTCGGTCTGCTCCGGGGGGCACCGCAGCAGGAGGCCGCCCTGGGCGCTCACGGCCACCGCCATGTGCCCGCCCACGAGGAAGGCGAGCCCGCCGAACATCTTCTTCTCGGTCACGGCCCGGCCCTCGGTGACCACCTCGACGAGGTCACGGAGGCGGTCGGCCAGCTCCACGTCGTACGCCATGGGCGGACGCTACGCCGCCCCACCGACGATGCGCCGCGTCCGTCTCCCACACCACCGTCGGCTGCCGCGATGCCTACGCACTGTCCGAGTGGTGGAAGCCCGTGCTCGGCTCCACCGACCTGCCCGGCGACCCCGACGAGCCGGGTCACGAGGAGTGCATGATCCTCGACCCGGACAGCGGCGACCGCCTGCTGCTGGACGTGGAGGTGGCAGGCTGACGGCATGGCGTACCGCGCGGCCGACGACCGCTACGACTCGATGGACTACCGCTTCACCGGCCGGAGCGGCCTGAGGCTGCCCGTCCTGTCGCTGGGTCTGTGGCAGAACTTCGGCACCGACCGGCCCGAGAGGACCCAGCGTGCGATCTTGCGCCGCGCCTTCGACCGCGGGGTCACGCACTTCGACCTGGCCAACAACTACGGCCCGCCCTACGGCCGCGCCGAGGAGAACTTCGGCCGCTACCTGACCGACGACTTCAAGGGCCTGCGCGACGAGCTGGTCATCTCCACCAAGGCCGGCTGGGACATGTGGCCCGGCCCGTACGGCCAGGGGGGAGGGTCGCGGAAGTACGTCCTCGCCTCGCTCGACCAGTCGCTGTCGCGGCTCGGGCTCGACTACGTCGACATCTTCTACAGCCACCGGTTCGACCCCGAGACGCCGATCGAGGAGACGATGATGGCGCTCGACATGGCCGTCCGGTCCGGGCGGGCGCTCTACGTCGGGATCTCGTCGTACTCCGCCGCCAAGACCCGCGAGGCGGCCACGATCGCCCGCGAGCTCGGCACGCCGCTGCTCATCCACCAGCCGTCGTACTCGATGTTCAACCGCTGGATCGAGGGGAGCGCGGACGGCGGGCAGAGCCTGCTCGACGAGCTCGAGGAGCAGGGGATGGGCTGCATCGCGTTCACCGCGCTCGCGCAGGGGCTGCTGACCGACCGCTACCTCGGCGGCGTGCCCGAGGACTCGCGCGCCGCTCGCGAGGACTCGTCGATGACCGGCCTCGACGAGGACGTGCTCGAGCGGGTCCGCGCCCTGAACGAGATCGCGAAGGGTCGCGACCAGAAGCTCGCCCAGCTGGCCCTGCAGTGGGCGCTGCGTGACCCGCGCGTCACGTCGCTGGTGATCGGCGCCTCGTCGGTCGAGCAGCTCGACACCAACCTCGACACGATCGGCTCGCCGCCGTTGACGCAGGAGGAGCTCGACGAGATCGACCGCCACGCGATCGACTCGGGTGTCAACCTGTGGGCCGGGCAGACCGAGGAGTGAGCCGCCGGTGGTCGAGCTCGTCGAGACCGCCCTCCTGCTGACCGTCCCCGCTGCCGACCCGGCCCTGGCGCCGCACCGTCGACGGCTCGACCGGGCCGCTCGGGTCGGCGTCGCGGCCCACGTCACCGTGGTGTTCCCGTTCGTGCCCTACGCCGCCCTGAGGACCGACGACCTGCACCGGCTCGGCACAGCGGCGTCGTCGGTGCCGTCGTTCACCCTGCGGTTCGCGGAGACGGGCTGGTTCGGGGACGAGGTGACCTTCCTCGTGCCCGAGCCGGCCGCGCCGGTGCTCGCGCTGGTCGAGGCGGTGGTCGCCGCCTTCCCCGAGCACCCGCCGTACGCCGGCGAGCACGCCGAGGTGGTGCCTCACCTGACCGTCGGCCACGACGCGCCCGCCGAGCAGCTCCGGGTGGCTGAGACCGCGGTCCGGTCACGGCTGCCTGTCGCGCAGGAGGTCAGCGCGCTGGAGCTGTGGGCCGGGCCCCCGCTGGTGACCGAGGAGCCGGGCTGGCGTCAGGTGGCGTCGTTCGCGCTCGGCTGAGCGCCGCCGGCGTACTCCCCCGGCGTGACGCCGGTCAGCACGCGGAAGTCGCGCACGAAGTGCGACTGGTCGTACCAGCCGTAGCGCGCGGCGAGGTCGGCCAGCGGACCGGTGTAGCCCGCGTCGAGCTCGGTGACCGCGTCGTGCATGCGGTAGCGCGCCAGCACCCACTTGGGACCCACGCCGACGTAGTGGGAGAACCAGCGCTGCAGGGTGCGTCCGGACACCGCGTGCCGCTCCTCGACCTGCGCCACCGTCACCAGCGACCGGTCGGCCAGCATGTCGGCGACGACCTCCAGGACCCGGGAGTACGTCGGGTCGTCGGGAGCCGCGATCGTCAACGGGGCAAGGGCTTCCTGGACCACGGCCGGCCCGGCGTCGAGCACCGCGCTCGGGTCGGTCGCGGCCAGGGACGCGGTGACCTCAGGCGGCAGGACCTCCGACGCGGTGACGTCACGGTCGGTCCACGCGCGGGCCGGGACGCCGGTGAGGGCGGTCAGGCCGCCGCGCCGGAACTTCACGCCGACGACGGCACCGTTGCCCTCGACGCGGGTGTCGAAGCGGCGCGTGACCACCCCGGTGACGAGGACCGCCTGCGGCGCCAGCCCCGGCCGGGGGTGCGTGGCGTGCTCCACGGTGAGGTTGACCGCCGGGTGCGGGACCACGTGCGAGAGGTAGGACGCGCCGGCCGGCAACGACCAGCGCAGGCCCCAGAAGTACTCCACCCACCGCGCCGGCGACCCCGCGTCCCAGCGGCTCAGCGACACGTGCCGCGCGAACTCCTCCGGCCGCAGGATGCCCGCGGTGCTCGAGGTGCGCTGGGCGGAGGTTGGCGGGTTTGTCCTAGCGGGCACGTCGACCTCCGGGTCAGGGTGGTCGAACACCACCGGAACGGCAGGGTGGTGCGACACCACCGGGACGGAAGGACCAGCATGCCGCTCGCCACCCTCAAGATGCTCACCATCGACAGCTCCGACGCCGAGCGCGACGGGCGCTTCTGGTCCGAGGTCCTCGGCTGGGACGTCGCGCACTCCGGCGACGGCTACGCGATGCTCACCGGCCCGGACGGTTCGGGCACAGCGTTGGGCTTCGGGACCGTGCCCGACCACCGGCCGCCGGCGTGGCCCGACGAGGGCGGCACCAAGCAGTTCCACCTCGACCTGGCCGTCGACGACCTCGAGGAGGCCGCGGCGCGCTGCGTCGAGCTCGGGGCGACCCGCCCGGACGAGCAGCCGGGTGAGACGTGGATCGTGCTGCTCGACCCGAGCGGGCACCCGTTCTGCCTGACCCAGGCCGCCAACTGGTGACAGGGCCCGGCCCCGGGTCCACACTGACGGGATGAGTGACTCCCTGGGTGTCCGTCTCGCCGGAGCGATCGCCACCAAGGACGAGACAGCACTGCGCGCGCTGCTGGCCGACGACATCGACTTCCGGGGGTTGACCCCGCGGCGGGCATGGGAGGGCTCCACGCCCGACGAGGTCGTCGACGCCGTGCTGGGCCACTGGTTCGAGGCGAGCGACCGCGTCGTCGGCATCGGCCACGTCACCGACGGCGAGACGGTGGCCGACACCGCGCAGGTGAGCTACCGGTTCGACCTCGACAACGCCGAGGGGCAGCACGTCGCCGAGCAGCAGGCCTACTACCGCAGCACGGGCGACGACGACCGGATCGGCTACCTCCGCGTGCTCTGCTCGGGGTTCCGGCCGCGCGCGACGGCTCGGTGAGGGACTACGACGTCCGGCCCGCCAACGAGGCCTCGTGGGAGGACCTGCAGGCGGTGTTCGGCACCCGCGGCCCCGGCTCGCAGTGCTGGTGCCAGCGCTACCGCCTCGGCCACGGTGAGTCGTTCGGCGGCTCCCCCGCCGAGGAGCGTGCGGCCCGTCTGCGCGACCAGACCGACTGCGGCCACCCGGGCTCGGGCACGACCTCCGGTCTCGTGGCCTACGACGCGTCGCACGAGCCCGCCGAGCCGGTCGGCTGGTGCGCGGTCGCCCCACGCTCGTCGTACGACGGCCTGGTGCGGGTCTTCCGTGTGCCCTGGGAGGGCCGCGACGAGGACCGGACGGACGCCTCGGTCTGGGCGGTGACGTGCCTGTTCGTCCGGGCGGGCCGGCGCAAGCGGGGCGTGAGCCGGGCGCTCGCCGTCGCCGCGGTCGAGCACGCCCGACGCCACGGAGCCCGTGCGATCGAGGCCTACCCGATCACGCGCACCGACGTGACCGGCGAGGAGCTGCACGTCGGCACGGTGGCCACGTTCGAGGCCGCCGGGCTGGCGGAGGTGGCCAGACCCGGCACGCGCCGCGTCGTCATGCGGCTCGAGCTCTGACCCCGACCGGCGCGGCTCAGCGCTGGGACCGCAGGAACTGCCCGAAGTGCGGCACGGTGAAGGCCACCGACCCGCGCTCGGCGGAGTAGATCAGGCCCTTCTTGATCAGCCCATCCCGCGCGGGGGACAGCGACTGCGGCCGGCGTCCGAGCGACTTGGCGATGTCGGCGGTGGTGATCCGGTCAGAGCCGGCGGCGCCGGGACGGGCGCCGTGGTCGACGTCGGCGCCGAGGTCGGCCATCGTGCGCATGTAGTCGCGCTCGGCCGGGGTCGCCCGGTCGTAGCGCGACCCGAAGAAGCCCACGGCGAGCTCGGCCTCGGCCTCCGGGGACGCGGCGGCCACGTCGTCGGGGCGGATCGGGCTGCCGACGGCGACGTCCCAGGTGACCTTGCCGTAGGCCTGCACGAAGTAGGGGTAGCCGTCGGTCAGGGCGTAGAGCGCGTCGAGCGCCTCCGGCTCGTAGTCCACGCCCTCCTCGGCCGCGGGCACGAGCCATGCCCGGTCGGCCATCTCGCGGGGCAGCCGGTCGACCGAGACGTAGCGGAACAGCCGCTCGGCGTAGGACTTGGAGGCCGAGAGCACGACCGGCAGGTGCGGCAGCCCGGCCCCGACCACGACCAGGGGCGAGCCCTGCTGGCTGATCTCGTGGACCGCGCCGCAGATCGCGGCGAGCTCCTCGGAGGCGATGTCCTGCATCTCGTCGACGAAGAGCCCGATGCCGACGCCGAGGTCGCGGCCCAGCTCGGCGACGTCGCTGAACAGCTCGACCAGGTCGAGCTCGAGGTCGCCGGAGTCGGCGCGGCCGCGGGCTGCCGGGACGTCGGTCGGTGGCTGCCACCGCACGCCCTTGCGGTCCTTGAGCTCGGTCTTGAGCGCGAACGCCTTGAGCACGCCGGCCACCTCGTCGACCCGCTCGGGGTCGCGGTGGCGGTGGGCGACCTCGCGGACCGCGGCGTGCGTGGCCTGCGCGATCGGCAGGCGGATCGACTGGTCCGGGCGCGCCTCGATCTTGCCGGTGCCCCAGGCCCGCTTGACCGCCTGGCTGCGCAGCGCGTTGAGCAGCACCGTCTTGCCGACCCCGCGCAGCCCGGAGACCACCATCGACCGCTCGGGGCGGCCCGCGGCCACGCGCTCGAGGGTCACGTCGAACTGCGCCAGCTCACGGTCACGACCGGCGAGCTCGGGCGGTCGCTGACCGGCGCCGGGGGCGTAGGGGTTCCTGATCGGGTCCACGATCAGACCGTATGGCGTGCTCTAGCGAAATCCGTAGACCTCGATAGCGACACCGAGCGCGTGTCGCGGATCGGGTCCGCTAGCGGTCTCTAGCGATCTCGCTAGACGGCGGGATATCGCCCTCGAGGCCGGACTGCAGGGCCTCGATCAGCGCGGGGACCTCGGTGACCCGGAGGCGGAAGGTGCCCGTGCAGCGGCCCTCGCGCCACAGCGACAGCACCACCAGGTCGACCTCGCGGTGCCAGGTCAGGCGCAGCGTGCGCTGCTCGCCGCGGTCGTCGAGGAAGAGCTCGCCCTGGCGCGTGGGCACCCACGGGGTGCTCGTCCCCTGCCCCGTCCCGTGCCCCGTCCCCTGCCCCGCCGCCCGGGCACCCGTCGTACCGCCGGTCATCTGTCCATCGTCACCCACGGACCCGAGCGCTGACCAGGTCTGGCCCGTGCAGTTGCCTAGACTCGCCGTATGCCGGAGCTGCCCGAGGTGCACGCGCTCGCCGCCGACCTGCGCACCCGTCTCGACGGCCGGGCGATCGCCCGGGTCGACCTGGTCGCGTTCAGCGCGCTGAAGACCTACGACCCCCCGCTCTCGGCGCTCTCCGGAGCCCTGGTCGACTCGGTCTCGCGGCACGGCAAGTTCCTCGACCTCGAGGCCTCCGGCCTCCACCTCGTGGTGCACCTGTCGCGAGCCGGCTGGATCCGCTGGCGCGACGAGGTGCCCACGCTCCCACCCAAGCCCTCGTCCAAGTCCACCCTCGCCGCACGCATCGTGCTCGACGACGGCTCGGGGCTCGACCTCACCGAGGCCGGCACCCGCAAGCGGCTGGCGATCTACGTGGTCGGGGACCCGCTCGAGGTGCCGGGCGTGGCCTCCCTCGGCGCCGACCCGATGACCGAGGACTTCACCCGCCAGGAGCTCGCCGAGATCCTGCGCGGCCAGGGCCGCAGCCAGATCAAGGGGGTGCTGCGCCACCAGGGCACGATCGCCGGCATCGGCAACGCCTACAGCGACGAGATCCTGCATGCAGCGAGGATGAGTCCCTTCGCCCCCGCCTCCTCCGTCCTGGAGGACGCGGACAAGCTGGAGACGCTCTACACCGCGCTCCGGACCACGCTGGCCGACGCGGTCACCCGGTCCGAGGGGCTGCATGCCGCCGAGCTCAAGGGCGAGAAGAAGTCCCACCTGGCCGTCCACGGCCGCACCGGCCAGCCCTGTCCGGTGTGCGGCGACACGGTGCGCGAGGTCTCCTTCGCCGACTCCTCGCTGCAGTACTGCCCGACCTGCCAGACCGGTGGCAAGCCGCTGGCCGACCGGCGTACGTCGAAGTTCCTCAAGTAGGCGCTGCCAGGGGTGCCGGTCGGACCCCGACAGGTGCCGCTCGGCCCCTGCGGGTGCCGGCCCGGCCTCCCTACGCTCGAGCCATGAAGCGTCCCGTCGCCACCGCAGGTCTCCCACGGGTGAAGCGCACGCTCGCGGCCCTCGCGGCCGGGAGCCTGCTCACCACCGGCCTCGCCGCGTGCGGGGACGGCACGACCGTCTCCGGCGGGGTCGCCAGCGACGCCGGCCCGAGCTCCAGCACCGGCACCGGCACCGGCACCGGCATCGGCACGCACAGCGACGCCGACCTGACCTTCGTCAGGTCGATGATCCCCCACCACGAGCAGGCGGTGCGCATGGCCGAGATGGCCGACGACGCCGCCTCCTCGGCGCAGGTCCGCGACCTCGCCGACCGGATCGGGGCCGCCCAGGGCCCCGAGATCGACCGGATGCGGGGCTGGCTCGAGGACCGGTCGGTCCCCGAGGAGCCCCCCGGCGGCGGCGACGGCGAGGGGGACGACGGGGACGACGGGTGGATGCGTGGCATGCACGACGACATGCCCGGGATGCACGACGGGTGGGACATGCCCGGGATGATGAGCGACGCCGACCTGCGCGGGCTCGGTCGCCGTCGCGGTGCTGCCTTCGACCGGATGTTCCTCACCATGATGATCGCCCACCACCAGGGGGCCGTCGAGATGGCCCGGACCGAGCTGGCCGACGGCACGGACGCCGACGTGCGGGCGCTGGCGAAGGAGATCAGGACCGCACAGACCCGCGAGATCGCGCAGATGCGGCGGATGCTCGGGTCCTGAGCCCACCCACCGCGTCGCGTCGGCTGTCTCAGCCGGAGCGGCGGGCGCGGTAGGCCGCGGCGGCGTTGCGGTTGGCGCACGTCGCCGAGCAGTAGCGCTTGGAGCGGTTGCGCGAGAGGTCGAGCGCGACGGCCTCGCAGTGGTCGTCGGCGCAGACGGCGAGGCGCGAGTGCTCGTCGGCGCGGATCACGTCGACCATCGCCATCGCGGTCTCCACCCGGATCCGGCGGGCCAGCGGCTCGTCGGCGGCGACGGCGTGCAGGTGCCAGTCGAGATCGTCGTGGCGGACCAGGCGTGGGACCGCCCGCTCCTGGGCGAGCACGTCGTTGACCAGCGACACCGCCCCGTCGCGGGGGGCCAGCAGCAGCCGGCGCAGCTCGGGACGCAGCTCCTGGACGGCGGCCAGCTCGGACCCGGTGCCGTCGTGGCGCCCGGTGTAGCCGTGGTGGCGGAAGAACGCCGCGAGCTCCTCGGTCGTGGTCATCGTGACCGGCCCCTCGGCGGAGTTGACCAGGTCGACCGCGGCGCGGAGCGCGTCGGCGACGTCAGGGGCGAAGACCACGTTGACACCTTACGCCATCCGGGCCTACCGTCAGTTCCCATGAGCACGTTGACCCATGACGACCCCGTGACCGCCCACGGCCGGTCCGACGCCGCGTCGGGTCTGGGCCTGGCGGTCGTCTCGGCGGCGAGCTTCGCGCTCTCGGGTCCCCTGGCGGCCGGGCTGATCAGCGCGGGCTGGACGCCCGGCACCGCCGTGCTCGTCCGGGTCGCGCTCGCCGCGCTCGCCCTCACCCCGCTCGGGCTGCGCGCCCTGCGCGGCCGCTGGGAGGCGGTGCGGGCCTCGTGGCGCGTGGTGGTGCTGTACGGCGTCCTGGCGGTCGCCGGCGCGCAGCTGTGCTACTTCTTCGCGGTCTCCCGGATGGACGTCGGACCTGCTCTGCTGATCGAGTACACCGCGCCCGCGGCCGTCGTGCTCTGGCTGTGGGCGCGCCACGGCGAGCGGCCGGGCCGGCTCACCGTGGGCGGCGCGGTGCTCGCGGCCGCCGGCCTCGTGCTCGTGCTCGACCTGCTGTCCGGGGCCTCGCTCGACTGGGTCGGCGTGCTCTGGGCCCTGGGCGCGATGGTGGGGGCGTCCTCCTACTTCGTGATCAACGCCGACGACCGCCTCGACGTCCCGCCGCTCGCGCTGGCGTGGGCGGGCCTGGTCGTCGGCACGGTCGTGCTCGGGCTCGCCGGGCTCGTCGGCCTGCTGGCGATGGGCGCCTCGACCACCTCGCCGACCTACCGCGAGCACGAGGTGGCCTGGTGGCTGCCGGTGCTCGGTCTGGGCCTGGTCACCGCGGCCCTGGCCTACACCACCGGTGTCGCGGCCGGACGGCTGCTCGGCTCGCGCCTGTCGTCGTTCGTCGCGCTGCTCGAGGTGCTGTCGGCGGTCGTGTTCGCCTGGCTGCTGCTGGGCCAGCTGCCCGGTGCGGTGCAGCTCGCGGGCGGCGCCCTCGTGCTCGGCGGGGTCGTCCTGGTCAAGCTCGGCGAGACCACGCTCGAGCCACCGGCCGCGTCGGTCGAGCCCTAGCCCGAGCCCCAGTCGGGGTCGGGCAGCTCGAGGGCGGCCGGCAGCAGCCGCGTGAGGTAGGCCGACCGCGGCACCTCGACCACGCCGAGGCCGGCCAGGTGGGGAGTGGACCACTGCACGTCGAGCAACCGGTCGTGACCGTCGCGCAGCCGCTCGACCAGCCCGAGCAGCGCGACCTTGCTGGCGTCGCGGGCGCGGTGGAACATCGACTCCCCCGCGAACAGCCCACCGAGCGAGACGCCGTAGAGACCCCCGACCAGCCGGCCGTCCTGCCAGGTCTCGACCGAGTGCGCGAGGCCGAGCTCGTGGAGGCGGGTGTAGGCCGCGACGAAGCGCTCGTCGATCCATCCGCCCTCACGGCCCGGGTCGGCGCACCCGAGCACGACCTCGGTGAACGCGGAGTCGACCCGGAGGTCGTACCTCCGGGCGCTCTGGCGCAGCGAGCGGGTGACCCGCAGCCCGTCGAGCGGCAGCACGCCGCGGGCGACCGGGCTCCACCAGGTCGGCGGTGCCGAGCGGCGGCGCGCGCGCGGGTCGGGCATCGGGAAGAGCCCGAGCGAGTAGGCCCGGGCCAGCGTCGCCGGCTCCAGGTCGGCGCCCCCGCACACCAGGTCGCCGACCTGCTCGCCGTCGAGGTCGAGACCGGGCACCGTGCGCAGGTCGGGCAGGTCCCACGCGCACGCGGCCGCCAGCTCGGCCCACTCCGCACGTCGCTGCACGGTCCGATCATCCCGTGCCGGGATGGGCTTGGCGACGCTGGGAAGGATGTGGTCATGGGCATCCGACAGAAGGTCGTCAACGCCGTCGTCCCCGACGTGCACAAGGTCGCTCCCTCGCTCAACCGGGGCTTCATCCACCAGACCCTGCAGCGCGCGATCGCCGGCGTCGGGCCGCTCCCCTCCGCGACGGCGCTCGCGGACAAGCACCTGAGCGACGCCGAGGGCGACGTCGACCGCGCGGTGGCCGGGGTGATCCGCACCCACGTCGGCCTCGCGGCCGGGGAGGGCTTCCTGACCAACGTCGGCGGCCTGACCACCGCGCCCGCGACGATCCCGGCCAACATCGCCGGCCTGGCCCTGCTGCAGTGCCGCATGGTGGCGACCATCGCGCAGCTGCGCGGCTACGACCTGTCCGACGGCCGCGTCCGCAACGCGGTGCTGCTGTGCGTGCTCGGCGAGGACGCGGTCAAGACCCTGGTCAAGAAGCGCCGCATCCCCGGTCGCCCCTCGGTGCTGGTCACCGCGCCGGTGCACGACCCGGACCTCGACGGGCTCATCGCCGGGGAGGTCACCTCCGCGCTGGTCAGCCAGGTGCTCGGCAAGAAGGCCGCGGGAGCGGTCGTACGCCGGGTGCCGGGCGCTGGAGGCCTCTACGGCGCCGGCACCGACGCCTGGAACACCCGCCAGGTCGGCAGGTACGCCGAGCGCGAGCTGCTCCGGCGCGCTCGCTGAGCCGGGCTCAGCGGCCCCTCACCCGGCGATAGGCCTTGAGCGCCAGGTGGGCCGAGCGGTGGGTGTCCGCCCGGCGCACGAGCGCGTGCTTGGCGCGATGGACCAGCCCGGCCGCGAGGTGGGCCTGGTCGCGCTCGTGCCGGGCGCGGTCCAGCTCCTCGTGCAACCGCCCGGTCTCCTCGCGCAGCTCCGCGGCTCGCTGCAGCAGCGCGACGACCGCGTCGAGCGCCGGCTCGCCCTGCTCGGCCGGACCCTGGGCGTCGGGGTCGACGAACTCCGCCCCGTCGGCGGCGTCGGGGCGCAGGTCCTCCAGCGAGCCCGCGACGGCGTACTCCCGCGCCTCGAGCTCGGCGATCCAGCGACGCGACAGCTCCGTGGCCCACGTGCGCGCGTCGGGCGGCAGCAGCAGCCGCGGCGAGCCCGAGCGGCGCGCCAGCGTGCGGTGCGCCAGCGTCTCGCGCACCAGCTCGCGGTAGTGCTCGTTGGCCAGCACGCCACCGTTGACCCGCTGGTTGATCGCGCGGACCAGGGCGGTCTCCGGCACGCCGAGGGAGGGGTTGGCCCGGTCGGACTCGATCGGCCAGGCCTGCGGGTCGAGGCCGAAGACCCCGGCGAAGCGCTCCCAGAGCAGCGTGCGCGGCGAGCCCGGCTTGGGCACGGTCACGACGTGCACGTGCTCGGGCGGCAGGGTCGCGCCCCAGCGCGCCAGGATCGCCGGCACCTCCTGGACCCCCCAGAACCAGGTGGCCAGCTCGGTCTCCGGCACGTCGGCGGTGACCTGCTTCAGGAAGTCGCGGTAGGCGACGGTCCGGCGGTGCTTGAGGTTCTCCTGCCACTCGGCGGGGATCTGGCGCACCAGGTCGCGCGCGGACAGCACGACGTGCACCTCGCAGCCGGGGCCGAACGACTCCAGCGCCAGCCGCACCTGCTCGACCGAGGCGCGGGCGAGGATCTCGTGGGACACGATCACGGTGTGACCCGTCCAGGCGCGCACCTGGGCGGCGAGGCGGTCCCAGGCGCCGACCGCCTGGTGCTCCAGACCGCCCCAGCGCAGCTCCATCAGGTCGAGTGCGGCGAGGAAGTGGGCGTCGAACCGGTCGGCGGGGTAGAGCACGCCCTGCTCGGCCAGTGCCGGCCGCTGCTGGAAGAGCAGGTCCTGGACGAACGACGTGCCCGTCTTGGGGGTGCCGACGTGCACGATGACGCGGCGGGTCATGCGCCGTCCCGCCCGGCGAGCAGGAGCGCTGCCATGAGGGCGAGCACCTCCTGGGGGTCGAGGGCGTGGGCGTCGCCCTCCGCCGGGGGACGGGGGCGCAGCGAGGCCAGGTCGCCGTCGACAGGGTAGCCAGCGCGGCTGAGCCCCTCGACGACCCGCGCTGACCACGCCTCCAGCCAGTCCCGCTGGGCCGGCGGGACGCGCAGGTCGGCCGGGCCGGGGACGCCGACCCGCCGCCCGAGCCCGTCGACGCGCGTCGCGAGACGGCGGGCCAGGTCGGCCCGGTCGGGGCCGCGCCGGTGCAGCACCAGCACGGCGTTGACCCGCCGGACCACGTCGGCCTCGAGCGGCCTGAGGTCGCCCGCCGCGTCGGCGCCGGGGCGCACCAGCACGCGCACGCGATCGGCGCCGAGACGCTCGGCCCAGTACGCCGCGACCGTGCGGGCCCGCAGCGACGGCGGCAGCCGCCCGCTGCCGTGCAGCTCCTGCACCCACTGCTCCCAGCGGCGGGCGGCACCGGCCGCGCTGCGGTCCTCCCACACCTCGAGCAGCCCGCCCTCCAGCGGGGGCAGCGCGACCAGCACCTCGTCGGGCCGCGTGCGACCGCCGCGCCACCGCAGCCGCGGGCGGTGCAGCCGGGTCCCGGCAGCAGCCAGCTCGGCGCGCACCGCCGCCCGGGTGCGCGGCGGGCCCTCGACCCAGACGGCCGGTCCCCGGCGCGGCACCCGGGTGGGGCGGGGTCGGTGGTGCCCGCTCGTCGAGGCGGGCGCCGGCTCCTCGAGCAGCAGGTCGGCGATCACCCCCGCCGCCACCCGGACCACCTCCTCGGGGTCCAGCGCGGCCGGGTCGGTGGGTGGGGAGGACCGGTGGTGGAAGCCGTCGGCGGTCACCCCGCCCTCGCCGGGCCAGCCCAGCGGCAGGTCGACCGGGCCACGTCCGGGAGCGGGGCGGCGCAGCACCCGCCGGGCCAGGTCGGGGTCCACCGGCCCGCCCGCGGTCCGGGTGAGCACGCGCAGCAGCTCCAGCTGGGCCGCGCCGGGCAGCCGGTCGAGCCCGGCCGGCCGGGTGACGGCGACCCGGCTCACCGCCGCGTCCTCCACCCAGGCCGCCCAGGTCGTCGTACCCCCCGCGAGGAGGTGGGCGACCCAGGACCACGCCGCCCGGTCGAGCGGGTCGGTGACCGTCCCGGCGAGCGGCACGTTCACGGCGCCTCGCCGCGGAACCGGCGCGCGGCGCGGGCCAGGCGCGAGACCGGGCTCCGGTCGGGGTCCGGCCGCTCGGCCAGCTCCATGATCACGGTGACCAGCGCGTCCATCGTGGCGTCGCCGACCTTGCCCTGGCGGGGCTTGTCGGGGTCCTCCCAGGTCACGTCGGGATCCGGGCGTCGGGGCCGCAGGTCCTCCAGGTCCCCGACCACCTGGATGCCCGAGCCGCGCACCCACTCCATCCACTCCTCGGCGACCTCCTCGGCCCAGTCGAACGCCCAGGGCGGGAGGGTCACCTTGCGCTTGTCCGAGCGCAGCGCCAGGCGCTGGTGCACCACGAGCTCGCGCACGATCGCGCGGTAGGCCTCGGAGTCGAGGTCGGCGGCGCGCAGCCGTCGGTTGAGGCGGCGCAGCATGATCGTCTCGTCGATGCCGACCGAGACGTTGGCCCGGTCGCTGTCCTCGGGCAGCCAGGCGGGGTCGAGCGCGAGCGCCTCGCAGTAGCGCGCCCACAGCGTGTCGCCGGTCCGGCTCTGCGGCACCGTCACCAGGTGCACGTGCTCGGGCGGGAGGCCCGAGCTCCAGCGGCTCAGGACGTCGGGCAGGGACTGGGCCCGCCAGAACCAGGACTTGGGACTGCGTCGCGGGGACTCCATCACCTGGTTGAGGAACCGCTTGAAGGAGTGGACGCGCCGGTGCTTGACGTTCTCCTGCCACTCCGCGGGGATCTGTCGTGCGAGGTCGCGGGCGGAGTAGACCAGGTGCACCTCGGTCTCGGCGAGGTCGCGCATCGCGCGCTGCACCTGCTTGGGGCGGGCCCCGGCGAGGATCTCGTGGCTGACGATGGCCCGTCGCGACGCCCGCTGGACCCGGCCGGCGAGGGCGTCCCAGTCGCCGCGGACCCCCTCGCGCTGGCCGCCCCACGGCAGGTCGATCAGGTCGAGGGCGGCGCCGAACATGTCGGCCCTCAGGCCGATCGGGTAGGCGACGCCGCGGTCCTCGAGCGAGGTGCGGTTGAGCGCCAGGCGGTCCTGCAGGTAGGTGGTCCCGGTCTTCGGGGCACCCACGTGCAGGTGGACGACGTCGGCCATGCGGCGATTGTGTCAGGCGGTCAGGCGAGCGCGCGCACCACGGCGCTCGGGCTCGGGCGACCCAGCTGCTCGGCCATCCAGGTGCTGGTGGCGACCAGGGCCTCGAGGTCCACGCCGGTCTCGACGCCGAGCCCGCGCAGCATCCACACCAGGTCCTCGGTGGCCAGGTTGCCGGTCGCCGACCGGGCGTAGGGGCACCCGCCCAGGCCGCCGGCGCTCGCGTCGTAGGTCGTGACGCCGTGCCGCAGCGCGGCGTGGGCGTTGGCCAGGGCCTGGCCGTAGGTGTCGTGGAAGTGCACGGCGAGGAGGTCGTCGGGCACCTCGGCGGCGTTGAACGCCTCCAGCAGGGCGGTGACGTGGCCGGCGGTGCCGACGCCGATCGTGTCGCCGAGCGACAGCTGGTAGCAGCCCAGGTCGAGCAGCCGCTGACCGCTCCGCACCACCTGGTCCAGCGCGACCTCGCCCTCCCAGGGGTCGCCGAAGCACATCGAGACGTAGGCGCGGACGTCGAGCCCCTCGGCCAGCGCGCGCTTCACCGTCGGCTCGAACATCGCGAACTGCTCGTCCCACGACCGGTTGAGGTTGCGCCGGGCGAAGGTCTCGGTCGCGCTGCCGAAGATCGCCACGTGACGCACGCCCGCCTCGAGGGCCCGGTCGAGGCCGCGCTCGTTGGGCACCAGCACCGGCATCGTGCCGCGGTGGTCGACGACGGTGAGCAGCTCCTCGGCGTCGGCGAGCTGGGGCACCCACCGCGGGTGGACGAAGCTGGTCGCCTCGACCACGGGGAGTCCGGCAGCCTCGAGCCGGGCGATGAACTCGGCCTTGACGTGGACGGGCACGATCGTCGGCTCGTTCTGCAGGCCGTCGCGAGGCCCCACCTCGTAGATCGTCACGCGCTCGGGCAGGCCGGGATCGCGGTGGGTCGTGGGGAGGCGCCCGTCGCGGACGGGGTCGCCGGGGGTGTCGCCGGGGGTGTCACTGCTCACACGACCAGCGTAGAACCCCGGCCCGCCGGAAGGCGTGGCTGGCGCGGGCCAGCAGGGGGACCGACCAGGAAGCAGGCAGCCACCGATGGCAGCCAGGTCCGTCGGTGGGCGCCGGCTGGGCAGCGCTCGGTCAGCCGTCGCGCGGTTCGACCAGGAACAGCGTCGCCCCCAGCGGGACCTGGTCGCCGGCCGACGCGCCGACCTCGGTGACGGTGCCGGCGAAGGGCGCCTTGAGGGAGAGCTCCATCTTCATCGCCTCCAGGGTGCCGAGCACCTGGCCCTCCTCCACCTCGTCGCCGGTGGCCACCTGGACCGCCAGGACGGTGCCGGGCATCGGGGCGGTCAGGGACCCGTCGGCGGTCGCCGCCGAGGCGAGCGAGAACGGGTCGCGCCGGGTGAACAGGAACCGCTGGCCTCGCCACGCCACGTCGACCGATCCCGCCTGGGCGTTGACGAACGCGGTCACCGGCTCGTCGTCGACGTCGACCCGGACGACGTGCAGTGCCGCGTCGTGGTGGGTGACCTGGTGGA
Organism: uncultured Actinomycetota bacterium; assembly: GCA_963811385.1. Lineage (GTDB taxonomy): Bacteria > Actinomycetota > Actinomycetes > Propionibacteriales > Nocardioidaceae > Marmoricola_A. The sequence goes on along the minus strand of CAWEQX010000006.1, from coordinate 102,844 downwards.
CGCGGTCGCCGTCGGTGACGGTGCCGCCGACGAGGTCGACCAGCAGCGGCCGGTCGAGCTCGACGCGCAGCGGCGCGGGGTCCCCGGCCAGGCGCCAGCCGTCGGAGGTGAACGGCCCCGGACGGGCCGCCAGGCGAGCGACGAACGCATCGGTCCACGCCGCGACCACCCGGGCGAGGTCGTCGCTCGGGGCAGGCACGTCGTGCTGGTCGAGCCAGGCGGTGTGCACCTCGGAGTCGCGGAACTCCTCGCTGGCGGCGAGGGCCCGCAGGAAGCCGGTGTTGGTGGTCAGCCCGAGGATGCCGGTGCGGTCGAGGGCGTCGACCAGCGCGCGCCGGGCCGACTCGCGGTCCGGCCCGTGGCCGACCACCTTGCCGAGCATCGGGTCGTAGGCCGTGGTCACGGTCTGGTCCGGCTCGAGGGCCGCGTCGACCCGCACCCCGGGGCCCTCCGGCCAGCGCACCAGCGACGCGGTGCCCGCCTGGGGCAGGAACCCGCCGAAGGCGTCCTCGGCGTATACCCGCGCCTCGATGGCGTGGCCGACGACCGTGACGTCGTCCTGGGCGAACCGCAGCGGCTCGCCCGCCGCGACGGCGAGCTGGAGGTCGACCAGGTCGAGCGGTCGGTCCTGGACGGCGACGGCGAGCTCGGTGACCGGGTGCTCGACCTGCAGGCGGGTGTTCATCTCGAGGAAGAAGACCTCCTCCGCGCCGTGCTCGCCGGCGACGAGGAACTCCACGGTGCCGGCGTTGGTGTAGCCGACCTCGCGGGCCAGCGCCACGGCCGAGTCCAGCAGCGTCCGGCTCGCCTCCTCCGAGAGCCCCGGGGCGGGTGCCTCCTCGAGCACCTTCTGGTGGCGGCGCTGGGCCGAGCAGTCGCGGTGGAACAGGTGCACGACCTGCCCGTGCTCGTCGGCGAGCACCTGCACCTCGACGTGACGGCCCCGCTCGACGTAGCGCTCGATCAGGATCGTGTCGTCGCCGAACGCCGAGGCGGCCTCGCGCCGGGCCGCGGCGATCGCGTGCTCGAGGTCCTCGGCCCGCTGGACCACCCGCATGCCCTTGCCGCCGCCGCCGGCCGCCGCCTTGACCAGCACGGGGAACGGCGCGTCCTCGCCGCGCGGCACCACCGGCACGCCGGCCCGCTCGGCGATCTCGCGCGCACGGTCCTTGCGACCCATCGCGTCCATCACGTCGGCCGACGGCCCGACGAAGGTGAGCCCCGCCTCCGTCATGGCCCGCGCGAACTGTGATCGCTCCGACAAGAATCCGTAGCCCGGGTGGATCGCGTCGGCGCCGGTGCGGCGGGCGGCGTCGAGGATCGCCTCGATCGAGAGGTAGGACCGGGTCGCCGGCGTCGGGCCGATCCGCACGGCGACGTCAGCTGCCCGCACGTGGGGTGCGGCGCGGTCGGCGTCGGAGTACACGGCCACCGTGCGCAGCCCACGCTCCTTGGCCGAGCGCATCACGCGCAGGGCGATCTCGCCCCGGTTCGCCACCAGCAACGTCTGCACGGCAGTCACATCCTGAAGACGCCGTAGGAGGGCGCCGGTCCGGGGGCAGGCACGAGCTCGTGGGCGGCGGCCGCGAGGCCCATGCCGACGACGCGGCGCGTGTCGGCCGGGTCGATGATGCCGTCGTCCCAGAGCCGTGCGGTGGAGTAGTAGGGCGAACCCTGGTGGTCGTACTGGCGGCGGATCGGGTCCTTGAACGACTCCTCGTCGTCCGCCGACCACTCGTCGCCGCGGGCCTCGATGCCGTCACGGCGCACGGTGGCCAGCACCGAGGCCGCTTGCTCCCCGCCCATCACCGAGATGCGCGCGTTGGGCCACATCCACAGGAACCGCGGGTCGTAGGCCCGCCCGCACATGCCGTAGTTGCCGGCGCCGAAGGAGCCGCCGATGACCACGGTGAGCTTCGGGACGACCGAGCACGCCACCGCGGTGACCAGCTTGGCGCCGTCGCGGGCGATGCCGCGGTTCTCGTACTCCCGGCCGACCATGAAGCCGCTGATGTTCTGCAGGAACAGCAGCGGGACGCCGCGCTGGTTGCACAGCTCGATGAAGTGGGCGGCCTTGAGCGCCGACTCGGAGAACAGGATGCCGTTGTTGGCCACGATGCCGACCGGGTAGCCGTGCACCTTGGCGAACCCGCAGACCAGCGTCTCGCCGTACAGCTCCTTGAACTCGTGGAACCGGCTGCCGTCGACGACGCGGCGGATCACCTCGCGCACGTCGTACGGCGTCCGTGCGTCGGCCGGGACGACGTCGTAGAGCCCGTCGGGGTCGAGCGCGGGCTCCTCGATGGCCGCGGTCTCGACGGGCTCGACCACCGGGGTCGGGAGCGTGCCCACGATCGAGCGCACGATCGCCAGCGCGTGCGCGTCGTCCTCCGCCAGGTGGTCGACCACGCCGGAGGTGCGCGCGTGCACGTCACCGCCACCGAGGTCCTCCGCGGTGACCACCTCGCCGGTCGCCGCCTTCACCAGCGGCGGACCGCCGAGGAAGATCGTGCCCTGGTTGCGGACGATCACGGTCTCGTCGGACATGGCCGGGACGTAGGCGCCGCCGGCCGTGCAGGACCCCATCACCGAGGCGATCTGCGGGATGCGGCGGGCCGACAGGTTGGCCTGGTTGAAGAAGATGCGGCCGAAGTGCTCGCGGTCGGGGAAGACCTCGTCCTGCATCGGCAGGAAGGCGCCGCCGGAGTCCACGAGGTAGAGGCACGGCAGCCGGTTGTCGGCGGCGACCTGCTGGGCGCGCAGGTGCTTCTTGACCGTCATCGGGTAGTAGGTGCCGCCCTTGACGGTCGCGTCGTTGGCGACCACCACGCAGGTGCGACCGGCCACCTGGCCGAGCCCGGTGACGATGCCGGCGCTGGGGACCGCCCAGTCGTCGGAGTCGGCGTACATCCCGTAGGCCGCCAGCGCGCTGAGCTCGAGGAACGGGCTGCCCGGGTCGAGCAGCCGGTCGACGCGGTCACGCACGAGCAGCTTGCCGCGGTCGGTGTGCTTGCGTCGCGCGGACTCCGACCCGCCCTGGCGCGCGGTGGCGAGGCGCTCGCGCAGCTCGTCGGTGAGCTCTCGCATGGTGCCGGCTGTCCCGGATCTGGTCATGGCCGCAGGCTACCGGCGTGCCTCGGGCGGTCAGCAGCCGACGACCACACAGACGTCGCGCATCCGGATCGCCAGGGACAGCCCTTCGCCGTTGCCCTTGTAGGTGTTGACCCCGATCACCTTGCCGAACCGGTCGACGAGCGGCCCGCCGGAGTTGCCGAAGTTGATCGGGGCGTCGTGCTGGATCAGGTCCTGGAACTTCGAGATCCGACCGAAGGTCTTGGTGTTCTCGAACTCGACGTCGCCGAGGGGAGTCCCGATGGCCATCACGGGGTCCGCCTCCTGCGGCGTGTCGCCCACCTCGAGTGGAGGGATGCTCGCAGAGGTCGACAGCACCGCCACGTCGGGGTCGGAGCTGGTGTCGATGAGCTCGACGTCGAACGTCGTGGGACCCTGCCGTGCGCCGATTGCTCCCCCGCCGTCCTCGCACGCCTCCACCACGTGGCGGTTCGTCACGATGGTCGTGCCGGGGCGGTCCGACGTGACGGCGAACCCTGAACCGGAGGAGGCGGTGAGGTCGTCCTCGCAGGTCACTCGCAGCACCGAGGCCGAGACGTCCTCACTGATCGTGTTCCAGTCCGGCAGCTCGTCCTGGAGCTCCTCGTCCGTCGCCCGCACGGCGTCCGAGAGCTCTCTGAGCGAGGACTGCACACCCGCAACCGCGGACTGAGTGGCTCGCTCGTCGCGGGTCAGTCTGCGCAGCCTCGCTGTGAAGTCGTCCTTCGCCGAAGCGGTCTCCGTCTGCAGCTCCTCGATCTGGTCGGACTGTCGGCGGGCGACGAACGCCAGCATCACGATGCCGGCGATGGAGGCCACCACCGCGAGGACGAGCATGCTCACCACGGCGCGTAGCGCCGTCGATGCTCCTCGGTCCGGTCCGTACGCATCTGGTCGTGTCCCGTTCACCGCTGCCCTCCCCGAGGTCCGACGCTGCGTCACCATCATCGGGGCTGGACCGCATGGCCTCCAGTCGCACGCCGGGGTGAGCCGCAGGGGATCAGCGGTCGGGGCTGAGCCGGGCGGCGACGGCGAGGCCGTCGACGAAGTCGTTCATCGCGTGGCCGGAGTGCCCCTTGACCCACTGGAAGGCGACGTCACCGCGCTCGTTGACCAGGTCGACGAACGGCTCCCACAGGTCGCGGTTGGCCACCGGCTTCTTCTGGGAGTTGGTCCAGCCCCGGGCCAGCCAGCCGGCCCACCAGCGGTCGCGGAAGCAGTTGACGACGTAGGTGGAGTCGCTCACCACGAGCAGCGGGCCGTCCAGCTCGCGCACCGCCTCCAGGGCGGCGCGGATCTCCATGCGCTGGTTGGTGGTGACCGCCTCGGCGCCGGAGGCGAACTGCTCGCGGTCCACCGCCCAGGCCCAGCCGCCACGCCCGGGGTTCCCTGCGCACGCGCCGTCGGTGTAGACCGTCCGAGCGCCGGGCGGCGCCGTCATCGGGCCACTCTGCCGGCGCGGGCCTCGCGCCGCTCGTCGCACCGGAGGCGCCACCTCGGTCACCGGCAAGTCCCACAGCCCCTGGTCCGTCACGCAGGACAGCGTAAGGGGCCGCCGACGGGGTACCGACCCGCATCGCCAGCCAGACCCAGGAGGACACCATGCAGATCGACAAGGACCAGATCATCTCCCTGCTACGCAACCGTGGCGACGACGCCAAGGCCGACCAGGCCGACCAGGAGCTGCCTGGTCAGGTGGACACCGACCAGCACTCCGGCCTGCTCGAGAAGCTCGGGATCGACCCCTCGGACCTGCTGGGCGAGCTCGGTGGCGGGCTGGGCAAGAAGTTCGGCCTCTGAGGTTCAGACCTCCGGCACGACCGCCACCCACGGAGTCCTCCACCCGGCGACGTCGAGGCGCCCGGCGGTGAAGTCCGCGGCGGAGACCGGGTAGCGGCGGCCGCTGGCCGGGTCGTAGATCCGCACTCGCTCCGGGCCGGCCTCACCTGGCAGCACGAGCACGACGTGGCGCGGCGACCAGCGGTTGCCGACGTAGAGCGGCACCGCGTGCCCGGCCGCGGCGAGGGCGGCGATCACGCCGAAGGCGCTCGCCCGCCGGTTCGGCAGGATCGGCCGGACGGCGTACGGCGTCCCGGCGCGGCCCAGCTCGGTCGCGAGCGCCCACGGCTGCGTGCCGAGCGAGGCCGGCCAGGGGACCTGCAGCCGGCCGGTCGCGCTGCGCACACGGCAGGTCACCCCGTGCGTCGCGAGCGCCTCGCGGGCGAACCGGTCCTGCGCGTCACCGGGCGCCGGCACCCCGGCGCGCGCGTCGGCGCCGTCCGCCACGAAGGCGGCGTAGGCCGGGTCGGCGAGCATCCGCGTGACCACGAGCACCGACGAGCCACAGGTCGTCGGGTCCGGCTGGACCAGACCCGAGGCCAGGGCTCGTTCGGCGGGGCTGGCGGGAGGCACCCCTCCAGGGTCTCAGCGCTGCGACGCGGTGTCGATCGCGAAGCGGTAGCGGACGTCGGAGGCCAGCACACGCCGAGGCTGACCGGCTCCGGCGGGGCACCGCTGACGGCGCCGACGACGCCGCGACCGCGCAGGTGCTCGAACGTGTCGGGCCGGAGGTGACGACACGGTCGGTCGCCCCGAGCCGCAGGCCGCACCGTCGGGGGCCACAGGTCACCGAGCGCCGAGGAGCTCGCGCAGGCGCCGGGCGTTGCGCACCGCGTTGCCGTCCCCGTCGTTGTTGAAGTAGACGTAGACCTCCCGGCCGGACCGCTCCCACTCGCGGACCCGGTCGGCCCACCAGGCCAGGTCGTCGTCGGAGTACGAGCCGCCGTAGAGCCATTCGTGCGAGGGCCCGTGCAGCCGGACGTAGACCAGCGGCGCGGTCGCCCGCAGCACGCAGGGCAGGCCGGCTCCGCTCATCACGCAGTACGCCGCCCCGTGGCGCTCGAGCAGGGCGAAGACCTCCTCGGCGTGCCAGCTCGGGTGCCGCAGCTCGACCGCGACCGGGAGCCACCAGGGCAGCAGCCCGAGGAACCAGTCGAGGCGGGCGTCGTCGCGCTCCATCGTCGGCGGCAGCTGGACGAGCAGCACCCCGCGCTTGTCGAGCAGCTGGTGCCACGAGGCCGCGATCCGGTCCACCCAGGTCTCGGGCGAGTAGAGCCGCTTGGCGTGGGTGAGGCCTCGTGGCGCCTTGACCGACATCCGGAACCCGGGCGGCAGGCGTCTGCGCCAGCTCGCGAACGACGCGTCCCGCGGCCAGCGGTAGTGGCTGGCGTTGAGCTCGACGGTGTCGAACTCGCGGGTGTAGCGGTCCAGGCGCCGCGCCGGCGCGGTGCCGGGCGGGTAGAGCACGCCGTCCCAGTGGTCGTAGCTCCACCCGGAGGTGCCGACCCAGGCCACGACCGCGGCCCTCAGCCCTGGGCGATCTCGACGGCGAGGTCGAGCTGCCCGACGTGCCCGAAGTGCCCGAAGTGCCCGAGGTGCCCGGCGTACTCGGCGAGCACGTGGGAGCAGGTCCACTCGAGCCTCGGCGGGTCCTCGGCGGACCGACCCCCCGAGGCGGGGCCACCGGCGTCACCCGCGCCGTCGGGGCCTGGCTCTCGCGGCGGCGACCCGATGCTCATCCCTGGACCGTAGAGGGTGCGCCCAGGCGGCTGGTTGGCTGGGACACGTGCGCATCCTCTTCACCGGCGGCAGCGGCAAGGCCGGCCACCACGTGGCTCCCCACCTCGCCTCGCTCGGCCACCAGGTCACCAACGCCGACCTCAGCCCCCTCGGCCACGCCGACGTCGCCGACCTCCGGGTCGACCTGACCGACGCCGGGCAGGTCTGGTCCGCGATGGCCGGCCTCGCCACGATGGACGAGCTCGAGCTCCCGGAGAGGCCGGCGTACGACGCGGTGGTGCACTTCGCCGCGGTGCCGCGGATCCTGCTGGTGCCGGACGCGACGACGTACGCCACCAACGTGCTCTCGACCTACCACGTGCTCGAGGCCGCGACCCGGCTCGGCGTCGGCAAGGTCGTCTTCGCCTCCTCGGAGACGACCTACGGGATCTGCTTCGCCCAGGGCGAGCGGCGCCCGGCGTACGTCCCGGTCGACGAGGAGCACCCGACCGTGCCGGAGGACTCCTACGCGATGTCCAAGGTGGCCAACGAGGTGACCGCCCGGTCGTTCCAGGCCCGCTCCGGCACCGACGTCTACGGCCTGCGGATCAACAACGTCATCGAGCCGCACGAGTACGCCGAGCTGTTCCCCGGCTTCCTGGAGGACCCGGCGCTGCGGCGGCGCAACGTGTTCGCCTACATCGACGTGCGCGACCTCGGCACGATGGTCGAGCGCTGCCTGGAGGTCGACGGGCTGGGCTACGAGGTGTTCAACGTGGCCAACGCGGACATGTCGGTCGCGCTGACCACCGACGAGGTGCGCGACCGGTTCTACGACGGTGTCGAGCAGCGCCGCGAGATGGGGCGCGACGAGACCTTCTACGCCGTCGACAAGGCGCGCGAGCTGCTCGGCTGGGAGCCGCGGCACTCGTGGCGCGAGGTGCTGGACGACCCCCGGGGCTGACGACGCGGTGTGAGACGCGGTGTGACCTGCATCACTCGGGTCCCGGTGGGTACCACGGCGACGCCCACCTACTCGGGAGGTCGTCCATGTCCCCGCTGTCCCCCACCCGGCGCCGTCCGCGCACCCCGACCACCCCGGCCGTCCTCGGGTCGCGCGCCCTCGTCGGCACCGCCGCGCTCGCGCTCGCCGGCGGCCTCGCCGTGGCCACCCCCGCCCCGGCGCACGCCGCACCACCGGGGGCACCGGGGGCACCCGGCGCACCCGGCGACAAGGCCACCTGGACCGAGGCGGACAAGACCGGCTTCGGCACCGCCCGCACCCGCCGCAGCAACGTCTGGTTCACCCTCCAGCGCGGGCGCACCAGCGAGGTGTTCTACCCCGACCTCTCCACGCCGAGCGTGCGCAGCCTCGAGCTCGTGGTCGTCGGCAGGGGGTTCACCGACCGGGAGTCGACCGACATGCGCCACCGCACGACCCGGCCGGACGCCCGCAGCCTGCGGTTCCGCCAGGTCAACACCGACCGGCAGGGCCGCTACCGCCTCGTCGAGACCTTCGTGACCGACCCGCGCCGCGACACGCTCCTGGTCCGGGTCCACTTCCGCTCGCTGGACGGCGGCCGCTACCGGGTGTTCGCGCTCTACGACCCCAGCCTGGACAACACCGGGATGGACGACCGGGGACGCACCGTCGGCGGGGCGCTCGTCGCTGCCGACGGCCGGGTGGCCAGCGCCCTGGTCTCGCGGCCCCGGTTCGGCCCCACGTCGACCGGCTACCTCGGCACGAGCGGCGGGTGGACCGACCTCGAGGCGGACCAGCGGCTCGACCACCACGACCGCCGCGCGTCCGCCGGCAACATCGTCCAGGTCGGGCGCATCACCCGGCTCGACGGGCGCCGCCACCGGACCGCCACGCTCACGCTCGGCTTCGGGCGCCGGGTCAGCACCGCGCTGCGCACGGCGCGGGCGAGCGCCGCGACGCCGTACGCCCGCACCCAGCACCGCTACGACGCCGGGTGGCACCGCTACCTGGCCGGCCTGCGGCGGGTGCCGGCCAGCGCCGCCGGCCTGCGGCGGCAGTACCTCGCCTCCGCCCTGGTGCTGGCCGCCTCGGAGGACAAGCTGCACCCGGGCGCCCTGATCGCCTCGCCCTCGGCTCCCTGGGTGTGGGGGGACGAGGTGGAGGGCCTGTCCTCGCCGTCCGCGGCCTACCACGAGGTGTGGTCGCGCGACGCCTACGAGTTCGGCACCGCCCTGTGGGCGATGGGCGACCGGGCCGCGGCCCGGCGGATCGTCGACTGGCTGTTCGGCCACCAGCAGCAGGCCGACGGGTCCTTCCCGCAGAACTCCGACGTCACCGGCACGCCGGTGTGGACCAACCTCCAGCTCGACGAGGTCGCGCTGCCGATCGTGCTGGCCCGGCTCGTGGGACGCACCGGGCCGGGCACCTACGCCCACGTGAAGCGGGCGGCCGACTTCATCGTCGACTTCGTCGACCCCGACACCGGGCACCCCGCCCCGTTCTCGCCGCAGGAGCGCTGGGAGAACCAGTCCGGCTACTCGCCCAACTCCATCGCCGCCCAGATCTCCGGGCTGGTGTGCGCGGCCTCGATCGCGCGGGCCAACGGCGACCCGGCCTCGGCACGCCGCTGGCTGGCCGCGGCGGACGAGTGGCGCGCGAAGGTCAAGGACTGGACCGTGACCACCACCGGTCCGCTCAGCGACGACCCCTACTTCCTGCGTCTGTCCAAGGACGGCGACCCGGACGCGGCGACGACGTACTCGACCGGCGACGGCGGGCCCTCCGACGCCGACCAGCGCGAGGTCGTCGACGCCAGCTTCCTCGACCTGGTCCGCTACGGCATCCTGCGCCCGGACGACCCCGCCGTCCGGGCCACCCTGCCGGTGATCGACGCGCAGCTGCGGGTCCGTACCCCCAACGGGCCGTTCTGGCACCGCTTCACCTTCGACGGCTACGGCGAGACCCGCGACGGTGGCGAGTGGACCCTCACCGACCCCGACACGTTCACCACGCTCGGGCGCGCGTGGCCCCTGCTCACCGGAGAGCGCGGGGAGTACGCCGTCACCGCGGGCGCGCGGGGCGTGGGCTACCTGCGCACGATGGCGCGGGCTGCCGGACGCTCCGACCTGATCGCCGAGCAGGTGTGGGACCGGCGTCCCCCGTCGGGCCGCCCGTGCTGCCCGCCCGGGGAGAACACCCGTTCGGCGACCCCGCTGGTCTGGTCGCACGCCGGACTCGTGCGGCTGGCCTGGACGGTCCAACGCGGGCGGCCGGTCGACCAGCAGGCGGTGGTGGCCTACCGGTACGTCCGCTGACAGGCGCTGACGGGCGCTGACGGGCGCTGACGCCGTCGGGTCAGGACGGGACGGGACCCGGGCCGGGCGTAGGACTCCGCCGCCGGGTGAGGATGGTCCCATGACCCTCGACCTCGACCGCGTGCGCGGCGACTTCCCCGCCCTGGCCGACGGCACCGCCTACTTCGACGGACCGGGCGGGACCCAGGTGCCGCGACAGGTGGCCGACGCGGTGGCCACGGCCATGACGTCCGGGATCTCCAACCGGGGGACGGTCACCGCCTCGGAGCGACGGGCCGAGGCGGTCGTCACCGAGGCGCGGCAGGCCGTGGCCGACCTGCTCGGGACCGAGCCGGGCGGCGTGGTCTTCGGCCGGTCGATGACCCAGCTCACCTACGACGTGGCCCGGGCGATGGCCCGGCGCTGGGGACCCGGGGACGAGGTCGTGGTCACCCGCCTCGACCACGACGCCAACATCCGCCCCTGGGTGCAGGCGGCCGCCGCCGTCGGCGCCACGGTCAGGTGGGTGGGCTTCGACCGGGAGACCGGGGAGCTGACGGTGGACGACGTCCGCGCCGAGCTGACCAGCCGCACCCGGCTGGTCGCGGTGACCGCAGCCTCCAACATCCTGGGGACGCGCCCCGACCTCCCTGCGATCGCCGAGGCCGTGCACGCCGCGGGCGCGCTGTTCTACGTCGACGGCGTCCACCTCACCCCGCACGCACCGGTCGACGTCGGCTTCCTCGGCGCGGACCTCTACGCCTGCTCGCCCTACAAGTTCCTCGGTCCGCACCACGGGGTGCTGGTCGGCGCCCCGTCGCGGCTCGACGAGCTCGCGGTGGACAAGCTGGTGCCCTCCAGCGACCGGACGCCGGAGCGGCTCGAGCTCGGCACGCTGCCCTACGAGCTGCTGGCCGGGACGACCGCGGCGGTCGACCATCTCGCGGGCCTCGCCTCCCACGCGCCGGACCGTCGCACCCGGGTCCTGGAGTCGATGCGGGCCGTGGAGGACCAGGAGGCGGCACTGTTCGGCCGGCTCCTCGACGGGCTCCGGGGAGTGGCGGGCGTGCGGCTGCACGGCTCGCCGCGCCGGCGCACCCCGACCGCCTTCTTCTCCGTCGACGGGCGCAGCGGCCGGGAGGTCTCCGAGCACCTGGCCGCGCGGGGCGTCAACGCACCCGCGAGCAGCTTCTACGCGGTCGAGGCCTCGCGGTGGATCGGCCTCGGGGACGCCGGTGCGGTCCGCGCCGGTCTGGCGGTCTACACCGACGCCGAGGACGTCGACCGGCTGGTCGCCGGGGTCGCCGAGCTCGGGTCCTAGCCCAGCCCGACGAGCTCGGCCGAGCGGTCCCAGAGCCCGTCGACGACCCGTTGGTCGCGTGCCTGGCGGTGCTCCCGCCCGTCGGGCGTGAACCGGCTGTAGTAGCGCCCGTTCACCTCGTCGCTCGGACCGGCCTGCGCCAGGGCGACCAGCGGGGCCGCGCCGTCCTCGACGGTGATCGTCGCGAAGCGCTTGAGCGGCGAGCGGTAGAGCAGCCCCACCGCCCAGGAGTCGCGGCCGAACGAGCTGCCGACGGGTCCGGGGTGCACGGCGACCGAGCGGATGCCGTCCTCGGTCCAGCGCTGGGCGATGCCGCGGGTGAAGACGATGTTCATCAGCTTGCCGGTGCCGTAGGCAGGGAACTCGATCGCCCGCCGGTGCGCGTAGTCGAGGTCGTCGAGCACGATCCTGCCCACGAGGTTGCCGATGCTGGAGGTGTTGACCACCAGCGAGGACCCGGCGGCCGCGAGCTGCGGGCGCAGCAGGTTGGTCAGCAGGAACGGCGCGAGGTGGTTGACCTGGAAGTTCGGCTCGTGACCGTCGTGCGTGCGTCGCGATGGGGCGAACGTGCCACCGGCGTTGTTCATCAGCACGTCGATCCGCTCGACCCGGGCAGCGACCTGCTCGGCCAGCCCGCGCACGTCGTCGAGGCGGGAGTAGTCGGCGACCAGCGGCTCGGTGCCGACTGCCTCGGCGACCGGCCGCAGCTTGTCCGCGGAGCGGCCGGTCACGAGCACGCGGGCGCCCCGCGCCGCCAGCACTCGCGCGGCCTCGGCGCCGATCCCGTCGCTTGCTCCGGTCACCAGGACCGTGCGACCCGCCATCGTCTGCTCGTCCATGGGGGTGAGCCTAAGGCCGGGACCGCGCCTCCAGGCGCTCAGCCAGGCCCGTCGCCCGGTCGACCGGTCGCAGCACCGCCGCCCGGATCGCCTCCGGGGTGCCCAGGACCCGCACGCGCTCGGAGGCTCGGGTGACCGCGGTGTAGAGCAGCTCACGGGTCATCAGACGGGAGTCGGCCTCCGGCAGGACGACCGTGACCTCGCCGAACTGGCTGCCCTGGCTGCGGTGCACGGTCATCGCGTGTGCCGTCGTGATGTCGGCGAGGCGGTTGAGCGGCAGCACCCTCCCCTCGGACCTGCGGCCGTCGTCCACGACCGCGACGAGACGACCGTCGACCGGCGAGGTGCAGGCCACGCCGGTGTCACCGTTCCAGAGCTGGAGCCCGCGGTCGTTGCGGTTGACGATGAACGGGCGGCCCGGGTGCCACTCGGGCAGCCAGGAGTCGCCGGCGTCGGTGAGGAGCATCCGCTCGACCCGGTGGTTCCACGTGCTCACGCCGAACGGGCCGTCGCGGTGCGCGCACAGCAGCCGGTGGGCGTTGAGCTGGGCGAGCGCGGCGACCGGGTCGCGGCCGGCCGCGGCGTCACGCAGGGCGCAGGCCCGGGACCGCACCACCTCGTCGACCTCGTCCTCGGTGGCCAGGCCGGCCCACCCCTCGCCCTCCTCGCTCGGGCGCAGACCGGTGCGGAGCATGTCGACCGCGTCGTCGGCGCGCGCCTCGCGGATCGCCTCGGCCAGCAGCGCGATGTTGCGGCCGAACCGGTGGGTCCGCTGCAGCCGGCTGACCGGCCCGCCGGTGGCGTCCCACCCGCGGACGAGGTCGCCGAGCACGGCACCGGCCTCGACCGAGGCCAGCTGGTCGGCGTCGCCGACGAGCACCAGCCGGGCGGTGGGGCGCATCGCCTCGAGCAGCCGCGCCATCAGGGTCAGCGACACCATCGAGGTCTCGTCGACCACGACCAGGTCGTAGGGCAGCGGGTTGGACCGGTCGTGCCGGAAGCGCGTCGAGGAGTCCGGGCGCCAGCCGAGCAGCCGGTGCAGCGTCGAGGCGTCGAGCGCCTCGATGCGCGCGCGGCGCTCCGCGCCGGGACCGGTGCCGTCGGACCCGGGGAAGTCGGCGTAGGACGTGGCTGCGCGCACCGCCTGCGCCATGCGCGCCGCGGCCTTGCCCGTCGGTGCGGCCAGGGCGATGCGGAGCGGTCGGTCGCCGGCCAGCTGGGCCAGCACCCCGAGCAGGCGGGCCACGGTCGTGGTCTTGCCGGTGCCGGGCCCACCGGTCACCACGCTGGTCAGGTGTCGGACCGCCGTCTCGGCCGCCGCCCGCTGGTCGGTGAAGTCCAGGCCCGACGACCCCGACGACCCCGACGACCCCGACGACCCCGACGACCCCGACGACCCCGGCGACGAGGGGAAGTAGGCCTCGACCGCGGCGGCCAGCGCGTCGGGGTCCACCGGGACGTCGTCGCGGTCGCCACGGGCGGCGAGGTCGGCGACGACCTGCTCCTCCTCGCGCCAGTAGCGGTCGAGGTAGACGTGGGTGTCGAGCACGTGGAGCACGCCGGCCGCGACCAGCGTGCTGTGCGCCACCGCGCGCACCCAGGCCGCGGGCTCGGGCCACGCCACGCGGCCCGTCCAGCCCTCGGCCGTCCAGGCCGGCTCGGCCTCGTGCGCCCGCGCGAGGTCGACCCGGACCGAGCCGTTGCGGACCGCGCGCACGGCCAGGGCAGCGGCGAGCACGACCTGCGGGTCCTCCTCGCCGGCGAGCGCGGCGACCCGCTCGGCGACCTGGACGTCGGCGGCCTCGAGCACACCGGCCCGGTTGTGGTCGCCCAGCAGGCCGGTGGCCCGCGCCGCGACCCGGCGGTCGTGCAGGTCGAGCACCGGGGTGGGGGCGGCTGCGGACAGGGCGGGCGTCTGGGTCATCACTGGTCCCTGGGCTCGTCGAGGTGCCCGTCGAGCAGGTCGCTGAGGTCCTCGACCAGGGGCACGGGCGGCTGCCAGGCGAAGACACCGCACGGCTGGCCGTGGAGCACCGGGGTGTCCGGGCCGCACAGGCCGCGCAGGTAGAGGTAGGCCACGCCGCCGAGGTGGGTGGCCGGGTCGTAGTCGGGCAGTCGCCAGCGCAGGAACCGGTGCAGCACCACGGCGTAGAGCAGCGCCTGGAGGGGGTAGCTCGAGTGTGTCATCGCCGCGGCGAGCCGCTCGGGCGTGTAGTGGCCGGAGGTCAGCGGGGTCGGCGGGTCGGTGAACGGCCCCAGCCAGTTGGTCTTGTAGTCCACGACGACGTAGCGGCCCTCGACGCGCGCCACCAGGTCGACCGAGCCGGCGAGGTAGCCGAGCAGTGACTGCGCCTGGTGGCCCGGGGAGCCGAGGGCCTCGGCGTAGGACAGCAGCGGGTCGCCCGCGGGCAGGTGGCGGCGCAGCAGAGGGGCGACGTCGGAGAGCGCCGGCACCGCGCCGCGGGACCCACCGCTCCCGCGGTCGCCCCCGCCGAGCGGCAGCTCGAAGTCGAGCTCGCGCAGGCGGTCGCCGAGCGGGACCTGGGCGAGGGTCCGGTCGCCGAACAGCGGCCCGAGGGGGGTCGCGCAGACCACCATCAGCGCCTCGGCCAGCTCGTCGGTGGCGACCCCGACGGGCCAGCGCACGCGCTGGACCTCCACGTGGTGGGCCAGCTCGGCACGCAGGTCGCCCCCACGCTCGGGCGCGGCCGGGTCGGCGTGCTCGAGCACCGCGTGCACCAGCGAGCCGAAGGTCGCCCCGCTCGGGAGCCCGCCCATCGGCGAGGGCACGCCGACCGCGGCGGGGAGCTCCTCCACCTGGGGCAGGTCGGGCTCGTCCTGCTTGGGGGTCGACTCGGGCTCGCTGGCGAAGCCCGGGCGCTGCGCCTCCGACGACGCCCGGGCGTCGCCCTCCTCCGCGGCCCGGCTCAGGCCGGTGTAGGAGGTGCGACGCCAGTCGCGGTCGACCGCCCGGGTCCACTCGCGCGCGGCGAGTGCCGGCACCTCGTCGGTGCGCCTGAGGGCGGCCCCGGGGGCGGGCGAGACCGGCTCGGCGGAGAAGGCGCCGTGCGACTCCCAGGCCCGCGCCCGGGCGACGGCGTCGGCGTCGGTGGGCAGCGGCGGCTTGACCGGCGGGGCGCCGGACTCGCCGGGCGCGCGGCCCATCAGCAACCGGTGCATCGCCGAGGTCGGGGTGTTGTTGCTCGGGAACCACCACGTCACCAGCTGGGACTGCGCCCGGGTCATCGCGACGTAGAGCAGCCGGAGCCGCTCCTGCGCCTGCTCGAAGGTCGCCCGGCTGACGTGGGCGGGCACGGCGTCCTCGCCGCCCACGTCGACGCGGCGCGTGCCGTCGTCGCCGTGGAACAGCGGGAAGTCCTGCTTGCGCTCCCAGAGGTCGGCCACGAAGGGGAGGTAGACGACGGGGTACTGCAGGCCCTTGCTGCCGTGGATGGTGACCAGCTGGACCGCGGCCGCGTCGCTGTCGAGCCGGCGGGTGCGCTCGGTGTCGGACTCGCGCTCGGCCTCCTCGCGCTGCTCGCGCAGCCAGGCCAGGAGCCCGGTGAGCCCGACACCCTCGCGGGTCATCCGGTCGTGGAGCAGCTCGGCCAGGTGGCGCAGGTCGGTGAGCAGCCGCTCGCCGTCCTCGACGTCGAGCACGCGTCGGGTCAGCCCGCCCGCGCTCACCGCGACCTCGAAGACCGCCGCCACGCCCCGGGTGCCCAGCAGCTCGACCCAGTCGCGCAGCCGGTCGCCGAGCCGCTCGGTCAGCGCCTCGCCGCCGGCGGACAGCTCGGCCGCGGACAGGCCGACGAAGGCGGTCAGCCCCGCGGCCCGGACCCGCTCGGGCCGGTGGGGCTGCTCAAGTGCCTCCAGCAGGACGACCCAGTCGTCGCCGGCCTCGGTGAGCACGACGTTGCCCGACCCGGCGACGACCGACCTCACCCCGAGCCGGGCGAGGGCGGCGTGGACCAGGTCGAGGTCCTTGCGCTTGGCCGCCAGGACCGCGACGTCGCCCGGCTGGAGCGGTCGCCGGTCGCGGCCGGCGCCGAAGGTGGCGCCGGAGGCGAGCAGGGCCGCGATGTCGGCCGCCACGTCGTCGGGCACCACGTCGCGCACCGCCGCCATGGCGAGGCCCTTGGTGCCGGCGCCGCCGCACTGGGCGCGGTCGAGCACGCGCAGACGCCACGGCTCCGGACGCGGGGCGCCGGACAGGCGGCTGCCCGCGTGGGCCGCCTCCACGCGGCGTACGACGATGTCGGTGCCGAGTTCGGCGTCGGCGAGGAAGGTGGTGAGGGCGCGCACGAGCGGCTGGTCGCTGCGGTGGTTGGTGCCGAGGGTGAGCTCGGTGGTCGCGGTGCGCTTGGCCTGGAGGTAGGTGTCGACGTCGCCGCCGCGGAAGGCGTAGATCGCCTGCTTGGGATCGCCGATCAGCACCATCGTCGCGTGGCCCGAGAAGGCCCGGTCGAAGACCTGCCACTGCACCGGGTCGGTGTCCTGGAACTCGTCGACCAGCACCAGGCTCCACCGCCCCCGCATCCGGTCGCGCGCGGGGGAGGCCTCGTCCTCGAGCGCGTCCGCGAGCCGGCTGAGCAGGTCGTCGTAGGACAGGATGCCGAGCCGGCGCTTGCGCACCTCCATCTCGGTGCGCACCGCCTCGGCGAAACGGCGGCGCGTCCCGGCCGCGGTCTCGGGCAGGGCGTCCACCGGCTCGAGCGCGGCCCGGGGGTCGCCGACGGCGACCCTCGCGATCCTCGAGGCGTCGCGGCGGCTGAACGGCGGAGTGGTGTCGTCGGCGGCGAACCGGCGCACGTAGAGGTCGTCGACGACCTCCTCGCGCAGGTCGTCGAGGTTCTCCACCAGCACCGCCGAGCGGTCGCTGTCGCCGGCGACGCCGAGGCCGGCCAGGACCATCTGGCAGAACTGGTGGATCGTGGCGATCGTCGCGGCGTCGAACCCGACCAGGGCGTCGCGGACCCGTCGCAGCCGCTCGGCCCGCTCGGCCTCGTCGACCTCGACGAGCAGCGCGAGCAGGGAGTCGCCGACCGGGCCGCCGGAGAGCGCCTGCTCGGCCTGGACCAGCCGCTCACGGACCCGTTCGCGCAGCTCCTGGCTGGCCGCCCGGCCGAAGGTGACGATGAGCATCCGCTCGAGCGGGCAGCGGCCCTCCACGACGTGGCGGGCGACCAGCGAGGCGATCGTCCAGGTCTTGCCGGTGCCGGCGCTGGCCTCGAGCAGCGTGGTGCCGGTCGGCAGGTCACCGCAGACGTCGAACGCCGCGGGCCCCGGACGCAGCGGAACCACCTTGCCCACCGCGCTCACGCCTTCCTCACCGCCTCGTGGAGGAACAGCGGGTTCCACATGCGGCAGGCCAGCCGCCCGAGCCGGGTGGACTCGCCGCCGGGCCCGTCGTCGCGGTCGAGGGCCGGGGTGAGCAGGACCGACAGCGGCGCGTCCTGGCCGTAGACCGCGACGTGCTCGGGCGCGGCGCCCTCACCCGGCACCGGGCTGGAGTCACGGCTCTCCCACTCGTTGCGCATCGGCCAGTCGGTCGGCTTGTCGTGGCGCCGGGCCTCGGCGAACGCGTGCGAGGTGCGCGGCGGCAGCGGCAACGGCTCGCGCAGGCCCTGCCGGTGCAGTGCGACCAGGTCGGTGAGCAGCGCGGTGGCGTCCTCGACCTCCGTGGCGCGGGCGACGTTGGCGTAGGCGCCTCGCTTGACCCAGCCGTACGTCGCGGAGGACCACGCGCGCCCGGGGTGGGCGGCCTGCAGCGCGAGCAGGTCGAGCCAGGCCCGCCAGCGGTGCTTGACCGACAGCGAGCCGAACCCGACCCGCACCACGCGGTCCCCACGCACGTCGGGGACCACGCCGGTGAGCCGGCACGGCCGCCCGCCGACGACCAGGTCGAGCGTCACGTCGACCGGGGTCGGCTCGGGTCCGCGGTCGCCGGCACTGGCCCGGAACAGCCCGTCGACCTGGCGGGTGACGTCGGTGATCGCCTCGATGCCGAGCCGCCCGGGCGGCAGGAGGCCGCGCGTCAGCTCGGCGTTGCAGACCGACTCGAAGTCGTCACCGGCGATCGCGCGCGCCAGCATGCGGTCGCCGAGCCCCCAGCGCTCGAGGTTGTCCAGCTCGACCGGCATGCGGTCCTCGACGGCGTCGTGCTCGGCGGGCAGCCCGGCGCCGAGGCCCTGCCGGAGGAAGCCTCTGACCGGGCTGGCGAAGAAGCGCTGCAGGTCCTCCAGCGTCACCGCGAGGCCGCCGTCGGTCGGCCCGTCGACGTCGACGGCCGCGCTGCCCTCCGGCAGCGGCTCGGCCAGGAACGGGGGCCGCGGGCTGCGCCGGCCCACCACGGCGCGCGCCCCCTCCAGGGCCGCCCGGTCGAACGAGGTGGCCGCGCCGCGTGCTCCGAAGGCGTCGGGGTCGAAGGGCTGCAGGCGGTGGGTGGTCACGACCTCGTCGCGCGCGCCCGGCCAGGTCAGGTCGACCGCGTCGAGCAGCTCGCCCAGCGGCACCGCCGGGGGGCGCTCCTCGTTGCTGTGCACCGAGCGGCCGGTGTAGGTCACCACGAACGTCCCGCTCGCGGCCAGCACCGCGTCGAGCAGCAGCTGGCGGTCCTCGCCGCGCGGGTCCCGCTCGCCGGTGACGGGGTCGCGCAGCAGCACGTCGTCGCCGTCGGGCACCGCGTTGCGTGGGAAGACGCCGTCGTCGAGGCCGACCAGGCACACCACCCGGTGGGGCACCGACCGCATCGGCACCAAGGTGGCCACGGTGAGCTCGCCGGTGCGGAAGTTGGCCCGCGTCGGCCGCGGCTGCGTGTGCTGCAGCAGGAGCCGGCGTACGTCGGCCAGGCGCAGCTCGGTGGTCGCGCCGCGGTCACCGCCCTCGTCGAGGATCGTGGTGAGCTGGCGCTCGAGCTCGGTGCGCATCCACGCGTCGCGGGGGGCCACGTCGGCCAGCGAGGTGACGCCGTGGAGCACGGCCTCGCCCCACGCGGGGAGCGTGTCGGCGGACCGCAGGGCCGTCACGGTGGCCGCGAGCCGGTCGACGAGCTCCGCGAGCCGCCCGGCCAGGTCGGTGCCGGAGCTGCCGACGTCGTCGAGCGGGAGCCGCCGCCCGACCAGGACGCTGCCCTCGGCCATCGCCGCCCCGAGCAGGATCCGGTCGAGACCGGCCTGCCAGGTGTTGTGGGGGTACCCCGTCATGCCGAAGTCCTGGCGCAGCTCGGAGGACAGGCCCCACCGGACCCCCGACCGCTCGGCCCAGGCCCGCAGCTCGCCGACGTCGTCCTCGTCGAGTGCGAAGCGACGCCGGACCACGTCGCCGGCGACCAGGTCGAGCACCTCGCTCGCGGTCGCCCGGCCCCCGGCGAGCTCGACCAGCGCGAGCGCCGCGGCCAGCAACGGGTTGGTGCTGCCCAGGCCGCGGTCGGCCAGCCGCACCCGCAGCTGGTGGCCGGGATGACCGGCCTCGCCGACCGACCCGAGCAGCCCGAAGGTCGCGGAGAACAGCGGGGCGAACGCCTCGACGTCGGGGCACATCACGAGGATGTCGCGCGGCTCCAGGGTCGGGTCGTCCTCGAGCATCCCGACGAGCACCTCGCGGAGGACCTCGACCTGCCGGGCGGGGCTGTGGCAGCTGTGCACCTGCAGCGAGGTGTCGTCGTCGCGGCGGCGCCGCGCACCGAGGGCGGCGACCTCCTCGGCGCCGCGGTCGGCGCGCAGGTCGTCCTGCACGAGGGAGAGCAGCGTGGTCCCGACCGGCTCGGCCTCCGCGGGCGCGACAGGCACGTGGACCGTCTCGGCGTCGGGTGCCAGCAGCGTGAGCGAGCGCTGCAGCTCGCGGGCGTCACGGCCGAGCGAGGAGAGCAGCCGGTGGTGCAGCAGGCGCCCCGTGCCGTCGTCGCTGCGCCGCACCGGGCCGGCTGCCACCTCCTCGGCCAGCCGCCCCCAGGCGACGGGCGAGGCCTGCGGCAGCCACAGGTGGACCTCACGGACCTGCGCCACGGCCCGGAGCAGCTCGAGCTCGGTGCGCGGCATGCGGGTGTGGCCGAACATCGACAGCCGGTCGGGCAGGGCCAGGTCGGCACCGCCCCGGATCGCCTCGAGGGTCGCACGGTGGCGCTCGTCGGGCGCGGGCACGTCCATCTCCGCCAGCAGCCGTCGCCACAGCTCGGGCTGCCAGCGCAGGTCGTCGGCGAGGACGCCGCCGGCGCCGTCGGTGGCCTCACCGGCCCGCCAGTCCACCAGCAGCTGCGGCCGCTGGACGGCGTAGGAGGCGAGGAGCCCCGCCAGGCGACGGGCGACGGCGTAGCGCCGGTCACGGCGCAGCTCGTCGAGTCGCTCACGTCCGCCGTGACCGAGGTGGCGGGTCAGCGCCGCGCACCACGGCTCGCCGAGCGAGGCGTCGACCACGCGCAGCAGCGGCCAGACGAACCGGTCGGGGTCCCACGGGTCGTGGTCCTCGGTGCCGGTGAGCGTCGCGACCAGCGACCGCGGGTTGAGGAAGCGCACGCCGGCGCAGACGCCGTCGCCCCCGCGCGCGCCGGCGCCGAGGTGGTGCGAGAGCCGCTGGGACAGCCAGCGCTCGACGCCCTTGGCCGGCACGACCACGACCTCCTCGGCGAAGGGGTCGGGCAGCGGCCGCGCGAGCAGCCCGGCCAGCCCGTCGGCCAGCACGGTGGTGTCGGTGCCGCGGTGCAGGTGGAGCCTCACGCGCGCTCCGGTGGGAAGACGCACAGCTCGTTGCCCTCGGGGTCGTCGAGCACGTGCCAGCTGACCAGGTCGTCGGGGGTGCGCAGCACGGTCGCCCCGCGCCCGGCCAGCAGGTCGACGGAGTCGGAGCGCGTGGCCCGGAAGTCGAGGTGGACGCGGTCCTTGGCGGACTTGGGCTCGGGCACCGGGCAGAACACCCACGCCTCGAACGGCGCGCCGGGCAGCCCGGCGACGTAGGCCCAGGCGTCGCCCTCGTCGAGGCCCGGGTCGGCGCCGTCGCGGACCGGGAAGGCACACAGCTCGCCCCCCTCCGGGTCCCTCATCACCACCCAGGGGAACGAGGCCCGGTCGACCACCGTGGCGCCGGCCGCGACGAGGGTCTCCACGTCGTCGACCCGGACGTCGAGGTGCGTGCGGTCCTTGACCGTGACCGGCTCGGGGACCACGTCGATCCACAACGACGCCACCGTCTCGAGGTGGGCGGCCCCGGTGTCGAGGCACAGGGCCTGGAAGCGGAGCAGGGGTCCCGCGATCGCCGTCGTCACAGGGTCATGCCTACCCGAGGGGTCCGACGAAAGTCGACGCGACCTGCCTGCGGCTCAGGGGAGAGCGCGGCGCTCCTGCTCCAGCTCGGCCAGCGCCCCGCGCAGCGCGTCGAGGGAGCCGTTGACGGCCGCGACCTCGTCGGTGCCGTCGGAGCCCGAGACCTCGAGCGCGGCCAGGCCGGCCCGCATCTCCAGCAGCTTGGTGTAGACCTCGGCGACCTGGTCGGCGCTCGCGTGCAGCTTGGACAGCAGCGCGTCGCGCCGCTGGGACATCCGCTGCACCGCGGCGAGCGCCCCGCCGCGCGGCTCCTGGCCCGGTGGCCGGCGGGTGCGCCGCAGCGCGTCGTCGAGGCCGTCGACGGCCGCGGCGACGCGGATCGCCGTGCGCTCCGCACCTTGCGCCGCCACGAGGGCGGTGATCGCCTGGTCGAGCACGCTGTCGGCCAGGGGCGAGGACCGCAGGTCCTCCAGGTCGGTGACGTAGTCGTGGATCGTGGCGACCATGCGCGCCTGCGCCGTGCCCGGGCGCAGTCCGATCTCCTCGACGTCCTCCTCGTCCCAGCGCTCGGGCTCGTCGTCGCTGTGGGTCAGCGCCCCGGCGACGGCTCCGGCTCCCCACATCCCGGCGGCGATGCCGACCCCCACGCCCGCGGCGGCAGCGCCCGAGTCGAACAGGACCGACAGCCCGGCCCACCCGATCCCGCCGCCGACCCCGGAGGTGACCAGCAGCCACGGGTCCTTGGCAGCCCTGGCGACCTGCTCGGCGAAGCCCACGTCGGACCGCCGCCCTCAGAAGTTGCTCAGCACGGCGGTGAACACCTTGTCGATGCTCTCCGGCCGCGTGGCGTCGTACGCCGCGGCGTTGCTGGCCGCGCTGATCTGGCGGAGGGTCTCCAGGTCGGCCCCCTCGCCGTAGGCGATGGTGAAGACCCGCAGCGCCGACTCGGCACTGCCGCCGCCGAGCTGCTTGACCAGGCCGGTGAGGTCGGTGTCGGCGGCGTACTCGTTGCGGCCGTCGGTCAGCACCACCACCGCGTTGATCCTGTCGCCGTCTAGCGAGGCACCCATGTCGGTGACCGCGGCCCGGATCGCGGCGTAGAGCGGGGTGCCGTTGAGCGGGGTGAGCGCCTCGATGGACGCGCGCAGGTCGGCCCGCTGCTGCTTGATCGGCAGGACCGGCTCGAGCTCGCGGAAGATCTGCCCGTCGCCCATGTCGGTGGTGAAGGCCCACAGCCCCACCTCGTCGGTGGACGCGAACTGCGACATTGCGCGGACCGCCGCGCGCTTGGCCAGCTCGAGCTTGCTGGCACCGGCGTCGGGCACCGGCTCGGCCATCGACCCGGAGACGTCGAGCAGCACGAGCACCCGGGCGGGCTTGCGCAGCTGGGCCCACAGCGAGCGCACCTGCGCCAGCACGGCCGGGGCCGGTGGCGCCAGGGTGACGGTGACGCCGTCGGCGAGCACCGCGTCGCTGCCGGTGATCGGCGTGCCGGGCCTGCCGTCGAAGGTCCGGAACCCCGCGTCGGTGAAGACCTTCTGCGCCTCGTCGCCGCGCAGGTAGTCCAGGAAGCCGGCGGAGGCGGCGCGCTTGGCCTCGTCGACCCAGGGCGCGTCGAGGGTGACCCACGGGCTGTCGGAGAACAGGGTGCCCTCCTTGGGGTAGACCGCGGCCAGCGGGACCGAGGGCGGGTCGCGGTCGCCGAGGGTGGCCGGGTCGCCGGTCGGGTTGCCGGCGTTGTAGTCCAGGACCGACTTCTCCTCCACCGCGACCGCGCTGACGTAGCCCAGCCCCACGCCGCGGTCGTCGGCGCGCTGGAGGTTGGACAGGTAGGTCAGCGTGGTGTCGCCGTAGTGCACCACCGAGCGCTCGACGGCCTGGACGAACCGGCGGACCTGCGGGTCCTTCAGGTCACGGGTGGTGAGGTCGGACGACTTTCCTGTCGCTGCGACAAAAGATCCGATCGTGGCGGCGAGACCGGAGGTGGACAGGTTGGGGTTGGTCTTGCCCAGCGTGAAGCGGCCCCACTCCGGGTGCCCGAAGGACGCCCAGCCCCGCGGGTCCTCGACCAGCGAGAGCACGTCGCTCCAGCCGAGCGCCTTGCCCGGCCAGCCGAGGGCCGTGGCCATCGGCCGGGGCAGGGCGAGCACCAGCGGCGTCGAGGCGATCGACGGCGTCTCGTCGGGCACCAGGTCGGGAGAGTCCCGCGCGGCGAGGTCCTGCTGGAGCAGCCGCACCCAGGTCGAGGCGGCCGGGGTCCACACGTCCGGGCGGGGGCCGTCGACCTCCTCGTCCCAGCCACGGGCGAGCGACGCCTCACCGCCGCCGGAGGCGACCGACGTGACGGTGACGGCGACGCACGTGCCGTCGACCTCGGGGGAGGTCTTCTCGTAGCGCTTGGCGATCGCGCCCAGGAGCGCGGCCTTCTCGCTCGAGGCCGCCACGGTCAGGGCCACGCAGTCCCCGGTGTCGCGCGCGGGATCGGTGGGGTCGCCGCCCGCCGAGCCGCCGGACCCACCGACGATCAGCCTGACCGCCACCACCGCGACGACGCCGACGACGACGGCGGTGACGAGCGGCGCCTTCGACTTGGCCACGGGTCCTCCGACTTGACGCTCCGGCCCGGCAGACGGCCGGGGGAACCGCAGTCTAGGGCGCCCGCGGTCAGCGCGAGGTGACAAGCAGGGCGGTGCCGCTGACCACGACGACGTCGTCGCCGACGCGCAGCAGCCGGTCGACCGGCGCGGTCGAGTCGTGCCGGGTGGCGCGACCGCCGACGACGTCGATCTCCAGCAGCCCGTCGGGCGCCGGGACCCACGCGGTCCCGTCCTCGACGAGGGGTGCACCGAAGCCCGACCGGCGTGCGTCCCCGACCGGCGGCGCGGCCTGCCGCGAGCGCACCGTCCAGGCGTGCTCGCCGGTCGCGGTGTCGACGGCGTGCAGCGCCGCTCCTCCGGCCGGGTCGGGCCCGCGGAGCACGAGCCGGTCGTCCCACAGCCACGCCGACGTGGCGCCTCGCGGCGCGGGGCGCGACCACCGCGTCGTCCCGTCGGGTCGGAGCGCGACCAGGCGGGCGCGCCCGCGCCCCACCCGCAGGAGGTACGCCGAACCGTCCGGCCCGGCGGTGAGGAGCACCCGGGGGGCACCGTCCGACGACCAGGCCGTCGACCCGTCGGTCGCCACGGCCGGCCCGGGACCAGCGCACGTCGCCGGAGGTCGGGTCGAGCAGCCGCACCAGACGGCGGGACCCGGCCGCCGTCGCGACGACCACGTCGATGCTCGCCCGTCCGGCCGCGGGCGTGGTCACCAGGGCCAGCCGGTCGGCGTACGCCACGATGCCGGGGCGCTGGTCGAGCCGCTGCCGGAAGCGGCCGGTCACCACGGACCCGACCGGACCGCGTCGGGTGGTGCCCGGCCGGCGAGCGCCCGGGGGCGGGGTGCTCGTCAGGCGGCCGGACCTCCGGTCGAGTGGGTGCGACGCCCGGTCATGGCGTCTCCTCTCGCAAGGGATGCGCGACCGCGTCCGGTCGGCGACGGCGGTACCCGCCGAAAAACCGGCCGAAACGCTCACCAGATGCGCACACGCTCCTCCGGGTCGAGCCACAGGCCGTCCCCGGGTCGGGTGCCGAAGGCGGTGTGGAACTCGTCGAGGTTGCGCGCGATGTTGGCGCGGAACTCCGGCGGGCTGTGCGGGTCGACGGTCAGGCGCTGCAGCGCCAGCTCCGTGCGGTCCTTCGTGCGCCACACGTGGGCCCAGTTGAGGAACAGCCGCTGGGACCCGGTCAGGCCGTCCTCCTCGGGCACCGGCTGGTCACCGAGGCTGATCAGGTAGGCCTTGAGCCCGATGGTGAGGCCGCCGAGGTCGCCGATGTTCTCGCCCACGGTCAGCGCGCCGTTGACCTTCTCGTCCGGGAGCGCCCGGGGCGAGAGGCCGTCGTACTGCGCGATGAGCTTGTCGGCGCGCTCGCGGAAGGCCTGCTTGTCGGCCTCGGTCCACCACTCGTTGAGGTTGCCGTGCTCGTCGAACTCCGAGCCTTGGTCGTCGAACCCGTGTCCGACCTCGTGGCCGATCACCGCACCGATGCCGCCGTAGTTCTCGGCGGGGTCGGCGTCGAGGTCGAAGAACGGCCGCTGCAGGATCGCCGCGGGGAAGCAGATCTCGTTGGTTCCGGGGTTGTAGTAGGCGTTGACCGTCTGCGGCAGCATGAACCACTCGTCGCGGTCGACGGGCTGCCCGATCTTGCCGAGCTGCCGGTCGTGCTCGAACTCCGCGGCCCGCTGGGCGTTGCCCCACAGGTCGGCCGGGTCGACGCGCAGCGTGGAGTAGTCGCGGAACCTCTCGGGATAGCCGATCTTGGGCCGGAAGGTCCGCAGCTTGTCGAAGGCCCGGTCCTTGGTGTCCTCGGTCATCCAGTCGAGGTCGGTGATGCTGCGGCGGTAGGCCTCGATCAGGTTGGCCACCAGGTCGTCCATCGCGGCCTTGCTGGTCGGCGGGAAGTGGCGGGCGACGTAGCGCTCGCCGACCGCCTCGCCGACCGCACCCTCGACGAAGGTCACCGCGCGCTTCCACCGTGCCCGCAGCTCGGGGGTCCCCGAGAGCGTGCGGCCGTAGAAGTCGAAGTTGCGCTCGACGAAGGCCGAGGAGAGGTAGGGCGCCGCGGAGCGCAGCGTCTTGGCCGAGAGCCACGCCTGCCAGTCGGCCAGCTCGACCGACTCGTCGGCGACCAGGCCGGACAGGTGGGAGAAGAAGCTCGGCTGGCGCACCACGACCTCGGCGAAGGTCTGCTCGGTCGCGCCGATCGCGTCGGCGTACTCCTGCCAGGCGAAGGCGGGCGCGAGCTCGCGGACCTGCTCGAAGGTCATCAGGTTGTAGCACTTGATCACGTCGCGGGTGGCGGCTCGCTCCCAGTGCCCCTCGGCGAGGCGGGTCTCCAGCCGCAGCACCCGGGCCGCCGAGTCCGCGGGGTCCTGGGCGTACAGGTCGCCGGCAAGGGTGAACAGCTGCTCGAGGTAGGCGGTGTAGGCCTGCCGGACCTCGGCGAACTTGTCCTCGCGGTAGTAGGACTCGTCGGGCAGCCCGAGGCCGCCCTGCACCAGGTTGACCAGGTAGCGGTCGCTGTCGCGGTCGTCGGTGTTGACGTAGGCGCCGAAGAAGCCGCTGCCACCGGTGCGCTCGGCGCGGCCCGCGTGCGCCGCCAAGGACGCGTGGTCGGTGGTGGCGGCGATCGCGGCCAGCGCGTCGGTGACCGGTGCCGCCCCCAGCGCCTCGATGCGGTCCTCGTCGAGGAACGAGCGGTAGAGGTGGCCGATCTGCTGCGTCGTGCTGCCCGGCTCGGCCTCGTCGGCCTGCGCCTCGGCCTCCTCGAGGATCTCGCGCACGTGCTGCTCGGCAGCCTCCGCGAGGGCGTGGAACGCGCCCCAGCTGGCGCGGTCGGAGGGGATCTCGGTCTCGGCCAGCCACCGGCCGTTCACGTGTCCGAAGAGGTCGTCCTGGGGACGGACCGACGGGTCCATCCCCTCCCGCGCGTCGTCCAGGATCGTCATGCGGTGAACCCTAGCCGCGCCTCACCAGCGGCTCGGGCCGGCTCAGGTCGTAGGCCCGGTGCAGCCAGGTCTGGCGCACGCGCATGCCGACCCGCTCGTAGAGGCCCAGGGCGCCGGTGCGGGTGTCGGTGTTGAGCTCGGAGGTCGTCGCCCCCACGCGCCGCGCGTTGGCGAAGGCGTCGGCGAGCAGGGCCCGGGCCAGGCCCTGGTGACGACGGTCCTTGCGCACCCCGACGCTCTGGACGTAGCCGCCGACCCGATCCGCGCCGTCCGCGCCGCGGTAGATCACCAGGTGGCAGGCGCCCACCGGCACGTCGTCCCCGTCGACCACCAGCCGCAGGTGCCACGGCTCGAACCCCGGACGCCCCATCACCTCGGCGGCGAAGTCCTCGAACGGCTCGCGGTCGCGCTCGGACCACTCGAGGAAGGCGTCCTCCAGGATCGTCCAGGCGGCCCGCTGGTCCACCTCGGTCTCCGCGGAGCGGATCGTGTGGCCCGGCGGCAGCGGCTGGGCCGCGATCTGCGCACCCTCGGGCAGCTCGAGCACCCAAGACTCCCAGCGGACGAAGTAGCCCAGCCGCTCCAGCAGCCGGTCGCCGTCCGAGCCCTGCGGCACCGGGCTCCCGACGACCGCCGAGCCGCGGGCACGCGCGGTCGCGCGGACCCACGCCGCCAGCGCGGTGCCGATCCCACGGCGCCGGTGGTCCGGGTGGACGTGGGCGTCGGCGCGGGTGTCGCTGGTCAGCTCGGCGTAGGCCACGAGCCGGTCGCCGTCGTGCACGGCGAGGGTGGAGGAGGCGATGTCGAAGCTCGGGCGGCCCCAGTCGCCGACCAGGTCGGCCTCCTCGATCTCGACCGCGCCGACGTCGTGCCGCTCGCAGTCCGCGATCAGGCGGTAGACCGCGCCGGAGTCCTCCGGACGCAGCGGACGGGTGGTCAGGCCGGGCGGCAGCCCGTCGACGGCGATGCTCTGCATGGCACCAGTCAAACGGTCGCGGGTGCCTTCGGTCCACCCGGTTCCGGTGGCGCTCTGAGCGGCTCCGGGGACCGCCGGGGGCCGTACGGTGCGACCACCTCGGGCCTGGCCGGGCCGGGCGGGCGCGTGGCACGATGCCGCATGCCTCATCCGCCCTTCGACGTCATCATCCGCGGCGGCCGCTGGTTCGACGGCACCGGAAGGCCCAGCGCGGTGCGCACCATCGGCGTCCGGGACGGCCGCGTCGCCGCCGTCGTGGATGGCGACCTGGACGCCACCGGCTGCCCCGAGGTCGTCGACGCCCACGGGCAGTGGGTGCTGCCGGGGATGGTCGACATCCACACCCACTACGACGTCGAGGTGCTGCGCGAGCCCGCCCTGGTGGAGTCGCTGCGCCATGGCGTCACCACGATCCTGCTCGGCTCGTGCTCCCTCTCGACGCTGCACGTCGACCCGACGACGGCCGGGGACCTCTTCGGCCGGGTGGAGGCGATCCCGCGCCGGCACGTGATCGAGACGCTCGAGCACTCCGGCGGCTGGTCGGACGCCCACGCCTATGTCAGGCACCTGGAGTCGCTGCCGCTCGGGCCCCACCTCGCGGCGTTCGTGGGCCACTCCGACATCCGCTCCGCGGTGATGGGGCTCGACCGCGCCACCCGCGAGGACGTCCGGCCGACCGCCGGGGAGCTCGGCCGCATGGAGGAGCTGCTCGAGGACGCCCTCGACGCCGGCTTCGTCGGCATGTCGGCCCAGCAGCTGATGTTCGACAAGCTCGACGGGGAGGTGTGCCGGTCGCGGACCCTTCCCTCGACGTACGCCCGCACGAAGGAGCGCCGCCGCCTCAACCAGGTGCTGCGCGCCCGCCGCCGCGTCCTGCAGGGCGGTCCCGACATCACCTCGGTGCGCAGCATCGCCGCGATGACCCTGTCGTCGCTGCCGGTCGGGCCCGGAGCCCCGGGGGGACGTGGGGTGCGCCGTCCGCAGCTCAAGACCACGCTGCTGTCCGCGGCCGACATCAAGGCCAACCCGTTCCTCGTGCACATCATGAACCCGATCGCGGCGACGCTGAACCGGCTCGGTGGCGACTTCCGCTGGCAGCACCTGCCCGTGCCGTTCGAGGTCTACGCCGACGGCATCGACCTGGTGATCTTCGAGGAGCTCGGCTCGGGCGCGGCCGCGCTGCACCTGGCCGACCAGGTCGAGCGCAACGCCCTACTGCAGGACGAGGACTACCGCCGCCGGTTCCGCAAGGACTACGACGAGCGCTTCGGGATGCGGGTCTGGCACCGCGACTTCTTCGACGCCGAGATCGTCGCGTGCCCCGACGACGCGCGGCTCGGGTCGCTGGTCGGCAAGACCTTCGGCCAGGTCGGGGTCGAGCGCGGCCGCCTCGCCGCGTCCGGTGAGCCGCTGCACCCGGTCGACGCCTTCCTCGACCTCGTCGTGGAGCACGGCACCAAGCTGCGCTGGCGCACCACGATCTCCAACCACCGACCGAAGTACGCCGACAAGCTGGCGGTCAGCCCGGGCGTGCAGATGGGCTTCTCCGACGCCGGAGCGCACCTGCGCAACATGGCGTTCTACGACTTCGGCCTCAAGCTGCTGCGCCGGGTCCACCGGGCCGAGCAGGCGGGCCGGCCGTTCATGACGCTCGAGCACGCCGTCCACCGGCTCACCGGAGAGCTGGCCGACTGGTACTCCCTCGACGCCGGCCACCTCCGCGTCGGCGACCGCGCGGACCTGGTGGTGCTCGACCCTGCCGGCCTCGACGACTCGATGGACGACTACCACGAGGCCCCGGTGGCGGCATACGACCAGCTCCCACGGATGGTGAACCGCTCCGACCGGGCGGTGCGCGCGGTGCTGGTCGGCGGCACCCGGGTCTTCGGTGCGGGCCAGGCCGCGGCCGTCCTCGGCAAGGAGCGGACGGGGTCGTTCCTGCGGGCCCGCGCCTGAGCGGCGGACCTCGCTCCGGCCCGGCCTGTCGGACCGGTCACAGTCCCTCGTCTGGCCCTGCCCCCTCGCCTAGCGTGGGCGCATGGAGAACGCTGCCCCCGCCACCGCGACCCTCACCACGACCGACAACGCCGAGCTGTCGCGCGTCGACGCCACCGTCGACGGCACGCTCGTCGGCTTCGCCGCCTACGAGGTCTGCGACGACGGCGTCTACTCGTTCCACCACACCGAGGTCTTCGAGGGCAACGAGGGCCGCGGCCTGGGCCAGCAGCTCGCCGAGGGCGTGATGCGGTTCGCCCGCGACAAGGGCATCAGGATCCACCCGACGTGCCCGTTCATCGCCGCTTACCTGCGCAAGCACCCCGAGCACCAGGACCTGCTCGACCCCGGCTTCGAGCTCTGAGCCGGGCCCGCCGCCCTCACTGGGTGTGTCCCTATTGCACTGACGACGAGCACGGTCACCGTGCGGGGCATGTCGTACCCAAGTGATCTGACCGATGAGCAGTGGGCGTTGCTGGAGCCGGTGTTCAACGCGCCGGGCAAGCGCGGCCGCAGGCACGGCGATGACCTGCGCGGCGTCGTGGACGCGATGCTGTACATCGCCCAGACCGGCTGCCAGTGGCGCTACCTGCCCGAGTCCTTCGGGCCGTGGACGCGGGTGTGGTCGCAGTTTCGCCGCTGGTCGCGCAACGGCACCTGGGCTCGAGCCTTGACGGTGCTGCATCACGCGGCACGCGAAGCAGATGGCCGTGGAGAGGCGACGCCGTCGATGGTGGTCATCGACACCCACCTGGCGCGTGGCGCCTCGAACGGCGGGGCCACGTTCCATGACCGCGGCGGTCCCTTCGGTCGCACCAAGGGCGCCAAGCGTGTCGTCGCGGTGGATGTGACGGGCCTGCCGGTCGGTGCGCTGGTGGTGCCGGCTTCCACGCACGAGAACCGGGCCAGCGCGCTCATGTTGGAGCACCTGACAGCGCAGGGGGTGACCGGCAGGCTCGAGCTGGTGCTGGTCGACCGCGGGGTCACGGCCACCGCCGCGCGTCGGCTCGGCCGGGCGCACGGTGTGGAGGTGCGCCGGGTCGGGTGGGATGACAAGCAGCCGGTGTTCCGTCCGATCCGGCACGCCTGGCGGGTCGAGGTCGCTCACGGACGTCTGGGGCGTGCCCGCCGGTTGGCCAAGTCGTTCGAGAACACCACCACGTCAGCGACTGGTTGGCTGCAGGTGGCCTGCATCGCCACCACGCTGCGGCACCTGTCCGGCGCTGGGCGCGGTGGAGTCGGGGTGGCAGCGTGAGTCGGTGTGGTGCTCAGCGGCCGAGTGCGCCGACGAGGGGTTGTGCGGAGCTTGGCGGGTCGCCGGCGGCGGGTCGGCGCCGTGGTGGCAGGTTAGAACGGTGAGTGCCTACGTCGGTTCCGGTCCGTACTGCTACGCCAACAGCCTGTCCATGGTGGTCGAGGACCGGTGGCGACCGTCCCTGCTCGAGACCCTGACCGGCTCCCCGTTCGGCTTCCAGCTGGTCGGTCCGCTGCCGCTGTTCGACCCAGCGGGTTGGGACCCCGACACCGGCCTCGACCAGGCACTGACCTTGCTCGGATGGGGCAGCGAGCGCGAGACGTTCACATCTGCGGCGGAGGCCTTCACCCGGCTCGCCGACCTGTGCAAGGGCGGACCGGTGTTCGTCGGGCCGTTGGAGATGGGGCTGCTGCTTCACCAGCCCGGCTCGGATCGGCCGATCGGCGCCGACCACTTCGTCGCGGTCCTGAGCGCCGGCCCGGACGGGGTCACCATGCACGACCCCCAGGGACATCCCTACGCCTGGTTGCCGCGCGATGCGTTCCTCGCGGCCTGGGGCAGCGACACGATCGGGTACGGCACCGGCCGGTTCCCCCTGCGGACGAGCTTCCGGCGAGTGGCGGACCGCACCGAGCGCGACGCATTGCGCGATGTGCTTCCGCTGGCCTACCGGTGGGCTCGTGGCGACCACGGGTCGCCGGGCGGCACCGCCGCGGCGTTGCGCGACCTCGCCGAGCGGGCCGAAGCCGGACTCGGGGTCCCGGCATTGCCGGTGTTGCAGAACTTCTCCCTCCGCCTGGGAGCACGCCGCCGCGTCGACGCTGCCACGGAGCTCGCGGCGTGGCCGGAGGTCGCCGGCGTCCTGGACGCCCAGGCCCGTGCACTCGGGCGGGCTCAGTACGCGGCAGTCCGCGAGGCCGGTACGGAGCTGGCGGCAGCCTTCCGCCTGGTCGCCGATCTGCACGACGAGCTCGTGCACGCCCTCTGCGAAGCCACCTGAGAGGCGACTCCGCGTCTGCTCCTCAGTGCGACCCGGCATCCACGGTTCTGTCGGTGCTGACCTACACCATCAGGGGCATGCCCGTAGCTGCTGGAAGGACCGCCGACGCCGTGCTGGTCTCGCACACCGGTGTGCCGTTGACCCGGGCCACGACGTTCCGGTTCACCCTCGACGTCACCAACGAGCAGCACCACCGGCTGATGGCGCACGCCGGGGCGTCCCGACTGGCGTTCAACCACCACCTGGCCCGGGTGAAGGCAAACCTCGACCAACGTGCCGCCGAACGCACCTACGGCATCCCCGAGGCGGACCTGACGCCGCCGTTGTCGTGGAGCAAGGTCTCCTTGATCAACCACATCAACGCCTGGAAGGACGGCCGCGCGGTCGACGCCCTGATCAACGACGACGGCTCCCGGGGTCTGCCATGGCGAGGTGAGGTCTCGACCGACGTGTTCGAGACCGCGTCCGTGCACGCCGCCCAGGCGCTGGGCAACTGGGCGGCCTCCCGCAACGGCACTCGCACCGGCGCCCGGGCCGGCAAGTCGGTCGGGTTCCCGCGGTTCAAGTCCCGGCACAAGACCACACCGGCGTTCCGGCTCCGCGCGAAGTACGCCGAGGGTGCCGCGCCGTCGGTGCGACCGACCGGTCCGAAGGCGATGCGGTTCCCCAAGCTCGGCCAGCTCCGCGTTCGCGAGTCCACAAAGCGGCTACGGCGGATGCTCCAGCAGGGCCGGTTCCACGCCTATGCCGCCGCGTTCCGGTTCGAGCGCGGCCGCTGGGTCGTCTCGGTCACCGGGGTCGCGGCACCGTTCCACCCGGCCCGCCGCACCACCACCGGCCGGCACCAGGCCAGGGTCGGGGTCGACCTCGGGGTGAAGACCCTCGCGGTCGCCGCCGACGAGCACGCCATCGTCCAGCACATCTGGGAGGGGGTGAAAGCACTCCACACACCCCAGGCACGCCTGAAGCTGGCCAACCAGAGGTACTCGAGAACCAAGAGGGACTCCAACGGCCGCAAGAAGGCAGCACGACGCCTCGGCAGGCTCCACGCCCGCGTCGCCGCGGTGCGGAAGGCGCTGCTGCACCAGATCACCGCCGACCTCGCCAAGGGCTACGCCTGCCTCGTGGTCGAGGACCTGAACACCGCAGGCATGCTCGCCAACCGTCGGCTGGCCCGGGTGGTCTCCGACGCCGCATTCGCAGAGCTGCGCAGGCAACTCGAGTATAAGTCCGCCTGGTACGGCACCGAGCTCGTCATCGCCGACCGCTGGTTCCCCTCGTCGAAGACCTGCTCTGGCTGCGGAACCACCAAGGCCGACCTGACCCTGGCCGACCGGATCTACCAATGCGACTCCTGCGGACTGGCCATCGACCGCGACGTCAACGCCGCGATCAACCTCGCCCGCTACACCGAGCCACCACCAAGCAGTTCACCGCCGCATCCCGTGGCCGCGTGACGCCCGCACCGCGTCTGCACCCGGATGGGCCGGGGAAGAGCCGATCGCCACCCTGCAGCATTGGGGCACTGGGTCGGAACCGAGGTAAGACCACCCGAGTGGCGCTCGGACGGCGACCAAGCCCCACGCCCGTCAGGGCAGTGGTGAAGGGGAGCCGGTGTCGTCCCGAATAGGGACACATCCAGTCAGAGCACGAGCACCGACTTGCCGAGGGTCCGGCGGTCGGCCATCTGCTGCAGCGCGGCTCCGGCCTCCTCCAGGGGGTAGGTCCGTCCGATCGGGGGATCGATCGCGCCGCTGCGCATCATCGGCACGAGCCGGTCCCACTGCTCGCGCATGTAGCCCCCACGCCCCATCGCGTAGGCGCCCCAGCCGACGCCCCGCACGTCGACGTTGTTGAGCAGCAGGCGGTTGACCTTGACCTCGGGGATCCTCCCGCCGGTGAAGCCGATCACCAGCAGGCGGCCGAGCGTGCCGAGGCTGCGCAGCGAGTCGGTCATCAGGTCGCCGCCGACCACGTCGACCAGGACGTCGACGCCCTGCCCGCCGGTGAGCTCCTTGACCGCGTCGCGGAACCCCTCGACGACCACCGCCTCGTCGGCACCGGCCGACCGGGCGAAGTCGCACTTCTCCTCGGTCGAGGCGACCGCGATCACGCGCGCCCCCATGCCCTTCGCGACCTGGATCGACGCGGTGCCCACGCCGCCCGCGGCGCCGTTGACCAGGACGGTCTCGCCCTCCTGGAGCCCGCCGCGGGTGCGCAGGGCGAACTCGGCGGTGAGGTAGTTCATCGGGATCGCCGCCGCCTGCTCGAAGCCGGTCTCGTCCGGGAGGGGGAAGACGCCCTCCGGGTGGGTCGCGACCAGGTCGGCCCCACCGCCGTACGGCAGCACGCAGGCCACGCGGTCGCCGGACGCGAAGCCGCTGCCCTCGGGGGCGGACCGCACGGTGCCGGCGAAGTCGACGCCGAGCTGGAAGGGCAGCTCGGGCTTGACCTGGTACTCCCCCCGGGTCTGCAGCAGGTCGGGCCACGACACGCCCACCGCCCTCACCTCCACCAGCACCTGTCCCTCGCCCGCGGCGGGCTCGGGGACGTCGGCCACGGAGACCGAGGAGGGACCGTCGAGGGAGCTGACCTGGAGGGAGCGCATGGGCCCGAGTATGCCGACGTACCCATCTCCGTGGGGCCTGGGGCCGAACCTCCGGCATGACGACCGAGATGCTGCAGCACGAGACGAAGGACGCTCGCCCGTCCGGCCGCCGGCTGCTCGGCGGCGTCGCGGCGGTGCTCGCCGCGCTTGCCGGGCTGGGCCTGGCCGAGGGCGTGGCAGCGTTGTCGTCCGGGGTCACCGGGCCGTTCCTGGCGGTGGGCAACCGCCTGGTGGACGCCGCCCCGAGGCCGCTCAAGGAGTTCGCGATCGAGCAGTTCGGCTCCCAGGACAAGCCGGTGCTGCTGAGCGGGATCGCCGCCGCCCTGGTCGTCCTCACGCTCGTCGCCGGCGCCGTGGGGGTGCGCCGGCCGCGGATCGCCCTGGGCATCTTCGCCGCGATGGCGGTGGTCGCCGCGGTCGCGATGCTCACCGACCGCTCGGCCACCGCCGGCACCCTCGCGCGGCTGCTCCCCGCCATGGTCCTCGCGGTCGTCGCGATCGGCGCCCTGCACCTGCTGCTCGCCGCGCTGCGCGGCACGTCCGCCGCCGTGGTGCCCGGGACCAGCCCTGCCGAGACCACCTTCGACCGCCGCCGCTTCCTGCTGGTGACCGGGGTGGTGACCGCGGGCGCGGTGGTCGGCGGCGCCCTCGTCAAGGCCTACGGCGGTCTCGCGGCCGCCGCGGACCGCGCCGGGATCACCCTGCCCACGCCGGCGAAGCCTGCCCCGCCCGTGCCGGCCGGCACCCGGCTCGACGTGCAGGGCATCACGCCCTACCTGACCGCCAACGCCGACTTCTACCGCGTCGACACGGCCCTCAAGGTCCCCGACGTGCCGATCGACACCTGGACCCTGAAGGTCTTCGGGATGGTCGACAGCGAGGTCGAGCTCACCTTCGAGGACCTGATGAGGCGCGACCTGGTCGAGCGCCGGATCACGTTGACCTGCGTGTCCAACGAGGTCGGTGGCCGCTACGTCGGCAACGCCACCTGGCTGGGCGTTCCGGTCCGCGAGCTGCTCGAGGAGGCCGGCGTGAGGTCCGGAGCCGACGCGGTGCGCTCGCGCAGCGCCGACGACTGGACCGCCGGCACGCCGCTCGACCGCCTGAGGGACACCGAGGACGAGGCGCTCGTCGCGATCGGCATGAACGGCGAGCCCCTCCCGCTCGCCCACGGCTTCCCGGCCCGGCTGGTCACCCCGGGGCTCTACGGCTACGTCTCCGCCACCAAGTGGCTGACCGAGCTCGAGGTCACGCGCTTCGCCGACTTCAAGGCCTACTGGACGACCCGGGGCTACTCCGCGAAGGCCCCGATCAAGACCTCCTCCCGCATCGACGTCCCCGACTCGTTCGCCCGGGTCGAGGCCGGCAAGGTCCCGGTCGCGGGTGTCGCCTGGTCCCAGACCCGTGGCATCGAGCAGGTGCAGCTGCGCGTCGACGGAGGCGACTGGCGCGACACCCGTCTCGGTGAGGCCGACAACGAGAACACCTGGCGGCAGTGGGTCTACGAGTGGGACGCCGAGCCCGGCAACCACCGGCTCGAGGTGCGGGCCGAGGACGGCTCCGGCTACGCGCAGACCGGTGAGCGCGCCCCCATCGCCCCCGACGGGTCGACCGGCTGGCACAGCGTCACCGTCTTCGTCGAGTGATCCGTCCGCTTTTCTTGTCATGAGGACGAGAAAGTTTCTCGCATGCACACCAATCCGGTGCTGCACAAGGGCCGAACTGCCTGCGAGAGATGGGCCCCCGAGGGGCCGCGTTCCACGGGTGGTCGAGCAGATGTCGACCCCCGGTCCACGACAGCAACCGAAGGGATCTCCCGAGATGCGACTCAAGAAGTACGCCGCCACCGCCATGGTCGTCTGCGCGATGGGCGCCACCGCCGCCTGCGGCAGCGACGACACCAGCAGCAGCGACACCGCCGCCGACCCGACCACCCCGGCCACCAGCGAGTCCTCCTCGCCGGCCATGGACCCCGCCGCCGACCTGGTCGGCCCGGGCTGCGCCGGCTACGCCGAGGCCGTCCCGGACGGCGACGGCTCCGTCGCCGGCATGGCCGAGGACCCGGTCGCGGTGGCCGCGAGCAACAACCCGCTCCTCACCACGCTGACCGCTGCGGTGTCCGGCAAGGTGAACCCCCAGGTCAACCTGGTCGACACGCTCAACGGTGGCGAGTTCACCGTCTTCGCGCCCGTCGACGAGGCCTTCCAGGCCCCCGCCGTCCAGGACGCCCTGCCCGCGCTGCAGAAGCCGAAGAACGCCGACATGCTGACCTCGATCCTGACCTACCACGTGGTCCCCGGCCAGCTGTCCCCCTCGGACGTCGCCGGCCAGCAGGAGACCGTCCAGGGCGGCACCGTCGAGGTCACCGGCTCCGGCGACAACCTCAAGGTCAACGGCGCCGACGTGATCTGCGGCGGCGTCCAGACCGCCAACGCGACGGTGTACCTCATCGACCAGGTGCTCATGCCCCAGAGCTGACCCCGGTCCACCGCGCACGCAGCCCCCGCCCTTCCCGGGCGGGGGCTTCGTCGTCGTGGACGTCGCGGGGGCACTGCGCGGCGAGTGCTCAGCGGGGCCGCACGACGCGGTTCATCTCGAAGTGCATGGGGTCGGTGAAGCTCCAGTCGCCGCCCCAGGCCATGCCCCACTTCTTCATGATCGCCACCACCCGCCGGTCCATCTCGCCGACCGTGCCTCGCTGGTTGCCCGGCACGTTGAGGTCGACCGCGATGCCCCACGAGTGCAGGGACAGGCCTTTGGACGCGCTGCGGCCGATGTAGCGCGGGTAGTAGCAGCCGGCGTACTCGTCGGGGTGGATCGAGGCGGCGAGGCCGGACCGCACGATCTCGGTCAGCGCGGCCCGCAGCTGGGGGAGGAAGGCCTTGTTGCAGGTGACGTCGCCCAGCAGCGGCACGGACTCGGTGCGGATGTAGCCCGTCACCCAGCCCCGGTCCGGGACGACCGTGCCGTCGGGACCGTTGGTGTAGGTGAAGGTGCCGGTCGCGTCGGAGACCGACGTGCCGGCCAGGACCGCGGTCTGCATCGCGTTGTCGAACTCGCGGGCGAGCACCTGCAGGGTCGCCTTGGCCGGGAGCAGCCGCGCGAGCTGCTTGGTCAGCTTGGAGGGCGTGAGCGCGCCGGTGCTGACCAGCAGGGCGTTGCCCTCGGGCAGACCGAGCTGCTCGCCCCGCTTCTGGTTGAGCACCACCTGCGCGACCGGCACGGTGCCCAGGCCCTTGGCCCGTTGCACCAGCGGGGCGTAGGCGCCGACGTGCACCACCGGCGAGTCCTCCAAGCTGCCCAGCCGGATCATGTCCCTGCCGTCGACCAGCCGCTTGGGCGTGGTCGGGTCGATCGCGACCTCGCCCCCGGCCAGCCGGTCCCAGACGAACTGCGCCTGCGCGGTCGCGTCGGGGGTGAACGGGCGCAGCCGGGCCGGGTCGGCGGCCGCGACGGTCAGCGTGCGGCCACCCACGGAGGACGCGGCGAGCGAGAACGGCACGACCGCGCGCACGCCCGGCAGCCGGCGTACGCGCCGCACCACGGCGTCGGGGAGCGAGTCCGAGGCGGTCACCAGGATGTCGGGGGTGCGCAGGGGCGGCTCGAAGCCACCGGGGTCCGCGACGGCGTACGACGCCTCGCCGCCGGCGGGCGAGGTGCGGGCGGTGGGCGAGGTGCGGGCGGTGGGCGAGGTGCGGTCGGTGGGCGCGGACGCGCTCGGGCTCGCTGGGTCGGCCGTCGCCAGCGGCCCCCCGGAGCCGGTGTCGCACGCGGTCAGCAACGAGCAGAGCGCGATCGTGCCGACCGCGCCCAGGAGCTCCCCCAGCCGCGTCCGGCGCCCCCTGCGCCGACGCTGTCCACCCATGGGCGCATTCTCACCCGGGCCGCAAGGCTGCACCCCCGGACCACGCGATTCGGTCCGGGAGGGCGCCG
This sequence comes from uncultured Actinomycetota bacterium, assembly GCA_963811385.1. Lineage (GTDB taxonomy): Bacteria > Actinomycetota > Actinomycetes > Propionibacteriales > Nocardioidaceae > Marmoricola_A. Next base: position 64,171 of record CAWEQX010000006.1, on the reverse strand, counting down.
ACCCCCTCGGTAGGGTCCGAGCATGCGGCGCTCCCGGTCCTCCGAGGACGAGTCCCCCGACCCCGGCGCGGCGACCACGCCCCCGCGTCGCCGCGTGCCGGCCTCCGTCGAGGCGGTCGCGCTGCTGGCCCTGGCGCTCCTGCTCGCGCTGGGCATCAAGACGTTCCTGGTGCAGATGTTCTTCGTCCCCTCGGAGTCGATGGAGCCGCTGTTCATCGACAACGACCGGATCATGGTCGAGAAGTGGTCCTACTGGAACGACCCGGTCAGGCGCGGCGACGTGGTCGTCTTCGAGGACCCGGGCGGCTGGCTCGGCCCTCCACCGCCGCTCAACCCGCTGCAGAAGGCGCTGTCGGTGGTCGGCCTCTACCCCACCGGCGGGCACCTGGTGAAGCGCGTGATCGGCGTCGGCGGCGACGAGGTGGCCTGCTGCGACGACCAGGGCCGCCTCACCGTCAACGGCACCCCGCTGGACGAGACCTCCTACATCAAGCAGGGCACCACCCCGTCGGACCGCGACTTCTCGGTCACCGTGCCGGAGGGCCGGCTGTGGGTCATGGGCGACAACCGCTCCAACAGCGAGGACTCGCGCTTCCACCGCCAGCTTCCCGGCGGCGGGACCATCCCCGAGTCCGGCGTGGTGGGCAAGGTGTGGGCCATCGTGTGGCCGATGAGCCGGTGGGACCGCATCGAGACCCCGGAGACATTCCACCAGAAGGCCCTGCAGCACCGCTGATTCCGTCGCTCGCGGCCGCCCGAGCCACGGAATCCACCCGTCTGGACAGTTCACGCTCAAGAAACCATCATGGGGGCATGACCTCCTCGCCCGTCGCCCCCCGCACCGCCGTGGACCAGGAGCGCCGCCTGGTCACCGAGGTCCCCGGACCTCGCAGCCAGGCGCTCCACCAGCGCAAGGGCGCCGCGGTCTCCGCCGGCGTCGGGGTCGCGCTGCCGGCCTACGTCGAGCGTGCCGGCGGTGGCATCCTGGTCGACGTCGACGGCAACCACCTGATCGACTTCGGCTCGGGCATCGCGGTCACCACGGTCGGCAACGCCGCCCCGGCGGTGGTGGAGGGCGTGCGCGACCAGGTCGCGGACTTCACCCACACCTGCTTCATGGTCTCGCCCTACGAGGAGTACGTCGCGGTGTGCGAGGAGCTGGCCGAGCTCACCCCGGGCGAGGCCTCGACCAAGCGGAGCGCGCTGTTCAACTCCGGTGCGGAGGCCGTGGAGAACGCGGTCAAGGTGGCCCGCACCTTCACCGGCCGCTCGGCGGTCGTGGCCTTCGACCACGCCTACCACGGCCGGACCAACCTGACGATGGCGCTGACCGCCAAGTCGATGCCCTACAAGCACGGGTTCGGCCCGTTCGCCAACGAGATCTACCGCGCGCCGATGGCCTACCCGCTGCGCTGGCCCGGTGGACCGGAGCGCTGCGCCGACCAGGCCTTCGACGCGTTCGTCGACCTGGTGCACGCCCAGGTCGGGGAGACCAACTGCGCCGCGGTGATCGTCGAGCCGATCCAGGGCGAGGGCGGCTTCGTCGTACCCCCGGCCGGGTGGCTGCGCCGGGTTGCGGACTACTGCGCCGAGCACGGCATCCTGCTGATCGCCGACGAGATCCAGACCGGCTTCTGCCGCACCGGCGACTGGTTCGCCAGCGACCACGAGGGGGTCGTGCCCGACCTGATCACCACGGCCAAGGGCATGGCCGGCGGGCTGCCGCTCGCCGCGGTGACCGGCCGCGCCGACGTGATGGACTCCGTGCACACCGGCGGGCTCGGCGGCACCTACGGCGGCAACCCGGTCGCGTGCGCCGCGGCGCTCGGGGCGATCCGCACGATGAAGGAGCAGGACCTCTGCGGCCGGGCCCGTGAGATCGAGGCGCTGTTCGTGCCCCGCCTCGAGGCGCTGCGCAGCAAGTACGACGTGGTGGCCGAGGTCCGGGGCCGCGGCGCCATGCTGGCCATCGAGCTGACCGCGGGGGCCGGCGACCTCACCCCCAACCCGACCGTGACCGCCGCGATCAACAAGCACTGCCACGCCCAGGGCCTGGTCACGCTGACCTGCGGCACGTTCGGCAACGTGTTCCGCTTCCTGCCGCCGCTGTCCTCCCCCGACCACCTGCTCACCGAGGGCCTCGACCTCATCGACGAGGCCTTCGCCGCCGTCCTCGGCTGATCCACCCCTTCGGACCCCACCTAGGTTGGAACCCATGAACGAGAACTCCCTGCTCTCCGAGCTCAACACCGGCCTGTTCCTCGGCGGCGAGTGGCGCGACGGGTCCGACGGCAAGCACATCGACGTGGAGGACCCGGCCACCGGCAAGGTGCTGACCAGCGTGGCCGACGCCTCCCTCGAAGACGGCGTCGCGGCCCTCGACGCGGCCGTGGCCGCGCAGGCCGACTGGGCCGCCACCCCGTCCCGCGAGCGCGGCGAGCTGCTCCGCTCCGCCTTCGAGCTGGTCAACGAGCGCGCCGAGGAGTTCGCGCTGCTGATGACCCTCGAGATGGGCAAGCCGCTGGCCCAGTCCAAGGGCGAGGTCACCTACGGCAACGAGTTCTTCCGCTGGTTCTCCGAGGAGGCCGTGCGCGTGCACGGCCGCTACTCCCCCTCGCCCGACGGCAAGTCCCGGCTGATGACGATGAAGCAGCCGGTCGGCCCGACCCTGATGATCACGCCGTGGAACTTCCCCCTCGCGATGGGCACCCGCAAGATCGGCCCGGCGATCGCGGCCGGCTGCACGATGGTGGTCAAGCCCGCCAGCCAGACGCCGCTGACCATGCTGCGCCTGGCGCAGGTGATGGAGGAGGTCGGCGTCCCGCGGGGCGTCCTCAACGTCCTCCCGACCAGCCGGACCGGTGAGGTGATGGGTCGCCTGATCAGCGACCCCCGTCTGCGCAAGCTCACCTTCACCGGCTCGACCGGGGTGGGCCGCAAGCTGGTCGAGCAGTCCGCCGAGCAGCTGCTGCGCGTCTCGATGGAGCTCGGTGGCAACGCGCCGTTCCTGGTCTTCCCCGACGCCGACCTCGACGCCGCCGTGGAGGGCGCGATGCTCGCCAAGATGCGCAACATGGGCGAGGCCTGCACCGCCGCCAACCGGTTCCTGGTGCACGAGGACGTCGCCGACGACTTCGCCCGCACGTTCGCCGAGCGCATGGCGGCGGAGAAGGTCGGCCGCGGCACCGACGAGGGCGTCACCGTCGGCCCGCTGATCGACTCCAGCGCCCGCGACAAGGTCAGCGAGCTGGTCGACGACGCCACCTCGCGGGGCGCGTCGGTGGTCACCGGCGGCTCCGCCACCGGCGAGGCCGGCTACTTCTACCAGCCGACCGTGCTCACCGACGTCCCCGCCGACGCCGACCTGATGCGCGAGGAGATCTTCGGGCCGGTCGCGCCGATCACGACCTTCTCCGAGGACGACAAGGCGGTCGAGCTCGCCAACGACACGGAGTACGGCCTGGTCTCCTACGTCTACACCACCGACCTGGGCCGCATGATCCGCGTGAGCGAGGGCCTCCAGTTCGGGATGGTCGGGGTCAACCAGGGGATCATCTCCAACGCCGCGGCGCCCTTCGGCGGGGTCAAGCACTCCGGCTTCGGCCGCGAAGGCGGCTTCGAGGGGATCGACGAGTACCTCTCGGTGAAGTACGTCGGCATCGCGCCGTAGGGGTTCGGTTTCACTAGGGCCCTAGTGAAACTGGCACTTCCCGAGCGAAGTTTCGCTCGGGAAGTGCCAGTTCATCCGCAGCCCGGCTCGATGGACGCTCTTGTGGACGAAGTTCGCGGCGCGGCGGGGCGGGGGGTCACGGCCCCCGTCAGCGCGCACCGGACCGGGGCGGTCGCGTCACGCAGCTCGTCCGGCAGGCCCGCTCCGAACGGCACGAGCAGCCGACCGTCCACGGCGATCGCGTCGGCGGGGTCGACACCGCGGATCCGGCGGACCTCCACGGTCTGGTCCGGGGAGGCCCCGTCGCCGTCGTCGCACCCGGGCAGCACACCGGCGCCGAGCGCCTCGCCCGGCGCCGAGCGCGGTCCGAGCCGGTCCCGCTCCATCGCCGACCGTCCTACTCGACGGACCAGGCGCACGAGCACGGTCTGGGTCAGGTCGGCGGCGCGCTCGGAGTCGCGGGTGAGCAGGCAGGCGAACCGCTGCGGCGCGGCCCCCTGGTCGTGCCCGAACCGCGTCAGGGCGGTCTCCTCGGCTCCCACATGCACCCACGACTGCCCCGATCTGGTGCGCCCCTGCGAGACTGGCGCGGTGAGCCAGGCACGCACCGGAGGACGGCCGCGGGGGCGCCGGCCGGCCGGGGAGGACACCCGGGCGGCCATCCTCGACGCGGCGCGGGCGGAGTTCGGCGAGCGGGGGTACGCCGCGGCGTCGCTGCGGGCGGTCGCGCGGCGGGCAGGAGTCGACCCGGCCCTGGTCCACCACTACTTCGACGGCAAGGACGACCTGTTCACGGCCACGCTGTCCGCGCCGGCCAACCCGGCGGCGCTCGTCGGGGGGCTGATCGCCGACGGGGACGGGTCGTTGGAGGGGATCGGGCCGCGGATCCTGGTGACCTTCCTGCAGGTGTGGGACGACCCGGACGCCCAGGAGCGGCTGCGGGGGTTGCTGCGCAACGCGCTCGAGCACGAGGCGGCCCTGCAGGCGCTGCGCGAGTACCTGGTCGGCGACGTCCTCGGCCGGGTCGGCGCCCTCCTCCCCGCCGACGAGGCGGCCCTGCGCACCGGGCTCGTCGGGTCCCAGCTGGTCGGGCTCGCCGTGGCGCGCTACGTGGTCCGGCTGCCCGGCCTGGCCGAGGCGACGCCTGAGCAGGTGGTCGCGGCGGTCGGCCCGACGCTCGAGCGCTACCTCACCGGTCCGGTCCACTGACCCGGAGCCGTTGCCGGGCGACCGCCGTCCGGCGTAGATTCATCACATGATGAATAACGCGATCGAGGTGCGCGGCCTCGTCGTCCGCCGGGGACACCGCGAGGTCCTGCACGACCTGTCCCTCACCGTCGCAGCCGGTGAGGTCACCGGGCTGCTCGGCCCCAGCGGGTCGGGCAAGTCGACCCTGATCCGCGCCGTCGTCGGCGTCCAGGTGGTCGAGTCGGGCACGGTGACGGTGCTGGGGGAGCCCGCCGGGTCGGCCCCGCTGCGCAGCCGCGTCGGCTACGTCACCCAGTCGCCGAGCGTGTACGACGACCTGAGCGTCCGCGCCAACACGCGCTACTTCGCCCACCTCCACCTGCGCGACCGCCGGGCCGCCGACGCCGCCGCCGACCGGGCGATCGAGCGGGTTGCGCTGGGCGACCACGCCGACGACCTGGTGGGCAACCTCTCCGGGGGGCAGACGTCGCGGGTGAGCCTGGCCGCCGCCCTGGTTGGCGACCCCGACCTGCTGGTGCTCGACGAGCCCACCGTCGGCCTGGATCCCGTCCTGCGCCGCGACCTGTGGCGGCTGTTCCACGACCTGGCCGAGCAGGGCACCACGCTGCTGGTCTCCAGCCATGTCATGGACGAGGCCTCGCGCTGCGACCGGCTCCTGCTGCTGCGCGAGGGACGCGTGCTCGCCGACGACACCCCCGGCGGGCTGCTCGAGCGCACCGGGGAGACCGACGCCGAGGCCGCGTTCCTGCACCTGATCGACGACGCCGAGAGGAGCCTGCGATGACCACCCTCGTCGACCTGCGCCGCTCCGGCGTGACTGCGGGGCGTGTGCTGTCCCAGCTGCGCGGCGACCACCGCACGGTCGCGCTGATGCTCGTCGTCCCGGTCGTGCTCAACGGCCTGGTCGCCTGGATCTTCGACGGCACGCCGGTCTTCGACCGCGTCGGCACCTCGCTGGTCGGGGTCTTCCCGATGGTGGTGATGTTCATCGTCACCAGCATCGCGACGCTGCGCGAGCGGCAGTCAGGCACGCTCGAGCGGCTGCTGACCACCCCGCTCGGCAAGGGCGACCTGATGCTCGGCTACGCCCTCGCGTTCGGCGGGGTCGTGGTCGTCCAGTCCCTGCTGGTCACCGGCCTCTCGGTGTGGGCGTTCGGGCTCGACGTCGCCGGGCCGCTGTGGCTGCTGCTGGTCACGGCTCTGCTCGCCGGGCTCCTCGGCACCAGCCTGGGCCTGCTGGCCAGCGGCTTCGCGCGCACCGAGTTCCAGGCCGTGCAGTTCATGCCGGCGCTGGTGCTGCCGCAGTTCCTCCTGTGCGGGCTGCTGACGCCGCGCGACGCCATGCCCGGCCCGCTGAGCGCGCTGTCCGACGTGCTGCCGCTGAGCTACATCGTCGACGCCACCTACGAGGTCGCCTCGAGTGCGTCCCCCGACGTCGCGGTCCCGCTGCTGGTGATCCTGGGCTTCGTGGTCGCCTCGCTCGCACTCGGCTCGGCGACGCTGCGGCGGCGTACCCCGTGACCGGCCGAGGATCAGCCGGCTGAGCGAGCGCGGGTCAGCGACACCATCCCGAGTCCCGCGGCGACCGCGATGCCGACCGGCATGGCCACCGCGGGGGTCAGGGTCAGGGCGCCGAGGCCGGCGACCGCGAGGCCGGCCAGGACCTGCTGGGACCCGCCGACGAGCGCGGCCGCCGAGGCCGCGGCGTGCGGGAAGGGGTCGATCGCCAGCGCCACCGCGTTGGCGTTGACCGGGATGACGGTCGCGATCGCCACGCCCAGCAGCGGCAGGTAGACCCACACGGGGGCGTCGCTCAGCGCCGCCACCAGCACGGCGAGTCCGCCCACGCACTGCACGACCAGCGCGCCGCGCAGCACCAACACGGGGCTCAGCACGGACAGCATCCGCCGGTTGGCCTGGCCGCCCAGGGCGATCCCGACCGCGACGGTGGCGAACGCGGCCGCGAAGGCCACCTCGCTCAGCCCGTAGCCGTCGATCAGCACCGCCGGCGAGGAGGAGATGTAGCTGAACAGCGCGACGCTGCCCAGCGCCGACACCACGGCGTACGCCGCGAAGCCGGGGAGGCGCAGGATCGTGCCGAACTGGCGCAGGGCACCACCCACCCCGTGGTCCGTACGGCGCGCGGCCGGCAGGGTCTCGGGCAGCCGCAGCACCCCGAGGATGCAGACCACGCCGAAGCCGGCGAGCAGCACGAAGACCCAGTGCCACGACCCGGCTGTGAGCATCGCGACCCCGAGCACCGGCGCCAGGATCGGGGCGACCATGAAGACGAGCATGATCGTCGAGAGCGCGCGAGCAAGGTCGGGGCCCCGCCACAGGTCCCGGGTGATGGCGCGCGCGAGCACGATGCCGACCGAGCCGGCCACGGCCTGCAGGAAGCGCAGCCCCACCATCACCTCCAGCGAGGGGGCGACGGCGAGCAGCAGCGAGGCGAGGGAGTAGACCGTGATGCCGGCCAGCAGGGGCATCCGGCGGCCCCAGCGGTCGCCGACGGGGCCCCACAGCACCTGCCCGAGGCCGAGCCCGAGCAGGGCCGAGGAGAAGGTCAGCTGGACCGCGTGGGTGTCCACGTCGAAGTCCCGAGCGATGTCGGGGAAGGCCGGGAGGTAGAGGTCCAGCGACATCGGCCCGAAGGCCGTGAGGGTGGCCAGCAGCGCGATGACCGCGAAGCCGGGAGGCGGGGAGGGAGCAGGGTGCTCGCGCGCCGTCACCGACGGTCGAGCAGACCGCGGACGTACGCCGCCTGGCCGAGGTGCTGGGTGATGTCGTTGACCACGGACACGATCCGCACGGCCACCGTCACCGGCGGGTCCCAGCGGTCGTCGACGACGCGGTCCCAGTCGTCGCGTCCCTCGAGCACCTCGCGGGTCAGCGCGTGGGTGGCCGCGTGGTAGGCCAGCAGGTCGTCGGCCGGGGCCCGGAACGCGCCCACCTCCTCGGCGGACTGGCCGTAGCCGTGCGCCTCCACCTCGTAGGGCAGGTCGAACCGGTCGGCGAAGCCCTGGGACGTCCAGACCTGGTCGCGCTCGGCCAGGCCGGCGAGGTGGTCGTCCTGCACCCGGGTGAGGTGCCAGACCAACCAGCCGAGGGGGTTGGCCTCCGCATCGGGCCGCCAGGTCAGCGCGTCCTCGTCGAGGCCGTCGAGCAGACCGGGCAGGCTCTCGTGGACGCGGTCGAAGGCGTCGAGCAGCAGGCTGGCGGGGGTGGTGGGAGTCGACATGGCCTCCACGCTAGGCGTGCTCCGGCGCCGCGTCATCCTGCACCGAGGCGATGGTGCGCTCGACCCGCCGGTCGGGCACGAGCCACATCAGCGCGACCCCGACGAAGAGGACCAGGCTGAGCGCGGTGCTGAGGAACGCCGCGAGGATCCCGCAGACGTAGAGGATCGGCGACAGCTTGCCCTTCACGTCGGCGCCGAGCGCCCGCTCCAGGTGCCCGTCGGCGTCGAGCCGCTTGAGCGCGAGCTGCAGGACGTAGTACGCCACCCCGGCCATGAGCAGGTTGAGGCCGTAGACGACGGTCGGGTCCCGCGCGAAGTGGGTCTCGTCGGTCCACGCCGTGGTGAACGGCAGCAGGGAGAGCCAGAACAGCAGGTGCAGGTTGGCCCAGAGCACCACCCCGTCGACCCGCCGCACCAGCTGGAACAGGTGGTGGTGGTTGTTCCAGTAGATCCCGACGTAGACGAACGAGATCGCGTAGGACAGCAGGCCGTTGACGGTCTCGGCCAGGTCCGCGAACCTCGGTCCCTCGGGGCGGTGCAGCTCCAGCACCATGATCGTGATCACGATCGCGAGCACCCCGTCGCTGAACGCCTCGAGCCGACTCCGCCGCATGCCGCGCACGACCGGCGGGATCAGCGGGTGAAGGAGCTGGTCGACACGTGGGTGGTGGTGTAGCGCAGGTTGTACTCCGAGACCAGGCTGATGTCGCCGAGCGGGGTCTTGTGGACGAAGACCGGGCCATAGCTGACCACGTCCTTCATGTCGACCACGCCGCGCGACCTGGTGAACGGGATCCTCACCCGGGGCCCGGCGTCGCAGTCGGTGCCGTCACGCGGGATGAGCTGTCCGGTGACCCACAGGCCGACCGAGACCGCGGGCGGCGCGGGGATCGGCAGGCCGACCACGTTGGCCAGGCCCGACCAGAAGCTGCCCTTGCGGCACTTGCTCGTCTGCACCACGATCGAGGCCTGGTTGAGCTTGCGTCGGGTGAGCACGAAGCCCATCGAGTAGTCGGGGTGGACCCACACGTGCCGGTCGTCGGTCACGGTGTGCCGGAAGCCGTAGCGCTGGGTCGAGGAGAAGGTCTTCCACGCGCCGTCGACGTAGCAGGTTTCGACGGTGAGGTTCATCGAGCCGGAGTCGTAGGTCGTGTAGCTGTGGCCGTAGGTCCGGACCTGCCCGCCGCCGATGTACTCCTCGGTGTAGCGGTGCTCCTTCCACTGGCTCCCGATCTTGGTCGTGGTGCGCTTGCAGCTGACGGCGTTGGCGGCCGGGGCGACCGCGACGAGGGCGCCGGAGAGCAGGGCGGTCAGCACCATCAGCAGCAGCGTCCGGCCCCGCGCGCGGCGGGGACGGTGGGGAGCGGTGGTCGACAGGGGCGCCATGAATCCTCCTGGGGTCTGGTCCGGCAAGCGGAACCTAGGCCCTCGGACCTCGGGGCCGCAAGGGCAGCCGGCGCCGGCTCGGAGGGCGAGGCCGCCCATGTCCGCCACCGCTGCCGGGCGCCCCGGTCGTCCTGGCGACCACCTCGCCTCCGACCGCGCAGTGGCACGCTGGCCTCGTGAACATCGGCGTCTGCGAGGACCACGAGCCGATCCGCCGCCTCCTGGTCCGCGGCCTGCGTGCAGCCGGCCACGAGGTGGTGGTCGCCCACGACGGCGGGGAGGCGGTCCGCCAGCTCGCCGCGGCGCGGCTGGACGCCGTCGTGATGGACATCGGGCTGCCCGACGCCGACGGGCGCGACGTGGTGCGGGCGCTGAAGTCCGCCGGCCAGCACGCCCCCGTGCTGTTCCTCACCGCCCTGGGGGCGACCCACGAGAAGCTCGAGGGCTTCGCCGTCGGCGCGGACGACTACATGGTCAAGCCGTTCGAGCTCAGCGAGGTGCTCGCGCGGCTGCAGGTGCTGGCGCGACGGGGGCCGGCCGCCGGGGCGGGGCCGCCCGGGCTCGTCCTCGACCCGCTGACCCACTCCGCACGCGCCGACGGCGGCGAGGTCCTGCTGACCCCGACCGAGTTCCGGATGCTGGCCGCGATCACCTCCCGTCCCGGCGAGGTCGTGCGTCGCCACGCCGTCGTGGCGGCCGCGTGGCCCGACGGCGCGATCGTCAGCGACAACACCGTCGACAGCTTCGTCCGCCGCATCCGCACCAAGCTGGAGACGGTGGCCTCGCCGGTCCGCATCGAGACCGTCCGCGGTGTCGGGTTCCGGCTGCGGTGAGCCGACGGTGAGCGTGCCGGAGCCGGTCGCCCGGGCGACCGCGTCGTCCTACCGCCGTCGCGCGGTCGTCGCCACGGCCGCGCTGGCCACCCTGGCGGCGATCGCCCTGCTCCTGGTCGCTGCGCTGGCGTTCGAGGACACCTCCGACTCGGCGGTGCGGCGCGTGCTGGGCACCCGCGCGGACGGGGTCGTCGCCGAGGCGCGGGGCCTCAGCACCGGCGGCGTCCCCGTGGTGCGCGGACTCCCGGACCCCGGCGTCGTGCTGTACGACGCCCAGGGTCGCGTCACCGCCGGCACCGCACCGCCCGGCCTCGGCGACCTCTACGCCACCTTGTCCCGGTCGCCGCGCGACCGGCTCGTGCGGACGCGGACCGAGCAGGAGGGCCAGGTCGCGGTCCTGGCCCGACGCTTCGTCCTCGGCACCGGGACGGTCGGGGTCGTGGTGGCGGCCGAGCCGCTCGAGCCCTACGCCGACGAGCAGCAGGAGGCCCTGCTCGTGGCCGCGCTCGCGGGCGTCGTCATCGTCGTGGTGACCACTCTCGCCGCCGCCTGGGTGAGCCGCCGGGTCCTGGCCCCCGTCGCGTCGATGGCGAGGACCGCGGAGCAGTGGAGCGAGCACGACCTCGACCGTCGTTTCGACCTGGTCCCGGCCGAGGGGCGTCCGCGCAACGAGCTGCAGGCGCTGGGCAGCACCCTCGACGGGCTGCTCGACAAGGTGGCCGGCGCCATCCTCGCCGAGCAGCGGCTCACCTCCGAGCTCGCCCACGAGCTGCGCACCCCGCTGACGACGATCGCAGCGACGGCCGAGCTCCTCGCGCAGCGACCCGACCTCGACGAGGAGCTGCGTGCCGACGTGGAGGAGGTGCGGGCCTCCTGCCGGGTCATGGCCGCCACCATCACCAGCCTGCTCGAGGTGGCCCGGGCCACCTCGAGCGTCCAGGGCCGCTGCGACCTGACCGCCGCGGTCACCGACACCGCCCGGGTCCTCGGCGGACTCGACCGCACCATGGTCGAGGTACCCCCGACGACCCTGGCCGCCCCAGCCGAGCTCGCCACACGAGCGCTCGCCCCGGTCCTCGACAACGCCCTGCGACGCGCCGGCCACGTCACGGTCACCGCGCGGGTGGAGGGCGACCGCGTGCACGTCGTGGTCGGCGACGACGGGCCGGGGGTCGGCGAGGCCGAGGTCTTCGGGGGTCGCGGCCTCGGACTCCCGCTCGCCCGCCGGGTCGCGCGCAGCCTGGGCGGCGACGTGCGCGTGCTGCCCGACGAGCGCGGCGCGAGGTTCGAGGTGGTCCTGCCGACCGTCCCCTGACCCCGCGGTCAGGTTGCTGGCAGGTCCGGTGCCGACGATGAGGAGGCATGCGGCGTCTGCGCCTCACCCGCCCCACCCTCGTGGTGCTGGTCGCCGCCGTCGCGGTGGTCGTGGTCCGGCTGCTGCTGCTCACGGCCCCGCTCAGTCCCGACGAGGCGGGCTTCCTCATCGTGGCCCGGCAGTGGGCTCCCGGACGCAGCCTCTACGGCGACTACTGGGTCGACCGGCCGCCCGGGCTGGTCGCCCTCTACGACCTCGCGGGGGGTGCGGCGGGGCTCCGCCTGCTCGGCCTCGTCGCGGCCACCACCTCGATGCTGCTCGCCGTCGCACTGGCCCGGGTCGCCGCCCCGGGCCGTCGGTGGGCGCCCCCCGCGACAGCGGTCCTCGTGGCCGCCCTGGTCTCCAGCCGGCTGCTCGACGTCGCCGTGGTCGACGGCGAGGTCCTCGCCCTGCCGTTCCTGCTCGCCGGCCTCGTCGCGGCCCTGCGGTCCACGGCCACCGCGTCGCCGTGGCCCCGGCTCGGCTGGGCGCTCGCGGCCGGCGCCGCCGGTGCGGCCGCCCTCTCCGTCAAGCAGAACCTCGCCGACGTGGCCGTCGTCGTCGGGTGCCTGGCCCTCGCCCTCCTCCTGCGCCGTCGTCCCGCCCACGCGGCGGTCCTCGTCGGCGGCGCGCTGGCCGGCGCGGCGGTGGTCGGCGCCGGCGTGCTCGCACTGGCCTGGGCCCACGGCACCGGTCCCACCGCGCTCTGGGACGCGGTCGTGCTGTTCCGGTTCCGCGCCGCGCAGGTCCTGGCCGCCCCGACGCACGCCGCCACCAGGCGCGCTCACGAGCTGCTCCTGGCGCTCCTGCTCAGCGGCGCGCCACTCGTGCTGCTCCGCCTGCCCGACCTGGTACGCCGGCGAGGGCGTCCGGCGACGGCTTCCGGACTCGTGCCGGGCGACCCGCTGCTCGGCTGGACGGCGATCGGGCTCGTCACCTGGGAGCTGGTCGCGGTCGCGGCCGGTGGGTCGTTCTGGCTGCACTACCTGGTCGGGACCGTCCCGGGTCTCGCGCTGGTGGTGGCGCTGACGGCCGGACGTCCGCGTCCTCGCCGGGCGGTCCCCGGGTGGGTGGTCGTGGGGGCGACCGTCGCGTCGACGGTGGTGGGCCTGGTCGCGGGCGTCGCCGCCGGACCCGCGACCCCGTCGTCGGTCACGTCCGTGACGCGATACCTGCGCGAGCACGCCGACCTGGGGAGGAGCGCCGTGGTCACCTTCGGTCGTCCCTCGATCCTCCGGGCCGCGGGGATGCACAGCCCCTACCCCCTCCTGTGGAGCCTGCCGATGCGGGTCGAGGATCCCCGGCTGCACGAGCTGACACCGCTGCTGCGGCGCCGCCGGGCCCAGTGGGTGCTGGTCGACCCGGTGGCGATGCACGCCTGGGGGATGAGCGGCCTGCGCGCCGAGCGCGTGCTCGCCCGGCACTACCGACCGGCCTTCCGGTCGGGTGACATCGTGGTGTGGCGGGCACGGCGTCCCGGCCACCCGTGGCACGACGCGATGCCGTGAGCGGGGCGTCGCGGACCGGACCGGACCGCGGGTGGTCATCCGCCGTTGGCATAGGGTCCGCTCGAGGTGAGCAGGCTGGCAGCGTGAGGAGAGACATGGGGCGGCGCGCGCGACTCACCGGCCCTGTGCTCGTGCTGCTCGCCGCGCTGGGCGGGCTCACCGTCGTACGCCTCCTGCTGGTCGACGCGCCGCTGAGCGCCGACGAGTCGGGCTTCCTGCGCATCGGTGGGCAGTGGTCGCCCGGCTCCAGCTTGTACGGCGACTACTGGGTCTCGCGCCCGCCCGGCATCACCGCGATCTTCACCGTCGCCTCGGCGCTCGGCGGCCCCACCGCCCTGCGGCTCATCGGGCTCGCCGCCGCCCTCGCCTCCGCGCTGCTCGCCGCCGGCACGGCGCGCACGCTGAGCCCCGACCGCGCGTGGCCCCCCGCTCTGACCGGAGTGCTCGTCGCCGCGCTGCTCGCCACGCCGAACCTCGACGTCAACATCGTCGACGGCGAGGTGCTGGCCCTGCCGTTCCTCCTCGCCGGTGTGCTCTGCGCGCTCCGCGCCGCGCTCGGCGAGCCGTCGCGGCACGCCCGCCTGGGCTGGGCGGTCGGCGCGGGTGCGGGCGGGGCCGCCGCGCTGTCGGTCAAGCAGAACCTGCTCGACGTGGCCGTGCTGCTCGCGGGGCTGGTGGTGCTGCTGCTCGTGCGCCGCGCCTGGCGGCACGCGGGCGACGTCGGGCTGGGCGCGCTGGGGGGAGCGGTGGCCGTCGTCGTCCCGCTCCTGCTGCTCGCGGTGGGGCGCGGCACCAGCCTCCCCGCGCTCTGGGACGCGGTGGTCCTCTTCCGCTTCCGCGCCGCCGAGGTGCTCGCGCGCCCCAGCGAGCCCGCCTCCGAGCGCTGGCAGGCGATGGTCGACGCCTTCACCGGCTCCGGCGCCCCCTGGGTGCTCCTGCTGCTCCCGACGCTGCTGGTGCCCCGCCACGTGTGGCGACGGCTCGGGCACGGTCCCGCGCCCGCGCCGGCGCCGCACCCGGCCGGTGGCGGCCTGCGGGCCGACGAGCCCGGGCTCGCGTGGGTCGCGTTCCTCCTCGTGCTGTGGGAGGCGTTCTCGGTCACCGGTGGGGGCGGCTACTGGCTGCACTACCTCGTCGGCACGGTGCCCGGCCTGACCCTGGTGCTCGCGCTCTCCTTCGCCCGGCTGCCTCCCGGGGCGCCCTGGTGGCGCTGGCTCCCGCGGGTCGCCGTGGTCGGCGTCGTGGCCTGGGCGACCGTCACCGTCGCCGTGCCCTTCGTCCGGGACCCTCCGCAGATCTCGGCGAACCAGCGGGCGGTCACCACCTACCTGCGCGAGCACGCCGACCTCGGCCGCACCGCCATCGTGGCCTTCGGGCGGGCCTCGATCCTCCAGGAGGCCGACATGGACAGTCCCTACCGGCACCTGTGGACCGTGCCGGTGCTGACCGACGACCCGCGGCTCGACGACCTCGCGCCGGTGCTCCTGCGCCAGGACGCCACCTGGGTCGTGACCCGGGAGAACAAGCTCGACGACTGGGGCCTGGAGGACACCGAGGCGATCCGGGTGCTCCGGCGCACCTACGTGCCGACCCTGCGGGCCGGCACCCTGCAGGTCTGGCGCGCCCGCTCGGCCGCACCCGGCGCGAGCGGCTGACCGGCGCCCGACAGGTCAGGGCCGGCGCAGCCGCAGGACGAACTCCGAGCCCTGCGGGCAGGCCTCGCGGTGCACCAGGTCGCCCCCGTTGGCGTGGGCCAGCTCCCGGCTGATGAACAGGCCGAGGCCGGTGCCCATGACCCACTCGGACGTGGCGGTGTCCCGGCTGTAGCGGTCGAACAGGTGCCGCCGGAACTCAGGGGGCACCCCGGGTCCGTGGTCGACCACCGCCACCTCGACGAGACCGTCGGGGGCGATCGCGGCCCGCACCACGACGACCCCGCCACCGTACTTCTCCGCGTTGCTGAGCAGGTTGCCGAGGACCTGGTCGAGGTGCCCGGGCTGCACCGAGACCTCGAGGTCGTCGGGGCAGTCAACCGCGGGCGGGCCGTCGGGTCGGCCCAGGGAGACCACGGCGTGGTGCAGCCGGTCGCCGAGCCGGCAGCGCTCCGGGGCAGCGGTGAGCGCACCTCGCTCGCTGGTGACCAGGCTGAGGATGTCGGACAGCACCGCGCGCATCTGCTCGGCGTTGCGGCCGATCACCTCGAAGGCGCGCTGCGACCGGCCCTCCTCACGCCGGACGGCGCCGGCGTAGCCGAGGTCGGCGAACCCGGCGACGGCGGTCAGCGGGTTGCCGAGCTCGTGGCCGAGCATGCCCAGCAGGTCGACCTTGAACCGGTTGGCCTGCTCGAGGTCCTGGTTGAGCGCCGCCAGCGTGCGGTTGGTCTCGGCCAGGACCTCGGCGGTCGCCGCGCGCTCACGCAGCGGCACCAGCAGGACCGCGTGCTGCACCAGGACCCAGATCGGGACGAAGCACAGGCTGAACCACGACCCCCCGGTCCACACCGCGCTGAGCAGGCCGCCGACCAGCAGCACCCCGGCCTCCGTCGCGTAGTACGCCGGGCTGCGCAGCGTCGCGCGCAGCCAGGCCTCGTCGTGCGCGTGGTTGAGGGTGGCGCTGCCCCAGAACAGCAGCGACTCGAGCGCCAGGAACGCGGTCGCCGCGGCGAGCATGGCCAGGAAGCCCTCGCCGCCCTGCCCCCGCATCCAGTTGACCTCGTCGCCCAGCAGCGCGTGCCGCACCCCCGCGGCCGCCCACCCGCTGAGGACGAGGTAGCACGCCGACCCGACCCACGTCCACAGCGGGAGCCGGAGCCCACGCCAGCGCGCGTGCCCATAGGTGAGGGGCACCACCACCAGCAGCCACGGTGTCGGGAGCAGCAGCGCGCTGGCGAAGGCCCACGCGGACAGCGCCCTGTGCGGCTGGTGCGAGGTGGACAGGCCGCCGGACAGCCGCCGGCCGATCTCGACGCTGAGCGCCGCGGCGCCGACCAGGGAGACGACCGTGACCCAGGCCGGCAGCGGTGTGCGCGCGTCCAGGGGGACCGCCCAGGGCAGGACCAGCGCGGCGATGGCCACGACGAGGAGGAAGACGCGCATCCGCGACGGGGTGGCGGCCAGCTCGGCCCAGGCCTGCCTCAGCGGACTGGTCCCGGACCGCTCGCCACGAGGACCGGAAGGCACGGACAAACCCTCTCGCAGCAGGCGGGGCACAGCAACCGGAACCGCCGAGCACGACGGTCCGGTCGCGGCCCGGCTCAGCTCAGCTCAGCTCAGCTCAGCGGCCCAGGTTGCGGTACTTGCGCGTGCAGAGCGCGCCGAAGAGCAGCGCGATCCCGATCGTCCAGGCCAGCGACTGCAGGACCAGGCTCGTGGTGTCCTGTCCGCCGAGCAGCAGCTCACGCTGGGTGGGCGTGGCCTGGTCGCCGAGGATCAGCGAGCGGGCCGCGTTGATGACCACGCTCACCGGCTGGTGGGTGGCGAAGCCCTGCAGCCACGACGGCATGGTGGCGACCGGCACGAAGGCCGACGAGGCGAAGGTGAGGGGGAAGATGATCGGGAACGTGGCGGCGTTGACCGCCTCGGGGCTGCGCACAGTCAGCCCGATCAGCGCGTAGCCGAGGCTCACCGCCAGGGCGAAGACCAGCAGCAGGACGCACGCCAGGAGCAGCCCCGTCACGTTCTGCGGCCGGAAGCCCACCGCGAAGCCGGTCGCGAGCAGCACCAGCAACCCGATCGCGTTGTTGATGGAGTCGGAGCAGACGCGGCCCCCGAAGACGGCGCTGCGGGCCATCGGCAGGGAGCGCAGGCGGCTGACGAAGCCCTTCTGCATGTCGTCGGCCAGGGCGAAGCCCGTGACCCCGGCGCTGAACAGGACGGTCTGCACCGCGATGCCGGGGATGAGGTAGTTGACGTAGTTGATGCCCTCCAGCCCCTGGATCGCCCCGCCGAAGACGTAGCGGAACAGCAGCACGAACATCAGCGGCGACACCAGGTTGAACACGACCTGCTCGGGCTGGCGCATCAGCCGGCGCAGGTTGCGACCAGCCATCGCCTGGGTGTCGCGCAGTGCCCACAGCAGCGAGCCGCCGGACCTGTCGGACCCGGGCGGCGGCGACGCCGGCGCCGCCGGCGTCGTCGGTGTCGTGGGGGTCGGGGCGCTCATGCCTGCTCCTCCTCCTCGTCGGACCCGGTCGAGGCGTGCCCGGTCAGTGCGAGGAACACGTCGTCCAGGCTCGGTTCGCGGGTCGCGAGCCCGCGAGCGGACACGCCGGCGGAGTCCAGCGCTCGGACCACCTCCGTCAACGTCTTCGTGCCGTCGGTGGTCGGGACCCGGACGGCCTCCCCCTCGACGGTCGCGTCGTCGTCACCGACGAGGTCGCGCACCCGGACGGCCTCGTCCTCGTCGGCCAGGAGGATCTCGACGACGGCGGCGCCGAGTCGTGACTTCAGCTCGGCGGAGCTGCCCTCGGCGATCACCCGGCCGTGGTCGATCACCGAGATCCGGTCGGCGAGGCGGTCGGCCTCCTCGAGGTACTGCGTGGTCAGCAGCAGGGTGGTCCCCTCTCGCACGAGCTCCTCGATGACGCCCCAGAGCCCGATCCGGCTGCGGGGGTCCAGCCCCGTGGTCGGCTCGTCGAGGAACAGCACGGGCGGGCGCGAGACGAGGGCGGCGGCCAGGTCCAGCCGGCGACGCATGCCGCCCGAGTAGGTCTTGGCCTGTCTGCCCGCGGCATCGGCGAGGTCGAAGCGGTCGAGCAGCTCCCGGGCGCGACGACGGCTCTCGACCGGGCGCAGGTGGTGCAGGCGCCCCACGAGCTCGAGGTTCTCGGTGCCGGTGAGCATGTCATCGACCGCGGCGAACTGGCCGGCCAGGCCGATCCGTCGCCGCGCCTGCGCGGGATCGGCGAGCACGTCCACACCCGCGACCACCGCCCGTCCCGAGTCCGGCCGCAGGAGCGTGGTCAGCACGTTGACCACGGTCGTCTTGCCGGCCCCGTTGGGTCCGAGCAGACCCAGCACGGTCCCCTCCGGCACCGAGAGCGAGACGTCGACGAGGGCCTTCACGCCCCCGGGGAAGGTCTTGACCAGCCCCTCGGCCTCCACCGCAACGGCTCGTGACATGCCTGCTCCTCCCTCGCGCCGGCCTCACCTCGAAGGGTAGGGGGCCGGACCAACGCGTCGCCTCCCGGACAGACGGCCCCCCCGATCACCCCGCCCGCTCACCCCGCCCGCGCGAAGAACGCCGCCGACCGCCGCATCGCGTCGTCGAACCGCGGCCCGAACGCGTGCTCCTCCTCGGCGTACCACGCCAGCCGCGCCGGCGCCCCTGCCGCCCTGAGCGCGCGGTACGTCGCGCGCGCCCAGCGGGGCGGGCAGGTGTCGTCGGACCCGCCCTGGACCAGCAGCACCGGGTCGGTGACGCGGTCGACGAACGTCCGAGCGCTGACCCCGCGCCAGAAGCGGCGGCTCCCGGGCTGGCCCGGGAGGCCATGACGCCGCTGGATCGCGGCCAGCACGGGCGCGTCCTCGGGGTCGTCGCCGAGGAAGCGGCGCAGGTTGTCCGGCTCGCTGGAGCTGACCGAGGCCCACGCCACCGCCGCGCGGAACAGGCCGGGGCGGGTCACCAGCGTCCGCAGCGCGACTCCGCCGCCCATCGAGCGGCCCATGAGGAAGAGGCGGTCGCCGTCGACCGGCACGAGGGGCGTGCGCCGCAGCGCCTGGGCGGCGGCCACCACGTCCTCGACGTAGCCCAGGCGTGTGCGGCGGTCGTTGGCCGGGTCCTGGCTCGACCCGGCGTGGTTGCGGTAGTCGACGTGCAGGGCGACGTGGCCGCGCTCGGCCAGCCACCCGCGCTCACGCGTCATGCCCTGCCCGGTGAGGTAGACCGATGGCTCGATGTAGCCGTGGGCCAGCACCACCGCCGGGAAGCCTCCGCGCGGCGGTGGCCCCGTCGGGACGTTCAGCACGCCGCTGATCACCAGGTCACGACCACCCGAGCGGACGCGGTAGGTCACCTCCCGCGAGACGTAGGCCGACGTGCGCTCCCGGTCGGCGCCGAACCTCAGCCGGTCACCGCGGACCCGCTTCTCGGCCAGCGCCGGCAGCGACACCGGTCCCCACCGCTGCGCGGCCGAGCGGGTCGGCGGGGCGGACGGGGCCGGGCCGGACGGGCTCGCGACCGGGCTCGACGCCCCGGTCGCAGAGGCGGGCGGCGAGGCGGGCGGCGAGGCGGGCGGCGCGGCGGTCGACCGGGTGGGCGCGGTCGCCGGCTCCTCGGCCGGCGGGCCCGTGCACGCAGCGAGCGGGGCCGCGGCGACGAGCGCGGCCATGGCGGCGAGGAGGCGTCCCACAGGTCCATCGTCGACCGTGCGCCCAAGGCGCGTCCGCGTCCGAGCCGGATCGGGCCGCGCTTGACCCTCCCCCGCTGAGGGTGGATATCATCGCCAGATGGCGATGCAACTCGCGGCCCCGTCGGCGGCCCCCCTGGACGAGCGGGGGGCCACGACCGCGGCGGCGTGCCTGTTCCGTGCCCTGGCCGACCCCACCCGGCTCGTCATCCTGCGCCACCTCGCGCTCGGCGAGCACCGCGTGGTGGACCTGACCGGTCACCTCGGGCTGGCCCAGTCGACGGTCTCCAAGCACCTGGCCTGCCTGCGCCAGTGCGGGCTGGTCTCCTCCCGGCCCGTGGGCCGCGCCTCGGTGTTCGCGCTGACCGAGCCGGACCTCGTGGCGCGGGTGCTGGCGTCGGCCGAGACCCTGCTGGGGGCCACCGGAGACGCCGCCGCCCGGTGCTCGGTCACCCGGGGTGCCGCGACGTGACGCCCGGCCACGCCCACCGCGGTGGTGGCGACGCCCGCTTCCTGGGGGCGGCGCTCGCCCTGATCCTGGCGTTCATGGCCGTCGAGGTCGTCGTCGGCGTGGTCTCGGGGTCGCTGGCGCTGATCTCCGACGCCGCGCACATGCTGACCGACGCCGCCGCCATCGCCCTCTCGCTCGTCGCCGCCCGGCTCGCGGCCCGGCCGGCGAAGGGCAACCTGACCTACGGCTGGCGGCGGGTGGAGATCCTCTCGGCCCAGGCCAACGGCCTGACCCTGTGGCTGCTCGCGGCGTGGTTCACCTACGAGGCCGTCACCCGGTTCGTCGACCCGCCGCAGGTCGACGGAGGCTTCGTCCTGGTCACCGCCCTGGTCGGGATCGTGGTCAACCTCGGGGCGACCTGGCTGATCAGCCGCGCCGACCGCTCCTCCCTCAACGTCGAGGGGGCCTTCCAGCACATCCTCAACGACCTGCTGGCCTTCGTCGCCACGGCTGCGGCGGGGCTGGTCATCGTGCTCAGCGGCTGGGCGCGCGCCGACGCGGTCGCGGCCGTCGTCGTCGCCGTCCTCATGGTGAAGGGCGGCTGGGGCCTGCTGCGCGACTCCTGGCGGATCTTCCTCGAGGCCGCGCCCGCGGACCTGGACGTGGCGCAGATCGACGCCGAGCTGCACGCGGTGGACGGGGTCGTCGAGGTGCACGACCTGCACGTGTGGGAGGTGACCACCGGCTTCCCCGCCCTGTCGGCCCACGTCCTCGTCGGGGACGGGTGGGACTGCCACGAGCGGCGGGACCGGATCGCGGCCCTGGTCCGCGAACGTCACGGCATCGAGCACAGCACGCTGCAGCTGGACCACCCGGCCCACGACGCTCCCATCGAGCCGGGCAGGCTCTTCGACCCGCCGAGCGACCGGGAGCACCGGTGAGCAGCCGGGCGCCCGTGTCGGTCGACCGGTCGCCCCGTGGTCCCACCCGCTGAGGACCAGGTGCCGCGAGGCACCGCGCTCGTGCGGGCCGGCTGGCGGATCAGCCGGCCGGACCAGGTCGGCCTGATCCTGGTCGTGCTGGCGTGCGGCGTCGCCGCCGGCGACGTCCTCGGCCCGGGCCTCGACCTCGCCTCGGTCTCGACCGGGCCGCGGGTGCTGCTCATCTCGGCCGTGGTGGCCCTGGTCGCGGTGAGCGTGCACGCCGTCAACGAGTACGCCGACGCGGCGACCGACGCGCTCACCGTCCGGACGCGGTTCTCGGGAGGCAGCGGGGCCCTGTCGGACCACGGCCTGCCGGCGTCGTTCGCGCTGAGCATCGCGATCGGCAGCGCCGGTGCGGCGGCCCTCGCCACCACCGCCGGGCTCGCGCTCGGCCAGGTGGACCCCGAGGTCGCGGCCCTGCTGGGCCTCGGCCTCCTCGGTGGCTGGCAGTACTCCGTCGGCCCCCTGGCGCTGTCCCGGCGCGGGTGGGGCGAGGTGGCGAACGCGGTGCTCGGCGCCGTGCTGCTGCCGACCACGGGGGCCGTGGCCGTCGGCGCCGCACTGCCCGCCGCGGCAGCGCAGTTCGTGCCCTTCGCCCTGCTCGACTTCGTCAACCTCCTCGAGACCCAGTGGTCGGACCGAGTCGCGGACCGCGCGGTCGGCAAGCACACGCTGGCCTCCCGCCTCAGCGCGGGGGCACTCCGAGCCCTGGGGACCGCCGCGGTGGTCGGGGCCTACGCGCTGAGCGCGCTGGTCCAGCCGGTCCAGGTCGCCCTGGCCGGCCTGGTCGCGCTGCCCCTGTCGGCCTGGGGCGCATGGCGGCTCGGGCGAGCCGGGCCGGGGCCCTCCGTCGCCGCGATGGTGGTCTTCCTCGTCGCACAGGGCATCGCCTGGGCCCTGCTCTGACCCGCGCGACGCGAGGGCGCCGTCAGGGCACGCTCAGGTCCGCCGGCGCACGGCTCTCAGGGCGCCGATCCCACCGCGCAGCACCGGCCGGTCCAGCTGCGCGCGCGCCTGCTCCACCACGGCCCGCCAGGGAGCCTCCGTCCACGTCGGGTAGGCGTGCATGTGCTCGGCATAGCGCCGGGAGGGGACCCGCTCCCGGGCTGCGAGCAGCGGCTCGGCCAGCACCTCTCCCGCCCGCGGTCCGACCACGGTGGCCCCCACGACCCGGTGGCGGCGGTCGAGGAGGACCTCGGAGAAGCCGCCGCCGCACCCCTCGGCGACCGCACGGTCGAGCTCACGATGGTCGTGGCGCCATACGGTCAGCCCGTCGGCCTGACCGGTGGGCCCGAACGACGCCACCTCGGGCTGGGTGTAGGTCACCCGCGGCACCAGGTCGGTGTCGACGGTGCGCCGCAGCCCCAGCACCGCGTTGGCTGCCGCGATCGAGGCGTGCATCGCGGCGACGTGGGTGTACGCCGGCAGCGCGGTCACGTCGCCCGCCGCCCAGATGCGCGGGTTGCTGGTGCGCAGGCGCCGGTCGGTCACCACGTGGCCGTCCCGGTCCACCTCGACCTGCGCGGCCGCGAGTCCCAGCCCGGCGGTCCGGGACCTCCGGCCGGCGGCGAGCAGCACCCGGTCGAAGCCGACGACCTCACCCCCGCTCAGTCGCGCGGACCGACCCGGGCGGTCCGGGTCGATGGACTCCACGGACTCCACGGTCGTCGCGGTGCGGACGTCGACACCGTCGGACTCGAGCGCCGCGCGCACCAGCGTCGAGGCCCCGGGACGCTCCCCGGGCAGCAGCCGCGCGGCGGTCTCGACGAGGATGACCTGGCTCCCGAGCCGCGCGAAGGCCTGCGCGAGCTCGCACCCGATCGAGCCGCCGCCGACGACGAGGAGCCGCCGCGGGAGCTCGGTCAGCCCCCAGACGGTGTCGGTGGTCAGCGGCGAGGCCTCGGCCAGCCCGGGCACGTCCGGGACGACAGGCGCGGAGCCCGTGGCCAGGACCGCGCGCGTGAACCCCACCCGCGTGCCGTCGACCTCGGCCGAGCGGGGTCCGGTCAGGTGGAGCGTGCCGTGCGCCACGGACACGCCCGCGTCGCGCAGCGCTGCAGGGGAGTCGACGGGCTCGAGCGCCGCGATCGCGCTCCGGACGTGGGCCATGACGGCGGCGAAGTCGCAGCCCACCCGCGAGACCTCCACTCCGAGCCGGGTCGCATGTCGCGCGGCGGCCGCGGCGTGGGCGGAGGCCAGCAGCGCCTTGCTCGGCACGCACCCCGTCCACAGGCACTCCCCGCCGGTGCGCGCCCGCTCCACGAGCAGCGTCGAGGCGCCCAGCTCCGCCGCGGTGTGGGCCGCCGTCAGCCCCGCGGTGCCCCCGCCGACCACGAGGAGGTCCCAGGGCCGACCGTCGCGGGCCGCCAGGAGATCGGAGGACCAGGCCTGGTCCCCTGGCTCACCCATGCCGGCCCTCGGGGAGGCGTCCGGTCCGCACGACGACGTGACCGGCGCGATGGGCTGCTCGTCCCGTGACCTCGAGGTCGCGCTCCGCGAGGTGCCAGGGGGCGCGCCCCGGATCGGCTCCGCCGCCCCAGCACGCCAGCCTGGCGAGGGGCCGCAACGGTCGGCCCCATCCCGACGGGAGCCCCAGGTCGGCGATCCCGACGACGCCGCCCGGTCGGAGCACGCCCAGCAGCTGGTGCCAGACCTGCTCGGGGTCGGGCACGATCGTCAGCGCATACGTGGCGACGACGGCGTCGAAGGGCGCCGGCGTGCCCGGCAACGACCCCAGCAGAGCTCCCAGAGTGCGGGCGTCGCCCTCGAGCAGCTCCACGTTGTGCCACCCGGACCCGGCGACCCGTTGCCGAGCGCGGGCGAGCATCTCCGGGCTGGTGTCCACCCCCACGACCGCGCCGCTCGTCCCCACCAACCCGCGCAGGAGGGGCAGGTTGAGGCCCGTCCCGCAGCACAGGTCGAGCACCCGCGCCCCGGGCGCCAGGTCGATGTCGCGCATCACCGAGAGCCGCCCCACGCGATAGATCGGCCACTCACCGGACAGCACGTCGTACCACCGGGTGCCGACCCGGTAGCGCCACGAGCCGCCGTCGCGGCTCGCCTCCGCCCCGCGGAGCAGGCCGTTGCGCATGCGGTCACCGTACCCAGGGCGTCGTGGTGGACCTACGATCGAGACGTGGTCTCCCTGACCAGCGCGGTGGGCGCACGACTGTTGCAGGACCGACGGTTCGCGCGCGCTCCGCTCTGGCTCTACCGGCACCGACTGGGCTGGCTGATGGGCGCGCGGATCCTCATGCTCGAGCACGTCGGGCGCACCACCGGTCTTCCCCGCCACGTGTGCCTCGAGGTCGTCGACCGGCCGGCTCCGGACACGATCCTCGTGGCGAGTGGCTTCGGCGAGAGGTCGCAGTGGTACCGCAACCTGCGCGCCCATCCCCGGTGCCACGTCAGCCTCGGCACCAGGACCCGCATGCCGGCGCGGGCGCGGATGATGTCGGACGCGGAGTCGGCCGCAGCGCTGGCCCGCTACCGAGCAGCCCACCCCCGCGCCTGGCGGCAGCTCCGCGGCGCCATCGAGCACGCCGTCGGACACCCGGTCACCGGCCTGCCCGTGGTCGAGCTCACCGTGCGCTGATCCTGAGGTGACCCTGAGGTGACCCTGAAATCGCTCGGTGTGAGTGCCGCCACCGGGGGGTAGGAGGGATCCACGTCAAGGGAGAGAAGGGGTGTTTCATGTCCGCCTCCGCTGAAGTCGAGGACAAGCCGGTCAAGAGCATGATCCCGGCACGCATGCACGACATGCCGTGGACGCGTTTCCATTGGATGGTCATCTTCGGGCTCGGGACCGCATGGATCCTGGACGGCCTCGAGATCCAGATCGTCGCCGCAGGCGGCTTCGAGAAGACGCTCGACATGAGCGCCGCCGACGTCGGGCTGGCCGGCACGGTGTACCTCGCCGGCGAGGTCGTCGGAGCGCTGGTCTTCGGGCGGCTCACCGACAGCCTCGGGCGCAAGAAGATGTTCACCCTGACTCTGGTGGTGTACCTCCTCGGCGCGGCAGCCGCAGGCCTGGCGCCCAACATGTGGGTGTTCCTGCTGTTCCGCTTCATCTCCGGCATGGGCATCGGCGGCGAGTACTCCGCGGTCAACTCCGCGATCGACGAGCTCATCCCGGGCAAGCACCGAGGCCGGGTCGACCTGGCCATCAACGGCACCTACTGGGCCGGTGCAGCCCTCGGCGCGGTCGCGAGCTCGATCCTGCTGGACACCGACCGCTTCGGGCAGGACATCGGCTGGCGCATCGCCTTCTTCATCGGCCCCATCCTGGGTCTCGGCATCATCTACCTGCGCCGCCACATCCCCGAGAGCCCCCGCTGGATGGTCATCCACGGCCACCCGGAGGAGGCCGAGGAGATCGTCGAGGGCATCGAGCAGGAGGTCCGCGACTCCGGCAAGGAGCTCCCCGACCACCCGGACTCGGACAACCGCTGGATCAAGGCCGGCTCGGGCCTGACGGCCAAGCAGCTGCTCTACGTGTTCTTCAAGCTCTATCCCACTCGCACCGTGCTCGGTGCCACCTTGATGATCACGCAGAGCTTCCTCTACAACGCGATCTTCTTCACCTACGCGCTGGTGCTGAAGAACTTCTACGGCCTCAGCTCGTCGACCGCCGCGCTCTACTTCTTCCCGTTCGCGATCGGCAACCTGGCCGGGCCCCTGCTGCTCGGGCCCCTCTTCGACACGGTCGGGCGTCGCAAGATGATCGGGGGTTGCTACGCCATCAGCGGCATCGTGCTGGGCATCTCGGCATTCTTCTTCGCGGCCGACTCGCTCAACCCCTACACCCACACGGCGTTCTGGTGCGTGTCGTTCTTCTTCGCCTCGGCCGGAGCGTCCGCGGGCTACCTCACCGTGTCGGAGATCTTCCCCCAGGAGGTCCGCGGTCAGGCGATCTCCTACTTCTTCGCCATCGCCCAGTGCTTCGGCGCCCTCGGCCCGGTGCTCTACGGCGCGCTCATCGGCGACGGCAAGGACCGCACCCCGATGTTCTGGGGCTACCTGGGCGCGACGGCTGTCATGCTCCTGGGCGCCCTGACGGCCGCGGTGTGGGGCGTCGACGCGGAGGGCAAGTCGCTCGAGGAGATCGCTCCGCCACTGACGGAGCACGACGAGGACGGCAACCAGATCACCCACCTCCCGGTCTGACCGGGACCGACACGGAGCACAGGAGCTGCCATGAGTGAGCACGAGAAGCCCTACACCGTCGTCGTCGGGGTCAGCGCCACCTCGAAGTCCCCGACCGCCCTGGTGTGGGGCAAGGCGTTGGCCGAGGCCAACACCGGCCGACTGGTCGCCGTCCGGGTCCACCCAGGGCCCCACTCTCCCGACGTGGCTCCGGGACCCCCGTCCCGGAGCGCGCAGGAGGCCGACCGGTCGCGGGAAGAGCAGCGGACGAAGCTGGCTCGCGACGTGGCCGAGGTACTGGGCGAGGACCATGAGGCCGAGATCCGGGTGATCCACGGGAGCAAGCGCCGGGGACTCCTCAACATCGCGCACGAGGCGGACATCCTCGTCATCGACGCGCCTCAGTCCCCGTCGATGTCCCCGATGCTGGCCCAGCGCATCATCTACGCCGCGCCGTGCCCTGTCGTGGTGATGCCGCCGTCGATCTCGGGGGCAGAGCCGTCCTCGGTGTCGCGCTCGGCCCGCGCGGTCGGGCGGGCCGCCCTGCGCTCGGCCGGCACCAGTGGGCGGGCCGGCTTCCGGCCGCCCTACAACCCGGAGGGCGACGACTGAGCGGCTGACAACCCCGAGACCCGTGGTGGAGCGGATGGTCTTGGTCGCGACCTGACGATCCCATCTCTGGGTGGACGCGGCACTGCAGGAGTCCAGCCCCCAGGCGTTCATCACCAGGTCCCGATCAGCGGCGGAGGTCCTCGAGGCGATGCGACGTCCTGCCGGTGTCCCCAGGTGCCGACGCTGTGCGCCGGGCGCGGCCGCAGGCACTCGGGGACGACAAGGGCCGGGTCAGCCAGATGATCCTGGCTGCCCGGCCCGTTGCTCAGGGAGCTCTCCCTGCTTCGCGTGCGCGAGAGGGAAATTTGAACTGCCGAGGCTCGCTCGACGCCCTAGACCCCCGAGACCCCGATTCACGCTCAAACTAAGCGTGAACTGCGCATCGGAACAGCAAACGACATCGTGGGGATAGGCCGACCTACAGGGTCGGTAGCACATGACTTAGCACATGAGCGGCGCTCGGCAACGCGTAGACTCCGACCATGACCGAAGCCGTCAGCCGTCTCGATCGGATCACGGTGGACCCGTTGATCTGTCACGGTGCGCCGACGATCCGCGGTATGCGGCTGCGCGTGCAGGACGTGCTCGAACTGCTCGCTTCCGGCATGACCTACGAGGAGATCCATACCGACTACGACGAGCTCGAGCGTGATGACATTCTCGCGGTGCTCGAGTTCGCCGCGCTGGACTCCTCGGCACGGCTGCAGCGCATCGGGGCGTGACCTCCTTCCTCGTCGACCAGCAGCTCCCCATGGCACTGGCGACGTACCTGGCCGAACGCGGCCACGACGCGCGGCACGTCAAGGAGTACGAGGGCGGCACCACCATGCCCGATCCGGAGATCGCGGTTCTGGCGGACTCCGAAGACCGGTTCGTCGTGACCAAGGACGACGACTTCCGCAGCACTCATCTCCTCGGTAAGTCTCCCGCGCGGCTCCTCCACGTCACCTGCGGCAACATCTCGACCCGCGATCTCCTGGTCCTGTTCGACCAGCAGTGGTCCGCGCTCGACACCGCCCTTGCGGCCTACAAGTACCTGGAGATCAACCGAGCGGGCGTGTTCATCCACGACCGCGGCTGACCGCTGGATTGTCCGGCGGCAGGGTCAGAATTCCTCCTCTTCCTCTGCCACCTTGCTCACCCCCCGCTCCCTCCCGTACCTCACTCCCAACCCTCTTCATCACCTCCCTCCATTCCCATCCGTTCCCCTCCTACTTCCACCTCCGCCACGTCCGCTCTCGTCTGAATGGACGAGTACTTCAACGCGGTCAGCCAGGTCCGCTACTACGAGGGCCTGATGCAGCAGTACGCCGACGGCCGGGAGGGCAACACGATGCATCGCGCCACGTACGAGCAACGACTCGCGGCCGCCGGCTCCCGACGCGACGAGGCGCGCCTCCGACTGCTCGCCCTCGACCCCGACGCGCTTCCTGCACCACGCGACGACGCCGCCGACGGGTGGACGTGACATGACCGAGAAGCCCGTACGCCGCTCGCGGTCCCGCCACGCGGGGTCGCTCACGTCGTACGCCACCGAGGGCGGGCAGCGATGGAAGTTCCAGATCTACGCCCCCAAGGACCCCGAGCGCCCCGAGCTCGGCGACACCCGCCTGACCCGCGGCGGGTTCAAGAGCCTCGACGAAGCGCAGCGCGCGCTCGATGAGGCGCTCAAGAAGAAGCGGTCGCACGCACGGTTCAAGACCAAGACCCCGACCATGGGCGAGTACGCGCAGCACTGGATCGCGACCCTGCGGCTGCAGAACTCGACCATCGAGGGCTACAAGAAGATCCTGCGCAACCACATCACGCCCTATCTCGGCGCGCTCCGCATCGACAAGCTCACCGCGACCCGTATCGCCGCGCACTACCGCGAGCTGGAGACCTCAGGCCGCAGGGACAAGCCCGGCCTCGGCAAGCCGCTGTCGGCGAACACCGTCTCCAAGGTCCACGTCCTGCTTGCCGCGATGCTCGACGCCGCCGTGGACGACGGGCTGATCCTGCTCAACCCCGCGAAGAAGACACGCACCGTCAACCCGCCCAGGTCGAGCCAGATCCGCGCGCAGAAGCCTGAGATCGTTACCTGGACCGGCCCGCAGCTGCACGCCTTCCTCACCTGGAACCGCGACGAACTCGATGACGAGCTGTTCCCTCTTTGGCGCACCATCGCCTACACCGGCATGCGCCGCTCCGAAGCGCTGGCGCTGCGCTGGTCCGACATCAACTTCGCCACCGGCAGGGTCAGTGTTCGGAGAGCGGTCGACGTCACTGCCCCACATACAACCAAGGTCACCAAGACCGGCAGCGCTCGCGTGATCGACATCGACGCCGCGACGCTGCGGGTGCTGAAGGTCCCAAGTCAGACCGCGGTACGATCTCGCTCGACCTCGCGCGAGCTGACGCCCACGTCTTCGGCGACGACCAGGGCGCCATCCGCGTCCCCGATGCCGTCACCAGCCGATGGACCCGCCGGCTCGACTGGGCCTGCGCCAAGATTGAGGGCCTTCCGCGCGTCACCCTTAAGCTAAGTTGTGCCGTTCTGAGCCTCGGGAGGCACAAATGAACCGATGGGTGGTCGTCGTGGTGCTGGCTGTCCTGGCGGCTGCCGGACTCGGCGCACGCTTCCTGACGGGCGGGTCGAGCGAGGAGGTCCTCGCGATCGGCGACAAGCTGGCCGTCGGCAGCGACTGGACGCTCGAGGCCCAGACGGTGGAGCCCGATCGCGTCCTCTGCCTCGGCGACAACCCTTGTCCGAGCCTGAACCGCCGGTACCGGCTTCCGACACCGCTGACCCGGGCCGAGTTCACCGACCTGGTGGCGCGGAGCGGATGGCAGTGGCCGGTGTCGGGTGGCTGCCGTGCCGACCCTCAGAGATGCCCTTGCCGTTGGTGTGAATCGTTGCCTCAAGAACTCCGATTCTCCCGCCCAGCAAGGGCATTCTCGTTCTACGGCACACTCACCAGCCGAAGTTCATCGGTGGATCCGGGTTAAGGGCTTGCGGCACACGCACGCGACGCTTCTGTTGGAGCTCGGCGAGCATCCCAAGGTCGTCCAGGAACGCCTCGGCCACTCCACGATCACCACGACCATGAACATCTACAGCCACGTCACCCCGACGATGCAGAAGAGCGCAGTCGACCGCTTCGCTGCGCACCTCGGGGAGGACCCCGCCGGGGCTTAGCACGTATTTCGGCACATGAGCCGAGGGCCGGCCCCTGGCTCAACGACAAAGCCCCAGGTCAGAAGACCTGGGGCTCACGTGCGCGAGGGGGGAGTTGAACCCCCACGCCCTTTCGGGCACACGGACCTGAACCGTGCGCGTCTGCCTATTCCGCCACTCGCGCCAGAAGCGCGCTCAGGCTATCCCACGGGGCCGGGGCGTCCCAAACCGGGCGGACGGGAGCGCGGGGGGAGGCGGCTCGGTCTGCCTTCCCGGCTAGCATCGACCCGTCACCCGGGAATGACCGGAGACACACCCGCAGGGGTGTTCAGGACCAGGTCGGGCGGGGCACTGCTTCCCCCACCCGCACGAGCGGGTGCCTCGTCGCGCCTCAGCGCGGCGGGAGTGGCCGGAGGATGAGAGGAGTTCCCGCATGGGCATGCTGCAGCGGTTCGAGAGCCGCCTGGAGCACGCGGTGTCCGGGGCCTTCGCCAAGGCCTTCCGCAGCGCGGTGCAGCCGGTCGAGCTGGCCGCGGCCCTGCAGCGCGAGGTCGACAACTCCGCGCAGATCCTCTCCCGCAACCGGCGCCTGGTCCCCAACACCTTCCACGTCGAGCTCTCACCCATGGACTACGACCGGCTCAGCCCCTACCAGGAGACGCTGACCACCGAGCTGATCGAGATGCTGCGCGAGCACGCCGACGAACAGCACTACGTCTTCGCCGGCCAGGTCACGATCGACCTGGGCGAGGAGCAGGACCTGGTCACCGGACGCTTCCGCGTGCGCAGCAGCGCGACGGCCAGCGTGTCCGGCGGCGGGCGCGCCGCCGCCGGCGGCGGTGACGACACCGACCGGCCCGCGGCGGTCGAGGTGCACGGCTCGCGCCACGCCATCCCGGCCGACGGCCTGGTCGTCGGCCGCGGCGCCGAGGCCGACCTGCGGATCAACGACCCCGGCATCAGCCGCCGCCACGCCGAGTTCCGCCTCGAGGGGCGGCAGGTGAGCGTCACCGACCTCGGCTCGACCAACGGCACCCTGGTCGACGGCCACAAGGTCCAGGAGACCAGCCTGCGCGACGGCGCCCGGGTGCGTCTGGGCAACACCGACCTGGTGGTCCGGGTGGGGGGTGACTGATGCAGGAGCTCACCTTGATGCTGATCCGGTTCGCCTACCTGGCGATCCTGTGGATCTTCGTCTTCGGTGCGATCTCGGTGATCCGCTCCGACATGTTCGGTGCCCGCGTCGACCAGGCCCCCGCCCCGCCGTCGCGCCGTGAGCGCAAGGCGGCGGAGAAGTCCGCGCGCAAGCCCTCCCGCCCCGGCCGTGGCCAGCCCACCAAGGTCGTCGTCCTCGACGGGCCGAGCCGGGGCACGAGCGTCTCCCTGTCCGACGCCCCGATCCTGGTCGGACGCGGCACCGACGCCGCGATCCGCCTCGACGACGACTACGTCTCCACCCGCCACGCCCGCATCGCCAGCTCCGGCGACACCTGGTACGTCGAGGACCTCGGCTCGACCAACGGCACCTACCTCGGCTCGCAGCGACTGACCCAGGCCACCGCGATCTCCCTCGGCACCCGGGTGCGGGTCGGCAAGACGACCCTCGAGCTCAAGAAATGACCGACGCGACCACCGGCACGACCGGGCCCGGCGGCGTGCGTCTGCGCTACGCCGCGGTCTCCGACGTCGGCCGCCACCGCAAGGACAACCAGGACTCCGGCTACGCCAGCGGTCGGCTCCTCGTGGTCGCCGACGGCGTCGGCGGCCAGGCGTACGGCGACGTGGCCAGCTCCACCGCGATCCAGATCGTCCGGCGGCTGGACACCGACGACGGCTCGGGCGACGGCACCGGGTCGGAGGCACCGGGTGACGACGCCGCGCTCACCGCGCTGGCCGGTGCGGTGCTCAAGGTGCACGACCGGCTCGCGGAGATGGTCGAGCAGGACAGCGAGCTCGACGGCACCAGCACCACGCTCACCGCGGCCCTGCTCGAGGGGCGCCGGCTCGGCATGGCCCACGTCGGCGACAGCCGCGCCTACCTCCTGCGCCAGGGGACGCTGCGCCAGGTGACCTCCGACCACACCTTCGTGCAGACCCTGGTCGACGAGGGTCGCATCACCGAGGAGGAGTCCCGGGTCCACCCTCACCGCAACATCATCCTGCGGGCGGTCGACGGCGTGCACGAGACCGAGCCCGACCTGTTCTACCTCGACCTCGAGCCCGGCGACCGCGTCATGCTCTGCAGCGACGGCTGCTCGGGGGCGCTCACCGACGCCCAGATCACCGACCTGCTCGGCGAGGGCACCGTCGACTCCGCCGCCCTGGGCCTCGTCCAGGCGGCGCTCGACCACGGCTCCACCGACAACGTCACCGTGGTCACCGCCGAGGTGGTCGACGCGGCCGCCCCGGTCGACGACACCGACACCGGCTCCGCCGCCGCCGAGGTCGGCCCGATGCTGGTCGGAGCCGCGGCGGCCCAACCCCGTCGCGGGGTCCTGGCCCGGTTCCGCAGCCGGCCGCACGACACCGGCGAGATCGATCCCGTCCCGGCCGACTCCGCCGACGTGCTCGACCCCGAGGAGCTGCGCTACGCGCCCCGGCCGCCCAGCCGGCGCCGCACCGCGCGTCGCGCGCTGCTGGTCGTGCTGGCGCTGGCCCTCGCCTCCGCCGTGCTCTACGGCGGGTGGTCCTGGAGCCAGGACCAGTACTACGTCGCCGGGGACGGCGACACCGTCGCGATCTACCGCGGCGTCCAGGTGGACCTGCCGCTGGTCGAGCTCAGCCACGTGGAGGAGCCCACCGACCTGGCGCTGGCCGACCTCACCGCCTACAACCGCGGGCTGGTCGAGGACGGCATCCAGGCCGACGACCTGACCGCCGCCCGCAAGGTGGTGGCCAACCTGGCGCGCGACAAGGAGCAGTCCGACTGCCCCACCGCGCCGCCCCGGCCCACCTCCCCCACGAGCGGGGCGTCCCCGGGAGCCTCCGCGTCGGCGACCCGCAGCCCGAGCCCGCAGCCCGGCACCAGCCCCGGTGCGGGCGCCAGCCCCTCCAGCGGCGCCTCGCCCGCGGAGTGCGCGACCCCGGGCGCGACCGCCACCCCCGGCTCCAGCCCGTCGCCGTCAACCGGGAGCGGGGCATGAGCGTCCTCTCCGGCATGGGGCAGCTCGGGCATCGGCGCCGCCGAGGCGCCGAGCTCGTCCTCCTCGTGCTCGCCCTCGCCGTCGGCATCGGCGCCTACGCCGCGGTGGGGCTGGGCCGCGAGGGCGAGATCCCGGCCGACCTGGTCGGCTACAGCACCTGGCTGGCGGTGCTCGCCCTCGGCGCGCACGTCGTGGTCCGCCTCGTGGCCCCCTACGCCGACCCCGTGCTCCTGCCGGCCGTCACCGCCCTCAACGGCCTCGGCCTGGCGATGATCTACCGCCTCGACCTGGCGCTGGACAAGGACTTCTCCTCCAAGCAGCTGATGTGGACCACGCTCGGCGTCGTGCTGTTCGCCGCCGTCCTGCTCGCGCTGCGCGACCACCGCCGCCTGCAGGCCTTCACCTACACCTCGGGCCTCGCCGCGGTGGTGCTCCTCCTGCTGCCCTTCGTCCCCGGCCTGGGGCTGAACAAGAACGGCGCCCGCATCTGGATCGGCATCGGGCCGTTCTCCTTCCAGCCCGGCGAGGTGGCCAAGATCGCGCTCGTGGTGGCGTTCGCCGGCTACCTGGTGCTGCACCGCGACGCCCTCGCGCTGGCGGGCCGCCGCGTCGCCGGGCTCGACCTGCCACGCGGTCGCGACCTCGGCCCGATCGCCGTGATGTGGCTGCTCAGCCTCTCGATCCTGGTGTTCCAGAAGGACCTCGGCTCCAGCCTGCTCTTCTTCGGCATCTTCGTGGTGATGCTCTACGTCGCGACCGAGCGTCCGGGCTGGCTGGTCCTCGGCGGCCTGATGTTCGCGGCCGGGGCGGCTCTGGGCTACGCCGCCTTCAACCACGTGCAGACCCGGGTGGGCGGCTGGCTCGACCCGTTCAGCGACACCGACAAGTACGGCCAGATCGTCGAAGGTCTCTACGGCATGGCCTGGGGCGGGCTGGTCGGGCGCGGACTCGGCCAGGGCTCGCCGTGGCGCATCCCCTTCGCCGAGTCGGACTTCATCATCGCCGCGATCGGCGAGGAGCTGGGGCTCACCGGCCTGATCGCGATCCTGCTGCTCTACGGCATCGTGGTCGAGCGTGCCCTGCGCACGGCCCTCATCGCGCGCGACGACTTCGGCAAGCTGATGGCCGCCGGCTTCGGCGTCGTCTTCGCGATCCAGGTGTTCGTGGTCATCGGCGGCGTCACCAAGCTGATCCCGCTGACCGGCCTCACCACGCCGTTCATGTCCTACGGCGGCTCGTCGCTGATCGCCAACTGGGTCGTCATCGCGCTGCTGCTGCGGATCAGCGACCAGGTCCGGCGCCCGGTCCCCGACCTACGGCCGACCGACGACGACGACACCACGCAGGTGGTGACCCTGCGGTGAACCGTCAGATCCGCACCATGGCCGTGGGCTGCCTCGTGCTCTTCCTCGCGCTGCTGCTCAACGCGACGTACCTGCAGTACGTCCGCGCCGGGGACCTCAACGACCGCAGCGACAACCGCCGCGTGCGGGACGCGGAGTTCTCCCGCGAGCGAGGCGCCATCCTCGTCGGCGGCAAGGCGGTGGCCGAGAGCGGCAGGATCGACGACCGCTACGCCTTCCAGCGGCGCTACCCCCAGCCGTTCAAGTACGCCCACCTCACCGGCTTCTTCTCCTACGTCTACGGCGCCACCGGCGTCGAGTCGAGCCAGAACGACATCCTCTCCGGCAGCGACCCGCGCCTGTTCGTCAACCGCGTCGTGGACACGCTGAGCAACACCTCGCCCAAGGGCGGCTCGGTCACCCTCACCATCGACCCGGCGGCCCAGACCGCGGCCTTCGACGGCATCCAGGCGCTCGGCGCGGAGACCCAGGCGGCCGTGGTCGCGCTCGAGCCGCGCACGGGCAAGATCCTCGCGATGGTCTCCAACCCGGCCTACGACCCCAACCTCATCGCCGACCACGACCCGCGCAAGCAGACCGAGGCCTACGAGCGGCTGCTCAACGCCTCGGGCAAGCCGCTGGTCAACCGGGCCATCCAGGAGGTCTATCCCCCCGGCTCGACCTTCAAGCTGGTCACCGCGGCCGCCGCGCTGGAGACCGGCGACTACGACCCCGACACGATCGTGCAGGGCGGGGCGTCCCTCGAGCTGCCGCAGGCCAGCAAGCCGCTGACCAACGAGAACGGCTCGACCTGCGGCGGCACCGAGATCACGCTGACCCAGGCCCTGATGACCTCGTGCAACGTGTCCTTCGGCAAGATCGGTCTCGACCTCGGGGCCGAGGCGCTGCGTGACGAGGCCGAGAAGTTCGGCTTCGGGCAGCGCTACCTCTCCGGCATCGGCCCGCAGGCGGTGAGCCGCTTCCCCGCCGAGGCACCCGGCCCCTACCCGGCGTACTCCGCGATCGGGCAGTACGAGGTGGCCGCCTCGCCACTGCAGATGGCCCTCGTCGCCGCGACCATCGCCAACGACGGGCAGGGACGCAAGCCCTACCTCGTCGACGAGGTGCGCGCCCCCGACCTGAGCGTCCTGGACAAGAAGGACGGCACGGACATGCCCGAGCGAGCGATGTCGTCGTCCTCGGCCGAGGCACTGACCCAGATGATGGTCGACGTCGTCGAGGGTGGCACCGGCACGACGGCCCAGATCCCGGGCGTCCAGGTCGCCGGCAAGACCGGCACCGCCCAGAGCGCCGCGGACCGCAACCCCTACGCGTGGTTCGTCTCCTTCGCCCCCGCCGACAACCCCCAGGTCGCCGTGGCGGTCATCGTGCAGGACGCGGGGGTGGCCCGCGACGCCATCTCCGGCAGCGGCCTGGCCGCCCCGATCGCCAAGCGGGTCATGGAGGCCGTGATCTTCCGTGACTGACCCGCAGCAGCACCGCTACGCCCTGGTCTCGCTCCTCGCGACCGGCGGCATGGGCCAGGTGTGGCGCGCCGTGGACACCCTGCTCGACCGCGAGGTCGCGGTGAAGCTGCTCAAGTCGGAGTACGCCGGCGACGAGCTGTTCCGCTCGCGGTTCGAGGCCGAGGCCCGGCTGGCCGCGGGCCTGCAGCACCCCCACGTCGCGTCCGTGCTCGACTACGGCGAGCGCGAGGACCCCGACGGCGGCCTGCCCCGGCCGATGCTGGTGATGGAGCTGGTCGAGGGACAGCCGCTCTCGGCGCTGGTCGGGGGCGAGCAGCTGACGCACGAGTGGGCCGGCGAGCTCATCGCCCAGGCCGGCGACGGGCTCGCCGCGGCCCATCGGCGCGGGATCGTCCACCGCGACGTCAAGCCGGGCAACCTGCTGGTCACCCCGGGCGGCCGGGTCAAGGTGACCGACTTCGGCATCGCGCGGGCCGCCGACTCCGCCTCGCTCACGCTGTCCGGGCACGTCGTCGGGACGCCGCACTACCTCTCGCCCGAGCAGGCCGAGGGTGCCCCGACGACGGCCGCCAGCGACGTCTACTCGCTCGGTGTGGTGCTCTACGAGTGCCTGGCGGGTCGCAAGCCGTTCGACGCCGACTCACCGGTGGTCGTCGCCCTGCGCCACATGCAGGACCCGCTGCCCGCGCTGCCCGAGGAGGTGCCCCAGCACCTGCGCCAGGTGGTCGAGCGGGCCTGCGCCAAGGACCCGTCGGCCCGCTTCGCCGACGGTGCGGAGATGGCGGCCGCGCTGCGGGGGCTGGTCCCGGTGCGCCCGGACGACCCGGCCGCCGCTCCGCTCGCCGCCGGCTCACCGACCACGAGCCTCGCGCTGCCCGCTCGGCGCCGCGGCGCCGACCGGGGGCGGACGGCCGCGTGGGCGCTCGCGACCCTGGCGGTCGTCGCCGGCCTCATCCTGGTCAGCTGGTCGGCCCGCTCCCTGCTCGACGACGGCGCGACCGGGGCAGGAGCCGCGGCCGCCGATGGTGCCGGCTCCGGGTCGCCGGCGCCGGTCTTCGTGCGGGTCGACGAGGACGACTACCTGGGCCTGTCGGAGCAGCGTGCGAGCCGGCGTCTGACCGAGGTGGGTCTCGTGCCGGTCGTCGAGCGTCGTGCCAACCCGGGGGACGAGCGGGCCGGTAGCGTCGCGCAGGTGCGACCAACGGGTCGGGTGAGGCGTGGCAGCGAGGTGACCCTGACGGTGTGGGGTGACCCGCCGCCGGCGACCGCCGCGCCCGCGCCGGCGCCCACGCCGGCCTCGACACGGGGCAGTGGCTCCACGGCCGCGCAGCCGGCCCCCCAGGCGCGACCAAGCAGCAAGGGCCCCGGGCGCGACCAGGCCGGCCAGGGCCAGCACCAGGGCGCCGGCAAGGGCGCCGGCAAGGGCGCCGGCCACGGCAAGGGCGCCAGGGGCGGCGGCCACGCCGGCAAGGGCAAGGGCAAGGGCCAGGCCGGCAAGGGCAAGGGGAAGGGGTGAGCATGGACGGCTCGGACCGCCCCGGGGCCCAGCCGCTGCGGCTCGGCGGACGCTACGAGGTCGGCCGGCTCCTCGGCCGCGGCGGCATGGCCGAGGTGCGCCACGGCCAGGACGTGCGCCTCGGCCGCGAGGTCGCGATCAAGCGGCTGCGCACCGACCTGGCGACCGACCCCAGCTTCCAGGCCCGCTTCCGGCGCGAGGCCCAGGCGGCGGCGGGCCTCAACCACCCCCAGATCGTGTCGGTCTACGACACCGGCGAGGAGATGGCCCCCGACGGCAGCCATGTCCAGCCCTTCATCGTCATGGAGTACGTCCGCGGCCGCACCCTGCGCGAGGTGCTCGACGACGGGCGCAAGCTGCTGCCCGAGCGGGCCCTGGAGATCATCTCCGGCGTGCTGGCGGCGCTGGACTACAGCCACCGCAACGGCATCGTCCACCGCGACATCAAGCCCGGCAACGTCATGCTGACCCCGTCGGGCGACGTCAAGGTGATGGACTTCGGCATCGCCCGCGCCATCTCCCAGGCCACCAGCACGATGACCCAGACCTCCGCGGTCGTCGGCACCGCGCAGTACCTCTCCCCCGAGCAGGCCCGCGGCGAGACCGTCGACTCGCGCTCGGACATCTACTCCACCGGGTGCCTGCTCTTCGAGCTGCTCACCGGCCGGCCCCCCTTCGTCGGCGACTCGCCGTTCTCCGTGGCCTACCAGCACGTGCGCGAGCAGGCCGAGCCCCCCTCGCGGTTCAACCCCGACCTCGACCCGGCCCTCGACGCGATCGTGATGAAGGCGCTCGCCAAGCGGGTCGAGGACCGCTACCAGTCGGCCACCGAGATGCTCACCGACATCCGACGCCACCTCGACGGCCACCCGGTCGACGCCCCGACCGCCGCCGTGGCGGCCCCGCTGCCCGCGGCCGAGCCCGACGGCACCTCGATCTTCCGCGGGCCGCTGGAGGAGTACGACCACGCGAAGCGACGCTCGTGGCCGGTCGTGCTGCTCACCCTCCTGGCCCTCGTCCTGCTCGCCGCCGCCCTCTGGGCCGGCGTCCGCCTGTTCGGCGACCAGGGCACCCAGGTGGTGGTCCCGACCGTCGAGGGGGTGCGCCTGCAGGTCGCCGAGCAGCGCATCCGCGAGGCCGGCCTCACCATGGGCGACGTCGAGCGGGTCACCGACGAGACCACGCCCCGCGGCCAGGTCATCGACAGCGACCCCGGCCAGGGCGAGCGGGCGGAGCAGGGCACCGCGGTCGACCTGACCGTCTCGGCGGGCAAGGCCGACGTGGTGGTCAAGTACGTCGTCGGGATGACCAAGGCCGAGGCCACCCAGGTGATGCAGGACCTCGGCCTCGACGTCGACTACGAGATGCGCGCCTCCGACGCCCCCCGCAACCAGGTGGTCGCCACCGACCCCAATGCCGGCGAGACCGTCAAGGCCGGCTCGACGGTCACCCTGGTCCTGTCCAAGGGCGAGGTCGAGGTGCCCAGCGTCGTCGGCCTGCCCGAGGACACCGCGCGCCAGCGGCTCGAGGACGCCGGGTTCGAGGTCGAGGTGCAGGAGGACGCCGAGACCCCGGCCGAGAAGGGCACGGTGCTGAGCCAGGACCCGCCCGCCCGCACGACCGCCGCCCAGGGCGCCACGGTGACGATCGTGGTCTCCACCTACGAGGAGCCGGCCACTCCCACTCCCACCCCCACCCCCACGCCGACCCCGACGCCGAGCCCGACCCCCTCGCCGTCGCAGTCGCCGGCCACGACCCCCGCGGCAGGCGAGGAGCCGGCGACCACCGCCACGCCCACGGTCACGCCCGGAGGTTAGGGAGCGCGGCGCCGGGGTGTCTCCTGCGCTGTCCGGAGAACATCTGCTCACCGAGTAGGTCGCTCGGCACGACCGCCGCGGGGTCAGCCGCGGATCGGGGTGGCGTGGGTCACGTCGAGCAGCCCGGTGAAGGCAGGGGCATGCAGGTCCTCCTCGCCCTCGACGTCGTAGCCGAGCTGCCACACCTCGACCCGGCGCAGGTAGGACTGGACGAAGGGGCTCTCCTCCACCGACTCGCGCAGCCGCACCGGGTCGCCGATCGCCGCGATGTCGTACGGCGGGCCGTAGGGGTAGCCGTTGAGGATCACGGTGTTGCCCACGCACTTGATGCCCGTGGTGGCCGCGATGCGGACGCCGCGGATGGTGAGCGCCTCGGCCCCGCCGGCCCACAGCGCGTTGGCGACCCCCTGGATGTCCTGCTGGTGGACCAGCGCCTGGTTGACGTACTGGCCCGCGGACACGAGCACGTCCTTGGGGGCATCGTCCAGCGTGACCACCAGCCCGGGCCCGCTCACGGGCTCGAGGCCGGCGGCCAGGCGCTCGGCCGTGGCCCGGTCGCGGATGGTGCGCAGCTCGGAGCCCCCCGCGCCCTGGCTCAGCTGCTCGACCTCCTCGGTGAGCTCGGTCACCTGTCCGCGGAGGTCGGCGACCCGCTCGGCGCGCGCCTGCGCGAGGTCGGCGAGGCCGGCGTACCTCTCCGGCCGCAGGTCGGTGCCCTGGGCGTTCCCCGCACTGGTGACCATGAGCAGCCCGGCGGCCGCGAACACGCCCACCGTGACGGACCGCGCCACCACGGTCCGGCGACTCCAGTCAGGTCTCCAGCGCACGTTGACTACGCTAGCCGACGGCCGGCACCGCCGACCCGGCCCGCCGACGACCACTCACGTCCCGACCGAGCAGGAGCCCACTCCCGTGTCCAAGCCGCGCAGCACCGCCGCCTCCCAGGAGTCCCCACGCCGCACCGGGATCAAGGTCGTCCCCACCGCGATCGCGGCGCTGCTGGTCGCTGCCGGCATCGCCTACGTCGTCTACTACGTCACCGCGGTCTACGACGACCAGACCCCGAAACGGCTGGCTGACCTCGGGGACTGGAACTGGGCGATAGGCTTTGGGTTGATCTTCGTCGGCCTGGCCTTCGCCGCCCGCCCGTCGACGCCCCTCGGTCGAGGCCGGGGCGTCGTGGTGGGCATGCTCGGCAGCTTCCTGCTCGGGCTGGCGTGGATCGTCGTCTACTACGTGACCAGCCAGGACGCATCGGTCCCGCTGGTCAGCGAGCTCGGCAACTACAACCTCATCGTGGGCGTCGCGTTCATGGCCGTCGGGTTCATCTACGCCACGCACTGGGAGTAGGGGCCACAGAGGCGTCCGGTCGGCCGACCCCCGGCGACCGGACGCACGTGAGGAGGAAGGCTTTCGTGGCACGCACGCGTCAGCGCACGCCCCGCTCGCGCGGTGGCTCGCCGCGCGACGACCGGCGTCAGCGCCCCCGCGACGAGGAAGGGATCATCCCCCTGCTCGCGCGCACCGTCCGTGAGGTCGAGGGGGCCGTCGAGCGCGGCCGGGTGACCGCCTCGACGCGGACCAAGTTCCAGGTCGTCTCGCTGCTGGTGCGCGAGGCGCGCGCCGCGGTCAGGTCCCAGCAGGCGGTGACCGAGGCGTTCCGTGACCAGCAGCTCAAGCGCCTCGACGGTGTCGCCACCATCCTGGCCAAGACCGCGGCCCGCGAGTCCTCGCTCCTCGAGCTCCTGGCCGACGACGCGGTGATCGCCCCGGCCGCCCTGCGGCTCAAGCGCGAGATGCAGGTCGCCGGCGGCCTGGAGCCCGACCCCGAGCCGGCGGCACCCGACCCCTCCTCGGTGTCCGAGGACCGGGGCGCCGCCGAGCGCCGGGTGGTGCCACCCTCGGTGGTGTCGCGCCAGCTGGCCAACCCGTTCCTCGCCCCGGACTTCAGCGCGGCCCGCGCCCCCCGGCGGCCCCGCGGCGAGCTCGCGCGCTGGGAGCTGCTCGGCCCGCTGTTCCGCGCCTTCGAGGAGTCCGACTCCGGCGAGATGGCCTGCATGGAGCTGCCCGACGCCTCCGAGGTCCAGGTCCCCGGTGACCTGGAGCTGATGGGCCACCAGGCCCGGTTCGTCGCGGCCGCCAAGCAGGGACACCGCTCCTTCCTCCTCGCCGACGAGCCCGGGCTCGGCAAGACCGCGCAGGCGCTCCTCGCCGCGCAGACCGCCAACGCCTACCCGCTGCTCGCCGTCGTCCCCAACGTGGTGAAGACCAACTGGGCCCGCGAGGCCGAGCTGTGGACCCCGCGCCACCGGGCCACCGTCATCCACGGTGACGGCGACACCATCGACGCCTTCGCCGACATCATCGTGGTCAACTACGAGGTGCTCGACCGCCACGTCGGCTGGCTGGGCGACCTCGGCTTCCGCGGGATGATCGTCGACGAGGCGCACTTCATCAAGAACAAGAACTCCCAGCGCTCCCAGCACGTCCTGGAGCTCTCCGATCGGATCCGGACGCGGGTGCCGCGGCCACTGCTGATGGCCCTCACCGGCACCCCGCTGATCAACGACATCGAGGACTTCCGCGCGATCTGGCAGTTCCTCGGCTGGATCGACGACCGGAAGCCGCTCGTCGACCTGATGGACCGCCTCGAGGAGACCGGCCTGACCCCGATGGACCCGGGCTTCTACCCCGCGGCGCGCCGCTGCGTCATCGACCTGGGCATCGTGCGTCGGCGCAAGGTCGACGTGGCCGCCGACATCCCGGAGCGACGCATCGCCGACCTGCCGGTCGAGCTCGACGGCGAGGCCGGCTCGTCGATCCGGGCGGCCGAGGCGGAGCTGGTCGCGCGGCTGCTGTCGCGCTACGACGCCGCGCTGGAGATCCGGGCCTCGGGCCCGCCGGGCTCCGGCATCGACCTCGAGCTCGTGCGCCGGGTCGCCGCCCGCGAGCTGGAGGACTCCTCCTCCGACACCGGCGAGAACGTCTTCTCGATGATGCGGCGGATCGGCCAGGCCAAGGCGCCCCTGGCGGCCGACTACACCGCGCAGCTGGCGCGCAGCGTCGGCAAGGTGGTGTTCTTCGCCAAGCACATCGACGTGATGGACGTCGCCGAGGAGACCTTCGCCCGGCGCGGCCTGCGCTACTCCTCCATCCGCGGCGACCAGACGCCGGCGGCCCGGGCCCGCAACATCGACGCCTTCGTCACCGACCCCGACGTGCAGGTCATCGTCTGCTCCCTCAGCGCCGCGGGCGTCGGGGTCAACCTGCAGGTCGCCTCCAACGTCGTGCTGGCCGAGCTGTCGTGGACCGACGCGGAGCAGACCCAGGCCATCGACCGCGTGCACCGGATCGGCCAGGACGACCCGGTCACGGCCTGGCGCATCATCGCCGCGCAGACCGTGGACGCCCGGGTGGCCGAGCTGATCGGCGACAAGGCGGGGCTGGCGGCCCGGGCGCTCGACGGCTCCGACGTGGAGGTCGCCGACTCGGCGGGTCCGCAGGTCGACATGCTGGTCGGGCTGCTCACCGCCGCCCTGGAGGCGCGCATGCCGCCGTCGGCGCCGGCCGTGCCGCCGGTGCCGTAGTTCTCCACAGGGTTCTCCACCGCTGTGAGGGAATCACACCGATGTAGTTGTCCACATGGTTGTTCCCCGGTGTGAGCAACTTCCGGCACGGCGCGGCGCCCGCTCCGGCCACGTTCCGGGCCTCAGGCCTGGAGCATCACCGCGCGCGCGACCACCGCGACGACCACCGCGACCGCCACCACGACGGCGCCGATGGTCTGCACCAGTGCCCTCCGCTCCCGCGGGGCGTACACCATGACCGCGCCGAGCAGCAGGCCGCCGACCAGGCCGCCGAGGTGTCCCTGCCAGGAGATGTAGCGCGCGCCGAGCACGGTGATCACGCCGTTGACCGCCACCAGGGTGAGCAGGCCCTGGACGTTGCCGCCGACCTTGACGGCGAGCACGAGCAGGGCGCCCATCAGCCCGAAGATCGCTCCCGAGGCGCCGATGGTCAGCGACGCCTCCGGCGCCAGCCACAGCACGGTGGCCGAGCCGACCAGACCGGACAGCAGGTAGACCGCGGCGTAGCGCAGCCGGCCCAACACCATCTCGAGCTGAGGTCCGAGCAGGTAGAGCGCGAGCATGTTGAAGGTGATGTGCCACACCTCGACGTGGGTGAACATCGAGGTCAGCAGCTGCCAGTAGGCGCCGTCGCTGACGCCCCGGGCGACGTAGAAGCCCTGCGCCGAGCCGGGGTCGGAGAACGCCGTGCTGCTCGGCAGGAGCGCCAGGGCGGTGAGCACCCGGCTGGTGCCACGCCCGGTCGACTGGACCGCCAGGAACACCAGCACGTTGAGCGCGAGCAGCACCCAGGTCACCACCGGCCCGCCGGCGTGGCGCCGGCCGCCGTACGGCGTCCGCGCCTGCCGCGTGGTCCGTGTGCCCTCGCGCACGCAGTCCGGGCACTGGAACCCGACGGCCGCCGGTCGCATGCAGTCGGGGCAGATCGGCCGGTCGCAGCGCTGGCAGCGGATGTAGGTCTCGCGGTCGGCGTGCCGGTAGCAGACCGGGACGGTCTCGGGGACCGTCCCGGCGTCGTGCTGGCTCATCGGGAGGGGCTCAGCGCTCCTCGACCGTGACCGACTCGATCACGACGGGCTCGAGCGGGCGGTCGCCGGGGCCGGTCGCGGTCGTGGCGATCGCGTCGAC
The DNA here is from genome assembly GCA_963811385.1 of uncultured Actinomycetota bacterium. Taxonomy (GTDB): domain Bacteria; phylum Actinomycetota; class Actinomycetes; order Propionibacteriales; family Nocardioidaceae; genus Marmoricola_A. The sequence goes on along the minus strand of CAWEQX010000006.1, from coordinate 20,255 downwards.
GACGTCGCGGCCGGCCTGGTCGTCGACCTCGCCGAAGATCGTGTGGCGACGGTTGAGGTGCGGCGTGGGAGCCACCGTGACGAAGAACTGCGAGCCGTTGGTGCCCGGGCCGGCGTTGGCCATGGCCAGCAGGTAGGGGCGGTCGAACTGCAGCTCGGGGTGGAACTCGTCCTTGAACTGGTAGCCCGGGCCGCCGCGGCCGTCGCCGCGCGGGCAGCCGCCCTGGATCATGAAGCGGTCGATCACCCGGTGGAAGGTCAGGCCGTCGTAGAAGTTGCCGGTGGTCTTCGCGCCCGTGTCGGGGTCGGCGTACTCCTTGGTGCCGGTGGCCAGGCCGACGAAGTTCTCCACGGTCGCCGGGGCGTGGTGGGCGAAGAGCTTGATGGTGATGTCGCCGCGGTTGGTGCGGAGCGTTGCGTACTGGTCGGCCACGGGGGCGCCTCTCGTGCTCGGGGTCAACGTCGGGTCGCAGCAGGGCCGCGACGCCTGTGATCCTCTCACCCGTGCCCAGCCCCCACGTTTCGCCCATCGGGGGTGGGGCACGGTCGGTCGAGAGGCCACAGAGTCGCCCCGGTGCGTCCGGGGCCCCCGACCGACCGATCCGAAGGAGACACGATGAGGTCCTCGAAGTCCGCCAAGCTGGCCAAGGTCGCCGCCCAGGCGAAGGAGCAGGCCGCCGAGCTCTCGGAGCGTGTCGGACCGGCGCTCAACGACGCGCGTGACCGCATCGGCCCCGCCGTCGAGGACGCCCGTGACCGCCTCGGCCCCGCCCTCGACGACGCCCGTGAGCGCATCACGCCGATGCTGGAGGACGCCCGCGACCGTGCGGTCCCGGCCGCGGCCCACGCCCGCGACGTCGCCCGCGTCCGACTGGCCGACGCCGCCACCGCCGTGGCCACGCGGCTCGACGAGCGGCTGCCCGACGACCGCACCCCGCGGGTCGTCTCCGACGCCTCGACCAGCAAGAAGGGGGGACGGCTGCGCAAGGTCCTGGTGCTCGTCGGTCTGGGCGCCGTGGCCGCCGTCGTGGCCAAGCGCCTGCAGTCCGACCCCACCCCCTCGTGGCAGGCGGCCACGCCGCCCCCCGCCCCAGCGCCCCGCCCCGCGGCCGGAGCCCCGAGCGCGACGACGCCGGTGACCCCCGCCGCCCCGACCTCGGGCGCCAAGCCGGGCGACGAGGCCGGCGACGAGGCGGGCGGCACCCCCGGCGAGGCCGCGGCCGACGCCGTGGACGAGCCGCACACGCCGACGACGCCGGACGCCCCGGCCGAGCAGATCGACGTCTCGAAGAACTGAGCCCTCGGGCCCTCAGGCCCCTCGGCCCTGCTCCGCGCCACCCAGCTGTGCACGCACACGCCGGGTGGCGCGGTGCTCCGCCCAGAAGGACAGGATCGGCACCGTCCCGCACACGAGCGTGACCAGGGTGAAGCCCGGCTCCCAGCGCGCACGGCGCGAGAGCACGAAGGCCAGCAGCAGGAACAGCATGTAGAGCCACCCGTGCGCCACCCCGAGGTACTTCGAGATCGCGTCACCGACCTGCTGGGCGGTGCTGCCCACGGGGAACCACGCCGGGTCGACCCGGTGTGCCTCGTTGAGCGGCAGGCCCACCAGGCACAGCACGATCAGCAGCACCCCGACGACGTTGGCCAGGGTGCGGTAGCGCAGGAGGGCCGCGGACAGGCGCGCCCGGTCGGCGCCCTCCACCGCGGTGCCGTCGGACGGGGCGGGACTGGTCATGGGCCCGACGCTATCGGCTGGTCCACGGGCGGCTGCTCCTCGTCCGGCACCATCCTGGCCTTGGCCACGGCGTCACGCGCCCACTGCAGCCACAGGTAGGCCGCGAAGCCGGCGAAGACCCACCACTCGACGCCGTAGAACAGGTTGCGCAGCGCCGTCGACGCCGGCGGGTCGGGCAGCGACTCCGGCGTGACCGGGACCAGGTCCCCGCGGACCTCCTCGGGGGAGCGCAGGATGACGTAGCCGCTGTAGACGTCGCCCGGGACGCGGCCCAGCAGGTCCGCGGTGCGCAGCGCCGGCAGGACGTCACCGTCGACCGGCCCCGGCTCGTCGCTGCTCTCCGAGGGCTGCAGCCAGCCGGTGAGGTCGACCGAGCCGCTGGGGGCCACCGTGCCGGTCAGCTCGCGCGACCAGCCGAGGACGACGGGGATGGTCGGCGCCTCGGGGCAGGTCGACCGGCCCTCGCCACAGACCTGGAGCAGACCCACCTGCCACGCCCCGCGCTCGGAGCCGGGGTCGGCGGTCCGCAGGCGGCCCGCCACGTGCACCACCTGGGGCAGCCAGCGCCCCGAGACCTGGACCGGACGCCCGACCTGGTCCCCGGAGAACGCCTCGTCGGGCCCGAGCGCGCGGTCGAGCGGGACCGGAGCGGTGTCCACGATCTCGGCGGCGCGGTCCTCGCGGTGCGCCTGCCACGCCCCGACCTGCCACCAGCCGAGCCACCCGGCTGCGGTCACCGCCAGCACGCCTGCGAGGTGGAGCAGCAGGAGGCCCGGTCGCACCAGCACGCGCGCCACGGGGGGTCGGCGCGAGGGTGGGGAGGGCACCCTTCGAGCGTACGTGAGCCGCGGGTCGTCCCTGCCCTGCCAGGATGTCGCGGTGACCACACGGTCCCCGACCCGAGCTGTGCGACGACCGGGGAGCGGCGTGGCCTCCCGGGGCGCGTCCGCACCGCGCCACGCCCGGGCGCGTGACCGCGCTGACCTGCGTGGATGAGGTGTCCCGCGGCCGCATCACCCGGAGGGGTGCAGGGGGTCGGTTTCCTAGAGTGGTGGGCATGCCCCTCCGTCTGGCCATCGTCGACGACTACGAGGTCGTGGTCCGCGGACTCGCTGAGATGCTGCGTCCCTGGTCCGCCGAGGTCGAGGTCGTCCCGCTCCGGTCGGGGGCCCTGGTCCCGCGCCCGGTCGACGTCGTCCTGGTCGACCCCGCCATGCCCGGGCGGGCCGACGGGACGGGCATCGGCTCCCTCCTCGAGGACCCCCGGGTGGGCAAGGTCGTCGCCTACTCCTGGGACACCGCGCGTCCCCGCGTCGAGACCGCCCTCGCGCAGGGCGCCGCGGCCTTCGTGTCCAAGACGGCCCCCGCCGCGGAGCTGGTCGAGGCGCTGCGTCGCGTGCACGCCGGCGAGACCCTCGCGCTCGGCCTCGACGACCATGCCGACGGGATGAACGGGATGAACGGGATCAACCGGGCGAACGGGTCGAACGGGGCGGGGAGACGGCCCGACGGGTGCTGGCCGGGCCGTGAGGAGGGGCTGACCGCCCGGGAGGCCGAGGTGATCGCGCTGATCACCCAGGGCCTGTCCAACCAGGAGATCGCCGAGCGGGCCAACCTGTCGATCAACTCGGTGAAGTCCTACATCCGCACCAGCTACCGCAAGATGGGCGTCACCAGCCGCACCCACGCCGTGCTGTGGGGGCTCGACCACGGGTTCAGCCCCGAGCGCACCCGCGAGCCCGAGCGAGCCTCGCCCGCCCCGTCGACCCGGCCGACCCAGTCGGTCTAGTCGTACGGCGGCCAGACCGGCTTGACCGGGCCGAGCGCCAGCCGGCGCACGACGCCACCCCGCCGGCGCACCTGCCCGTCGAACAGGTGGGTGGTGCCCCCGGCCCACTGCGGGTCACCCGGCAGCGGGCCCAGCGGGTCGCGGTCCCGGGCGCGCACGCCGGCGCGGGGGCGGGTCAGCGCCCGGGCGACCGCCTCCTCCACGCCCACGAGCCGATGGCCCTCGGGCAGCAGGTCCCGCACGAAGTCCTCCTGGTCGGGCCCACAGACCATGTCGTGGTGCAGGCTGCCGACCAGCGACTCCGCGGTCGAGGTCGGGACCGGCGCGACCCGACCGCCGAGGAAGCCGACCACCCTCGTCGGGGCGAGCAGCAGCGGCAGGCTCGGGCGGACCAGGCGCATCTGGCGGGCGGCGATCCGCAGCAGCGCCGGGTAGGGCAGCACGTCGGGACCGCCCACGTCGTAGGAGCGGGTGACCGGCTCGGCGTCGAGGGCCCCGACCAGGGCCTCGACCACGTCGGTGACCGCGATGGGCTGCACCTTGCTGCGCAGCCAGACCGGCACCCCGCGCACCCACAGGCGCTCACTGAGGTGGCGCATCATCTCGAACGACGTCGATCCCGAGCCCATCACGATCGCGGCCCGGACGGTGATCGTCGGGACTCCCTCGGCCGAGAGGAGCCGCTCCACCTCCAGCCGGGAGGAGATGTGCTCGCTCAGCTCGCCCTCGTCGACCTCGGGCACGAGGCCGGAGAGGTAGACCAGGCGACCCACCCCGGCCTCCGCGGACGCCTTGCTCATCGTGGTGGCCCACTCGCGGTCACGGGCGACGAAGTCCGGCCCGGCCATCGCGTGCACCAGCCAGTACGCCGCGTCCACGCCCTCGACGGCCGCCTGGACCTGGTCGGCGTCACCGGCGTCCATGCCGACGACCTCGAGCCGGTCGGCCCAGGGTCGCTCGTGGACCCACCACAGGTCGGGGTCCGGGGTGCCACGCGAGAACGTCGCGCGGACGTGGTGCCCCCGGCGCAACAGCTCGGGGACCAGCCGGCTGCCGACGTAGCCTCCGGCGCCGGTGACCAGGACCCGCTGCGATGTCATGGCTGCAGCGTGCCCGACCGACCTCGAGGCTACGCACCCCGGGCGGCGCCGGGCCGTAGGTCCTGGGTCACACGGTCGAGCGTCCCGAAGCGCGCTTCTCCCGCAGACCGGGACGGACCCGGCGACGTACCGTCGTGCCGTGGAACTGCACCTGGCGCCCGTGATCCCGGTGACCGCCGCCGACCTGATGGGCGGCCCGGCGCTCGCCGTCGGACCCGACGCCACCCTGGGGACGGTGCGCCAGGTCCTCGCCGGCAGCGGGGTCGAGCACGTCCTGGTGGTCGAGGACTCGGTGCTGCGCGGCGTGGTCTCCGAGCGTGACGTGCTCCAGGCCCTGAGCCCCTACCTCGGCACCGCCTCCGAGCAGGCGCGTGACCTGCAGACCCTGCGCCGCCCGGTCCACCAGGTGATGGACCACCACCCCGTGACGGTCCGGCCCGACGCCGGCCTCGACGAGGTGGCCCGGCTGGTCGCCTCCCCCCGCTCCTGCGCCCTGCCCGTGGTCGCGCAGGGCGGCCACCCGCTGGGCGTGATCACCTGGCGCGACCTGCTCGAGCACCTCCTGCCCGCGCTGCGTCCCGAGCGCCCGGGGGGCACCGTGCCGACCAGCCGCGTGCCCCGCGAGGGCTGAGGCGCGCGCCACGGCCCGCTCCGCGCGGGCCCGGGAAAACCAGGTGACCGCGGCCGCTCCGGCACGTCATCATCTGCGGCATGGTCCGATGAGTCCCGTGGCGCACGCAGGTCATCCCTCGCATGAGCGCCCCCTCCGCCGAGCCCACCTCCCCGCCCCGCAGTGACCCTGGAGCACCCGTGACCACCGCGACCTCCGCGCCCGCCGAGAGCGCCGTCCTCCCCGGCCCCGCGACCGACGCCCGGACCCCGGCCGCGACGCCGAGCCGGCCCTACGCCGTCCTGCGGTGGCTGGTGATCGCCACCTTCGTGGTCATCCTCAACGAGACGATCATGGTCAACGCGATCCCGCGGCTCATGGTCGACTTCGACGTCACCGCCCGCAGCGCGCAGTGGCTCTCCACCGCCTTCATGCTCACCATGGCCGTGGTCATCCCGGTCACCGGCTGGTTCCTGCAGCGGGTGACCACCCGGACGGCCTTCACCGTCGCGATGGCGCTCTTCCTCGGCGGCACGCTGCTGGCGGCCCTCTCGCCGTTCTTCTGGATGCTGGTCGGCGCGCGGGTCGTGCAGGCCTCGGGCACGGCGGTGATGATGCCGCTGCTGATGACGACGCTGATGATGGTCGTGCCCGAGCACGACCGGGGCCGCGTGATGGGCAACGTGACCCTGGCGATCTCGGTCGCCCCCGCGCTCGGTCCCGCCGTCTCCGGCCTGGTGCTCCAGCTCGCGCCGTGGCGCGCGCTCTTCCTGGTCGTGCTCCCCGTCGCGGGGGCGGTCGCGGCGCTCGGGCTGCGCCGGCTCGAGGACGTCGGCGAGCCGCGGACCGGCGACGTCGACTGGTCCAGCGTCGCGATGGCCGCCCTCGGGTTCGGCAGCCTGGTCTACGGCCTGAGCGAGCTCGGCGCGGACCGCTCCGGCGCCGTGCCGCCGACCGGGTGGATCGCCGGTGGGCTCGCCGTGGTGGCGCTGTTCGCGTGGCGGCAGCACCGGCTCTCCTCCCGCGACGCGGCGCTGCTCGACCTGCGGGCCCTCACCCACCGCACCTTCACCGTCAGCCTGGGGCTGCAGTCGGTCTCGTTCCTGGCGATGCTCGGCGCGATGATCCTGCTGCCCCTCTACCTCCAGCAGCTGCGCGGCCTGTCACCGCTGCAGACCGGCCTGCTCGTCGCGCCGGGGGGCATCGCGATGGGCCTGCTCGGCCCGCAGGTGGGCAGGGCGTTCGACCGCTTCGGCGGCCGGGTCCTGGTGGTCCCGGGCTCGATCGGCGTGGTGGGCGCGCTGGCGGTGTTCGCGCAGATCGGGGCCACGACGCCGTACGCCGTGATCCTGGGCGCACACCTGCTGATGATGGTGAGCCTGGCGGCGCTGTTCACGCCGGCGTTCACGCTCGGGCTCGGGGCGTTGCCGAGACACCTGTACTCCCACGGCAGCTCGCTGCTGGGCACCGCCCAGCAGGTCGCAGCCGCCATCGGCACCGCCGTCGCGGTCACCGTCCTGTCCGCGCGGGCCTCGACGCTCGCCGAGGGCGGGGCGAGCCCCGACGCGGCCTTCGTCGGCGGTCTGCAGCTGAGCTTCTCGGTGGCGACCGGCATCGCGCTGCTCGTGGTGGTGCTCGCGTTCGTGCTGCCCTCGCGACTCCCCCTCGCGGCGCAGGGCGCCCCCCACGGCCACTGACCGGCCTCGGCGCGGCTCAGGTGACGGAGCGGACGCCCTGGACGACGAGCACCAGGCCGAACAGCACGAAGGCGACGGTCGCGCCGATGGTGATGGCACGCTCCGGGAGCTTCTTGCCCAGCACCGCGCCGAGACCGATCGCGAGCGCGTCGGCGGCCACCATGCCGACCGTCGACCCGAGCCACGTCCCGACCCAGCCCTCCTGGGTGGCCAGGGTGATGGTGGCGAGCATGGTCTTGTCGCCCAGCTCGGCGAGGAAGAACGCGGTGCCCACGGCCAGGATCGCCGCGCCGGTGGCCTTGCGTGCCTTCTCCGCCTCCTCGTCGGTCAGCTCGTCGCCCCGCAGCGTCCAGGCGGCGAAGGCCAGGAACGCGACGCCGGCCGCGATCGAGATCCAGCCCTGGTAGTCCCCGAAGGCCGCGCCCACGGTGTAGCCGATGCCGACCGAGGCCAGGTGGACGACGGCCGTGGCGACGGTGATGCCGATCAGGACGTCGCGCGCGCGGTAGCGGGTGGCGAACGTCATGGCCATCAGCTGGCTCTTGTCGCCGAGCTCGGCGACGAAGATGACGGCGGTGCTCAGCCAGAAGGCGTACAAGGGAGGCTCCTTCACGCCCGGACGCGGTCCGTCCCCTGGACGTCCCTCGGCCGGGCAGGGTCGTCAGAGATCAACGGACACTGCATCGGCCGAGAGTCTCGTCCGCCACGGGTGGTCCGTGGCCGGCCGCACCGGGCTGGGACCTCCCGGTCCGTCGCCAGTGTGTCGATGCGACTGTTGGGGACTACTCCCTCTCGACGCGAGCCATCCTACGGGAGGCCGGCGCCCGGTCCGACCGGTGGGCCGACGGCGTCGCCGGGCGAGAGGTGCAGCCGGTCCTCGAGCCGCCGGCGCCGCACCAGGTGCACCACGACCAGCGCCGAGACCACCGCGGCATAGACGCACCACAACGAGACGAAGGCGTCTCGGTAGAGCCAGGCGACCACCGCGAGGCCGACCAGGTTGGCCACCCCGAAGACCACGATGCTGCGATAGCCCGAGAGCACCGCGGGCCCGACCACCGCCACGACGTAGAGCACCGCCCACACCACCCCGTGCTGCATGCCGGTGCTGTAGTCCAGGGCGTGCGGTCTCGCGGCGACGGAGACGTCGTGGGTCGCCAGCACGAACGTGAGGTGGGCCGAGACCACCGCCCCGAGGAGCAGGAACGGCGAGACCCGCCGGCGTCGGTGCGGTGGCTCGAGCAGCAGGACGGACAGCGGCACGAGCGTGGGCAGCAGGGGCAGCGCGACCGCCAGGTAGGCGAACATCGCCACGCGTGCCAGACCGGGGGAGACGTCGCCGTCGGCCCCCGCCCAGACCACCGCCTCGACCAGCTGGTGCACCGCCAGGACCAGGGGGAGGGAGGCGAAGAGCAGCTCGCGCGGATGACGGACCTCGCGCAGCGACAGGGCGCCGACGGGCAGGAGAGCGGCACCGGCCACGAGGTCGGCCTCGACCGAGAAGCACATGGGGGTCCTTCCGTCGGCTCCAGGCCCCGGATACCCCGAGCGGCCGGGGCGCACCGGACCGGCCGACGAGATCTCGCTCACCACGGGCGCTCCCCGCGGTGGACCCGGTGACCGGTGCTCAGCCGGAGACCAGGCGCCACAGCGCTCCGGACCCCAGCCCGAGCACCAGGCTGAGCCCAGCGGTGACCACCGCGGTCGCCGCCGACCACCGCCGGGGCAGGAACGCTCCGTGCGTGGTCCGGTCCGGTGTCGCTGCCCGGCCGTAGACCGGCGCCACCCAGCGCAGGTAGTAGAAGAGGCTGGCGAGCGAGTTGACCAGCACGAGCACCGCCAGCCAGGCGTAGCCGCCGTCCCAGGCGGCCGTGGCCGTGGTGAGCTTGCCCACGAAGACCGCCGTCGGCGGCGTCCCGACCAGGCCGAGGAGGGCGACGACGAGCGCCGCACCCAGCCAGGGACGCGCACGCGCCATGCCTCGGTAACCCGCGAGCTCCCGCAGCTCGGGGAAGGAGGTCGTCACCGCGAACGCCGCGAGGTTGGTGATCGTGTAGCCGGCGAGGTAGAGCAGCAGGGAGGGCAGCGCGAGGTCGCTGCGGCCGGCCACCGCCACGGGCACGAGCAGGTAGCCGACCTGGCTCACCGTCGACCAGCCGAGGAGCCGGCGCGGATCGGTCTGCCCGTAGGCGGCGAGGTTCCCCAGGCTCATGCTGGCGACGGCCAGCACCCCCACGAGCACCGGCCAGGCGAGCGTGTCCGGGAGCGTCGCGACGAGCCGGTAGGCGGCCACGAGCGCGCCGATCTTGGGGACGGTGGTGAGGAAGGCCGCCACCGCTCCGCCGGCGCCCTCCGCCGCGTCGGGCACCCAGAAGTGCGCCGGGACACCGCCGGCCTTGAACATCAGGCCGCCCAGCACGCCGATCACCCCCACCGCGACCACCGCGGCCGGCGCGTCGGCGAGGCGGTCGCCGAGGTCGTCGTACGACGTGGTCGCCGCGACGCCGTAGAGCAGCGTGACGCCGGCCAGCAGCAGGATGCCGAACAGGGCGCCGACGAGGTAGGTCTTCATCGCGGCCTCGGCGGCGAGGGGGGTCCGGGCGATGCCGATCAGGCCGTAGAGCGGGATGCTCGTCAGCAGGAACGCCACGGCCACGACGAGCAGGTCGTCGGCGCCGGCCAGCACGACGGTGCCGGTGGTGGAGAAGAGGATCAGGGCGTAGGTCTCGCTCTCGCGCGGTGACCCCGCGACGTCGTCCGAGGCGAGTGCCAGCACCACCACGGTGCCGAGCGCGGCCACCACCCGCGCCAGGCCGGTGGCGGTGTCCACGGTGAAGCTGCCCTCCATCGCGGGCTGCGCCGCGCCGGGGAGGTCCAGCGCGGCGAGCACGGCCGCCCCGGTCCCCGCGGCCGCCGCCACGACGCGGGTGACCCACTGTCGCTGCCGGGCGAGGAACGAGCCCGCGACCAGCACGGTCAGCCCCCCGAGGAACAGCACGATCTCCGGCAGGAGCAGCGCGGGGCGCATGCCCATGGACTCCACGCCGGCTACCTCGCGACCAGCCGGACGACCGCGTCGGCGGCCGGTTCGATGACGCCGAGCAGGGGCCGGGGCAGCACCCCGATCAGCAGGGACAGGACCAGCAGCGGACCGACGGACCACAGCTCGGCGGGGCGCAGGTCGCCGAAGCCGGCGGAGTGGCCACGGGTGGGTCCTGTGAAGAGGCGCTGCAGCGCCCGGAGGAAGAGCGCCGCGGTGACCAGGATGCCGACGAGAGCGACCGCGGCCACCGGGGTCGCGGCGATGCTGCCGGTGAAGATCTGGAACTCGGCGACGAACCCCGACAGCGCGGGCAGCCCGAGGGAGGCGAACGCGCCCACCGCGAACAGGGCGGCGAACCGCGGCGCAGGTCCCGCGAGGCCGCCGTAGGCGTCCATGTCGTAGGTCTCGGCGCGATCGTGCAGGACGCCCGCGAGCAGGAAGAGGGCCGCGGTGACGAGCCCGTGGCTCACCATCTGGGTGACCGCCCCGGTGACCGCGACGGAGCGGGCCTGCGCGGTGTCGCCGGCGACGATGCCCGCGGCGCCGACCGCGAGGACGACGTAGCCCATGTGGTTGACCGAGGTGTAGGCGACCATGCGCTTGAGGTTCGTCTGGGCCAGGGCCACCAGGGCGCCGTACACCACCGAGACGATGCCCACGACGAGGATCACCCAGGCCCAGCTCCGCCAGGCCTCCGGCAGCATCGGCATCGCGATGCGCACGAAGCCGTAGGTGCCCATCTTCAGCAGGACGCCGGCCAGCACGGCCGACCCGACGGCTGGTGCGTCGGTGTGGGCCGGGGGCAGCCAGGTGTGGAACGGCACGGTGGGCGTCTTCACCGCGAGCCCGAGCAGGACCGCCGCCAGCACGAGGCCTCCCGCGGCTCCCGACCCCTGCAGGGGTGGGTGTCGCGCCAGGGCGACCATGTCGAAGGTGTGTGGTTCGGCGGCGACGTAGAGGCCGATGAACCCGGCCAGCAGGGCCAGGGAGCCGAGGAAGGTGTAGAGGAAGAACTTGAGCGCTGACCGGCCGGCGTTGCCGTGTCCCCAGCCGGCGATGACGAAGTACATGCCCACGATGGACAGGTCGAAGAAGACGAAGAAGAGGATCAGGTCCGCGGCGACGAACAGCCCGAGGCTGACGCTCTGCAGGAACAGGAAGAGCGCCGCCTGGGTCCTGGGCCGGTCGGTCTCGGTGAGGGCGTAGACCGCACAGACCAGGAAGATGACCGCCGTCATCGCGACCAACGGCAGGGACAGCCCGTCGACGCCGACGTGGTAGCTGCTGCCCACACCGGGGATCCACGGGACCTGGTCCTCGAAGGCCAGCCCCCCGTCCGGCGGCGTGTCGAACGCCAGCCACACCGCGACCACCAGCGCGAGGTCGACCGCCGCCACGAGGACCCACACCCAGCGCGCCGCTGCGTCGCCGATCGTGGTCAGCGCGAGCAGCACGAGGGCGGCGGCCAGAGGGAGGAAGACGATGAGGCTGAGCACGGTCACCTGACTGTGAGGAGGAGCAGGACGCCGACCGCGAGGAACGCGGCGGCCTGGAGGTAGTACTGGTGCAGCTGGCCGGTCTGGGGACGCCGGGCGAGGCGGCCGAGGCCGCGCAGGCCTGCGGCGACGGACTCCACCGCGCCGTCGAGCCGCCGGTCGTCCGCGCGGGAGGCCCACGCCGCGACCCGGAGGCAGGCGCGTGAGGTCGCCTCCACCGCGCCGTCCAGCACCCGGTCGTCGAAGCGGGCGAGGGCGTGTGCCGCCCCCAGGGTCGGACGGACGACGCACAGGTGCGCCGCCTGCTCCAGGCCGAGCCACCCCAGCGCCCAGCGTGGCTCCGGAAGCGGGCGCCACCACGCCAGCGCGAGCACGGCCAGGGCGACCACGGCCGAGCTGGTCAGCTCGACCGGGGTCGGGTGCACCGGCTCCTCGCCGAGCGCCCGGGCCAGGTCGTCGCCGAACGGTGGGAGCGCGAGGAGCCCGAGGACCAGCGCACCGACCGCGAGCACGACCAGGGGCGCCTGCACGAGGACGCCGACGCGGCGGGTCCCCTGCCGCTCCTCGTCGAGGTGGTCCTCGACCTGACCCGCCTCTGCCCGAGGGGTCCGGCGCCACACCACGACGAGCACCTTGCCGGCGTACGCCGCGGACAGCGCCGCGGCGGCGAGCCCGACGACGTAGAGCCACGGCGACTCCTCCAGCGCTGCGGCGAGGACGGCGTCCTTGGTGGCCCACAGGGCGAGGGGAGCGGCGCCGGCCAGGGACAACGCCCCTGCCGTGGCCACCCACCCGACCACCGGCCACCGGCGGGCGACCCCCTGGAGCCCCTCCAGCCGCTTGGTGCCGAGCGCGGTGAGCCAGGCGCCGGCGGCGAGGAAGAGCAGCGCCTTGGTCGAGGCGTGCGCCACCAGGTGCGCCGCTCCACCACCGACCGAGCCGAGCCCTGCGGCCATCACCACGAAGCCGAGCTGCGCCGAGGTCGAGGCGGCCAGCAGCTGCTTGAGGTCCCGCTGCGCCACGGCGACGGCGCCGAGGACGAGCGCGGTGAGCGCGCCGAGCCACGCAGCCACCGAGCCGGCCCACCCGGTCGCCTCCAGCAGCGGCTGCGCCCGGAGCAGCAGGTAGCCGCCCATGGCGACCATCGCCGCCGAGTGCAGCAGGGCGCTGACCGGACTGGGACCCTCCATCGCACGCGAGAGCCAGAAGGAGAACGGCAGCTGGGCCGCCTTGCCCAGCGCAGCGACGAGCACGCCCGCCGCCACGACGTCCCGCCAGCCGGCGCTGCCGTCGGGCAGGTCGTCGAGTGCGAGCCCGGCACCGGCCGCCATGGCCGCCCCGGCCGCGAGGTAGAGCCCCAGGTCCGCCGTGCGGGTCGTCACGAACGCGGTCAGGCCGGCGGACACGCGACGGTCCTCGCGCCACCAGAAGCCGATGAGGGCGTACGACGTCGCGCCCATCACCTCCCAGGCGAAGAGCAGGGCCGGCAGCGTCCCGGCGGTCGCCGTCATCAGGGCGGCGGCTGCGAACAGCAGCATCAGGCCGTGGAAGCGCGCCTGCGACGCGCGGATCTCCCCGGTGGAGAAGACCAGCACGAGGAGCGTCACCGTGGCGACGGTGGGCACGACGACGGCCGACAGCGCGTCCACGCCGAGGGCCAGGTCACTGCCGGCGACGAACGGCACGGACACCTCCGGCCGGCCGAGGGCCACGAGCATCGAGAGCGCGGCGACCACCGCGGCCGTGACCACCGACACCCCGGCCGCGGCGCGCTCGAGGCGAGAGCACGCCAGTCCGCCGCCCACCACGGCGGGCAGGAGCACGAGCAGCCACAGCGCGATCTCGGTCATGGCGCGCTCACCCGGACAGGTCCGTCGCCATGTCGGTCATGTCCGCGCCGCGCTCACGGTGCAGCAGCGTCGCGACCGCGAAGCCCATCGCCATCTCCAGCGTCATCGCGGCGATCACGACCATCAGCAGCACCTGACCGGACGGGTCCGGGGCGAGGAACCACCACATCGCCGCGGCCGCGAGGATCACCGCGTTGATCATCAGCTCCAGGCCCATCATCACCATGACCACGACCTGCTGGGAGATGGCTCCGTAGAGGCCGGTGCAGAAGATCGCAGCGGCGATGACGAGCGTCACCTCGAGCGTCACCGGCCGACACCTCCCGGTTGCGGGTCCCGCGCAGGCCGCTGCTTCAGGTCGTCGCCGAACCTGTCGTAGCGGGTGCGGTGGGAGGCGAGCACGACCCCGGCGACGATCGTGGCGACCATGACGGGACTGATCACCACCATCACGAGCATGTGCGGACCCATCAGCGACTCGCCCAGCGCCTTGGTGACGTCAGGGGACGGGGTGCCGCGTCGCTGCGGCCAGTCGACGAGCCAGATGCCGGTGACCAGCACGACGAAGGTGGCCACGGCGACGCCCAGGGCCGCCTTGTTGCTGTGCACCATGCTCATCGGCATCAGCGCCGGGTTCATCCCCATGAACATGACCATGTAGACGGCCATGATCGCCATCTCCATCACCATCATCAGCACCGTCACCACGCCGACGTAGGTCTGCTGCAGGAAGAGCACCTGCAGGCCGACGGCGACGAAGGACACCGCGAGGGCATAGGTGGCCCGTGCCATGGAGTCGACGTAGAAGACCGCGGCGCCGCTGAGCACGGCGATCAGCCCGAGCGCCCCGAAGAGGAGGTCGAGGACCATGCGTTCAGCTCCTTCCTGCAGCGACCACGGCGACGACCAGGTCCTGGACGAGGACCAGAGGGAGCAGGACCAGCCAGCCCACCTCCATGAACAGGTCCGGGCGCACCGGAGGCAGCCGCCTGCGCAGCCAGACCAGCAGGACCAGGACCGCCACCGTCTTGAGGACCACCCACACGGGTCCCGGGAGCAGCGGACCTGCCCCGCCGGCGAGGAACAGGGGCACCGCGAACGCCGAGCCGGCCGCCAGGAGGCCGTAGCGACCGGCCTCGAACACCAGTCGGTCGACGCCGGACAGCTCCGCTCGGGCTCCTCCGGCGATGTCGTTGCCGAGGGCCGGCACGAACGGGCCCCACACCGCGAACCCGGAGACACCGAGCAGGTAGACCACGAAGGCCACCGGCATCCAGACCACGAACCAGGCCCCGTCCTGGGCACCCGCGACCACGCCGACGTCCAGGCTTCCGGCGGCGATCGCGGGCGCCACGAGCGCGAACATCAGCGGCAGCTCGTAGCCCAGTCCGAGGGCCAGGAACCGGTAGCCGCCGACCAGGCCGTACGTCGAGTTCGCACCCCACCCGGTCAGCCACACCAACGCCCAGACCGCGACGTCCATGGCGTTGAACCAGACGATCCCGACGTCGAGGTCCAGCACGGCCCACTCGCCCAGCGGCACGACCGCCAGCATCAGCGCGGCCGCGACGAGCAGCCCGGCACCGCCGACCCGCCACAGCAGGGTGTCCGCCTCGAGGGTCGTCCTCCGGCGTTGGCGCATCAGCCGGGCCGCCTCGGCGAAGGGGCGCATCGTGCCACTCGGCGCCCCCTCCGCACGTGCGGACAGGGCCCCGTCGAGGACCGCGGCCACGACCAGCAGGACACCGAGGACGCCCGGCACCGCGAGGCCCCACCCCGGGCCCACCTGGGTGACGGCAGCGGCCATGTCCGGCTCAGGCATGGGACGCCTCGGGCTGCGACCGCGGTGCGCGGAGCTCGTGGACGTCGAGGCTGGCCACCACCAACCGGGCCGTGGCGAGGTCGAGCCCGGTCACCAGTGACGGCAGCACCTCCGCTCCCGCCCCGCCGGGGCGCAGCGGCGAGGAGTGCGTGGTCCCGACCATGCGCAGCAGGCGGTCGTAGGTGTCGCCGCACACCTCGGGCGGAAGCCCGAGCTCCTCCGCCTGGCCCGCGCTCACCGGGCCCACGCCATGCAGCGACCACCGAAGCAGCCGTGAGCGCCGCACCGTGCGGCCGAGTCGCTCCAGGCCGGCAGCCGCGACCGCGCCGTCGTCGAGCGCTGCGTCGCGCAGGTGCCGCGCGTGCCCGGCCACCTCGGCGCCTCCCGCGAGCGACAGGACGGCGACGACGTTGTCGAGCCGGTGGACGACAGGTGCCACCGGCTGCGCCGATCCGTCCGGCGGATCCAGCACGTCCGCCTCGGCACCCACGATCAGGTCGCCCTGGAGGGAGCAGCGCAGCACCAGGCCCGCCGGCCAGTGCGCCAGCACCGGACCGAGGTGGACCTCGAGGACGTCCATCTCCAGGCCGTCGCGGTCCTCGCCACCCTCGGCCAGCGGCAGGCCGCCCGGCGACATCTCCATGTCGCCGTCGTCCATGTCGCCGTCGTCCATGTCGCCGCGCCGGGCGAGGAGGTCGCCGGCAGTCGCACGGGTCCGAGCGTCCTCGCGGTGCCGATCGGTGTCCAGCAGGTCGGCGTGAGCCCCGTCCAGGACTCCGGCGACCTCGTCGTCCTGCCGCACCTCGGCGCGCACGCGGGGACCGGGCATCTGCTCCCACACCACGTCGACGGCCGCCTGCAGGCGCGGTCCCGGCGAGCCGCAGACCAGCAGCACGTCGGCGTCAGCAGGCGAGACCGCAGGCTGCCACCCTCGGCCGCGGACGCCGCGCTCGACGGCGATCCGGAGTCGCCGGTGCCCCGGCACCTCGACGAGGAGCGCATGGACGTGGCGAGTCGCCAGAGCGGCCACCCGGTCACTCAGACCCACCGCAGGGCGCCTTCCCTCCAGGCCCAGAGCACGGCCACCCCGAGCGCTCCGAGGAACAGGAACATCTCGACGATCGCCGAGGTCCCGATGGACGCGACCACGACGGCCCACGGATACATGAACAACATCTCCACGTCGAAGGCGAGGAAGACGAGCGTCGCGAGGTACCAGCGCACGTGGTAGCGCGAGAGCGCGTGCTGCTCCGGGATGAAGCCCGAGTCGAAGGGCAGCACCGTGAGCGGCCCCTGAGCGACGGACGAGGACCGGTGGAGGAGGTAGAGCCCGAGCACGGGGACCAAGCTCGCGACGGCGGCCACGACCGCTCCTGAGTACATGTCGCTCCCTCCGTCAGCCGGCCTCGGGGATCCTGGCGCGACACCAGGCCCTCAGGCTCGTACCCCGGACCCTCGGATCCATCCGCCGCCAGCCTCCCACCGCTGCGCTCCGGCGGTCGCGACGGCCCCGCGCTCGCCGGCGACGCGCGGTTCACCTGCGTCGGCTCCGCGTGGTGCTCCACCAGCCCAGGCCCAGCAATGCCAGCACCACGACCAGCGCGATGGCCCAGGCGACGGGTGACCCGAAGCCCGGTCCTGAGCCCTCGAGGCCACCGGGCCCCGTCACCGGTACCAGCGTGGTCAGTGCGTAAGAGCTCACGGCGCGCCTTCGGTTCCGGTACGGACGGGACGGCCATGAGGTACCCGCCGGGGTATCGCCGAAACGAGTGAGCCGGACTCGCGCGCGATGCGGGTCGACCGACACGTCGCCGGGAACCCCGGCCATGCAGAGGCGATCGGCAGCGGGCTCTCGGCGCTGCGGATCCATCATGGCCCGGGCTACCCGGTCTATTACAGGCAACAGGGCGACATGCTGTTGATCCTTCTCTGCGGCGGCGATAAGTCCACCCAGGCCAAGGACATCGAGAAGGCCCACGAGATCGTGAAGGAGTGGGAGAACAATGGCAAAGACTGAGTTCAAGCCCTACCACTTGGCGGACTCCCTGAACTCGCTCGAGGACATCGGCTACTACCTCGAAGCCGTCCTCGAGGAGGCGGGCGATGACCCGGCGTTCGTGGCTCAGGCACTCGGCAACATCGCCCGCTCGCAGAACTTCAGCGAGCTTGCCCGCAAGGTCGGGATGATCCGCAAGGGTCTCTACAACGCGCTCTCGACCGACGGCAAAACCCCAGTTTCGCGACGATCATGAAGGTCGCCGAGGCGCTTGGGCTCAAGATCGAGTTCCCCGCGGTCGCCTGGCCACACGATGATGCGGTCGCCCGTGTCGGGTTCCTCTCGAGTACCGGGCCTGCCCGCGTCCTAACGCCCACTATGACGTGGGTGGAATCCCGTTCAGGCGAGACGACGGTTCGCTTCGTAGAGGTAGTAGAACTCGCTCGCCTTCGGCCCAATCTGCCCCCCTCGCCTGGCCCTGACGGCTTCCAGTGCAACCGTCGCCGCTCCCCCTGCAGCGCTGGCGATGAGTCCGGTGGCTAGAGCGTCCAGTGCTGTGGAACTCGCGACCGCAAAGTACGTGCCTGCTGTCCAACCGCCGAAATCGCGGATGTTCTGTACGTCCAGCGACCGAGCAATCTCCCGCACCAGGCGGTGGTCGGCCATCTCATCTTCCAGCCCGAGCAGGACAGGCTTCACCGTCTCGATCCAAAGTTGCTCGACCTCAAAATCCAGTTTCTCCCCAAGGACCTGCGGCAAGTCCTTGGAGAACCGAGCGACCGCGCCGCGGTAACGGGCCAGTGGCAGCGCCAACTCGTTCCGCATGTCCAGCAGTTCGTCCATCTTGGCGGTGGGAAATGCGGGCAGACGCTCGGCGAAGCCCGCGCCGAGGGCTGCCTGCGCCGCGAGACGCAAGCCCTGCGGGTTGGCCGGGATCATCCTCTCTTCCAGCATGGACTGGATGAGGCTCCCTGCCTGGCGATCGGAGAGAAGGCGGGTCTCCTTATCGGTGAGCCGAGCGACGAGCGTGTCGATCCAGTTCCACATCTGGACGTCGGTGCTGTCCGTCGGGTCCAGGTCGGTCGGTCGCAGCGTCGAGGCGGGCGACGCGCCGAGTTCGGCAACTTTGATCGCACCACCCCGGATCGCCGTCACTAGTTCGGTAGCGCCCTGCTCGTCCAGAAGCTTCGCCAGGTCCTGCTGTGTGCGGCGCCCCTGCTCGGAAGCCATCTCCTGCAATCAGGCTCGTCGCACGACGCGCATCGTTGCCCAGACACGAGGAGCGGCACGCGTCCGAACGGTCGCGTCAGCTCTGGTCACTGACGCGGCAGGTGGCCTCACCTAACTGAGACTCAGAGACTCCACAGCTACGCTGCCCACCGACACAAGTCGCTGCCTTCGGCCCCGCCTCGTCCAATGAGTAGTCAACGAGCGCCTGACCCATCAGAATGCTGCCGGCCTCGATCGTACTGTCGATGACAGCGAACGTTTGTTCGCCTGAGTGCAGGAATATGGGGCCGCTACCGATCGTCGTTGTGCCGCCAGCCTCATAAATCTCGCCGCTTGATCGCGGCACGACGATCACCTTTAACTCCACCTGATGCACAAATAAGTTCGCCCGCCGCGACACCTGATATGGAGTGACGGCCTGTCAAGAGGCAGGGTGAGGCGCCCGTCCCGAGCGATCGGGGCGGGCGCCTCGTGCTTCGTCGTCTTGGCGGCTGGTGAGCGTGTCGTTGGCGACGCGCGGTCAGACTGATATGCGCGGGTTGGTTACCGCAGGACGGTGCTTTCGGCAGGAGCGGGACCGCGTGTCTAGCGACGAGCGTCGCGGACGAGATGTCCGTTGCTCATAGGTGTTTCGCGGGTCGCTCCTCGCGCTGCCACCAGCCCCGTGGCGACGACGGAGCAGCTCCTGGGTGGCTACTCCTCGAGCACGGCCAGCGACCAGCACCAGCCGGCCAGCTCGCGGGCGATCGCGACGTTGGCGATGGTGGGCTTCTTCTTGCGGTCGATGAACTTCACCCAGCGCTGGTGCAGCCGCGGTTGCCTTCGTCACCGCGGGCCCGGGCCGCTGCGGGTGCCAGATCCCAGCGGTCGCGCATGGTCTTGCCGATGATGTAGCGGGCGCGGTGGTGCCAGGCCGCCTCGACCAGCAGCCGGCGGACGTGGGTGTTGCCGGTCTTGGTGATCGATCCCTGGACCCGCGAAGTGCCGGAGGAGTACTCGCTGGGAACCAGGCCGACGAAGGAGCCGATGGTGTTGCCGGTGAACCGTTGCCAGTCGCCGATCTCGACCGCGAGTGCGAACCCGGTCAGAGTGCCCACCCCTCGCAGGCATCCCAGCCGCCAACGAGCGGGGTGAACTCGGAGTCGGCGGCCATCTCCTCGATCGCGGCATCGAGCCGGTCGCGACGTGCCTTGGTCACCAGCACCGTGTCGTAGTCGGAGTCGAACGCCAGCCGGGTCGCTCGACCGCTCAGCTGCGGCAGAGCCTGGTGACGTAGCCACGCGTCGTGCTTGCCGGTCCACGCGTCCCCGTCGTAGTAGACGATCCCGTGGCGCAACAGCAGCTTGGACAGTCGGTGCCGGGCTCGCATCAGGTCACCCCGGCAGTCCTCCCTGGCCCGGACAAGATCGCGGGCGGCCTCCTGGTCCGCTGACGGGATCGCGACCGCGGTGATCTCGTCGAGTCGCAACAGTCGGGCCAGATGAACTGCGTCCTTGGCATCGGTCTTCACCCGATCCCCCGAAGGCTTCTGCAACTTCGACGGCGCCGCGACCAGACACCGGACCCCCGCCGCGCTCAGGTGTCGATGCAGCCCGAACCCGGTCGGCCCGGCCTCGTAAGTCACCGCCACCGGACCCGGCAGGTCCTGGATCCAGGATCGGATGTGTTCGTGCGAAGGGGTCAGCTTCGCTTGGATCAACTCGCCCGTGACGCCATCGATCGCCGCTGCCGCGACAGATCGTGCGTGCACGTCGAGCCCCACACTCGTACGCTCGGTGAACACCGGGGCCTCCCACAACTGTTGGATAGGCCGAGCAGGCCAGCCCTACTCGGTAACCCACGACCATTTGTGAGTGGGGCCCCGGCCTGCAACCCTCAGCAGCCC
>CAWEQX010000005.1:0-115644 GCA_963811385.1 uncultured Actinomycetota bacterium | reverse complement strand
GCCTGCCTGACATCGCCGGCGTCGAGGGCACGGTGGCAGTGGTTGGAGTGGATGCCGCACAGCGCTTCGCCGCACTCCCCGTTGGGCGGGTCTCACCTCGCCGCCGATCCAGCCTCCGGCGCTGCGCTGCTCGATCGTCTTGAGGGGTTGGTCAGTGACCGGTTGGGCGACGATCCGGAGGATTCCAAGCCGCGAGGGCCGCGTACCGATGATCGGCGCGAGCAGCGGCTGTCCTTGCCTGCCGTGGTCGTCGTGGTGGACGACCCGGTCGCAGATCGCGCACGCTTGACGGCACTGGCAGAGCGGGGTCCGGATGTCGGCGTGCATGTTCTCTGGGTCGGGGAGCGTCGCCACGACCTCCCTGCGCTGTGTCGCACCTACCTCGACGTCGGAGACGGCTCTCACGTGTCGGTCGGCATGGTGCGCGACGAGCACGTCGTGCCCACGCCCACCGGTCTCTGGATGAGCAGTCAGCCCATCGCCTGGCCAGGCGGATGGCTCCGGTCATAGACGGAGGGGCGCCGGTCCATGACGAGTCGGATCTGCCCCGCTCTGTCTCGGTCGTCTCCATTCTGGGCGCAGAGGCCTCTGACGAGCCCGAGCTGCTCGTGGCTCGCTGGAGAGAGAACCGTTCCCTGACCGACCGAACCTCCCGGGCCGTGCGGCCGCTGGATCGTGCTCTGAGCCTCCGCGCTTGGGTGGGTCACGCCGGAACCGAACCGTTCGCGCTCGACCTACGTACCCAGGGCCCCCACGCTCTGGTCGGCGGCACGACCGGCTCGGGCAAGAGCGAGTTCTTGCAGTCCTGGGTCCTAGGCATGGCCCACTCCCTGAGTCCGGACCGCCTGACTTTCCTGTTCGTCGACTACAAGGGGGGCGCCGCCTTCGCCAAGTGCGTCAAGCTGCCTCACTGCGTCGGTCTGGTCACGGACCTCTCCGCTCACTTGGTGCAGCGTGCACTGACGAGCCTCAAGGCTGAGCTGAAGTACCGAGAGCACCTCATCAACCGGAAGCGCGCCAAGGACCTGATCGAGCTGGAGAAGCGCGGAGACCCTGAGTGCCCTCCGAGCCTGGTGATCGTCGTCGACGAGTTCGCCGCCCTGAAGTCCGAGGTTCCCGAGTTCTTCGAGGGCATTGTCGATGTCGCCCAGCGAGGGCGATCGTTGGGGCTGCACCTGATCATGGCGACCCAACAACCCAGCGGCATCATCACCGACAGCCTCAGGGCGAACACGAATTTGCGGATCGCCCTGCGAATGTCGGATGAGGCAGACAGCCTCGATGTCCTCGGCACGCCCATGGCGGCGCACTTCGATCCTGCCATCCCGGGGCGAGCCGCTGCCAAGACTGGCCCCGGCCGAGTCTCTGCGTTTCAGTCGGGCTTCCCGGGGGCGGTGACGCCCGAGGAGCCTCCCGCACCACCCATCGGAGTGGATCAGTTCGACTTCGGTCGGATGCAGCAGTGGGACGTGCCGGCACCACCGGCCGCGCCCACCAACATCCCTGTCGACATCGACCGAATCGTCGGCACGCTGCGCAAGGCTGCCAAGCTCGCTGAGATCCCTGCCCCCCGGAAGCCGTGGCTACCCACCTTGGCGCGGCTCTACAACATGGAGCGACTGCGCCAGCGCACGGATGAGGAACTCATCCTGGGAGTCGTGGATGTGCCCGAACAGCAGGCGCAGGTGCCTGAGTACTTCCGGCCTGATGACGAGGGAAACATCGCCTTCTTCGGAGCCGGCGGATCAGGAAAGACAACGGCGCTGCGCAGCCTGGCCGTCGCAGCCTCGCTGACGCCGCGCAGCGGGCGCGTGCATGTCTACGGCCTCGACTTCGCAGGTGGCGGCTTGTCGGTGCTCGAGCCGCTTCCCAACGTCGCTCCGATCATTCCGGGCACGGATGTCGAGCGTGTGGAGCGCCTCCTCGGCCGCCTCGAGCGCCTGATCGCCGAGCGTTCGGCTTCCTTTCGCGCCCACCTGGCCGCCACCCTGCCGGACTTCAGACGAGCCGCAGGAAGCCCGCAGGAGCCGAGGATCCTTCTCCTGATCGATGGCTTCGGAGCCTTCCGCGAGGACTACGAGCACGTCGTCGGCCTCGACGTGGTCTTTGCCCGACTGCAGCGAATCCTGGCTGAGGGCCGGGCCATGGGGGTCCACGTCGCCGTGACTGCGGATCGGCCCAACGCCATCCCCTCGGCGATGGCCGCATCGTTCCAGCGCCGGGTCATCTTGCGGCAGGCCGATGACGATGCGTATCGCAGCTTCGACGTCCCCGTCGGTATCCTCCGCCCGGACAGCCCTCCGGGACGGTGTGTGCAGTCGCATCTCCACCAAGAGCTACAGATCGCCATCCTCGGTGAGGATGTCTCGGTCTCCGCTCAGGCGTCCCTGATTGCGGAGCTGGCCGGTGAGTTGGATGAGTTCCACGCCGAGCGGCCTGCGGAGATCCGCGTTCTGCCAGAGCTGATCGCCTCCGACGAGCTGCCGAGCTCTGTGAGCGCGTTGCCGGTGCTGGGCATCGAGTACGGCTCGCTCGAACCGGTCGGACTCGAGGTTGCTGGCCCCATGGTGATCTCAGGACCCGCCCAGTCGGGGCGCACCAATGCTGTGCTCTGGCTCGCCCACTCGCTGCGTCGCTCCAGGCCAAAGACCAGGCTGGTGCACGTGAGCCCCCGCCGCACCGCTTTGACCTCCTGGAGTCACTGGGGACAGACCGCCTCCAGCCCGGGGGAGGCCGAGGCGTTGGCGCTCAAGCTCACCTCAGAGATCACGGGAGGCAGCAGCGAGGAGTTGGTGGTCTGCGTGGAGATGATCGCCGACTTCGTCGGCACGGAAGCCGAGTACCCGTTGCTGGAGCTCCTGGACGCCTGTCGGCGCGCCGGCGTCGTGGTGGTGGGCGAGAACGAGTCGACTCAGTGGGCCTACTCCGACCTGCTCAACGCCTTCAAGAACGCGCGCACCGGACTTCTGTTGCAGCCTGATCAGGCTGACGGCGACCTGCTGGGGGTGCAACTGCCTCGCTCCAAGCGCACGGACTTCCCGACAGGACGCGGCTACTGGGTGCGCGCCGGCCGCGCGCACCAGGTGCAGCTGCCGTGGATGGGGCATGGGTAGGTCCACCCATCGACGCACAGCGAACGACAACTGAAGATCAGTATCAACAGACGCGCCGCCACCAACCGGTGGGGGTGAAGCGCCGGGGGGACCTGGCAGGAACTACGGAGGTGTCACATGGCCGGCATGGTCGGAATGAGTATTGAGGAAGTTCGTGCGCTCTCGTCGCAGCTCAAGCAGGCATCGGACCAGGTGCGTCAGCTGACCTCGACCCTGACGGGCAAGCTGAACTCGACAACATGGGTGGGCCAGGACCAGTCCCGCTTCGTCAACGAGTGGAACAGCACCCACAAGTCGAACCTGATGCGTGTGGCTGAGGCGCTCACACAGGCCGGTGCTGACGCCGAGCGCAACGCCCAGCAGCAGGAGCAGACCTCAAACGCCTGACGTCAACGTGGGGGTGCGGAGGCGTCCGCACCCCCCGCGACTGTCTCGAGGGGAAGATCATGGGGCAGATGGTCGGCGCCGATGTCGCCGAGCTTGAGCAACTGGCCGTAGCGCTGGATCGGGGCGCCAGCCAGCTGGTGGCGACGTCGTCCACGGTGCGCAACGGGATCCAGATCTCGGCATGGATCGGTCCAGTGGCACGGCGATTCCGGGTGGCGTGGGCGTCACAGCACAGCAAGATCCTGACCCAGGCTGCTCGGGAGCTCCGGGACGCTGCGCAGCACGTCCGAGAGCAGGCTGAGGAGCAACGCGTGGCCAGCTCAGCCGGGGGCGCAGGCAGCGCGAGGCATCACGGCACACATTCGCGTTCAAGTGGTGCAGTGGCATCGGGTCGGTTGGACGACAGGGCACTGGTCGACTTCGCTCAGTCGGCCTACAGGGGCAAGGGCGCACCTCCGGGGTGGCGTGACCTGTCAGACGAAGAGATGGCGAAGCTCCTTCCCGGTGTATCGCTGCATGACGACGCAACAGGGTTTGACGCCCGTGTGCTGACTGACGGGGACGGGCACTACGTCATCAGCTACGGGGGCACAGACCCCGGCGTGAATCCCTTCGACGGTCTGAGCTCTGACGAGCGTCACGACATCGCCGGTGCTGTGTGGTCATCAAGTCAGACTGACCAGGCCATGCAACTTGCTCTCTCGGTGAAG
Organism: uncultured Actinomycetota bacterium; assembly: GCA_963811385.1. GTDB lineage: Bacteria > Actinomycetota > Actinomycetes > Propionibacteriales > Nocardioidaceae > Marmoricola_A. The sequence goes on along the minus strand of CAWEQX010000005.1, from coordinate 111,434 downwards.
GCCAGTGTCGGGGACGAGAACATGGTGATCACGGGGCACTCGCTCGGAGGACGAAATGCCGCGATGGCTGCCGTGGCATCGGATATCCGGGCTGTCACCTTCGACGCGGCGGGTCTGAGTGATCCCGACTTGATGGTGGCGCGCAATGTGCGGGAACAGCGCCCGGCCTCATACCTGGAGACCACAGCTGCGCTCTTGAACGCCGGCACGGGGGGGCGCCTGCCGTCCGTGATGGCTGCCGAACGGCTTGCGGCGCGCGAGCACATCACGAACTACGCGATCTGGCACTCTCCCCTGATCGCCCTGCAAGTGGGAACGGGCCTGCCCGACGCCGTGGGCACGCAGGTGTCGGTGGATGACCCCCAGGGTGCGCTCGGATTTGATGCGCACGGACTGGATGCGATCAAGCGCGGCATGGATTAGGAGCAAGACGTTGACGGGAATGGTGGGTGCGGACGTCGCCGAGCTGGAGCAGTTCGCGACGGCGCTGGACCGCGGAGCAAGCCAATTGGCGGGGCTCTCGGGATCGGTCCGCAATGGCATTCAGATCTCTGCGTGGGTGGGGCAGGTCGCTGCTCGCTTTCGCGCCGACTGGGCCTCGCAGCACAGCAAGGTGCTGACGCAGGCTGCGAACGACCTTCGCGAGGCCGCGAGGCATGTGCGTCTGCAGGCCCAGCAACAGCGCGAAGCCAGCGGCGCGGGCGCGGGAAGATCGTCGAGCACAGTCGGCGTGGGCTCTGGGTCCAAGGGCCGAGTGACGGGCAACAGCCTCTTGGACGACTACCAGGCGGTGGTCGGTGCATACCCCTGGATAGCCGGAGCCCTGGGTGCTCTCGGCGCGGGCGCGACGTTCGGCGCGAACTCGAGCTTAGTGGGGCGCTACGCCAAGAACGACCTATGGGCGTCGACGCGCTACAAGCAGACGTTCAGCAGACTCTTTGGCGGTCGCGTGTTCAAGGTCAACGGGCCTTGGCACCAGCTGAGCCAATCCAAGGCGTTCGCCAAGGTGGGCCGTGGCCTGGGCATCGTCGGGCTCGCTGCGAGCGTTGAGGACTTCCAGAAGAACCCGAGCGTTGGCGGTGCCGTCACCGTGGTCGAATCCTCACTCAAGGCAAGCAGGCATCTGCCCATTTCCTGGCGGGGATGGCGATCTCCAGCGTCCACCTGGCGGTCGACAAGGGCTTGGAGACCGATTGGAGCTCCTCAGGATTTCAGTCGGTAACCGAGGCCATTGCCCGTGACGGGGTTGAAGACATCGTCATCGGTGGCGCGGCAGACGGGTTTACGAAGTTCTTCAAAGAAGACATCTGGAGGGTGTTCTGATGGCTGGTGAAGTCGAACCACTGCTGGTGACCGAGGACGAGCTTGTCGCTATGGCCTTGTTGCGAGGCAAGCTCTGCCCGGTCCCTGTGAGGACGGTGGACCTCGACGACGCTGCAGATGTCAGGCGCAGTCTGGGCCGCGGTGTCCGCTCCATGCGTCTGCGTGGGCTCATCGACGAGAAGGCCGAGACCGATATCGCGCTGCAGCCTCTGGAGGAGGCTGCGCGGGGAGAGTTGGTGGCGCTGGTGGCTGCGGTGGATGAGGCTGACCGGCCAGCGGTGGTCTCTCCTTACGTTGCGGTCTTGGTGTGGGGTGAGCCGCGAGCCGACCGCGCCGTGCTCATGCGCTCTGACCCCGACGGCACCATCGCGTTGTCGGCCATCTCCATAAAGGAGGGTGTGGACGCTCTTGTCTCGTGCGTGACCGACGATGTCGGTGAAGGGGAGCGGCTCGCGATGACGCTGCGGCGCCCTGGTATCGGGCTCAGGGGTGGCGTCCTACGGACCCGTGAAGGCTTCTTCAGGATGTCGATGAGCGGCGGGGGATCTTCGGGTGCTGATCGCGAGATGGACGCCCATGGCGTGCGCGAACTCGTGGCTGCGTCAGTGACAGGGGCGGCCACTGAAAGCCCGGGTTGACGGACTTGGCCGAGCGGTCCCAGGCGTCACCGACTCGCGGGCTGCATGGCGGTGGCGCCGTCGGCTGGGCCGTCGCGCAGTAGCCGCTTGGCAAGGCAGTGGTCGCGGTCGAAGCCTGTCGAGCGGCAGAAATCCCAGGCTGGCGTCGGGCCAAGTGATATCCGGCCGACCAGCGTGACGAAGTAGCTGGGTCTCAATGCGTGAGCTTCTGGAATGTTGGCTCATTTAGCGAAGTTTGACGCCTCCCGGCGAGTCCGGAGGCTCCGGGCATGCCGGGAGGTGTCAATGACTGTCGACACTCGTCCCCATCTCCGATAGTTGAGTCCCCGATAGTGGTGTAGCGCGGTCGCCGAGATCGTCACCGGCGTGTACGGCAGACGTAGACGCGGCCACCGCGTGATCCTTCGAGTCAACCTTCTACCGAATCCTCGAGGACCATCACGATGACCGCTCCCCACATTGTCGACCCTGCCGGCCTGCTTGGCGAAGCGCTCGCCGAGGCGAGCCCGGATCTGATGCGCAGCTTGTTGCAGACGATGATCAACGCCCTGCTCTCCGCGGATGCCGACGCGGTGGTCGGCGCCGAGTACGGCCGCCCGACACCGGGCCGGGCCAGCCAGCGCAACGGCTACCGCCACCGGACCTCTGGACACCCGGGTCGGCACCGTCGATGTCGCGATCCCCAAGCTGCGCAAGGGCAGCTACTTCCCCGAGTGGCTGCTCGAGCGCCGCAAACGCTCGGAGGCCGCGCTGATCACCGTGGTCGCCGACTGCTACCTCGCCGGGGTCTCGACGCGGCGGATGGACAAGCTGGTCAAGACCCTGGGCATCGACTCGCTGTCGCAAGTCCCAGGTCTCACGGATGGCCGCCGAGCTCGACCAGCATCGTCGATGAGTTCCGCCACCGACCCCTGGACGCCGCGGGCCCGTTCACCTTCGTGGCTGCCGACGCGCTGACGATGAAGGTCCGCGAGGGCGGACGGGTGATCAACGCCGTCGTGCTGCTCGCGACCGGCGTCAACGGCGACGGACACCGCGAGGTCCTCGGCATGCGGGTCGCCACCATCCGAGACCGGGCGGCGTGGAACGAGTTCTTCGCCGACCTGGTCGCCCGCGGCCTGGCCGGGGTCCGACTGGTCACCTCCGATGCCCACCACGGCCTCGTCGAGGCGCTCGCGGCGAACCTGCCCGGCGCCAGCTGGCAACGCTGCCGCACCCACTACGCCGCGAACCTGATGGGCGTGACACCCAAGAGCATGTGGCCGGCGGTCAAAGCGATGCTGCACAGCGTCTACGACCAGCCCGACCGCCCGTCGGTGCACGCCCAGTTCGACCGGCTCCTGGACTACGTCGACGGCACGCTGCCCGAGGTCCACGACCACCTCGACGCCGCTCGCGCCGACATCCTGGCCTTCACCGAGTTCCCCAAGGACGTGTGGACCCAGATCTGGTCCAACAACCCCGCCGAACGCCTCAACCGCGAGATCCGCCGCCGCACCGACTCCGTCGGGATCTTCCCCACCCGCGATGCCATCGTCCGCCTCGTCGGTGCGGTCCTGGCCGAGCAGACCGACGAATGGGCCGAAGGCCGCCGCTACCTCGGCCTCGACGTCCTCGCCCGCTGCCGCGTCAACATCGTCCCCGACACCCACACCGAGATCGGAGCTGAACAACTGCCCGCACTGACCGCCTGACCCATCACGAAGGAGAACGCAGCGCTACACCACTACCCGGGACTTGACCCCCTGCTGACGGGTTTGTCTGGTCAGAGGCCCTTTTCTCTGGTGGGCGATACTGGGTTTGAACCAGTGACCTCTTCCGTGTCAAGGAAGCGCGCTACCGCTGCGCCAATCGCCCTTGTTGTGTTGTGTCGAGGTGGAGACGGGATTTGAACCCGTGTAGACGGATTTGCAGTCCGTTGCCTCGCCTCTCGGCCACTCCACCAAGGAGGAGCTCGCTGGTGTGGCGACCCTTCTCCGAGCGGACGACGAGGCTCGAACTCGCGACCTCAACCTTGGCAAGGTTGCGCTCTACCAACTGAGCTACGTCCGCTTGCGACTCCACCGGACGGACCGGTGAGGTGCGGACAGAACTGTAGCCGACGTGCTGACCCTGTCCAATTTCGGGGGGCGTGTGGCGAGGTGGGCCCGTCGGCCGGTGCGGCTAGCGTGGCCGACGTGGCGGACGAGGTGCAGCAGCAGCCGACGGTGTGGGTCGACGGACGGGTGCTCGACGACCCGCAGCAGCCCGCGATCCAGGTCGGCGACCACGGCTTCACCGTGGGCGACGGGGTGTTCGAGGCGGTCAAGGTGGTCGACGGCGTCCCGTTCGCGCTGACGCGCCACCTGCGCCGGCTCGGCCGGTCCGCGGCGGGACTCGGCCTGCCCGAGGTCGACGAGGCCGCCGTACGCCGCGGGGTCGCCGAGGTGCTCGCGCGCCGGTCGGTGTCGCACGGCCGCTTGCGCATCACCTACACCGCCGGCCCGGCCCCGATGGGCTCCGGCCGCGAGCCCGCCGCCCCGACCACGCTCGTCGTCGCCGCCGTGGCGGGACCGCAGAAGTCCGGCCCGGCGACGGTCGTGACCGTCCCGTGGCCGCGCAACGAGCGCGGCGCGATCGCCGGGCTCAAGACCACGTCCTACGCCGAGAACGTCGTCGCGCTCGCCTATGCGGCCGAGCGCGGGGCGGGGGAGGCGGTCTTCGCCAACCTGGCCGGCCACCTCTGCGAGGGCACCGGCACCAACGTCTTCTACGTCGTCGACGGAGAGCTGCGCACGCCGACGCTCGCCTCGGGCTGCCTGGCCGGCGTCACCCGCGAGCTGCTGGTGGAGTGGTGCGGCGCGCGTGAGGTCGACGAGCCGATCGAGGTGCTGCGGTCCGCCGACGAGGTCTTCCTGGCCTCCACCACACGTGACGTGCAGCCGGTCGCGCGCTGCGACGACCGCATCTGGGACCGCCCCGGCCCCGTCACGCTGGCGGCCGCCGAGACGTGGCGCACGCGTGAGGCCGAGCACCCCGACCCGTAGTCCACAGGCACGTGTGTCCACAGGCACGTGTCCACAGGCACGTGTCCACAGGCGCGTGTCGACCGTCGCGGTTTCGAACCTGTGTTCGATAGAGTTCAAGCATGACCACGTCGCCTCTCCCGTCCCGTCCGCTGGCCGTGCCGGCCGACGTGACGGGGATCGAGGACCTCGACCGGGTCGCGACCGCCGAGCGGCTGCGCGAGGTCACCGGTCGTCTGCGCGCGCTCGAGGCCGAGCAGCTGGCCCTGACCGCCCACTGGGCCGACCTGCACGCGCCGGCTGCCGACCAGGAGCTCGACGGCACGAAGGACCAGGTCACCGGTGAGCGGTTCCTCCCGGCGGGGCCGTCGGGGATGCTCGTCTCCGAGTTCGCCGCCACCACGGTGGGCGCGGTCATCGGGGTCGGGTCGTGGGCGGCGGGCTCGTTGATCGACGACGCGCTCAGCCTGCGACACCGCCACCCTGTGCTCGACCGGTTGGTGCGGTCGGGTCGCGTCCCGGTGTGGCAGGCCCGCCGCGTCGCGACCGCGGCCGCCCGGGCCGGGCTGAGCGACGAGGACGCCCGTGAGGTGGACCGGCAGACCGCCCGCGACTTCGCGCGGCTGCCGTTCCCGCGGGCGATCAAGGTGCTCGAGGCGGCGCTGCTGAGGGCGCCGTCCTCGACCGCGGCCGCCCAGCAGCGTGAGGCGGCCCAGCGGTCCTACGTGCGCGCCTATCGCTCCAACGACGCCGGCATGAAGGTCCTGGTCACCCAGATGGGAGCCGCCGGCATCATCAGGCTCGAGGCGATGGTGACCCTGATCGCCGACCGGCTGCTCGCCCGGGGCGACACGCGGCCGGTCGACGTACGCCGTGCCGCGGCGCTGCTGCTCCTGGCCAACCCCGCCGCCGCCTGCCTGCTCCTCGCCGGCCACGAGGCCGAGCCCCAGCCGGCACCGGCAGGAGCAGCGACGTTCACGCCCTCGGACACCTCCCACCTCGACGACTCCCCTCCCGAGGCCGACGAGCCGGGCGAGCCCGGTGCCTTCGGCTCCTGGGAGGTGCGTGAGGACCGCGCCTGGCCGTTCACCTTCCCTCGCCAGGTGGACCTCGCCCGACCCGAGGGGGAGGGGGAGGTGTCCGGCGTGGTCGCCGCGGCGCTCGCCGTCGGCGACGCGCTGCGCGACCTCGGTGGGCGGCTCGGGCCGCGGCTCTGGGACCGGCTGCGACCGCGGTCGGTGATCTACCTGCACGGCTGGCACGGCGGGGACGGTCAGGCGCCCGTCGGGGACGTCCTCCGCGGCCAGGGGATCGACGACCCGCTGCTGGCCGACGTCGTGCGCGAGTGGGTCGCGCACGACCGGGTCGAGGTCAGGCCGGTCCTCGACACCACCACCCACCTCGCCGCCGACGCCTACGAGGTCCCGCCGCCGATCCGCGAGCAGGTGCGGCTGCTGCACCCGTTCGAGGAGTTCCCCCACGGCCGGCAGGCCTCGGCCACCTGCGACCTCGACCACCTCGATCCCTACCGCCCCGGCGGACCGCCGGGACAGTCGAGCACCGCCAACCTCTCGCCACTGGGGCGTCGGCACCACCGCACCAAGACCCACTCGGCCTGGGCCGTCCACCCCGTGGTCGACGCACCTGGTGACCGCATCGGCGCGCTGTGGCGCGCGCCCACCGGTCACTGGTTCCGCGTCGACCACCTCGGCACCTTCGACCTCGGCCGGCCCCGGACGGGCGTCGAGGCGCGCTTCGCCGACGTGGTCCACCAGCACCTCGTCCGCGTCATCGCCTGACCCGACGCGGCCGGCCCTGGCCGCACGTGCGACAGGGCCGGTCCAGCGTCGTTGCTGGACCGGCCCTGTCGTTGCCGGAGAGGCGGGCATCCCGTCGGCGACCAGTCCTCCCAAACCGGGTCGCCGAGGCTCCGATCAGTCAGGCAGCCTCGCCGAGGATCGCGGCGATGGCGCCGTCGACGTCCAGGTAGGCGGACTCGGCGCCGGGCGCGACCGACGAGGTCATCTTCTCGACGAAGGCGGTGATCTGCGCGGCGCGGGCCTGCACCAGGGCCTCACCGTCGGGCGAGCAGAGCTCGATGATCACCACGGACTGGCCGTCGCCGTCCAGGCAGGGCCACACGTGCACGTCGCCGTCGCCGGTGGGTTCGTAGATCCCGCCGATGAGCAGGTCGCGGCCGAAGGTCCACTGCACGCGACCGGTGACGGTCACGAAGGTGGCGGACACCGCGAACGGGTCGGCGGGGTCGTAGCCGAGCTCGGTCTCGAGCGGTGTTGCGGCGCCGGTGCTGTCGATCAGCTCGAGGGTCATGGTGCTCGTGACCAGCTGCGCGGCGGTGTTCTTGGCGGTGACGTTGAAGTCCATGGCGGTGTGCTGCCTCTCCCTTGGCATTGACGTCATGGAGACGGCCTCCCAGAGCCTCCATGACGTGGGTTCGCGGGACTTTCTCGGGACTTTCCTCCCGGGTCGTGCGCTCCCTGGACACAGAGTGCCTACTCCCGAGAGGCCCGTACAGCGGAAAGACGTAAGTCCCGATCAAATAGCCCAGGTGGGCCACATCGGGGTGGTCTCGCACGCATCCGCGGGTGCCCGAGCGGAGGACGCAACCAAGATGAACAGCGCAAAATGCGCATAACGCACCACGGGCCGCCGGTGCATCGCCGTCGGGGGTCCTGGGGTCCTGGGACCGCCGGCCCCGTGGTCGGGAGGGGTGCCTCCGTGGGCTATCGTGTCCCCGCACCCGCAAGGTGCCCGGGGCGATTGGCGCAGTGGTAGCGCGCTTCGTTCACACCGAAGAGGTCACTGGTTCGAACCCAGTATCGCCCACCCCGTCACTCCACCGCCCGTGCCGACCCGCGCGGTGCAACCTTCCGAGCCGTCGCCGCGTCCGAGAGTCATCCATCCACACTCGTTCGCCTCGGAGGCACTCGTGTCCAGGTCCATCCCCTCCGCCGTCCTGGCGGTCCTCGCCCTCACCCTCGCCGCCGCCCCGGCGTCCGCCGCGCGCCTCGTCACCCACGACGGCACGGGGGACGTCTACGAGAAGGGCGACGGCGAGGTCTACGCCGAGGTCGGCACGAGGACCAACGCCGACGTCGTGGGCAGCGCGCTGCGCCACACCGACCGCCGCGTGCACGCGTCGGTCCGCTACGCCGACCTCGTCGCCGGCGACGACCGGGTCATCACCCCGGTCCGCGTCCACGCCAGCACCGGCAAGACCTACGTCCTGCGCGTGAGCGCCGGCCCGGGCGAGCGGGAAGGCACCGCCCGGCTGCTCCGCTACACCGGCACCGGCGCCCGGACCGTCCGGGTCGCGTGTCCGGGCCTGCAGCACTCGGTCTCCTACGCCGACGACCTCGTGTCCGTCAGCGTGCCGCGCGGCTGCCTGGGCAGCCCCGCCTGGGTGCGGTACGGCGGCACCGTGCGCACGGTGGACGCCTCCGGGGCGGTCTTCACCGACGCGCTGCTCGGCGGGGACGCGGTCGACGACCTCTACTCCGGCCGCATCCGGCGCGGGTGAGTCCGGCCGGCGGCGCCCGGCCGATATCGGCTGGCCGGGCGCCCCGACCCGGCGGATACGATCGAGGCCCCGTCCACGAACCACGAGGAGCACACCGGTGTCCGAGATCAAGGTGACCGTCGTCGACGCAGGCGAACGAGCCGAGCGCGCGGTCACCACGGGCACCAAGGCGTGGGAGCTCTTCGCCGAGGACCCCAGCGTCATCGCCGCGCGGGTCGGCGGCAGTCTCAAGGACCTCGCCCACGAGCTGGCCGACGGCGACGAGGTCGAGGGCGTCGCGATCGACAGCCAGGACGGCCACGACATCCTGCGGCACTCCTGCGCCCACGTGATGGCCCAGGCGGTCCAGGAGCTCTACCCGGAGGCCAGGCTCGGCATCGGCCCGCCCATCGAGAACGGCTTCTACTACGACTTCGACGTCCCTACGCCGTTCGTCCCGGAGGACCTCGACAAGATCGAGACCCGGATGCGCAAGATCATCAAGGAGGGCCAGCGGTTCTCCCGCCGCGTGGTGAGCGACGACGAGGCGCGCGCCGAGCTGGCCGACGAGCCCTACAAGCTCGAGCTGATCGGGCTCAAGGGCGCCGCCGGCGCCATCGGCTCGACCGGCGAGCCGATCGCCGAGGGCGCGAGCGCCGAGGTCGGCGCCGGCGAGCTGACCATCTACGACAACCACCGCCGCAACGGCGACCTGGCCTGGAAGGACCTGTGCCGCGGTCCCCACCTGCCCACCACCAAGCGGATCCCGGCGTTCAAGCTGATGCGCAGCGCGGCGGCGTACTGGCGCGGCGACGAGAACAACCCCCAGCTGCAGCGCCTCTACGGCACCGCCTGGGAGTCCAAGGAGGCGCTCGAGGCGCACCTGCACCGGCTCGAGGAGGCCGAGCGGCGCGACCATCGCAAGCTGGGTCGCGAGCTGGACCTGTTCAGCTTCCCCGACGAGATCGGCTCGGGGCTCGCGGTCTTCCACCCCAAGGGCGGGATCCTGCGCAAGGCGATGGAGGACTACTCCCGGCGCCGGCACGAAGAGGCGGACTACGAGTTCGTCTACAGCCCGCACATCACCAAGGGCCACCTGTTCGAGGTCTCCGGTCACCTCGACTGGTACGCCGACGGGATGTACCCGCCCATGCAGCTCGACGCGCAGGGCGAGAAGCCGGGCATCGACTACTACCTCAAACCGATGAACTGCCCGATGCACAACCTGATCTTCCGGGCGCGCGGGCGGTCCTACCGCGAGCTGCCGCTGCGGCTGTTCGAGTTCGGCACCGTCTACCGCTACGAGAAGTCCGGCGTCGTGCACGGCATGACCCGCGCCCGCGGGTTCACCCAGGACGACGCGCACATCTACTGCGCCCGCGAGCAGATGAAGGACGAGCTGCGCAACCTGCTCACCTTCGTCCTCGACCTGCTGCGCGACTACGGCCTCGACGACTTCTACCTCGAGCTGTCCACCAAGGACCCGGTGAAGTACGTCGGCGACGACGCCACGTGGGACGAGGCGACCCGCACGCTGGAGGAGGTCGCCACCGAGTCGGGCCTCGACCTCGTGCCCGACCCGGGCGGCGCGGCCTTCTACGGCCCCAAGATCTCGGTGCAGGCGCGTGACGCGATCGGCCGCACCTGGCAGATGTCGACGATCCAGCTGGACTTCAACCTGCCCGAGCGCTTCGAGCTGGAGTACGCCGCCGCGGACGGCTCCCGCCAGCGGCCGGTGATGATCCACCGGGCGCTGTTCGGCTCCATCGAGCGCTTCGTCGCGGTGCTGACCGAGCACTACGGCGGCGCGTTCCCGCCCTGGCTGGCGCCGGTCCAGGTCGTCGGCATCCCCGTCGCGGAGCGCCACCTGGACTACCTGCGCGACGTGGCCACCCGGCTGCGTGCCCGAGGCATCCGCGTGGAGGTCGACTACTCCGACGAGCGGATGCAGAAGAAGATCCGCACCGCCCAGCTGCAGAAGGTGCCGTTCATGATGCTCGTCGGCGACCGCGACATGGAGGCCGGCACGGTCTCCTTCCGGTTCCGCGACGGCGAGCAGAGCAACGGCATCCCGGTCGAGGACGCGGTCGCCCGGGTCGTGCAGGCGGTCGAGGACAGGACCCAGGTGTGAGCGGGACCGTCCACCAGGAGGGCGTGGGGGAGCCCGACGACCTCGAGCGGTTGTGGACGCCCCACCGGATGGCCTACATCTCCGGGGAGAACAAGCCCGCCGACGGGTCGTCGGGGCAGTGCCCCTTCTGCCGCATCCCGACCCTCGCGGACGAGGAGGGACTGGTCGTCCACCGGGGCGAGCACACGTTCGCGGTGCTCAACCTCTACCCCTACTCCTCGGGCCACCTCATGGTCTGCCCCTACCGGCACGTCGCCGACTACACCGAGCTGACCGAGGCGGAGACCGACGAGCTCGCCGCCTCCACCAAGCAGGCGATGCGTGTGGTCCGGTCGGTCAGCGGGGCCCAGGGCTTCAACCTCGGCATGAACCAGGGCCAGGTCGCCGGCGCCGGCATCGCCGCGCACCTGCACCAGCACGTGGTGCCGCGCTGGGGCGGTGACGCGAACTTCATGCCGATCATCGGGCGCACCAAGACGCTGCCCCAGCTGCTCACCGAGACCCGGCAGCTGCTCGCGGAGGCGTGGCCGACCGTCTGAGCGGGCCCCGTCACCGCTAGCCTGGGCTCCACCATGTTCGAACGTTTCCGCGCCTTCTGGGGCGGGGTCTTCACGCCCGTCGCCCGCCTGCTGCTGAAGTGGGGCGTCAGCCCCGATGCCGTCACGCTCGTGGGCACCCTCGGCGTCAGCGCGGGTGCGCTGATCTTCTTCCCCCAGGGCCTGCTGCTGGTCGGGGTCCTGGTGATCACCGCCTTCGTCTTCTCCGACATCGTCGACGGCACCATGGCGCGCATGTCGGGCCGGGTGTCCCCGTTCGGCGCCTTCCTGGACTCCACGCTCGACCGCATCGCCGACGCCGCGGTGTTCGGCGGCCTGGCGATGTACTACGTCGGCCCTGGGGACAGCGAGTGGCTCGTCGCGCTGTGCCTCTACGACCTCGTGATGGGCTCGATCACCTCCTACGCTCGCGCCCGGGCGGAGTCGCTCGGCATGGAGGCCAAGGTCGGCATCGCCGAGCGCGCCACCCGCCTGGTCTCGATCCTGGCGGTCACCGGCCTCGCCGACATCGCCCACCTGCTGGGCGCCGGCGAGGACGCGCTCTGGGCCATCCCGGTCACGCTCGGCCTCCTGGCGGTGGCCAGCACGGTCACGGTCTTCCAGCGGGTCCTCACCGTCCGCGACCAGGCGCGGGCGCTCGAGACCACGCGACCAGCAGCCTGACGTGACCCTGCGCGACCGGGCCGTCGCCGCGGCGTACGTCGGCGCCTGGCGCGGCGTCGGCCGCCTGTCCGAGCGTCGCTCGCGCGCGCTCTTCGCCCGGGTCGGCGGCCGCCTCTACCGCGGCAACGGCCGGGGGGTCCAGCAGCTGCGCGCCAACCTCACCCGGGTGCGGCCCGAGCTCGGGCCCGCCGACCTCGAGGACCTGGTGCACGACGCCGTCCAGTCCTACCTGCGCTACTGGTGCGAGGCGTTCCGCCTCGAGTCCTGGCCGTTGGACGACCTCGTCGCGCGCACGCGCACCATCGGCGAGGAGCGCCTCCGCACGCCGTACGCCGAGGGGCGCGGCGTCGTCGCCGCGCTGCCCCACCAGGCCAACTGGGACTGGGCCGGCGCCTGGGCGTGCGCGACCGGGATGCCGCTGATGACCGTGGCCGAGCGGCTCGAGCCGGCCCGGGTCTACGACGAGTTCGTGCGGTTCCGCTCCTCCCTCGGCATGCGCATCCTGCCGCTGACCGGGGCCGAGCCACCCATGCCGGCGCTGGAGGAGTGGGCGTCCTCGGGCGGGTTCGTCTGCCTGCTCGCCGACCGCGACCTGAGCCGCACCGCGGTCGACGTCGACCTGTGCGGCCACCCGGCCCGGATGCCCGCGGGGCCGGGCCGGCTGGCGCAGCGGACCGGGGCCGACCTGGTGCCGATCACGCTGGCCTACCGCGGGGAGGAGATGGAGATCACCTTTCACGAGCCGGTCGACCCCGGGGTCGGGCAGGACGGCGTGGTCGCCGCGACCCGGCAGGTGGCCGAGGCGTTCACCCGCGGGCTGGGTGAGGCCCCGCAGGACTGGCACATGATGCAGCGCGTCTTCGCCGCCGACCTGTCGCCGACGGGCCCGACCGGGGAGCGGGGCTGATGCGCGTCGGCATCGTGTGCCCCTACTCCCTCGACGCGCGCGGGGGGGTGCAGGCCCAGGTGCTCGGGCTGGCCGGCTCGCTGGACCGCCTCGGGCACCACGCCGAGGTGCTCGCCCCCGGCCGACCCAACACCGGGCAGCACCCCGACTGGGTCACCACGACCGGGCAGGACGTGCCGGTGCGGTGGAACGGCTCCGTCGCCCGGCTGGACCTCGGCCCCCAGACCGCCCGGCGCACCCGCGCCTGGCTGCGTGAGGGTCGGTTCGACGTGCTGCACCTGCACGAGCCGGTCACCCCCAGCGTCACCTGGCACGTGCTCGGCGCCCCTGCGGTGCCGGCCCCGCTCGTCGCGACCGTGCACACCGCGCAGGACCGGGCGCTGGCGATGCGGGCCGGTGCCGCCACGGTCGCCCGCCGCACGCGGCGCATCGACGCCCACATCGCGGTCTCGCGGGTGGCCGCGGAGACGCTCGCGCGCTACAGCGACGCCCCGGTCGAGGTGATCCCCAACGCGCTCGACGTGGCCCGGTTCGCCGGCCGCCGCACCCCGTCGGGCCGCCCGACCGTGTTGTTCCTCGGCCGCGCCGACGAGCCGCGCAAGGGCCTGGCCGTCGCGCTGCGCGCGATGCGGTCCGTCGCCGAGGCCCACCCGGACGCACGCCTGGTCGTGGCCGGCCCGGGCCACGTGGCGGCCGCGGTCGAGCCCCACGTGGAGGTGCGGGGGCCGGTGAGCGAGGAGCAGAAGGCCGCGCTGCTCCGCTCCGCCGACGTCGTCCTCGCCCCCCACCTCGGCGGCGAGAGCTTCGGCATCGTCGTGGCCGAGGCGATGGCGGCCGGCGCCGCCGTGGTGGCCAGCGACCTGCCGGCCTTCCGTGCCCTGCTCGGCGAGGGGAGGCACGGGCTGCTCGTGCCACCCGGGCGCGCGACCGACCTGGCGGCCGCGGTCGGCGCGCTCCTGGCGGCCCCTGGACGGCGTACCTCGCTGGGGCGGAGCGGACGCGCCGCCGCGCGCCGGCTGGACTGGGGAGTCCTCGCCCCGCGGATCGTGGAGGTCTACGCCCGCACGCTGGGTGAGCGCTGATTTCGGTCCGCCACGCCCCGGAAGTAGGATGGGATGCGGCTCCCGGAGCCCCCCGAAACCCCCGATCCGATCGAAGAGTGACCCTGTGACTGACCAGACCAGCACCCCCGACGCCACCCCCGAGAGCGGCCGCCAGCGCGGCACCGAGGGGGTCAAGCGCGGCATGGCCGAGATGCTCAAGGGCGGCGTGATCATGGACGTGGTCACTGCCGAGCAGGCCAAGATCGCCGAGGACGCCGGCGCCGTCGCGGTGATGGCGCTCGAGCGCGTGCCGGCCGACATCCGCGCCCAGGGCGGCGTCTCCCGGATGAGCGACCCCGACATGATCGACGGCATCATCGAGGCCGTCTCGATCCCGGTCATGGCCAAGGCCCGCATCGGCCACTTCGCCGAGGCGCAGGTCCTGCAGAGCCTGGGCGTCGACTACATCGACGAGTCCGAGGTGCTCACCCCGGCCGACTACGCCAACCACATCGACAAGTGGCAGTTCACGGTGCCGTTCGTGTGCGGTGCGACCAACCTCGGCGAGGCGCTGCGCCGCATCACCGAGGGCGCGGCGATGATCCGCTCCAAGGGCGAGGCCGGCACCGGCGACGTGTCCAACGCGGTCACCCACATGCGCACGATCCGTCGTGAGCTGCGCCGCCTGCAGGGCCTCGAGCCCGACGAGCTGTTCGTGGCCGCCAAGGAGCTCCAGGCGCCCTACTCGCTGGTCAAGGAGGTCGCCGAGGCCGGCAAGCTCCCGGTCGTGCTGTTCACCGCCGGCGGCATCGCCACGCCGGCCGACGCCGCGATGATGATGCAGCTCGGCGCCGAGGGCGTGTTCGTCGGCTCCGGCATCTTCAAGTCGGGCAACCCGCAGCAGCGCGCCGAGGCGATCGTCAAGGCCACCACCTTCTACGACGACCCCGACGTGGTCGCCAAGGTCTCCCGCGGCCTGGGCGAGGCCATGGTCGGGCTCAACGTCGAGGAGATCCCGCAGCCGCACCGGCTCGCCGAGCGCGGCTGGTGACGGCTTCTTGACGGGGACCCGTCCCCGCATCGGCGTCCTCGCCCTCCAGGGCGACGTCCGCGAGCACCTCGCGATGCTCGCGCGCGCCGGCGCGGACGCGACCGCCGTACGCCGTCCGGGCGAGCTCGCCCAGGTCGACGGCCTCGTCCTGCCCGGCGGCGAGTCGACGACGATGGTCAAGCTCGCACGCACCTTCGACCTGCTCGAACCGCTGCGGGAGCGCGCCCGGGAGGGGCTGCCGATGTTCGGCACCTGCGCCGGGATGATCCTGCTGGCCGACCGCATCGAGGGCGGGGTCGAGGGCCAGGAGACCATCGGCGGCCTCGACGTGACCGTGCGGCGCAACGCCTTCGGACGCCAGGTCGACTCCTTCGAGGCCGACCTGGACCTGCACGCCGAGGTCGAGGAGGCCGGCGCGCAGGCGGAGGCCTCCCTCGACGGCCCGTTCCACGCCGTGTTCATCCGCGCCCCGTGGGTGGAGCGGGTGGGGCAGGACGTGGAGGTGCTCGGCACGGTCGCCACCGGTCCCGCCAGCGGCCGGGTCGTCGCCGTGCGCCAGGGCTGCCTGATGGCCACCTCGTTCCACCCCGAGATCACCGGCGACGGGCGCGTGCACGCGTTCTTCGCCCGGGTCGTCCGCTCCCACGCCCTCGCATAGGATCGATGCCATGTCCGGTCACTCCAAGTGGGCCACCACCAAGCACAAGAAGGCGGTCGTCGACGCCCGCCGCGGCAAGCTGTTCGCCAAGCTGATCAAGAACATCGAGGTCGCGGCACGCATGGGCGGTGGTGACCCCACCGGCAACCCCACGCTCTACGACGCCATCCAGAAGGCCAAGAAGTCCTCGGTCCCCAACGACAACATCGACCGCGCGGTCAAGCGCGGTTCGGGCGCCGAGGCCGGGGGAGCCGACTACCAGACGATCATGTACGAGGGCTACGGCCCCGGCGGGGTCGCGCTGCTGATCGAGTGCCTGACCGACAACCGCAACCGGGCCGCGATGGAGGTCCGCACCGCCACGTCCCGCAACGGCGGCACGCTGGCCGACCCGGGCTCGGTGGCCTACCTGTTCACGCGCAAGGGCGTCGTCGTGCTGCCCAAGGACCAGGGCGCCCGGGAGCTCACCGAGGACGACGTGCTCGAGGCCGCGCTCGACGCGGGGGCCGAGGAGGTCAACGACCTCGGCGACGCCTTCGAGGTGCAGAGCTCGGCCACCGACCTGCTCGCCGTCCGCTCGGCGGTGCAGGAGGCCGGGCTCGACTACGACTCCGCCGAGGCCCAGTGGGTCCCGTCGATGGAGGTCCAGGTCGACGCCGACGGCGCCGGCAAGGTGCTGCGGCTGGTCGAGGCGCTCGAGGACCTCGACGACGTGCAGAACGTCTACGGCAACTTCGACATCCCCGACGACGTGCTCGAGGCCCTCGACGCCTGACCGGCGTGCCGTGACGCGCGGGGTCGCCCGCTCGGCTAGCGTCGTACGAACACATGTTCGGACGCGGCTGGACCCCGGGGTCCGGGACTGGGAGGCACGCATGCGGGTGCTCGGGATCGACCCCGGCCTGACCCGGTGCGGTCTCGGCGTGGTCGACGGGTCGCCCGGACGCCCCCTGGTCCTCGTCGAGGTCGGCGTGTGCCGCAGCGCCCCCGACCTCGACGTCGCCGAGCGGCTGCGCATCGTCGACGCCGAGATCGAGGCGTGGATCGAGCGTCACGGCCCCGACGTGGTGGCCGTCGAGCGGGTCTTCAGCCAGCACAACGTCCGCACCGTCATGGGCACCGCCCAGGTCAGCGGCGTGGCCATGGTCGCCGCCGCCCGCCGCGGCATCCCGGTCGTCCTGCACACCCCCAGCGAGGTCAAGGCGGCGGTCACCGGCAACGGCCGTGCCGACAAGGCCCAGGTGGGGGCGATGGTGACCCGCCTGCTGCGCCTGAGCGAGGCGCCCCGGCCCGCCGACGCCGCCGACGCGCTCGCCCTGGCCATCTGCCACGTCTGGCGCGGCGCCGCGCAGCGCAGGATCGCCGCCGCGGTCCAGGCCCCGCCCACCCCGCCGAGATCCCGAGGAGCCGTCCGATGATCGCCTTCGTCCGTGGTCGTGTCGCCCAGGTCGGGCTCACCTCCGTCGTGGTCGACCTGGGGGGAGTGGGCCTCGAGCTCAACTGCGCGCCGGGCACCATCGCCACGCTGCGCACGGGCGCCGAGGCCACCCTGCCCACGAGCCTGGTGGTGCGCGAGGACTCCCTGACCCTGTTCGGCTTCCTCGACGAGGACGAGCGCTCGTTGTTCGAGCTCGTGCAGACCGCGTCCGGCGTGGGCCCCAAGCTCGCCCAGGCGATGATCGCGGTGCTGCCGCCCGACGAGCTGCGCCGCGCCGTCACCGCCGAGGACGTCCGGGCCCTGACCCGGGTCCCCGGCATCGGCCAGAAGGGCGCCCAGCGGATCATCCTCGAGCTCAAGGACCGCATCGGCGCCCCGACCGGGTCGAGCCACTCCCCGGCGTCCGCCCCGGCGTCCGCCGAGCCGGCCTGGCGTGCCCAGGTGCGCGAGGGCCTGGTCGGCCTGGGCTGGTCGGCCAAGGAGGCCGAGCGGGCGGTCGAGGCGGTGGCCGAGTCCGTCGACGACGACGCCGGCGCCGCTCCCGACGTCGCGGCGCTGCTGCGGGCCGCCCTGCGCACGCTGAGCCGCTCATGAGCCACGAGCACGTCGACGACGACCTGACCGCCGCCGAGCTGGCCCACCTCGAGGGCCGGGCCCTGGTCGACGCCGAGGCCGCCGTGGACGAGCGCGCGGTCGAGGCGGCGCTGCGTCCGCGCACCCTGGACGAGCTGGTCGGCCAGGAGCGGGTGCGCGAACAGCTCTCGCTCATGCTCAGCGCAGCCCGCCGGCGCGGC
The DNA here is from genome assembly GCA_963811385.1 of uncultured Actinomycetota bacterium. Classification (GTDB taxonomy): domain Bacteria; phylum Actinomycetota; class Actinomycetes; order Propionibacteriales; family Nocardioidaceae; genus Marmoricola_A. Next base: position 93,706 of record CAWEQX010000005.1, on the reverse strand, counting down.
CGCGCACCGGACCACGTCCTGCTCAACGGTCCGCCCGGACTCGGCAAGACCACCCTGGCGATGATCATCGCCGCCGAGATGCAGGTGCCGCTGCGCCTGACCAGCGGCCCCGCGATCACCCACGCAGGCGACCTGGCCGCGATCCTGTCGGGGCTCGCCGAAGGCGACGTGCTGTTCGTCGACGAGATCCACCGCATGGCCCGACCGGCGGAGGAGATGCTCTACATGGCGATGGAGGACTTCCGGGTCGACGTCGTGGTGGGCAAGGGGCCCGGCGCCACCGCGATCCCGCTCGAGCTGCCGCCGTTCACCCTGGTCGGCGCCACCACCCGCGCGGGGCTGCTGCCCGGTCCGCTGCGCGACCGCTTCGGCTTCACCGCCCACCTGGAGTTCTACGAGCCCACCGAGCTCGAGCGCATCATCCGGCGCAGCGCGGGCCTGCTCGAGGCCGAGGTCGACGCCGAGGGCTGCGCCGAGATCGCCGGCCGCAGCCGCGGCACGCCCCGCATCGCCAACCGGCTGCTGCGGCGTGTCCGCGACTACGCCCAGGTCCGTGCCGAGGGCGTCGGCACCCGGCCCGTCGCCCGAGCCGCGCTCGACCTCTACGAGGTGGACCGCTCGGGTCTCGACCGTCTCGACCGTGCCGTGCTCGACGCGCTGTGCCGCCGCTTCGACGGCGGACCGGTCGGCCTCTCCACGCTGGCGGTGGCCGTGGGGGAGGAGCGCGAGACCGTCGAGGAGGTCGCCGAGCCCTTCCTGGTCCGCTCGGGGTTCCTGGCCCGCACCCCCCGCGGGCGGGTCGCCACGGGGGCGGCGTGGGCCCACCTGGGCCTGGTGCCGCCGCGTCACGCGACCGACCTCGGCGCCGGTCAGGCGGAGCGCCAGATGACGCTCGACCTCGAGGGCTAGACTCTGCCCCGGCGCGACGAGGGGGCCTCCTTCGCCATGCCCTCCTGCACCTCGGTGCACGTCGATCCTTGGAAGGACACCTCGTGGGTGGAGCCGGAGAGCTGCTCTGGTTGGTGCTGTTGGCGGTCGCGTTCTGGCTGCTGCTGATCCGGCCGCAGCGCAAGCGTCAGCAGCAGGTGCTGGCGACCCAGCGCGAGGTCGGGGTCGGCGACGAGGTGATGACCAACGCCGGCTTCTTCGGCCGGGTCACCGCCGAGGTCGACGACCCCGCCGCCGGTGACTGCCTCCTGCTCGAGGTGGCACCCGGCGTCGAGCTCAAGATCGCCCGTGGCGCCGTGCTGCGGGTCGTGCCGCCGGTCGAGGCCGACCCGACCTCGACCGACCCGACCGGGCCGACCGGGCCGACCGACCCCACCGACCCGACCCCCCGGAGCCACTGATGGCAGCCCAGCGCTCCCGCCCGGGACGCACCCTCGTCCTGTTCCTCCTGGCCATCGTGCTGATGTACGTCGGCCTGACCCTCAACGGCGTCTGGACGCCCAAGCTGGGCCTCGACCTGCAGGGCGGCACCCGCATCACCCTGACCGCCTCCACGGCGACCGGTGAGCAGATCACGCCGGAGAAGATGCGGGAGGCCGCCGACATCATCGACAGCCGGGTCAACGCCTCCGGCGTCTCGGAGTCCGAGGTCACCGTCCAGGGCGACGACCAGGTCGTGGTGGAGATCCCGGGCAAGGAGCGCAAGGACCTGGTCAACACGGTCAAGCAGCAGGCCCAGCTGCGCTTCCGTCTGGTCGCGGCCAGTGCCGCCGGGACCCCGCAGACCGAGCCGTCGCCGCCGGCGTCGCCCAGCGCGACCCCCAGCGGCTCGCCGAGCGCCTCGCCGAGCGCCTCGCCGACCAGTGCGGGCAGCCCCTCCGCCTCGACCAGCCCCGCGGGCCGCGCACCCGCCCTGGCGCCGACGCCGTCCCCCAGCCCCCGGGCCTCCGGCAAGCCGTCGGCGAAGCCCTCGGCCCCGCCGCAGCCGGCCGCGGCGCCGGTGCCCACCGACGACAGCACGACCCAGGCCCAGCTGGCCTGGATGCGCAACCCCGACGCGGCCAACCTGGCCAAGTTCCAGGACTTCACCTGCAACGGCGAGACCCGGCAGGTCGACGACCCGTCCAAGCCGCTGCTGGCCTGCGACGAGAGCGGCAACAAGTACCTCCTCTCCCCGGCGATCATCGAGGGCACCCAGCTCGACGGTGCCGACTACGGCATCCCGCCCAACGACGTGAACTACGCCGTCACGCTGGACTTCAACGGCGCCGCGGGCAAGAAGTTCGCCGACGTGACCAGCTCGATGGCGGGCACCGGCGAGCTCTTCGCGATCGTGCTCGACGGCCAGGTGCTCTCCGCCCCGCAGGTGAACACCCCGATCACCAACGGCAGCGCCGAGATCACCGGCAGCTTCTCCCAGTCCGAGGCCCAGTCGCTGGCCAACTCGCTCAGGTACGGCGCCCTGCCGCTGAAGTTCGAGGTCCCACTGGAGACGGTGGAGGGTCCGACGCTCGCCGCCGACCAGCTCAACGCAGGACTCCTGGCCGGCGGGGTCGGGCTGGCCCTGGTGCTCGTCTACTGCATGCTCTACTACCGCGCCCTCGGCATCGTCGTGGTCGCCTCGCTGGCCGCGGCCGCGGCGATCACCTACGCCGCGGTGATCTTCCTCAGCGAGCAGGCGGGCTTCACCCTGACCCTGCCCGGCATCGCCGGACTGATCGTCGCGGTCGGCATCACCGCCGACTCGTTCATCGTCTACTTCGAGCGCCTGCGTGACGAGCTGCGCGAGGGCAAGACGCTGCGGGTGGCGGTCGAGGCGGCGTGGGTCCGCGCGCGGGCCACCTGCCTGGCCGCCGACGCGGTCTCGCTGCTCGCGGCCGTGGTGCTCTACATCTTCGCCATCGGCGTGGTGAAGGGCTTCGCGTTCGCCCTGGGCATCAGCACGGTGATCGACCTGATCGTGTTCTTCTGGTTCACCAAGCCGATGGTCACCTGGCTGGCCCGGTTCCCGCTGTTCCGCACCGGCCGCAAGTGGTCCGGGCTGTCTCCCGAGCACGTCGGCCGCAAGCCGGCCCCGATCCGCACCGCGGCGACCGGAGGAGTCCGATGAGCAAGCTGTCCCGCTTCGGCCACGACCTGTACGACGGCACGGTCTCGATCGACTTCGTCGGTCGCAAGCTGCTCTGGTACGCCTTCTCCGGCGTCATCCTCGTCGTGGCGGTGCTCGGCCTGACCGTGGTCAAGCTCAACCTCGGCATCGAGTTCCAGGGCGGGGTGGAGTACCGCGTCGCGATGGGCAACGGCAACGCCACCCAGAGCGCCGTGCAGGACATCCGCGACGCCGTCGCCGCCTCGGGGATCGACGACGCGTCCTCGCCGATCGTCAACACCTCGGGCACCGACAACATCCGGGTCCAGACCGAGCCGCTGACCAACGACCAGGCCGACCAGGTCGCCGCCATCATCCAGGAGACGGCGGGCGTCCAGCCCGACGACATCAGTCAGGACGTGATCGGCCCCTCGTGGGGCCGGGCGGTCGCCGACCGCGCCCTGATCGGGCTCGGCGTCTTCGTCGGGCTGGTCATCCTGATGATCTGGGGCTACTTCCGCGAGTGGAAGATGTCGGTCGCCGCCATCGTGGCGCTGGTCCACGACCTGCTCATCACCGTGGGCGTCTACGCCCTGTCCGGCTTCGAGGTCACCCCGGCGACGGTCACCGGCGTCCTGACCATCCTCGGCTTCTCGCTCTACGACACCGTCGTGGTCTTCGACAAGGTCCGGGAGAACGTCGCGGCCAGCCGGCGCACCCACCAGACCTACGCCGAGGCCGCCAACCTCGCGGTCAACCAGACCCTGGTCCGCTCGATCAACACCTCCATCGTGGCGCTGCTGCCCGTGGGCGCGCTGCTCTACGTGGGTGCGGTCTACCTCGGCTCGGGCGCGCTCAAGGACCTCGCGCTCGCGCTGTTCGTGGGCATGGCGGCCGGTGCCTACTCCTCGATCTTCATCGCGACGCCGCTGCTCGTGCAGCTCAAGGAGCGCGAGCCGGGCGTGAAGTCCGGTGACGCTCGCGCCCGCAAGCACCGCAGCCGGCGCGAGGTCGACCGCTACGCCTCGGTGCCGGCGTACTCCGACGACATGCCGGAGTACGCCGAGCCCGGCCGCGCGGGCTCGGCCGGCTTCGGTCATGCCCACGGCGCCGGAGACGCCGCCGACGCCGCCGACGACGCCGCTGACGACGTGGACGGCCCGCCGCGGGGCGGTGCGCGCCCGGTGCCCGGCGGCGCCCCCGGTCGCTACTCGGCCGGCGAGCGCACCGGCGAGCGCCGACCGATCCCGATGGGCGAGACGTCCGCGGCGCGGCGGCCGCAGCCGACCCGCAAGCCGCGGTCGCAGCGCGGGAAGGGCTGACCAGGTGACCCGCGGGCACGACCTGACCCCCGAGGTCCTGCACGAGCAGATCGAGCGCCTGATCCGCGACGTCCACGACTTCCCCAAGCCGGGGATCGTGTTCAAGGACATCTCGCCGCTGCTGGCCGACCACGATGGCTTCACCGCGGTCGTCCGGGGCCTGGCGTCGGTCGCGGTCGACGAGGCCGGACAGGCCCGCGTCGACAAGGTGCTCGGCATCGAGGCCCGGGGCTTCATCCTGGCGGCGCCGGTGGCGCTCTCGCTGGGCACCGGGTTCGTGCCGGTCCGCAAGGCGGGCAAGCTGCCGGGCGCGACGCACGCGGTCTCCTACGCCCTGGAGTACGGCGAGGCCACGCTCGAGATGCACCAGGACGCGATCGTCCCCGGCGACCGCGTGCTCGTGGTCGACGACGTGCTCGCCACCGGTGGCACGGTCAACGCGACCCGGGAGCTGGTGGAGGCCGCCGGCGGCGAGGTCGTCGCGGTCTCGGTGCTGATGGACCTCTCCTTCCTCCCCGGCCGCGCGGCGCTCGGGGACACCCCGCTGAACTCCCTCTACACCGTCTGACCCGGCTCGTGGGACGGCCGCCGGGTGGCCCCGCCTAGACTGGTCGCGCACGAAGGGAGCAAGGGGTGAGCGAGGAGCGGTCGTCCACAGCCGCCGCTGCCTCACGCCCCGCCGAGGTCGTCGACGGGCAGCGCCGTGCTCCCGACCGGTCCCGCACCGAGGGCACCCTGTCGGACCGCGAGGCCGAGGCCGTGGTCGACGCCCCGGTCGACGCCCCGGTCGAGCCCCGACCCGAGGCCTCCACGCCCGCCGCGCAGGCCGGACGCATGCGCACCCGCCTGGCCCGCATCGGTGGCCGCGGGCAGTCCAACTCGCCAGTGCTCGAGCCGTTGTACCGCGCCGTGCGGGCCAACCATCCCAAGGCCGACCTCGCGCTGCTCGAGCGGGCCTACAAGGTCGCCGAGCGCGCCCACCGCCACCAGAAGCGCCAGAGCGGCGAGCCCTACATCACCCACCCGCTGGCGGTCACGGTGATCCTGGCCGAGCTCGGCATGACCGAGTCGACGCTGGTCGCCTCCTTGCTGCACGACACCGTCGAGGACACCGACTACACCCTCGAGGAGCTGCGGGCGGAGTTCGGCGAGGAGGTGGCCCAGCTCGTCGACGGCGTCACCAAGCTCGACAAGGTCAAGTACGGCGAGTCCGCCCAGGCCGAGACGATCCGCAAGATGATCGTGGCGATGAGCCGCGACATCCGCGTGCTCGTGATCAAGCTCGCCGACCGGCTGCACAACATGCGCACGCTGCGCTACACCAAGCAGTCCTCCCAGGTCCGCAAGGCCAAGGAGACCCTGGAGATCTTCGCGCCGCTGGCCCACCGGCTCGGCATGAACACGATCAAGTGGGAGCTGGAGGACCTGGCGTTCGCCACCCTGCACCCCAAGATGTACGACGAGATCGTGCGGCTGGTCGCCGAGCGCGCGCCCTCGCGCAACAACTACCTGCGCACCGTGATCGAGCTGGTCGAGCAGGACCTGCGCAGCTCGCGGGTGCGGGCCACGGTCACCGGGCGGCCCAAGCACTACTACTCGATCTACCAGAAGATGATCGTGCGGGGCCGGGAGTTCTCCGACATCTACGACCTCATCGGCATCCGCATCCTGGTCGAGGACGACCGCGACTGCTACGCCGCCCTCGGCGCGATCCACGCCCGCTGGAACCCGGTCCCGGGCCGGTTCAAGGACTTCGTGGCGATGCCGAAGTTCAACATGTACCAGTCACTGCACACCACGGTGATCGGCCCGGGCGGCAAGCCGGTCGAGCTGCAGATCCGCACGAACGCGATGCACCGCCGCGCGGAGTACGGCGTCGCGGCGCACTGGAAGTACAAGCAGGACGTCCGCCAGGGCCAGGACACCGACCGGCGGGCGGGGGAGAACGGCGACATGGCCTGGGTCCGCCAGCTGATCGACTGGCAGCAGGACACCGTCGACCCCGACGAGTTCCTGGAGTCGCTGCGGTTCGAGATCAGCTCGGCCGAGGTCTACGTCTTCACCCCGGCCGGCGACGTCATCGCCCTGCCGACCGGGTCCACGCCGGTCGACTTCGCCTACGCCATCCACACCGAGGTCGGCCACCGTGCGATCGGCGCGCGCGTCAACGGCCGGCTGGTCCCGCTGGAGTCGACGCTCGACAACGGCGACGTGGTCGAGGTGTTCACCTCCAAGTCCGACGGGGCGGGACCCAGCCGCGACTGGCTCACCTTCGTCAAGTCGCCGCGGGCGCGCAGCAAGATCCGGCAGTGGTTCCTCAAGGAGCGCCGCGAGGAGGCCGCCGAGCGCGGCAAGGACCAGATCGCCCGCCTGATGCGCAAGGAGGGCGTGGCGCTCAAGCGGCTGATGACCCACGACAGCCTCAGCGCGGTCGCCTCCGACCTGCGGCTGGCCGACGTCTCCGCGCTCTACGCCGCGGTCGGCGAGAGCACGATCAGCGCCCAGCACGTGGTCCGTCGCCTGATCGAGCTGTTCGGCGGCGAGATCGGCGCGACCGAGGATCTCGCGGAGTCGGTCACCATCACCCAGCCGCCGCGGGTGGGGCGCCCCGCGGGGGATGCGGGCGTGGTGGTCAAGGGCCTCAGCGACGTGTGGGTCAAGCTCGCCAAGTGCTGCACCCCGGTGCCCGGAGACGACATCATCGGGTTCGTCACACGAGGCTCAGGGGTCTCGGTGCACCGGCCCGACTGCACCAACGCCGGCGATCTGACGAGCCACCCCGAGCGGCTGGTGGAGGTGGAGTGGGCCCCGACCGCGCAGTCGATGTTCCTGGTCAACATCCAGGTCGAGGCGCTCGACCGTGCCCGCCTGCTCTCCGACGTGACCAAGGTGCTCTCCGACATGCACGTCAACATCTTGTCGGCGTCGCTGACCACCGGCGGCGACCGCGTCGCGCGCACGCGGTTCACCTTCGAGATGGCCGACCCCAAGCACCTGGGTCACGTGCTGCGGGCGGTGCGGCACGTCGAGGGCGTCTTCGACGCCCAGCGCATCACCGGCTGAACTCCTCCAGCGCCTTGCGGGCCTGGTCCAGCCACGAGGTGCGGGCCTCGGCGGCGGCCTCGTGCTCGGCCGCCTTCCGCTCGTTGCCCGCGGCCCGTGCCTTGTCGGCCTTGGCGCGCAGGTCCGCGATCGAGGTCTCGAGCTGCGCGACCGTGTCGGCTGCACGGGCGCGGGCCTCGGGGTTGCTGCGCTTCCACTGGGCGTCCTCGACCGAGCGGATGGACTGCTCGACCTTGCGCATGCGGCCCTCGAGGTCCTTGATCCGGTCGCGCGGCACCTTGCCCGCGGCGTCCCAGCGGTCGGCGATGTCACGGAAGGCCGTCTTGGCCGCGGCGAGGTCGGTGACGGGCAGCAGCGCCTCGGCCTCGACCAGGAGCCTCTCCTTGACCTCGGCGTTGCCGGCGTACTCCGCGTCGGTCGCCTTGGTGACCGCGTCGCGGGCGTTGAAGAACGTGTCCTGCGCGGCGCGGAACCGCTGCCACAGCTCCTCGTCCTCGGGGCGGGGTGCCGGGCCGGCGGCCTTCCACTGCTGCATCAGGTCGCGGTAGGCGCCGGCGGTCGCGCCCCAGTCGGTGGAGGTCGACAGTGCCTCGGCCTGCTTGACCAGCTTGGTCTTCACGACCTTGGCGGCCTCGCGCTTCTCGGACTGCTCGGCGTAGTGGGCCTTGCGGCGGCGGGTGTAGGACGTCCGGGCGGCGGAGTAGCGCTTCCACAGCTCGTCGTCGCTGGGCTTGTCGAGGCGGGGAAGGGCCTTCCACTCCTCGAAGAGGTTGCGCAGCTTGTCGGCCCCGTGGCGCCAGTCCGTGCCGGAGGAGATCCGCTCGGCCTCGGTGGCGATGCGCTCCTTGGCGCTGCGCGCCTTGGCGACCTCCTCGGCGCGACGGGCCTTGCGCTTGTCCCGCTCGACCCTGATCTGCTCGTCGAGGCCGGCCAGCGAGGCGTCGAGGGCGGTCAGGTCCCCGACCACCCGGGCCTCGCGCACCTGCTGGCGCAGCTGCTTGAGCGCCCCGGCGGCGTCGTCGGGCGCCGCCGTGCCGGAGGCGACCCGCTGCTCGAGCAGGGCGACCTCGAACCGCAGCTCGTCGTACTTGCGCCCGAAGAAGGCCAGGGCCGCCTCCGGGGTCATGTCCGGGGTCTGGCCGACGTGCTTCTCGCCCTCCGGGGTGGTGCAGAAGACGTTGCCCTCCTCGTCGACGCGGCCCCACGGGGTCGGGTCGGAGGTCGGGACCTGCGGCACCGCCGGTGCCGCGGCGGGGGCCTGGGCCGCGGGCGCCGCGCCCGCACGGGGGCCCGCCCCGGGACGTGCGCCGGGGCGGGGGCCGGGCCGCGGACCCGGTCGTGGCCCCGGACGGGGGACCGGTGGGGTCGCCTCGGCTGCGGCGTCCGGGTCGGAGGTGTCCGGGCTCTCGCTCATGAGCAGTGATGGTAGTCGGGGACCTCCCAGCCGAATCTCGGTGGGGACGGCGCGGGACGCTCGGTAGGCTGCCCCTCGTGTTCATCGCCGGATTCCCTGCCGGACCATGGGGCACCAACTGCTACGTGGTCGCCGACTCGCCCGGGAGCGAGTGCGTCGTCGTCGACCCCGGCAAGGACGCCGCGCAGGGAGTCGCCGAGGTCGTCCGCGAGCACCGGCTCAAGCCGGTCGCCGTCCTGGTCTCCCACGGTCACGTCGACCACATGTGGTGCGTGGCGCCGGTCGCCGGTGCCTACGACGCGGCGGCCTACGTCCACCCCGAGGACCGCCACCTGCTCTCCGACCCGATGGCCGGCATGTCGCGTGAGACCGCCGGCATGCTCCTCGGCGGGGCGCACGAGTTCGCCGAGCCCGACGACGTCCGCGAGATCACCGACGGTGCCGACCTCGAGCTCGCCGGTCTCCGCTTCACCGTCGACCACGCGCCCGGGCACACCCGGGGCTCGATCACCTTCCGCACGCCCTACGCGGCCGCGGACGTCAGCGAGGTGATGTTCTCCGGCGACCTGCTGTTCGCCGGGTCCATCGGTCGCACGGACCTGCCCGGCGGCGACCATGCGACGATGCTCCGGAGCCTGGCGACCAAGGTGCTGCCGCTGGCCGACGACGTGGTGGTCCTGCCCGGTCACGGCGAGCAGACCAGCATCGGCCACGAGCGGGCGACCAACCCCTACCTGCTCGATCTGGTGCGTCAGGGCCACGGGAGCGCCACCTCGGCGCCGACCCGCGGGCTCTGAGGCAGCACCCGCCGCCCCGATCACCTTCCGACCCCGGCCCCCGCGGGCCCAGGAGACACCGTCATGGCCAAGCCGACCGCGCTGAGCGGGTTCCCCGAGCTGCTGCCGGCTCAGCGCATCGCCGAGCAGCAAGTGCTGCGCACCCTCGCCGACACCTTCGAGCTGCACGGGTTCGCCCCGCTGGAGACGCGCGCCGTCGAGCCCCTCGACCAGCTGCTCCGCAAGGGCGAGACCTCCAAGGAGGTCTACGTCCTGCGCCGCCTCCAGGAGACCTCCGCCGAGGGCCACGCCGGCCTCGGCCTGCACTTCGACCTCACCGTGCCGTTCGCGCGCTACGTGCTCGAGCAGGCCGGTCGGCTCGAGTTCCCCTTCCGCCGCTACCAGATCCAGAAGGTCTGGCGCGGTGAGCGACCCCAGGAGGGCCGCTACCGCGAGTTCACCCAGGCCGACATCGACGTGGTCGGCCGCGACGTGCTGGCCTTCCACCACGACGTGGAGGTCGCCCGCGTCATGCTCGACGCGCTGGGCCGGCTGGACTTCCTGCCCCCGCTCACGCTGCAGGTCAACAACCGCAAGCTGATCCAGGGCTTCTACTCCGGGCTCGGCGCCGCCGACGTCGACGAGGTCATGCGCGTGGTCGACAAGCTCGACAAGCTGCCCGCCGAGGAGGTCCACCGGCTGCTGGTCGACGAGTCCGGGCTCACCGCCGCCCAGGCCGACGCGGCACTGGCCCTGGCGCGCATCGCGACCGACGACGACTCGTTCGTCGAGCGGGTGCGCGCGCTCGGGGTCACCGACCCGCTGCTCGACCAAGGGCTCGAGGAGCTCGCCGAGGTGGTGCGCCGCGGCGCCGACCTGGTCGGCGAGCGCGTCCGGATCGTGGCCGACCTCAAGATCGCCCGCGGCCTGGACTACTACACCGGCACCGTCTTCGAGACCCGCCTCGAGGGCTACGAGTGGCTCGGCTCGATCTGCTCGGGCGGGCGGTACGACGCGCTGGCGACCGACGGGCGGTCGACCTACCCCGGCGTGGGCATCTCGCTGGGCGTGACCCGGCTGCTGGTCCCGCTGATGCAGCGCGAGGGCCTGGCCGCCGACCGGCAGGTGCCCAGCGCCGTGCTGGTCGCCGTGCCCACCGAGGACGCCCGGGCAGGCTGCGACGCCGTCGCCCAGCGGCTGCGCGCTCGCGGCGTCGCCTGCGAGGTGGCGCCGACGGCGCAGAAGTTCGGCAAGCAGATCCGCCACGCCGAGCGGCGCGGCATCCCCTACGTCTGGTTCCCCGGCGCCGACGGCGCGCCCGACACCGTCAAGGACATCCGCAGCGGCGACCAGGTCGAGGCCGACGCGGACTCCTGGACGCCGCCGCCCGGGGACCTCCGCCCACGAGTGACCACCCCCACCGAAGGAGCTGCACGTTGATCCGCACGCACGAAGCCGGCACCCTGCGCCACGACCACGTCGGGCAGGTCGTCACCCTGGCCGGCTGGGTCGCCCACCGGCGCGACCACGGAGGCGTGGCCTTCGTCGACCTGCGCGACGCCAGTGGCGTGGTGCAGGTGGTCGTCCGCGACGAGGCGGTGGCCCACAGCCTGCGCAGCGAGTTCTGCCTCAAGGTGGTCGGCGAGGTCGTCGCCCGCAAGGAGGGCAACGAGAACCCCCACCTGCCCACCGGCGAGGTCGAGGTCGTGGCGAGCCAGGTCGACGTCCTCTCGGCCTCCGCCCCGCTCCCGTTCCCGATCAGCGACCACGTCGAGGTGGGCGAGGAGGTGCGCCTGGCGCACCGCTACCTCGACCTGCGCCGCTCCGGCCCCGCCGCTGCGATCCGGCTGCGCTCGGAGGTCAACCGGGCCGCCCGCGAGGTGCTGCACGAGCGCCGGTTCGTCGAGGTGGAGACCCCGACGCTGACCCGCTCGACGCCGGAGGGCGCCCGCGACTTCCTCGTGCCGGCGCGCCTGCAGCCCGGCAGCTGGTACGCCCTGCCGCAGAGCCCCCAGCTGTTCAAGCAGCTGCTCATGGTGGGCGGGCTCGAGCGCTACTTCCAGATCGCGCGCTGCTACCGCGACGAGGACTTCCGCGCCGACCGGCAGCCCGAGTTCACCCAGCTCGACATCGAGATGTCCTTCGTCGAGCAGGACGACGTGATCGAGCTGACCGAGGCGCTGCTGACCCGCATCTGGTCGCTGATCGGCCACGAGGTCACCACGCCCTTCCCGCGGCTGACCTACGCCGACGCGATGGCACGCTACGGCTCCGACAAGCCCGACCTGCGCCTGGACCTCGAGCTGGTCGACTGCACCGAGTACTTCGCCGACACGCCGTTCCGGGTCTTCCAGGCGCCGTACGTCGGCGCGGTCGTGATGCCCGCGGGTGCGAGCCAGCCGCGCAAGCAGCTCGACGCCTGGCAGGACTGGGCCAAGCAGCGCGGTGCGCGCGGTCTGGCCTACGTGCTGGTGCAGGACGACGGCGAGCTCGGCGGACCGGTCGCGAAGAACCTGTCCGAGGCCGAGCGGGCGGGCCTGGCCGCACACGTCGGCGCCGAGCCGGGCGACTGCGTGTTCTTCGGGGCCGGCGCGGTCAAGCCCAGCCGCGCGCTGCTCGGTGCGGCCCGCCTCGAGATCGGCCGGCGCTGCGGCCTGCTCGACGAGTCGGCCTGGAGCTTCGTCTGGGTCGTCGACGCCCCGCTGTTCGAGCCCGCCGACGACGCCACCGCCGCCGGTGACGTCGCCGTCGGCTCGGGCGCGTGGACCGCGGTCCACCACGCCTTCACCTCGCCCCAGGACCTCGAGGACTTCGACGCCGACCCGGGCCACGCCCTGGCCTGGGCCTACGACATCGTCTGCAACGGCAACGAGATCGGCGGCGGGTCGATCCGTATCCACCGCGAGGACGTGCAGAAGCGCGTCTTCTCGGTCATGGGCCTGGGCGAGGAGGAGGCGGAGGAGAAGTTCGGCTTCCTGCTCTCCGCGTTCAAGTACGGCGCGCCGCCGCACGGCGGCATCGCCTTCGGCTGGGACCGGATCTGTGCGCTGCTCAGCGGCACCGACTCGATCCGCGACGTGATCGCCTTCCCCAAGACCGGTGGCGGCTACGACCCGCTGACCGCGGCCCCGGCGCCGATCAGTCCCGAGCAGCGCGCCGAGGCCGGAGTCGACGCCAAGCCCAAGGCGCCCGGAGCCACCGTCGGGGCCCCTCCCGCATGAGCGCGACCCGGACGTAACGGTTCGGACACGACTGCGTTCCGACTCAGTTCGCGGTCGTGACCCGGGCCGGGGCGTGTGGTGAGGTGGGGCTCGCGCGGGCATGACCTGTGCCCTGCGCTGAGAGAAGATTTCCACGTGATGGAGGACATCCCATGAGGCGAATGAAGCGTCTGTCGGCGCTTGCTGTGCCCGTGGCTGCCGCCCTGATCCTCGCCAGCTGCGGCGGCGGGTCATCGGACGACAACAACGGAGACACGGGCGGTACGGGTGGTTCGGGTGCCAGCGGCGGCAGCTTCAGCGTTTCGGAGGCGGAGCCGGAGGCTTTCGCCCCGACCAGCGCTTGCTACTCGTCCGGCTGCTCGCAGATCATCGGTCTGGTCTGGACCGGTCTGCTGACGATCGACCCGGAGACCACCGAGCAGCAGCTCGGCATGGCGGAGTCGATCGACTCCGAGGACGGGGCGAAGTGGACGATCAAGCTCAAGGACGGCTTCACCTTCCACAACGGTGAGCCGGTCAACGCCGAGGCGTTCGTCCGGGCGTGGAACTACGCCGCCTACGGCCCCAACGCCACCCAGGTCGGCTTCTTCTTCAACAAGGTGAAGGGCTACGACGACCTGCAGGGCGACAAGCCCAAGGCCAAGGAGATGTCGGGCATCACGGTGGTCGACGACAACACCATCGAGGTGCAGCTCACCAAGCCGTTCTCGCAGTGGCCCCTGGTGATGTCCTACACCCCGGCGTTCGCCCCGATGGCGCAGGCCTGCATGGACGACATCAAGGCCTGCAACGAGAAGCCGATCGGCAACGGTCCCTACGAGTTCGTCAAGTGGACCCACAACCAGTCGATCGACCTCAAGCACTACGACAAGTACTCCGACGAGAGCACCGACGGCAAGGCTGACGAGATCACCTTCAAGCTGTACGGCGACCTCAAGACCGCCTACCGCGACTTCCAGTCGGGCAACCTCGACATCGTCAACCAGGTCGACGCCACCCAGCAGCAGCAGGCCGAGTCGCAGTACCCCGACCAGATCCTGAAGACCGACTCGGGCTCGTTCGCCTACTTCGGCTTCCCGCTCTACATCGATGCGTTCAAGGACGTCAAGATCCGTCGGGCGCTCTCGATGGCGACCGACCGTCAGGCCATCATCGACAACGTGCTCAACGGGCTCTACACCCCCGCCCGCGACCTGATCCCGGGCTTCGTCCCCGGCGGCCGTGACGACGCGTGCGACGCGTGCAAGTTCGACCCCGAGGGCGCGAAGAAGCTCTGGGACGAGGCCGGCGGCGTGCCGGGCAACAAGATCAACATCTGGTTCAACAACGATGGTGGTCACGAGGAGTGGGTGCAGGCGATGGCCCAGGGCTGGAAGCAGGTCCTCGGCGTGGACTACTCGTTCAAGTCGCAGCCCTTCACGCCCTACCTCAACACGCTGGGCACCCGCAGCAAGGTCGACGGCCCCTACCGCCTCGGCTGGCTCCCGGACTACCCGTCCCCGGAGAACTACCTCGACCCGCTCTACGGCGCCGGCAGCTCCAACTACGGCGACTGGAAGGGCCCGGAGCACGAGAAGTTCCTCCAGCTGATCCAGGAGGGCAACGCCGCTCCGACCGTGGAGGAGGGTCTCGACTCCTACCAGGCCGCCGCGGACGTCGTGCTGGACAACATGGTGGTCATGCCGCTGTGGTTCGGCCAGACCTTCATCCTCAGCAGCGAGAACGTCGACAACGTGGCCTACAGCCCGCTCGACCAGCTCCTGCTGAAGCAGGTCACCGTCAACAGCTGAGGTAGTTGACCGACTGAGACGATCGGGCGAGTGTGGGCCCTGCCGGGTCCACACTCGCCCGACGCTCGCGTGCACGTCGAGCCCAGACCGTGAGGAGGTCAGAGCGTGGGTCGCTACACCATCCGACGGCTCCTGCAGTTCATCCCGGTGCTGTTCGGAACGCTGTTCCTGCTGCACTACCTGCAGACCCTGTCGTTCCAGATCAGCGGCAACCCGATCCGGTCCCTGTTCGGCGACCGCCAGCCGCCACCCGAGACGATCGCCACGCTGACCCGCTCGTTCGGCCTCGACGACCCCTGCCTGAGCCAGAAGGGCAACCCGTGCGTCGGGATGTTCTTCGACCGCCTGGTCAACTACGCCCACGGCGACTTCGGCACCGACTTCAACCGCCAGCCGGTGCTCGACCTGATCGGGCGCGCCGCGCCGATCACGATCCGGCTGACCGTGCTCGCCCTGGTCTTCGAGTCGATCGTGGGCATCCTGGCCGGCGTGATCGCCGGCCTGCGCAAGGACTCCTTCGCCGACAACTTCGTGCGGGTCTCCACCGTGCTGCTGATCTCGGTGCCGGTCTTCGTCCTCGGCGTGCTGCTCCAGATCTTCTCGGGCCTCTACATCGGCAACTGGGTGCGCGACCTCGGCGCGCCGGACTGGGTGGAGGCGATGTTCTCGGTCACCTACCGCGCCGAGCACCCCTGGGCCAGCCTGGTGGTGCCCGGCATGGTGCTGGGCGGCCTGTCGCTGGGCTTCATCGCCCGGCTCACCCGGACCTCGCTGATCGAGACGCTGCGCTCGGACTTCGTGCGCACCGCGCGGGCCAAGGGCCTGAGGCAACGGCGCATCGTGGGCATCCACGCGCTCCGCAACTCGCTGATCCCGGTGGTCACCTACATCGGCATCGACGTCGGCGCGCTCATGGCCGGCGCCCTGATCACCGAGGGCATCTTCAACATCCCCGGCATCGGCGGCCTGACCTTCACCTCCGTCCGAGGTGGGGAGACGCCCGTGGTGATCGCGGTGGCGACGTTGCTGACCCTGGTGTTCCTGGTCGCCTCGCTGCTCGTCGACCTGCTGTACGCCGTACTCGACCCGAGGATCCGCTATGAGTGAGAGCGTCAAGACCGTCGAGCCCGACGCCGAGGCCGGCGACACCATCGACGCCGGCAGCGGCAGCCTGTGGGCCGACGCCTGGCAGCAGCTGCGCCGCAGCCCGGTCTTCATCGTCAGCACCCTCGTGGTGCTGGTGGTCGTGTCCATGGCGATCTTCCCGACGCTGTGGACCAACACCAGTCCCGAAGCGTGCGTCCTGACCGACGCTCGCAAGGGGCCCGGCGAGGGCCACATCTTCGGCTCCACCATCCTCGGGTGCGACATGTACACCCACATCATCTACGGCGCCCGGCCCTCGATCCTGATCTCCGTCGTGGTCACGGTGCTCACCGCTCTCATCGGCGGCACGCTCGGCATCCTGGCCGGCTTCTACGGCGGCTGGATCGACACCGTGATCTCGCGCTTCACCGACATCATCCTGGGCCTGCCGTTCCTGCTCGGCGCGCTGGTGTTCCTCGCGCTGCTGCAGCAGCAGAACAAGAAGTCGGTCGTGATCGTGCTGGTCGCACTCGGCTGGACCTCGATGACGCGCATCGTGCGGGGCACGGCGATCAGCCTGCGCGACCAGGACTTCGTCGAGGCCTCGCGGGCGCTCGGCGCCTCGAACTTCTGGCTGATTCGCAAGCACATCCTGCCCAACTCGGTGTCGCCGGTCATCGTGCTGTCGACGCTCTACGTCGGCACCTACGTCTCCGCGGAGGCCACCTTGACCTTCCTCGGTGTCGGCCTGCAGCCGCCGGCGATCTCGTGGGGCATCCTGGTGGCGCAGGGACAGGGCTACGCCGTGTCCGGCAACCCCCACCTGCTGATCTTCCCGTGCGCAGCGCTGATCATCACCGTGCTGAGCTTCATCCTGCTCGGTGACGTCCTGCGTGACGCGCTCGACCCGAGAGGCCGCTGATGACCACCGAGACCACCGAGACGATCGAGGGCGAGTCCCGTCCCCGCGACGACAAGGCGAGCATCGGGGTGGACTTCGACCCCACGGCACCGCTGCTGCAGGTCGACGACCTGCGCGTGGACTTCCACACCCGCGAGGGCGTCGCCCACGCGGTCAACGGGCTGGACTTCGAGCTCCTCGCCGGGCAGACCCTCGGCATCCTGGGGGAGTCGGGCTGCGGCAAGTCCGTGACCGCCCAGGCGATCATGGGCATCCTCGACTCCCCGCCGGCCAAGATCGTCGGGGGCGAGGTGCGGCTGCAGGGGGTCGACCTGCTGACCCTGTCCGAGGACAAGCGCCGCAAGATCCGCAGCAACCGCATCGGCATGGTCTTCCAGGACGCGCTCAGCTCGCTCAACCCGGTCTTCACCGTCGGCTGGCAGCTGGGCGAGCTGTTCCGCGAGCACCGCGGCATGTCGCGTGGAGACGCCAAGAAGGAGTCGGCGCGGCTGCTCGACATGGTGGGCATCCCCGACGCCAAGAACCGCGTCGACGACTACCCCCACCAGTTCTCCGGCGGCATGCGGCAGCGCGTGATGATCGCGATGGCCCTGGCGCTCGACCCCGACGTGCTCATCGCCGACGAGCCGACCACGGCGCTCGACGTGACCGTCCAGGCGCAGATCATGCGGCTGCTCAAGGACATGCAGGACGAGCGCGACATGGGCCTGATCCTGATCACCCACGACATGGGGGTCGTCGCCGACGTCGCCGACAAGATCTGCGTGATGTACGCCGGCCGCGTGGTGGAGCGCGCCGACGTGATGTCGATCTACTCGACCCCGGCGCATCCCTACACCAAGGCGCTGCTGGAGTCGATCCCGCGCGTCGACATGAAGGGCCAGCAGCTCGCCTCGATCTCCGGGCTCCCGCCCAACCTGACCAAGCTGCCGACGGGCTGCAACTTCCACCCGCGCTGCGGCTTCAAGAAGGACAAGTGCGAGCGTGACGTGCCGCCCCTCTACGACGTCGCCGAGGCGGTGACGTCCGGCCCCGGCGCAGGATCGCCCCGGCAGAGCGCGTGTCACTACTACGAGGAGGTCCTGGAGTCGTGACGCAGGAGGACACCCGGGTGCGCGACACCCGCACCAGCGAGGTGGTGCTCGAGGCCACCGACGTCAAGAAGCACTTCCCGATCACGCAGGGCATCGTCTTCAAGCGCACCATCGGCCAGGTCAAGGCGGTCGACGGGGTCTCCCTCCAGCTGCACCGCGGGGAGACCCTCGGGCTGGTGGGGGAGTCCGGGTGCGGCAAGTCCACGCTCAGCCGCGTGATGATGGGCCTGCAGAAGGCGACGTCCGGCTCGGTGATGCTCAACGGCGAGGAGCTCGTCGGGATGAAGGAGCGGCGCCTGCGCGAGGTGCGTCGCAACGTGCAGATCATCTTCCAGGACCCCTACGCCTCGCTCGACCCGCGCATGACCGTCGGTGACATCGTGGGGGAGCCCTTCGAGGTGCACCCCGACGCGGCCCCCAAGCGCGACCGCAAGGGCAAGGTCCAGGAGCTGCTCGAGGTGGTCGGGCTCAGCCCCGAGCACTACAACCGCTACCCGCACCAGTTCTCCGGCGGTCAGCGCCAGCGCATCGGCATCGCCCGCGCCCTGGCCCTGCGTCCCGAGATCATCATCTGCGACGAGCCGGTCTCCGCGCTCGACGTGTCGGTCCAGGCGCAGGTGATCAACCTGCTGGAGCGGCTGCAGGACGAGCTGGGGCTGTCCTACATCTTCGTCGCCCACGACCTCTCGGTGGTGCGCCACATCGCCGACCGGGTCGCGGTCATGTACCTCGGCAAGATCGTGGAGGTCGGTGACGACGAGACGCTCTACGAGCGCCCGACCCATCCCTACACCCAGGCGCTGCTGTCGGCGGTCCCCGTGCCCGACCCGACCGTGCGCGGCCTGCGTGACCAGATCGTGCTGTCCGGCGACCTGCCCTCCCCGGCCAACCCGCCGTCGGGCTGCCGGTTCCGCACCCGCTGCTGGAAGGCCCAGGACGTCTGCGCCACCGAGGAGCCGCTGCTGGTCGACCGCGAGGCCGACCCGCATCCGTCGGCCTGCCACTTCGCCGAGGTCCGCAACGTGATCAAGGCCGGCGACTGACCGCTCGGAGCCGCGCCCGCCACGCGACGTAGGGTCGGCGTCGTGGACGGCCTCTTCGAGTACGACGACGGGCGTGCGGACGCGCCCGTCCCCCGGTCCGTCCCCGGCGACGGCTCCGCCGGCACACTGGCGGGCAACGTGCACTCCTCGGCGCCCCTGGCCGTCCGGATGCGGCCGCGCACCCTGGAGGAGCTGGTCGGCCAGCGGCAGCTGCTGGCCGCCGGGTCGCCGCTGCGCCGGCTGGTCGAGGCCGACCAGCCGATGTCGTTGATCCTGTGGGGACCTCCCGGGACCGGCAAGACCACGATCGCCAGCATCGTCAGCCAGCAGACCGACCGGCACTTCGTCGAGGTGTCCGCGGTGGCGGCCGGGGTCAAGGAGGTGCGCGCCGCGATCGACGGCGCGCGCAACCGGCTGGTGCGCACCCAGCAGGAGACCGTGCTGTTCGTCGACGAGGTGCACCGGTTCTCCAAGGCCCAGCAGGACGCGCTGCTGCCCGGGGTGGAGAACCGGTGGGTCACCCTGGTCGCCGCCACCACCGAGAACCCGTTCTTCAGTGTGATCTCCCCGCTGCTCAGCCGCTCGCTGCTGCTCACGCTGCAGCCGCTCACCGACGACGACGTGCGGGCGGTGCTGCGCCACGCGCTGGCCGACGAGCGCGGGCTGGCCGGCGAGGTCGAGGTCGACGACGAGGCGCTGGACCACCTGGTCCGGCTGGCCGGGGGCGACGCCCGGCGCGGGCTGACCTACCTCGAGGCCGCCGCCGGGGCGGCGCAGGCGACCGGGGCCACGACGGTCGACGTGGCGACCGCCGAGCGCGCGGTGGACCGCGCCGCGGTCCGCTACGACCGCCAGGGCGACCAGCACTACGACGTCACCAGCGCCTTCATCAAGTCGATCCGCGGCAGCGACGCCGACGCCGCGCTGCACTACCTGGCCCGGATGGTCCAGGCGGGCGAGGACCCCCGCTTCATCGCGCGCCGGCTGGTGATCCTGGCCAGCGAGGACATCGGTCTGGCCGACCCCACGGCGCTGACGACCGCGGTCGCCGCGGCCCAGGCGGTGCAGCTGATCGGCATGCCCGAGGCCAAGCTCAACCTGGCCCAGGCGGTCATCGCGCTGGCCGTGGCGCCCAAGTCCAACGCGGTGACCCGGGCCATCGGGGCGGCCGAGGCCGACGTCCGGGCGGGCAAGGTCGGCCAGGTGCCCGCCCACCTGCGCGACGCGCACTACCCCGGGGCCTCCGCCCTGGGGCACGGCTCGACCTACCGGTACGCCCACGACGCCCCGTTCGCCATCGCCACCCAGCAGTACGCCCCCGACGTGGTGGCCGACGTGGCCTACTACGAGCCCACGTCCCACGGCGCGGAGGGCGCGGTCAAGGAGCGCTGGGAGCGGGTGCGCCGCCTGGTCCGCGGCGAGCGGAGTGCTCGCGCGGGTGGTCCCAGCGGACCCGACGGCGGGTAGGGTCGCGCGCATGAGCCAAGTGGACGTGGTCCTGCTCTCCGGGGGCGGCCTGCTCGCCCTGGGCCTCCTGCTGGCCCTCGCGCTCGTGGTGCGCTCGGGCCGTCGGCGCGCGGCCGCCGAGCGGGCCGACCTCGAGGAGGGTCTGCGGCGCTCCCGGGAGCAGGTGGAGGCGCTCGCCCGTCGCGTCGAGGACCTCACCAGCGACGTGCAGAGCGCCCGGCGGGCCACCGTGGAGGACCGCGAGTACGTCATCACCACGCTGGCCGAGGCGGCCGGCGCCACCGTCGCGCGCGCGGAGGTCCCCGCGCCCCGCCCCGCGGTGCCGCTCGACGTCGAGCAGCGCGTGGTGGAAGGGCTGGGCCGCATCGACGACCGGTCGGCTCTCGGGCGGCGCGTCGTGGACACCGGGGTCGGGCTGCTGGCCGCCGTCCACGGCGTACGCCGGGCGCTGCGGGCCGAGCACCTCGACCGCGCCGCGGCGGAGGCGCACGTGGCCCGGCGCCGGTCGCGGCGGCTGCGCCGCCAGGAGCTGCGCGAGGCCAAGCGCCTGCTGCGCGCGGTCAAGGCGCAGCGTCTGGTGCGGGTCGAGCAGGAGGACGCAGCATGAGGACGCTGTGGTTCGTGGCCGGGGGAGCCGCCGGGGTCTACGCCACCGCCCGCGCCCGTCAGGTGGTCGAGTCCCTCACCGTCGACGGCCTGCACGACCGGCTCACCGGCTGGTTCGCGGGGGCCCGGGTCCTGCGCGCGGAGTTCGAGGCCGGGCGGGCCGAGAAGACAACCGAGTTGCGCGAGCAGCTCGCGCTGGCGTCTCCTGGGAGCATGTCCGGACCCCAGGCGCTGGCACAGGGCGGTGGCCGCTCGGGCGAGAGCGCTACCGTGCGGGTGCTGCCCGCTGCTCGCTCCCACTGACGCCGCCGCGGCCGCGTCACGCCCTGCACCCCAGCCGTCACGAAAGGCCTCACCGGACCATGCCGGACACCGACCTGAGCACCGCGGAGATCCGCCGCCGCTTCGTCGCGCACTTCGAGGCGCTCGGGCACACCGCCGTGCCCTCCGCGTCGTTGCTGCTCGACGACCCCAACCTGCTGTTCGTCAACGCGGGCATGGTGCCGTTCAAGCCCTACTTCCTCGGCCAGGAGACGCCGCCCTACCCCCGCGCGGTCAGCGTGCAGAAGTGCGTGCGCACCCCCGACATCGAGGACGTCGGCAAGACCACGCGGCACGGCACCTTCTTCGAGATGTGCGGCAACTTCTCCTTCGGCGACTACTTCAAGGAGGGGGCGATCCAGGCGGCGTGGGACCTGGTCACCAAGCCGGTCGCCGACGGCGGCTGGGGGTTCCCCGAGGACCGGCTCTATCCCTCCATCCTCGACGGCGACGACGAGGCGCTCGGCCTGTGGAAGCGCATCACCGGGGTGCCCGACGCGCGCATCGCCCGGCTCGGGCCCAAGGAGAACTACTGGTCGATGGGCGTCCCCGGCCCCGGCGGCCCGTGCTCGGAGATCCTGATCGACCGCGGCCCGGCGTACGGCCCGGAGGGCGACTTCTCCGCCGAGGACCGCTACCTCGAGTTCTGGAACCTGGTCTTCATGCAGGACGAGCTGAGCGCGGTGCGGTCCAAGGAGGACTTCGACATCACCGGCTCGCTGCCCCGCAAGAACATCGACACCGGCATGGGTCTCGAGCGGGTGGCGTTCCTCCTGCAGGGCAAGGAGAACATGTACGAGATCGACGTCATGTTCCCCGTGATCCAGCGTGCCATGGAGCTGACCGGGAGGCGCTACGGCGCGAGCGAGCAGGACGACGTCCGCTTCCGTGTCGTGGCCGACCACGTGCGCTCCTCGATGATGCTCATCGGCGACGGGGTGACGCCGGGCAACGAGGGCCGGGGCTACGTCCTGCGCCGGCTGCTGCGGCGCGTGATCCGCTCGATGCGGCTGCTCGGCTGCGAGGACCGCGTGCTGCCCGAGCTGTTCCCGGTCAGCCGCGACAAGATGGGGGAGACCTACACCAACCTGCTCCAGGACTGGACGCGCATCTCGACCGTCGCGTACGCCGAGGAGGAGGCGTTCCGCTCGACGCTGCGGGCGGGCACGCAGATCTTCGACCTCGCGGTCGGCGACGCCCGCACGCAGGGCGCGACCGTGCTCAGCGGTGACCGGGCGTTCGCGCTGCACGACACCTACGGCTTCCCGATCGACCTCACCCTCGAGATGGCCTCCGAGCAGGGGCTGTCGGTCGACGAGGAGGGCTTCCGCCGGCTGATGGGCGAGCAGCGTGAGCGGGCCAAGGCCGACGCGCGCGCCAAGAAGTCGGCGCACGGCGACGCCGGCGCGTTCCGTCAGATCGTGGACTCGCTGGGCACGGCGGTGGAGTTCACCGGCTACGACGAGGTGGTCTCCGAGGGCGTGGTGCGCGGCATCGTGTCCGGATCGGCGACCGCGGATGCGGCGCACGCCGGCGACGAGGTCGGGCTCGTGCTCGACCGCACGCCGTTCTACGCCGAGGGCGGCGGCCAGCTCGCCGACCAGGGCGTCATCGAGCTGGGCAACGGCGCCCGGGTGGCGGTGCTCGACGTGCAGTCGCCGGTCACCGGCCTGGTGGTGCACCAGGTCAAGGTCCTCGAGGGCGAGGTGACCCTCGGCGAGCGCGCCCAGGGCGTGGTCGACCTGGAGCGCCGGCTCTCGATCAGCCGGGCGCACACGGCGACCCACATGGTCCACAAGGCGATGCGCGAGGCGCTGGGGGAGACCGCGACGCAGGCGGGCTCGGAGAACGCGCCGGGCCGCTTCCGCTTCGACTTCTCCGCGTCCGGTGCGGTGCCGACCTCGGTGCTCGGCGACGTCGAGGCGCGGGTCAACGACCTGATCCTGGCCGACCTGCCGGTGCACGCCGAGATCATGAGCCAGGCCGAGGCGGTCAGCTCCGGCGCGATGGCGCTGTTCGGCGAGAAGTACGGCGAACGGGTGCGCGTGGTCTCCGTGGGCGACTGGGCGCGCGAGCTGTGCGGCGGGACGCACACCGCGACCTCCGCGCGGCTCGGGCTGGTCAAGCTGCTGCACGAGTCGTCGATCGGCTCCGGCGTGCGCCGGGTCGAGGCGCTGGTCGGTGCGGACGCCTACCGCTTCCTGGCCCGTGAGCACGTGCTGGTCGCGCAGCTCAGCGAGGTGCTCAAGGCGCGGCCGGAGGAGCTGCCCGAGCGGGTCTCGGATCTGGTCGAGCGGCTGCGCAGCGCGGAGAAGGAGATCGAGCAGGTCCGCGTGGCCCAGCTGCTGGCGGCGGCGGGCCAGGTCGCGGCCGGGGCGGAGGACCTCGACGGCATCCACTACGTCGGCCACCGGGTCGACGGCGCGGGCGGCGGCGACGTGCGCCGGCTCGCCCTCGACGTGCGCGGTCGGCTCCCGCAGGACCGCCCGGGCGTCGTGGTGGTGATCGGGGTCGCCGACGGCAAGCCGTCCGTGGTCGCGGCGACCAACGACCGCGCTCGCGAGGCGGGGCTCTCGGCCAACGCGCTGGTGCGGGCCGCCTCGCCGGCGATCGGCGGTCGCGGCGGCGGCAAGGACGACGTGGCCCAGGGCGGCGGCAGCGACGCCTCCGGCGTCGAGCAGGCCCTGGCCGATGTGCGGGCCGAGGTGCTGCGCGTGCGCGAGGCCGGCGGCGCCTAGTGCGGCACGGCACCCGCCTGGGCGTGGACGTCGGCGACGTCCGCGTGGGCGTGGCGTCCAGCGACGTCTCCGGGCTCCTGGCGACCCCGGTCGAGACGCTGCCGCGCGGCGGGGGCGACCTGGCTCGCCTGGTCGCCCTGGCGGCCGAGCACGACGCGCTCGAGGTGGTGGTGGGCCTGCCGCGGTCGCTGTCGGGCCAGGAGGGTCCGGCGGCCGCCAAGGCCCGGGCCTACGCCGCCGACCTCGCGGCGGCGCTCCTCGCGGCGGGCTGCGCCGCATCGGTGCGGCTGTGTGACGAGCGGATGAGCACGGTCACCGCCACCGCCCAGCTGCGGGAGCGCGGTGGGCGTGGCAAGAAGCACGGGAAGAAGCGGCGAGCTGTCGTGGACCAGGTGGCGGCTGTGGTCATCCTGCAGAATGCACTGGACACCGAGCGGACGACGGGGGCGCCGCCCGGTGAGCAGGTCGGCTGAGGTTCCTCGACCGGCGACGACGAACAGGGAGAGACACACCGCATGAGCCTGGAGCGCGACCGCGACGGGGAGCAGGAGCTCAGCCTGTTCGGCCAGGACGACCCGCCGCCACCGGAGACGTCCGACCCGCACGGGGCCGCCCCGGACGAGGAGGAGTCGTTCCTGGGCGCGCTCGCGCCCCAGCCGCGCCGGCGCCGTCGCCTCGGCGGGCTCATGTCCTGCCTGGTGCTGCTCGTGGTCGGCGCGGTCGCGGTCGCCGGTGGCGTGGCCGCCTTCACCGTGGGCCGCGACAAGCTGGAGTCCCTGTTCGCCTCCGCCCCGGACTACGCCGGCACCGGCACCGGCCGGGTGCTGTTCGAGGTGGAGAAGGGCGACACGGTCACCGAGATCGGCCGCAAGCTCAAGGCGGAGGGCGTGGTCAAGAGCGTCCAGGCCTGGAACGAAGCCGCGGCCGGCAACCCCGACTCCGAGAACATCCAGGTCGG
Source organism: uncultured Actinomycetota bacterium (assembly GCA_963811385.1). Classification (GTDB taxonomy): domain Bacteria; phylum Actinomycetota; class Actinomycetes; order Propionibacteriales; family Nocardioidaceae; genus Marmoricola_A. The sequence goes on along the minus strand of CAWEQX010000005.1, from coordinate 68,848 downwards.
CTTCTACCAGCTCAAGAAGGCGCTGCCGGCGGCCGACGCGCTCGACGTGCTGGTCGAGCCGGACAACCTCGTGCAGTCCGTCGTCACGATCCCCGAGGGCCTGCGACTGAGCGACATCCTGCCGCGGGTCGCGAAGGCCACCGACATCCCGCTGGCGAAGCTGCGCCGTGCGGCCAAGGACGGGGCTGCGATCGGCCTGCCGCCGTACGCCAAGGGCAACGCGGAGGGCTACCTCTTCCCCGCGACCTACGCCTTCCCGCCGAAGGCGGGCGCGACGCAGGTGCTCAAGACCATGGTCGACCGGTGGCGCCAGGCCGCCGACGAGGCCAACCTCGTCGCTGCCGCGCGCAAGCTCGGCTACACCCCCGGCGAGCTGATGGTCGTGGCCAGCCTGGTCGAGTCGGAGGCCAACCGCCAGCAGGACCGGGGCAAGGTCGCGCGGGTGATCTACAACCGCCTGGAGACCGACGCCACCAACGGCCTGCTCCAGATCGACGCGACGGTCAACTACGCCCTGGGTCGCGACCTCGGCCTCGGGCTCACCACCAAGGACCTGCAGGTCGACTCGCCCTACAACACCCGCAAGTACCCCGGTCTCCCGCCGACCCCGATCGAGGCGCCGGGCGACGACGCGATCGAGGCCGCGGCCCACCCGACCCCCGGGGACTGGATCTACTACGTGACGGTCAACCTGGACACCGGCGAGACCCGGTTCACCGAGGACTACGACCAGTTCCTGAAGTGGAAGAACAACGACCTGGCGGAGTTCTGCGACAGCTCCGACCGGTGCTGAGCGAGCCGCCGGGCGGGCGGCGCCGCTGCGGCGTGCTGGGCAGGCCCATCGCCCACTCCCTGTCACCGGCGCTGCACCGTGCGGCCTACGCCGAGCTCGGCCTGGACTGGGAGTACGCCGCCCACGAGGTCGGCGAGGACGAGCTCGCCGCGTTCCTCGGCGGGCTCGACCCGTCGTGGCGGGGGCTGTCGCTGACCATGCCGCTCAAGCGGGCCGTGCTGCCGCTGCTCGACGAGGTGTCGGGCACGGCCCGGCTGGCGGGCGGTGCCAACACGGTCCTGGTCGAGGACGGCCGGCTGCTCGGCGACAACACCGACGTGCCGGGGGTGGTCGGCGCGCTGCGCGAGCGGCTCGGGGGGCCGCCGGACAGCGCGATCGTGCTGGGGGGTGGGGCCACGGCCGCCTCCGTGCTGCTGGGGCTCGCGGAGCTCGGCTGCAGCCACGCGACGCTGCTGGTGCGCGACCCGGCGCGGGCCGCGGCGACCCTCGAGGCCCTCCACCGCCATCCCAGCCCGCCGCTGCTCACGGTCGCGCGGCTGGGTGACCTGGACGGCACCCGGGTCGACGCCGACCTGCTGGTCAGCACGGTCCCGGTCGAGGCGCAGAGTCCCCAGGTGCTGGCCACCGCGGCGCAGGTCGGGGCCGTGTTCGAGGTGGTCTACGACCCGTGGCCGACCCCGCTGGCGTCCACGGCGCAGGCCGCCGGCGTGCCCGTCGTCGACGGGCTCGACCTGCTGGCGCACCAGGCCGCGCTCCAGCTGCGGGCGATGACCGGCGCCGACGTGGCGGTGGCCCTGCTGCGCGACGCCGGTCGTGCCGAGCTCGCCCGCCGCGGCGCCGACCTCCTCTAGGCTCCGCGCGTGTCCTCGTCCCTGGCCGGTGCGCTGCTGCTGGCGGTCCTCGGTGCGGTCTCCGGGTGGTTCGTGCCCGCGCTGGTGCGATGGATCCCCGAGCCGGAGCCGGCCTCGGAGCCCGAGCCCGAGGAGCACCCGCGCGACGAGGCCGACACCACCGCGCCGCCCGAGGAGCCCGCGCCCGCGCCGGAGGCGGTCGAGCCCAAGGAGCTCTACGCCGACATCGCCGCCCTGCCCCGCCTGGCGCCGAAGTGCTCCCTGGCGACCGCGGTCGTCGGGGCGCTGCTCGGCTGGTCGGTCGGGCTCGAGCCACCGCTGCTGCTGCTGGCCTACCTCGCGCCGGTCGGGGTCGCGCTCTCGGTGGTCGACTGGCGCACCCGCCTGCTGCCCACCAAGGTGATCGCGCCGTCGTACGCCGTCGTGGTGGTGCTCGCGCTCGTCGCCGCGCTGCCCGGTCAGGACTGGGACGACCTGCGCCGCGCCGCGCTCGGCTGGGCGATCGCCGGGGGCACGTTCCTGCTGATGTGGCTCGTCTACCCCCGAGGCATGGGCTACGGCGACGTGCGGCTCTCCGGGGTCCTCGGCATCGCGCTGGGCTACCTCGGCTGGGGCCCGCTGCTCGTGGGCATCTACGCCGGCTTCCTGGTCGGCGGGCTCGGCGGCGGGCTGCTGTCGGTGCTGCGGGTGGTCGAGCGCCGGTCCTACCCGTTCGGGCCGTTCATGTTCCTCGGCGCCGTCGTCGGCGTCGTCTGGGGCGAGACCGTCGCCCGTGCCTACGTGGGCGGCTGAGAGACTTCACCCATGCTTCGTTGGCTCACTGCGGGGGAGTCCCACGGTCCGGCGCTGGTCGCCGTGCTGGAGGGACTGCCCGCCCATGTCCGGATCACGACCGCCGACATCGGTGAGGCGCTGGCGCGCCGCCGGCTCGGCTACGGCCGTGGCGCCCGGATGAAGTTCGAGGCCGACGCGCTGGAGGTGGTCGGCGGCATCCGTCACGGCGAGACCCAGGGCGGTCCGGTCGCCCTGCGCATCGGCAACTCCGAGTGGCCCAAGTGGGACAAGGTGATGTCGGCCGACCCCGTGCCGCCGGAGGAGCTCGAGGGGTCCGCCCGCAACGCCGCCCTGACCCGGCCGCGGCCGGGTCACGCCGACCTGGTCGGCATGCAGAAGTACGACTTCCCCGAGGCCCGCCCGATCCTCGAGCGCGCCTCCGCCCGGGAGACCGCCGCCCGCGTCGCGTTGGGCGCGGTCGCCGCGGCGTTCCTGGACCAGGCCACCGGCGCGGAGGTGGTCTCGCACGTCGTGCGCATCGGGCGGGCCACCGCGCCCTACGGCTCGGTCCCCACCAGGGCCGACCTCGCCCACCTCGACGAGGACCCGGTCCGGTGCCTCGACCCGGAGGCGAGCAGGGCGATGGTCGCCGAGATCGACCAGGCGCACCAGGACGGCGACACCCTCGGCGGCGTCGTCGAGGTGGTCGTGCACGGCCTCCCGCCGGGCCTCGGCTCGCACGTGCACTGGGACCGGCGCATCGACGCGCGGCTGGCCGGGGCGCTCATGGGCATCCAGGCGATCAAGGGCGTCGAGGTCGGCGACGGCTTCGGGCTCGCCGAGGTCCCGGGCTCCCAGGCGCACGACGAGATCGAGAGCACCGACGCGGGCATCCGGCGTACCTCCGGCCGCTCCGGCGGCACCGAGGGCGGCATGACCACCGGCGAGACCCTGCGGGTCCGGGCGGCGATGAAGCCGATCGCGACCGTGCCCCGCGCGCTGCGCACCGTCGACGTCGCCACCGGCGAGGCCGCGATCGCCCACCACCAGCGCTCCGACGTCTGCGCGGTGCCGGCCGCCGGTGTCGTCGCCGAGGCGATGGTCGCGCTGGTCCTTGCCGAGGCGGTGCTGGAGAAGTTCGGCGGCGACTCCGTCGGCGAGACCCGACGCAACGTGGAGTCCTACCTCGACACCCTGAGGTTCCGGTGACCGGGCCGCGGGTCGTGCTGATCGGCGCGATGGGAGCCGGCAAGACCACCGTGGCCGGGCTGCTCGCCCGGGCGTGGGGCTGCGAGGTGCGCGACACCGACCACGACGTCGCGGCCCTGGAGGGGCGCAGCGTCCAGGAGATCTTCGTCGAGCTGGGCGAGCCCTACTTCCGCGACCGTGAGCGGGCCGCGGTGCGGGCCGCCGTGCGCGAGCACGACGGCGTGCTGGCGCTCGGTGGGGGCGCGGTGATGGACCCCGGCACCCGCGAGGTGCTCGAGGGCCAGCGGGTGGTGTTCCTCCAGGTGGGGCTGGCCGACGCCGCCAAGCGGGTCGGCCTCGGCGCCGGTCGCCCCTTGCTGGTCGGCAACGTCCGCTCGCGGATCAAGGCGATCCTCACCGAGCGGCAGCCGGTCTACGCCGCGGTCGCCTCGCACGTGGTCGACACCGACGGCCGCACCCCCGACCAGGTCGCCGACGACGTCCGCGCCTGGGTCGAGGCGGACGAGGCGGACGAGGCGGAGGAGCAGGCGCCGTGACCGGCGGCGCGACCACGCTCACGCTGCGCGGCGACACCCCCTACGACGTCGTGGTCGGCCACGACCTCACCGACCGGCTCCCCGCCCTCCTCGGTGAGGGGGTGCGCCAGGTCGCCGTGGTCCACCCGACGGCGATGGCCGACCGCGCCCGGGTGCTCCGCCGGTCGCTGGACGACGCGGGCTACGCCGCTCACGGTCTCGAGGTGCCCGACGGCGAGGCCGCCAAGACCGCTCACGTCGCGTCGTTCTGCTGGTCGGTGCTGGGCCGGGCCGGCTTCACCAGGTCCGACGCGGTCGTGACGCTGGGCGGGGGCGCGGTCACCGACCTCGGGGGCTTCGTCGCCGCGACGTGGCTGCGAGGCGTGCGAGTGGTGCACGTCCCGACCACGCTGCTCGGCATGGTCGACGCCGCCGTCGGCGGCAAGACCGGCATCAACACCGACGAGGGCAAGAACCTGGTCGGCTCGTTCCACCACCCCGCCGGCGTGCTGTGCGACCTCGCCACGCTCGAGACCCTCCCGCGCGGGGAGCTGGTCAGCGGCCTGGCCGAGGTGGTCAAGTGCGGTTTCATCGCCGACCCCGAGATCCTCGCCCTGGTCGAGCGTTCCCCGGCGACCGCGATGAGCGTGGGCTCCGACGAGCAGCGCGAGCTGGTCGAGCGGGCCATCCGGGTCAAGCTCGACGTCGTGGCCGGTGACTTCAAGGAGACCGGCGGAGCCGGCGGGCACCCGGGTCGGGAAGCGCTCAACTACGGCCACACCCTGGCTCACGCCGTCGAGCGTGCCGAGCGGTACCGCTTCCGCCACGGCGACGCGGTGTCCATCGGGATGGTCTACGTCGCCGAGCTGGCCCGTCTCGCCGGTCGGCTCGACGAGGCCACGGCCGCCCGGCACGGTGACGTGCTGGCCTCGGTCGGCCTCCCCACGACGTACGACGGCGCGCCGTGGGAGGACCTGCTGGCCACCATGCGGGTGGACAAGAAGTCGCGCGGCGACCTGCTGCGGTTCGTGGTGCTGGAGGGCGTCGCCCGCCCGGTCGTGCTCGAGGGGCCGTCGACCGAGCTGCTCGAGCGGGCGTTCGCCGCCGTACGTCCGCGGCAGACCGGCTGAGCGCGGTCACCGGGACGTTGCTGGTGCCTGGGAGACGATCCTGCTCGGTCTGAGTTCGAACCGGCTGTCAGTCATGTCGATGAGCGGGCGTCTGCGAACGTGAAAACTTGGTCCCGGTGCAGCACTCGGGGGGTCTGCGGGCCATGTACGGGGTGAAGGATGATCAGCCCTGCGGACGGAGCACCATGAACGAGCATGATCTGGATCTGCTGTTGGCAGATGCACGCCGGGACGCGACGGAACCGTCGGCTGCACTGGCCCGACTCATCGCTGCTGAGTCAGTCGACCGGTGCACGAGGAAGTCGAAGTTGTCCCGTCGCCGGCTGCGCCGGGGCATGCTCGTCCCCGTCGGTATCGGCGCTGTTGCGCTCTCCGCGGCGACCACGTACGGCGCGTACCAGCTTTCCATTCCGCCGTTCGTGGAGACCGAGCCCGGAGTCGAGCGCGTGTCGGAGCCGATCTCGGTTGACTACACGACCGACAAGGGCACGGTTCTCGATTGCGACCTCTACGTGGAGTTCACCGATGTCACCCAGGCGCAGCGCGACGCACTCAATGCGATGAGCAGCAGCCCGAGGTGGCACGGGTTCGGCCAGCAGACCTACGACCGGCTTCCCGCTCCGAACCGCAAGACGCAGAATGGGCCGGAGCCGCTGTGGTCGGAGCGGGTGAACGCGGCCGTCTATGCGCAAGCCCTTCACACCATTCCCGGCCTGAAGCTGCGCGCGAGTGACGGCAGTCCGAGTATCCACGGCGCTACCACGCGGTGTGAGTACCCGGAGGGTCAACGTTGACCGGCCCGGGCACCGCTGCCATCGAGCGGATCGCGGTAGAGCTGGCACCCGACCTTCTCAACTACTTCCTGCGGCGCGTGGAGGTTCCCGAAGATGCGGCGGACCTGCTCGGCGACACGCTGTTGGTGATCGCGCGTCGACCTGAGGCCGTCCCCGACGACAGGTGGGAGGCGCGACTCTGGGCCTTCGGGGTCGCGAGAAAGACTCTGGCAACGGGTCGTCGAGCAGGGCGGCGTCGGACTGCTCTGATCGAGAAGCTCCGGGACCAAGTCGCGGCCGGGAACCTGACACCTACACCGAGTGCGTACGAGAGGCTGCACGCAGCGCTTGAACGCCTCGCTCCACTGGATCGGGAGATCATTCGCCTCATTCACTGGGAGGGCTTCTCCCAAGAAGACGCCGCACGCATCGTCGGAAAGCCTGCCGGGACCATCCGCAGCCGATACTCCAGAGCGCGCGCGAGTCTCCGAGCCGACCTTGACTGGGTCAGCAGCATCGGGACCGAACCCCAGCCGTAGCGGGCAAGAGGAACGGCACCGGGCGGGCAGGGCGAGGTGCAGGGGGTCAGGTGAGGGGGGTGGTGCCGGTGCCGTCGACCAGGAAGTGGTCGCCGAGGGGGGAGACCCACTGGTAGGCGCCGGGGTCGGCGGGGAGCCGGCGGTAGATCCAGCCGGCGTGGGTCTTGACGCGGTGGTGGTAGCGGCAGAGCCGGGCGAGGCCGAGGTCGGAGGTCTGGCCCGGTGGCCCGCCGTCGTCGGGGTCGAGGTAGGGCTCGATGTGGTCGCGGTCGGCCCGCACCCGCCGGGTGCAGTAGGGGAACACGCAGACGTGGTCGCGCTGATCGACGCGGACCTTGATGTGGGCGGGGGCTTCGTGCTCGTCGACGGCGAAGTGGTCGTTGAGGTTCACGACCGGGGTGACCTTGACCTTGACGCCGGGGGCGAGCTCGGCGATCCAGCGTTCGACCGCGGCCCGGCTGACCGGGGAGTCGGTGTGGGGCAGGCCGGAGGTCTCGATCCGGGCGGTCTGGGTGCTGGTGTGCAGGTGGAGGTGGATCGGGCGTTCGAGGCCCAGTGGTGTGCGCCGCCGCGGCGGACGGCGGTCGCCCCCGGCGCCGGTCGCGGTGTCCTCGGCGGTGTCCCGGTCCGCAGCGGCGGCTGCGGCGGTGGTGAGGTGCAGGGCGTACTGGGCGTCGGCGAGGATGCCGATCGCCTTGGCCATGCGGACCTGCTCCGAGGAGTCGTCGCCGAGGACCTCCAGCTCGGCCGCCTTGGCGGTCAGGGCGTCCTGGAAGGCCAGGACGTCGGGGAGGTCGGCGACCCCACCGAACCGGCCGGTGCCGCCGGTGCCGTCGGGTGAGGCGTGGTCCTCCAGGGTGGCGCCGGACTGGAGGTCGAACCAGACGCCGCGGCGCTCGGCGGCCTCGGCTGCGGCGGCGGCGGCGCGGTCGGGGTCGAAGCGCAGCACGGCGGCGTCGAGGGCGGCCTTGATCCGGCCGGGGGAGAGCTGGTGCAGGTGGGAGGCGAGGTGCCGGTCGCAGTAGTCGGCGGCCTGCTGGGACAGTGTCCGGGTGCCTCGGGCCAGGATCCGGGCCTTCCAGACCGGCACCTGCAGCGCCACGAGGCGGGCCCAGGTGCGGGGGAGGCGTTCGCGCAGCTCCAGGGCGTCCTCGGTCAGTGCGCGTGCGGTGCCGTCGGCGACCTGCAGGGTCGTGGCGAGCTCGGCCAGGGCGTACTCGTCGACCGGGATCCCGGACATGTCGACCGGGCAGGTGTCCCACGACCCGCGCCGGGCGGGGGGCACCAGCCCGGTGGCGACGGCGAGCAGGTCGTCGGCGGCATCGGCGCGGTGCAGGTCGGCCCACTCGCTGATCGTGACGAGCTCCTGCGCCTCGGCCGCGCGGACCGTGGCGCGGTGTTGGGCGACCCGGTCGAGCAGCTCACGCCGAGCGGTGGACCGGACCTCCCGGGCGGTCTGGTCGGCAGCCAGCGACGCCTCGACCCACTCGGGGTCCAGGACGGTCGCGGGTGCTGCGCTCATGGGTCCATGACATCAGCGGGCACCGACAATTTCGGGACGGATCAGCGTCCTCACACCAGGTCGTGGACGAACTCGCTGAGCTGGGTCAGGTTGCGGCACTCGACCATGTCGACGACCTCGGCGTACTCGGGCGCCGCTGAGTCGCCGGTGCCCCACTGCCGCACGTGCTCGGGGTTGAGCCACCAGGCATGTCGCGACGTGCGGACCAGCTCGCGCAGGACGTCGACGCCGGGGTCGGAGTAGTTCGAGCGGGCGTCGCCCAGGACCAGGAGGCTGGTCCGGGGCCCCACCGCGTCGGGGAACTCGTCGGCGAAGCGGGTGAGGGCGCGGCCGTAGTTGGTGCGCCCCCACCGTGAGGCGTGCCGGGTCGACTCGGCGAGCCGCAGCATCGTCTCGGCGGGGTCCGCGCCCGCCACGAAGTCGCCGGTCACCTCATGGACGTCGTCGACGAAGGTGAAGGCGCGCACCTTGGTGAACTGCTCGCGCAGGGCGTAGACCAGCAGCAGCGTGAAGCCGGCGAAGTTCGCCACGGACCCGCTCACGTCGCAGAGCACGACGAGCTCGGTGCGGTGCGGGCGCCGCGGGCGGTGGTGGGTGGTGATCGGCACGCCACCGGTCCCCATCGAGGCACGGATCGTGCGCCGGAAGTCCAGCGGCCCGCGCCGCCGCGCGTGCTGCTCGCGGGCCAGGCGCGTGGCCAACCGTCGCGCCAGCGGGTAGATCTGCCGCCGCAGCTCCTCCAGGTCGTCGCGGCGCGCGTTGAGGAACGGCAGCTGGTCGATGCTCGGGCGCAGCGTGGTCCGCGCGACGTGCTCGGGGGACTTCTCCTCGGCGATCCTGCGGCGTACGTCGGACTCGACCCGGCGCTGCAGGTCGGCGACGCGGTGGGCCGCGGTGAGCATCGCGACGTCCTCCGAGCGCGGTTCGCGGTCGTCGCTGCCCCGCACGAGCGCCTCGGCGACGCGCAGCACCAGCCCGTCGGGGGAGAGCTGCTGCAGGGTGTTGTACGACGACCACGACGACAGCCCCTCCGCCCGGCCCGGCATCGCGCCGTGCTGCTCCACGGCCTCGCGCACGAGGAGCGCCAGGGCGTCCTGGTCGCCGGCGGCCAACGCCTCGGAGAGGGCCTGGCGCAGGTCGTCGAGCCGCTGCCGGGGGTCGACCCCCTCCTGGTGCGCGTCGAGGTCGCCGGTCTCGCCGGGCTCGCCGGGCTCGACCGTCGAGGGGTCGGTCAGGGACCCACCCCGCCAGCCGGAGCCGAGCAGGGCGGGGAAGTAGAGGTCGAAGACCGCGTCGAACACCGGCCGGTGGGTCTGGCGCTTGAGCAGCGTCGCCGCGAGCGTCGCGCGCAGCACCTCGCGGTCGGCCAGACCGACCTGCTCGAGGGCGGCCACCGCGTCGAGGTCCTCGGCGAGCGAGACCGGCACCCCGGCCTCGCGCAGGGCCTCGACGAAGGCCAGGTTGCGGTCCAGGAGGGGCACGGCCCGGCCTCAGCGTCGCCGGGCGGGGGAGGACCGGTGGCCGCGCAGCGCCGCGACCGCCTTGTCCTGGTCCGAGGCGTGCTTGAGCACCACGCCCATCGTGCGCTCGACCGCCGCCTCGTCCAGGTCGCCGACCTCGAGCGCGACCAGCGTGCGCGCCCAGTCCACGGACTCCGAGATCGAGGGCGCCTTCTTGAGGTCCAGCTCGCGCAGCGTGCCGACCAGGTCGACCAGCTGGCGGGTCAGCCGCTCGGCGGCCTCGGGGACGTGGGAGGTGACGATCTCGCGCTCGCGCTCGGCGTCGGGATAGTCCAGGTGCAGGAACAGGCAGCGCCGCTTGACCGCCTCCGACAGCTCACGTGAGGCGTTGGAGGTCAGGACGACGAAGGGGCGACGCACCGCGGCGACCGTCCCGAGCTCGGGGATGGTCACCTGGAAGTCGCTGAGCACCTCGAGCAGCAGGCCCTCCACCTCGACGTCGGTCTTGTCGACCTCGTCGACCAGCAGCACGGTCGGCTGCTCGCGCCGGATCGCGCTCAGCAGCGGACGGGTCAGCAGGAACTCCTCGGTGAAGATGTCGTCGTGGGTCTGCTCCCACGCCTGGTCGCTGCTCGTGGCCTGGATCCGCAGGAGCTGCTTCTTGTAGTTCCACTCGTAGAGCGCGCGAGCCTCGTCGAGACCCTCGTAGCACTGCAGGCGCACCAGGTCGGCGCCGGTGGCGCGGGCGACGGCCTTGGCCAGCTCGGTCTTGCCGACCCCTGCCGGGCCCTCCACCAGCAGCGGCTTCCCCAGCCGCCCGGCGAGGAAGGCGGTCGTCGCGGTGGCGGCGTCGGCGAGGTAGCCGGCGTCCTGCAGCCGCGAGGCTGCGTCGTCGGGGGACTCGAACCAGGTCACCGGGTCAGGCTACGGGTCGCGGTTCGTGCGGGGCGCGTGCCCACCGGTAGGCTGGGTGGCTGCCCGACCCCCGACGTACTGAAGAGGCTCACGCGCGCATGGCGACCACGAACGACCTGAAGAACGGCATGGTGCTCAACCTGGACGGCCAGCTCTGGCAGGTCATCTGGTTCCAGCACCACAAGCCCGGCAAGGGCGGCGCCGTGGTCCGCACCAAGCTCAAGAACGTCGAGTCCGGCAAGACCGTCGACAAGACCTTCAACGCCGACGTCAAGGTCGACGTCGCCACGGTCGACAAGCGGACGATGCAGTACCTCTACAACGACGGCACCAGCTACGTCTTCATGGACACCGGCACCTACGACCAGCTCGAGATCGACCCCGAGACCGTGGGGGGCGCGAGCAACTTCCTGCTCGAGCAGCAGGAGGCGATCGTGGCCACCAACGAGGGCCGCGTGCTCTACCTCGAGCTGCCCGCCTCCGTCGAGCTCGAGGTCACCTACACCGAGCCGGGCCTGCAGGGCGACCGCTCGACCGGCGGCACCAAGCCCGCCACGCTCGAGACCGGCCACACCATCCAGGTCCCGCTGTTCATCACCACGGGCGAGAAGGTCAAGGTCGACACCCGCGACAGCAGCTACCTCGGCCGGGTCAACTGAGCCGCGGCTCGGTGCCCCCGATGAACCAGCCCCGCACGCACCGGTCCGCGCGCAGCAAGGCGCGGTCGCGCGCGCTGACCGTGCTCTACGAGTCCGAGGTCCGCGGTCTCGCCCTCGACGGCACGCTGCAGCAGCGCCTGGACGACCAGGACCCGCCGGTCGCCGGCTACACCGTCGACCTGGTCCGCGGCGTGGTCGACCACCAGGAGTGGATCGACGGCCTGCTCTCGCGCTACTCGCAGCAGTGGACCCTGGCGCGCATGCCGGGCGTCGACCGCAACGCCCTGCGGCTCGCGCTCTACGAGATGGCCCACACCGACGTCCCCGACGAGGTCGCCATCGACGAGGCGGTCGACCTGGTCACCGAGCTGTCGACCGACGAGTCACCGGCCTTCGTCAACGGCGTCCTCGGCGCGATCCTGCGTGACGGCACCCACCGCGTGCCGCCGGCGGAGCCGGACCCGGAGTCCTGACCCGCGTCGAGTCCCCCGCCCCGCGCACGCACCTGGCAGGGTGGCCCCCATGGACACACCTGCGGGGGACACCTACGACGTGATCGTGGTGGGGCTCGGTCCCGGCGGCGAGTTCGCCGCCAACAAGCTCGCCGGCGGCGGGCTCTCCGTCCTGGCGGTCGACAAGCACCTGGCCGGCGGGGAGTGCCCGTTCTACGGCTGCGTGCCCAGCAAGCTGATGATGCGCGGCGCGACGGCGGTCGTGGAGGCGATGCAGGCGCCGGGCGTCGCGGGGGAGTGCGACGTGCGCCCCGACTGGAGCTCGGTGGCGACGCGCGTCGCCCACGGGACCCACGGATGGGACGACACCGCCTCGGTGGTGCGCCTGGAGAGGTCCGGCGCCACGGTCGTGCACGGCGTCGCGCGGCTGCTCGGCGCGCGTGAGGTCGAGGTGGACGGCACGAGGCACGCCGCGCGGCTGGGCGTCCTCGTCGCCACCGGCACCGCGCCTGCCGCGCCCCCGATCCCCGGACTGGCCGGCACGCCGTACTGGACCAACCGCGACATCGTGAAGGTCACCGAGCTGCCGCGGTCGCTCGCGGTCGTCGGGGCGGGACCGATCGGCTGCGAGTTCGCCCAGGCGTTCGTGCGGTTCGGGGTCGAGGTGATGCTGCTCGAGGCCGGGGACCGCATCCTGACCAAGGAGGAGCCGGAGGTCTCCGCGCTGATGGCCGACGTGCTGTGCCGCGACGGCATGGACGTGCGCTCCGGCGTCGAGATCCAGTCGGTGAGCCATGAGGACGGGCGCTTCGTGCTCGAGGTCGACGGCGAGACCGTGGAGAGCGAGCGCCTGCTGGTCGCCACCGGGCGCGACACCCACCTGCCCGACCTCGGCCTGGAGGCGGTCGGCATCGGCCCCTCGGCCCGTGCCTTCGTCGACGTCGACAGCCGCCTGCGCGTGCTCGACGACGCCGGCGACGTGGTGGACGGGCTCTGGGCGGTCGGCGACCTGGTCGGCAAGGGGCTCTTCACCCACGTGGCGAAGTACCAGGCGGCGATCGTGGTCCGGCAGCTGCTCGGCCAGGAGGGACCGGCGGCGGACTACAGCGCGGTGCCGCGGGTGACCTTCACCTACCCCGAGGTCGGGGCGGTCGGGCTCACCGAGGCCCAGGCCCGCGCACAGGGGCACGACGTCCGGGTCGGCCTCATCGACACCAAGGACTCCTCGCGCGGCGACCTGCACGGCGAGGGCAACGACGGCCTGGTCAAGCTCGTCGCCGACGGCGACCGGCTGCTCGGCGGCACGACCGTCGGGCCGATGGGCGGGGAGATCCTCGCCATGCTCACGACCGCGATCCACGGGCAGGTGCCGGTGAGCACGCTGCGGTCGATGATCTACGCCTACCCGACCTGGCACGGCGTCGTGCGCCAAGCGCTCTCGGCGCTGGGCGGCACGCCGCCGCAGCGTGACGCCCCTCCCACGGTCCACTGACCGCCTCAGCGCAGGTCCGGCATGCCCAGGGTGAAGGTCACGCCCTCGGCGATCGCGCCCAGGTGGCGTCCCGGGCGCAACCAGTCGGCGAGCGGTCCCTCGGAGGCGACCTGCACCTCGACCAACGCGGGGCGGGCCCTGCCGCGTGCCTCGAGCCGACTGTCGCCGAGCCGCTCGCCGGGGAACTGCTGTCGCATGACGGCACGGCCGCGCACCGGCACCCGGGGACCGACCAGGCGGGGGGTGGCCCGGACCTCCCAGACAGTGGTGTCGTCGCCGCGGGCCACGATCGTGCGTCGGCTGCCGACGCCGCCGTGGAAGGTGGCCAGCGTCTTGGGCATCGCCCAGTGGGTGCGCCCACCGACGAGGCTCGCCGGGGAGTCGACGGCCATGAAGGCCACGTGGCCCCACGACCCGGTGCGTCCCTCGCGCGCCATGACGATCCCGACGACCTCGTCGTAGGGCCCCACGGGCGTCTCGAGGTAGCGCACCATCCCCCCGACCACCACCACCGCCCGCGACCCGCGCAGCTGCGCGGGCAGCGCGGCCCGGGCCGCGGCGGTGGGACGTGCGGTCCACAGCACCGCCGAGCAGCTGAGCGTCCACGGCGCCTCGGTGGTGCTGTCCGGCAGCGAGGCGAGCAGGGTGCGGCTGAGCAGGCACTCGGGAACGCCGGCGACGCCGGTGAGCTCGGGGCGGGGGAGGTCGGGCGCGGTCACGAGGGACTCCTGTCGGGACGGTCAGCCGTGCTCCAGCCGGCGCTGGAGGGCCGCTCGTGGTTCAGGGGCCCGGCCGGGAGGGTTGCGGACGTGGCCGTGGCCACCTCCTGCCGCGTCCAGAGTTAAATCTGCTCCTCCGTTCGGGCAGAACGCAGTGCGCAGGTGGTGACACTACCTGCGGCGACCCCGACACTCGGCGCATGAAGCGACTCGGGCGCCTCGCCGCCCTCTCCGTCCTGCCACTCGCCGCTGCCCTCGGTGGCGCGCCCGCCACCGCGGCGACCACGGTGCACGTGGCAGGTGTGGTCCGGGTCGCCGGGTCGCCGGTGGGCGGGGCGCTGGTGACCCTGGGAGCCAGCACCGTGGCGACCGAGGTCGACGGGGCCTATGCCGCCGAGGTGCCCACCGGCACGACCGCGCTCACGCTCGAGGTCACCACTCCCCACGCCGTGCGCGACACGTCGGTCGCCTACCACGGCACGCTGTCGCTCACGGCCGACCAGACACTGAACCTGAGCGTGCCGGGGGACCGCGCCACCACCCTCGCCGTGACGGAGGCCGACGGCCTCACGCCCGTCGCGCGCGCGGAGTACGACCTGTTCCACGGCCCCGGGGTCAAGCTCGTCCCGGAGCTGGGCCCGTTCGACCACGTGACCGGGATCGAGCACGGTGCCGACGACGCGGTCACCGACGACGCGGGGCGGGCCATCTTCTACGTCCCCGACCTGGCGACCGGCGACACCCAGACCGCCACGGTGACGGCGTACGACCCGCGCTACACGCGCCCCTCGGTCTCCGCGACCATCGCCTACCCGCGGACGCCCCCGACGGTCGCGCTGCGCTTCCCGGTCGCCGCCGCGCCCTCCGCGCCGCGTGGCCTGGTGACCGAGGTGGTGGCCGAGGAGTCGGTCGCGCTCGCCTGGTCGCCTCCCCAAAGCGACGGCGGCAGCGTCGTCACCGACTACGTCGTGACCTACGGCGGCACGGGCGAGGCCCCCACCGTCCGGGTCGTGGCCCCGTCGGGCGGGTCGGGCGAGCGGGTGCGGCTGACCGGCCTCACGCCGGGGAGGCAGTACGACGTCGCGGTCGTGGCCCGCAACGCGGTCGGGACCTCGACGGCGGCCCGTCTCCAGGTGACCACACGCCGGGTGCCGGTCACCGTCGCCCTCACGTCGTGGTCGCCGACCGCCCCGGTCTCCGGGCAGGCGGTGACCCTCGCCGGGACCGTGTCCTCCTGGACGGGCTACCCCGTCCGCGGCGGGACGGTCACGGTGTACGACGGCGGTGTCGCCCTGGCCACTCTGCCCCTCACCGACGGCGCCTTCGCCCTGACGAGGACGTTCCTGGCCGGCGGTCACGCGATCGCCGTGGCCTACTCGGGCGACGCGGTGCACCTCGCCGCCACGCCCTCGACCACGGGGTCCCCGCCGCCGACGTTCACGGTCGCCCGAGCCGCCAGCCGCCTCGCGGTGACCTCGACGATCTCGGGCAAGGGCAAGAACCGCGACGTGCGGCTGGACGTCGTCGCTGCGTCGTCGGCCCCGGGGGCCGGGACGCCCACGGGGACGGTGAGCGTCACCGTGTCCACCGGCGGGTCGGTGACGGCCTCGTTGTCCGGCGGTGCGGCCTCGGTGACCTTCGCCAACCTGCGGGCGAAGCAGACCGTCACCGTCACCGTCTCCTACGCCGGCAGCGCCGAGCACGCCCCGTCGAGCACGACGTACACCCTCGTGCTCTGAGGCGTGCCGTGCCTGAGCAGGCGCTCAGGGTTGCTAAGGTGAGCGCGCACGACATCCTTTAACGAGCCGTCCCGTGAGGCGGAGAAGGAGGTCCGCCTCTGATGAGCGCGCCCACGCCCCCGATGCCAGCACAGCCGCCGGTGACCGATCCCGGCCGCACCGTCCTCGACCCACGCGACGTCGCACGGGCCCTGACCCGGATCAGCCACGAGATCCTCGAGCGCAACAAGGGCGCCTCCGACCTCGTGCTGCTCGGCATCCCGTCGCGCGGCGTCCCCCTCGCCCGGCGCATCGCCGAGCGCATCGCCGCGGTGGAGGGCGAGCAGGTCCCGACCGGCTCCCTCGACGTGACGATGTACCGCGACGACCTGCGCCTCAAGCCCGCCCGCGCGCTGATGCCGACCGAGATCCCCGCCGACGGCGTCGACGGCAAGGTCGTGGTGCTCGTCGACGACGTGCTCTACTCCGGCCGCACCATCCGCGCCGCGCTGGACGCGCTCGGCGACGTCGGCCGCCCCCGCGCCGTGCGGCTGGCGGTCCTGGTCGACCGGGGTCACCGAGAGCTGCCGATCCGCGCGGACTTCGTCGGCAAGAACCTGCCCACCTCGTCGGCCGAGCGGGTGAGCGTGCGGGTCGCCGAGGTCGACGGCACCGACTCGGTCACGATCGAGGAGGCGAGCGCCTGATGCGACACCTGCTGAGCGCCGGCGACCTGAGCCGCGACGAGGCCGAGCTGGTCCTGACCACGGCCGCCGAGCTGCGGTCCCTGGCCGACCGGCCGATCAAGAAGCTGCCCGCGCTGCGCGGCCGCACCGTGGTCAACCTGTTCTTCGAGGACTCCACGCGGACTCGCATCTCCTTCGAGGCCGCGGCCAAGCGGCTCTCGGCCGACGTGATCAACTTCGCCGCCAAGGGCTCCTCGCTGTCCAAGGGCGAGTCGCTCAAGGACACCGCCCTGACCCTCGAGGCGATGGGGGCCGACGCGGTGGTCATCCGGCACGGGGCCTCGGGCGCCCCGCACCGGCTGGCCAACTCCGGCTGGGTGCGCTCGTCGGTGGTCAACGCCGGCGACGGCACCCACGAGCACCCGACCCAGGCGCTGCTCGACGCGTTCACCATGTGGCGCCACCTGGCCTCGCCCGAGAGCGGGCTGGAAGGGCGCAGGGTCGCGATCGTCGGCGACGTCCTGCACTCGCGCGTGGCACGGTCCAACGTGCTGCTGCTCAAGACGCTCGGGGCCGAGGTCACCCTCGTCTCGCCGCCGACCCTGCTGCCGGTGGGCGTCGACACCTGGGGCGTCGAGACGTCGTACGACCTCGACGCGGTGCTGCCCAAGACCGACGCGGTGATGATGCTGCGGGTGCAGGCCGAGCGCATGAACGCCGCGTTCTTCCCCACCGCCCGGGAGTACTCGCGCCGCTACGGCCTCGACGGTCGCCGCATGGCGACGCTGCAGGACCACACGATCGTGATGCACCCCGGCCCGATGGTGCGCGGCATGGAGATCACCGCCGACGTCGCCGACTCCCAGCGGTCGGTGATCGTCGAGCAGGTCACCAACGGCGTCGCGGTCCGCATGGCCGTGCTCTACCTGCTGCTCAGCGGGGCCGACGACCCCGCCACGTCCGACCTGCCTTCCGAGGAGACCCTGTGACCGACTACCTCCTCCGCGGCGCCGCCGTGCTCGGCGGACCCGCCCAGGACCTCCTGCTGCGCGACGGCGTTCTCGCCGAGCTCGGCCCGGCCGGCTCGCTGACGGCCTCCGGCGCCGAGGTCGTCGACGCCGACGGCCTGGTCGCCCTGCCCGGCCTGGTCGACCTGCACACCCACCTGCGCGAGCCCGGCCGTGAGGACGCCGAGACCGTCGCCTCCGGCACCCGGGCCGCCGCGCTCGGCGGGTTCACCGCGGTCCACGCCATGGCCAACACCGATCCCGTCGCCGACACCGCCGGCGTCGTCGAGCAGGTCTGGCGCCTCGGTCGCGAGGCCGGCCACGCCGACGTGTTCCCGGTCGGTGCGGTGACCGTCGGGCTGGCGGGACAGCGGCTCGCCGAGCTGGGCGCGATGGCCGACTCGGCCGCGCGGGTCCGGGTCTTCTCCGACGACGGCAGGTGCGTCAGCGACGCGCTGCTGATGCGCCGGGCCCTGGAGTACGTCAAGGCCTTCGGCGGCGTCATCGCCCAGCACGCGCAGGAGCCGCGACTGACCGAGGGTGCGCAGATGAACGAGGGCGAGCTGTCCGGGCGCCTGGGCCTGCAGGGGTGGCCGGCCGTGGCCGAGGAGGCGATCATCGCCCGCGACTGCCTGCTCGCGGCCCACGTCGGCTCGCGCCTGCACGTGTGCCACGTGTCGACCGCGGGGTCCGTCGCGATCGTGCGGCAGGCCAAGGCGCAGGGCTGGAACGTCACCGCCGAGGCGTGCCCGCACCACCTGATCCTCACCGACGAGCTCGCGGCGACCTACGACCCGATCTACAAGGTCAACCCGCCGCTGCGCGGCTCGGCCGACGTCGAGGCGCTGCGGGCCGGTCTGGCCGACGGCACGATCGACGTCGTCGCGACCGACCACGCCCCGCACCCCCACGAGGACAAGGACTGCGAGTGGGCCAGCGCGGCCTTCGGCATGCTCGGGCTCGAGACCGCGCTGTCGATCGTGCAGGACACCATGGTCGACCCCGGCCTGCTCGACTGGGCCGGTGTCGCCGAGCGCATGTCCTACGCCCCGGCCCGGATCGGCCGGCTCCCCGACCACGGCCAGCCGCTCGCGCAGGGCAACCCCGCGCACGTCGTGCTCTACGACCCGTCGGCCCGACGCGTGGTCGAGGCGTCGGAGAGCGCGTCGCTGTCGCGCAACACGCCCTACGCCGGCATGGAGCTGCCCGGACGCGTCGTCGCGACGTTCCTGCGCGGCCGCCCGACCGTCCTGGACGGCAAGCTGGCCTGAGGTCCTGCGCTGGTAGATTCCCCACCAGCTCGAACATCCTTTAACGAGCCGTCCAGTGAGGCGGAGAAGGAGGCCCCGAGGTGCACCGTCGTGCCGTCTCGAGATCTGCACTGTTGGTCCTGGAGGACGGGCGCGCGTTCCGCGGCGAGTCCTTCGGCGCCGAGGGTGAGACGTTCGGGGAGGCGGTCTTCTCCACCGGGATGACCGGCTACCAGGAGACGCTCACCGACCCGTCCTACCGCCGCCAGGTCGTGGTGATGACCGCCCCGCACGTGGGCAACACCGGCATCAACGACGAGGACCCCGAGTCCCGCCGGGTCTGGGTCGCCGGCTACGTCGTGCGCGACCCTGCCCGCGTCCCCTCCAGCTGGCGCTCGCGCCGCAGCCTCGACGACGAGCTGCGCGACCAGGGCGTCGTCGGCATCAGCGGCGTCGACACCCGGGCGCTGACCCGCCACCTGCGCGAGCGCGGCGCGATGCGGGTCGGCATCTCCACCACCGAGCGCGACCCCGCGGCGCTGCTGTCCCGGGTCCGGGAGTCGGCCGAGATGACCGGGGCCGACCTCGCCGGCGAGGTGACCACCCGCGAGGCCTACGTCGTCCCGGCGACGGGTCCCAAGCGGTTCACCGTCGCCGCGGTCGACCTCGGCATCAAGGCCAACACCCCGCGGATGATGGCCGGGCGCGGCATCGAGGTCCACGTGCTCCCGGCCACGGCGACCCTCGACGAGGTGCTGGCGGTCTCACCCGACGGGCTGTTCTTCTCCAACGGCCCGGGAGACCCGGCGGCCACCACCGACCAGGTCGCGCTGCTGCAGCAGGCGCTCGGCCGTGGACTGCCCTACTTCGGCATCTGCTTCGGCAACCAGCTGTTCGGCCGGGCGCTGGGCTTCGGCACCTACAAGCTGAAGTACGGCCACCGCGGCATCAACCAGCCGGTGATGGACCGCACCACCGGCAAGGTCGAGGTGACCGCGCACAACCACGGGTTCGCCGTCGACGCGCCCCTCGAGGGATCCACGAGCACGCCCTACGGCGAGGCGACGGTCTCCCACGTGTGCCTCAACGACGACGTCGTGGAGGGGCTCGAGCTGCGCGACCCGGCCGGGGCCCTCACGGCCTTCTCCGTGCAGTACCACCCCGAGGCGGCAGGCGGTCCGCACGACGCGGCGTACCTCTTCGACCGGTTCGTGGACCTGATGTCCGCGCAGCGCCCGACCGACGGGGGACACGCCTGATGCCCAAGCGCGACGACATCGCCTCGGTCATGGTGATCGGCTCCGGGCCGATCATCATCGGCCAGGCCTGCGAGTTCGACTACTCCGGCACCCAGGCCTGCCGCGTGCTCAAGGCCGAGGGGTTGCGGGTGATCCTGGTCAACTCCAACCCCGCCACGATCATGACCGATCCCGAGTTCGCCGACGCGACCTACGTCGAGCCGATCACCCCGGAGTTCGTGGAGAAGGTCATCGCCCACGAGCGTCCCGACGCCCTGCTGGCCACGCTCGGCGGCCAGACCGCCCTCAACACGGCGATCTCCCTCTCCGAGGCCGGCGTCCTGGAGAAGTACGACGTCGAGCTGATCGGCGCGTCGATCGAGGCGATCCACCGGGGCGAGAACCGCGAGTCCTTCAAGCGGATCGTGGAGGAGCTCGGCGGCGAGGTGGCGCGCAGCGTCATCTGCAACGGCGAGGACCTGGGTCCCCACGCGAGCAAGGCCGACAAGGAGCGCCACGCGCTGCAGAAGGCCCTCGACGGCGCCCAGGAGCTCGGCTACCCCTGCGTGGTCCGGCCGAGCTTCACCATGGGCGGCACCGGCTCGGGGATGGCCTACGACGAGCACGACCTGCGCCGCATCGCCGGCGCCGGCCTCTCGGCCAGCCCCACCACCGAGGTGCTCCTGGAGGAGTCGATCCTCGGTTGGAAGGAGTACGAGCTGGAGGTGATGCGCGACCAGGCCGACAACGTCGTGATCGTCTGCTCGATCGAGAACCTCGACCCCATGGGCACCCACACCGGCGACTCGATCACGGTGGCGCCGGCGATGACGCTCACCGACCGGGAGTACCAGCACCTGCGCGACCTCTCGATCGGCATCATCCGCTCGGTCGGTGTCGACACCGGCGGCTGCAACATCCAGTTCGCGGTCGACCCCGAGGACGGCCGCGTGGTCGTCATCGAGATGAACCCCCGGGTCTCCCGCTCGAGCGCCCTGGCCAGCAAGGCGACCGGCTTCCCGATCGCCAAGATCGCGGCCAAGGTCGCGATCGGCTACACGCTCGACGAGATCCCCAACGACATCACGGGGGAGACCCCGGCGAGCTTCGAGCCGACGCTCGACTACGTGGTGGTCAAGGTGCCGCGGTTCGCCTTCGAGAAGTTCCCGGGCGCCGACCCGACGCTGACCACCCACATGAAGTCCGTGGGCGAGGCGATGGCGCTGGGCCGCAGCTTCACCGAGGCGCTGCAGAAGGCCCTGCGCAGCCTGGAGGACCCCAAGGCGCCGTTCGACTGGTCGCACCGCTGGGTGGACCTCGACAAGGACACCCTGCTGCGCGAGATCGCGACGCCGCACGACGGCCGCCTGCGCCAGGTGATGGACGCGCTGCGGGCCGGGGCGAGCGCCGAGGAGGTCTTCGAGGCCACCCGGATCGACCCGTGGTTCGTCGACCAGCTCGCGCTGGTCAACGAGGTCGCTCAGGAGCTGATCGACGCTCCCGAGCTCACCGCCGACCTGCTGCGGCTGGCCAAGCGGCACGGCTTCTCCGACCACCAGATCGGCCGGATCCGCAACCTGTCCGAGGACGTGGTCCGCGGGGTGCGCCACGCGCTCGGCATCCGCCCGGTCTACAAGACCGTCGACACCTGCGCGGCGGAGTTCGCCGCACGCACGCCCTACCACTACTCGTCCTACGACGAGGAGACCGAGGTCGAGCCGCGCGACCGGCCGGCGGTGATCATCCTGGGCAGCGGGCCCAACCGCATCGGCCAGGGCATCGAGTTCGACTACTCCTGCGTGCACGCCAGCCTCGCGCTGTCGCACACCAAGGGCGGCTCGTCGCTGCCCGGCGGGGGCTACGAGACGATCATGGTCAACTGCAACCCCGAGACCGTCTCGACCGACTACGACACCTCCGACCGGCTCTACTTCGAGCCGCTCACCCTCGAGGACGTCCTGGAGATCTACCACGCCGAGCTCGCCATGGGCCCGGTCGCGGGCGTGATCTGCCAGCTCGGCGGCCAGACCCCGCTCGGCCTCGCGCAGGGGCTGGAGGACGCCGGGGTGCCGGTCGTCGGCACCTCCCCGCACGCGATCCACCTCGCCGAGGAGCGGGGCGCGTTCGGCCGCCTGCTCGGCAACGCGGGCCTGGTCGCGCCCAAGCACGGCATGGCGACGTCCTACGACGAGGCACGCGCGATCGCGGCCGAGATCGGCTACCCGGTGCTGGTGCGGCCGTCCTACGTCCTGGGCGGGCGGGGCATGCAGATCGTCTACGCCGACGAGGCGCTGCGGGCCTACATCGACGCCGCGACCGAGATCAGCCCCGACCGGCCGGTGCTGGTCGACCGGTTCATCGACGACGCGGTCGAGATCGACGTCGACGCCCTGCACGACGGCACCGACCTGTTCCTCGGCGGCGTGATGGAGCACATCGAGGAGGCCGGCATCCACTCCGGCGACTCGGCGTGCGCGCTGCCGCCGATCACCCTCGGCGCGGCCGAGATCCAGCGGATCCGCGAGGCCACGGAGGCGATCGCGCGCGGCATCGGGGTGCGCGGGCTGCTCAACATCCAGTTCGCGCTCGGCTCCGACGTGCTCTACGTGCTCGAGGCCAACCCGCGCGCCAGCCGCACCGTGCCGTTCGTCTCCAAGGCCACCGGCACCACCCTGGCCAAGGCGGCGGCGCGGGTGATGCTCGGGGAGACCATCGCCGACCTGCGCCGCGACGGGCTCCTGCCCGAGCGCGACGGCGGGCAGCTGCCCGGCGACGCGCCGATCGCGGTCAAGGAGGCGGTGATGCCGTTCAACCGGTTCCGCACCCCCGACGGCGCTCAGGTCGACACCGTGCTCGGCCCGGAGATGAAGTCCACCGGCGAGGTGATGGGGCTCGACGCCGACTTCGGGGCCGCCTTCGCCAAGTCGCAGGACGCGGCCTACGGCAGCCTGCCGACCGGCGGCCGGGTCTTCGTCAGCATGGCCAACCGCGACAAGCGCACGATGATCTTCCCGGTCAAGGTGCTGGCCGACCTCGGCTTCGAGATCCTCGCCACCGGCGGCACGGCCGAGGTGCTGCGCCGCAACGGCATCGACGCGCGCGTGGTGCGCAAGCACTTCGAGGGCCCGGGGCCCGACGGCGAGCCGACGACGGTGGACCTGATCCGCGACGGGCAGGTCGACCTCATCGTCAACACCCCCCACGGCTCCAGCAAGAGCGGGTCCGCCCGCGTCGACGGCTACGAGATCCGCACCGCGGCGATCGTCGCCAACGTCCCGTGCATCACCACGGTGCAGGGGCTGGCGGCGGCGGTGCAGGGGATCCAGGCGCTGCGCCGCCACGACATCGGGGTCCGGTCGCTGCAGGACTGGGCGGCGCGCGCGGGCAGCCGGTGAGGGCCTACGAGGCGCTGTTCGACCACGCGCTCACCCGGGTCGAGGCGGAGCGGGCGCACCACGCGGCGTTCCGGGCCATCCGCACCTCCCGGCCGGCGCTGGCCGCGCGCGGCGCGCGGGTGCGGCGCGAGGCCGACCCGGTCCACGCGCTCGGGCTGACCTTCCCCGGCCCGCTGGGGCTGGCCGCGGGGTTCGACAAGAACGCGGCCGCCGTGGACGCCCTGGCCGCACTGGGCTTCGGCCACGTCGAGGTCGGCACGGTGACCGGCGAGCCGCAGCCCGGCAACGCGCGGCCGCGGCTGTTCCGGCTCCCCGACGACCGGGCGGTGGTCAACCGCATGGGGTTCAACAACGACGGCGCCGAGGTGGTCGCACGCCGTCTCGCCGCCCGAGCCGCACGGGCAGCCCACCGCGCCGGCGACCCGCACGCGGTCGTGCTCGGGGTCAACATCGGCAAGACCAAGGTCGTCCCCGACGACGAGGCGGTGGCCGACTACGAGAAGAGCGCGGGCCTGCTGGCGCCCCACGCCGACTACCTCGTGGTCAACGTCTCCTCGCCCAACACCCCGGGGCTTCGCGACCTGCAGGCGGTGGAGCGGCTCGAGCCGCTGCTCGCCGCCGTACGCCGGCGCGCCGACGAGGCGACCGACGGCGCGGGGCGTCGCGTGCCGCTGCTGGTCAAGATCGCCCCGGACCTCTCCGACGACGACGTCCGCTCGTTGGCCGACCTGGCGCTGGCCCTCGGGCTCGACGGGATCGTGGCGACCAACACCACGACCGGGCGCGCCGGGCTGCGCAGCGGGCCGGACGCGGTCGAGGCCTGCGGGGCGGGCGGCCTCAGCGGAGCACCGCTCCGGCAGCGAGCCGGGCAGGTCCTGCGGCTGCTGCGGGACCGGGTCGGCCCGGATCTCTGCCTGGTCGGCGTCGGTGGCATCGGCGACGCCGACGACGCGCGGGCGCGCCTCGCGGCCGGGGCCACCCTGCTGCAGGCCTACACCGGCTTCGTCTACGGCGGTCCGTGGTGGCCCGCCCGCGTGCAGCGCGCCCTGTCGCGCCCCTCCCGGAGCACGGCGAAGGAGACCCCTCGATGACCACGCCCTTCGGCGCGCGGCTGCGCGCCGCCATGGACGCCCGGGGACCCGTGTGCGCGGGCATCGACCCGCACGCCTCGCTGCTGGAGGCCTGGGGACTGGGTGACGACGTTGCCGGTCTGGAGCGCTTCGCCCTGACGGCCGTCGAGGCGCTCGCGCCGGAGGTCGCCGTGGTCAAGCCGCAGTCGGCCTTCTTCGAGCGGCACGGCTCGGCCGGGGTCGCCGTGCTCGAGCAGGTGGTGGCCGGCTGCCGCGAGCTGGGTGCGCTGGTGCTGCTCGACGTCAAGCGCGGGGACATCGGCACGACCGCGCAGGGCTACGCCGACGCCTACCTCGACCCGCGCTCGCCGCTGGCCTCCGACGCGATGACCGCCAGCCCCTACCTCGGCTTCGGCTCGCTCGAGCCGATGCTCGCCACCGCCGAGCGTCACGGGGCCGGCGTCTTCGTGCTCGCCCTGACCTCCAACCCGGAGGGCCCCCAGGTCCAGCACGCCCGCACCGCCTCCGGGGCGTCGGTGGGCGGCACCGTGCTGGCCGGGCTCGCGGCCCGCAACGCCGGCGCCGACCCGTGGGGGTCCCACGGCGCCGTGGTGGGGGCGACCATCGGTCGCACCGACGAGGACCTCGACGTCAACGGTCCGCTGCTCGTGCCCGGGGTCGGCGCCCAGGGTGGCACCCCGGCGTCGGTGCGGGCGGTCTTCGGCGACGCGGTGCGCCACGTCGTCCCGGCCAGCAGCCGCGAGATCCTCCGGGCCGGGCCGGACCCGACGTCCCTGCGCGCGGCGGCCCGCCGCACCAACGAGCAGTTCGCCACCCTCCTGGCCCCGCAGGTCGGCTGAGCCGGCGCGCCGCCCGGCTCGGCAGCCCCCACGTGGTGGACGCCTCCCCGGGGCTTGGGGTGGGCGGGGGTCGAGCTGCGGGTCCGAGCCCGGGGGAGTGCTGCCCGCTCCGCGTCGGCGCGGGTCCACCCGGTGGCCCCGTTTGCGGCGCGCCGGACGGGATGACTAGATTTCGACCCGTTCCTGACCGATGTCGTGGACCCCCCTGGCGCGACTGCCCCGACCGAGGACTGCGAGGACTGCTGTGGCCCTGCCGCGACTCACCCCCGAACAGCGTCAGGCCAACCTCGACAAGGCCGCGGCCTCCCGCAAGGAACGCGCGGAGGTCAAGAACCGGCTCAAGCACTCGGGGGCCTCGATCGTCGAGGTGATCGAGCAGGGCCAGACCAACGAGGTCATCGGCAAGATGCGCGTGATCGACCTGCTGCAGGCGATGCCGGGCCTGGGCAAGGTCCGCGCCCGCCAGCTCATGGAGCGCATCGGCATCTCGGAGAGCCGCCGCGTCCGCGGGCTGGGCTCCAAGCAGATCGCCGCGCTCAAGGAGGAGTTCGCCGGCGGGGCCGGCGGCGCGTGAGCCGGCTGACCGTCCTGGCGGGACCGACCGCGGTCGGCAAGGGCACGATCGCGGCCTACGTCCGCGAGCGTCACCCCGAGATCTGGATCTCGGTCTCGGCCACCACCCGTCGCCCGCGGCCGGGCGAGGTGGACGGCGAGCACTACTACTTCGTCGACGACGCCGAGTTCGACCGCATGGTCGCCGACGGCGAGATGCTCGAGTGGGCGGTGGTCCACGGGTCCGCCAAGTACGGCACCCCGCGTCACGCCGTCCGGCGCGCCCTGACCGAGGGGCGGCCGGCCCTCCTCGAGATCGACCTGCAGGGCGCGCGCCAGGTGCGGGAGTCCATGCCCGACGCGCTGTTCGTCTTCCTCGCGCCGCCCTCGTGGGAGGAGCTGGTCAACCGGCTGGTCGGCCGGGGGACCGAGGACGAGGACGAGCGGGAGCGCCGCCTGGCCACCGCCCGGCTCGAGCTCGCCGCCGAACCGGAGTTCGACGTGACCGTCGTCAACACCGAGATTCCGCGTGCCGGCGAGGAGTTGGTACGATTGATGCTTGACTCCGGCCGCGCTCCCATCACCTGACCTGGTCGCGCAGGCGGACACCTCCCCGTTCACCACCCGCAACACTCTGTGAGGCTCACCCACGTGTCTGGCACCCCTGTCGCCGAGGGCATCACCAACCCGCCCATCGACGAGCTCCTGACCAAGACCGACTCGAAGTACCAGCTGGTCCTCTACAGCGCCAAGCGCGCCCGCCAGATCAACGCCTACTACTCCCAGCTCGGCGAGGGCCTGCTGGAGTACGTCGGCCCGCTCGTCGACACCCACGTGCAGGAGAAGCCGCTCTCGATCGCGCTGCGCGAGATCAACGAGGACCTCCTGACCTGCGAGGAGTTCGACCCCGAGGCCGAGCCGCTCAACCTCGACGCCCCCGCCGCCCAGCCGGGCGTGGTGGACACCGAGGCCTCCGACTTCGACCTCTGAGCCGACCCTGTCGGAGCCCGGTCGCGTCTGCGACCATCACTGAGGTGAGCACTGCCGCCGCCGACCCCGGTTCTCCCGAGCCCAGCGCAGGGGCCGCCCGTCCGCGGGTCGTCCTCGGGGTGGCCGGCGGCATCGCGGCGTACAAGGCCTGTGAGGTGCTGCGGCGCCTCACCGAGTCCGGCCACGACGTCACCGTCGTCCCGACGGCCGCGGCGCTGCAGTTCGTCGGCGCCCCGACCTGGGCGGCGCTCTCGGGCAAGCCCGTGTCGTCGGAGGTCTGGCACGACGTGCACGAGGTGCCGCACGTGCGCCTGGGCCAGGAGGCCGACCTCGTCGTCGTCGCCCCGGCCACCGCCGACCTGCTCGCCCGGGCCGCCCACGGGCTGGCCGACGACCTGCTCACCAACACGCTGCTGACCGCTCGCTGCCCGGTCGTCGTCGCGCCGGCGATGCACACCGAGATGTGGGAGCACCCGGCCACGCAGGACAACGTCGCCACGCTGCGCGACCGCGGCGTCGTCGTGCTCGAGCCGGCGTCCGGGCGCCTGACCGGCAAGGACACCGGCAAGGGTCGCCTGCCCGAGCCGGCCGAGATCGTCGAGGCCGCGCTCGGCGTGCTGGCCCACGCGCGCAGCCACCCTGGTCCCGCCACCCAGGACCTCGCCGGCCGCAAGGTCGTGGTCTCGGCCGGCGGCACCCGGGAGTACCTCGACCCGGTCCGGTTCCTCGGCAACCGCTCGAGCGGGCTGCAGGGCGTCGCCCTGGCGCGCGCCGCCGTCGTCCGCGGCGCCGAGGTGACCCTGGTCGCCGCCAACGTCTCGCTGCCCGACCCGGCCGGGGTCCACGTGGTGCGCGTCGAGACCACCGCCGAGCTGCGCCGCGAGGTCCTGGCCGCCGCCGCCCACGCGGACGCCGTCGTGATGTCCGCGGCCCCGGCCGACTTCCGCCCGGCCGCCGTGAGCGGCAGCAAGATCAAGAAGTCCGACGACGGCAGCACGCCCGCGATCGACCTGGTGCAGAACCCCGACATCCTCGCCGAGCTCGCCCACGACCGGGCCCAGCCGGGCCAGGTGGTGGTCGGGTTCGCCGCGGAGACCGGAGACCAGGCCGGCTCGGTGCTGGACCACGCGCGCGCCAAGCTCGCCCGCAAGGGCTGCGACCTGCTCGTGGTCAACGACGTGAGCCAGGGCAAGGTCTTCGGCAGTCCGGACAACGAGGCGGTCGTGCTCGGCGACGACGGGACGACCACGAGCGTTCCCCGCGGCTCCAAGGCGGCGCTGGCCCACGTGGTGTGGGACCGGGTGGCGTCTCGCTGGCTCTCCACCCCGCGGTGAGCCTCCGAGCCCCCGATACGCTCGGACCCATGACAGGACGCCTCTTCACCTCCGAGTCCGTGACCGAGGGCCACCCGGACAAGATCGCCGACCGGATCAGCGACACCGTCCTGGACTACCTGATGACCCACGACGGCGACCGCGCCAACCTGCGCACCGCCGTCGAGACCCTGCTGACCACCGGCCTGGTCGTCGTCGCCGGCGAGGTCCGCACCACGGCGTACGCCCCCGTGGCGCAGCTCGTGCGCGAGGCGATCCTCGACATCGGCTACGACTCCTCCGACAAGGGCTTCGACGGCAACAGCTGCGGCGTCACGGTCGCCATCGGCAACCAGTCGATCGACATCGCAGCGGGCGTCGACCACGGCCACGAGTCCCGCGTCGGCTCCTCGGCCGACGAGGACGACAAGCGTGGCGCCGGCGACCAGGGCCTGATGTTCGGCTACGCCTGCGACGACACCCCCGAGCTCATGCCCCTGCCGGTGATGGTCGCCCAGCGCCTCGCGCAGCGCCTGACCGAGGTCCGCAAGGACGGCACGCTGGCCTACCTCCGTCCCGACGGCAAGACCCAGGTCACCATCGAGTACGACGCCGAGGACCGGCCCGTGCGGATCGACACGGTGGTGCTCTCCACCCAGCACGCCGCGGAGATCGGGCACAGCCAGCTCGAGGCCGACGTCAAGCAGCACGTGATCGACCCCGTGCTGGCCACCTTCGACCTGCCCTCCGACGACTACCGGATGCTGGTCAACCCGACCGGCACGTTCGTGGTCGGCGGCCCGATGGGCGACGCCGGGCTGACCGGCCGCAAGATCATCGTCGACACCTACGGCGGCATGGCCCGCCACGGCGGCGGGGCCTTCAGCGGCAAGGACCCGTCCAAGGTGGACCGCTCCGCGGCGTACGCCATGCGCTGGGTGGCCAAGAACGTCGTGGCCGCCGGCCTGGCCCGCCGGTGCGAGGTCCAGGTGGCCTACGCCATCGGCAAGGCCGCCCCGGTCGGCGTCTTCGTCGAGACCTTCGGCACCGGCGTGGTCTCCGACGAGCTGATCCAGAAGGCCGTCCTGGAGGTCTTCGACCTGCGGCCGGCCGCGATCATCCGTGAGCTCGACCTGCTGCGCCCGATCTACGCCGCCACCTCGGCGTACGGCCACTTCGGTCGCGAGCTGCCCGAGTTCACCTGGGAGCAGACCACTCGCGTGGACGCGCTGAAGGCCGCCGCCGGCATCTGAGGTGCGGGTTCGGTTTCACTAGGGCCCTAGTGGTTCTGTCACTTCCCGAGCGAAGTTTCGCTCGGGAAGTGACAGTTTCACGAGGGCCCTAGTGAAACTGCACCCCACCCGCGGACCCTGGGCGGGGCGTACGTCGGCGCGGGCTGGTTGACTCCGGACGTGCCCGACCTGCCCGACGAGCCCGGCGAGACCGTGCAGCCCGCCGAGGAGCAGCTCGACCTGCTCCCGGAGCTGGCGCGGGCCCGGGCAGCCGCGGCCGAGCAGACCGAGCGCACCCGAGCCAAGGCCCAGGCCCGCGGCCCGCAGGCGGCGCCCGAGCTGTCCGTCGCGCGCGTGCTGGTCGACGTGCCGCTGGCCCACCTGGACAAGCCGTTCGACTACCTCGTCCCGCTCGACCTGCACGAGCAGGCGGTGCCCGGCTGTCGGGTCAGGGTGCGCTTCGCCGGCCAGGACGTCGGCGGCTTCCTGCTCGAGCGGGTCGCCGAGAGCGACCACCCCGGTCGGCTCGCCCCGCTGCGCAAGGTGGTCAGCCCCGAGCCGGTGCTGCATCCCGACGTGGCGCGGCTGAGCCTGCTGGTCGCCGAGCGGTACGCCGGCACGCGCTCCGACGTGCTCCGCCTGGCGGTGCCGCCGCGGCACGCGCGGGTCGAGAAGGAGGAGCCCCGCCCGGCGGCCGGGCCGGCCGACGCGCAGCCTCCCGGCGAGCTCTGGGACCACTACCCGCCCGGTCTGCTCGAGGGCCTGCGCGAGGGCGGGTCCCCGCGGGCGGTCTGGACGGTCCTGCCCGGGGACGACCCGATGCGCGGGCTGGCCGACGCGGCGGCGGCCACCCTGGCCTCCGGACGCGGTGCTGTGCTCTGCGTGCCCGACCACCGCGACCTGGCCAGGGCCGACGCCGTCCTCACCGAGGTGCTCGGCCCCGGTCGCCACGTGGTGCTCTCGGCCGACCTCGGGCCGGCCGCGCGCTACCGGGCGTTCCTGGCGCTCGCCCGCGGCCGGGTGCGGGTCGCCGTCGGCACGCGTGCCGCGGCCTACGCCCCGGTCCACGAGCTCGGCCTGGTCGCCCTCTGGGACGACGGCGACGACCTCCTGGCCGAGCCGCGTGCGCCCTACCCGCACACCCGCGAGGTGCTCCTGTTGCGCGCCCACGACAGCGAGGCCGGCGCCGTGCTGGCGGCCACCTCGCGCAGCGTCGAGGCGTCGGTGCTGGTCGGGACCGGCTGGGCGCAGGAGCTCACCGCCCACCGCGACGTACGCCGGGCGCGCACGCCGCGCGTGTCCGTCACCGGCGCGACGGACACGGAGGTGCAGCGCGACCCGTTCGCCCGCACGACCCGCCTGCCGACCAGCGCCCACCGCGCGATCGCCGAGGGGCTGGCCCGGGGGCCCGTCCTGGTGCAGGCCCCCCGGGCCGGCTACGCCCCTGCGCTGGTCTGCGCGGCCTGCCGCACCCCTGCCCGGTGCGCGCACTGCCAGGGGCCGCTGCAGCAGCCGCGGGCGCAGGCGGCCCTGACCTGCCGCTGGTGCGGCACCGAGGCCACGGACCACCGCTGCGCCGTGTGCGGCGAGACCGCGCTGCGGGCCGGCGTCCTGGGGGAGCGCCGCACCGCCGAGGAGCTGGGCCGCTCGTTCCCCGGCACGGCCGTGCGCCGCTCCAGCGCCGAACGGGTCCTCGACGAGGTGGGCGACGAGCCGGCCCTCGTGGTCGCCACCCCCGGGGCCGAGCCCGCGGCCGCCGGCGGCTACGCCGCCGTCGTGCTGCTCGACACCTGGCTGGTGCTGGCCCGGCCCGACCTGCGCACCGAGGAGGAGGCGCTGCGGCGGTGGGCCAACGCGGCCGCCCTGGCCCGGTCCGCCGAGGACGGTGGCCAGGTCGTGCTCGTCGGCGACCCGGCGCTGGCGGTGGTGCAGGCCCTGGTGCGCTGGGACCCGGGGGGCTTCGCCGCGCGCACCGCCCAGGAACGGCGCGAGGCGCACCTGCCTCCCGGCGCCCGCATGGCCGTGCTGAGCGGTCCGGCCGACGACGTCGCCGACGCGCTGGGCCGGCTGCGGCTGCCACCGGGCGCCGACGTCCTCGGACCGGTCCCGGACGAGGCCGGCGAGGAGGGGACGGAGCGGGTGGTGGTGCGCGTGCCCCGACGCTTCGGACCGGCGCTGTCGACCGCGCTCCGTGAGGTCGCGGGGGTGCGGGCGGCGCGCAAGCTCCCGCCCGTGCGGATCCAGGTGGACCCGTGGTCGCTCGGCTGAGGGGGTCCCTGGCCGGGTCCGCACCCACGTCGCCTCCGTAGACTCGGACCTCCGCCCGTCCCACGAAGGAGCCCGTGTGTCCGTCCAGCCCATCCGCCTCTTCGGCGACCCGGTGCTGCGCACGCCGGCGAGCCCGGTCGTCGACTTCGACGCGGAGCTGCGCCGGCTGGTCCAGGACCTCACCGACACCATGCTCGAGGCGCCGGGAGCCGGTCTCGCGGCGCCCCAGATCGGGGTCGGCCTGCGGGTCTTCACCTGGCACGTCGACGGCGAGGTCGGCCACCTGGTCAACCCCGACCTGACCCTGTCCGCGGAGACCCAGCACGGCGACGAGGGCTGCCTGTCGATCCCCGACCTGGTGTTCCCCTGCACCCGGGCGCTGCGGGTCGTGGCCCGCGGCTTCGACGTGCACGGCGAGCCGGTGACGATCGAGGGGTCCGAGCTGCTGGCGCGCGCGATCCAGCACGAGACCGACCACCTCGACGGCGTGCTCTTCGTCGAGCGCCTCGACCGGGAGACCAAGCGGGCGGCGATGAGGGCGATCCGCGAGTCGGAGTGGTTCGGCGCCCCACCCACGATCAAGGTCAGTCCGCACCCCACGCGCGGCCTGGCCCTCTAGGACGGCCGTGCGCGTCGTCTTCGCCGGCACCCCCGAGGTCGCGCTGCCCTCGCTGCGCGCGATCGCGGCGTCCCCGCACGACCTGGTCGGCGTGGTCACCCGGCCCGACGCGCCCGCGGGCCGGGGACGCCGGCTGGTCGCCTCGCCGGTGGCACGGCTGGCCGAGGAGCTGGGCGTGCCCGTCCTCAAGCCCGCCCACCCCCGCGAGCCCGCGTTCCTCGAGGCGCTCGCCGCCCTCGAGCCCGACTGCTGCCCGGTCGTCGCCTACGGCGCGCTCCTCCCGCAGGCCGCGCTCGACGTGCCGCGGCTCGGCTGGGTCAACCTGCACTTCTCCCTCCTGCCCGCCTACCGCGGCGCCGCGCCGGTGCAGCGGGCGATCTGGGCCGGCGAGGAGCACACCGGAGCCACGACCTTCCGGATCGTGCGCGCCCTCGACGCCGGGCCGACGTACGGCGTCCTGGTCGAGCGCGTCCGTCCGCGCGACACCGCCGGCGAGCTGCTCGAGCGCCTTGCCGAGGCCGGCGCGCCGCTGCTCGTGGCCACGTTGGACGGGCTGGCCTCCGGCGACCTCGAGGAGCGGCCGCAGCCCGAGGAGGGCGTGAGCCGCGCCGCCAAGGTCGAGGTCGCCGAGGCCGAGGTGGGGTGGACCCGGCCCGCTTTCGCCATCGACCGGCAGGTGCGCGCGTGCACGCCCGCCCCCGGCGCCTGGACGACCTACGCCGGTGAGCGGCTCAAGCTCGGACCCGTCGAGCCGGTGGACGACGCGGCGCCGGGACCGGGCGTGCTCGAGGTGCGCAAGCGCGAGGTGCTGGTCGGCACGGGCGCCGGCGCGGTCCGCCTCGGGCCGGTGCGCCCCCACGGGCGCAAGGAGATGCCGGCCGCCGACTGGGCCCGCGGCGTGCGCGCCGTCAGTGGCGAGCGGCTGGGATGAGCGCGGACCAGCGCGGCCGCCCTCGCCCCCGTCCGCGCAGCGGCGGCCGACCGCCCCGTTCGCGGGCCCGGGTCGACCCCGCCCGGCTCGCGGCGTACGACGTGCTGCGTGCGGTGAGCGCCGAGGACGCCTACGCCAACCTGGTGCTCCCGCAGCGGATCGCCGCACGACGGCTGGAGGCCCGCGACGCGGCCTTCGCCACCGAGCTGGCGGCGGGCACGCTGCGCCGCCAGGGATCCTACGACGCGGTCCTCGCCGCCTGCGCCCGCCGGCCGGTCGACCGGGTGGACCCGCCCGTGCTGGACGCGCTGCGCCTGGGGGCCCACCAGCTCCTCGGCATGCGCGTGCCGTCGCACGCAGCGGTCGGGACCACGGTGGACCTGGTGCGCCAGGAGGTCGGCCACGGCCCGGCCGGCTTCGTCAACGCCGTGCTGCGGCGGGTCGCCGAGCAGTCGCTGGACGCCTGGGTGCGTGCGGTGGCGCCCGACCCGGCCACGGACCCGCGCGGCTTCGCAGCGGTCGCGCACTCGCACCCCCGCTGGGTCGTCGACGCCCTGGGCGAGGCCCTCGGCGAGCGTGCCGACGAGCTCGAGGCCCTCCTCTCGGCAGACAACGACGCACCGCGCGTGACCCTGGTGGCACGGCCCGGGCTGGCCGCGCGCGCGGAGCTGCTGGCGGTGGAGGGGGCCGAGCCGACGCGCTGGTCCCCGCTCGGGGTCACCCTCGCCGGGGGAGATCCCGGCGGCCTGGCGTCCGTGCGCGAGGGACGGGCCGCGGTGCAGGACGAGGGGTCGCAGCTGGTCGCACTGGCCGCGCTCGCCGTCGCGGTGGAGGGCTCGGACGCCGCGTGGCTGGACACCTGCGCGGGCCCCGGAGGCAAGGCCGCCCTCTGGGGGGCCGAGGCGGCGCGACACGGCGCCCGCCTGCTGGCCGGTGAGCGGGCGCCGCACCGCGCGGCCCTGGTGGGGCGCGCCGTCGCGGCGCTGCCGGCAGGGACCGTCGA
The DNA here is from genome assembly GCA_963811385.1 of uncultured Actinomycetota bacterium. Classification (GTDB taxonomy): domain Bacteria; phylum Actinomycetota; class Actinomycetes; order Propionibacteriales; family Nocardioidaceae; genus Marmoricola_A. Next base: position 34,913 of record CAWEQX010000005.1, on the reverse strand, counting down.
GGTGGTCACGGCCGACGCGACGCAGCCGCCGTGGGGCAGCGACGCCTTCGACCGGGTGCTGCTCGACGCGCCGTGCAGCGGGCTCGGGGCGCTGCGTCGACGGCCGGAGTCCCGCTGGCGTCGCATCTCTGCCGACGTGGCCGCCCTGGTGCCGCTGCAGCGCGAGCTCCTGGCGCGTGCGGTCGAGGCGGCGCGCCCCGGCGGCGTGGTCGCCTACGTCACCTGCTCGCCGGTCCTGGCCGAGACCGCCGAGGTGGTCGCCGGGCTGCTGGCCTCACGCGACGACGTCGACCTGCTCGAGGCCGACACGGTCGCCGCCGGGGTGCTCGGGTCCGTGCCGGACCACGCCGGCCCCCTGCCGGGCACCGTGCAGCTGTGGCCGCACCGGCACGGCACGGACGCGATGTTCCTGGCCCTGCTGCGCCGGCGCTGAACCGCCGCTCAGGTGGGGGACGGCCCCTGCGCGGGACGGTCGGCCTCGTGGTCGGTGGGGTCCGTCTCGTCGCGCGTGGCGCGGTCGAACCCGGGCTCGTAGTCGTCGGACCGGTGGTCCACGGAGGGATCGAGGCGGTCCGCGGTGCGCACGTGGTCCTCGGCCCGCGCGGCCTGCGCCTGCTCGGTCACGCGCGCCTCCTGCGCCTCCCGCTCGGCGCGCTCGGCCTCGCGGCGCTTGGCCTCGGCCCGCTCCTCGGCGGCCTCCGCCTCGGCGTGGTGGCCTCGCAGCTCGTCGAGCTCCTGCCGGGCTCCGGCCCGGTGGTGCTCGGCCTGGCGGGTGTGCTCGGCGCGCCTGCGCCTGGCCATCACCGCGGCGACGGCCGCCACGGCGACCAGCACGATCACGATCAGCACGACCCAGGTCACGGTGTCCATGGTGGTTCCTCTCTCGCGGCGCCGAGGGCGGTTCCCGATGGTGCCGCCGGGCCCGTACGCCGTCGGGCCACGGATACCCCGTGGGGCGCGGCCGAACCTCGGACAGGGCGGCTCAGTAGGATGCGCATCGTCATGGCAATCCAGATCGCGCCGAGCATGCTGTCCTGCGACTTCGCCCACCTCGCCGACGAGGCGCGGCGCATCGCCAACGCCGACTGGCTGCACGTCGACGTGATGGACAACCACTTCGTGCCCAACCTGACCCTCGGCGTCCCGGTGGTCGAGGCCCTCGGCAACGCCGTGGACACCCCGATGGACCTCCACCTGATGATCGAGGAGCCCGACCGGTGGGCTCCGGCGTACGTCGAGGCGGGTGCCGGGTCGGTGACCTTCCACGTCGAGGCCGCGACCGCCCCCGTCCGGCTCGCCCGCGAGCTGCGGGCCCAGGGCGCGCGGGCCGGCATGGCGCTGCGGCCCGCGACGCCGGTGGAGCCCTACGAGGACCTCCTCGCCGAGCTCGACCTGCTGCTGGTGATGACCGTCGAGCCCGGGTTCGGCGGTCAGAAGTTCCTCGACCTGTGCCTGCCCAAGATCCGCCGGGCCCGGCAGCTGATCGACCGCCACGGGCTCGACCTGTGGCTGCAGGTGGACGGGGGAGTGTCCCTCGACACGATCGAGCGCTGTGCCGAGGCGGGGGCCGACATGTTCGTCGCCGGCAGCGCCGTCTTCAGTGCCGAGGACCCCGGTGAGATGGTCGACCGGCTGCGGTCCGCGGCGCAGGGTGCGGGCACCCGGCAGGCGTGAGGCTGGTCGCACCGGACGGACAGGCGCAGACAGCCGACCGGGGCTGTGGCACGCTTTCCCCGACGAGTGATGAGCTCGCGTGCACTGGGATCGGTGGAAGTCCGAGCCGGCGGTGACAGTCCGCGACCCGGTCACCACCAGTGACCGGTTGACCAGGTGGAACTCCTGGACCGACGGTGAGAGTCCGGATGGGAAGCGCACGCACGGCTCCGGCGACGTCGCGGTGCCAGCGCGACCCGTCGGCCGTGACCGGTCTTCCCTCGCGCCCCCGGCGTCCGTGGCTCACGACGAACCGGACCGAGAGGCGCCTCCATGGCCACGACCGCCGAGCACGACGCGATGCGCCGCGCCCTGGCGCTCGCGGCCGGCCCCGGCGTCCCGTTCGGGCCCAACCCCCGGGTGGGTTGCGTCCTGCTCGACGACGGGGGACGCGTGGTCGGTGAGGGCCTGCACCGGGGGGCCGGCACACCGCACGCCGAGGTCGACGCGCTCTCCCGCGTGGAGGACCCTCGAGGGCTCACCGCCGTGGTCACCCTGGAGCCGTGCGACCACACCGGCCGCACCGGGCCGTGCAGCGAGGCGCTCCTCGCCGCCGGCGTACGCCGGGTGGTCCACGCCCTGCCCGACCCCACCCCCGAGGCCGGCGGGGGAGCGCGACGCTTGCGCGACGCCGGTCTCGAGGTGGAGGGCGGGCTGCTCGCCGCGGAGGCCGCGCGCCTCAACCGGGGCTGGCTGCACGGGCTCGAGCACGGCCGCCCCCTGGTCACCTGGAAGGTCGCGACCAGCCTCGACGGGCGCAGCGCCGCCGCCGACGGCACGAGCCGGTGGGTCAGCAACGCGGCGTCGCGCCGCGACACCCACCGCCTGCGCGGCGAGGCCGACGTGATGATGGTCGGCACCGGCACGGTGCTGGTCGACGGTCCCCGGCTCACCGTGCGCGACGAGCACGACCGGCCGGTGCCCCGCGAGGCGCAGCCGCTGCGCGTGGTCGTCGGCGAGCGTCCGGTGCCCGACGGCGCGGCGGTCCACGACGACGCCGCCCCGACCTGGGTGACCGGGACGCGCGACCTCCGCGCCGTGCTCGCCACCCTGTTCGAGCAGGGCCGGCGCCACGTATTCCTGGAGGGCGGACCGACGCTGGCCGGTGCGTTCCTCCGGGCGGGCCTCGTCGACGAGGTCGTGTGCTACGTCGCGCCGATGCTCATCGGCGACGGGACCCCCGCCGTCCGAGGGATCCCGTTCACGACCCTCGCCGACGCGCTGCACCTCGACGTGCTCGACGTCGCCACGCTCGGCGACGCTCCCGACCTCGACCTGCGGCTCACCCTGCAGCCACGACCCACCCAGGAGGCGTGATGTTCACCGGCATCGTCGAGGAGCTCGGCACCGTCGTCGCGCTGGAGAGCCAGAGCGACGCGATGCGGCTCTCGGTCAGGGGACCACGGGTGACCGCGGACGCCTCGCCGGGCGACTCGATCGCGGTCAACGGCGTCTGCCTCACCGTCGCCACCCTCGACGGCGAGGTCTTCACCGCCGACGTGATGCGCGAGACGCTCGACCGGAGCAGCCTCGGCGCGCTCGCCGCGCGGGCCGAGGTCAACCTCGAGCGGGCGATGACCCTCCAGGCCCGGCTCGGCGGCCACCTCGTGCAGGGTCACGTCGACGCCGTGGCCGAGGTCCGCGGCCGCACCCCGAGCGAGCACTGGGAGGTGGTCGAGGTCTCGCTGCCGCCGCACCTCGCCCCCTACCTCGTCGAGAAGGGGTCCATCACCGTCGACGGGGTCTCGCTCACCGTCGTGCGCGTCGACGACGCCCGGGGCAGCTTCACCGTGTCCCTCATCCCCGAGACGCTCGCGCGCACCACCCTCGGCCGCCGGCAGCCCGGCGACCCGGTCAACCTCGAGGTCGACGTGGTCGCCAAGTACGTCGAACGCATGCTCGCGCCCCGACTCCAGCAGGAGGACAACCGATGAGCCACCCGATCCGCCTCGACAGCGTCGAGGAGGCGATCGCCGACATCGCCGCCGGCAAGGCCGTCGTGGTCGTCGACGACGAGGACCGCGAGAACGAGGGCGACCTCATCTTCGCGGCCAGCAGGTCGACCCCCGAGCTGATGGCCTTCACGATCCGGCACTCGTCGGGCGTGATCTGCGTGCCGATGCCGGGCGACATGCTCGACCGGCTCGAGATCCCGCTGATGACGCCGCACAACAAGGACAAGATGCGGACGGCGTACACCATCTCGGTCGACGCCCGCGACGGCGTCACCACCGGCATCAGCGCCGCCGACCGGTCCCGGACGGCCCGGACGCTGGCCGACTCGGCGACCGAGCCGTGGGAGATCACCCGACCGGGCCACGTCTTCCCGCTGCGCTACCGCGAGGGCGGCGTCCTGGCCCGCCGCGGCCACACCGAGGCCGCGGTCGACCTCGCGCGCATGGCCGGGCTGACCCCGGCCGGGGTCCTGGTCGAGGTGGTCAACGACGACGGCACGATGAAGCGCGGCCAGCAGCTGCGCGACTTCGCCGACGAGCACGGGCTCCGGCTGATCTCGATCGAGCAGATGGTGCACCACCGCCGGCGGCACGAGAGCCACGTCGAGCGCGTCGCGGTCACGCGGCTGCCGACGCGGTTCGGCGACTTCACCGGCTTCGGCTACCGCATCGCCATCGACGAGTCGGAGCACGTCGCGCTGGTCTACGGCGACCCCGCCGACCTCGAGGGCGGTGAGGCGGTGCTGTGCCGCGTGCACTCGGAGTGCCTGACCGGCGACGTCTTCGGCAGCAGCCGCTGCGACTGCGGACCCCAGCTCGACGAGGCGTTGGAGCGCATCGTCGCCCACGGCAGCGGCGTCGTGGTCTACCTGCGCGGTCACGAGGGCCGCGGCATCGGCCTGCTCGCCAAGCTGCAGGCCTATGAGCTGCAGGACGGCGGCCGCGACACCGTCGACGCCAACCTCGACCTCGGCCTGCCCGCCGACGCCCGGCACTACGGCGCCGCGACGCAGATCCTCAAGGACCTCGGGGTGCGGTCGGTGCGCCTGCTGACCAACAACCCCGCCAAGACCGAGGGTCTCGAGGAGTACGGCGTCCACGTGGTCGAGCGGGTGGGGCTGACCCCGCACCCGAACGACCACAACCTGGACTACCTCCGCACCAAGCGCGACCGGATGGGCCACGTGCTCCCGGACCTCCGCCTGGAGCCCACCGACGACGAAGGAGCACGAGCATGAGCGGCGAGGGCTCGCCCACCGACCGCTACGCCGCCGAGCCGGTCGACTGCAGCGACCTGCAGGTCGCCGTCGTCGCGGCCAGCTGGCACGCGCAGGTGATGGACGGGCTCGTCGCGGGGGCGCAGCGCGCGCTCGCGGACTTCCACGTCACCGCCGACGTCGTGCGCGCGCCCGGGTCCTTCGAGCTGCCCGTGGTCGCCGACGCGCTCGCCCGGGCCGGCCACGAGGCGGTCGTCGCGCTGGGGGTCGTGATCCGGGGCGGCACGCCGCACTTCGACTACGTCTGCTCGGCCGCCACCGACGGCCTCAGCCGCGTGGCGCTCGACCATGGCGTCGCGATCGGCTTCGGCCTGCTGACCTGCGACACCGACCAGCAGGCGCTGGACCGGGCCGGCCTCGAGGGGTCCCGGGAGGACAAGGGCTACGAGGCCACGGTCGCGGCGCTGCTCACCGCCCGGACGCTGCGTGACCTCAGCGGCCAGAGCCGTCGCTAGGGTGAGGGCCGTGAAGACGTTCGAGGAGCTCTGGGCCGAGCTCAGCGACAAGGCCGCCACCCGGCCGGAGGGCTCGGGCACCGTCCGTCAGCTCGACGCCGGGGTGCACGCGATCGGCAAGAAGCTGGTCGAGGAGGCGGCGGAGTCGTGGATGGCCGCCGAGCACGAGACGCCCGAGCGCGCGGCGGAGGAGATCAGCCAGCTGCTCTACCACGCGCAGGTGCTGATGCTCGCCTCCGGCCTCGGCCTCGACGACGTCTACGCCCACCTGTGAGGTTCCGATGACCCCCCGCCCCGCACCCGTGCTGCCCCCGCCGCTCGCCGGCGCGGACGGTGCGCCCCTGCGCATCGCCGTGCCCAACAAGGGCTCGCTGTCCCAGTCGGCCTCGGAGATGCTGCGCGAGGCCGGCTACAAGCAGCGCCACGACCCCAAGCAGCTCGCCCTGACCGACACCGACAACGGCGTGGAGTTCTTCTACCTCCGCCCGCGCGACATCGCGCTGTACGTCGGCGAGGGCACCCTCGACCTCGGCGTCACCGGCCGCGACCTGCTGCGTGACTCCCGGGCCAAGGCCGACGAGGTGCTGCCGCTGGGCTTCGGGCGGTCCTCGTTCCGGTTCGCCGCACGCCCCGGGGTGCTCGGCCACCCCGACCCGGCCGACCCGGCGGGTACGGCGGGTGCGGCGGTCCCGACCGGCCTGGCCGGCAAGCGCATCGCGACCTCCTACCCCGGTGTGGTCAAGGGCTACCTCGAGGAGCGTGGCATCGAGGCCACGGTCATCCGCCTCGACGGCGCGGTGGAGACCAGCATCCAGCTCGGCGTGGCCGACGTGATCGCCGACGTCGTGGAGACCGGGAGCACCCTGCGCCAGGCCGGGCTCGAGGTCGCGGGCGAGGTGATCCTGGCCTCCGAGGCGGTGCTGATCGGTCGCGGGGCCACTGCGGCGCACCCCGGTGTCGAGGTGTTCCTCCGCCGCCTGCAGGGCGTCCTGGTGGCCCGGTCCTACGTGATGATGGACTACGACCTGCCGGCCGACCGCACCGAGCAGGCCCTCACCCTGACCCCGGGCATCGAGAGCCCGACGGTCTCGCCGCTGCACAAGGAGGGCTGGGTCGCGGTCCGCTCCATGGTGCCGCGCGACCAGGCCCAGCGCATCATGGACGCGCTCTACGACATCGGGGCGCGGGCGATCCTGACCACCGACATCCATGCCTGCCGCCTCTGACCCGCAGGCCCCGGGCCTGCCGACGACCTTCCGCCCGCTGGGCGTGCGGATCGCCGCGGTGGCGTTCGGCGTCCTGCTGTTCGGCGTCAGCGCCACGATCTGGCTCTCCTTCCCCGGCGACGTGCGCGCGGCCTTCACCCCGGCCCAGCGCGTGACCGTGCTGCTGATGGGGGCGGGAGTGATCGTCATCGGCCACGCCCTGGCCCGGTGCCGGATCGACGCCGACGACGACGGCGTGCAGGTGGTCAACGGCTACCGCTCCCACCGGCTGCAGTGGGCCCAGGTGGTCACCGTGCGCATGCTGCCCGGCAACCCGTGGGTGACCCTCGACCTGGCCGACGGCACCACGCTCTCGGCGCTCGGCATCCAGGGCTCCGACGGGGCCCGGGCCGCGCGGCAGCTCCGTGCCCTGCGGGCGCTCATCGAGGCGCACTCCGCGCCGGAGCCGGGGCGGTGAGCCCGGACCGCCGCGCCTTCCTCCACGTGGGCCTGCAGAAGACCGGGACCTCCTACCTGCAGAGCCACCTGTGGGACAGCCCGGCGGAGCTCGCCGAGCAGGGCGTCCGGATGGTCCCGGGCGACCGGGCCAGGTCCTTCCACCTGATGCAGGCCGTGGTCGCCGACGACCCGGCCACGCTGGGCCCCGCGCCGGCGCGCGCGCTCGAGGAGCTGGCCGAGGAGGTCGCCGCAGCGACCGCACCGACCCTGGTGGTGAGCCAGGAGTCGCTGGCCGCGGCGTCGACCGAGCAGGCGGCACGGCTCCGCGGCGCCTTCGCCGACCGCGAGGTGCACCTGGTCGTCACCGCCCGCGACCTCGCCCGTCAGCTGCCGTCGGCGTGGCAGCAGCGGATCAAGAGCCGCGGGCGGGTCACGCTGCCGGGGTTCGTGCGGCAGGTGCAGCAGCGGGAGGGCGCGGGCCTGGACTTCTGGCGTCAGCAGGACCTCGTCGCCGTGCTCGAGCGCTGGGGCGCGGGCCTGCCGGCCGACCGGGTGCACGTCGTCACCGCCCCGCCGGCCGGGTCGGCGCCGGACCTGCTCGCCGAGCGCTTCGGCACGGTGGTCGGGATCGACTTCTCGCGACTGCACGCCGACGACCTGCGTGCCAACGTCTCCCTCGACCCGGTCCAGGCCGAGCTGCTGCGCCGGCTCAACCAGCGCGGCCGCATCTTCGAGGAGCGCCGCGCCCACGCCCGGATGGTCAAGCAGGTCCTGGCCGGCCAGGTCCTCGCGCCGCGCCGCAGCGGCCCGCTGCGCACCCCGGCGCAGGCCGCCGCCTGGTGCCGCGAGGTCGCCGAGGCGCAGGTGGCGACGGTGCGGGAGCGCGGCTGGGCCGTCACCGGCGACCTGGCCGACCTCGCACCGCTCGACTCCTCCTTCGGCGACGGCGAGCCGGTGCGCGACGAGCAGGTCCTCGAGGTGGCCCTCGACACCGTGGCCGAGCTGCTGCGCCGTCTCGAGCGGGCCCAGCGCCCGCCGCGCGGGCGCCCGCAGGACGACGTCGAGGAGACCGGGCGCCGGCGCGGGCTGCTCAGGCGCCGTCGCCGCTGAGCAGCACCCCGGTCAGCCCGTCGACCACGACGTCGGCCCGCTCGGAGGTGCGGACCCGCCGCAGGTGCTCGGCCTCCAGGTCCAGCCAGCGCAGCCAATGGGGGCGCAGGGCCTCACCGTCGCGCGCGACCCCGCGCCGCAGGCGCTCCTCGCGCGGTGCCGTCACCAGCACGCGCAGGGCGACCAGGTCGTCGTACGCCGGGTCGGCGCAGCCCACGCCCTCCAGGACGACGAGGTCGCCCACCTCCAGCCGGTGCTCCTCCACGCGGGCACCGAGGTCCCAGTCCCAGCGGCGGTAGGACGCCCGCCCCGGTCCGGCCAGTCCCCGGACCAGCGGCACGGTCACCTCGTGCAGGTGCGGGAGCCCGGACCACCCCGGGTAGAGGTCGTCCATGTGGACGACGCTCGCGCGCAGCCCGCGCCCGTGAGCCGCCCGGTGCAGGAGCCCGGCGGTCGTGGTCTTGCCCGACCCCGCCGGCCCGTCCACGCAGACCAGCCGGGCGCCCCCCGCGAGGTGGCCCGGGCGGGCGAGGGCCAGGTCGAGCAGTCGCGGGCCGAGCCCGTCGGTCACGAGATGCCGTGCTTGCGCAGGATCGCCTCGATGTCGTCCTGGTCCTCCACGACCTCGCCCTTCGTGCGGGCGGCGCGGCGCCGGGGGGCCTTGGCCCCGCGGCCTGCGGTGACCTCCGCGGGGGCGGCGTCGCCGGGCGCCGGGAGCCGGCGTGCCGACCGCGCGACGAGCACGCCACCGACCAGCCACAGTGCCACCCCCACGCCGGCGACCACCACGCCCAGCCACACCGCCGGGCTGAACACCAGGCGGGTCGCCCAGGAGCCGACGGCGTCGGCGACCTCGCCGAGCAGGCGGAGCACACCGGTCAGGGCGGCGGCGAGCGGCAGGAGCGCCCAGCCCGCGACGCGCAGTCCCCGGCCGGGCCCTCGGCGGGTCCAGACGAGGGCGGCGGCGAGCAGGCCTGCCACGGTCAGGGCAGCGCCCAGCGCCAGCCAGGAGAGGGAGTCGGTGCCGGAGCCCATGCCCCCACCCTAGGTCGCGCCTGCGCAGGGCGGTGCGACCATGGGGACGTGAGCGACCCCCTGCCCGGCGCCGGACGGCGCCTCCTCGACGCCGGCTTCGGCGACGACGACGGCAGCGCGGACCCGGCCCTCGCCGCCGCCCTTCGGGAGTACGACGCGTCCCCGGCCGAGCGCCACCGCGCCACGCTGGCGGTCCTGCAGGACACCCGGCTGCTGGTCCCGGTGGTGGCCGTCCTCGGCGAGGCGGAGGTGGGGCAGGACGGGCTCGCCCGCGACAAGACCTCGGACATGGCGGCGGTGCTGATGCGCGGCCCCGGCGGTCGCACGGCGCTGCTGGCCTTCACCTCGACCTCCTCCCTGCGGGCCTGGCGCGCCGACGCCCGGCCGGTGCCCGTCGCGGTGCAGGCGGCCGCCGAGGCCGCGCGCCACGACGGCGCCGACACCCTGCTGGTCGACGTGGCCGGGCCGGTGCGGTTCGTGGTGCAGGACGACGACCTGCAGTCGCTCGCCGAGGGCTACCGGCTGGCCGACCTCGGCGGGCGGCTGGCCTGGACCAAGGTGCTGCCGCCGCCCTGAGCCGCCGCCCGGGGCCGCCCGGGCCGCCGCCCTGAGCCCCCGCCCGGGGCCACCCCGGGGCGGGCGTCTGCGGCGTGATGTGCGTCCGGGCCGCCCGGTCGCTATGATGGTCGGGACCGACTTGCGCGCCCCGACCACCCCGGTGACCGGAGCGCGTGGGTCCGACAAGCGGAGCCCCGGCTCCCACCCGCATCGGCCGCACCAGGTCGTCGGGTCCGGTCACCCGGTCCGTCCCCGTGGCGGTCCCGGGCGCGGCGTCGTCACGTCCGCCCAGCGCTCGCGCTGGTCGTCGTACGCCGTCGGCAGGCCTCCGCTGTCGTCGACACCGGGGGCTCCTCGTTTTTTCGGGGCCGGCCGCGCCGAGGTCGCACGACCCACTGACACCAGGAGGACCCATCAGCACAGAGCTGCGCATCAACGACCGGATCCGCGTTCCCGAGGTCCGGCTCGTCGGACCCAACGGCGAGACCGTCGGCATCGTCCGCATCGAGGACGCCCTCCGGCTCGCCCAGGAGGCCGACCTCGACCTGGTCGAGGTCGCGCCGATGGCGCGACCCCCGGTCTGCAAGCTCATGGACTACGGGAAGTTCAAGTACGAGAACGCCCAGAAGGCCCGTGAGGCGCGCCGCAACCAGACCAACGTGGTCATCAAGGAGATGAAGCTCCGGCCCAAGATCGACCAGCACGACTACGAGACCAAGAAGGGTCACGTCGTGCGGTTCCTCAAGCAGGGGGACAAGGTCAAGATCACGATCATGTTCCGCGGTCGCGAGCAGCACCGTCCCGAGCTGGGCCTGGTCCTGCTCAACCGGCTCGCGGAGGACGTGGTGGACCTCGGCTTCGTCGAGTCGTCGCCCAAGCAGGACGGCCGCAACATGATCATGGTCCTGGGCCCGCACAAGAAGAAGGCCGAGGCCAAGGCCGAGGTCAAGGCCGCCAAGGTCGAGCGGGCCGCCGAGCGCGCCGCCGAGGTCGAGGCCGAGCACGCCGAGCGCCGCGCCCACGCGGCAGCGGCCGCCGCGGAGCCCAAGACCGACAAGCCGCGGCGCCGGGGCGAGAACCTCGACGCCGACACCGACGTCTGAGCACGACCACCCGCCAGCCGGGCACCCTGCACGACCAGGCACGACCAGGCACGACCACCCGCCACCGCGGGTGCGCCCAGCCGACAACAGAAGGACGAACCATGCCGAAGAACAAGACGCACTCCGGTGCGAGCAAGCGCTTCCGGGTCACCGGCTCGGGCAAGCTCCGCCGCCAGAAGGCCGGTCTGCGCCACAACCTGGAGAAGAAGCCCTCCACGATGACCCGTCGCATGTCGGGCACCACCGAGGTCTCCAAGGCCGACACCAAGACCGTCCGCAAGCTGCTGGGCCGCTGAGCGTCCCCGAGAACTGAAGGAGAACTCACGTGGCACGCGTGAAGCGGGCGGTCAACGCCCACAAGAAGCGTCGTACGACCCTCGAGCGCGCCAGCGGCTACCGCGGCCAGCGCTCGCGGCTCTACCGCAAGGCCAAGGAGCAGGTCACCCACTCGCTGGTCTACAGCTACCGGGACCGCAAGGCCAAGAAGGGCGACTTCCGCAAGCTCTGGATCCAGCGGATCAACGCCGCGGCGCGCCAGCAGGGGATGACCTACAACCGGTTCATCCAGGGCCTGCGCCTGGCCGGTGTCGAGGTCGACCGCAAGATCCTCGCGGACCTCGCCGTCAACGACGCAGCCGCGTTCAACGCCCTCGTGGAGACCGCCAAGGCGGCCCTTCCCGAGGACGTCAACGCGCCCGTCTCGGCCTGACCCAGCACACCCGACGGGTGAGCATCCCCGCCCACGACCCGCCGCTCTCCACCCGGAGCGGCCGGGTCAAGGAGGCGAGGAGGCTCACCCGTCGTGCTGTGCGCACGGAGCGCCGGCTCTTCCTCGCCGAGGGCCGTCAGGCCGTGCGTGAGGCGCTCGCGCTCCCGGGCTGCGTGCGGGAGGTGTTCGCCGTGCCCGGTCGCCACGACGACCTGCGCGACGCGGCCGCGTCGGCGGGCCTCACCTGGCACGACGCCGACGAGGCGGCGGTGACCTCGCTCAGCGACACCGTGACGCCGCAGGGCGTGGTCGCGGTGTGCGCGGCCCTCGACCGCCCCCTCGCCGACGTCCTGTCCCACGGCCCGTCGCTGGTCGTGGTGTGCGCGGACGTGCGCGACCCGGGCAACGCCGGCACCGTGGTCCGCTGCGCCGACGCGGTGGGCGCGGAGGCCGTGGTGCTGACCGGCGACGCGGTCGACGTCCACAACGGCAAGGCCGTGCGGGCCTCGGCCGGCTCGGTGTTCCACCTCCCGCTGGCGGTGCACCGCGACACCGCCGAGGCGGTCGCCGCCCTGCAGGCGCAGGGGGTGACCGTGCTGGCCGCCGACGGCGCGGGGGAGACCGACCTCTACGCCGACCCCGCCCTGCTGCGCGCCCCGGTCGCGTGGCTGTTCGGCAACGAGGCGTGGGGCCTGCCGTCGGAGCTGGCCGCCCTCGCCGACCGCCGGGTCCGCATCCCCATCCCCGGCCGGGCCGAGAGCCTCAACCTGGCGACCGCGGCCGCGGTGTGCCTCTACGCGACGTACGCCGCCCGGCGCTGAGCCCGCACCCGGTGCGCGTGAGTGGTGGTGCTCCCGTGACCCGCGGTGAAATCGCGACACGTGGGTAGGGTGCCGGTATGTCCGGTTCCGAAGCGGGGATCCCCGCCGGCGTGAGCGACCCCGCGCGCGACGTCGCCCTGGGCGAGCTGCTGCCCGACGGCGTGCTCGTCGCCGACGAGCACGGCACGGTGGTCACCGCCAACCACCTCGCGCAGACCATGCTCGGCGGGCAGCCCGTGCTCGGGCGGCCCCTGGCCGACGTGATGGCGCTGCAGGACACCGAGGGCAGGTCGTGGATCGACTGCACGTGCCCCTACACCGGGCTGGCCATCCGTCGGCAGATCAACGAGAGCGCCTGGCTGCTGGCCGACGGCACCGAGCTGCTGGTGACCGCCAAGCTGCTCCGCGACCACCGCAGCGGGCCCGTGCGGGCGGTCGGGGTCTCGCTGCGCTCCGCCCGTGCCCGCGAGCGCCTCGACCGGGAGCGCTCCGACCTGGTCGCCACCGTCGCCCACGAGCTGCGGTCCCCGCTGACCGGTGTGCGCGGGTTCACCGCGACGCTGCTCGCGCGCTGGGACCGGTTCAACGACGACCAGAAGAAGATGATCATGGAGTCGGTCCACACCGACACCGACCGGCTCACCCGGCTGATCGCCGAGCTGCTGGAGATCGCCCGTATCGACACCAACCGGCTCACGCTGCACGTGCAGGCCTTCGACCCGCGGGCGCTGCTCGAGCGCGTGGTCGCCTCGGCCAAGGCCGGCACCGGTCGCGAGATCGAGATGGTCGGCGAGACGGCGCCGCCGGCGATCCTCGCCGACCCCGACCGCTTCGCCCAGGTGCTCACCAACGTGGTCGACAACGCCCTGCGCCACGGCGAGGGACAGGTCACCATCACCATCGACCCGCCCGACCAGGAGGCGCAGACCCTCACGCTGGTGGTCGAGGACGAGGGCGAGGGGATCGACCCCGAGATCCGGCGGCGCGTGTTCACCAAGTTCTGGAAGTCAGGCGCGCGCGGCGGCTCCGGGCTCGGGATGTACCTCGTCCACGGACTCATCACCGCCCAGGGCGGCGGGGTCGAGATCAAGGACGCCGCCTCGGGCGGCGCCCGCATCGAGCTGACCTGGCCGCTGGCGACGGTGGCGAACTCGGTTCGGTAGCCGCCGCGGCGCCTCCTAGACTGTCGGCGCTCAGCCACGCCCAGGAAAGGCAGCCATGTCGGGCCCCAACACCGAGTACGACCCCGTCGAGGTCACCCCGCTCAAGGCGGAGGAGGTCGCGCGGAGGCGCGAGGAGGCCCTCGCCGCGGTCGCCGGCGCGACCTCGTTGGAGGCGCTCAAGCAGGCCCGCCTCGACCATGCGGGGGACCGGTCGCCGCTCGCGCTGGCCAACCGGGAGATCGGTGCGCTGCCGCCGCAGGCGCGCAAGGAGGCCGGCCAGCGCGTCGGGCAGGCCCGCAGCGCGGTCACGCAGGCGATCGCCGCGCGTCAGGCCGTGCTGGAGGAGGAGCAGGAGGCGCGCATCCTGGTCGAGGAGGCCGTCGACGTCACGCTGCCCGACGACCGTCGTCCGGTCGGTGCCCGGCACCCGATCACCACGCTGTCCGAGCGCATCGCCGACGTCTTCGTCGCGATGGGCTGGGAGGTCGCCGAGGGCCCGGTCGTCGAGGCCGAGTGGCTCAACTTCGACGCGCTCAACCTCGGCCCCGACCACCCGGCCCGCACCATGCAGGACACCTTCTGGACCGAGCCGGCCGAGAACGCGATCGTGCTGCGCACCCACACCTCGCCGGTGCAGGCGCGCACCATGCTGACCCGCACGCCCCCGATCTACGTCGTGTGCCCCGGCCGGGTCTTCCGCACCGACGAGTACGACGCCACCCACAGCCCGGTCTTCCACCAGGTCGAAGGGCTGGTCGTCGACCGCGGCATCACCATGGCCCACCTCAAGGGCAGCCTCGACCACTTCGCCGAGTCGATGTTCGGCGAGGGGATCACCACGCGCTTCCGGCCGTCGTACTTCCCGTTCACCGAGCCCAGCGCCGAGGTCGACCTGGTCTGCTTCGTCTGCCGCGGGACGGGACTCGCCGCAGCCGGCAGCACGACGGGCGAGCCGACCGGCCCGACCACCGAGCACTGCCGGACCTGCAAGGGGGAGGGCTGGATCGAGTGGGGCGGCTGTGGGGTGGTCAACCCGCGGGTGCTCGTCTCGTGCGGGATCGACCCCGAGGAGCTCACCGGCTTCGCCTTCGGCATGGGCATCGACCGGACGCTGATGTTCCGCCACGGCGTGGAGGACATGCGCGACCTGTTCGAGGGTGACGTCCGGTTCACCACCGCGTTCGGCACGGAGGTCTGAGGTGCGCGCTCCCGTCTCCTGGATCCGCGAGTACGCCGACCTGCCGGCCGGCCTGTCGTCGCAGGCGCTGGCCGACCGGCTGACCGCGCTCGGCCTCAAGCTCGAGTCGCTGGAGCAGCCCGGCGCCGACCTGCAGGGCCCGCTCGTGCTGGGTCGCGTGCTGTCCGCCGAGGACGAGCCGCAGAAGAACGGCAAGACCGTCCGGTGGTGCCAGGTCGACGTCGGCGACGCCAACGGCACCGGCGAGCCCCAGGGGATCGTGTGCGGCGCCCACAACTTCGCCGTCGGTGACCTGGTCGTCGTCGTGCTGCCGGGCGGCGTCCTGCCGGGTGGCTTCGAGATCAGTGCGCGCAAGACCTACGGCCACGTGTCCTCGGGGATGATCTGCTCCGCCCGTGAGCTCGGCCTCGGCGAGGACCACGACGGCATCATCGTGCTGCCGCCCGGCCTCGGCGACCCGGGCGACGACGCGATCGAGCTGCTCGCGATCCGCGACGACGTGATCGAGCTCGAGATCAACCCCGACCGGGCCTACGCCCTGTCCCTGCGCGGGGTGGCCCGCGAGGCCGCGCTCGGCCTCGGCGCGCCCTACTCCGACCCCGGGCTGCGCACCACACCCGACGCCGACGACGCCGGCTACCCGGTCGTGGTCGAGGACCCGGCGGGCTGCCCGGTGTTCGTCACCCGCACGGTGACCGGCTTCGACCCGACGGCGCCCACGCCGCCCTGGTTGGCGCGCCGCGTCCAGCTGGCCGGCATGCGGCCGATCTCGCTCGCCGTCGACGTGACCAACTACGTCATGCTCGAGCTGGGCCAGCCGATCCACGGCTACGACGGCGACCGCCTCTCCGGGCCGATCCGCGTCCGCCGGGCTCGCCGCGACGAGCGCCTGCGCACCCTCGACGGGGTCGACCGCGAGCTCAGCGTCGAGGACCTGCTGATCTGCGACGACACCGGTCCGATCGGACTGGCCGGCGTGATGGGCGGTGAGACCACCGAGCTGTCGGGCTCCACCTCCACGGTCGTGATCGAGGCGGCGCACTTCGACCCCGTGTCGATCTTCCGCACGCAGCGGCGCCACAAGCTGCCCAGCGAGGCGTCCAAGCGGTTCGAGCGCGGCGTCGACCCCCGCCTGCCGCAGGCTGCGGCCGACCGGGTGGCCGAGCTGCTCGTGGACCTCGGTGGGGGCACCGTCGAGCCGGGCGTCACCGTCGTCGGCGCGCCCCCCGAGCGCAGGTCGATCACCCTCGAGGCCGACCTTCCCGCCCGGGTCACCGGCATGCCGATCGACGCGGCCACGACCGTCGCTCACCTGCACGCGGTCGGCTGCGAGGTCACCGAGGACGGGCCGCGCCTGCACGCGGTCGCGCCATCGTGGCGGCCGGACCTCGCCGACCCCTTCGACCTCGTCGAGGAGGTCGCGCGCATCGTCGGCTACGAGGACATCCCGTCGGTGCTGCCGGCCGCACCGGGCGGCCGCGGGCTGACCCGCGCCCAGCAGCTGAGGCGCACGGTCGGACGCACCCTCGCCGGCGCCGGCTACGTCGAGGTGGTGAGCTTCCCGTTCGTCGGCACCACGGCCTACGACGCGCTGCGGCTCCCCGCCGACGACCCGCGACGCGAGTCGTTGCGACTGGCCAACCCGCTCAGCGCCGAGCAGCCGCTGATGACCACCACCCTGCTGCCCGGGCTGCTCGAGACCGGGGCCCGCAACGCGGGACGCGGGCAGCCCGACGTGGCCCTCTTCGAGACCGCGACGGTGACGCGGCCGCGCGGCTCCCAGCCGGCGCCGATCCTGCCGGTCGACCGGCGCCCGACGCCGGGGGAGTGGGACGACCTGCAGAAGGCGCTGCCGGACCAGCCGCTCCACCTGGCGCTGCTGGTGGCCGGTGAGCGCGAGCGCGCCGGGTGGTGGGGCCCCGGCCGCGCGGCGTCGTGGAGCGACGCGGTCCAGGCCGTGCGCGAGGTGGCGCAGGCCCTCGGCGTCCGGGTGCAGGTGCGCGCCGCCGCGGTCGCCCCGTGGCATCCCGGCCGGTGCGCGGAGGTGCTCGTCGGCGAGGAGTCGCTCGGCCACGCCGGCGAGCTGCACCCCAAGGTCTGCCAGGCCTTCGGGCTGCCGCCGCGCGCCTGCGCCGCCGAGGTGGACCTCGACCTCCTGCTGCGGCACGCCGCGCCGGTCACGTCGCCGGTGTTCTCGACCTTCCCGGTCGCCAAGGTCGACCTGGCGCTCGTCGTCGCCGACGACGTCCCGGCCGCGGAGCTGCAGGCCACCCTCGTCGAGGGAGCGGGCGAGCTGCTCGAGTCGATCCGGCTCTTCGACGTCTACACCGGCGAGCAGGCCGGGCCGGGCCGTCGCTCGCTGGCGTTCGCGCTGCGGATGCGGGCCCCGGACCGCACCCTCACCGACGAGGAGGTCGCGGCGGCGCGCCGGTCCGCGGTCGCGCTGGCCGAGGAGCGGCACGGAGCCGTCCTGCGCTGAGGGAGGCGAGCAGCCGGCCGGGGATCAGCTGCTCGCGCGCACCACGAGCCGCGTGGGCAGGACCCGTGCCGGCGGGGGGCGCTCCGGGTCGGCCATGGTGGCCAGCAGGAGGTCGACCATCGCCCGGCCCATCTCCTCCGGCGACTGGTGGACCGTGGTCAGGGGCGGCACGGTGGACAGGGCCAGCGGCGCGTCGTCGAAGCCGACCACGGCCACGTCCTCGGGCACCCGGCGACCCGCCTCCCGCAGGGCGGTCAGCGCACCGGCGGCCATCAGGTCGTTGCCGCAGAACACGCCGTCGAGGTCCGGGCGCCGCTGCAGGAGCAGGCGCATCGCGGCCTCACCGCCGGCCTGGCTGAAGTCACTGCGCTCGACCAGGGTGGCCTCCGCGGGGACACCGGCGGCCTCGAGCGCGGCGGCGTACCCCTTGAGCCGCTCGCGTCCAGCGACCATGTCCGCGGGACCGGCGATCGTGGCGACCTGCCGGCGACCCCGTCCGAGGAGGTGCTCGACGGCCTGCCGTGCGCCCGAGGAGTTGTCGACGTCGACGAAGGCGCCCGGACCGGCGTTGGCCGGGCGTCCACCGAGCACCACGTCGAGGCCGCGGCTGCGGATGCGCTGCGGCAGCGTGTCGTCGTCGTGCAGCGACAGCAGCAGGACGCCGTCGACGTGCTGGCGGGTGATGAACCGGTCGAGGTGGCTGCGGTGGCCGCTCTCGGCGAGGATCAGGACGAGCTGGCGCTCTGCGGCGGTGAGGGCCGAGCCGATGCCCCGGATGACGCCGGCGAAGAACGGCTCGCCGAAGATCCGCTCCTCCGGCTCCGCGATGACCAGGGCCACCGCGTCGGTGCGGCCCTTGACCAGGGAGCGCGCCGCCGGGTTGGGCACGTAGCCGAGCTCGCGGATCGCCTCCTCCACCGCGAGCCGGGCCCGGGCCGAGACCTTGTCCCCGCCGTTGATCACGCGCGAGGCGGTGCCGCGCCCGACTCCGGCGCGAGCGGCGACCTCCTCGAGCGTGGGTCGCCGGGTGGGCGTGCGGGTCATGGCCTCAGTATGCCGTCGGGCCGCCGGTGCCGGCCGGACCGGTGTGCGGGTGGCGGGAGCGCAGGAAGTCGGCGTACCAGCGCCCGCTGGCCTTCACCGTGCGCTGCTGCGTGGGGTAGTCGACGTGCACGAGGCCGAACCGCACGGCGTAGCCCTCCGCCCACTCGAAGTTGTCCAGGAGCGACCACGCGAAGTAGCCGGTGACGTCCGCGCCGTCACGACGTGCCCGCGCGCAGGCCTCGAGGTGGGCCCCGAGGTAGTCGAGCCGGCCACGGTCGTGGACCTCGCCGTCGGGCTCGACCCGGTCCGGCCACGCCGAGCCGTTCTCGGTGACGACCAGCGGCAGGGCGGGGTAGTCGCGCGCGACGCGCACGAGCGTCTCGTGCAGCCCGTCGGGGTCGACCTCCCACCCGTTGGCCGTGCGGTCCAGCCAGCGTCCTCCGAAGTCGGCGGCGTTGGTGCCGGGGTAGACCGAGGGGCGCACGTTGTGGCGCGTGTAGTAGTTCACCCCGAGGAAGTCCAGCGGCTGGTGGACGGTGTCCAGGTCGCCGTCCCGGACGAGCCCGGGCGGCACCAGGTCGCCGAGGTCCGACAGCACGTCGGCCGGGTAGCGGCCCAGCAGCACGGGGTCGAGGAACCAGCGGTTGTGCAGCCCGTCGATGCGCCGCACCAGGTCCGCGGTCCCCGCGTCGTCGGTCAGTCCGGCGACGGGGTAGAGGTTGAGGGTCACCCCGACCTGGGCCTGCGGGACGGTGGCCCGCAGGGCCTGCACGGCCTCGCCGTGCGCCAGCAGCAGGTGGTGCGAGGCGCGCACCGCGGCCGCGGGGTCCGCGCGCCCCGGGGCGTGGATCCCCGAGCCGTAGCCGAGGAAGGCCGAGCACCACGGCTCGTTGAGCGTGATCCAGTGGCGCACCCGGTCGCCGAGCGCCGCGCCGGCCGCCTCCGCGAGCTCGGCGAGGCGATGGGCCGTGGCCCGCTCCGGCCAGCCGCCGGCGTCCTCGAGCTCCTGGGGCAGGTCCCAGTGGTAGAGCGTGACCCAGGGCTCGATGCCCGCCTCCAGCAGCGTGTCGACCAGCTGGTCGTAGAAGCCGAGGCCGGACGCCGACGGCGCCCCGGCGCCGGGCAGGACGCGCGGCCAGGACAGCGAGAACCGGTAGGCGCCCAGGCCCAGACCGGCCATCAGCCCGACGTCGTCGCGGAAGCGGTGCCGGTGGTCGCAGGCGACCGCACCGGACTGCCCGCCGCGGACCCGGCGGGGCTCGGCGCAGAAGGTGTCCCAGATCGAGGGCGTGCGGCCGTCCTCGTCCACCCCGCCCTCGACCTGGTACGCCGCGGTGGCGGCACCCCAGGTGAAGTCCGGGGGGAAGTCGGTCGGGTGCGGGGCGACGGCCGGACGCAGCCGGGGCGCTGCGACGACGTGCAGGGGGACCTGCGTGGAGGTGGTCATGCCTTGACTCCGCCTTCCATGATGCCGCCGACGATCTGGCGGCCGAACAGCACGAACACGACGAGCAGGGGGACGACGCCCAGGAGCGTGCCGGCCATCACCAGGGCCTGGTCGGTGTAGTAGCCCCCGGCGAGCCGGGAGAGGGCGACCTGGACCGTCGGGTGGTCGATGTCCAGCACGAGGTAGGGCCACAGGAAGTCGTTCCAGCGCTCCATGAAGGCCAGCAGCCCCAGCACCGCCGCGGCGGGGCGCAGGACCGGCACGACGACGTACCAGAACGTCCTCCACACCGAGGCGCCGTCGAGCCTGGCGGCCTCGAGCAGCTCGTCGGGCAGCGCCTGGGTGACGAACTGCCGCATCAGGAAGACGCCGAAGCCGGAGACGAGGAAGGGCAGGACCACCGCCGGCAGGCTTCCCACCAGGTGCAGCTTCGACATCAGCATGTAGAGCGGGATCAGCCCGAGCTGGACCGGCACCATCATCGTCGCGAGGACGAAGGCCAGCAGCGGCTGCCGGGCGACGAACCGCATCTTGGCGAAGGCGAACCCGGCCATCGCGGAGAACATGACCAGGGCGACGGTGCTCACGGTCGCGACCAGCAGGCTGTCGACCAGGGCGGTGGTGAACTGCACGTCCGGGTTGGCCAGCACCCGGTCGAGGTTGGACCACAGCTCGCCACCGGGCAGCAGGGGTGGGGGCACCGAGGTGATGTCCTCGTTGGGACGCGAGGCCATGACGAGCATGAAGTAGAGCGGGAACGCCGAGATCGCGGTGGCGAGGGCCAGCACGCCGACGGCCGGGCTCAGCCGGATGCGGGGGGAGCTTGCCATCTCAGTCCACCCCCCGGATGCGCCGGATCATCAGCGCGTTGAGCATCGCCACGAGCGCGATCACCAGGAACATCACCCAGGCCACGGTGGCGGCGTAGCCGAACTCCTGACCGACGAAGGCCTTCTCGTAGAGGTACATCGTCAAGGTCTGGAACTGCCGGGTGGTGCCGCCGGTGACCGCGTTGGCGCCCGAGTTGAACAGCAGCGGCTCGGTGAAGAGCTGGACGCCGCCGATGGTCGAGACGAGGGCGACGAAGACCAGGGTCGGGCGCACCAGTGGCACCGTGATGTGCCAGAACTGCCGTCGGGGGGTGGCGCCGTCGACCGCCGCGGCGTCGTAGATCTCGCTCGGGACGGCCTGCAGCGCGGCGAGGAAGATGATCGCGTTGTAGCCGGTCCACCGCCAGTCGACCATCACCGAGATCGCCAGCCACGACGACCAGCGGTGGTCCTGCCAGCCGATCGGGTCGATGCCCACGTGCCCGAGCGCCCAGTTGGCCAGGCCGAAGTCACGGGCGAAGATCAGGGTGAAGATGATCCCCACCGCCGCCACCGAGGTGACGTTGGGCAGCAGCACGCCCATGCGCCACAGGGTCCGCGCCCGGAGCTTGCGGTTGAGCAGCTGGGCGAGCCCGAGCGCCATGGTCAGCTGGGGGACGGTGGCCACCACGAAGATGCCGAGGGTGTTGCCCAGGGCGTTCCAGAAGTAGTGGTCGCCCAGCAGTGCGGCGTAGTTGTCCAGCCCGATCCAGGTGTGCGCCCCCAGCAGGCTCCAGTCGTGCAGGGAGACCCAGAGGGTGAACAGGATCGGGAAGAGCCCGAAGATCGCGAAGACCACGAAGAACGGCGAGATGAACAGGTACGCCGCCGCCTGCTCGCGGAGCGGTGCCCGCGCGCGGCGTGGCGGCTCGGGAGGTGAGGTGGTCGGGGGGTCGTGGGGGGCGGGCCCGGCCACCGGGGGGTGGACCGGGCCCGCGGTCGAGACGGTCATCGTGCTCCTCGGGTCGGTGCGGCGCTCAGCCGGCGGCGGCCTCGGCGTCCTCGACAGCGGTCTTCCACCCGGCGGAGGAGGACTTCTGCCCGTTCTCGACGCTGCGCAGGGCGTTCTCGACGGCGTCGCGCACCGGCTGGTTCTTGGCCCCGAGGTAGACCGGCTCCAGGTTGCGGGCACCGGCGACGAAGATCTTCCCGACCGGCGCGTCGCTGAAGTACTCGTTGGTCGCGCCCTTCAGCTCGGGGGTGTCGTAGAGCGTCGGGTTGGAGGGCAGGTTGCCGACCGCCTCGAAGGCACCCAGCTGGCCGTCGGCGCTGGTGAGGAAGTAGGCCAGCTCGATCGCGAGGTCCTGGTGCTTGCTGGTCGTGGGCACCGCGAGGAACGAGCCTCCCCAGTTGCCGCCGCCGCCGGGGACCGTGGTGATGTCCCACGTGCCGGCGTTGGCCTCGCCGGCCTGCTCCTGGATGTAGCCGGTCATCCAGGCCGGGCACGCGATGGTCGCGAAGCTGCCGTTCTTGAAGCCCGCGTTCCACTCGTTGGAGAAGGACTTGAGCCTGGCGGTGATGCCCTTCTCCGCCATCGTCACCGCGGTGTCCCACGCCTGCTCGACCGAGGGGTTGGTGTCGATGACCAGGCTGCCGTCGGTGTCGAAGTAGGTGTGGTCGCCCGACTGCATGAGGATCGAGTTGTAGGTGTTGGTGGAGGAGTCGACGAAGTGGGGCGCGTCGGCGCCGCTGCCGACCGCCTTCTGGAACCGCTCGCCGGTCGCGACGAAGTCCTCCCAGGTCGGCCACAGGGCGGCCACCTCGTCGCGGTCCGTCGGTAGGCCGGCCTTCTCGAACAGGTCCTTGCGGTAGCACATCGCCAGGCCGCCCACGTCCGTGCCGAGACCGATCGTGTCGGTGCCGTCGGCGGTCGTCGCCTGGGCGTACTTCCAGTCCAGCCACTGGTCCTTCTTGTCGTTCGACCCGTGGTCCTGGAGGTTGACGAACTTGTCGGGGCTCTGGAGGAAGTTGACCACCTGGCCCTCCTCGATCGCGACCACGTCGCCGGCGCCGCTGCCGGCGGCGATCTTCTGGGTCAGCTGGGTGTTGTACTGCCCGAGGTCGCCCTCGGCGGTCTCGACGATCTCGACGCCCGGGTGGTCGGCCTCGAACTGCCGGTAGAGGTCCTCGTAGCCGAAGTTGCCGAAGACGTTGACGCGCAAGGTGGTGGAGCCGCCCGACGCGCCGTCGTCACCGCCGCAGGCGGCGAGCGTGGTGGTCAGGCCGAGCGCGAGCGCACCCAGCGCGGCTGCCGTCCGGCGCCGGCGAGAGAGGGGGAGGGGCATGGCGATCACCTGTTCCTGCGGGTTCCTGGGTCGGGGTGGGAGCGTTCCCACTTCGTGTCCTCGACAGTGACGGCGACCACAGGACGCTGTCAAGAGCCAAGTGGGAACGCTCCCATTTCCCGAACCGAACCGGTCCTAGGTGAGCGGTGTGCCGAGGAGGCCGGTCAGCTCCGCGATCGTGGTCCCGTCGCCGCTGAGGGAGAGCGGCCCGGCGTCGCGGCGGTGCCACAGCCACGCGAGCAGGTCGTCGGCGGTGCCGGCCACGACGGCCGACGCCTCGGCATCGGTGCTGGCGAACCGCACGGACAGGTCGGTCTCGTCGTACGTGGTGCCGTCGGGGGCGGTGCCGGAGAACCGCCCGAGCACCACCGGGACCTCGTCACCGGTGTCGGTGCAGCGCACCACCACGCTCGGCCCGCTCGGGTCGAAGGAGCCCCACGGCGGGCACCCGCCGTACATCACGTCGAGGACCTCGAGCACCCCGTCGGCCGCGAGCGCGGGGTCGACCGGGGTCGCAGGCAGTCCCGCGGCCAGCTCGGCGTCGATCCGGTGCACGGCGGCCTCGAGCGCCTGTCGCCGGGCGACGAACCCGACGCGCTTGTCCTCGGCCCACATCCAGACCTCGGTGGCCGGGTCGGTCTCGCGCAGGGTCGCCTGCAGCCCCGCGCTGGCCTCGTCGTAGGCCGCGAGCAGGCCCTCGCGGTCCTGGGGGAACGGCGGGGGCTCGAGCTCTCCGTCCTCGGTGATCCGCTCGCGCACCACGGTGCCCCAGTGCCACTGGACGCCGGTGAGGTGGTCCAGGAGCGCCCGCGCGTCCCAGTCGGGGCACGAGGGCACCCGGGCGCCGAGGTCGCAGTCGGCCAGGACCTCGGCGAACCGACGGGACTCCGCGGCGAGGTGGCCCAGGTAGGTCTCGTGGTCCAGGGCGAGTGGCGGCGCGGGGGTGTCGGGGGACATGCTCGGCACGCTACCGGCGCCCGAGGGCCGGACCTAGTGAGAATAGTGTTACGGAGCATTGTATAGTCATGCATATGACGACCACCGTCGCTGTCGCCGGTGCCAGCGGGTACGCCGGCGGCGAGCTCCTGCGCCTCCTCCTCGCCCACCCGCAGGTCCGCATCGGCGCCCTCACCGGCGCCGGCAACGCCGGCCGGAGCCTCGGCACGCTGCAGCCGCACCTGCTGCCGCTGGCCGACCGCGTCCTCGAGCCCACCTCGGCCGAGGCGCTCGCCGGCCACGACGTGGTCTTCCTCGCGCTGCCCCACGGCCAGTCGGCCGAGATCGCCGAGGCGCTCGGTGCCGAGACCGTCGTGGTCGACTGCGGGGCGGACTTCCGGCTGACCGACGCGCAGGCCTGGGACCGGTTCTACGGCGGCGCGCATGCGGGCTCGTGGCCCTACGGGCTGCCCGAGCTGGGCGACAACCGCGAGGCGCTGAGCGGTGCCCGGCGGATCGCGGTCCCCGGCTGCTACCCCACGGTGTCCTCGCTGGCCCTCGCACCAGCCGTGCAGCACGACCTGGTCGACGCCTCCGATGTCGTCGTGGTGGCGGCGAGCGGCACCAGTGGCGCGGGCAAGGCGGCCAAGGCGCACCTGCTCGGCAGCGAGGTCATGGGCAGCGCCAGCGCCTACGGCGTGGGCGGGGTGCATCGGCACACCCCCGAGATCGTGCAGAACCTCTCCGCGCTCGCGCACGGCACCGACGTGCGGGTGAGCTTCACCCCGCTCCTGGTCCCGATGAGCCGCGGCATCCTCGCCACCTGCTCCGCGCCCACGACCGTCGACGCAGGGACCGCGCGGGCGGCGTACCTCAAGGCCTACGCCGACGAGCCGTTCGTGCACGTGCTCCCCGAGGGGGTCTGGCCGCAGACCCAGTCGGTCCTCGGCTCCAACGCCGTGCACCTGCAGGTGACCGTCGACGAGGCCGCGGGCCGCCTGGTGGCCGTCGGCGCCGTGGACAACCTCGCCAAGGGCACGGCCGGCGCCGCGGTGCAGTGCATGAACCTCGCCCTCGGCCTGCCCGAGACCACCGGGCTCTCGACCGTGGGGCTGGCGCCGTGAGCGTGACGCACCCGCAGGGGTTCCGCGCGGCAGGTGTCGCCGCGGGCCTCAAGAGCACCGGCGCCAAGGACGTGGCGCTCGTGGTCAACGACGGACCCCGGCACGACTCCGCCAGCGTCTTCACGGCCAACCGCTGCAAGGCCAACCCCGTGCTGTGGAGCGAGCGGGTCGTGCAGGACGGCATCGTGCGCGCGGTCGTGCTCAACTCCGGCGGCGCCAACTGCTACACGGGCCCCGAGGGCTTCCGCACCACGCACGCGGTGGCCGAGCAGGTGGCGGGCCACCTCGGCATCGGAGCCATCGACGTGGTCGTCTGTTCCACCGGCCTGATCGGGCTGGCCAACCCGCGCGAGCAGGTGCTCGCCGGGGTGGACGCCGCCGCGGCCGGCCTCGCCGCCGACGGGGGACAGGACGCCGCCGAGGCGATCATGACGACCGACTCGGTGAGCAAGCAGGTCGTGGTCGAGGGCGCCGGCTGGACGGTCGGCGGCATGGCCAAGGGCGCGGGCATGCTCGCCCCGCAGCTGGCGACCATGCTCGTGGTGCTGACCACGGACGCGGTCGTCCCCGCCGACGTCGCCGACCGCGCGCTGCGCGCCGCGACCCGGGTCTCCTTCGACCGGCTCGACTCCGACGGGTGCATGTCGACCAACGACACGGTGACCCTGATGGCCAGTGGTGCGTCGGGGGTGACCCCGTCCGAGGCCGACGTGACCGAGGTCCTGACCCGTGCCTGCGCCGACCTGGCCATGCAGCTGCTGGCCGACGCCGAAGGGGCCGACCACGAGGTCGCGATCACGGTCCTGCACGCCGCGTCGGAGGACGAGGCGGTCGAGGTGGGTCGCTCCGTGGCGCGCAGCAACCTGTTCAAGGCCGCGGTCTTCGGCAAGGACCCCAACTGGGGCCGGGTGCTGGCCAGCATCGGCACCACGTCGGCGGCCTTCGACCCGGCCGACCTGGACGTCGCGATGAACGGCGTCTGGGTGTGCCGTTCCTCCACGCCCCACGAGTCGCCCGAGCTGGTGGACCTCACCGCCCGGCACGTCGACGTCACCGTCGACCTGAAGGCCGGCGACGCCCGGGCCACGGTGTGGACCAACGACCTCACCCACGCCTACGTCCACGAGAACTCCGCCTACAGCAGCTGAGGACCAGAGACCGATGAACGACTCCGACGCGATGACGCGGTGGCAGGTCGCCACCGAGAAGGCCCACGTCCTGGCGGGCGCGCTGCCGTGGCTGATGAAGTACCACGGACACACGATCGTGGTGAAGTACGGCGGCAACGCGATGACCGACGAGCACCTCAAGCGGGCGTTCGCGCAGGACGTGGTGTTCCTCCGCTACGCCGGGTTCAAGCCGGTCGTGGTGCACGGCGGCGGCCCCCAGATCTCCGGGATGCTGAGCCGGCTCGGCATCGACTCGGAGTTCCGTGGTGGCCTGCGGGTGACCACCGAGGAGGCCATGGACGTGGTCCGCATGGTGCTCGTCGGACAGGTGCAGCGCGAGCTGGTCGGACTGCTCAACGAGCACGGCCCCCTGGCCGTCGGCCTCTCCGGCGAGGACGCCGGCCTGTTCACCGCGACCCGCACCAGCACGGTCGTCGACGGCGAGGAGGTCGACCTCGGCCTGGTCGGCGAGGTCACCAAGGTGCGTCCCGAGGCGGTGCAGGACATCGTCGAGGCCGGTCGCATCCCGGTGATCTCCAGCGTCGCCCCGGACGCGGACGGGGTCGTCCACAACGTCAACGCCGACAGTGCGGCCGCGGCGCTCGCCGTGGCGCTCGGCGCGGAGAAGCTGCTCGTGCTCACCGACGTCGAGGGGCTCTACCGCGACTGGCCCGACAGCGAGGACGTGATCGGCGAGATCTCGCCGGAGGCCCTGGCCGAGCTGATGCCGACGCTGGCCAGCGGGATGGTGCCCAAGATGGGGGCGTGCCTGGAGGCGGTCCGGGGCGGTGTCCCACGGGCGACCGTGGTCGACGGGCGCACGCCGCACGCGGTGCTGCTGGAGATCTTCACCGACGAGGGCGTCGGCACGCAGGTGCTGCCCGAGGTGCCCACCAAGGTCCGCTCGGCGCTCTACCGCACGAGCGACAAGCCGGAGGTGCCGTGATGGCCGGACCCACGAGGGAGCGCTACGCCGACTCGCTGATGTCGACGTTCGGAACTCCCCGCCTGGTGCTCGAGCGCGGCGAGGGTGCCTACGTCTGGGACGAGGACGGCACGCGCTACCTCGACCTGCTCGGCGGCATCGCCGTCAACGCCCTCGGCCACGGCCACCCGGCGCTGGTCGACGCGGTGACGCAGCAGCTGCGCACCCTCGGGCACGTGTCGAACTTCTTCGCCACCCGTCCCCAGGTCGACCTCGCCGAGCGCCTGCTGGCCACGACCGGCCGCGAGGGTCGCGTGTTCCTCACCAACAGCGGCACGGAGGCCAACGAGGCCGCGTTCAAGCTCACCCGGCGCACCGGCCGCACCCACCTGGTCGCCGCCGAGGGCAGCTTCCACGGACGCACCATGGGGGCGCTCGCCCTGACCAGCAAGGCGGCCTACCGCGAGCCGTTCGAGCCGCTGCCCGGCGACGTCACCTTCGTCCCCTACGGCGACGAGGCGGCGCTCGAGCACGCCGTCACCGACGCGACGGCGGCGGTCGTGCTCGAGCCGGTCCAGGGTGAGGCCGGCGTGGTCGTGCCGCCGCCGGGCTACCTCGGCGCGGCACGGCGGATCACCCGGGAGCGCGGCGCCCTGCTGTGGCTCGACGAGGTGCAGACCGGCGTGGGCCGCACGGGGTCGTTCTGGGCGCACGACCCCGAGGTCGAGCCGGATGTCGTGACCGTCGCCAAGGGGCTCGGTGGCGGCATCCCGATCGGGGCCTGCCTCGGTCTCGGCGCGGCCGGCGACCTGCTCGGGCCGGGCCACCACGGGTCGACCTTCGGCGGCAACCCCGTCGCCTGTGCGGCCGCCCTGGCCGTGCTCGACGTCGTCGAGGCCGACGACCTGGTCGGCAACGCGCGCCGGGTGGGGGACCTGCTGCGCGCGGGACTGCGCCACTCCGCCGTCACCGACGTACGGGGCAGCGGGCTGCTGCTCGGCCTCACCCTCGCCGAGCCGGTCTCCCGCCAGGTCGTCCTGGTCGCGCAGCGGCACGGCTTCATCGTCAACGACCCCACCCCCGACCGCATCCGACTCGCGCCGCCGCTCGTGCTCGGCGCCGAGCAGGCGCAGTCGTTCCTCGACGCGTGGCCCGGCATCCTCGCCGAGGCCCTGGCAGCCACGACCGGAGAGGACTCCCCATGACCCGACACTTCCTGCGTGACGACGACCTGACCGCCGCCGAGCAGGCCGAGGTGCTCCAGCTGGCCCTGCGGCTCAAGGCCGACCGGGGCGCCGAGCAGCCCTTCGGCCAGCGCAAGGGCGTCGCCCTGGTGTTCGACAAGCCGACCCTGCGCACCCAGCTGTCCTTCATGACCGGCGTCGGCGAGCTCGGCGGCGTGCCGATCATGGTCGACGGCAACCTCGCCGGCATCGGCCGGCGCGAGTCGATCGCGGACACCGCCCGCGTGCTGGGGCGGCAGGTGGCCGCGATCGTGTGGCGGACCTTCGGCCAGGACCGCATCGACGAGATGGCCGCGCACGCCGGCGTCCCGGTGGTCAACGCGCTGACCGACGACTTCCACCCCTGCCAGCTCCTGGCCGACCTGCTCACGGTGCTCGAGCACCGCGGCGCGCTGGCCGGTCAGCGGCTGACCTTCCTGGGCGACACGGCGTGCAACATGTCCCACTCCTACCTGCTCGCCGGGGCGCTCGCGGGGATGCACGTGACGGTCTCGGGCCCCGAGCAGTTCGAGCCGTCCGGTGAGATCTTGTCGCGCGCACAAGAGATCGCCGCACAGACCGGTGGGTCAGCGTCCTTCTCGCACGATGCGGTCACCGCGGTCCAGGACGCCGACGTCGTCGCGACCGACACCTGGGTCTCGATGGGCAAGGAGGCCGAGGCCGCGGAGCGGATGCGGCCCTTCGCGCCGTTCTCGCTCACCACCGAGCTCCTGGCCCACGCCAAGGACGACGCGATCGTGCTGCACTGCCTCCCGGCCTACCGCGGCAAGGAGATCTCGGCCGACGTCATCGACGGGCCGCAGAGCGTGGTGTGGGACGAGGCGGAGAACCGTCTCCACGCCCAGAAGGCGCTGCTCACCTGGCTCCTGCGCCAGGAGGACTCGTGAGGCCGCGCGCCGCCGCCGCGCCGGCACCGGTGATCCCGGCGACCAAGAGCGCGCGCCAGCACCGCATCGTCGAGCTGCTCACCCGCCACCCCGTGCGGTCCCAGGCCGAGCTCGCGGACCTGCTCGCCGGGTCGGGCATGCACGTCACCCAGGCGACCCTCTCGCGCGACCTCGTCGAGCTCGACGCGGTCAAGGTGCGCGGGTCCGACGGCGCCCTGGTCTACGCCGTCCCCGGTGAGGGGGGCGATCGCAGCCTCACCGCGGCGACGCCCGAGTCCGGCGCCAGCGAGGCCCGGCTGGCCAGGCTGTGCCACGAGCTGCTGGTCTCGACGAGCTCCAGCGCCAACCTGGTCGTGCTCCGCACGCCGCCGGGTGCGGCCCAGTTCCTGGCCTCCGCGATCGACAAGGTCGAGATGCGCGAGGTCATCGGCACGATCGCCGGCGACGACACCGTCCTGGTGATCGCCGCCGACGCCCGCGGTGGCGACGCCGTCGCCCACCGCTTCACCTCCCTGGCACTGAAAGGCAACCTGTGAGCAAGGTCCTGACCTCCCTCCCCGTCGGCGAGCGCGTCGGCATCGCGTTCTCCGGCGGGCTCGACACGTCCGTGGCCGTGGCCTGGATGCGCGAGAAGGGCGCGGTCCCCTGCACCTACACCGCCGACCTCGGGCAGTACGACGAGCCTGACGTCTCCGGGGTCCCCGGCCGTGCGCTGGCCTACGGCGCCGAGATCAGCCGCGCGGTCGACTGCCGCCGGCCGCTGGTCGAGGAGGGGCTCGCGGCGATCGCCTGCGGTGCCTTCCACATCCGCTCCGGGGGCCGGGCCTACTTCAACACCACGCCGCTGGGTCGCGCGGTGACCGGCACGCTGCTGGTCCGCGCGATGCACGAGGACGGCGTGGACATCTGGGGCGACGGCTCGACGTTCAAGGGCAACGACATCGAGCGGTTCTACCGCTACGGCCTGCTGGCCAACCCCGATCTGCGGATCTACAAGCCGTGGCTGGACGCCGACTTCGTCACCGAGCTGGGCGGTCGCAAGGAGATGAGCCAGTGGCTCACCGAGCGCGACCTGCCCTACCGCGACCCCCACGAGAAGGCCTACTCCACCGATGCCAACATCTGGGGTGCGACCCACGAGGCCAAGACGCTGGAGCACCTCGACGTCTCCCTCGAGACCGTCGAGCCGATCATGGGCGTCAAGTTCTGGGACCCGTCGGTGCGCGTCGAGACCGAGGACGTGACGATCGCGTTCGAGGCCGGGCGTCCTGTCGCGATCAACGGCACGCGGTTCGACGACGCGGTGGCGCTGGTCCACGAGGCCAACGTGGTCGGCGGTCGCCACGGTCTCGGCATGTCCGACCAGATCGAGAACCGCATCATCGAGGCCAAGTCGCGCGGCATCTACGAGGCGCCCGGGATGGCGCTGCTGTGGATCGCCTACGAGCGGCTGCTCAACGCGATCCACAACGAGGACACGATCGCCAACTACCACGCGGAGGGGCGCCGGCTCGGCGTCCTGCTCTACCAGGGCCGCTGGCTCGACCCGCAGGCGCTGATGCTGCGCGAGGCGCTCCAGCGCTGGGTCGCGTCCCTGGTCACCGGCGAGGTGACGCTGCGGCTGCGCCGTGGTGAGGACTACTCGATCCTGCGCACCGACGGTCCGGCGTTCTCCTACCACCCCGACAAGCTCTCGATGGAGCGCACCACCAACGCGGCCTTCGGCCCCACCGACCGCATCGGCCAGCTCACGTTGCGCAACCTGGACATCGCCGACTCGCGCAGCAAGCTGGAGGCCTACGCCGCCCAGCCCGACGACCAGGGCCACGTCCTGGTCGAGCACGGCACGCTGTTCGGCGAGATCGAGGCGGGCGGCTACGACCGGATCGCCGACAACCCGGGCGCCGAGGAGGAGCGCGCCCTCGAGGCCGCCGCCATGGAGCTCGGCACCGACTGACCCGGCACCCGTCGAGACCACGAGAAGGGCACGATGAACACCACCAACACCGGCAAGCTCTGGGGCGGCCGCTTCGCCGGCGGCCCCAGCCCCGAGCTCGAGGCGCTGTCCCGGTCCACCCACTTCGACTGGCGGCTGGCGCCCTACGACCTCGCGGGCTCGCGGGCCCACGCGCGCGTCCTGGCCGCCGCCGGGCTGCTCGACGCCGACGAGCTGGAGCGCATGCTGGAGGGCCTGGCCGAGCTCGGCCGCCGCGTCACGGCCGGCGAGTTCGTCGCGGCCGAGAGCGACGAGGACGTCCACGGCGCGCTGGAGCGCGGCCTGGTGGAGATCCTCGGCCCAGGGCTGGGCGGCAAGCTGCGCGCGGGCCGCAGCCGCAACGACCAGATCGCCACCCAGCTCAAGGTCTACCTGCGTGAGCACGCCCGTCTGGTCGGGGCGCTCGTGCTCGACCTGGTCGACGCGCTGGCGGGTCACGCCGACACCCACATGGGCGCGGTGATGCCCGGTCGCACCCACCTCCAGTCCGCCCAGCCGGTGCTGCTCTCGCACCACCTGCTCGCCCACGCCTGGCCGCTGGTCCGCGACGTGCAGCGCCTCCGGGACTGGGACGCCAGGGTGGCGGTCGACTCGCCCTACGGCTCGGGTGCCGTGGCCGGCTCCAGCCTCGGGCTGGACCCCATGGCGGTCGCCGCCGACCTCGGCTTCGACTCCTCCTCGGCCAACTCCATCGACGGCACCGCCTCGCGAGACTTCGTCGCCGAGCTCGCCTTCGTCCTGGCGATGATCGGCGTGGACGTGTCGCGCCAGGCCGAGGAGGTGATCCTCTGGGCGACCCGCGAGTTCGGCTTCGTCACCCTCGACGACGGCTACTCCACGGGGTCGAGCATCATGCCGCAGAAGAAGAACCCCGACGTCGCCGAGCTCGCCCGCGGCAAGGCCGGCCGGGTGATCGGCAACCTGGCGGGGCTCCTGGCCACGCTCAAGGCGCTTCCGCTGGGCTACAACCGCGACCTGCAGGAGGACAAGGAGCCGGTCTTCGACTCGCTCGACACCCTCGAGGTCCTGCTGCCGGCGTTCGCGGGACAGGTGGCCACGCTGACCTTCCACACCGAGCGGATGGCGGAGCTCGCACCCCAGGGCTTCTCGCTGGCGACCGACGTCGCCGAGTGGCTGGTGCGCGAGGGCGTCCCCTTCCGCGAGGCCCACGAGCTGGCCGGGGCGTGCGTCCGGGCCTGCGAGCAGCGCGGCATCGAGCTGTCCGACCTGACCGACGACGACTTCGCCGCGATCGACCCGCGGCTGACCCCCGCCGTGCGCGAGGTGCTCACCGTCGAGGGCTCGGTCGCCTCCCGCGACGGCCGCGGCGGCACCGCACCGGTCCGGGTGGCCGAGCAGCTGGCCGAGCTGCGCGAGGAGACCGCCCGCCTGCGCACCTGGCTCGGGTGAGTCTCCGCGACCTGCTCGGCGGTGACGCCGTCGAGGTGGCACCGCTGCTGCTGGGCGCGGTCCTGCGCCACGACCATCCCGACGGCCCGGTCGCGGTACGCCTGACGGAGGTGGAGGCCTACGCCGGCGCCGCCGACCCGGGCTCCCACGGCTTCCGCGGTCCGACCCCGCGCAACGCCACGATGTTCGGCGAGCCGGGACACCTCTACGTCTACTTCGTCTACGGGATGCACCACTGCGCCAACGTCGTGACCGGGCCACCGGGTGAGTGCGGTGCGGTGCTGGTGCGGGCCGGCGAGGTGGTCGAGGGTCACGACCTGGCGCGGACCAGGCGTCCCGCGGCGCGGCGCGACGTCGAGCTGGCCCGCGGACCGGCCAGCCTGTGCCGCGCGCTGGGGATCGGGCCGCAGCACGACGGGGCCGACCTGGTCCGCGGACCGGTGACCCTGGTGCCGAGCGACCGCCCGTCGCCGGCGGTCAGCACGGGGCCGAGGGTCGGCCTGCGGCACGCGGCCGACCGCCCGTGGCGCTTCTGGGTCAGCGGCGACCCCACGGTCAGCCGCTACGTCCCCGCCAAGCCGCGGCCACCGCGGAGCTGAGCTGCGCGGCCGGTCAGCCGATCCAGTCCACGACGCGGCGCGCGATCTCCTCGCCCGCGTCCTCCTGGACGAAGTGGCTGCCGCGCACCCGCGCGTGCGGCTGGCCGGCGGCGCCCGGGACGTGGCGCTGCAGCGGCTTGTCCGCCTTGCCGAAGATCGGGTCGTCGGCACCGAAGAGCGTCAGGAACGGCTTCTCCCAGCGGCCCAGCACCTCCCACGCCGCCCGGTTCGCGGGCACGGCCGGGTCGTCGGGCGAGGTCGGCACGAGCGCCGGGAAGCGCCGGGCCCCGACCTTGTACGCCGCGCTCGGGAACGGCGCGTCGTACGCCGCCCGCTCCTCCCTGCTCAGCCTCCGCCGGCAGCCGGTGGCCACGATGCGGCCGACCGGCAGCACGGGGGAGTGCCGCGCGAACGCGCGCCAGACGTGGAACGCCGGAGGCGTGCGCCGGTCGGCGGTCGGCAGGAACCCGTTGGCCACGACGACACGCGCGAACCGGTCCTGGTGCTCGGCGGCGAGGCGCAGCCCGATCAGCGACCCCCAGTCCTGGCACACGAGCGTGACCTCACGCAGGTCGGTGGCCTCGAGCCAGGCGGCCATCCAGTCCACGTGCGCCTGGTAGGTGTACGCCGCCGGGTCGGTCGGCTTGTCGCTGCGGCCGAAGCCGACGAGGTCGGGAGCCACGGCACGCAGCCCGGCCCCGGCGAACACCGGCACCATGTGCCGGTAGAGGTAGGACCACGACGGCTCGCCGTGCAGCATGAGCACGGGCGCCGCGTCGCGCGGTCCCTCGTCGACGTGGTGGACGCGCAGGCCCTCGACGTCGGTGTAGTGCGGGGCGAAGGGATGGCCGGGCAGGCCCTCGAAGCGGTCGTCGGGGGTACGCAGGACGTCAGCGGAGCGGGTCACCGCAGGAGGCTAGCGCGACCGTTTGGGATGATGGCGTGGTGACCACCCAGACCCCCAGCCCCCCGTCCGACGCGGACCTCGCCGCGGACGTCGACGCCTGCTGCCGTCTCACCGGGGAGTTCACGCTCCGGTCGGGACAGGTCGCCTCGGAGTACTTCGACAAGTACCTCTTCGAGGCCCGGCCGGCGCTCCTCGCGCGCGTGGTGGACCGCATGGTCGGTCTGCTCCCCGACGACACCGAGCTCCTCGGCGGCCTCGAGCTCGGCGGGGTGCCGATCGCGACCGTGCTCAGCGCCCGCACCGGCCTGCCGTCGCTGTTCGTGCGCAAGCAGGCCAAGACGTACGGCACCTGCAAGCTCGCGGAGGGGCCCGACGTCGCCGGTCGCCGGGTGACCCTGGTCGAGGACGTCATCACCACCGGCGGGGCGGTGCGCGACGCGGTGCGTGCCCTGCGCGAGGCAGGGGCCGTGGTGGAGGTCGTCGTCTGTGCGATCGACCGCAGCCCGGAGGGCGAGAACCCCCTCGAGGACGTCGGGCTCGAGGTCCGTCCGGTGCTCACCAAGACCGAGCTCGACGCGGCGCGGGCGGCGGCGCAGTGAGCCTCGAGACCTCGGTCCACCTGCTCGACGACCTGCAGTGGCGCGGGCTGCTCGCCCACGCCACCGACCTCGACGCGCTGCGCCAGGCGGTGGACGACGGGCCGGTGCGGTTCTACGTCGGCTTCGACCCCACCGCACCCAGCCTCCACATGGGCAACCTCGTGCAGATCGTGACCGCGCGCCGTCTGCAGGAGGCGGGCCACGTGCCCTTCCCGCTCGTGGGCGGTGCCAC